>CAWEMP010000001.1:0-8305 GCA_963810205.1 uncultured Acidobacteriota bacterium
CTGGCGCGAGCAGGTGCTCGCCGAGATCAACGCCGCGCCGGGAGTGCGGGCTGCGATGATCTCCGAGGTCCCGCTCTCCGGCGACGCGCTCAACCACAACTTCGCCATCGAGGGCCGGCCGGCCGTCCCGCTCGGGGAGGAGCCGGAGCTCTTCTCCCGCAGCGTCATGGGCGACTACTTCGGCGTCATGGCGATACCGCTGCGCGCGGGGCGCGACTTCTCGCCGCGCGACCGCGAGGGCTCGCCGCTCGTCGGCATCGTCAACGAGCGGTTCGCGCGCGAATACTTCGCCGGCAAGAGCCCCCTCGGCGCCCGCATCCGGTGGGCGCGGGAGGAGGGCGAGCCGCGCTGGATCGAGATCGTCGGCATGGCGGCCGACGTGCGGCACTTCGGCCTGGCGCGCGAGGAGGAGCCCGCGGTCTACACGCCCTACGCGCAGTCGATGCAGCCCTGGAAGCGCTGGATGGAGATCGTCGTCCGCGGCCCGGGCGGCGAGAGCCTCGCCGCGCTCGTGCGGACGAAGATCCACGCCGTCGACCCGCTCGTCCCGGTCCCGGGAGCGCGGGCGCTGACGTCGATCGCCGACGCCTCGCTCGCCCGCGAGCGCTTCCGGACGCAGATGCTGGCGCTCTTCGCGGGGCTGGCGCTCGTCCTCGCCTCGGTCGGCATCGCCGGCGTGATGGGCCAGTCGGTGCGCCAGCGGACCGCGGAGATCGGCGTCCGCATCGCCCTGGGCGCCGCTCCGGGCCGGGTCGTAGCGGGACTGATCGGCGAGGGGCTCCGGCTCACGGCGATCGGTCTCGCGATCGGCGTGGCCGCCGCCCTCGCCGCCACCCGCGTGCTCTCGAGCTTCCTCTTCGAAGTCGGGGCCGTGGACGTAGCGACCTACGCCGCCGTCGCGGCGCTTCTGACGGCTTGCGCTCTCGCAGCCTGCTGGGTCCCCGCTCGCCGCGCGGCCCGGATCGACCCGATGCGGGCGCTGCGGTCCGAGTGACGCCATGACGACGCTTCTCCAGGACATCCGCTACGCGGCCCGATCGCTTCGCCGCAGCCCCGGCTTCACCGCGGCGGCGGTCGCGACCCTCGCCCTCGGAATCGGCGCCAACGCCGCGGTCTTCAGCCTCGTGCGGAGCGTGCTGCTGCGGCCGCTCCCCTTCCCGGCGCCCGAGAACCTCGTGTCGATCGCCGAGTCGAACCCCGAGAACGGTTGGACCGCGATGGCGGCGTCGCCGCCGAACTTCCTCGACTGGGAGGCGGGAGCGCGCTCGTTCTCGTCCATGGCGGCCTACACGACCGGCCCCCTCGCCCTGACCGGCCGCGGCGAGCCCGAGCAGCTCGACGCCACCTATGCGACGGCCGGGTTCTTCCCCACCCTCGGCGTCGGCGCCGAGCTCGGGCGCGCGTTCGGCGCCGCGGAGACGGTGCGCGGCAAAGACCGCGTCGTTGTTCTCTCCCATGGACTGTGGATGCGCCGCTTCGGCGGAGATCCGTCCGTGATCGGAAGCTCCGTCCGCATCGACGGGGCGCCGTACACGGTCCTCGGCGTCATGCCGGCGGGCTTCCGATTCCCCGAGCAAGGCGCCGACGCCTGGGTGCCCTTCGCCTTTCCTCCCGACGTCGCCGGCCAGCGGGGCGCGCACTACCTGGACGTCGTCGCGCGCCGCCGGCCGGAGGCCGCGGCGGCGCAAGCCGATGCGGAGATCCGGACGATCGCCGACCGCCTGCGCCGGGCGTATCCGCGGACAAACGAGGGCTATACCGCGGTCGTGCGGCCGCTCTCCGAGACGCTCGTCGGGGACGTGCGCCCCGCCCTCCTGATGCTCCTCGGGGCGGTGGGCCTCGTCACGCTGATCGCCTGCGCGAACGTGGCCAACCTCCTCCTCATCCGGGCCACCCGCCGCGGCGCGGAGATTGCGATCCGAACGGCGCTCGGCGCGGGCCGCGTGCGGCTCGCGCGACAGCTCCTGACCGAGAGCCTCGTTCTCGCGGCTGCGGGCGCGGCGGCCGGGCTCGCCCTCGCGGCGGCCTCGCTCGACCTGATCGTGCGCTTCGCCCCGGCGGACGTTCCTCGGCTATCCGAGGTCCGGATCGACGGAGACGTGCTCGCCTTCACCGCGCTCTGGACGTTCGCGGCCGCCTTCGTCTTCGGCCTCGCGCCCGCGCTCGCGGCGCTCCGACCGGGCCCCATGCGCTCGCTTCGGGCTACGGGTGCGGATGCCGCGTCCGGCCGAGGGGCCGTGCGCCTGCGCCGCGTGCTCGTGGCCGGCCAGATCGCCGTCGCCCTGGTGCTGCTCGTCGCCGCGGGGCTCCTCGTCCGAAGCCTCGCGCGTCTCTCGGCAGTCGATCCGGGGTTCCGCGCCGAGCAGGTCCTCGCCTACGACCTCACGCTGCCCGAGGCGCGCTATCCGGATGAGGCCCGCCAAGCGGCATTCACGGAGCAGATCCTCGCGCGAATGCGCGCCCTGCCGGGGGCACAGTCGGCCGCGGCCGTCTTCTACCTCCCGCTGACGGGACTCTCCTTCAGCAGCTCGATGCGCATCGGCGGCGCTCCCGAGGATGCGGACCAGCCGTCGGCGCAGTTGCGCGTTGCGAGCGCCGACTACTTCCGCACGCTCGGAATCCCGCTCCGGGCCGGCCGGCTCTTCGGCCCCGAGGACCGCTACGGCGCCCCCCACGCGATCCTCGCCAGCGAGACCGCGGCGAAGAAGATCTGGCCGGCGGGCGACGCTCTCGGAAAGCACGTGCGCTTCGGAGCTCGTCCCGGCACGACTCGGATCGAGGGCGAGATCGTCGGCATCGTCGGCGACGTCCGGGACGACGAGCTCGGCGTCGGACCGCGGCCCGAGTTCTATGCCTCGATCGCCCAGGCGCCCGTGGCCGGCTTCCACATCGCCATCCGAACGGCCGGCCCTCCGGGAGCGCTCGCCGAGGCCGCTCGCGCGGAGGTCCACCGCCTCGACCCGGAGCTCGTCGTCAACGGCGTTTCGACCCTCCGCGAGATCGTCTCGCGCTCGGTGGCGCGCCCGCGCTTCACGGCCAGGCTTCTTCTCCTCTTCGCCGCGATGGCGCTCCTTCTCTCGGCCGTCGGGATTTACGGCGTGATCGCCTTCGCGGTCAACCAGCGCACGCGCGAGATCGGCATCCGCATGGCCCTCGGCGCCGACCGCCGCTCGGTCCGCGGCCTGGTGATGCGCGACGGAATGCGGCTGACGCTCTGGGGGGTCGGCCTCGGACTGGCCGGCGCGTTCGCGGCGGCGCGCCTCCTGACCGACTTCCTCTACGAGGTCCGTCCCGCGGACCTCGCGACCCACGCGACGGTTACGCTCGTACTCCTCGTAGTCGCACTCGCGGCCTGCTGGATCCCGGCGCGCCGGGCCTCGCGCGTCGAGCCCATGGCCGCGCTGAGGTCGGAGTGACGCCATGAACACACTCGCTCAGGACCTGCGCTATGCGCTCCGGGCACTCGGGCGTTCGCCGGGCTTCGCCGCCGTTGCGGTCGCCACGCTCGCGCTCGGCATCGGCGCGAACACGGCAATCTTCTCGGTCGTCCACGCGGTGCTGCTGCGTCCCCTGCCCTACCCCGAGGCGCACCGGCTCGTCGTCGTCACCGAGCGGCGTCTCCGGCTCGGGGAGCAGAGCGTTTCCTGGATGAACTTCCTCGACTGGCGCGCGGGCAGCCGCGCGCTCGCGGCGCAGGCGGCCTACGGGACGGATGGCGTCGCCTTCGCCGGGACCGGAGAGCCTTCGGTCCTGCGCAGCGGCGAGGTGACGGCGCCGTTCTTCTCGATTCTGGGCGTCCAGCCGGCGCTCGGCCGCGCGTTCACCGAAGCCGACGATCGGCCCGGGGCCGCTCCCGTCGCCCTGCTCTCCGCCGCGCTCTGGCGAAGCCGCTTCGGGTCCGATCCCTCGGTCGTGGGGCGAGCGATCCGGCTCGACGGCGTCCCGCACGTCGTCGTGGGCGTCCTGCCCGAGTCGTTCCGATTCTTCCCGCAGCCGGTCGATCTCTACCGGCCGCTCGGCCGGCACGGCGCCGAGCCCGGTTGGCTCGAGCGCGGCAATCACCAGGGCCTGCGCGTCCTCGCGCGCCTGGCGCCGGGCTCCACGCTCCCGGCGGCGCGGGCCGAGCTCGACACGATCATGGCGCGGCTCGAGACGCAGTACCCGCGGACCAACAGCGGCCAGCGGACGATGGTCGTCCCGCTTTTCGAGAGCGGCGTCGCCGAATCCCGGACGACGCTCTGGACCCTCTTTGCCGCGGTCGCCTTCGTGCTGCTCCTCGCCTGCGCGAACGTCGCGCACTTGCTGCTCGCGCGCGCCACCGCCCGGCAGCGCGAGCTTGCCATCCGCGCGGCCATCGGCGCGAGCCGCGCCCGCGTGGTGCGTCAGCTCCTGACGGAAAGCGTCCTGCTCGCGCTCCTCGGCGGGGGCCTCGGGCTCCTCCTGGCCGTCTGGGCCACGCCGCCCCTGCTCGCCGCCGCGCCCGAAGACATCCCGCGGCTGGCCGAGGCCGGCGTCGACGGCACCGTGCTCCTGTTTTCCTTCGCGGCCTCGGTCGCGACCGGAATTCTCTTCGGGCTCGCCCCGGCGCTCGCGGCGTTCCGCACGGACCCGCAGTCGGCCCTGAAGGACGGCATCTTCGGAGCGACGGCGTCGGCCCGCGGCCGAAGGCAGCGCGCGGCGCTCTTCGTCGCGGAGGTCGCCCTCGCGTTTCTCGTCGTGGTGGGCTCGGGGCTCCTTCTGCGCAGCCTCGCGCGCGTCCGGGCGGTCGATCCGGGCTTCTCGTCCGACGGCGTTCTGGCGATGAACGTCAGCCGCCCCGCCGCCGAAACGGAGGCGGACAGCCAGGTCTTCTTCACCGGGGCGCTCGCGCGTCTACGGGCCCTGCCCGGCGTCCGGTCCGCCTCGGCCGTTCTCTGCCCACCCCTGATGGGCCCCTGCTGGGGCTCCGTGTACATGGTGTCCGACCGGCCGGCGCCGCCCCAGGCGGACTTGCCGAGCGCGACGATCAACGTCGCGGATCCCGACTTCTTCCGCACGCTCTCGATCCCGCTGATGGCCGGCCGCCTGTTCGGCCCGCAGGACACCGCGGACTCGCCGCCGGTGATCGTCGTCAACGAGACCCTCGCGAAACTCTGGTGGCCGCGCGGCGACGCCGTCGGCAAGCGGATCAAGCGCGGCTTCCCGCAGGACGAGGGCGCGCCGTTCCGGGAGATCGTGGGCATCGTCGCGGACGTCCGCCAGGAGGGTCTGGACCTGCCGGCCCGGCCCGAGCTCTACATGCCGTTCGCCCAGCAGCCGAATCAATCGATGACGATCGTGCTCGCCGCTTCGAACGACCCGATGTCGCTCGCGAAGCCCGCGGCCGCCGCTGTTCACGCCATCGACCCGGACCAGCCGGTCTCGCGAGTCGAGCCGCTCGAGCGGTATTTCGGAGAGTCGCTCGCGCGCCGGCATTTCACGACGCTGCTACTCGCCCTCTTCGGCGCCCTCGCCCTGACCCTCGCCGCCGTCGGCATCACCGGGGTCGTCGCCTGCGGCGTCGGGGAGCGCCGCCGCGAGATCGGGATCCGAACCGCCCTCGGAGCGAAGCCTTCGGACGTCCTGCGGCTCGTGATCGACCACGCGCTGCGACTGGCAGCGGCCGGAATCGTCCTCGGCGGCGCGGCCGCTTTGGGGCTGACGCGCTTCGTGTCGAGCCTCCTCTACGGCGTCAAGCCCTTCGATCCCCTCACGTTCGGCGGCGTCGCGGCGCTTCTGACCGTCGTCGTCCTCGCGGCCTGTGCCTGGCCGGCCCGGCGCGCCCTGCGTGTAAGTCCGACGACCGCGCTGAGGGCCGAATGAAAGGCATCCGCGCCCTCCTCCGCGAGCTCCGATACGCCGTGCGGACGCTCCGCAAGAGCCCGGGATTCTCGGCCGCGGCGATCGCCACCCTGGCGCTGGGGATCGCCGCGTCGACCACGATCTTCTCGATACTCCACTCGGTCGTGCTCGCGCCCCTCCCGTACCGGGAGCCCGAACGGCTGGCGGTCCTCTGGGAGGTCGGGCCCGACGGCCGGCTCTGGCGCCCGGCCCCCGCCTCCCTGCGCGCGTGGCGCGAGCACGCCCGCTCCTTCGAGGGCCTCGCCGCCTTCCAGGGCGCGACCTGGACGCTGACGGGCGAGGGCGAGCCCATCTCGCTCCACGGCAGCCGCGTCACACCCGAGTACCTCGATCTCCTCGGCGTCTCGCCCCTCTTCGGCCGCGGCTTCCGGCCGGAAGAGGCGAAGACCGGCGCCGTTCCGGTAGTGCTTCTCGGACACGATCTCTGGGTGTCGCGCTTCGGCGCCGACCCGGGGATCCTCGGCCGCTCGGTGACGCTCGAGGGTACGCCGCGCATCGTCGTCGGCGTCATGCCCCCGGCGCCCTACCCGACAACCGCTCTCACGATCGGCCGCATCGGCTTCGCCCCGGGCGGGCCGGAGTTCTTCGCTCCGGCGGCTCTCGAGTTCGCGGGGGCCGCCACCGGCCGCAGCTATGTCCTCGGGGTCCTCGGCCGGCTGAAGGCGGGCGTGAGCCTGGAGGCGGCCCAGGAGGAGATGACGGCACTCGCCCGGAGGCTCGCGGCCGAGGACTCGAGCAACCGGGGCGCGGACGCGCGGCTCGCCCCGCTCCACCTCGAGACGCAGGGCGCGATGCGCCCCGCTCTCTGGCTTCTCTTCGGAGCGGTTCTCTTCGTCCTCGCGATCGGCTGCGCCAACGTGACGAGCCTCGAGCTCGCGCGGGCCGAGGCGCGCGGGCGAGAGATCGCCGTACGCTCGGCCCTCGGCGCCGGACGCGGACGGATCGCCGCGCAGTTCCTGGTCGAATCCGTCGTCCTCTCCGCGGCGGCCGGGGCTCTGGGGGTTCTCCTCACGTTCTGGGGGTTGCCGCTGCTCGTCACGCTCGTTCCGCCGGACGTCCCCCGCCTCTCGCAAGTCCGGGTCCACGGCGGGATCCTCGCGTTCGCCGTCTTCGTGTCCCTGGCCGTGGGCGTGCTCTCGGGCCTCGTGCCGGCCCTGTCCGCGGCGCGGCGGAGCGCCGCGCGAGGCCTGGCAGCCGTCGGCCGGGGCGCGACGGGGACTCGCGGGGCGAGGCGCTCGCTGCGCCTGCTGGTGCTCGGGGAAACAGCGGTCGCCGTGCTGCTCGCCTCGGGCGCGCTCCTGCTGACGCGGAGCTTCCTGCAGCTGGCGCGAGTCGACCCGGGATTCCACGCCGTCGACGTCACGATCGCTCCGTTCTCGCTGCCGCGCTCACGTTACGGGACCTGGGGCGAGGTCGCGCGCTTCGAAGATGCCCTGCTGTCGAGCGTGCGCGCGCTGCCCGGAGTCTCCTCCGCGGCCCTGGCCTACAACCATCCCCTAGAGGCGCAGTGGATCGGCGGAGGCGAGGCCGAACCCCGCGCGGGCGATCCCGGCGGCGAGAGATCGCCGGCCTGGTTCCGGGCCGTGAGCGAGGGCTACTTCCGCTCCGTGGGAGTGCCGCTTCTCGCGGGACGCGACTTCGCGCCGACCGACGACGCGGGGCACCCGGCGGTTGCGATCGTCAACCAGGCCTTCGCCCGCGCCAACTTCCGGGATGGCCGCGCGGTCGGACGGTTTCTGGAGTCGGGGGACGGCGTCTCCTGGTGGGGCGAGGGGCTGCCGACGCGCTTCGAGATCGTCGGCATCGCGGCCGACGAAAAGTTCCTGGGCCTCGACAAGGAGACGGCTCCGGCCTACTTCCTTTCCGTCCGCCAGTTCCCGATCGAGGACATGCAGCTGGTCGTCCGCGGCACCGTCGGCGCCCCGGCCCTGCGCCGGACGTTCCGCGATCTGGACCCTGCGCTTCCGCTTCAGGGTGTTTCGACGATGAGGCGCGTCTATGCCGCCGCCCTCGCCCCTTCGCGCCTCAACATGCAGCTCATGCTCGCCTTCGGCGGCCTCGCCGTCGGTCTCGCGATGGTCGGCGTCTACGGGCTGCTCTCCTACGTCGTCGCGCTGCGGCGGCGCGAGCTCGGCATCCGAATCGCCCTGGGCGCGCGCCCTCGGCAGGTCCTCGGCACCGTCCTCGGCGAGACAGCGCGGCTGGCGATCGGAGGCATCGCCCTCGGGGTCGCCGGCGCGCTCGCCCTCGCCCCGCTGCTCTCCCGCGTCCTCTTCGGCGTCGCGGCCACCGACCCCGCGACGCTCGTGGCGGCCGCACTGTCCCTCGGCGTCGTGATGTTTCTCGCGAGTGGTCCGCCCGCGCGGCGGGCTGCCCGCATTGCCCCCAGCGAAGTTTTGAAAGGCGAATGAACACGATGATCCAG
>CAWEMP010000002.1:0-325414 GCA_963810205.1 uncultured Acidobacteriota bacterium
GACAGGGAGGAAGGCGGAGGGTGGTAGCGGCGGCGGCATGGACCTCGTCAACAGAACGACGGCCATCGGGTCCGAGGGACGAGGTGGTTGACCCGATGCCGCTGTACGATCATGCGTACGGTTACGCAAACGATCAGGAGAAGCCGCTCGATGACCGAGATCGCCCTATGAAGGCCCGGGCACTCACGGGCTCGAGCGGCCAGCTTCGGAAGATCCGAGACCTCGTTCGAATGACGAACGGCGCAGCCCTGATGACGCTCATGTTGGCGGAGCTCGACGAGACTCTCCTCGGATCCTGCGACGTGGTGTCCGATCTGGTGAGATGGATGCCTTCGGAAGAGCCTCGACATCGAACCGGGGCGTCACCGTCGATGAGGTCGCGGCCCGGCTCGGGCCTACTCGTCGAGCCCGTCGCGGCGCGACGACGTCTTCTGGACGAAGACGGCGCTGCGGATGCTCGAAGCGCTTGGTGACCGGCGGATTCAGCAGCAACTCTTCGATACGTCCAGAACACGGAAGTCGACCGGACAAGGAGGGCAAGCCGCCGCGCGGCTTCTCGGTTATCGCAGCCGGCGCGCCGCCGGCCAGCGTACTGCGTCATCTGTTCCATCGCACTCGTTCGCCGGGGCCGTTCACGTGGTCGCGGCCGGTATCCGCCCCAAGGCGCGCGTGACGACGTATTCCTGGCCCAAAGACTGGTTCGGCTCGGCCTCGCCCCCCGACCGGGGCAGAGGAAGGCTGCCGGGGGCGAGCGAGCCACCGGAAGAAGAAGTGAGTCTGGCGGCGATCGAGCGGTTGGCGGGAACGCCGCGCTACGCGCGGCGGTAACCAGACCCCCGGCAGTAGGCAACACCGGCGCCAACCGGTGCTATCGGGTCGTGGTGAGGGGAATCCTCAAATCATCGTGAGACCCTATCCGCAAGGCCCTTGTCCCGAAGGACGACATGGCCAGCGGCGTTGCGCGCTCGTGATCGCGCACCACACCTTTCCAATTCTCCACGACTAATCGTTAGGACATCCGAAGTTGATCGGAACTAGCTATTGGACGGCGTCAAATCGGCCATACATGCTCTACACGGTCGAACCGGGTGGCCTTCTCTGACCAAGGCCGGCACGGTGTCACCTGTGTGTAGAGCTTCGCGGTGGTCATAGAAAGAAGGAGGCTGATCATGGTGGACGAAAGAGTTGAACTGACGCAAAAGCCGGGTTCTCATCCGATTGGTACCGGAGCGGGAGCTGCCGGCGGTGCGGCTACCGGCGCAGTTGTTGGCGCGGTCGTGGGTGGTCCCGTCGGCGCAGCCGTAGGGGCCGCCGCGGGCGGCGTGGCCGGAGCCGCGGCTGGACACAAGACGGCTGAGAGTGCTCGATCCGACAGGAGCGCCGGGTTCTCAGCCGGTTGCTACCGGACTTGGAACCGCCGGCGGTGCGGCGACCGGTGCGGTTGTTGGAGCGGCCGTGGGTGGTCCCGTCGGCGCGGTCGCAGGGGCCGCCGTGGGAGGTCTGACCGGAGCTGCGGCTGGACACAAGGCCGGTGAAGTGGTCAATCCAACGCCCTAACGATCCGAAAGGCAATTGGGACAAGGTGAAGTCTTTCCTTGGGGTCAGTTATCCTTGGCGGCATTGTCCGTCGGCAGAGGCCGATATCTTCTCGGCACCGCGGCTAATAAGTCGTTCGTACCGACAAAGCAAGTCAGGCGTGACTGACCCCGAGTGCTTCCTAGCCGGTCTCCGTAAGAAAGCAGTGCCCTCATGAGCCGCAAACCCATTCACGCGATCGCGGGTCGAACTCTTCCCCGCCCGTGCCCGTGAAGGAAACCGGCCCGCTGTCGCCAGAAGGTTTGGGTAAATGCGCTTCTCAAGCCTCAAGGCGTGAGGATTTCCTCTCTTACGTGGTGGAGGCGAACGACCCCCGGGCGATCCGACCCTTCGAAGTGGCAGGCGACGGCGTCCCGGACGTTGGACTTGAGGGCATCCATGTCATCCGCTTCGGTGAAGATGGCAAATCCCAGCGCCCTTGCCGTGAAGCCGCCCTCGGGGGCCTCTTCGATCAGGAAGATGATCTCCTGGGTGGAAGTGGGTCTGGTCGTCGCGGAGCTCATCAGTGCACCCCCCTTGTGTACTCAACGGCAGGGATCTCGGAACACCCTTCCGCACGCAGGCTCACTCCACCCGGGGTGGGCTTTCGCCCAACGTACTGGTCGGGTGGGGGGCGGTCCGACCACCAACGGACGACCCCCGGCAGTAGGAGACGCCGGCCGGAGGCCGGCGGCAACCCAGCGTGATCGTCATCGTCGCTACCTCACAGCCCGGACCTGCTCGTCGGCAACCGCCCGTGCGGCGTAGGCCAGAGCGGCCAGGACGTCCTCGCGAACGAGCTCATACTCGGCCATCACCTGCTCGAAGGTCATCCCGCCGGCGAGCTTTCCGACGACGAGATCGACCGGCACACGCGTACCAGCGATGACGGGCTTTCCGAAGCGGACGGCCTCGTCGACGACGATTCGCGGGGCGATTTCGGTCATGGCCTCACCAGGAACAAGTGTAGCCCACCACCGGGCCGGCCGGGATCGGGGCGGCGTCGGAAGTAGGCAGATTCGTGACGGGGAGCGGAGCGGGGCAGTCGAGGACCTGGCACCCAGCCGCCGGAGCCATTCGAGCACCGCCCAGGTCGCGTCGAGGTCTTCCTCGTTGTAGGCGAGGATTTCGTTGACGATGGCGGCGCGGGCGGCGGGGTCGTTGGACTCGGTGGCCTCGATGTATTTGGCGATGGACCAGGTGCCGTCGCCGGAGTTGGAGCGGGAGAAGCCGACGTAACCCTCGACGACCTTGAGGGAGTAGCTCGGGAGCGGGAGGACGACGGAGTTGCGCACCAGGGCCAGGAGGTCGACGAGGTTGAAGAGGACGCGGGCGACGATGCCGACCTCCTCACCCTTACCCTCTCCCCCTTTCAGGGGGAGAGGGGATAACGGCTTGTCGCCGTAGCGTTTGACGTACTCGATCAGGCGCGTCTTTTCGTAGGGGCTCCAGTGGACGAACGGGAGGTCGGGGCCGTACTCGGTGAAGAGGCGGTCGGCGAGCTCCAGGAAGGCGAACCAGCCTTCCTTGTCGCCGTCGGGGCCGAAGCCGGACTGGGCGGGCTGGTACGCGGAGGGCTTTTCGCCGAACACCTTGACGCCCCAGAGGTAGGTGCGGTCGAGCTCGTCGGCGTAGGGCGGCAGGCCCTCGAGGTCGAGCATCGCGACGTTGCGGGCCGACGGAAGCGCGGGCGCGTCGTCGAGGCGGATGGGCGTCTTCGAGATCCAGGACTCGGCGCTCCGGACGAGCGGGTCGACGAAGTCCTTGAGCCTCGGCTTTCTCACGCCGGTCCAGAAGTAGTCGCGTAGAGCGGGATCGTCGACCGCCCTCGGGATGTCGGCAATCGAGCGGATGTCGAGGCGGTGAAGGGCCCGCGCGCGGTCCTGGTTGACCCGGGAGAGGAGCGCCACGTCCTGCGCGGCCTCGGCCTGCCCGCGGCAACGGTCCTCGAAGCCGCAGCCGCCGCACTTGGTCCAG
Organism: uncultured Acidobacteriota bacterium; assembly: GCA_963810205.1. Lineage (GTDB taxonomy): Bacteria > Acidobacteriota > Thermoanaerobaculia > UBA5066 > Gp7-AA6 > DAHUXD01. The sequence continues at coordinate 3,553 of CAWEMP010000002.1, forward strand.
CCGGTGGGCTCGTACGCGGCCGGATCGGTCGCGCGCATCGAGATGTGCTTGCGTATGGCCTCGAGGACGGCAGCTTCCCCTTCGTACGCCACGGCGACGATGTCGTCGTCCCCCGCGTGGACCTCGAGCTCGATCGGGCGCTTGCCGACGAGGCGCTCGTAGAGGAAGCCGTAAATCTGGAGCTGCATGGGAATGCCGAGGTGGCGCTTCGCCGTGACGTTGCGAGCGAGCTTGGAGTCACGGATGCGGTAGCCGCCGCTCGCGGCGTCGCGGATCAGGAAGTCGGGCTCACCGACGAGCTCGAGCGGCTCTCCGTCGAGCCGGAGCTCGAGGCGAAAGCGCGGTTGATAGATTGCGGCGGCGCCGTCGCGGATCGCCTGCAGAGTCGCGCGTTCGCGCTCGGCCTGGTCGGCCGAAGAGAGGTCGACGAGGCCGGCGAGTGTCGCGCGGTGGCTCGCCTCGTGGCGGCGGCCGAGGTTCCGGAGGAGCTCGACGAACGCGGTGTCCGTGTCCTGCTCCTCCTCGCCGCGCGCGCGCAGGGCCACCCTCCGCACGCATTCGGACGGCTTGTAGAAGTCGTAGACGTCGGTGGCCTTGAAGCGCAATGCGTGAGTCTCCCCTGTCGCGGGGATTGTGGCATCCGGGGTGGGACAGATGGGGTCCGGGCGGGCTCGCTCGACCTAGAGGCGCCGATACACGTCGCTGCGGTGGCCGATCGTCACGATCAGAACGAGCAGAACGTCATCGGACACCTGATAAACGATTCGGTAATCCCCCGCGCGGACTCGGTAGAGGTCCTCGACGCCGCCGAGCTTCTCGCAGCCGGGCGGACGAGGGTTAACCGCGAGCGCATCCAGCCGACTCCCGATCCGAGATCGAATCTGGGCGGGCAGCTTCCGGAGTGCGCGTTCCGCGGAGGGCTTGAGGCGAACCTCGTAAGCCATGCGAGGTCGGGATCAGAGGCCGAGGTCGGCCTTGACCTTCTTCCAGGAGACGCTGCCCTTTTCCTTCAGAGCCTTTCTGGCCTTCTGAAGGTCGATTCGGTCCTCGAGGGCTCGAATCAGCTCGAGGTCGTCCATCGGAACGATGGCCGCGAGGTCGCGGCCGCGTCTGGCCAGGACGATCCGCTCGCCGCCGTAGACGACTCGATTGAGGGTGTCGGCGAACTCCTGCCGGGCCTTGCTGGCGCGAAGTCGGGTCATGCGCGTAGTGTACTACAGGTACGTATCGTACAACACGTACGGAGACCGGCTCCGCGCTCCCGGTTCTTAGACGCTCCCCTCACTCCGTTCGGGCGCCCAGGGCTTCCACGAGGCCGTCCACCAGCCGCGCGGCCTGAGAGCCGTCCGGGTCCTTCTCGACGTTGAGCTCCGTCACGACGACGGCGGCGCAGGTGGGGGCGGCGACGAACACCTTCAGCGCGGCAAAGGCCGACTCGACGTCGAGGCCGCGGGGATGCTGTACGTCGGCGGCGGGGAGGTTCGTCACGTCGACGTCGAAATGGACGAGGAACGCATCCGACGCGCTCTGCAGACACGATAGCGCCTGTCTTGCGGCCGCGGCCGCATCCGGGCGGACGCGGGCCAGGGGGTACTTCGTCATGCGCGAACGCTCCAGGGCCTCGCGCTCGGGAGGATCGATGAAGCCGGACTCGTCGTCGTAGCCGAAGAGGACGACGTCCTCCTCGCGGAGGAGCGGCGTTCGCGGCCCGAGCCCGGCGAGCTCGCGGACGCCTCGTCCCAGAAGGTGGGCCATGACCATCCCGTCGAAGATCCCTGACGCCGTGGTCTCCGGCGTGTTGAGGTCGACGTCGCCGTCGAAGTACAGGAGGCCGAGGCTCGGGTGATGGCGGAGCAGTCCGGCGACGACGCCGAGGCTGACGGTGCAATCGCCCCCCAGGACGAGCGGCACGCGACGGCTCGCGACGGCCCGGTCGACTCGATCCGCCGCCTGCCGGGCCACGTCGGCGACGAGATTGGCGTTTTGTTGGCGCGGGTGGTCGGGATCCGGGCGGTAGGAGACGGAGGGCACGTCGCCGAGCGCCACGACATCGAGGCCCGCTGCGGCGAGCCGCTCGAGCAGGCGCGCGGCCCGAAAGGCAGCGGGCGCACCCTCCTGCCCCGTTCGGCGCGCACCGGCGCTCGAGGGCACTCCGATCAGCGCCAATCCCGGCATGGTCATGAACCACCTCCGTCCTCGTTGGTGGAACCCCGCATCCAGCGAAAGGTTGCGGCGAGGGAGTGTTCTCGGGACCAACCGCGGATCGTCGAGTACGAAATACCTCCCCGCGACCTCGAGGGGCGCGCCACGGCGTACTGCGAGCGGGCACCAAGAAAAAGGGCGGGGACAAGCCCCGCCCCTACGCCGAAGCTCCTCGAGGGAGTTAGAGGCGTGTGACCGGTGCCGCCTTCAGCTCGGGACCAAAGGTCGGGAGGTCGACCATGGTCGGCATGTCGACGATCGAGGTCTTCCTCTGCGTCCGGCGACGCCGGAACCAGGTGATGAGGCCGACCATCGCAGCGACCACGGCGCCGGCGAGCAACCAGCCGCCGAAGCCTATGCTGCTGGTCTCAGACGGGGTGTCCTCAGCGGGACTCGGGACAACGACGGATTGAGCCGCAGGCGGCGGGGGCGCGACGCTCTTCGGAGGCGCCGTACTCGCCGCTGCGTCCGGAGCCGGAGGAGGCGGCATGGTCTCGGCCTTGTCGATGGCCGCCGTGCCTGCCGCAGCCGCGGCCGCCGGGTCGACGGATTCCTTTGCCTGGACCGCAGGCACCTCCGCGGGCTTCTTGACGGTCTTCTTGGTCACGCGCTTGGTGGTCGTCGTGACCACGGCCTTCTCCTGCGGGGGCGGCTCGACGATGGCCACGGCGGCGGGCGCCACGACGGCCGGCTCGACGGCGGCGGGCTCGACGGGCAGGGCGCTCTGATCGATGGTCAGCGCGGGCTCGACGGCCGGCGCGTTGGGGTCCGGGACGGGCTCGGCGACTGGCACCGCGACGGGGATCGGCGGAAGCTCGGCGACGGGGTCGCGACGTCGGGGGCCGGCGGCGGGGGCGGCGCGCTGGCCTCCTGCGCCGAGGCGACTCCGGCTGCCACTGTGAGAAGAATCGCTGCCATGAACAAACGGAACGTGGATCGCATGACTTCCTCCATCGCCGATCGAAGTCGAGCGGGACACCACGGCGCGGCGCCCTGCGTTCTCGTCACTAATTTCGATCGGGATTCGTCAGAAGGAGTCTGGCAAAGGGCGAGCGAAGCGAGAACGAATCGAATGTACCACCGCGCGGCGGCGCGCGACTGTCGATTAACGAGTGTTAGAAACGTCGAAGATGATCGGTGCGAGAACTCGTCTCCTCCCAGGGGAGAAAAACGGCTATCGGTTTGATCCCAGTGCGTGCGACGGCAGCCGGAGGATGCGGAGGGCCTCCTTCGCGGCGCGGGAGACCTCGGGATCCGTGTCCGAGCTGAAACTTTGAATCTGGGATTCGACATCCGGATCGCCGATGTCCGCCAGGACCGACAGGACCATGGGCAGGTTCTCGCGGCGAGCGAGCGCCTCCGTCAGAAGGGGCTCGGCGCTCTTGCCCGCCTTGACGAGAAGCATGCCCGCGATCGTCCGGACGTCCTCGTCGGTCGACCCGAGGGCGTCAACGAGGGGGCGACCGGCGGCCCGGATGCCGGTGACTCTCCACGCGGCGCGGGAGCCCATCAGGTAGAGGGTGCGGCCGATCCTCACGAGGACATTCTAGGCCGCATCGATCTGCGCGGCGACGGCGTTGGCTGTCCAGACGTCCGGATCGTGGGTCGCCGAGTGGTTGAACCAGACGGGCAGCACGATCTCGGTGATGCGCGAATCGTCGAACCTCTGGCCGCCCCCGTCCACGAGGATGACGAGGTCCCACTTGACCCGCACGGAAACGACCTTGCCGACATTCGCGAAGTTTGGAACGTACTCGTCCCTGACCGGACAACTCAGCAGGATGAGATCGCCGACTCTCGGCCCGCCCCACGTCGCAAGAAAGGCCACGTTCCCGCCGTGGCTGTGGGTGATGAGGCTCAAACCGTCGTCGTCATGGTCCTGAATCCACGAAACGAGCTGATTGGCGCCGTCGGCGCGGGCGTTGGCGCTGTAGCCGCCGGTCCATTCGAACCGGTCCGCCGCGCCGTAAAGATCCGGGCGCCACGGGCCGAGGAACGAATGGAAGGTGCCTCCGGGTTGCCACCACTCGTAGGCGCGGGCCCACGTTCCGTGGATCAGCATCGTCGTCCGCGTCTGCGCGCCGCCCTCGGGTGCCGGACCGGCCTGGCGAAGCCGGTCGAGCGCTGTGTGGCGCGGGTAGACGCGCGCGAGCGCAGTGGCGGCAACCTCACGCACCAACTCGTCGTCGCTCTTCGTACCCTGCGCGAGGGTTTCGATCGAGGGCCTCGGGTCGACGCTCATCCGAAAGTGAAGCACTGCGGCGGCCACACGCGTGAGCTCGTCGTCGTCCGCGAGACAGACGGTCGCCAGCCGGGCGGCCCTCAGGGCGTCGGGCCGGATGAAGAGCTCGTTGGCGAGCTCGGCGCGGGCGCCGGGCGCGGACTCGCGCAGGACCATGGGCTCGCGCTCGAGGAGGCGGAATCGCTCGCCGGTCATCGGCAGGCGCGGGACGACGAAGTCCTCGTCGGCGAAGAGGAGGCCCTCCGACGCGGGAAGGCGCATAGCCTCGATGCGAGCACGGGGGCCGGCTTCGAGCTGCGCGCTCAAATGAAGCAGGACAGCGGCGCGCGACATCGCCGCTTCCGATGACTCCTGAGCAAAGGCATCGGGTCCAGGGACGCAGCGACGCGGGGCCGGGTAGGCCATGACCTCCCCCGAATTATCTGCGATTTGGACAGGAGTGGGTCGAGCCAGCCTCCCCCTCAGTAGCCGCTGAACGCCTCTTCCCTGACGTTGTCGCGGCTGACCCCGCGGCCGAGAAGCAGCTTCTTGACGGCCGCGACCATGCCGGGCGGGCCGGCCAGGTAATAGACCGGCCTCTTGAGGTCGGGCATGTGCTCTGGCCACCATGGCCTCATCGACCAGACCGTTTTCGTAGCGCCAGTTGGGGTCCTTCGACTCGGTGACCGTGGGAACGAGCCGGATGTTCGAGTTGCGTTTGCTCCATCCCTCGAGGTCGTCGAGAAACGCCGTCAGCGCCGGGGTTCGATTGGAGTAGAAGAGCGTGAACTGGTGCGGGAGCCTCCGCTCCGTGGCCCACTCGAGCATGGCGCGGAAGGGCGTGATCCCGATTCCGCCGGCGACGAGGACTGCAGGCCGGCTCGAGTCCTCGTGGAGGACCATTTCGCCGTTCGGTCCTTCGACCTTGAGCTTCGTGCCCAGGGGCAGGGACCGCAGGCTGTCCTTGAAGGCGGTCGGCCGCATGCGGGTTGCGACCATGAAGAAGTCCCGGTGATGGGGCGAGCTCGCAAAGGAGAATGTCCGCACGTTGCCCTCGGCGTCGGTCTTCGGCGGGTCGATCAAAGTGAAGTCGGCGTTCTGGCCGGGCGCGTAGGTGAAGCCGGAGCCGGACGTGTCGAACCAGAAGGCCATCGTGCCCTCCGCGACCTCCTTGCGGTACTTGAGCGGGAAGAAGTGCTCGGCCATCAGGCCTCTTCCGGCACCTCGGCAGAGCGGCAGCGGCTGCGTCGCGGGTCCGTGAAGGACGGCTCCGTCCGGGGCGAACTTCGATCCGTGGCAGGGGCAGTCCCAGACCTTCTCATCGCCGTTCCACTCGACGTCGCAGCCTCGATGGGGGCAGACGCTGCTCATGGCATGCAGGTCTCCACCCTCGTCCCGGTAAAGAGCGATGCGCTCGTCGGCCAGAAGCGTCCCTGTACCCTTCGGCAAGTTGTCGTGGCGCGTGCTCATAATCGATCCTCCTCGGAGTGAGTCTAGTTCGCGGCTGCGGGTTTCGCTCCTACGGTACGATCCCTCGCGCTCGGATTTCGCACGGAGGCCCCGATGCCACGCTTCCGCCTGATGTTGCCGCTGCTTCTTCCGGCCGTATTCGCGGCGCGCGGCGGCGCAACGGGCGCCGAGCTCACGCCCATCGAGATTGGCACGGCGAGGGGCGTACCGGGGCAGGCGGTGCGCGGGTCGCTGAAGGTCGCGGAGGCGGTGGACGGGACCCCCGTATCGCTCCCCTTCGTGATCGTGACGGGTGTGCGGCCCGGCCCGGTCGTGTGGCTGGAGGCGAGCGCGCACGGCGACGAGTACGGCGGGCCCCGGGCGCTGCAGGAGCTCGTGCGGAGCCTCGACCCGCAGGCGATGTCGGGCACGGTCGTGGCCGTGATGATCTCCAATCCCCTCGCCTTCCGGGCCCTTCAGCGGGTCAATCCGAACCTCGACGACCTGATGGACTTCGGCGACGCGTTCCCGGGGCGGGACCGGTTCGCGACCGAGCGGATCGGGGCGGCGGTGACGGCGGAGGTGAAGAGGGTCGCGCAGTACTTCGTCGACTTTCACACCGGCGGGGACCGCTTCCGACAACAGCCGTTCGTTTTCTATTCGGTGACGGGCACGGTCCCGGCGGACCGGTACGACGAGCTGGCGCGGGGGTTCGGGGTGCCGACGCTGTGGCGGGACACGGATAAGGTCTTCTCGAGCGACGCCACGACGATCTTCAGCGCGGCAGGGATCCCGGCCTTCCTGCTGGAGGTAGGCGGCGGGCAACCGCTCGAGGCGAAGGACGTGAAGTTCCAGGCCGACGCGGCACGGAGCTTCCTGCGCAAAGTGGGCGTCCTCGCGGGAGAGCCCTCGCGGCCGGCGGGCTTCACTCTGCTCACGGGGTACCGAATCGTGACGAACGCCCGGGGCGGATTCTTCGAGGCGGCCGTCAGCCCCGGCGACCGCATCCGGGCAGGCAGCGTGCTGGGGAGGATGATCGACGTCTACGGCGACACGGTCGAGACGCTGACGGCGCCGGCCGGATCGGACATCGTGCTCGGCGTGAGCACCTATCCGGCTGCGGCGACGGGCGGGTGGCTGTTCGAGCTCGGAACGGGGCTCCGCGAGACGCAGTAGAAGCGAAAGAAAAGGGCGGGGACAAGCCCCGCCCCTGCGACCGGAACACACCCGGCTGGTCGAGTCCGGGATCCTTCGGCGCTCGGCGCCTCAGGATGACGTCGTCTACTCCTTCTCGTACACCGCAACGGCGCTCAGCCCGGGCATCGCCTTCGAATCAGCCGGGGCCGTCGTGACCGTGCGCTTCTTGCCATTAGCGGAGACGGTAATCTTGCCGGTCCCGATGACCTTGCCGTCCTTCTTGAGGACCATGTTCAGGGTGTTGGCGTCGACCATCGTGTACGAACGCGTGTCGGCGATCGACCCGCCGATGACCTTGTAGTCCTTGCCGTCGAACTTGCCCGTCCACTCGGTGTGCTCGGCCTTGCCGTCCTTGTCGACGCCGTCCACGGTGACCTTCACCATGTCGCCGGCGGCGGGCGCGTAGACGACGGTGTGGTTCTTCGTCGCTCCCGGGTTGAACTTGGACTCGGACTCGTCCAGCTTCCAGGTGCCCATGTTGGGGTTGGGGTCGGCGGCGAAGGCCACGGCGATGCCCACGAAGATGCCAGCCAGGGATGCCAGGATGGTGCGTGTTTTCATGTCCCCTCCATTTTGTCGAAGCAACTCCGAGGCTTCGAATCGAGGGGGGATTCTATCCCGTATGCAGTCGGGATCCCTCGCTTCGCTCGGGATGACGCGCTTCGCTGGGACGCGAACGTCATCCCGAGGAGCGGCAGCGACGAGGGATCCCGCGCTTGATTGCCCGGCCCGTCACTCCCACCAGTACTTGGCGCGCTTCTTCTCCCGCGAGCCGGTCTCGTTGAGCGTGTTCGCGTCGTATAGCCGGCCGTTGACCATGGTCCAGGACACCTTCTCGGACTGCCGGATGTCCTGGAGGGGGTTGCCGTCGATGACGATGATGTCGGCCAGCTTGCCGGGCTCGAGCGTGCCGATGTCCCGGTCCATGCCGAGGGTCCTGGCGCCGTTGGCCGTCCCGCACCGCAGGGCCTCGAGGGGGGTCAGGCCGCCCTGGACGAGCATCCAGAGCTCCCAGTGGAGGCCGAGGCCCTCCCGCTGGCCGTGCGCGCCGGTGTTGACGAGGACGCCTCTCCGGTCGAGGTCGGTGGCCACCGTCGCGAGGTCGATGTGGTTGAACTCGTCCTCGGGCACCATCGTGCGTCGGCGGGAGCGCGGATCGAGGATGAAGGACGGCACGAACTTCGAGAGCTTCGGGTTCTCCCAGACGTTCGTCTTCTGGTACCAGTAGTTCTCGCCCATGAGCCCGCCGTAGCCCACGAGGAGCGTCGGCGTGTATCCGACCTTCGTCGGCGGCCAGAGAGACTCGACGTCCGCGTAGATGCGGGCCACCGGGATCGTGTGCTCGACGGTCGTATGGCCGTCGACGACCATGGTCATGTTGAGCTCGAAGTCCGAGCCGCCCTCGGGCACGACCATGATCCCGACTTCGCGGGCCCCCGCGAGGAGCTCCTGGCGCTGCTCGCGGCGGGGCTGCTGGTAGCTCTTGACGGAGATCGCGCCGACCGCCTTCATGCGGCGCAGGTGCGAGACGGCATCCTCGGGCGAGTCGATCTGGGCTTTGAAGTCGCCGGCGGCGCCGTAGAGGATCGTCCCCGTCGAAAAGATGCGAGGAGCGCGGATCATGCCGGCGCGCGCCAGCTCGGCCGCGGAGAAGATGTCGCCGGTGTCGTTCGAGGGGTCGTGGATCGTCGTCACGCCGAAGGCGAGCGAGGCGTCGGACTTCCAGTTCTGCTGCGGCGTGATGCCGTCCGAGCCGAACCCGCCATGGAAGTGAGCGTCGATGAAACCGGGAAGGACCGTCTTTCCCGTCACGTCGACCGCCCTCGCGCCGGCGGGAATGGCGACCGCTCCCCTCTTCCCCACCGCCCGGATGCGGTTGCCCTCGACGACCACGACGCCGTCCTCGATGACCTCGTCCGCGTTCATCGTGGCCACGCGGCCGCCGACGAAGGCGACGACGCCGGACGGCACGTCGATCGGCGCGTCGAAAGAGACGTTGGCACCGGTGACGGGCGGCTCGGGCAGCTTCTCCGGTGCGCCCGGAAGGAACGCGAACGCGTCCTTGAGGCTGCGCTCGAAGAGCTGGGGACCGTAGGACCAGTAGAGTCGCGCCGAGTCTCCGGAGAAGGCCAGGTTTTCGCCCGCGTCCTTCGAGACCTTCGTGACGGGCACGGCCTTGCTCTTGGGGCCGATGTCGACGCGCCGGCCGGTCTCGACGAACGGCGTCACGTAGGCGTTGAATCCCTCGCGAAACGCCAGCCACCTGCCGTCCGGCGAGATCGCGAATTCCTGCGCGAGCTCGGAGAGGTAGTACTCGTGGAGATCCGAGCCGTCGAGCTTGATCGAGGCGAGGATCCGCTTCTCCGGCGCGACGAGGTCGTCGCCGCCTTCCGTCTTGACGAAGAAGACGCGGTCGGAGGCCTTGCCGAAGCGGGGCGCCGAGGCGCTCTCGACCACGAGCGAGGGCTTCCCTCCGCTCGCGGAAACGACGTAGAGGCCCGGATCGGCCGACCAGGCGGTCGAGCGCAGGAACCCGCCGGTCCCCTTCGTGTAGACGATCTTCGATCCGTCGGGCGAAAAGACCGGCTCGAGGTAGTGGCCGGGCTTGTCCGAGACGACGCGCGACGTTCCGGCGGGAACCGCGGCGATGCGAATCGTGCCGAGCGTGTCGTCGTTCCAGGTCGTGTAGACGAGGGACTTCGAATCGCGCGACCAGGAGGGGTAGAACTCGAACTGGTCCGTCTGCGTGGTCAGGCGTTTCGGCGTGCCGGTGGGAAGGTCCCGCACGTAGATGTGGCCGAGCGCCTGGTAGGCGACGCGTTTGCCGTCGGGCGAAACGGCGACCGAGCGGAGCATCCTCACCGGGAAAGTCCCCCGGATCGACGGCGACGCGGACGCCTGCATCAACCCCGTCAGCACGTCGACGCCGAAGCGGACGGCCGTGGCGGTCTTGCGCGTGTCCGTCACGTGAAACGGGATCTCGGCCGCCTGTTTCGAAGCGACGTCGACGCGGCGGATCTTGCCTCCCGCCCACACGACGACCGTCTTCGAGTCCGGCGTCCAGGCCATGCCGGGGTAGACGCCGTGGATCGCCCAGGTCTCCTGCATGTCGCGCTCGAGGCCGTCCCAGATCGGCCGTTCGATGCCGGACTCGAGGTCCCGGACGAAGAGGGTCGACTTGTAGCGGACGCGGCGGATGAACGCGAGGGACTTGCCGTCGGGCGAGGGCGTGGGGCGAATCGAGCCGCCAGGGCCCGTGACGTAGTTGAGGATCTTCCCGGTCTCGCGGTCGAGGCGCTTGATGACGTAGATCTGGCCGTTGGGGTCCTTGTTGTATTCGAAGACCTTGCCGGGCGTGGTGTCGGCGGACCAGTAGAGGTAGCGGCCGTCGGGCGAGAACGCGGGCTCGCCCTCGTCCTTCTGCTCCGTCGCGCGCTTGGTCATCTGGAGGCCCTCGCCGCCCGTGCGGTGCCAGAGCCAGATCTCCCCCGCCCCGGCCGAGCGGGTTCCCGTGAAGTGCTTGCGCGCGGCGATGAACTGGGAGTCCGGGGTCCAGGCCGGGCTGTTCAAGAGGCGGAAGGTCTCCTTCGTGACCTGCTGCGGGTTCTTGCCGTCGCGGTCGATGATCCAGATGTTGTCGCCGCCCGAGCGGTCGGACGTGAATGCGATCCACTTGCCGTCCGGCGAGTACCGCGGCTGCATGTCCCAGGGGATGCCGGACGTCAGCGGCCGCGCCTGCCCGCCGGCAAACGGCATCACGTAGAGGTCGCCCAGGAGGTCGAACACGATCTCCCTGCCGTCCGGCGAAACGTCGAGCGACATCCAGGTGCCTGTGTCGGTGTCGACCGGAACGGTCACGTCGAAGGGATAGGGAGGATTGGAGACGTCCCACTTGGGCTTGTCGGCGTCGGGCTTGGGCGGGTCCTCGGCATGGACCAGGGCCGCGCACAGGAGGATCGCGATCGGCAGCGAAGCGGTGTCTCATCGAGCGTCCTTTCAACCGGGGGAGAAAGCCGTGGAATATTAACCGCTGCGGTCTCGCTAACGTGCAGCGTGAGGAACCCATGAAGTCGCGCGGGAACGACCCTCGCCGGGCCGACGCCGACGCTTCCGCCGAGCTCCAGCGCGGCCGCGAGGCCTTCGAGCAGCGGAACTTCGTCCAGGCCTACGAGGCCCTGTCCGCGGCGGACCGGAGGCAGCCCCTGTCCGGCGAGGAGCTCGGCCGGCTGGCCCAGGCCGCCGGGATGATCGGCCGCGATGAGGACTTCGTGCGGATCTTCGAGCGCGCCCACCGCGCGCACCTCGAGGCCGGCCAGGTCGCCGGCGCCGCGCGCGCGGCTTTCTGGCTCGGCTTCCGCCTTCTCGGCGCCGGCGAGCCGGCCCGGGGGGCCGGGTGGCTGGCGCGCGCCCAGCGGCTGCTCGACGACGGAGGCCACGACTGCGCCGAGCGCGGTTTTCTCCTGCTTCCGGTCGTCCGCCGGCATGTCGGAGAGCGCGACTTCCAGGCGGCGCGCGCCGCGGCGGAGCAGGCCGGCCGAATCGGCGAGCGGTTCGGGGACGCCGACCTCGTCGCCCTCGCGAGGACGTTCGAAGGGCAGGTTCTCCTGCGCGAGGAGCGGATCCCGGAGGGGCTCGTGCTCCTGGACGAGGCGATGGTCGCCGTCTCCTCCGGCGAGCTGTCGCCGACCGTCACCGGATTGATCTACTGCATGGTCATTCGAAGCTGCCAGGACGTCTACGCCTTCGGGCGGGCGCGCGAGTGGACGGAGGCTCTCAAGGCCTGGTGCGACGCTCAGCCCGGGTCCGTCGCCTTCGCCGGCCACTGCCTCGTGCACCGGTCGGAGATCCACCAGTGGAACGGCGATTGGGAGACCGCGAGCGAGGAAGCGCGGGTTGCCGCGGACATGCTCCTCGGCGGGCTCAACGAGCGCGACGCGGCGCCGGCGTTCTACCAGCAGGCGGAGCTTCATCGACTTCGCGGCGAGCTGGCCGAGGCGGAGGAGGCCTACGCGAGCGCCAGCCGCTGGGGGTGGGAACCCCAGCCGGGCCTCGCCCTCCTCCGACTGGCGCAGGGACGGGTCGAGGCCGCGGCCTCCGCGATGCGTCGGGTCGTCCACGCGGCGAGCGGGCGGATGCAGCAGACGCGCCTGCTTCCCGCGCACGTGGAGATCATGCTCGCCGCGGGCGACCTCGAAGAGGCGCGCCGGGCCTGCGCGCTAGCTGCAGGACTTCGCGAAGGAGCTCGACATGGAAGTCGTCGACGCGATGGCCGCGCACGCCGTCGGCGCCGTGCGGCTCTCGGAAGGCGACGCCCGGGCCGCGCTCGAGCCGCTCCGCCGCTCGCTTCGAGATCTGGCAGAAGCTCGGCGCGCCGTACCTGGCGGCGAGAGTGCGCGTGCTCGTCGCCCGCGCCTGCCGGCAGCTCGGCGACGACGACGGGTGCCATCTCGAGATCGACGGGGCGCGCGCGGTCTTCCGCGAGCTCGGCGCGGCGACGGACCTCGCCGCGATCGAGGCCGCCGCGAGCGCTCCTCCGAAGGTCCGTCCGCACGGCCTGACCGGCCGCGAGCTGCAGGTGCTGCGGCTCGTGGCGGCCGGCAAGACCAACAAGGCCATCGCGGCGGAGCTGTTTCTGAGCGAGAAGACCGTCGACCGCCACGTCAGCAACATCTTCGACAAGCTCGACGTCCCGTCGCGGGCGGCCGCCACGGCCTTCGCCTACGAGAACGGCCTGATCTGAGCCGCCGGGCCCGCCATGGGGGGAAATCCCCATGCCTCGCTGCCCTCGAAATTGGGGGGTTCACCCGAAGCTCCGGAGGGGCCCGGCGGCCTACCTTTCCGACGTCCCAAAGTGGGATAGAAAGAAGGGACCATGAACCCGGAACGTAACGAACGTCGCATCTCGTCGGCTCTCACCGAGGAAGGGTCCGCCTTCCTGCATCTCGCCAGGCTGCCGTTGCATTCGGCGAGTACCGCGGCGCCGGCGCTCGCGCCCGCGCACCGCGAGGTTGTCGTCATCGGCGCGGGCCAGTCGGGACTTTCGGTCGGTTACCACCTCGCACGTCGGGGCGTGCCGTTCGTGATTCTCGACGCGAACGCGCGGGTCGGCGACCAGTGGCGTCGGCGCTGGGACTCGCTCCGGCTGTTCACGCCCGCCCGCTTCGACGGCCTTCCCGGCATGCCCTTCCCCGCGCCCCGCCAGGCGTTTCCGACGAAGGACGAGATGGCGGACTACCTCGAAGCGTACGTGAAGCGCTTCGCCCTCCCCGTCGAAAGCAACGTCCGCGTGGAACGGCTGTCGCGCGACGGCGACCACTACGTCGTCGAGACGGGAGATCGCCGGTTCCGGGCGCGGAACGTCGTGGTGGCAATGGCGAGCTACCAGAAGCCGCGGGTACCGAAGTTCGCTCAGGACCTCGACGCCGGCATCGTCCAGCTCCATTCGAGCGAGTATCGCAACCCCGGCCAGCTTCGCGAGGGGGCTGTTCTGATCGTCGGCGCCGGCAACTCCGGGTCCGAGATCGCCCGGGAGGTCGCGGCGAGTCACGAGACCTGGATGGCGGGCCGCGACACCGGCCATCTCCCGTTTCGCATCGACGGGCTCGTGGGGAGCCGCGTCCTCGTGCCCTTCGTGCTGAGGTTTCTCTTCCACCGGATCTTCACGCTCTCGACGCCGATCGGGCGCCGCGTCCGGCCGAAAATGGTCTCCCAGGGCGGCCCGCTGATCCGGGTCAAGCCCGCCGACCTCGACGCCGCCGGCGTGCGGCGCGCTCCCCGCGTCACGGGCGTCTCGGATGGCCAGCCCGTCCTCGCCGACGGCCGGAGACTCGAGGTGTCGAACGTGATCTGGTCGACGGGGTTCCACCCCGGCTTCTCCTGGATCGACCTGCCCGTGCTCGACGAGCACGGAGAGCCGCTGCAGAAGCGCGGCGTCGTCGAGAGCGAGCCTGGTCTCTACTTCGTCGGACTGCACTTCCTGTACGCGTTCTCGTCGACCATGATCCACGGCGCGGACCGGGACGCCGGGTACGTGGCCGGGCGCATCGCCCAGCGGGCGGAGCAGGCGAGGCGTGCGCTGCAGGCGGCCGCGCGCTGAGGCCAGCGGCTCGACCGGCTCGGAGTAGGATCCCGCGATGCTCACGCGCGCTCTGACCGCCATCCTCGCCCTGTTCCTGGTGTGCGGGTCCGCCCTCGCGGAACCGTCGAAGAAGCTGGCGCTCGTCGGCGGCATGCTCATCGACGGGTACGACGGCGTGCCGCCGATTCATTTCGCGGCCGTGCTGATCGAGGGGAACAGGATCGTCGCCGTGGGCCGCGCGGGCGAATTGGCGATCCCGCCGGACGCCGAGGTCATCGACACGAGCGGCCGCGTGATGCTGCCGGGCCTGATCGACCTGCACGCGCACCTGCAGATTCTGGGGCACGGGGACTACGACCGGTGGGATCCGTGGATCAAGGAGAACGGCCTGGTCGAAAGGGTCGGCGAGATCTCGGCGAAGCAGCTCCTCATGGCCGGGGTCACTTCGGCCGTCGACCTCGGCGGGACGCTCAAGGAGAGCCTCTCGGTCCGCGACCGGATCAAGAAAGGCGAGATCCCGGGTCCGCGCATGTCGGTCAGCGGGCCGTGGATCACGCGGGACCTCGGCGACTACTACACCGGGCTGCCGAACCAGCTCCTGGTGGACACGCCCGCGGAGGCGGCGAAGGCCACGGACGATCTCGCGAAGGCGGGAGTCGACGTCATCAAGGCATACGTGGGCCTCAGCCCGGCTCACTACAAGGCGATCGTCGACGCGGCTCACCGTCACAAGTTGCGCGTACACGCCCACGTCTACATGCCCGTCGACGTCCGGAACGCCTTCGAGGGCGGGATCGACGTCCTGCAGCACGTCGGCTCGGCCGGGATGCCGACCTACGACCCGGAGCTGGTAAAGGCGATCGCCGCGAAGGGAACGCCGGTGGTCGTCACCGCGGCGCACCGGGCGTTTCTATTTCCCGCCACGGTCGACTTCCCGGAACGCCTCCAGGACCCGCAGCTCAAGACCGACTTCGGGCCGCAGATCTGGGCCGAGGTCCAGAAGTCGCTCGTCGGATTCCAGCGGCTGTCGTACTTTTCGGCGACCGACCAGGAGATGCGCTTCGCGAAGGCGTCGCTCGGGCAGTGGATCGAGTCGAACGCGACGATGGGGATGGGGACCGACTCCGGAACCCCGATGAACTTCCACACCGAGGCGCTCTGGCGCGAGATCAAGGCCCACGTCGACACGGGGATGTCCCCGCAGCGGGCGATCACGGCTGCCACGCGCGTCAACGCCGAGATCCTCGGCAAGGGGAAGGAGCTCGGAACGATCGAGCCGGGGAAGCTCGCGGACATCATCGTCGTGCGGGGCAATCCCCTCTTCGACGTCACCGCGCTCGCCAACGTCGAGGTCGTCGTCAAGGACGGCGTCGTCTACAAGGGCGGCAACCGGAAGTAGTCCATGCTGCAGGTCACGCCGTCGATCGCGATCCGCGAGTACGAGCTCTCCGAGCGGTTCGTGCGGGCGTCGGGGCCGGGCGGTCAGAACGTCAACAAGGTGGCAACGGCGGTCGAGCTGCGGTTCGACGTCGCGGCCTCCTCGCTGCCGGAGGACGTGAAGGCGCGCCTGACCGCGCTCGCCGGCAAACGGATGAGCGCGGAGGGGGTGCTCCTCATCGACAGCCGCGCGTACCGCACGCAGGCCCAGAATCGCGCCGCGGCGCGGGAGCGGCTGGTCGACCTCGTCCGCCGCGCGGCGGTGCGTCCGAAGGCCCGCCGGAAGACGCGGCCGAGCAAGGCGGCGCGGGAGCGGCGGATCGAGGCGAAGGTGCAGCGCTCGCGGATCAAGGCCGGCCGCGGCCGGGTGCGCGGCGAGGAGTAGCGTCCGGCCCGTCACCCCAAGGCGTCATCCTGAGCGTCTTGCGCCAGGGCCCGCGTCGAGTCCGGGATCCCTCGTCGCTCCGCTCCTCGGGATGACGCGCTGGGCGGCGCGCAGCCAGTCATCCCGAGCGGAGCGAGGGATCCCGTGCTTTTCGCCGGAGCCCGTGTCGAGTCCGGGATCCCTCGTCGCTGCGCTCCTCGGGATGACAGCTTGAGGCGCTCGTCGGCATGACGGCTTAGGGCTCGCGACAATCATGAGTAGTGCCCTACTACGTCTACATCGTCGCGAGCGACCACCGAACCCTCTACACGGGCGTCACGAACGACCTGGAGCGACGGCTCTTCGAGCACCGCGAAGGTCTCGTCGAGGGGTTCACCCGGAAGTACAACTGTCACCGGCTCGTCTACTTCGAGCAGGCGGATGATCCGATGGCGGCCATCGTCCGGGAGAAGCAGATCAAGGCGTGGAGCAGGCGGAAGAAGCTCGCACTGATCGAGACAGTCAATCCGGAGTGGAAGGACCTGAGCGAGGCGTGGCGGTGACTCATCGAGTCCGGGATCCCTCGTCGCTGTGCTCCTCGGGATGACGGCTTGGGGCGCCTCCTCGGGATGACGGCTGGACGGCGCGCATCGCGAATTCAGCCAGTCATCCCGAGCGAAGCGAGGGATCCCGTGCTTTTCACCGAGGCCCGAATCGAGTCTGGGATCCCTCGTCGCTGCGCTCCTCGGGATGACGCTGGGCGGCGCCGTTCCGCTTGTCAGGAAGGGCGAAGGGATATAGCGTCCCACCGCTGTTCTCAGCGAAAAGAAGGAGGCGGGTATGAGGGGAAGGCTTCTTGCGGTCCTGGTGTGTTTTCTCGCGGCCGGGACGGTCCTGGCGCAGGCGGCGGCCGGCAAGGCGGTCGTCATGCCGGCGGCGGACATGAAATGGGAGGTGATGCAGGGCCCTCCCGGGGTCCAGATCGCCCAGCTCTGGGGCGATTACACGAAGGGCGCGTTCGGCGCACTGCTGAAGTTCCAGGCGGGTTTCGACGCGCCGCTGCACACGCACACGAACGACATGCGCCTGGTCGTCGTCTCGGGAACGTTCATTCACACGCCGGAGGGCAAGCCGCCGGTCAGGCTCGGCCCGGGCTCCTACCTCATGCAGGCCGGCGGGAACTACCGTCACACGACGGGGTGCGACAAGGCTTCCGACTGCGTCGTCTTCGGGGAGAGCAACGGGAAGTTCGACATCCAGATGGTGGACGCCAAGAAATAGCGCCGCACTCGCGATCTATCGCCGGAGCGGCAAGGGCCGCTCCGGCCTACTTCAGCATCTTCTCCAGCTCGGGCGACTTCTTCCCGGTCATCTCCCAGCGGACGAGCGACGCCGGGATGAGGCCGACCGCGTTGAAGGTGTCCATGAACTCCTTCATGCGGAACTTGTCGCCGAGCTGCTGCTTGCGCTCGGCCAGGAGCGCGTCGATCTCCATCTTGCCCATGAGATAGCTCGTCCCGTACCCGGGCTGCTGGAGGTAGAGGTGCTGCTCGCCGCGGACGAGCTTGCCTTCGAGCGAGAACCAGCCTCGCGGCACGTTGGCGCACGCGAAGGCGGCAGCCTGCTCGAGGTCCATCAGGTTCGCCACCATGAAGAGGTCGCCGAGGGCCCGCGCGGCGCGCTGGGCGACGAGGATGTAGACGAGCTCGCGCGAGCGCGGCCGCGCGTCGAACATGCCGGCCTGCATCATCAGCTCTTCCCAGCCGGTCGCGTGTCCCTCCGTCCGCGTGTTGTCGAGGTTGTAGAGACGCACGTCGCGGCGGATCGGGTTCGCCGACGTCTCGTAGACCATCCAGCCCTTGTCGAACCAGTGGTAGCCGTGCGTTCGCATGACTTCGGGGTCGCGATAGTCGACCTCGCCGAAGAACTCGAGCGGGCCGGGGCTGTAGCTGCCGATCCGGGCGCGCAGGGCCGCGTCCATCCAGGGCTTGATCGTGAGGATCTCGTGGTCCTTGAGGAACGCCATGTACTCGGTGACCGCGTCGTTGAATCGCTTGTCGTATTCGGCGGCGTTGGCGATCGGGGCCTGCGGCGGGAGCTTCGCGTTCTTGATCTCTTCCATGGCGAGCAGGGCCGTCGAGCGCCCGAGCTCGCGCTTCATGAACTCGACTTCGTCGGCCCACGTGTACGGCACGAGCTGGACGTTCTTGAGGTACCAGTTGTAGTTCTCGATGCCGACGCCCGAGGGACCGGTCTTCGAGGCCGCTTTCGAGTCGAGCCAGGCCGCGAAATCGTCCGTCGCCTTCTTCGCCCGCTCGACGTCGGCCTTGAGACCCCCCTGGGAGGCGCCGAGCTTCGCCGAGAAAGCCGCGAGGTCGTCGCCTTGCTGCTTGACGTTCTTCGCGCCCCAGATCCAGATGTCCCGGCCGCCGCCGGTCAGGTTGGTCTTCGCCTGCGCGAGGAGCGCGGGGATCGTCCGGACCCCGGCGCCGATCTGCGCCGCCGCTTCTTTCGACAACGGGAGCTTGTAGCTCCAGAGCTCGACCGCGCCTTCGGCGAACGGTCCCTCGCGCTTGGGCTGGTCGCTCTCCTCCGGGAAGAACGTCACGTAGAAGCCGGGGTTGTTCGACCCAGGGCTTCAGGACTCGTTGATCGAAGTCGAGGCCGTTCACCTCCGCGCGGACGACGTAATAGTCGACCTGCTGCGGTATGGGCCAGGCGCTCGGGTCGATCGCGGCGAGGCGCTTCTTGAAGTTCTCGAGCTCCTTCTGCTGCGCGGCCATCGCGGCGGCCGTGTAGTCGGGAACGCCGTTCACGAGCTTCGGCTTCTGGAATGCGCGGAAGTCCTTGTAGAAGGTCAGAAGGTCCGCGTAGCTGCCCGCGGGCGAGGCCTGCGCGGAGCCTCCCCCGGCGAGCACTCCGGCTATCAGGCAGACGCTCATCATCAGGACCGACGGATCGCGTGAAATCATGCGGCGGATTCTACAGGGACCGGGTCAAAGCGCCCGAGTCGCTCGCCTGGGACCTGAAGTCGCTCGGAGGGGGCGTGTTAGACTGATTGGTCCCATGCCACTCACAGTCCAGCAGGCCGAGGCCGAAGCACGCTGGAGATGGGGCGGCCTCTTCGCGAGGGGCTTTGCCCGTCATTCGAGCTCGCGGCGCCGGCCCTTCCAGGTCGGAACCCGGAGCTTCGGCAAGGTCACGGTTCGGGGTGAGGGCACCTCCTGGGAGAGCGCGTTCCAGAACGCGGACACCCAGACCAACGATTCGCCGAAGAAGTAGCCGCACCTTCTAGCCGATCCCGGCTCCTTCGGGGCTCGCCCGTCCCGCTTCCTCCGACTCGAGCGCCTTCTCCTCGCGCGTCGCATCGGCGATGCCGCCCCGGCCGCGCGGGAACCACGCGAAGCCGGCGGCCAGGACCAGCGCGAGAACCAGCATGGCGGAGCCGAGGCTGATCCGGATGCCCTCGACGAAGTCGGCGTCGGCGGCGCGGAGGATCGCCTCCTGCATGGCGGGGTCGGCGTGCTGGATCGGCCGGCCCGGCCCGATCTCGGCGGCGTATGCACGCGGGTTGGCGTCGCCGATGATCGTGGCGGCAACTTCGCGGCGCTCCGCCGGGTCCGGAATCGCCTGCGCCAGGTGCTCGCTCAGCGTGACCGTGAGCGACGCCGCGAGAACCGAGCCGAGGACCGCGAAGCCGACGGTCGAGCCGAGCGCGCGCTGGGCGCTCATGATGCCGGAGGCCATGCCCGCGCGCTCCGGCGGAACGGCGGTCATGGCGAGCGAGGTGATCGGCGTCAGGCACAAAGCGCTGCCGAGGGAGGAGAAGACGAGGCCGACGACGACGATCGGCGTGCTCTGCCCCAGTCCCGCGATCATCACGCCAAAGCCCACGATCTGCGACGTGAGGCCGAGGAGGATCAGGCGCCGCGATCCCACCACGCCCATGAGCTTTCCCACGCGCAGCGAGACGAGCGTGCAGGTGGCGCTGTACGGGAGAAGCAGCAGCCCGGCCTGCGTCGGCGAGAAGCCGCGGACGTTCTGGAGGTACTGCGTGATGACGAGGAGCATCCCGTAGACGGCGAAGAGCACGGCGAAGATGGTGACGATGGCGAGCGAGTAGGTGCGGTCGCGGAAGAGCGTGAGGTCCATCATCGGGATCGGCGCTGCGGCGCTCGGTCGCGATGAAGCCCGCGAGCGCGGCCGCGGCCAGGACGAAGAGCCCGAGGATCTCCGCCGACAGCCAGCCCGAGCGGGGGCCCTCGATGACGGCGTAGGCGAATGCGCCCACGGCGGCGATGAAGAGGAGCTGCCCGGGGATGTCGAACGTGCGCGGCCGCTCGTCGCGCGACTCGGCGACGAAGCGCCACGTCAGCGCGAGCACGGCCAGGCCCACCGGGACGTTGACGAGGAAGATGATGCGCCAGCCGCTGCGCTGGACGAGGACCCCGCCGAGTGTCGGCCCGATGGCCATGGCTGTCGACGCGATCGCCGTCCAGATGCCGATCGCCCAGGCCTTCAGCTTCGGGTCGGGGAACGCCGCCGACACGAGGGCGAGCGAAGTCACGTTGACCGTCGCCGCGGCGATGCCCTGGATCGCGCGGGCGGCGTTCAGGACGTCGAGCGATCCCGCGAGGCCGCAGGCGATCGAGGAGGCCGTGAAGAGGGCGATGCCCGCGAGGTAGAGCTTCCTGCGGCCGTAGATGTCGGCGAGCGTGCCGGCCGACATGATCGCCACGGCCATGCCGAGGCTGTACGCCGTCACCACCCACTGCAGTCCCGACTCGCCGACCTGGAAGTCGTGCTGGATCGACGGGAGCGCCACGTTCACGATCAGCGCGTCGAGGTAGATCATGAAGAGGCCGAGGCCGGTCGCGGCGAGGGTGAGGCGCTGGACGCGGGTCATGGCTGGCTGCCACGAAGGATCTCACACGGCCCTGCATCAATATCGACACCCACGCCGACGCCGATCGATCCCGCGGAATCCGGCGCCTGCCCCGACGGGAAAAATGAGGCGTTTGGGTCACGACACCGCCCGCCAGGTTCTCTACGCTCCGGAGGTGAGCAATGGAGGTGGGTCATGAAAGTCAGTGAGATCGCTTGTCGGCCGGTCGCCTCGTGCACCGAGGAGACCAGCCTGTCCTCGGCGGCCCGGCTCATGGGAGACAACGACTGCGGCGTCCTCCCGGTGCTGCACGCGGGGAAACTCGTCGGGATCGTTACGGACCGGGACATTTGCATGGCCATCGCGAAGTCGAACACTTCGCCGGCCGAGATCCCGGTCAAGGAGGTCATGACCATGAACGTCGCCACGTGCCAGACGACCGACGACGTGGGCGCGGCGCTCGCCACAATGTCGAGGCGGCAGGTCCGGCGCCTGCCCGTTCTGGATCCGCAGGGACCGCTCTTCGGCATCCTCTCCCTCGACGACATCGTCCTTCGGGCCGAGGAGCCGATGCCGGGCGGCCCGCCCCCGCCGATCTCGCATCGGGACGTGGCCCTGGCGTTCCGGAATATCGTCGGCAAGCGGCCGCTGCGCAAGTCCGCCTGAGGCTCGCGAGAGGAATCGGAGAGTGACGCGTGCGCCGACCCGGCGACGGGATGATCCTCGCGCAGGGGCGGCGCTGGCGTCTGTTCGTCCTCGGCGGCGCCACGTGGGGCGTTCTCAATGCCAACCACTGCGCCTTTCCCGGCCGCACCCCGTTCAGGATCGAGCTCCCGCCCATTCCGATGCCGCTCCGGAACACGCCGGCGACCGTCCCGCCGACGCCCTCGGCGACGCCGACCCCCCCGGCTTCACCGACGCCGACGCCGATCGAGCCTGCGGCGGCCAGGTGACAGCGCACCTCGTCAAGACGCTCGGCTTCGACCTGGACGCCGTGGCCTGCGATAAGCTCGCGAAATGCGGTACTCGAGCTCCCGAAGATCACTCACGGCGCATCTCCTCGCGACGCTGGCCATCGGCGCCGCGGTCATCCTCTCGCTCGGATGCGGCTCGGGCGGTTCAGCCCCCGCCGGGCAGCCGGCCACGAGCGCGCCCGGCAAGTTCGTCTGGCACGACCTGACGACGAGCGACGTCGACGCCGCGAAGAAGTTCTACACGGCCCTTCTCGGGTGGGAGTACACCGAGACCACGGTCCTCGGCCGCCCCTACAGCGTGGCCCGGCTCGGAAAGAAGGCGGTCGCCGGCATGCATTCGCCGAACCCGGAGAGAACAGGCAAGACACCCTCGCACTGGCTCTCGTACATCTCGGTGGCCGACGTGGACTCCTCCGTGAACAAGGCGAAGGCGGAAGGCGGCGGGGTGCTGGCGGGACCGGTCGAGGTCGGCTCGATCGGCCGGGCAGCGGTCCTCCGCGATCCGCAGGGCGCTCCGTTCGGCCTCGTTCGTCTCTCGGCGGGCGATCCACCCGACCCCGCGGCTCCCGTCGAGGGCACCTTCTTCTGGAACGAATACCTCACACGCGACCTGGACGCGACGCTCGCCTTCTACAACGGGCTCTTTCCCTACGAGATGACGACGTCGAAGTCCGAGTCGAGCGCGAGCTACGTCGTTCTCAAGAACGGACGGGCCCGCGCGGGCGTCTTCCGCGTCCCCGACTCCGAGAAAGACGTGCGTCCGAACTGGCTGCCCTACGTCCTCGTCACCGATCCGGCCGCCCTGGCCTCCCGGGTGGCGGGACTCGGCGGCCGCATCCTCCTCGAGCCCCGGCCGGATCTCCGGAAGGGGTCGCTCGCCGTCGTGGCCGACCCGACCGGCGCGGTCGTCGCCCTTCAGAAATATCCCTACTGACCTCGAGGAACACCGACCATGCGCAACCGTCTGTTGAGCCCCCTTCGCCTCGTCGTCCTGCTCGTCCTCCTCGTCCTCGCGACCGCCGCCGTCGGATGCGAAAGCACGACCTACGTCGGAGTCAGCTACGGTTACCCGGGCTGGGGCGGTCCCTGCTGCTGGGGCGGCCCGGGTTATGGCGGCGTCTACATGGGCGGCCCCGTCTGGTGAGCTGACGCCGCGCTTATCTCCGTCCTCTGAACGACGCGGCCCGATGAGGCCCCGTCGGTGGGACCGACGAAGTCGGAGAACGAAAAACAACGAGGCTCCGGAGCCACCCACACCGGGCGGCCGCCGGAGCCTCCGTGCAGGGTCTGGTCCTACGGCGTGGTCTGCGACGTTCCCGCGCCGCCGGTGATCGGCGACCAGTGCGAAGACCGGACTTTCCACTTTCCGTCTTCCTTGACGAAAACCTGCGTGGCCCTCGTCAGGTAATGGTTCACGGCCGGGCTGCCCTTGGGCTTCATCATGCCCTCCGAATAGTAGTTCGCGACGGCGGCCTGGCCCTCGACGAGCGTGATCACCCGGATGTTCTTCGGGGTGATGCTGATGGCCTCCCAGACGTCCGGCCTGCCGCCGGCCGGGATCTCCTGCAGGAGACCCCCGCTCGACCAGAATTCGAGCGCTCCGTACCGGGAATAGTCACCCTCCTGTCCCTTCAGATTGGCATTGGTGTACCTGGCGGACTCGATGATGGTCTGCGTGACTTCCTTCTCCGTTTGGGTCTGGCACTGAGCTACGTTCGAGCCGATGGCCAGTCCTGCGATCACGAGCGTGGCGACGACGAGTCTCTTCATGGCTCCCCCTCCTTGTCGAGTTGCGGTGACGGGCTCTCCTGCTGTTGCGAAACCGCGCAGAGCCCGATAGTCCATCGACTATACATCCCGGCGAACGGCCCGGTCTGAACGCGAAACCGGCGCCAGGCCTGAAGTTCGGCCGAAAGGTCAGTCTGGCAGGTCAAGCTCGTTCCCTCCCCAAACCGGGGCCGCCGGCAGGAGTGATGCGTTTGCATCTGCCGGCGGGGTGCCGGGGATCGGACCATCGATCCGGCAGGAGGTGAACGTGTTCCGGATCCTCGTCAGGAAACCCCTGGGCGAAAACGTCACGCTCTTCGAGATCGAGGCTCCCCGCGTGGCCCGGCGCCACCGGGCCGGCCAGTTCGTGATGGTGCGCCCCCACGCGAGCTCGGAGCGCATTCCGCTGACGATCGCCGACGTCGATCGGGAGAGGGAGACGATCACCCTCGTGGTGCAGGCCGTCGGGAAGACGACCCTCGAGATGACGGAGGCCTTCGGTGAGGGCGACTCCTTCGCCAACGTGGCCGGCCCCCTCGGCAACCCCACGCACATCGGCGTGCCCGGCAAGCCCGAGGATTTTCGCGGCACGGTCGCGTGCGTGGCGGGAGGAATCGGCGCCGCCCCCATGCTCCCGATCGCGCGGGCTTTCCGGGAAGCCGGACACGAGGTCGTGACGGTCCTCGGGGCGCGCCGCCGGGACCTCCTGGTCTTCGAGGACCGGCTCGGCGACGTTTCGAGCGAGCTCCTCGTCTGCACGGACGACGGCTCGCACGGGCGGAAGGGATTCGTCACGGACGTCCTCCGGGGCGCGATCGAGGACCGGCGAGCGCGCGGAGGCGACGTCGACCTCGCGATCGCCATCGGCCCTCCCCTGATGATGAAGTTCTGCTCGAAGACGACCGAGCCCTACGCGGTCCCGACCCTCGTGAGCCTGAACACGATCATGGTCGACGGCACCGGAATGTGCGGCGGCTGCCGGGTCATGGTCGACGGCACCGCGCGGTACGTCTGCGTGGACGGCCCCGAGTTCGACGGCCACCGCGTCGACTTCGACGGCATGATGCGCCGGCAGGCGATGTACCGCCCCGAGGAAGCGGCGAGCCTGGCGCGCTACCGCGACCGGGACCACACGTGCCGGCTCGAGGCGCCGGCGGCGGCCTCGGAGGCCGAGCTCGCCCCGCGGACGGGCGCCTGACATGTCCGACCCGACCCGGTCGAACCCCACTCCCGAGGAGATGGACGCGCGGATCGAGGGCCGCCAGAGCCTGACGCCGAGGGAGCGCGGAAAGCTCCCCAGGATCTTCTGGGCCGAACAGGATCCAGCAGAGCGCGTGCGCAACATCCGCGAGGTGCCCTTCGCCTACACGCCCGCGCAGGCGCGCGCCGAAGCCGTGCGGTGCCTCTCCTGCAAGAACGAGCCCTGTGTCTCCGGCTGCCCCGTGGGGGTCGACGTGCCGGGCTTCCTGAAGCTCGTGGCCGACGGGGACTTCCGCGGCGCGATCCGCCTGATCAAGGAGACCAACCTGCTGCCGGCCATCTGCGGGCGCGTCTGCCCGCAGGAGAGCCAGTGCCAGGAGAACTGCATGGTCGCCAAAGTCCACAAGGACCTCGGGTTCGCCGTCTCGGTCGGCAAGATCGAGGCGTTCCTCGCCGACTGGGAACGCGAGGAAGGCGGCGTCGAGCTTCCCCCGGTCGGCGCGCCCACGGGCCGGCGCGTGGCGATCATCGGAGCCGGCCCGTCGGGCCTGACGTGCGCGGGGGACCTGCGGCGCCTCGGCCACGAGGCCGTCGTCTTCGAGGCCTTCCACAAGGCGGGCGGCGTGCTCGTCTACGGGATCCCGGAGTTCCGCCTTCCCAAGAGCATCGTCCAGGCGGAAGTGGACAACCTCTCGAAGATGGGGGTGCGGTTCGAGTTCGACACGATCATCGGACAGACGATGACCGTGGACGACCTCTTCGACGAGGACTTCGACGCCGTCTACGTGGCGACGGGAGCCGGTCTCCCCTACTTCGTCAACGTTCCCGGCGAGGACCTGAACGGTGTCTACTCGGCCAACGAGTACCTGACTCGCGCGAACCTGATGGCCGCGTACCGCTTCCCCGAGGAAGACACGCCCGTGCTCCGGCGCGACAACGTCGCGGTCCTGGGCGGAGGCAACGTCGCGATGGACGCGGCGCGGACGGCGCTTCGCCTCGGAGCGAAGACCGTGCATCTCGTGTACCGCCGGTCCCGCGAGGAGATGCCCGCGCGGCGGGAAGAGGTGCACCACGCCGAGCAGGAGGGCGTCCGGTTCCGGATGCTCTCGGCGCCCGTCGAGATCCTGGGCGGCGACGACGGCTGGGTGCGGGCGCTCCGGGTGCAGCAGTGCGAGCTCGGCGAGCCCGACGAGAAGGGGCGCCGACGACCCGTCCCGATCGAGGGCGCCTACGAGGAGATCCCCGTCGAGCTCGTCATCGAAGCGATCGGCAACGGCCCCAACCCGCTGATCCCGAAGACCACGGCCGGCCTGACCACGACGCGCCACGGCACGCTGGTCGTCGACGAAGCGACGATGATGACGACGCGCAAGGGCGTCTTCGCCGGCGGCGACATCGTGGCCGGCGCCTCGACCGTCATTCTCGCGATGGGCCACGGGCGCAAGGCGGCCTCGGCGATCCACGCCTACCTCTGCACGGAAACGGCGCCGTCCGCTTCGGCCTAGCCGCCTTCCGCGCTCGACCGAGCGCCGCGTGTGGCCATTCGCGCGCCGCAAGAGTAAAACTCATCACCTCCTCCTGATGCGTTCGAACCTGTCGCGGCCGGCGGCCCGGAGCTACAAAGAAGGTGACCGGCGGCAACAGGCCGCCACCGGCCAATTCAAAAGGAGGAGGCCATGAATCGAGTCAGAGTGATCGGCGCGATGATCGTCGCCTTCGGGCTGGCGGCGTTTGCCATCGCGCAGAATGCCGACCAGAACACGTCGGGCCCGACCAGGAACGACTATCGCCTTCGCGTGATGCAGCCGCTCGAAGGGGCGTCCATCACCGGCAACAGGGTCCAGGTCGTCGTCGACATCGACATTCCCGCCGAGAGAGATAGCCGTCACGACGTCAATTCGATGCCGCATCCCTTCGTCGACGTCTTCCTCGATGAGCTCTACCAGGCCACGATGAAGGGAGACGAGAACGTCGTCAACCTCACCAACGTCGCTCTGGGACCGCACACCATCGTGTTGCTCGCAAAGAACCTGAGCGGAGAGATCATCGACCGCGAAGTGGTGCACATCGTGGCCGTCGCGCCGCCCCCGAAGCCCGTCGTGGTGGCCGCACCGGCGCCTGCTCCGGAACCCGCGCCCGCGCCGCCGGCTCCCGCGTACGTGCCGCCGCCTGCACCGGCCCCGGTGACGGAAGCGCCGCTTCCGAAGACCGCCACGTCCGATCCGCTGTTCGCGATCGCCGGTGCTGTTCTCCTGGCTGCGGGCTTCGCCATCCGGCGCTTCGCCTGAAGCGCGTTTCGTGGGAAAGCGCGGCCGTTCGCCGGAAGGCACGGCCGCGCAACTCCACGGCGCGATCGAGGCGTGACGTGAATCGACGGCTCGCAACGGCAACGAGGGGCCTCGCGTCTCTCCAGCCGCACGTGCGGCTCATCGGCGCCCTCATGGCGGGCGCGGGCATCCTGCTTCTCGCCCGGCCGGCCGCCCACGTCGCGACCGCCGTCCGCGCGCAGGCGACCGAGATTCCGAAGAGCTCCTCGCCGGCCCGCCCATCCCGCAGGCCGGCGGAAGGCGAGGCGCTCGGGCGCCTCGAAATGCCGCGGCTCGGGCTCGACATGGTCGTTTTCGAGGGGACCACCGACGCCACTCTCCAAAAGGGACCCGGCCACCTCGTCGGAACCGCGTGGCCGGCGGCCGGCGAGCGCGGCAACTGCGTGATCGCGGGACATCGCGACACGTTCTTCCGGCGCCTCGCCTCCGCTCGCGAGAACGACGTGGTCCGGCTGCACGGGCCGTCCGGAGCCTCGACCTACAGGCTCTCGAAACGCGCCGGATCGTCCGGCCCGGCGAGCGCTCGGTCATCGCGCCGACCTCCGATGCCCGCCTGACCCTGATCACCTGCTACCCGTTCGGCTTCACGGGCTCGGCCCCGTACCGGCTCGTCTGGAGCGCGATCCGACTCGAGCCGGCGGCTACTGCACGATGACGGTGCCCTGCATCATGGCGCCGTGGACCACGCAGAAGTAAGGGAACGTTCCGGCCTGGTTGAAGGTCCGCGTGAACGTCATCCCGGTTCCGGTTCCCGAATCGAAGATACCGTCCGGCGTGCAGCCGAACGTGCAGCCGCCCGACGTCACCGAATGCGTTCCGGAGACCCACCTCCATTCGACCGTCGTGCCGACCGCGATCGTCGTGGTGCTCGACCCGCTCTGCTGATCCGCAAACGTATTGCCGCCGTTCTGGCCGACGCCGACGATGCGGTTGGCGGCCGGTGGCTGCGTCGGCGTGGGCGTCGCGCCTCCCGGCGTCGGAGTGCTCCCTCCCGGTCCGGCCGTCGCCGTCAGAGTCGGATTGGGGCCGGTGATGGTGTTGTTGTCGTCGTTGCATCGGATTCCGGCAAGCATGGCGACGCCGATTCCCGCGAGCACGATCATTCGTCGAAACATGGGCACCTCCCTGGGTTTGGACACCACGCGCGCTCGAAAGCGGGCGCGCGCTGCCACGTCCGTGGCAACCCGCCCTCTCGCAAGGCGGGTGCCACGGGCCCGAAAACGCGCGGGCGCTTAGGAGACGTTTAACTTAGGAGACGCTTAGCTTCGGTATCCTCGGGCCAGAGGATCCGATGAACAGACGCACTTTCCTCAAGGGCCTGAGCGCGATCCCGGTGCTGCCCGGCCTCTCGCGGCTACAAACGAAACCGTCCCCGAGCCGCGCAGCCGCGACGGCGCCGATGCGCCGCGTGCGCCCGTCGGATCCCGCGTGGCCATCGGCCGCGAGCTGGAAAAGGCTCGAGCAGCAGGTCGGGGGGCGCCTCATCCCGGTACCTTCACCGCTCGCGCCCTGCACGGAGCGCTCCGTCGAGCCCGGCATGCGCCACCCGGATCGAGGAGATGAGCAACCCTTACTTCATCGGAGAGCAGCCGGGCGGCACGCAGACCTCCGGCTGGCTCGATGCCTGGACCTCCGCGCCGAGCGCGTATGCGGTCGCCGCGCGCAACGCCGGCGACGTCGCTGCCGCCGTCGACTTCGCGCGCGAGAACAATCTGCGTCTCGTCGTCAAGGGCGGCGGCCACAGCTACCAGGGAACCTCCAACGCGCCGGACTCGCTCCTCATCTGGACTCGCGACATGCACGCCATCACTCTCCACGACGCTTTCGTGCCCGACGGATGCGCGGGCACGCCGCCGCGGCCGGCGGTCACGGTCGAGGCGGGCGCGAGGTGGCTGCCGACGTACGAGGCGGTCACGACCGGGGCGGGCCGCTACGTCCAGGGCGGCGGATGCGCCACCGTCGGCGTGGCGGGGCTCATCCAGAGCGGCGGCTTCGGCAGCTTCTCGAAGAACTACGGCATGGCCGCCGCGAGCCTCCTGCAGGCGGAGGTCGTCACGGCGGACGGGCAGGTGCGCATCGCCAACGCCTGCAAGCATCCGGATCTCTTCTGGGGGTTGAAGGGCGGCGGCGGCGGCAGTCTCGGCGTCGTCACGCGGGTGACGCTCGCGACACACGCGCTGCCCGAAAACTTCGGAGCGGCGGAGGGACGCGTCCTGGCGAAATCGGATGCCGCGTTCCGCCGGCTCGTCGGCGAGTTCGTCCGCTTCTACCGCAAGACCCTCTTCAACCCTCACTGGGGCGAGCAGGCCACGTTCGGGTCCGACAACTCGCTGGCCCTGAACATGGTCATGCAGGGGCTCGACCTCGCGCGGGCTCGGGCCGCGTGGCAACCCTTCCGCGACTTCGTCGCGGCCTCGCCGCAGGATTTCCAGTGGAGCGAGCCGCTCGAGGTCTCGACGTTCCCGGCGCGGCACTGGTGGGACGCCGCGTACCGGAAGGCGCGCGACTCGAGCTCGATCCTCTCCGACGGCCGCCCCGGCGCTCCGGCGGGCAACGTCTACTGGGCCGGCAACGCGATCGAGGTCAACGTCTTCCTCTACGGGTACGAGTCCCTCTGGCTGCCGGCCGCTCTTCTCGAGGAGCCCGACCGACTGGCCGACGCCCTCTTCGCCGCGACGCGGAAGTTCGCGGTTGGCCTCCACTTCAACAAGGGGCTGGCGGGCGCTCCCCCCGAGCGCGTCGCCGAAGCGCGCGAGACCGCCACCAACCCCGCCGTCCTCGACGCCTTCGCCCTCGGCATCATCGCCACCGGGAAGCCCCATAGCGCTCCGGGCATGCCCGGGCACGAGCCCGATCTGGCGGAGGGCCGCCGGCAGGCCGCCGCCGTGGGAGCCGCCGCGGACGCGCTCCGCGCCGTCGTTCCGGACGCCGGCGCCTACGTGTCGGAGTCCAACTACTTCGACCGCGGTTTTCCCAGGTCCTACTGGGGACCCAACTACCCGCGACTCCAGGCCGTGAAGAAGAAGTACGACCCCGCCGGCCTCTTCTTCGTCCACAACGGCGTCGGAAGCGAGGAGTGGAGCTCCGACGGGTTCACGCGGCTCTGAAGCGCATCGACGGACGCGATAACCTCCCCGCCGGAGGGTTTCGCATGGATCGATCAGACCCTTGCGCTCTTTCCGAAGCGGAGAGGTGGATCCTGGAGCGACTCGATGAGTTGCTCCGGAACGCGAGAGTGCGGGCGGCGCTCTCCTCGATCGTCGAGCGCGTCGGCAGGACGCTCTCGCGCGGCTCCGACGCCATCGAGGCCTGGGAGCCTGTGCCGATCGAGCTGTACGGGGAAGGTCTGCCGCCCGACGTGGGCTCGAGCTGGGTCTTCATTCTGCGCCGCGGAGTCACGACCGGCGCCGAGCGTCACCCCAACAGTCGACAGCGCATGGTGTCATGGAGCGGGGGGGTGACTTCCAGGTGCACGACGGCGAGCGCTGGCGGTCACATTCCCTCGCCGCTTCCCCACGGCGTGTCGTCGGCGGAGAGGTGGCTGTCGATTCCACCGTGGACATGGCATCAGGGCGTCGTGGGCGATGAGGACTGGGTGGTCGTCTCGTTCCACACGGTTCCGGCCGGAGAGCTCATCGAGGAGCGCCCGGACCCGGAGGACCCCGACCCGTTCCACCCGCGGCGCACCCGGCGGCGCAAGTATGTCGAGGTTCAGCAGGCCTGACGGGGTCGGAGGCGATCCCCTCGAACTACTGCAGCCCCGGCCTTCATCGCGGAGTCCACGCCGGCTAGGTCTCTCCCCCTCGGGCGAGAGGCCCCACCGTCGGCATGCCCTCGCCCAGCCTTGAGACCGCGCCACCGTCGACCCGCCGACCCTCAGCTTGTCCACTTCCCTCCTCAGACGACGCCATTACAGGAGAGAGGCTCCCTGCGGGCGGGTCGGCAGGCAGGGAGGGGGAGAGCGATCTCAGCACCTTGGAGGAGCTCGTCGACCTCAAAGCCTTTCGAAGGACGCCACGACCTGACCAGAGGATCGATCGATGACTTCTGCCCTGACTGACACCGTGCGAGCTGATCCGCAAGCAAGCCGAGGCGGATACTGGGGCTATCACTTGATTCTCGATTGCCGCGGGGGCGACGTGAATGCCGTCCGCGACCGCGGGACGATACTCGCCTGGGTCCGGCACCTGGTCGAGCGAATCGACATGCGGGCCTATGGCGAGCCCGTGTGCGAGCACTTCGCCGCGCACGACCCCGACGCGGCCGGCTACTCACTCGTCCAGCTGATCGAGACCAGCTCGATCACTGGCCATTTCGTCGACCGGAACGGCGATGCGTACATCGACGTTTTCAGCTGCAAGTCCTTTGACCTCGAAGCGGCACGATCCCTCGTCGACGAGTACTTCCGGCCGGCCGCGATCCGCGTGACCTACTTGACGCGCCAGGCCTGACGATGACCCTGTTTCTCTCCGTGCTCGCCGCTGGCGCCTACACGATGGGAGGCTTCTTCATGAGGAAGGCGGAAGGCTTCGCCCATGCCCTGCCCGCCGCGATGGTGTTCGCCTGCTTCTGCGTGGGAGCCGCACTGCAAACCCTGGCCATGAAGCGTTCCGAGCTCAGCGTCAACTACATCCTGGTGCTGGGCCTCGAGGCCGCGCTCGCCTTGCTGCTGAGCTTCGGCTGGCTGCAAGAATCCGTGTCGCCGCGAAAGCTGGCCGGCCTCGTCCTGATTGCGGCGGGGATCATGTCCCTGCGGCTGGAAGAGAGGCCGAAAACCGCGGGGCCAGCAGGAGCCCCCAGCGCGGGCGCCGCCGCGGTCATGTCCGGACCAGCACCCGGCGAAGCGCTCCGCAAGGCCACACCGCAGACGGCTCGGGGCACTCCTCCTCTTTCGAGCTATCTCCGTCGCTGTCAGAACACGAGCCACGCCCCCTGCCGTTAGTTGACTGGCCGAACGCCGCGCGACTGCCTTCGACTGAAGTTCACGGACGGGATCCGAGCCTTTCGATGGCGGCCACCGCCTCGCGATCGGCGAGGCCCCAGGCTCGGTAGATCGGCAGACACTCCCGGAGTCGTTGCCGGTCCTCGGCCCTCCGCCCCTGGAGCACGCGGGCCCGCCCCAGCTCGCATGACGCCTCCGCGCGCCGGGCGTGCTCCGTCTCATCCCCGGCGAAATAGTCGAGCGCCGCCGCCAGGACGGGCTCTGCTTCGCGGGGACGGCCCGCCTCCACCAGCATCCGCCCGAGCAGCACGCGAGCCATAGCCAGCCTCCACGCCGCACGCCCGTCCGTCGACCCCTCCAGGGTTTTCACACCGGCGCTCGCCTCGGCCAGCCCTTCGTCGTGCCGACCGAGACGGAAGAGCACCTGTGCGCGCTGGGCGCGAATCAGCGACCACCCGAGATCGTCGGACTCGGCCCCGGCGCGAGGCCTTGGGGTAGCTCGGTCCATCCAGACCAGCGCCTCGACGTAGCGCTGCCGCAGCTCCAGCGCGCGGCCGACGTTGCGCGCCACGTTCCGCGTGCGCCAGTGGTCCTCTCCGAAGAGCGCGCGGTGCGTCTCGAAAGACGCTCGGAACGAGCGTTCGGCATCGAGGTGCTTGCCGGCGATGGCCTGGGTCGTCCCGAGGTTGTTGAGGAGGTTCCCCACCGTCGCGCTTTCGGGCCCCAGGACCTGTCGAGCGATGTCGACGGCCTCGAGCTGGAGGGCCTCCGCCTCCCCATGCGCATTCAAGACACCCAGCACGCTGGCCAGATCGCTACGGATCGAGATATTGATCGGATGTCTCCGGTCCTCCGGTCTCGAGAACACCGCGAGAGCCTCACGCCAGAGGTCGCGGGCACGCGGATACTCGCGGCGGGAGTAGTGATAGCCGGCGATTGATGACAGGCTTTCGGCCAGGTCGGGGTGGCCCGCGGGCAGCGCGGCGCGGCGGATCTCCAGTGCCCGTCGCCACAACTCGCCTGCCTTCTCCAGATCCCGTCCCGCCACCACTGCCCCGAGAGCATGAAGCACCCGCGCCGTCCGCGCATGCTCGCCGCCGTAAACTCTTCGATGTCGCTCCAGCGACTCCTCCAACAGCGCTCGAGATCGCTCGTCGTCGCCTGCTTCGTGGCAGACTTCGCCCAGCGCCTGCAGCGACTCCAGCGTCTCCGGGGCGTCCGGTCCGACCAGCCGCCGGCGCTCCTCCAGGGCATCCTCGAAGGCCAGGCGCGCCGGGCCGTACTGCCCGCGCGTCTTGTGGATGAGACCGAAGACGTGCTGCAGCCTCGCGCGCACCGCCGGCACGTCCTGCAGGAGCGCCAGGGAGCGCGCCTGCGAGCCTCGGAGCAGCTCCCCGACGGGCATCTGGTCGCCGTCGGGCCGTACCGACGGATTCGTGGTCTCGAAGAGCTCGAGGAGGACCCGAGCCACCTGCTCGGACGTGTCGCGTTCCAGCTGCGCCACGCGCCGCTGCTCGGCCAGCACACGCGCCTGCCACGCCGAGACGCCGCCGAAAACGGCCAGGCTCGCGACGAACACGCCTGCGGTGATGACGGCCAGCCGGTTGCGCCCCGCGAACTTGCGGAGGCGGTAACCCACGGTGTCCGGCTGCGCGAGCACGGGCCGCCCCTCCAGGAAGCGACCGATCTCTTCGCCGAGCTGCCCGGCCGACACGTACCGGCGATCCGGCTCCTCACGCAGGGCCGTCAGGACGATCCGATCCAGGTCGCCCCGGATG
Source organism: uncultured Acidobacteriota bacterium (assembly GCA_963810205.1). Taxonomy (GTDB): domain Bacteria; phylum Acidobacteriota; class Thermoanaerobaculia; order UBA5066; family Gp7-AA6; genus DAHUXD01. The sequence continues at coordinate 37,374 of CAWEMP010000002.1, forward strand.
CGGCGCGCCAGCCGCCGCCGGTCGAGTGCGCGAGCCGTCGCATCCGGGCCCCCGGGCACCGACGCGGCAGACTCACGCCCTCCCGGATGCAAGCTACGGCGAACGGCTTCGCTCGGAGGGGTTACCGTCGTCGGCACACCCTCGCGAGTCTCCGCATCGGCGCGTGCCCCTTCGGCCAGGGGACGAACGCCGGCCACCAGCTCGTAGAGCACGACTCCCAGCGCATAGACGTCGGTGGCCGTCGTGATGGCCCCGCCGTAACGCTGCTCCGGTGCGGCGTAGTCCGGTGTCAGCGCGCGCATCTCGGCACGCGTCTGGGAGGCCTCGATCCCCCACGCCTCGGGCTCGAGGAGCTTGGCGATCCCGAAGTCCAGGAGCTTCACGTCGCCGGCCGTCGACACGAGGATGTTCGACGGCTTGAGGTCGCGGTGCACGACGAGGGCCCGATGGGCGTGCTGGACGGCGTCGCAAACGACGCGGAACAGGCTCAACCGCCCTTCCAGGGACAGAGACTGCTCGCGGCACCAATCCGTGATGGGAACCCCATCCACGAGCTCCATCACCAGGAATGGTGTGCCGTCGGGGGCGAATCCGCCGTCCAGAAGCCCGGCGATGTTGGGATGCTTGAGGGACGCCAGCACCTGCCGCTCGGTGCGAAAGCGTTCGCTGGCATACGGGTCGCGTGGCCCGGCCCGCATGAGCTTGATGGCCACCTCGAGCTGATACTGGCCGTCGGCGCGTACGGCGCCGTAGACCAGACCCATGCCGCCGCGCCCGATCACACGTGTCAGGCGCCACGGTCCGAGGGACCGGCCCAGCCAGGGGTCATTTTCCGCGTCGGGGAAAGGCTCGTCGACGACGAGTCGTTCGATCGAAAGGGCCCGAGCCCCGTCGCAGGCCACAAGCATCGCCTCGACTTCCGCGCGCAGAGTGACGTCGCCCGGGCAGACGCGGTCGAGGAAGCGAGCACGCGCCTCTTCGGGCAGCGCCTGCGCCTGCTCGAACACTTTCTCCAGACGCTCCCAGCTCACGACGCCTTCACGACGTTGGCGGCCACGTCTCGTCCAATCTCCTTCCGAAGCCATGCTTTGGCCGCGGTCCAGCTTCGCTGTACGGACTTCGTCGACAGGTCGAGCACGCGGGCGGTCTCTTCGAGAGTCAGCCCGCCGAATACTCGGCACTCGACCACTTGCCGGGCCCGCTCGTTGAGCTGCGCCAGACGATCGAGTGCCAGGTCGACGGCCAGCACTTCCTCCACTTCGAGAGCGCTGAGCAGGGGGGGCTCCGCGCCAGGCTCGATCGGCTCCGCTCTCTCGTGCCCCCCGCGCTTCAGCCGTGTGCGCGCCCGCGCGTGGTCGACCAGGATCCGCCGCATGGTCGACCCCGCAATGGCCAGGAATCCGTAGCGGTCCACCGCCGCCAGTTGACGCTGCTGGAGCAGCCGCAGGTAGACCTCGTGGACCAGGCCCGTGGCCGAAAGAGTGTGCCCGGGCGACTCGCGGTGGAGTTCGCGCCGCGCGAGGCGGCGCAACTCTTCATAGATGAGAGGCACCAGCCGGTCGACGGCGTGCGTATCCCCCGCGCGCCACTCGGCCAGGACCTGTGTGACCTGTCCGCTCGTTTGACCCCCGGATGTGCGGACTTCCTTGCCTGCCTTGCATGGAAACCCTACGCCCGTTGCGGCGAGACGGTCAAGATTGGGGCCCGAGCATTGCCGCGGATTTCCGCCGAGATTTACTGGAAGCCGTAGGAGCGACGACGAGCACGCGGCGTCCGGAGAATCAGAACCTGACCTTCCTGCCGCGGAGCGACATGGAGCGGATCGCTTCGGGCCGCGCGATCGGCGCCACGGGCGGCGAGCCGGCGTCGGCGCGGGCCGGAGCTCGGGAGCTCGCGAAGGCGAGGGCATAAACCCTAGCCTTTTCCGCCTCCGCGGCGATTGAGTCGATAGGTAAGGTTCTCCGGAGGACCAGCCCACCTTGGAGTTGCGGACGGGCCTGGGCGGCTCGGCGGCGCTCGTCGCGGCCGTCCTGGGCATCTTTGCGAGCGCCCGGCTGATCGAGCCTCCGGACTCCGCTACCGCGGGGAAGCCCGAGGCCGAGGTGTTGGCGGCTCCCCCGGAGGCCACCCCCGGCCCGGGCGTTTCCTCCGAGGCGGAATCCGGAGATTCGCTCGATCGGCCGGTCGACGAGATCCGAACATTCTTCGGGTATCCCCGAAAGCGGGTGCCCGCTCGGCCCGCCGAAGAGCCCGAGCTCGCCGAGGCGATCCGAGCCTGCCGTCGGTGCCAGGCGATGGAAAAACCGGCCCGGGGAGGCTCGAATCTGGCCCTCGAGATCCAGGCGATGGCCGAATCCAGAAGCTACGAGCTGCGATTTCTGATCGCCCTGGTCCCCGACCCGGTCGGCTCGTACGTCGGCAGCCAATTCGACACCTATGCGACGGCCTTGCTCCGCGGCGCGACCACTTCCCGCTGGCTTCCGGACCGCCACTGGCTCCCCTGGCGCAACAGCGACGCCGCAGAGTCTTCCGGGGAAAGCGCTCGGCAGCAGAACGCGCGCCGATACAGGCGTTCGCCCGGCATCATCCTCTTTCGGAAGCCGTCCGGCCGGGTTCTTCTGACCGTCTTCCTCGTGGGCGAAAGTCCCCTGACCGGAATTCACAAGCGGGCGTTCGTGGACACTCTCCGGCTCGTCTCTTCGATCCAGCCGAGCGACAAGGAGATCCAGGTCCTCGGCCCCTACTCTTCCGGTGCGGCCCAGTCCTGTGCTCTTGCGCTGGAAGGGTGGTACACCCGGAAAGACGTTCCGCGGGCGAATGCGATCAGTTTCCTTTCGGGCTCCGCGACGAGCACGGACGTGGGAGAACGCCTCAAGCCGCGGTGCAAAGACTGCGATTCCCTGAAAGTCACCTTCCGCAGAACGGTCGTTTCCGATGCCCTGTTGGAACGCGAGGGCTTCGATTTTTTCGAGGACGAGCTCGGATGGCATCCTCAAGAGATCGCCGTCCTGGCCGAGAACGACAGCTCCTACGGACAGATGGTTTCCGGGAGCGCCCAGGCCGAGAATTCGCGCAGACGATACTGGCGCCTGTTTCTGCCGGTGCCGAGCGCGCTCGCGAGCGCGAGAACGGCATCGGAGAGAAGCCGCAAAGCCGAAGAAGAAGTCGAGATCGCCGGTGTCCGAGTTCCCACCTCCGGTCTGGAGCTCAAGCTGGACGAGACCCGAGCGCCCGGCGACACTTTCCCGGTGTTCGATCCGATGACCGCGCCTTTGAACGAGCTCGAACTGGAGTCCCTCCTCTCAACCCTCGCCAGAGAAAAGATCCGGCATCTCGGACTGATCTTCACGGACATCCGGGACAAGTTGTTCGTGGCGGAGAAGGTCAAGCAATACGCCCCCCACGTATCGATGTTCACCTTCGAGTCGAGCGTGCTCTACCTCCACCCGAGGGTCAACCCCTACACGGACGGAATGCTGGTCGTCTCGAGCTATCCACTTTCGATGGTCACGCAACAACTGATGGGGGGTCCGAGAGGATCGGGCGGTCGGCGGGTTCAGTTCGGATCGGATCCCGAGCAGGGTCTCTACAACGCGACGATCATCGCGCTCGCCGAGCCCGGCCGGACGCCTCCTGTCGCGGATTACTTGACGATTCCGGAAACGAGGTATCGCGCCCCTGCGGTCTGGATCTCGGCGGTGGGAGACGGCCGGCTCGTTCCCCTCGCCGTGGTCCGCCCCTACGAGATATCGGATCTGGGACCGCATTTCGGAACGACCGAGCCGGAGCGAAAGGGCGCTCTGCCCCGGGACCTTCGAAGACTCATCCGCCGACTCGGGGTTCCATCGGGGTTTCGTTTCGTTTTCTGGGTCGCGAGCATCGGGTTCACGCTCCTCGCCGTTTCTCTCGCGTTCGGCTACTCCAAATCCGAGAAGCGAGCCGGCCGGGGACTCGGAAGCGTTTTCCGGCCTCTCATCCGGCCGGACCCCGTCGCGCGCCGCCAGCAACGGCGCTGGATCGTCACGCTCATCGCCATGTTTTCCGCCTCGTGGATGGCGCTCGCGACGGTCTACGTCGTCCCCTTCATCCTCCGCATACGCTCGCGGTTGGACGGCGAGATCACGCTCGACTTTGAGCACGGCGAGTGGATCACGTCCCTGGAGGAACTTCTCGTGCGCCCGATCGCGAGGCTCCTCCCTCTCGTCGGGATTCTTCTCGTGGTCTTGCTCGCCCGGTTGGGCTGGATCCTGGACCGCAGCGGCGAACGGCGACCGCGCCCTGTCTTTGCCGTCATTCTCGGCTCGACGATGGCGCTTGCGCTCGTTCTTTCGCAGCAGGCCCTGAGCGGCTTTCGAACGGACCCGTACGGCGGGGCTCCTTCTTCTCCACCCGCCGTTTCGAGCGCGACTCCCGCGGATCTGTATGGCCAGCTCGACCACGCGGTATTCACCTATCTCCGCGCATCCTCTGGCCCCGGGAACCTCTCCCCGCTCGCCGGCATCCTGCTTCTGGCCGCCGGCATCCAGTTGATCCTGGTCTTCCACCTTCAGCGACTGCGAATCCGCGACGACTGGAGTTGCCGGATGCCGGTCGAGGCACTCGCGGAGTCGCACGATCTCCCGCTCCGCAGCCTGGAGAAATCGCAGGAGCGCCTGGATGGCAGAATCCGCCAGGGCGTTCCCAGGTCCGTCGCGTTCTGGGTGCCGTTCCTGGTGCTGCTCGGGCCTCTCCTGGGCGTGTTTTTCTTCAGATTCGAAGCCGCCTCCGATTCTTTTCTGTGGTCGAAGACTTTCGCGTTTCTCTTCGCCGCCCTCCTGCTTCCGTCCTCTCTCGCCGCGTTTTACCGCTTCGCCTCGCTCTGGCGTGCGCTGCGAGGCATCATCGTCCGCCAGGAGTGGAGCCGCCTCGGTCCGGCCTTCCAGAGCTGCCAGGAGGAGCTCGAGTGGCGGTCGCTGAGGGTCTGGGGGCCGAGCAAGAAGCACAACTATTCGACGCTGATCGGGTCCGTGGAGCTCCTGCGCCGTCTCAACCTGCGACCCGAGCGCCCCAGGGTCACCGAAGAGGTCGCCAGGACGATTGTCACCGACCAGCCAGTGACTCTGAGGCACCTGGCGCAAACCGCCGAAGAATCGCTCACCGCGGCGCTCGACGCCAACTCCAGGGGAGACGTGGAATCCGAGCGAGGCGCTCGCGTCCGAGCCCTCGAAGCGCTCGATACCGCTTCGCATCACGTTCAACGGATGCTCAACCACCTCGATGCGCAGGGAGCGGACCCCGCCGATTCCGAGATCCGCAAGGAGCTCACGGAGTACGTGGCCCTTCGCGCGATTGCGTATATCCGCTACGTTTTCGCCGAGATTCGGAACAGTCTGCTCGCCTTCACGGTCGGAATCCTCTTCCTGCTCGCGGGGCTCGCGAGCTTTCACTTTCAGCCGATCCGGTCCGTCTACGTCCTGCTCTGGTCGGTCATCGGAGTCGTCGCCATCTGGACGGTCACCGCCTTCATGCAGATGGACCGCGATACGGTCCTGTCCAGGATCGGCGGCACGACTCCGGGCGAGCTCAACCCCATCAAGTCGGGCCTCTTCCTGCGCATCGGCGCATTTGTCCTGCCGCCGGTCGTCGCCTTGATCGTGACGCAGTTTCCCCGCCTGGGACAGCCGCTCTCGAGCTGGCTGAATCCCCTGATCCGGATCTTCCAGTGAACCCGAGGCAATCCGGCGGACGCGAACGGATGCGCACCCGTTCGCGTTCCGCCGAACATTCTCAGCGGCGCTTCAGGGCCGAGCCCCCTGCCGTGGCCCCGGGGGCAAAGGGACCGCGGGGATCCGATCGGGCTGACGCTTCTCACCCGAATACTTCTTCAGGAACTGCCCCCAGCCGATGTCCTCGGTGAAGTCCAGCGTGGCGTACAGAGGGGAAATCGCCTTCCTCGGAAAATAGATGGCCAGCCCGTACGAGTGCTGCATCGCCGCTCCCTTGTATCCCGAGCCGAGGACGAAGCCGGGCTCGCGGACCGCTTCCATGACGTTTCGACAGGCCGTCCCGAGGGGACTGTTGAGGGCCTTCCCCGCGAGCAGCTCGCAAAAGTTGTAGAGATCCACGTAGTCTTTGACTTCGTAGTCCTGGACCTGCTCCCGGGACTCGAAGATGGCTCCTCGGTTCGACGGGTCGGAGAACGCCTGCATCAGGGCCTTCCCCAGCCGATCGAGGACATCGGCCAGTTCTCCGCATTTGCTCAGATCGCACGCGGCTTGCGTCACGTTGGCGTCGGTCGCATAGGAGGCCAGGTACTTCTCGACGACCATGATCCCAAGCTGCTGCGCCGTCATCTCGGGCTTGGCCGCCAGCTCTTTCAGAATCTTGTCGTACGGCCACCCGTCCGAAGGCTCGACCTCCTCCGAGCCGACGGTGACGAGCACGCTGTCGCGAACCTGGTACAGCACTTCGGCCATGCTCATCAGGCAGGCATCCATTCCGAGAACGTCGATCTTGCGGCCGAGTTCCTTGGTGACCGCGGACAGGATCTTCTTGGTCTCGATGTTGTCGAGGAAGTCCTTCGACGTGTCGTCGAACGCGATCGCCCGCGGCAGGGGTCCCGGGCGAATCGCCGATGCGATGGTCGTGCGGAAGAGGGCCCGGCGAAACGGTTTGCCCCCGACCGTCCGGACCCGGCGCACGGAGATCGCCTCCTTGCCTGCCGTCGACGGCGGGTCCACGACCCGGCCCCGCCGCGTGATGCCCAGGCCCATTCCACCTCGGGCCTCGCGATAGATGTCCTCGTCGTCCCAACCCGCGCCGTGATTCCACAGGATCACGAGGTACTTCTTCGCGGGGTAGCTCTTCATCCCCCATCGGAGAAAATCGCCGAGCACGGCCGGGTCTCCCGTGTTCGTCTCGCCGACGTCCTGCACGGAGTCGCTGTCGAGAGCGCTTCCCTTCTGGAGGTGGTACCGCTTCGTCGCATGCCCGCCCCCCCAACGGTCGACCTGCGCCACGATGTCGACCGCCGGGGTCGAGCCGACCTTCTTCATCTCGTCGAGGTCCGCCAGGGCGGCGTCGTCGAGATTGTTGTCTCCGGCCATGTACACCAGGACGGTCCACTGCTTCTCGTTTCCATTGCCCATGTCTGCCACTCCTTTGCGTCGAGCGAGAGCCTCGTTTCGACCTCGAGTCATTCCCGGATCTGCCCCCAGATTTCCACCTCCATCTCCTCCAACGTCACCCGAAGCGCCCGCGCCGGCCCGCGCGTCACGGCGCCGTTGATCTCGTGAATCTCCACCCGACCCGCGCTCTTCTGGATCACCGTCTCCGCACGGCTCCGACCGGAAGTCCTGTTGGAGAACAAGAGTCCGTACTTCGCGCCGACACGGTTGAGCGAGCGATCGACGATCACCTCACCCGTCCAGCCCCTCTGCGTGTCGCTGTTGGCGAGCACGACGAGCTCCTGCTCGTCGAGAATCCGTGAAAAAGCCAATACGCCGTTTGGCAGGGTCGACATGCCGAAGTGAACGCCATCGCCCGAGACAGGGCGGAAATACTGCCGGCCATAGCGCATCGCCGGTTGCTCGCGGCGGGTCGAGGCGAGCCGCTCGAGGACGGCATAGAACGGGTGAGCGCGGTTGAAGGCATCGGCCTTTCCCCACAGGGCCTCACGCACCGCCAGGTCCTGCTCGCCGCGCCCGTGGAGCCCTTGCTCCGTGCCGTAGTAGACGCACGGGATGCCCTGCAAGGCAAACAGGACGCCGAGGCCCGCCGTGAGTTGGTCCGCAAACCGCGCCGGAGCATCGGGCGAGCTGAAATGAAAGCGTGCGGATTGATCGTGGTTGTCCAGGAACGTGACGAAATAGCGGCTGGCTTCGCCATGCGAGCTGATGACGTCGCGCTCCACGGCTTTCCGGTGTTCGAACAGGGCGATGACCTCGGCCGGGGCGAGTTGTCCCTTGATCACGGCAGGAAGCTTGAAAAAGAGCGGGAAGTCCAGGGCGGCATCCACACCCACCAGATCGCCCTCCTCGGCGGCATGGCGGCCGATGAATCGTGCGATCTGCTCTTCGTCGTCGTACACCTCTCCGAAGGTGAAGAAATTCTTCTTTCCGATGCTGAGCGCGAATTCGCGCACGGCGTTTCCGAACACTTGCGCGAATTCGGGCTCGATGTACTTCAGGGTGTCGATCCGAAACCCGTCCACGTCGTACTTGGCGATCAGGTATTGATAGGCGCGGATGAGCACCTTCCGAACGGGGTAATGGAGGCCCTCCCCGTCGGTGGTCTCCGGCAGACCCGTGACCAGTTCCTTGAGTGAAGCAAAATCGCCTCCGTCCTCGCCGCCCCGGCCCTGTCGCCGAAAGAGCTCATTCCGCCGCAGTTCCGTCGGCCAGACCGCGGCGTCGGACGCGGGGTGATCGGGCGGTGTGGCCCAGTCCGGCCGGCCGCGCCCGTTCTCGTCGCGCCAGCGAATCGTGTACGGGATGTCCTGCCAGTCGGCCTCCGCAGTCGGCCTGCCGTCTCGCAAGACATACTCGAACACGTCACCGGCGTGATTGAGCACGACATCGAGAATCACATAGATGCCGCGCGCATGAGCCTCATCGACGAGGGCGCGCAACTCGTCTTCGGCGAGTTGCGGGTTCTCCTTCGCGGCTCGAGGGTCGGACGCAAAGCGCGGATCGACCTGCAGGAAATCCTGGATTCCGTAGCCGTGATAGGTAAACGGGTTGAACTGGCAATTCTTCAGGATGGGCGAAAGCCAGAGCGCGCCGACGCCGAGCTGACTGAGGTAGTCCAGCCTTTCGCGCACGCCGTCGAAGGTCCCGCCCTGAAACGCAGGGTGCAAGTCCATCGAACGGCGCAAAGCGCGGAGGCACGCGCGGATTACAGAAGCGATCCACCAGCAGGAAGTAGATCCACTGATCCCGCCAATCCGCCGGGGACGGGAACGGAGTTGCCACCTCGACGTGTCTGCCGGCGACCGCCACAGGCCGGGTTCGCGGCGTCCTCGCCTGATCGAAGACGCGTTGGACGTCGGGACTCAGGATTGAGGTCGGCATGGCGTGCCTCACCCGTACAGTCCGCGCAAGCCCTCTCGCACGAATGAAGGCAGGACCGTCTGGGCTTCGATCCGATCGAGGAAATCGCCGTCGTCCGCGACCGTCAGAGGATCGAGCCTCAGAGGTTCCACGATCTTCGAAAGAGGCGCGCCGGCGGCGCGCGCGGTGAGAGCAGGCCCGGTGGAGGCCCGGCGGCCGGGCAGGGACAAACGGGGTCGCAGCTCCATTCCCGTCTCCGCGAGCTCGTCGAGAGCCAGGAACCAGACCGGCGGCCCTCCGGGAACCGCCCGGGGTCCCCCCCGCCCGCGCTCCAGATCGCGTGCGAGCTCGGGCAGGCGCTGGAGCGCATCGCTGAGTCTCTCGCGCGCCGCGGATAGGGTCATCGCGCCGATCACCGGATCCGCATTCGCCTCCCGGAGGTTCACCATGCGAGGCTTGCCACCGACGCGGACGGTCTCCCCGGCCCCTCCCAGTTTCTTCATCAGGTCGGAATGGCCGAACCGCGGCACGCCGTTGATGAGAACGAGCCGGATGGACGTCTCGTCGGACTTCAGCAAACCGGTATACGGGTCGGCCGTCGCGCCGTCCACGACCAGGAGATCCGCGCGCTTACCGGCCTCGATCGAGCCGGCGACTCCCTCCCACTTCAAGATGGCGGCGGCCTCGCGGGTCGCCATCGCCACGATTTCGCGCTCGCTGAAAACGTCTCCGGCGGCGAGGCTCGCCAGATGCGCCGCCTTCAGCTCCCCCAGCAGATTCTTGCTGCCGGTCGGGGACCAGTCGGAGCCCAGGGCGACGCGGACCCCCCTGGCTCTGGCTTCCTTGACGTTTGCGGTGGCTCCGTAGAGCAGAAGGTTGGAGAGAGGCGACCACACCATCGAGCCGCCGCGTTCTCCGAGAACCCCGAAGTCCTCCGGCTTCAAGGCCGCGCAGTGAATGCCGGTCAGGGCCCCGTTGATGGCCCATTCGCTCCGTTGGATCTTGAGCGCGAGGAAATGATCGCGCGCCGGCCCATCGGTTCCCTCGCTCAAGTGCAGGAGGAAGCAGCTCTGGCGCGCCAGCCTCGCCAGAAAACGCCGCGCATCGCTCGCTTCGACGTCGGCGATCTTGGCCAGCGCCTCCGGAAGATCCGCATCGTCCGTCTGCTCCACGTTTCTCGTGATCCCGCGGTAGAACCGGCGGCCGCCGTGATTGCTGAAGAGCTCGATTCCCTGGCTCGTCGTCACTCCTCCCAACAGGCACTTGCACTCGACGTATCGAATGAGCGCCGGAAGCAGGTTCGCCGTCTGACCCAGGACGGTCATCGGACCGGTCACGAGCCGCCGGTAGTCCGGCGTACGGCCCCATTGGTCGCGATTCGTGAACGTCTTCGGCACCTGCCAGAGCTGAAGAACGTTGTAGCTCAAGTGGTTGTGCAGCTCGATCAATCCGGGAAAGATGGTTCCGTCCGACTTGACGACGGGGATCCTTTCGAATCCGGAAGGGGCTGGCGCTGTCGCTTCCCGCACCGCGAGGATCGCGCCCTGGTCGATGTAGACCACGCCTCGCGAAAGCACGGTGAAGTCTTTGTCCATGGTGACGAGCCGGCCGGAGAGCGCGAGCTTCGGCCCCGTCAGGGGATCCACCGGCGTTACGGGCGGCACACTCCACCTGGAGGGCCGTGCGGGACGGCGCGGGCACGCCCCACCTCGCCCGCCGGACGACGACGCCCGAGATTCACGGCCGGAACGCCTTCGGCACGGTCACGGTGATGGTCGCTCGTTTTGCCGCCGGCGTCGAACCCGTACGCCTGGCAAAGTTGGCCGATCCCGAACATCCAGGCGGGTGTGCCGGCCGGGAAGTCGGCCTCCGGAATGTCCACGAGATCGGCGGGCTGAAAATCGTCGCCATAGAGAGTCAGCGCACGCGGCGAGTCCGGGTGCACGAGGGAGGACTTCAGCGCCTGCAGGGCCAGGTTCCAGTTCTGGAGCATCGCTCGAATGGCGATCGCCCGCTTTGCCGGATCACCTTTGGACGAGCTTTCGGGCTGGGTCGGATGGGTGATCTTGGCCTGGGCGACGTTCACCGCGGCGCCCTTCGGCGTGGCCTTCCATGCCGACCAGGCGCCGTCGGCCAGGCCGCCCAGCGAGACCACGACCTCGATGTTCGATCCCGCCATCAGGGCATCGAGCCAGCGGTTCCGGTACGCGATGATGCCCGGGTCGTTCTGATGCTTCGTCCCACCTCCCTGCCCGTAGACGCTGTAGAGGAACGTGTTGATCATCACGTAGGCGCGATCGATCCCGAGCTTGGCGAGAAATCCCTGAACACGATGCCCCGCCTCGCCCACGAGGATTCGGCGTGCGATGACCTCGTGCTGAGCCGGATCCTGCCCGATCACGAGCACCCGAGCGCTGCCGTCCAGTCGGCCGCGGTGAAAGATCGGCCCCCACTCGGTGCGAAAGGCGGCCGGAGGGTAGGTTTCCGTGCCGGGGTACTCTTCGCAGAGCTTGCGAAAGGCCCCGGAGTACCCCGCGTCGAATGGATGACTCATCGTTCCTCGACCTAAAGGCGTCTCCCGGCGGGATGACGCGCTAGAACGAGGCTCTTCCCTTCTGCTCTCCGAATTCGTCGACGAATGTCTCCTCGAGCTTCCTGGTTCGCGAGTCGAGGACGAGGTAGAGGAACCCGTTCTTCGCTCGTCGGGGCTCTTCGGGATCGCCCGCCAACTCGGTCTCCGTCCAATCGACCCGGACGCCGGTTCCGACGTCGCCCGTTCGTTCCGGCGCGTAGGGAACTCCACCGTGCCCCACACATCGTCCCAGGAACTGCCGCCCGGGCGGCCCGAAAGGCGCATAGCGGGCCGCCACGTGCTCGTGCGCCCAGTACCAGAAGTCGAACGGAGCGGTCTGCGAGGCCTGGAGGAGCTGCTCCAGAAGGCGCTCGTCCCTCTTGCCTTCCATGTCGATCGGGTTGTGGTGCGTGAGGACGATCGATCGCTGACCTCGCCGAGCGCCTTCGACGAGTTGGGCGGCGAGCCAGTCGAGCTGCCCGTCGGATAGCCGCCCCTTCTGGTAGAGAAAATCCGAGGCTTCGTATGCGGAATCGAGGCCGATGACTTGCCAGCCGGGGGCCGAGAGACAGAAGTAACTCGCCTTCTGATGTCGGGCGAAGGAATCCTGCCGGAGCGTCACCTGGAAATACCCCTCGCCGCCGGCGTACATCTCGTGATTCGAATTGATGGCGAAGGTCCCGAGCGATCCCGCCGGCCAGTCGGGCAGAAATCGGGTTTCCACCTCCCGTTTCGTTCCCGAGTAGTAGACATCTCCGAGGTGGACCGTGATGGCCGGCTTCAGGGCGGCCATCTGTCGCGCTATCTCCTGCGAGCTCGCAAGGCCGGTCCCCCAGTCCCCGACGATCGCCAGCGAAAGAGTCTCCTCGGCGACTTCGACGCGAAAGTCGTTCAGCGAGGTGTGCTGAATGAACGGCACCCGTTTGTGGAACAGGCGATTGGCGACGGACGCCCACCAGCCCGGGTCGAGGAGCTCGTACTGATCCGTGCCAGGGATGTCTCGCCTGGACTGCGGTGCCGGCGGAGTGTCGCTCTTCTCGCCGATCCGGCTCAGAACGAGCGACAGCGCGATGTCGTCGTTGCTGACGAATCCTCCCACGGTGATGGGGTCGGGAGGCTGCGCGTCGAGGGCCTTCCGGGCTTCCTGCAGCAGGTCCGCAGCGAGCGCGGCGTGGTCCGTTCCCGCGGCCGCACGGCTTCCCGCGACAGCCGAGCGAACGAGGCTTCCGCCGGCAGGAACCACGGGTCCCCGATGTTTCGCCTGAAGCTGCTCGAGCGCGGTCGACAGGCTCTCCCGCACGGCCTCGCGCGGCGGCAAGGAGTCGCCCTTCGCCTGCCGGCGAACGTGGCCGGCCCTCGCGGTAGTCATGGTGATGAAAGGAGCTCGATCGGCCGGCTCCTACAATCGCTGCTCGACGGGTTTGAGCGAAGTACCCACGGAGCGCAGTTCCCGGAAGCGAAGCTTCTCCTTGTGTCGGCCGGCCCGACGCGCCTTCTCGAGCCGCAGCTTGGCCTCCCGGCGCTTGGCCGCCGTCTGGTCACCCGCCATCGCGTAGGTCTCATGCAGGCCCGTTTCGGGATTGAAGAAGCCGATGTATCCCCCTTCCTTCACTTTGAAGGATTCGAGGGTCTTGCCGTCACTTCCCCTTCTCCCCAGGAAGTCGTTGCGACCGGCACGCTCTTCCGTCGACGTGAAATAGAGGGGAAGAAGAAAGTTCGCGACTTCGATCTCGTCGATCGTGTACGACTCGGCCTGCACCGCGTCGCAGAGCTCGTACCAGTGGAAAACGTCCTTCCCGGTCTCCGGATGAGGTCCCTGCACCATCAAATTGACTTCCGGGTCGCCGATCAGCTCGATCGCTTCGTGCGACAGGGTGGTGGACCAGCTCTCTCCCATGTCGGCCGCGAGCTTGGAAAACACGAAGCTGAACGGAATGCCCCGGTGGTTTCGTTCGTGGTAGCCGAGGGCGTCGTTGACGTCGACCTCGTCCCACAGGTAGAGCACCGCGTCCCCGCGCATGTCCGAAAGCGTTTCCCGGTTGATCCGCTTCCCGCTCCGGCCCTCCAGACGCAGCGTCGCCGCCTTGCTCCAGTACGGTTTGAAATCGAACTCGATCTGGCGGTTGATCGAGCGCAGCGCCGCGTGGACCGTCCTCGTCGGCAATGTCTCGCGTGTGATTGATCACGGAGATGATCATGCTTTTTCCTGACTCAGCCCGAGCTTTCGCCCGCGGAGAGATTCAAGTTGTTGAATTCTCACTTGGGACACATCACCACCCTTACAATCCGCACCGCGAGGAGTTCGGGTCGGAAAAAAAACGGAGACCCTCGTTTTCTCGAACCACAACGCCGCCCCAGAGTGATTGTTAAGTAGTCAGGGGCGAGACCCTCAGGGTATTCCCGTATCGACGGCGGCCCTCGCGCGTGCAGGAGAGAGCCGGACATGGCATACCTCTCACCCAACGAACGGCAGCTGATTCGGTGCCTGGTCAATGCATTCCGGCCCGAAGGGGGCTTGCCGGTCGAATCGATCGCCGACCGCGGTGCACGCTTCATCGAAGATCTCGCGGCCAGCGGATCCGATCGTGTGGATCAGGTCCGGCTGACCCTCGCCCTGCTGGACGGCAGCCTGAACCTTCTGGATCGAACGAACCGGGCCGCCGTCCGCGCGCGATTGACCGAGCTCGAGAGCGGGGCGGGAGTTTTCGGGCTGGTCCCGGAGCAGGCCCGGGATCTGGCCCGGTTCGCGCAGCGACTCGCCTTCATCCTGATCTACGGGACGCTGGACTCGGCCAACCGGTCCCCGGCGTCGGCCGCACTGGGGTACGACGTGTTTCCCGATCGGGCGCGGGGGCGCACGGCGACGATCCCGGCGGAACCGATGCTTCCCAGGGAGATCTTCGTTCCGGCGGACGCGCCGCTTCCCGACCACGTCTTCGACGTCGTCGTCATCGGCTCGGGATCGGGCGGCGCCGTCATGACCCGCCGGCTCGTCGAGGATCACGGGCTCGATGTCGCCCTCGTGGAATCCGGCGAATACGTTCCCGAGGGTGAGCGTTCGACCGGTCCCCACGGGGAGCGCCGCCCCCTCGCCTGGGACGAGATCGAGACGCTGCTCCGCTACTACAAGCATGCCGGCCTGCAGCTGACGCTCGGACACGCGATGTTCGTGTTCCAGGGACAGTGCCTGGGCGGAAGCAGCGTCGTCAACAACGCGGTTTGCTTTCGCATGCCGGACCGGGTGCGCTCGCGCTGGCGGGAGGAGTTTGGACTGCCCTGGACGGGAGCCGAGCTCGACCGGTCATACGACCGAATCGCCCGCGAGGTGGGAATCGCGCCTGCCGAGCGACGTCGTGGTCGAGGGCTTCCTCAACCCGTCCGGCCAATTCCTTCGAAGCGGCGCGGCGCGTCTGGGCGTCGAGCAGAACCTGCACCCGTGCGATGTCAACGTCTCCCACGACCCGGCATGCCTCGGCTGCGGCTACTGCAACCTGGTCTGCGCCTACCTGCGCAAGAACTCCGTGCTGCAGACGATGCTGCCGGCGGCGGAACGGAGCGCCCGGAGCGGAAGGGGACGGCTGACCATTTTCACGGGGCGCCAGGCGCTTTGCCTCTCCGGCGCGATGGAAGGCGGTTCTTTTCGCACGGACGGCGTCATCGTCCGCCGCCGGGCTCGATTCCTCTCGGCCGCTCTCCTGCGCGGCCGCAAGGTCGTCGTCTCGGCAGGGGCCGTCGCGAGCAGCACGGTGCTCGAACGCACGGCGCCGATCAACGTCTCCGGCCTTCCGATCGGGAACCGTTTTTCGTTCAACTTCGGAAGCCCCGTGCACGCCGACTACGACCTCCCGGTGCGCGCCTTCGACGGGATCCAGATCGCGCACTACTACCGGCCGGAGACCGACGGGGGGTTCGTCATCGAAACCTGGTTCAACCCTCCCGCAACGCAGACCCTGGCCCTTCCGGGCTGGATGGACGACTTCCAGCGCAACGTAGACCGCTACGGTCACTATGCGTGCGCGGCACCGCTCGTCGGTTCGACAGCGGGATCGTGGGTGGACGCGCACTGGATCGGCGAGGGAGAAGACATCCACATCGAGCTCGAGCCGGCGGACTTCGAGCGGCTCCGGGCCGGTCTCCTGACGACCTGCGAGCTCTTCTTCCATTCGGATCCTCCTCCGCGACGGGTGCTGATCGGCGCTCTCGACGACTGGGAGCTGACCGCCGCGAACTACCGGGAACGGATCTCCCGCCTGTCGGACTTCGCCCAGATCCAGATCGGCACGGGCCATCCGCAGGGAGGCAACTGTCTCTCCTCCCGGCCGGGGAGCGCCGGCGGCGCCGGCGTCGTCGCGCCGGACTTCCGCGTCTACGGCACACGCGGGGTCTTCGTCGCCGACGCGAGCGTCTTCCCGACCAGTCTCGGGGTCAATCCCCACTGGACCGTGATGGCCATCGCCGACCTCGCGTCGGCCGCCGTCGCGGGCAGCTGAGGTATCGAAAGACATGCGCGCCTGGACGGAGCGGATCGTCCCGTTCGTCGCCGGGGACGGCTTCGCCTGCAATCTGATTCACGTCCGCGGGAAGGAACATCCCCGGAGGGGACCGGTGATGCTCGTTCACGGCGCCGGAGTCCGAGCCAACATCTTCCGCCCGCCGGTCGAAACGACGCTCGTCGATCTCTCTGATCGAGAACGGTTACGACGTCTGGCTCGAGAACTGGCGCGCCAGCATCGACTTGCCTCCGAACCCGTGGACCCTCGACCAGGCCGCCCTCTACGACCATCCGGAGGCGGTCAAGACCGTTCTTCGAGAAACGGGAGCGCGCAGCGTCAAGGCGGTGGTTCATTGCCAGGGGTCGACGAGCTTCATGATGTCCGCCGTGGCCGGCCTGGTGCCGCAGGTGACCACGATCGTCAGCAATGCCGTCTCCCTCCATCCCGTGGTTCCTTCGTTTTCGGAGTTCAAGCTTCGATTCACCCTGCCGATCCTTCGTCTCCTGACGGACGAGCTCAATCCGCGGTGGGGCCTCGCCGCTCCCAGCATTCCGGCGAAACTCGTTTCCCTTCTCGTCGCCCTCACGCACCACGAGTGCGACAATGCGGTCTGCAAGCAGGTCAGCTTCACCTACGGAAGCGGTTTCCCGGCCCTCTGGCTCCACGAGAACCTGAATCCGGCGACCCACGACTGGCTCAAGCAGGAGTTCGCGAGCGTCCCGCTCACCTTCTTCGGGCAGATGGCGCGTTGCGTCGCGCGGGGATCGCTCGTCCCCGCGGGGGAAGACGGCGGCCTGCCGCGAGACTTCGCCGTCGGGCCCGCCCGAGACGGACGCGCACATCACGCTTCTCGCGGGAGACCGGAACCTCTGCTTTCTTCCCGAAGAGCCAGGTCGATTCGTTCGAGTACTTCACCCGGTACCGCAAGGATCGCTGCTCGCTGCACATTCTGCCGGGGTACGGGCATCTCGACGTGTTCCTGGGACAAAACGCCGTGCGAGACACGTTTCCCGATCATTCTCGCCGCGCTCGACGAGCCGAACTGAGGGAGAGCGATGGCAATCCCGCAAACGGCTCGAGCTTCAGTCGGGGCGCTTCGCGCTGGTGGACGGAATTCCCTTCGCGCTTCCCGTCAACTGCGACAAATCCCCGGCTCTCTTTGCGGTTTTCCCGATCGACGCGGACAGAGCCCGGGCGCTCCTGCCGGGCAACGAAATTCACCCCTTCCGGCTCTGGAAGAAGGCGCTCCTCGTCGTCAGCGTCATCGACTATCGGGTCACCGACATCGGCAAGTACATCGAGTTCAGCATCGCGATCGCCTGCACCCACGGGAAGAAGGCCGCTCCCCCGCTCCTGCCCGCCCTCCTGAGGGGGCACTACGGCACCGGCCAGTTCGTTCTCGACCTGCCGGTGAGCACGGAGGTGTCGGTCAAAGGCGGAAAGGGGATCTGGGGGATGCCCAAGCACCAGGCCAACCTCGACTACATGCGTCGGCGAGCGGACCGTGAGCAGCCAGTACGACCTCGACGGGCAGCTCTGCATGAGGATCGAGATCGACCGGCCGGCCGCGGCGAGCCTCCCGTTCGCCGCCGCCGCGGCGAACTACTGCCAGTTCCGGGGCATGCTCGTGAAGTCATCCGTCCATTTTCGGGGAAGGCTCGGCGTCTCCCTCTTCAAGAAGGGTTCGGCGCGCCTGACGCTCGGGAGCCACCCCCGAATCGCTCCGCTCAAGGAACTCCGGATCGAGCCGGATCCTTTGTTCACCGCATTCATCCCCGAGGCGAACGGCCTCCTGGATGACCACTTCGAGAGCTGGTTTCTGAGCTTCCCGGAGCCGCCGGTCCGCACTCCGGAGGGGCTCGAGTCCGTCGTGAACCTGGGCCTTGGCCAGGAATGGTTGGAGCCTCCCGGGGCATCGTCGACGAACGACGAGAAAGGACGAACAGGGGGCATTCGATGAAGGCCGTACTCCTCGCGCTCAACCACGCCTACGTTTTCTTCGGCGCCACTCTCTACTGCGGAGTGCTCTGGTCTCTCCGCTTCTTCTGGTTTCCGACCTGGCGAAATCTGAAGGTGGACAACTACTACGAGCAGTTCATCCCGCAGACCTCGGCCGCGACGCGATTTTTCACCGTGGTCGTGCCTCTCATGTTCCTGGCCCTGCTCATCATGGCCGTGACGGAGTGGAAGGCCGGGATCCGGTGGGCCCCCATCGCGGGGCTCCTGCTGCTGGGCGCCGCCACCTACGTGGGGCAGGCCCACATCATCCCGATCAACAAGGTTCTGGAAGGGCACGTCACGGATCAGGCCCTGCTGGCGGGCCACCTGGAGAAGTGGATCTCCCTGAACGAGATTCGGTGGGTGCTGATGACTCTGATGTGGCTCGTGATGATGGTCTATTTCATTCAGAAGGGCGATCTCCTGCAGAAGCTCACCGGGGACCGCCGGTGACCAGGCGTCCGTTGCAGGAATGGGCGATTCTCGCGATCGCCGGGATCACCGGGATCACCGGGATGGTCCAGATGGTCGCTCCCGGATGGATTCTCCAGGGGCTCGGGGCGGAGCGAACCCCGACCAGCGCCCACTTCTTTGCGATCGTCGGAATGTTCATGGTCGTCATCGGGGGCGCGGTTCTCCACGCGCTCGCGGGGCGGATGCGCGTTCCTGTCGTGCTGCTCTGGGGCAGCCTGCAGAAGTTCGGGGCGGCGGCCGCCGTGGGTCTGGGGGTCGCGAACCGGCTGTTCTCCGATCTCGCCCTGCTCGTCGCCGGCTTCGATCTCGCCTCGGGTGTCGTGATGGCCGATTACTGGCGCCGCATCCGCAAGCCCGCGTAAGAACGAGCCGGACCCGAAATGCAACCCGCCGACACGGCCGCCGAGCCAGCCCGCACCGACCCGGGAATCCCCGGCCGCGGCGTCCCCAGACGCTCCCTGATCCTTGCCGGTGGAGGAATGCGGGTGGCGTACCAGGCGGGTGCGATCCGGGCGCTCGCCGAGGCCGGGCTCGTCTTCGCCCATGGCGACGGCACGTCCGGCGGGATCATCAACCTCGCGATGATCCTCTCGGGACTTTCACCGGCACAGATGTGCGAACGGTGGCGCACGCTGAACGTCAAAGACTTCGTGTCGCTACTGCCTCTCGAAAGCTACCTGAAGAATCCGGGGCTGCCGGCCATGGGCGACGCCGACGGAATCCGGGGAAAGGTCTTCCCCCATCTGGGAATCGACGTCGAGCGGATTCGGTCCTGCCGAGACATGGAGGGGACCTTCAACGTCTGCAATTTCTCGCGCAAGACCAATGAAGTCATCCCCAATTCTCGAGCGGACGCGGATCTGCTCGTCGCGGGAATATCGCTGCCGATCTTCCTGCCTCCCGTGGCGAAAGGGGGCGATCTCTACACCGACTCCGTCTGGATCAAGGATGCCAACTTGATGGAGGCGGTCAGGCGGGGGGCCGAAGAATTGTGGGTGATCTGGTGCATCGGGAACAGCCGCGAGTACCGGTCGGGCCTCTTCCATCAATACGTTCACATGATCGAGCTCAGCGCCAACGGAGCGCTCTTCGAGGAGTTCGATCGGATCAAGGAGATCAACGCCCGCATCCTGCGGAATGAGCCCGCGTACGGCCAGACCCGGCCGATCCGCCTGCACCTCATTCGGCCGGAGTACGCCCTGCCCCTGGACCCGGAGCTCTATCGCGGCGACATCGACACCGCCTCCCTGATCGCGATGGGTTACGCCGATGCCAAACGTTACCTGGCCGAAAGGACCGAAGAAGGAGTTCCGCTCGAACCGGAGACGACGAAAATGAAAGACGCCACGCTCGGGATCACGTTTCGAGAAACGATGACGGGCCATTTGTCCCTGGGCGAATCAGATCCGGCGGAGGGTGCACGCCGGGGCAAGGCCGAGGGAAGCAAGCTCTCGCTCCACGCCAACGTCGAGATCGCCGACCTGAAACGGTTCACGAGCGAGCCCGACCACGCCGGGCGTCTCACGGGACACATCGACTTTGCTCCCTTCGGGGACCCGATCCCCGGGAAGAACGGCGTTTTCAATCTGTTCTCGCCGACCGACCAGCCGAAGTTGAAGCTCATGGTCTACGAGCTCGGATTCGAGCACGAGGGACGAAACTACTATCTCGCCGGGAAAAAAGAGGTCCGGAAAGATTCCGGGTTCGATCTCTGGACGGACACGACCACCCTCTTCACCCGTCTGCACGAAGGGAACGACAAGAGCGGCCCGGTCGTCGGGGCCGGGATCCTGACTCTCGGGCCGGAGGACTTGATCAAGCTGGCTTCGACGATCCGAGCCACCAACGCCCGGGACCTCGTCGAGCAGGCGAAAGCGATCGGCGATTTCAGCCGTTTCTTCCTGGGCGAGCTGGCGTCCTCCTACTTGAAGCCGGTTCCGACCGGCGAATCGCCGCGCCGGTCCGGCCGCGAGGCCTGACGCGATCGAGCCTTCATGAGCTTCGATGCGATCGTCATCGGCAGCGGGTTCGGCGGCGCCGTCACCGCCTGCCGTCTGGCCGAGGCCGGATACCGGGTCCTGATCCTCGAACGCGGCCGAAGGTGGGACAAGACCACTTATCCCAGGAAACCCGAGGACCCGTGGATCTGGGGCGAATTGCACCCGGAGCGCGAGAACGGCTGGCTCGATCTGCGCTGCTTTCCCCACATGACCGTCGCGCAGGGCGCGGCCGTGGGAGGAGGCTCGCTCATCTACGCGAACATCTCCTGCGAGGCTCCGCCCGGGGTGTTTGCCTCCGGCTGGCCCGCCGAGATCACGTACGCGGAGCTCAAGCCCCACTACGACGCCGTGGCGTCCTTCATGAACGTGCAGAAGATTCCGACCGGCCAATGGACGGCGCGGATGAAGCTCATGAAGGAGGCGGCCGCCGCGATCGGACACGGTGATCGCTTCAAGCCGCTCGACCTGGCCGTTTCCTTCGATCCCGAGTGGACCTACGAGCAGGACGACCCGCACGACGAGGCGCAAGTCGAAGAGATTCGTCAACGCCCAGGGAGTCGAGCAGGGCACGTGTGTCCATCTCGGCAATTGCGACATCGGTTGCGATGTGGACGCCCGGAACACGCTCGACCGGAACTACATCCCCTGGGCGGAGAAGCACGGCGCCCAGGTGCGGGCCCTCCATCTGGTCACCAACATCGTCCCCGTCGACGGCGGCTTCCAGGTCTTCTACGACGAGCTCAAGGGCGGACGCCGGATCGCCGGAAAGGAAACGGCGCGGCTCGTGCTGGTGGCGGCCGGCTCGCTGGGCTCGACCGAGCTCCTGCTCCGTTGCCGCGAGGTCACCGGGAGCCTGCCGGGCATCAGTCCTCGTCTCGGCTGGAACTGGAGCAGCAACGGAGACTTCCTGACGCCCGCCTTCCATCCGGGTCGGTCGATCTCCCCCGCCCGAGGCCCCACGATCTCCAGCGCCATCGACTTTCTCGACCGCAGCCAGGACGGGCAGTCCTTCTGGATCGAGGATGGAGGCTTTCCCGACCTTCTGGAGGACTACTGGCGGCGCTGCGAGCGAAAGCCGCCGAACGGCCTCCGGGCCAGGCTGCTCGTCGATTCCCTCCGGAACGTGCTTCGGAACGCGGAGGCCTTCCGCAGCGTGATGCCCTGGTTCGCGCAGGCGGTCGACGCGGCCAACGGCCGGCTACGGTTGAAGCGCATCGACGGAGGCCACACTCTCGATCTGTCATGGGACGTCACCGAATCCGAGCGGGCCGTCGCCGCCGTCGTGAGAATGCACTTGCGACTGGCCGCCGCAACGGGGGGAATCCCGATGGTGCCGCCGGCCTGGTTCTTCTCCCACGACCTGATCACTCCCCATCCTCTCGGAGGCTGCAACATGGGGAACGACCCGACACACGGCGTCGTGAACCACGAGGGAGAGGTCTTTGGATACCCGAACCTCTACGTGACCGATGCCGCGATCATTCCCGAGGCGCTGGGGGTCAACCCGTCCCGCACGATCGGAGCGCTCGCGGAGCGGATCGCGAAGATCATCGTCTCCCGGGGTCGATGACTGCCTCGGGCCTCCTCAACCACTGCGACCCGGCCTGGCCCGGGCGAGCGCCGCTTCCAGCTCCCGCCAGGCGTCTTCCGTCGGCTTCCCCGCTTCGCTGGCCGTGGCCATGGCCACTCCCCGCGACGGCCGTTGGGCGAGCGCCCTCTCGGCGGCGCGGCTGAGGTCGTCCAGCCGACCCCGCGTCTCGTCCGCCTCGCCTCTGGCGGCGCGGGCGAGCTCTTCCGCCTCCTCGCGCGACTCGGCCGCCCGGCGCGCGTCGGCGGTGGCGCTCCGGGCCGTGCTCTCGGCGCTTTCCGCGCGCGCCTCCGTGCTGACCTTGTTGAAGTAGTAACCGATGACGACACCCAGTACGGGGTTGATGATGAGCAGGAGGTCCTTGGCGCGTGCGAACTTTTCGCTGTCGCCGATGTAGCGGAACGCGATCACCGCCATCGCGAGCGCCGCGAGAATGACGAGCAGCGCGATGAGCGCCGCCACCCGTTCACGGAAGCGGCTCATCGCGGGGTCCGGCAGGTCCGCGGAAATTCCTTCGGGATGCTTCGGATCTCTGTTCATGCGCCGCCTCACTCCCGCCGCGGGGCAACGAGCCGCGTGTCCCGTTCTCGCCGGAGGAGGAAGCGAGGCCCGAATTCACCTCGCTCGACCGGAAAGCCGGCGGAGACACCTTCTCTCGTACTCCCGGACGGATCCGCGCGTCAGATTCGCCGTCTGCATGAGCTCTCGCTGCGTGTAGCCTTCCTCGAAGCGGAGCTCATAAAACCGGCGCAGCGAGCGCGGCAACTGGCGCGCCCTCGCGTGAACCAGGAGGACGGCCTCCGAAGTTCCGGAAGCTCGACCATCCGACATCTCCGCTCCGACGGCCGCGGGAAGCCGATCCGCCCGCCGTTCCCGCTTGAAGATCTCGATGGCGAGGTGATTGGCGGTGTGGAAGATCCACGTCTTGTTGACCATCCGGGAGGCTCCCGCTTTCCAGAGCGCAAGACAAAGCTCCTGGTAAAGGTCGGGGGCGTCGGCGTCGGAAAGGTGATACGTGTAGGCCACTCGCCGGGCCACTCGACGCAGATAGGGCAGGTTGTCCGATTCCAGCCACTCGCCCACCGGCTGCGCGAACATCAGATCTGCTCGGCCTCTTCCCGAGCATTCTACATCTCCGGCGCAAGAGCGGCGTCCAGGAGTCGCGCCGAGTAGCGGCCTTCTCGCCTTCGCGGGGTCTCGGTTGCATCAGAAAAGGGAGCAGTCGATAGCCGCGCCCAGAGTCGCTGCGGCCTCCTCGCATCCCCGTCTCTGCATCGCTCGCATCTCGGCCGGCGTGAAGTTGAACGCCTGCCAACCCAGCCGCTGCTCCGGGAAGAGCCTCAAGAGCTCGGGGGGCTCTCCGACGCGGTGTCCCGTGATCTCGAGCACTTCGTCCTCGGTACGGCCCGCCTTTCTCAATTCGATGGCCGCCCATGCCAGGCGGGTGTCCTTGGTGGCGCTGGCCTCGGACATCAGGGCGTTCATTCGATCGCCCAATGAGCCGAACTTCGGATCTTCGGGAAATTCGTCCGCCTGAACCGGGTCCTGGTCGTCGCTTGGGAACCAGGGGAACGAAGAAACGACCACCACGTGTGTCAAAGCGATTGGAGGATCAATCGCGGCAATATCGAAGAGGGTGCGAACGGGCATTTCTTCGTAGAGACCTCCGTCCATGTGAGGCCTCAAACCGTCGCCCGCGTTCTCGTGCGGGAGCAAGACGGGAGACAGCGCGAGCGGAGCCATGGCGGATGCGAAGATCGCGTCGACCAGCATTTCCAGATCCTCAGGGGAGTTGGTGACCGGATGCGGGAGGCCCGCAGAAAAGTCGAGCGTCGCGACGCCCAGGCGGCGCCCCGCATCCCACAGATTACCAATCTCCGCGATTCGATCCGGGGGCAGCATCGTCCTGAGAAGTTTGTAGAGGTGGGATGCGTCGGCCGGATTGTCTCTGTACCCGGCGTCGTAGACGGAGGGGACGTGTCGCAGAAAAAAGGCGGCGGGCGAGAGAAGCAACTCCGGGCGCTCGGTTCGGATCTTCGCATTCGTTACCGTGGCGTACAGATGGATGACCTCGGCCAGGTAGTCGTGGTCCGGAGGCCTTCCGAGCAGCGCAAACGGGCTGATCAGCGCGCCCGTGCTCGTGCCTACGACGACTCGGATTGGCGGCTCTTCGCCGTTCGTGGCCTGCCACCATTCGAAAAACGCGTGGAGCGCGCCGGTCTCCCACGCGCCGAAGACACCCCCTCCGCTCAGGACTAACCCGATGCTCGATGAGCTCGCCAGGATGGCGCTCGCGTGGTCTCGCCGGGTCGCTCCCGGCCTCCGTTTCCTCGGGCCGGGTCCTGGCCTCGCTCGAACCCGTGCTTTCTTTGCCTTTTTCATTCGGCTACCTTCGACGCCGGCTCATTCGCAGACGGTCCCGCCGGGACCGCCGAAGAAGAAATAGGTGCCCCAGTCCCCTCCATGGGCTGACGACACGAGATCGACGGTGTAGCACTTGGGCGAGTTCTCCACCTCGTTCAGGTCGGCCCACACGCCGACGCCGTCGTCTTCATCGCGTGGGATGTAGAAGATGGTGTTCTGAAACGCTGCCTTCTGCCAACCCTGATCTGCAAACTGACCGCTACCCATCTGGGGCCAGGAAGTGATGCCGGTGACCTCACCGCCGTAGTCGATCCTCTCCGCCGACCTCGACATCTGCCCCATGCCGTACTGCGATCCCGGGTAGTACCCGACCGCCTCGTAGCTCCCCGGTCCCCTCAAGAAAAGCCACCAGTTCCCCCGGAAGTACTTCCACTGCATCTCGAAGCCCCACTGGGTTTCGCCCGGCTTGCTGTACTGGGTCCAGGTTCCCCCCAGATACCAATGGTTGTTGATCTGCACGAAGCCCTTGCACTCGAGGTTGTAGCAGCCCGTCTTGTCGTATTTGTCGGCGGTCCAGTAGATGAACAGAACCGCGTTCTTGGTGCTGTAGTGCCTCTCGGCGACCTGCCATCCGCCCTCCACAGTCTGGGTCGCGGTACCGCTGCCCGCCGCATACCACTGCTGCGAGAGCGACATCCTGGCCTGATCGGCGACGAGAGGGTTCCACAGGTTCAACCAGGAGTTGCCCCCAAAGTTGGTTACGGCCTGGTTGGCATGCGCGTACTTGTGAACCACCGATCCCTCTTCGGGCCGGTCCGGCCCTTTCGGTGCGGGCGGCAGCTCGCCGCCTCCACTTCCGTCCTTTGAAAAGAAGAAGCGCAGCGTCTCGTAGCGGGTCAGCACCTCCAACGTGAGCCGCGCCATCGGAATGGTGCCGTTCGGGCATGCTATCCGGTTGCCAAAGGCGTCGACCTGGCCCTCCGTCAGGCGCGAGGGAGCCGCTCTGCCTTCTCCCGGTCCTTTGCCGGCTGCGTACGTAGTATTGCTCGAGCCCCTCGGCGGTGTTTCGATTCGCTTGAGTTCCTGCAAGCGCACGGACGGTTGGGAGTCGACTCGGATGCAATCGCAGTAGCTGCCATCCACGAAGAAGGAGCTGATCGGCTTGACACCGTCGTACATGCTCAGGAGGTGGTTTCGCATCTCGTCGAATGCCGCCTGATCACGGACTCGCGCTCCCTCCCGCTTTGCGTAGTCGGAGAATTGAGCCTCCTTCGTGCGCTTCAGGAACTCGTCGAAGGAGAGGAACCCTCCCCCGGGAGGCGGAGTCGGCCGGTGGGCGCAGGACGCCAATAGAAAAATCCCGAACACCGCCAGAAATGGCCATGCCTTTCTCACGGATTCGCTCCTTCCCCTCATGACACGCATCTCGGGTCGGCCTGGACGACCGTACTACCCCAATAGACTGAGCGAGTTGGGATCGGTCAGCCTCCTCCCTCTCCGCATGAAGTAGTCCCGGGCGAGGTCTCCCACCAAGACAATCGCGAGATGAGGGACATTGGGCTAGACATCTGTTGCGGCCACTCGAATGGCATCATCGGGGAAGAACTTGAAGGACCTCCTCCATGTGGCGATCGGCGGCGGCGGCAGCCTCCTTCGGACTGCTGCCGTTCTGACGCGCGCTCAGATAGGGCGCGTACCAGTCCCACCAGTGATGCTCGGCGTGCGTCTTCTCGAAGGGGTCGTGGTGCTCCGCGGTCTCGTGGAGGAGCTCTGCGAGGGTTGCGACGTCCATGGCGCCTCCTCGCGTCGACTTCCACTCGCGGCCGGGAAGCCGCGTCTGGATCTCCTGGACCAGCCAGCGGTTCCCGTCCGGGTCCTCGAACGAGACGAATGAGTAGTAGGAACGACCCTGCGGGTCGCGCCCGCCGACGCGGGGATTCTTCACGGCGTTGTTGAAGGGGCCGCCGGCGTAGTGGAAGACCTCGCTCACGTCGACGCCGCGGGCGATCAACTCGTCGCGGGCGGCGTCGATGTCGTCGACGGCGAGGACCAGGCTGTCCGCCGAGCCGGGCCTGGCCGACGTGATTCCCTTGCCGAAGATGATCGAGGCTTGCGAGTTGTGCGGCGTCAGCTGCACGCCGCGGAAGTCGTCGCCGATCACGAAGTCGCCGTCGAGCCGCCAGCCGAGTTTCTCGTAGAACGCCTTCGCGCGGTCGACGTCGGAAACGCCGAGCAGCACGACTTCGAGCTTCATGTCGACCGATTCGCCTTTTCCGCGTTTTGCAGTTTCCATAAATCCTCCTATGAATTTCCAGCTCGGCGCTGCTCGCCGGCGGGGCGGACTTCACCTCGGGTGCCGACCAGAAAAACGACGGATGCACCGGATGCGGTCTTCACGAAGTTGCGCCGGGTGGTCCCCGTCATCAGCGATCTCCTCCGCGGCGCTGCCTAGCCTACGTCTGAAGTCGCCTTCGGCGGCGCGTACCTGGCGTTAAAACCGATCGGGTGCCCCGGCGCGGGCCAATGACGGAGGAAGTTTCCGCGGCCCCGGTTCGCGTGAGTGGCTCCGGGATTGGGGATCGGCTTGGAGCGGGAAACGGGGGTCAGACCCGCGACATCCACTCTGGCACTCTAAACCGGCGTTTGGGCCAACCCGAAGCGGGGACACCTTCCGAGCCAGGCCAACTCCCGACGGGACCGGCAGGTATGCTTGGTGCAGCGCCTTGCGGTCGGGAGGACGGTGGATGGACAAGCCCCGAATCTTCTTGGGCTCGTCGGGAAAGCAGGCGAAGCTGCTCCAGGCGCTCACACGCGGTCTCGAAGACGTCGCGCACGTCGAGCCTTGGACGACGTCTTTCAATCCCGGGACCACCACTCTGGAGCGCCTCCTCGAGCTTGCCCACGAAGTCGACTTTGCCGCCTTCGTGTTCGCTCGGGACGACTGGACGAGCACGAACGCGGAGGCATCGCCTCCTCCCGAAGGAGGTCAGGCTTCCCCACGGGACAACGTCGTGTTCGAGGCGGGCCTTTTCGGCGGAGTCCTCGGAATGCGACGCACCTTCATCCTGCATGCGAGCGGCTCCAAGCTTCCGAGCGATCTCCTCGGTCTGACGTCCATCCGGTACGGCGAAACGGCGACCGGCGCGGAGATGAGGGCGATCAACCAAAAGCTTCGGACGGCGATCGAGAGCAGCGGCCGCGTCGCACGGATCGAGGGTCTGTGGTGGCAGTATTCCCTGACGGAGCGAACCGCACGGGAGCCCTCCGCCGTGAGCGTCCTGCGAATCGCGCGCGACCGCAACGGCGCTCTCGAGGTCACCGGCCGCGGATGGCAACAGAACGGAGCTCTCTCGTCGAGATACTGGAGCGAGGCCGTGAAAGAGAAGGAGGGGCCCTCGGGAGTCTTCTACTACTGGAACGGCGAACGCCCCATGGACCCCGACGCTCCGCAGTTGCACGGGACGGGAGAGATTCGGCTGGAGTCCGCAGACCGAGCATCCGGGTATTGGACGACGCGGTCGGACACGCAGCCGGATCTGAACGCTCGAACCTCGGGCGTCTACTGGCGGACGGATCCGGAGGATTGGAGCATCCTGGACGGGTCCGACGATCGGCGACGCGCGGAATTGATCATCGGAGCAGCTGAGGCGTTGGAAGTCGATGGCGACCAAACTCTAGGAGGTTCCAATGAGCACGATCACGACGAAGGATGGGGTGACGATTTTCTACAAGGACTGGGGCCCCAAGAACGCGCAGCCCATCGTCTTCCACCATGGCTGGCCATTGAGCGCCGATGACTGGGACACCCAGATGCTCTACTTCGTCGGGAAGGGGTATCGAGTCGTTGCTCATGACCGGCGCGGCCATGGCCGGTCGAGCCAGGTGAGCGACGGCCATGACATGGACCACTACGCGGCGGACGCGGCGGCGGTCTTCGAGCATCTGGATCTGCGCGACTCCATCCACATAGGGCATTCGACCGGGGGCGGCGAGGCAACGCACTACGTCGCGCAGCACGGCAAGGGACGCGTCGCCAAGTTGGTGCTCATCGGCGCCGTGCCGCCGCTCATGCTGAAGACGGCGGCCAATCCGGGCGGCATGCCCATCGAGGTCTTCGACGGCCTCCGGCAACAGCTCGCCGCCAACCGGGCGCAGTTCTACCGGGAGTTCGCGAGCGGTCCCTTCTACGGATTCAACCGACCGGGCGCGAAAGTACTGCAGAGCGTTATCGACAACTGGTTCCGTCAGGGCATGATGGGCGGCGCGAAAGCGCAGTACGACGGCATCAAAGCCTTCTCGGAGACTGACTTTACCGAGGACCTCAAGAAGATCGACGTACCGACCCTCGTCCTGCACGGCGACGACGACCAGATCGTCCCGATCGCCGATTCCGCGCTGATCTCCTCGAAGCTATTGAAGAAGGCGACGCTCAAGGTCCACCAGGGGTTCCCGCACGGCATGTGTACGACACATGCCGACGTCATCAATCCCGAGCTCCTCGCCTTCGTCGAGGAAGGTCAGGCGGCGCGGCCTTCGGCTCGGCCTCGGACCGGCGGGCCCAGCCCGACTCCTCCGGCGAGCTGAAGGCGCTCGGGCGCCGGAGTCGGCCATGATCGTGTCGGCCCCGGCGACGGCGCCCCGGCGACTCCGAAGCCATTAGCTCCCGGAAAGGAGTATCGCAATGCAAAGTGTCCGTCTCGCCGCTTCCGTTCCTGCTGGCGCCCCCGACAGCGAGTTGTGTCAGCTTGCCACAGCGCTCGTCGCGGATCTGTCGCCGCCCTTCCTCTTCAGCCACTGCGCGCGGAGTTTCCTGTTTGCCGACGCGATCGGCAAGCGCGACAAGTTGCACTACGACCGCGAGCTTCTCTACCTGTCCGCCACCTTGCACGACCTGGGTCTGACGGACCGCTATTTGGATGGAGACCAGCGGTTCGAGGTGGAGGGGGCAGATCGGGCGCGTGCCTTTCTGGTGGGGCACGGACTTCCCGAACCGAAAGCCGACGTCGTGTGGGATGCAATCGCGCTGAACACCAGCTTCGGCATTGCGCTTCGCAAGGGTCCGGAGATCGCCCTCACCCACTTGGGTGTCAGCGCCGATTTTTTGGGTACACGGCTGGGTGACGTGGGTGCAGAAAGGGTCGCGCAGATTGTCGAGGAGTACCCGCGCCCGGCCTTTATCTCGTCCTGCACGAATCTCCTTGCGGATTGCGCGCGCCGCAAACCGCAATTCGTGCCCGGCACGTTTCTCGAGATGGTGGTTCATTCCCACGCCCCCGATGTTCGAGTCCCCACATTCGCAGATCTGCTCGCGCAGAGCCCATGGAAGGAGTGAGACGCCGGTGGATTGAAGCGGGACAAGGGGTCGGGCCGACCCATCGATCAAGGAAGGAGAAGAACCATGAAGGAGTCGTCGTTCGAAAGCATCGGAGGACTCAAGATCGCCACCCGCTCATGGCAGCCGGCCGGGAAACCGCGCGCTGTCATGATCCTCGTCCACGGATTCAACGCGCACAGCGGCTACATGACCTGGCCCGCCGAGCAATTCGCGGCCAGGGGGCTCGCGTGCTATGCCCTTGATCTCAGGGGACGCGGCAAGTCCGAAGGGGAGCGTTTCTATGTCGAGAAGTTCTCGGACTACCTGGGCGACGTGGACGGACTCGTCCGGCAGGCGCGGTCCGAAAACCCCGGCCTGCCGGTTTTCGTCCTCGGGCACAGCGCCGGAGGCGTCATTGCGGCTTCGTACGTCTTCGAGCATCAGAATGAGATCGCCGGCCTGGTCTCCGAGAGCTTCGCCTACGACGTGGGGCTGCCGAATGCGGCGGCGATTCTCCTGAAAGGGATCAGTCACCTGACGCCGCACCTCCACGTCTACACGCTCAAGAACGAAGTCTTCTCCCGCGATCCCGAGGCGGTTTCGAGAATGGACAACGACCCCCTCATCGAAAAGGAATCCCAACCCGCGGAGACCTCCGCAGAGATGCTGAGGGCCGCGGACCGCTTGACGGAGAACTTCCCGAAATTCACCGTGCCCGTCCTGATCCTCCACGGCACCGCCGACAAGGCAACGAGGCCGGCGGGAAGCCAGCGCTTCTACGACATGGCCGGCTCGAAGGACAAAACGCTGAAGCTCTACGAGGGCCACTTCCACGATCTCCTGAACGACGTCGACAAGGAAGTCGTCATGGCGGACATCCAGGCCTGGATCGACGCGCGGTTCCCCCGCCCGACGGCGATGCCGACTGTCGCCTCGGCCTAGGCAGGTCGCCGGTCCGCAGGGTCCGGCGGATCCGGATGCTCGAGACGCGAGTCGTCCTGCTCGACGAGGTGTTGAGCGCTCACGCCGGAGCGCTCGGCGCCGACTTCGAGGGATATCGAAACCATGCGTATCGCGTCGCCAACTTCTGCTTGGCTCTGACGTCGACGAGCACGACGGCGGGCGACGAGGAGCGAATCGCGAAGATCGCCTTGGCGGCTGCATTTCACGACCTCGGCATCTGGACGGATGCGACGTTCGACTATCTGCCCCCCTCGAACCGTCTCGCAAAGGCCTATTTGGCGGAGACCGGCGATCCGGGTGGGCGCCCGACATCTCGGAGATGATCCTCCAGCATCACAAGCTCACGCCTTTTCGCGGCGGTTGCGCCCTCGTCGAGCCGTTCCGGAGGGCGGACCTGGTCGACGTCTCGCACGGTGTCGCCTCGTTCGGCCTGCGGCGAGAATTCTTGAGGGAAGTCTTCGCGCAATGGCCGGACGCTCGCTTTCACGAGCGCCTCGTCCGCCTCTTTCTCGGGCGCCTTCTTCGGTATCCCTGGGATCCGCTTCCCATGGTCAGGCTCTGACGTCCGGGAGAGCTGGAGGAGGCGGGCAGCGCCGACCGGCGTAGGCTCGCTTGGAGCGGGAAACGGGGATCGAACCCGCGACTTCCACCTTGGCAAGAAGGTGCTCTCGTTGGGGACGCTAAGGGATGCTTGGGGATGAAAGATATCTTTCGTCTCGAGCGTCCCCAAGCGTCCGCGAGCATCCTTGGAGCCATCGATTTCGAAGCTGCGGCGCGTCGGCGACGACACTCCGGTCGCCATTGCCGACGTCGTCGCCCGGCGACGCTGAACCCCCCCCTCGATCCGCCACCGATGCCTAGCGGAGAAACAAGCGGGGGTCGGACCCGCGATCCACTCGGAAGGTGAGGCGCCAACTCACTCGCCGCCGCCGCCCTTCGAGCCGCTGCGGCGGATCTGTTCCAGGCCCCGGCTGACCTGATCCATCCACTCGCCGGGCGGCTGCGTGTCTCCGTATTCGTCGTGCCATCTCCACCACTCGTACGGCCTGGTCTGGGGGTAGCCCTCCGGCGAGTCCTCCCACTCCTCCTGGCGCCCGAGCGCCGTGATGTCGAGGTAGCTCCAGGTGCTCCCCATCGGCCTCGTCGCCGCGGCTGTTGACGAAGTACGTCCGGAACACGTCGTCGCCGTCGCGGATGAACGCGTTCGTGCCGTGCCACTCGTCCACGCCGAAGTCGGCGTCGAAGCCGTCCCGGATCGTGTACCACGGCATCGTCCAGCCCATCCGCGCCTTCAGACGCTCGATGTCTTTATGCGGCGCGCGCGAGGCGAACGCGAGGGTGGTGTCGCGGGCGTTGAGATGCGCGAGGTGGGCGACCTGGTCGGCCAGCATGGAGCAGCCGCGGCAGGCATGCTCCGGCCAGCCCGTCACGCCGGGCTCGAAGAAGGCCCGGTAGACGATCAGCTGCCGTCGGCCTTCGAAGAGGTCGAGCAGGCTCGCCCTGCCCGCTGGCCCGTCGAACTCGTATTCCTTCTCCACCGCCGTCCACGGCATACGCCGGCGCTCAGCGGCCATCGCATCCCGGGCGCGGGTCAGGGCCTTCTCCTTCACGAGAAGCTGCTGGCGCCGCACTTCCCACTCCTTCCGCGACACGATCGGGGGTATGTTCATCGCGAAATCCTGTTTCCGGTTCTCCATGGATCTCTCCTTCTTGCCCATGCCTCTCTCCTTCTTCTTGCCGTTCTTTCCGCGGAGACGACTTGCGATCACCGCCGCGGTGGCCGCCCGTCGAAGTGGTGCCTGCGGCGATCAGGGCCAGCGTCGTCACACAAACAGGACACATCGTTCGCCTCCTGGGCCGGACTCTTGGTTTTCCGGCCCTCACCCTCATGGCGTCCGAGAGGGAGCCGTTTCGACAGAGATCCGGTGAAACGTGGGGGGTTCGGGGGCGCCGTGCGCCCCCCGCTCAGGATGCTCAGCCGCGCCGTTCGAGCAGGAATCGCCGGGTCGCCGGATCTTCCGTCAGGCCGATCGCGCGGTCGTACGCCTCCGCCGCGCCGGCGGCCTCGCCCGCCTGACGCAAGAGGTGCGCGCGCACGGCCCAGTAGGGCTGATACGTGGCCACGGCGGCGCGGTCGATCGTGTCCAGCAGCGCCAGACCCGGCCGCGGCGCCGCGCTCCTCGGCCACGGCGGCGGCCTGCGCCACCCGGGCCCCGAGCGTGGGAGCCAGGCGGACGAGGTGTTCGTAGAAGCCGACGATCGCGGCCCAGTCGGTGCGCCCGGTCTGCGCGCGATCGACGTGGACCGACTGGATGGCGGCTTCGAGCTGGAACCTCCCGATCCGCCCCATTCGCGCTGCCGCGCCGAGCTCGGCCTCGGCCTCGCGGATGGCCGACGCCGACCACGTGGCGGGCTCCTGTTCCGACAGCGGGACGAAGCGGCCGTCGGATGTCCGTCGCGCGGCGCGACGCGCCTCGCAGAAGAGCATGAGGGCCAGCGAGCCCCCGGATCTCGGGCTCCTCGGGCAAGCGCTCCCGGATCACGCGCGCGAGCCAGACCGCCTCGTCCGGCCAGGCCCAGCGCGCCAGGCTCGATGCCGGCGGCCTCGTCACGGCCGAGGTCGTACGCCGCGTAGATGGCCTCGAGCACGGCGTCGAGACGCTGGCGGCAGCTCCTGCTCCTGCGGGACCTCGAAGGGGATGCCCGCCTCGCGGATCTTCCGCTTGGCCCGCACGAGCCGCTGGCCCATGGTCGCCGGCGGGACAAGGAACGCCTGCGCGATGCGCGCGGCGTCGACGCCCGAGCACGGTCTGGAGCATCAGCGGCGTGTGCAGGGCGGGCTCGATCGCCGGGTGCGCGCAGACGAAGAGCAGCTCGGCGCGCCGATCGGGAAACGCGCCGCCCTCCGACCTCGGTCGCCGTGGACTCGTCCGCGAGATGCCGGAGCGTACCCTCGTGCTCGTCCCGCACCCGCCGGCGCCGCGCCTGGTCGATCAGCCGATGCCGCGCCGCCGTGAGCAGCCACGACTCCGGCTGCCGCGGCACGCCGTCCCGAGGCCAGGAGGTCAGCGCGGCAACCAGCGCATCGCCCAGCGCGTCCTCGGCCCCCGCCACGTCGCGCGTCTCGGAGGAGAGGTACGCGAGCAGGCGCCCGTACGACGCCCGCGCCACGGCCTCGACCGTCCCGCGCGCGTCCTCCACGAAGTCAGGTTTCCATCGAACGTGGCGTGAAAGTCGACGTCCACCGGCCGGACTTCGACGGAGCCGGTCGCCGCCGCGGGGCAGCGCGCCGCCCACTCGAGCGCCGCGTCGAGGGATCGGGACGTCCAGGATGACGAAGCCGCCGAGCTGCTCCTTGGCCTCGACAAACGGGCCGTCCTGAACGTGACGCCGGCCGTTCTTCAGTCGGACGGTCGTCGCCGTCGCGACGTCCTTGAGCGGCGCGCCGTCGACGTAGGCACCGGCCGCGACGAGGGTCTTGTGGTACGCCCGCCACGCCGCGATGTACGGGTCGGGCCCGGGGTCCTTCCGCGATTGGAGGTTCCCCGGAGTCTCATAGATCAGCAGGATGTACTTCATTCTGACCTCCTGAGGCACGGCGAGTCCCGAACCGACGGGACCACCTGCCTATCATGACGTCCACGGGTCGGCGTTTTCGACAGGCGAGCACGAAGGGGTGACGAGACGGCAGGAAGGAACGCCGGTGGGTGCAGGAGGAGTCAGTGTGGAGCGGGAAACGGGGATCGAACCCGCCCGCCCGCGCCCAAGGGGGACAGGATCTCGTAGGGACCGAGACGGGTACCAACGGGAATCGTCATGACTCAGCGAGGCGGCAGATCGATCAGAACGACGTTGGAGTTCTCGCGGTAGCGGTCGAAGAGGATCTGCTTGCCGTCGGGTGAGACGTCGAACGACCGGATCTGATATTGAGGTCCCAGGTCCGTGAGCTGACGCAGTTGCCCGGTCGAGAGGTCGACGCGAAAGAAGTTCTGGCGCCACAGAATCCCCCTCATCAGGATCAGACTCTTTCCGTCGCCCAGAAATCGATAGCGGTTTCCGGCAAATCCGACCGGCGGCAGCTCGGGCAGTTGAACCGGCTGCTTGTCCGGCGTTACGGCGCGGAGGGTAACCGTGGGTCCGCCCTGACTTCCGTCCGAGTAGAGGATGAAGCGTCCGTCCGGAGACCAAACCGGATCGAAGAGCATCCCGTCGACCAGCCGCAGAGGCTCTCCACCGTCTACGGCGACTTTGAAGATGGGCTTCGATTCCGCCTCCCTCACGACGACGGCGATCCACTTCCCGTCCGGCGACCACGACGGCGTATCCCGAACGTCCAGTGTCTCGGCGACGCGATGCACACTCGTGCCGTCTGAAGCCATGACGTGCAGGACCCCGCGCCCCTGCTCGCGGACGACGAACGCGATCTGTGATCCGTCGCGCGAGACCGCAGGGGCGCCCGCGATGGCACCCTGGCTTCCGTGCCAGAGCTCTGCCTCCGTGCCGTCTTTGAACTTCCAGAGTCCAGCGGGTCCGCCTCGGGACGACAGAAACACGACGTAGTCGGGGCCAAAGCGCGGTGCGCCGACGTGCGTCGTCGACAGCCTGAAGTTGGTAAGGCTGGAGTCGATCAAGACCTGATCGGAGATCGTCGCGGTCCAGAGAAGGTGCGTCGGATTGGCCACCGTCGCCACGAGACGTCGGCCATCCGCGCTGGAAGCGACCGAGAGGTATTCCTCGACGCCGAGGCCGGCGCGATGGGGAATCCGTCGCTCCAGATCCATCGCGTAAAGCCCCGCGGAGCCGTCCTGGCCGACCTCGGTGTAGAGCAAGGTTCGATCGTCGAGGAGCGTGGGCCAGGCGATGCTCGAACGATGATGCGTCAAGCGATCGGCCGCCCCGCCTTGCGAGGGGACACGCCAGAGATCCATGTCCAAGGGATGCACTCCGCTCGCGAAGTAGACGAAGCGGCCATCGGGCGACCAGGCCGGATAGTGATTATGGACACCCGGCTTCCCGATGAAGATCTGTTTGGGATTGTTCCCACCCCGATCGGCAATGTAGATCGGATCGCCGGGCAATGAGCTCTGGTAGAGAACTCGGCCGCGATCCGGCGACCAGGCGGCCGAAACGCCGTTGCGCACGAACGGGCGCGGGTCGCCTCCCATGATTGGGACCAGCCACAGCATTCCTGTCGGCACATCGAACACCGAAAGACGAGCGCCATCATCGGAGAATCCGAGAACACGGACGGCCGGGTTGGCGAGGTCCGTGAAGCGGCCCTTCGACAGGTTCAAGAACTCACCGCCGCCGACCTGACCCACCCACACGTCGAAAATCCCGGCTCGGTCCGAGTTGAAGGCGACGAACTTTCCATCGGCCGAGATCGTGGCGTCGCGCTCCGAGCCTTCCCAATCCGTGAACCGGGTGAAGCGCGCGTCGGCCAGCGGGTTTTTCCAGAAGTAGTCGGATTGCCGCAGGCGCCATGCCGTGACGGCCGCGGCCAGCGCCACGGCGGCCGCGAGCGCCGCCGGGATCCACCGGCGTCGTCGGCGGACGGGATCCGGCTCCAATGGAACAGGACCGACTCCGCTCGTCGCCTCGGAGAGGTGGTCGCGGATCGTCGCGAGATCCCGTGCGAGGTCCTCGGTCGAGGCAAAGCGGTTCCGAGGCTCCTTGGCGAGGCACCGCTCAACGAGCCATCTCGCCGGCGCCGGCACCTTCGGGTTCAGCGCCGCGATCGGCTCCGGCTCTTCCCGAATGATCGCCGCGAGTGTCTCGGCCGCGGTCGGCTGCGCGAAGGCGCGCTTGCCGGTCGCCATCTCGTAGAGGATCGAACCGAACGAAAACTGGTCGGACCGGAAGTCCAGGGGCCGGCCGCTCGCCTGCTCGGGCGACATGTACCCGACCGTTCCCATCACGACCCCGGGCTCGGTTCCCTTCGTCACGGTCGGCAGCCCGCTCTCCTCCGACCGGTCGTCGCTGACCTGCGTGAGCTTCGCGAGCCCGAAATCCAGGATCTTCGCGAAACCATCGCGCGTGACCATCAGATTCTCGGGCTTGAGGTCCCTGTGCACGATCCCGGCGGCGTGCGCTTTGGCCAACCCGTCGGCAACCTGCGCGGCCACCGAGAGGAGCCTCTTGAGAGGGAAGGCCCCCGCCACGAGCGCCTGGCGCAGCGTGACGCCCTCCACCAGCTCCATCGCGATGTAGGAGGTCGAGTCCGAGGAGCCGACGTCGTAGACGGTCACGATACTGGGATGGTTGAGCGCCGAGGCGGAACGCGCTTCCTTCTCGAAGCGTCGGAGCCTGTCGGGATGAGACGCGGCGCCCTCGGCGAGCACCTTGATCGCGACGTCGCGCGCAAGCCGCGTGTCCCGCGCCCGGTACACCTCCCCCATGCCACCGGCTCCGAGCGGCGAGAGAACCTCGTACGGTCCGACGCGAGACCCGGGCGAGAGCATCAGCCGCTACCCGTCACCGTCGCAGTCGAGACGCCCGTGGCGAGCCGTCGAAACACCAGATTCACCGAGCCCAGACGCACGGCGTCTCCGTCCGAGAGCTCGACCACGGCCTCGATCCTGCGTTCGCTCACGTAGGTCCCGTTCTTGCTGCCGAGGTCCTCCAGTCGCGCTCCGCCTCCATCGATGACGATTCGGGCGTGATGCCGGGAGATCGAGACATCGTCCACCCAGATGGAGGCGTTCTCGTCGCGCCCGATCAGGTTCTCTCCCTCGGCCAGAGCAATCTCTCGTTCGCCCCAGACGAGCCGGTAAGCGACCCCTGGTTTCCCGTGCGCCGCGGAGGCCGGGAGCGACGTCGTCTCGGCCTGAAACGAATACCCGAACCGCTGAACCGTCCGGATGATCCGAGAATGGTGGGCGTCGTCGCCGAAAGCGGTCCGAAGCTCGTTGACGAGGTTCGCGAGGTTGCCGTCGACGACGAAGCTGTCGGGCCAGAGCCCGCGATGCAACGCTTCCTTCGAGAGCGCGTTTGGCCGTTGGCGGACGAGCAGCTCCAGGAGCTGAAACGCCTTCGGCGAAACCGATACCGCCTGGCCGCCGCGAAGGAGCTCGCGGGTGCCCAGATCCAGGATGAACTCCCCAAAACCCAACCGCATCGGACCTAGCGAAATCCTAGAAGACGCGTAATCCGCTCTGAGGACTTCGCCCTCTTCGACGCCACATGTTAGCGGAAGCACGGCCCTCTTTATGAAGGGAGAAGGACGATGAAGCTTCCCGAAGGACAAAGTCCGGCGCATCGCCGCCGACCCATCTGGCTTCTGCTGGCTCTTCTGGTTCTCTATCCGTCCCTGGTTCTGGCGCAGACCTACACGACCATCGACTGCCCCGACTCTATAGGAACGGAGCCCCGAGGCATCAACGACCTCGGCGTCATCGTCGGCGTCTGCGACGACGCCAACGGCACCCATGCTTTTCGGCTCCGCAACGGCAAATTCACCCTCATCGACGTTCCCGGCGCGGACCTGACAAGCGCCCACGGAATCAACAACCGCGGCGACGTGGTGGGATTTTACTCCACCGACCAGAATCACGGTTTCCTGCTCCGAAATGGCCGCTTGCGCACGATTGATCCACCGGGATCGATCAGCACGCTCCCCTTCGGCGTCGACGATCTCGGGAGAGTCGTGGGCATCTACACCACGGACTTCGCGATCTTCCACGGCTTCCTCCTCGATGCGCGTGGTTACCGGGACATCGATTTCCCGGGCGTCGACCAATCAGGGGCCCTTGATATCAACGCCCTCGGGCGCATCGTCGGCGGCTACGGGGATCCGAACGGGGTCCTCCACGGATACCTGCTGAAGAACCGGGTCTTCACGTCGATCGACTATCCGGGCGCAGCCGGGACAACAGCGTGGGGGATCAACATCCTCGGGCAGATCGTCGGCGGCTGGACGGACGATCCGGAACGCGGCTTCGGGGATTTCCCGAAGGCGTTCCTGATGACGTCGCAAGGTTTCGAGAACCTCGAGTTTCCGGGCGCCCTCGAAACCGTGGCCTATGGCATCAACGTCCGCGGTCAGATCGTGGGCACGTACTTCGGCGAGGACGAACCCGTCCACGGATTCCTGCGCAACCCTGAGGACGACTGAGGCGACCGCGGAACCAACCCGCGATGGTCCAGGGGCGGGGCGTTCGGTTCCGAGCGCCCCGCTCTTTTTTGGGAGGCTTCGCTACCTCCACCAGTCCGGGCCCGCCTCGCCGAGAACGAGCCGGGACGAATCCGCAAGGTACGTGTAGGCGTAGAAGCGGCCGTCGGGAGCGACCGGCACCCCCCACATGCCCCGGACGTGCAGGGAAAGCCCGTCAGGTCGGGAGGGGCGAGGTCCTTCCAGCGCTCTCGCCGCCCGGTCGCGAGATCGACCCGGACGATCGACAAACGGCGTTCCTCGATGTCCCGAAAGTCGATCGACTTTCGGTCGGCGCTCCACTGAATCATGGGCTCCCACGTTGAGGCGCCCAGGATGAACCGCGGCGGCCCCGTACCATCGGCCGCGCGAGCCGCGTGTCCCGCGCCCGGTACACGTCCCCCATGCCACCGGCTCCGAGCGGCGAGAGAACCCCGTACGGTCCGACACGAGACCCGGGCGAGAGCATCAGCCGCTACCCGTCACCGTCGCAGTCGAGACGCCCGTGGCGAGCCGTCGAAACACCAGATTCACCGAGCCCAGACGCACGGCGTCTCCGTCCGAGAGCTCGACCACGGCCTCGATCCTGCGTTCGCTCACGTAGGTCCCGTTCTTGCTGCCGAGGTCCTCCAGTCGCGCTCCGCCTCCATCGATGACGATTCGGGCGTGATGCCGGGAGATCGAGACATCGTCCACCCAGATGGAGGCGTTCTCGTCGCGCCCGATCAGGTTCTCTCCCTCGGCCAGAGCAATCTCTCGTTCGCCCCAGACGAGCCGGTAAGCGACCCCTGGTTTCCCGTGCGCCGCGGAGGCCGGGAGCGACGTCGTCTCGGCCTGAAACGAATACCCGAACCGCTGAACCGTCCGGATGATCCGAGAATGGTGGGCGTCGTCGCCGAAAGCCGTCCGAAGCTCGTTGACGAGGTTCGCGAGGTTGCCGTCGACGACGAAGCTGTCGGGCCAGAGCCCTTGATGCAACGCTTCCTTCGAGAGCGCGTTTGGCCGTTGGCGGACGAGCAGCTCCAGGAGCTGAAACGCCTTCGGTGAAACCGATACCGCCTGGCCGCCGCGCAGGAGCTCGCGGGTGCCCAGATCCAGGATGAACTCCCCAAAACCCAACCGCATCGGACCTAGCGAAATCCTAGAAGACGCGTAATCCGCTCTGAGGACTTCGCCCTTTTCGCTGCCACATCTTAGCGGAAGCACGGCCCTCTTTATGAAGGGAGAAGGACGATGAACACCAAGCAGGCTAGGGTCTCTCTCACAGCTTGCAGCAAAAACGCTGTCTCGGCGTTACTTCTCGCGGCGGCCCTTGCGCCGGCGCAGGAGAACGTCTGGGTCTCCCACGGACCAACGGACGCCGCAGGAAATGCGGTCTCCATCGGAGCGCTCGCCCTCGACCCGCAGAATCCTTCCACGATCTGGGCCGGCGGGACCGGCTACCCGTCCGGCCCCGGCCTCTTCCGATCGACGGACACCGGCCTTTCCTGGTCGCCGGCCGCCGGTCTACCGGGCTCGGGCGACGTCAAAGCCCTTGCGATCGACCCGGAGAACCCGCGCACGATGTACGCCCGTGCGTACGGCATCCACTGGACCGAGGACGGCGGTGAAACCTGGACGCCTTCCCTTTCGAACTCCCTTGTTGGCTATTTTTTCGCACTGGACCCCGCCGACCACCGGCGAATCTGGACAGGCAGCGACGCAGGGATCCACGGCGGCGGCTCAGGGCTTCACTACAGCGACGACGGTGCACGGACCTTCCGAAGCGTGCCGTCGGTCACCCAGACTATCTACAGCATTCTCTTCGACCAACGACGGCCGGGCTCGATCCATGGCGGATCGTACGACCGCGTGATCGAGTTCGGGTACCCCCAAGCCGTCGGAGGCTCCATCTTCGTGAGCCGGGACAACGGCTCGACGTTCACGAAGGGAGCCACGAACTTCGGGAGCCGGGTCAAATCCATGGCCGCCGACCGATTCGAGGACATCCTCTACGCGGCCACCGACTCGAGAGGCGTCTTCCGCAGTCTGGACGGCGGCACGACCTGGGAAGCCGCCGGGGCCGGAGGGACCCCTTTCGACCACCTGCTCAAGATCATCGCGGACCCGGTCCGGCCCGGCCGCCTGTACGCCTCGACCACGAACGGTGTATTTCGCTCGACGGACTTCGCACGAACCTGGGAGCACATAGGCCTGACGCATGCGTCCGGCGAAATCGTCATAACGCCCGACGGCCGATGGCTCTACGCAGGGACCTCCGGAGGCGTCTTTCAACTCGACTTGGAAGCGTCCTCGGAATGCACGTTCGCCGTGGATCGGCACGCGAACCCTTCCAACGCGAACCCGAACGGTGTGCTCGAGAACGGCGAGGTCGCGACGGTCGAGCCGTCGTTTCTGAACGGCGGTAGCTCGACCATCGCCATGGCTGGAACGGCGACCTCGTTCACCGGCCCGGGCGCCGGGGCGACCTACTCGATCTCCGACGCCGCGGCCGATTACGGAACGGTGCCCGCGGGCGAGAGGCAGTCTTGTTTCGACGCCACTGGCGACTGCTTCGCGGTCTCGGCCTATGCTCCGGCGCGGCCCGCCCTGCACTGGGACGCGACGTTGCAGGAGACGCTCTCCGACACGACGCTTCGCTCCTGGCCGATTCACATCGGAAGGAGCTTCTCGGACGTGCCTTCCTCGCACAACGAATATCGCTACGTCGAGACACTCCTTCACCACGGAATCACGTCGGGGTGCGGTGGAAGCTCGTTCCGCCCGGACGAGAACGTGACGCGCGCGCAGATGGCCGTCTTCCTGCTGCGGGCGAAACACGGATCCGCCTATGTACCGCCTCCGGCCAGCGGCCAGATCTTCGTGGACGTGCCGGCGGACGCTTTCGCGGCGGCCTGGATCGAGCGACTTGCGGCCGAAGAAATCACGGCGGGATGCGGGAGCGGGAACTTCTGTCCGGACTCGCCGGCGACGCGCGCCCAGACGGCCATGCTCGTGCTCAAGACGAAGCACGGTGCGGCGTGGGTGCCTCCGCCTGCGAACGGCGACTTCACCGACGTGCCGGTCGGCGACCCGTTCGCGCCGTGGATCGAGGCGTTCTACGACGAGGGCGTGACGGCCGGCTGCGGCGTCAACATCTACTGCCCGGCGGCTTCCACGAAGCGCGGCCAGATGGCCGTCGTTCTGACGAAGGCGTTCGGCCTCGCGCTGTACGGGCGTTGAGCGAGCCGGTGGCCGAGCGGCAGGGATCGAACTCCTAGTGGAAAAGCAGTTTGCCTGTCGGCGGGATAGGAGCGTACACGGGAGGAAGGCACCTGGATCGAAAGGAGGAACTATGAAGACCGACCGAGCCTCACGAGTCCTCGCCCGAATTCTCCTGGCGGCATTCTTCCTGGTCGCCATGGCGGCCCTTGCGCCGGCGCAGGGAGGCGTCTGGACGTCGTACGGACCCGACGCCGGCTGGATCACCGATCTCGCGATCGCTGACTCCATCGCCTATGCGGCGACGATCAACGGCGTCTTTCTCTCGCATGACCGCGGCGCCACCTGGCGGCTGTCCGGACTGGAGGGCCACCGCATCGGGAGTATCGCGGCGCGTTCCGGCGCCAACGTCGTCCTGGCGGCGAGGGCCTACTACGGAGACCTCTTTGTGTCGCGTGATCGTGGAGAGAGTTGGGAATACTTCGGATCGCAAGCCAA
The DNA here is from genome assembly GCA_963810205.1 of uncultured Acidobacteriota bacterium. Lineage (GTDB taxonomy): Bacteria > Acidobacteriota > Thermoanaerobaculia > UBA5066 > Gp7-AA6 > DAHUXD01. Next base: position 80,017 of record CAWEMP010000002.1, read on the forward strand.
TATCGTTGCCATCGACCCCAACGACCTCTCGACTATTTACAGGACGTGCGGGGGAGAGCGTCTCGAAGTCGACCGACTCCGGCTTGAGCTGGCAGACTCTGCCGACACCGGGGTCCGGCGGTGCCGGAAGCGCTCGCACTCCAGTCGAGCGCGATCTACGTCTTGAGCAATCGCCACCTGTACAAGAGCGTGGACGGGGGATTCAGCTGGGCCTCGGCTCAACCGCCGCTGGACTCTACCGACACCATCGCGGCCGGCGCCGTGGATGGTGTCGTCTACGCCAGCGGATTCGCAGGCGGATCCGGTAACTTGTGCCGCAGCGCGGATTCGGCAGCGACATGGACCTGCTCAGCGATCCACAGTCTCTACGCCGCTCACAGTATCTTCGAGATCCCGGGCGAGACTCCGGCGAACCCGCGCCTGGTCGCTTCCATCAATGACAAGGTGTTCCTCAGCGGCGACGGCGGCGCGACGTGGACGGGAGCGCCCGGGGGCCTCAAGGGTCCGCTGACCGCCTTCGCCTCCGACGCTGCGGAAGCACTCGTGCTCGCCGGGACGGACGCGGAGGTCTTCCGAACCGAGGATCGAGGCGATACCTGGACGCCCTTCCGCGCCGGGTTGAGGGCGATTCCCATCGGCGCGCTCGCCGTCGACCCCCGGCGTCCTTCCACGATCTGGGCCGGCGGGATCGGCGCAGTACTCCTCGTCGGGCCCCGGCCTCTTCCGATCCGCGGACAACGGCGTCTCGTGGACCCCGGCGGGCGGCCTCGAGGGGCCGCGAGGCGTCAAGTGCCCTGTTGATCGACCCCGAGAATCCTCGAACGATGTACGCCGGCGGGGACAAGGTCTTCCGAAGCGACGACGGGGAGCGACCTGGACTTCGTCCTTGATTCCGGGATCGCGAGCGCCACTCACCTCCCTCGCGATTGATCCCACCGACTCTCGACGAGTCTGGGCGAGTACGGGACCGGGGGCGGGGTTCTAGGAGGCCCCAACGGCACCTGGACGGAGACGGGTGCTGGCCTCTTCCAGAGCGACGGCGCCGGAACCTGGAGCGACGCTCGATCGCACGGTCCGTCTACTCCATTCTCTTCGACGAGCGGCGCCCCGGCACGATCTACGCCGGATCGTACGACAAGATTGGACTGTTCGCGAGCACGCCCTTTCGAGCGGGGGGCTCCATCTTCGTCAGCCACGACTACGGCGCGACGTTCACGAAGAGACCCTTCAGCGGTCGCGTCCGGTCGATCGTGGCGGACCCGTTTGAACGACGTCCTTTATCTCTCCGACGGATACCGCGTCTACCGCGGCCTCGACGGTGGCACGACCTCGGAGACCCTCGGAGGCGGCGCGATTTTCACACAGATCGTCGCCGATCCGGTCCGACCCGGCCGGCTGTACGGCTTGTACGGCGCCGGCTATTCCGCGTGGTCCGGTCGGACGACGGCGCTCGAACCTGGCATCCCTTCTCCGAAGGCCTGCCGACTATCCCTCTCGGGCCGCTCGTCATATCGCCGGATGGCCGATGGCTGTACGTCGGCACGGAATCGGCCGGCGTCTTCGCGCTCGATCTGGAAAGCACCGGAACCATGCGCGCCTCGGCCACGAGACTCTGCCTCGTCGGAGATCGCTACGCGGTCGATCTCCTCGCCGTCGCGCCGGGGCGAGCCCGAGACCAGGCCGGGCACCGCGCGGCCTCTGCGCGATCGCGCCGGGTACTTCGGCCTTCCGTTTGCGACCGGCGACCCCGAGCTACCCGGAGGTCGTCGTCAAGATGCTCCCCGACGGAGCCTTCGGGGTTGGCGGGCGCACCGGTCTTCTACACCAGCCTGACGACGCTTCCCTACGTCCTCACAGTGACCGACACGATCACCGGAGAGCAGAAGGTCTACACCAGCAGCAGAGAGGCTCCGCTATGCGGGAGTGCAGACCTCCCCTTCGGAGTGGAGGAGGCGGCCTCGATGTGGCTGCGGGCTCCGGCGGCCGCCGTCGAGACGGCCCTCCCGCTCCTGGGCGGCCGTTTCTCGGTGACTCTCGAAGCGCGCCATCCCCGTTCTGGCCAGATCGCGAGTGGCGTGGCCATGTCCGCGGGGGATCGATTCGGGTTCTTCAGCCTGCCCGACGTCACCGGAGACCCGCAATTCCCCGAGGTCGTCGTCAAGATGGTCGACGCCCGGACGTTTGCGGGGAAGTTCTGGATCTTCTACACGGGCCTGACGAGTCTCGACTACACGCTCACGGTGACGGATTGCGTGACCGGCGCGGTCCGAGTCTACGAGAGCACGACGCCGTTCTGCGGTGCCGCGGACACCTATGCCTTCACAGATTGAGCGAGGCCCTTCCCGGACTATCCGCCTATGAGAAGGAGAACTGCCATGCGACGACTCATGCTCTGCCTGCTCCTCCTCGCCGCGCTCGGATGCGAGAATTCGAACGAGCTCGTAGCGCCTCCGCGGCCGACACCGCCGCCGACACCGACACCGCCGCCGACACCGACACCGCCGCCTTCCTACCGCATCGGCGGAACCGTGATCAAGAACCTCGGCGGGTTCAGCACCACCCTCACGGCGACGAGCGGGGGACGGCAGTGGACCGCCAGGAGTGGTTCCACCGGCGCTTACCAGTTCCTCGGACTCCCGGCCGGACAGTTCCAGGTCACTGCGAACAACGTACCGTCCTGGTGCGGCCCGCGGACGAAGACGGTGACGATCCCGCCGGACGCCACCGTGGACTTTCGGTTCATCATGTGCCTGCGCGCGCCGGACGACTCGAACGGCCCCGAGAAGTAGGCCGCGGAGCGTCCTCACTTCCACCAGTTCGGCCGTCCCTGCGCGAGTACGAGCTGGCTCTGGTCCGTGAAATGGGTGGCGGGCCGGAACGGCTTCGCAAGTGAGGACGTTCTCGTGCGACGCCCGCTCGTTTACCGGAAAGTTCTGGTTCTTCCACACAAGCCTGACGAGTCTCGACTACACGCTGACCGTGACCGACTCCGTCACTGGCGCGGTCCGCACCTACGAGAGCGCGACGCCGTTTTGCGGCGCCGCGGACACCCACGCCTTCACAGACTGAGCGAGGCCTGAACGGGTTCGGCGGCAGAGCTGAAGGCAGGAACTACAGGACGTCGGCGGCTTCGATAACGTGGGCGAACGCGGTGCGCCAGAGCGCGGCCAGGGCGGCGACGGCAGGACGCCGGGCTTAACTCATTCGAGTTTCAGGATTCGTCTGGAGCGGGAAACGGGGATCGAAGACGCGACCTTATCGAGAAATCTTCAGCAATTTCTTCAACTTGTCAGCATCCTTCGCGGCCTTGTCAGCGAAGCGCCTCTCTCAGCACTCAAGACCTCTTCGCGTACGTCCAGGGAAGACTAACCGCCGTCCGCCGATCCAGACAACCGGGCCGGCAAGTCGCGAATCCGAATGGTGCGCGGAATTGCTTTGTGCGTGTGTACGATTGATCTCCGACTGGCCCCTACGATCGCGGGTTGGCTAGCGAACTCCGGTGTCGACATCCATATCGACGCGGGCGGTCTGCTTCGAAACAATTTTGAATGGGAGCGGTTTCGCGCGAAGGTGACCGCGGGCACGCCCCTGCACATCCAAAACATAGTCGCCCGGCGGCAATGCCGCACGATAGTTTCCATCCCCATCCGCAGTCACCCGGGCGATTTCTTTGTTTCCGTCCCGGCTCAAGATGATCAGCGGATACTTGGCGTAGTCCTCAGAAGTGATCGCAGGAGCGGTTTCCATCGGCAAGCTCGACTTCCTTGGGCGAAAAAATCTTCAAATGCCCTTCCAGGAAGCCCGGCGGCGCGACATCGACCGATGCCGTGCACGCCAGAACCAGACAGAGGCAGGCCGGAATCACGGTCTTGAAGAATGATGACATCGCCGTAAGAGAAACGGGCGGGATAGTTGTTCACTATCCCGCCCGACTTGAACCACCACTAGGGCAGTGTGAGCTGCCAGGCGCTCCTGCCGTGCGTCGCGGCAAAGAGCTTACGTGAACTCGGGACGATCGTGAGGCCCGCGACCTCGACCATGGGAAGTCCGGTGCCGGCGACTTCCCAGTCGGCGGAGCCGCTCGGAAGCCGCAGGACGCCCCAATCGGTCCCGGCGTAAAGGTCGCCATTCGAGTCGTGAGCAATCGCCGTTGCGGGGAAGTCTGGGAAAGCCGTCGAGCCTGATCCGTCGAGACTCGTCCATGTTGCGGTTCCCGTACCCTGGTTGTACGTCACCGAGAACACGTGTCCCGGCGTCGCCGGAGTCAGCGAGCTGTAACTCGAGTACGAGATCCACGCGTGGTTCGGATTCGCGGGATCGACAGCGATGCCACTGACGAATCTGGCCGGGCTGTTGGCAGCGAGCGAGTCGAGTCGCGTGAACAACACATTCGCCGGCGTGGGATCATCCGCGTTCTTGGAAATATAGACTCGTCCCGGCGTCGTCGCGGCCCACAGCGTCCCCGTATCCGCAGAGGTGCGGGCGATCGCCGCAACGTTGCCACCAATGCGCGTCCCGGGATCGTTCGTCATGACGAACCCCAGAGTGGGGAGGATATTCGGAACACCGATCGACACGAAGTCACCACAGGCCGGGTTGGCCGAGGAGGTCGTGAACTCGGGACAGTTCGCTTCGAGGTAGGCCTGGTCGCCGCCCCAATTCTGAGTCCGCCAGATGCTCTGCGAACCCTGGAAGATCGTTCCGCCTCTCGCCGGATTCGGATCGGCGATGACGGGCGGATAGAACTGCGCTCCCTCCGGGCTGGAGACGATCGGCCCGGTCGCGATGACCCACTTCAGGGGATCTCCGTTGCGAAAGTTCACGTCGTTCGCCTGTCCGGTGAACGTATTGAACCGCAGTGCGCCGTTGCTCGCGCTGAAGCCCGACTGACCGCCGTCGCCGTAGATGATCTGTGGCCACACCGTCGTCGACCCGGTCGTCTGGAATGTGCCGTTGTCCTGCGTGCCGCCCATCACGTTCTTCACGTTCGATGGGTCGACCGAGACGCTCTGGAATTGCAGCGTCGAGAGTCCGTCGTTGTAAGTTGTGTAGAGCTTCGTCGGGACCTGGGACAGGAGCTGTTGGCACAAAGCGAGATTCGCGCCGCTCAGCCCGCGGTACGAGCTGCACTGAAACGAAATGTCCGTGAAGGAGCCACTCGAACGAATCAGACCGCCGTCCGTTCCGAAGAACGCGGCGTCGGTTCCCGGCACCTCGACGATCGCGTGCGAGTCCGGGTGCTGACCATTTGGCGCAACTGGATTTCCCTGGCAGCAGCTGTCGGGCGAAGTCGGGTTGGTCGTCGCGTCCCACGTCATGTCGGTAAACGACGCGCCGCCATCGGTCGAACGGATGAACGCCCGGCCGTTGTTCGTAAAGCCATAGCTGGCGTAGTCGTAGGAACCGCCCAGGTACACCACATCGGGCTTGCCGGGGGGCGAGTAGACGACGTTGTCATACCAGCACTGACCCGTGCAGTAGTTGATGTTTTGAGTCGTGGTCATGTCCGTGAAGGTGGCGTTGGTTACCGTCATGGCATCGTCGGTGCGGTAGAAGCGCGCCGCCGGCGCCCCTGCATTGCCTACGCCCACGTACATCCGAGTCTTGCCGTTCGCCAACCTGGTGACAGCGAATTCTGCGCGGTCGGTGTTCTGTGCTGCATTGAGCGCCGTCTTGATCTGCGTCCAGGTCGCGCCGCCGTTGGTCGAGCGCCAGATACCCCCTTTGGTGTTGACCGGCAGGGCGTTGTTTTGCGGGAACGCAGCCGCGTAGATCTACGTCCGCGGTGCTCGGGTCAAGCTCGACACGGTTGACTCCGCGCGACGAGCCAAAGCTCGCCTGGATGATTCCTGCACTACCCGCGAGCGTCGGGTTCAGGCAGACATCCTGGGAGTTCAGGAGCGTGAAGTTTGCGCCGCCGTCCGTGGACTTCCATAGCCCGTACGGCGGAAGGCCGGGAGCAAGGCTGACGGCGCCACCGCTCGAGACGGAGCTGACGCCACGCACGCCGCGGGCGGATGAGACATAAAGAACATTCGGGTTGTTCGGATCGACGACGATAGAAGAAATGGAACGGCCATCGAAGGCCGGTCCGCTGTAGGCCGGAGCTGCCTGAAAGCCGCCAAAGCCGAATAGAGCGGTGCAGTCGACTCCTGATCCTGCGGGGACATTCGTATTCGCAGCAAGGTGCGTCCAGGTGTCACCGCCGTCGGTGGTTTTGTAGATTCCGAAGCCGGCTTCCGAGTCGGCCGACGCGTGGGACTCGCCGGTCCCGGCGTAGAGCGTCTTTCCCGTCGGGTCCGTCGGGTCGATCACCAGGGTTCCGATCGCGTTGGTGGCGAAGCTGCCGGAGATGAACTCCCACTTCTGGGAAGGGTTCGTGTGGAGCGCCTTGTCCGTTTTCCAGACCCCGCCGCCCGCTGCTCCGAGATAAAGGTAGCAGTGGCCCTGGCCGCAGTTCGGCGCGATGGCGAGGGCAGTCACTCGACCGGACGTCGTGTACGCCGCACCGCTAAAAGTCAAGACGTCAGGGAAGTTTGCCGAACTCGGACCAATCAGCGTCCAGATGCCCGCCTTGTTCTTGTTCTTCGGTGGTTTAGTTTTGCCCCACGCCTTCTGCGCGTTCGTCGTCAACTGGAACGGGATGTACGCGGCCGGGAAGGCGCGATTCGCATAATCCTCTTCGGTTGCGGCCATGGGCCCGCCCTCGCGTTCCCGGCCGGGCATGGCCATCATGTTTTTCTTGAGCTTCTCGGCGTCATCCCGACCGAGCTTGCGGACTGTCCGAGCCTTTGCGTCGGATTTCGCCACCGACGACGGGCTCGATCGGTTCACCGCAACGAAAGCCACTGCAGCCGCTGCCGACAGGGTCAACGCACCTGCGAGACGCCAGTGTTTCATCAAGGATTCCTCCGTTTTTCAATAAAAGTGAAACTTGCCGCCTTGATCACTCCGGAATTCGGGGTTTCCACCTCCTTATACTCTGCCGTGCGCGAGCGACCCCGTCCTACCGCGTCGCGGTTCGATGACCGCCGCGCGGGGCCGCGCTCGCGAAAGTGCCGGCCAGGATGCTTCCGATGCCTCCCCTGACCGGAGGTCATCGGATCCAACACTATTCCGCCCCCGGGAAGTCGGTCAAGGGTTTCAAGGGGGCCGCTCCCTGGCGCGGCGCCTCCTGGCGACCGGGGAAGCCAGCCCTTCCCCTCTTTTTCCCCTTCCGCCATGGAACGCCACCGAAATGCGCCCATTTGCACCGGCGACAAGAACAAGACAAGAACATGGGCTGCCGCCCCCGCCGACTGCCCCCCAGGGCCCACGCCAGAACGTGGACCTCAAGAACCGCATGGTCCGCGTCGAGCACTCGAAGAACGGCGAACGTCGTGACGTGCCCATGACCGACCGAGTCGCCGAGATCTTCCAGAGCATTCCTCGTCGAGTCGACTCACCACACGTCTTCGCAAACACCGACGGAACTCACCCAGAAAGCGTCTCAACGGCCTGGTACAACGCCCTGGAGGCCTCAGGAGTCCAGAACCTCCACTTCCACGACCTCAGGCACACCTTCGCCTCGAATCTGGTCATGGCGGGCGTGGACATTCGCACCGTACAGGTGCTCCTCGGGCACAAGCGAATCGAGATGACGATGCGGTACGCGCACCTCTCCCCCGCTCATCTTCGGGAGGCGATTTCGGCCCTCGGAGGCGCGACACCAAGAACAAAACAAGATCAGGCAGCCCAGGGCGAGACGAGCTGAACGGTAGAGGTGACCTCATATGACTGAGGCCAAGGGAGTTTGTTGGAGCGGGAAACGGGGATCGAACCCGCGACTTCCACCTTGGCAAGGTGGCGCTCTACCGCTGAGCTATTCCCGCTCGGGGAGGCGAAGGATAGCCGACAGCCGGGCCGGGGGTCAAGAAAGCGGAAACGGCACGCGGTGAGCTACTTGATGTCCCCCGGCGCGGCGTGGAGATCGGAGACCGTGCCGCCGCAATGGGCGCACACGCGGACGCTCGCGCCGCCGAACTTCTTCTCCTCCGCGCACTCCTCGCAAAGCGGGCGCCCCGTGTCGCCGCACTGGTAGTAGGCCATCCGCTCCGTGTGTTTGCGGCAGACGGGCGGCGGCGTGGTGCGTGCGGTCTTGCGGAGCTCGAAGAGAGACTTCAGCTCGGGAATCGCGTCGGCGCGAGCGGCCGGGGCTGTGCCCGCGGCCACCATGTCGTTCTCGTTCAGCGCCATCGTGCGAATCAGGTTCCGCATCGCCCGACGGTCGAACTCGTCGTTCTCGAAGCCCTTCTTCTCGACGCGATAGGTCTTGCCGGACTGGGTTCCGGTTCCGTCCATCGGGTCGGACGCGGCGGCCGGAGGCGCGGTTGTCCGGACGGGAGCGGGCGGCGGAGGTGGGGCCAGGGAGGGTGGAGCCGGCGGCTCGGCAGCCGGCTCTCCCCCGCTGCCCTGGAGTTGGATGTAGACGCGTGCCTCGTCCCGCGACGGAAAGTCCATCGCTTTGGAACACTTCGGGCAACTGAACCGGGCCTGGACGGGAGGGATCCTGGCGAGACTGATCGAAAAGCTGCCCCCGCAACTGGGACACGAGAAGGTATAGCGAAGGTCCTCGTCGTTGACGGCGCTCATTTCCGGAGAAAGCGATTTTAGCACGCGCAGATGTGTCAGAAGCGCGCGGGGCGAGGCTCGGGCATCGGGAACGCGTCGCGAAGGATCGTGACCTCGGACGTGTCGCCACGTTCGAGGATCGTGACGACGTCGAAGCGGCAGCGCGTCGACGGCGAGAGGCGGCGGCGGTGCAGAAATTCTTGCGCCGCCCGTGCGATTCGCCGCTGCTTCTCCGCGGTAACGGCCTCGGCCGGGTGGCCGAATCCGGTGCCGCTCCTTCCCTTCACCTCGATGAAACAGAGAACGCCGTCCTCCTCGGCGACCAGGTCGATCTCGCCCGTCCGGCCGCGAAAGTTCCGCTCGCAGATCGTGTAGCCCGCGGCCACGAGCCTCCTCGCGGCCAGGCTTTCCCAGCGTTGGCCCTGGCCTCGCGTGCCGCGGTACCGAGGGGGCCCTTCTCCGCGGATCGCGGCCAGGACGCGTTCGAGGACGGACCGAGGAGTCACTGCTTACTCATTGTCGCGAGGCCGCCTCGTGACAATAAGAGGTTATCGGCCGGTGTCGTGGCCTCCTGCGGGCGCGTTCCGGTGTAGACTCTTTGTAGATACGGAGGTGTGGATGCGCACGAAAGTCCAGCGATGGGGCAACAGTCTGGCCGTTCGGATACCCAAACCCTTCGCGGAAGAGGCCGGGCTTCACGACTCCACGGAAGTGGAGATGTCGCTCGCGGAGGGAGGCCTCCAGGTCAGAGCGATCCGGCCGCGTTGGACACTCCGCGCCCTCGTGGGCCGGATTTCCGCACAAAACGTCCACGCGGAAATCGAGACGGGATCGCGCGTCGGCAAAGAGACCTGGTAGGAGTCGATGCCTTACGTTCCCGAACGCGGCGATGTGGTCTGGATCAGCCTCGACCCACAAGCGGGCCACGAGCAGGCCGGAAGAAGGCCGGCTCTCGTCGTCTCGCCGCGAAGCTACAACGGGAAGGTCGGTCTTGCCCTCCTCTGCCCGATTACGAGCCAGATCAAGGATTATCCTTTCGAGGTCTCGCTGCCGTCTACGCTCGATGTCCATGGGGTCGTCCTCGCCGACCAGGTCAAGAGTCTCGACTGGCGCGTGCGGCGCGCTGAACGAGTCGGCCGGCTGCCGTCGAACGCCGTCACAGAGGTTCTGGAAAAACTGGGAGCGCTTCTGACGGACTGAGCCGCCGCCCCGCCCTACGCCATCGCGCGGCGGGCGAGCTCCAGCACGTCGAAGGGCTGCGTCGAGACGGCGAGCTCGTCCCTGGCGTTCCCGATCATGATCATGCAGAAGGGGCAGGAGACGCCGACCGAGGATGCTCCGGACGCCGCGATCTCCTTCATGCGCTCCTGGTTGATGCGGGAGCCGAGCTTCTCCTCCATCCACATGCGGCCGCCGCCGGCTCCGCAGCACAGGCCCTTCTCCTTCGAGCGCTCGAGCTCCTTGAGCTCGAGGCCGGGAATCGCGCGCAGGATGTCGCGCGGCGCGTCGTAGGCGCCGTTGTAGCGGCCGAGGTAGCACGGATCGTGGAAGGTGATCGTCTCGGGAATCGGTGTGCCGAGCTTCACGCGGCCGGCCTGGATGAGCTCCGCCACGAGCTGCGAGCCGTGGACGACCTCGTAGTGGCCGCCGAAATCGCCGTACTCGTTCTTCAGGCAGTTCATGCAGTGCGGGCAGTTGGTGACGATCTTGCTGACCTTGTGGTTGTTGAGCGTCTCCACGTTCTGTTGGGCGAGCATCTGGAAGAGGTACTCGTTGCCCATGCGTCGCGCGGAGTCGCCGGTGCAGGTCTCTTCGTTTCCGAGGATTGCGAACGATACGCCCGCGGAAGCGAGGATCTCGACGAGGGCTTTGGAGACGCGCCTGGCCCGGTCCTCGTACGAGCCGGCGCACCCGACCCAGAAGAGGACCTCGATCTCCTTGCCCTCGGCTTCCGCCATGCTCGCCACGGGCAGGCCCTTGGCCCAGTCGGCGCGCGTCGCGGCGGAGATGTTCCAGGGGTTGCCGTTGGTCTCCATCCCGCGGAAGGCGTTCTGGACTTCCTTCGGGAACTCCGCCTTGTCGAGCACCAGGTACCGGCGCATCTCGGCGACCTTGTCGACGACCGGGATGATGAAGACCGGGCAGGCCGTCGTGCAAAAGCCGCACATGGTGCACGCCCAGATCGTGTCCTCCGACAGCCAGCCGCCGATCAGGTCCTGGCGCGGTTGGGCGCCGCCGCCGTTTCCGCGCCCCGAAGACTCGAGGAGGATCGAAGGCGTCGCCTCGTAGACCGCGTCGCGGACGCGGCCGATGAAGATCTTCGGGTCGAGCGGTTTGCCCGTGAGCGCCGTCGGGCAGACGACGCGGCAGCGGCCGCACTCGGTGCACGTGTAGCCGTCGAGCATCTGCTTCCAGGTGAGGTCCTCGACACGGGAAGCTCCGAAGCGCTCGGTGTTCTCGAGGTCGACCGTGGCGAGCCGCCCCATCGGCTCGAGATTCATGAAGAAGATGTTCGGGATCGACGCGAGGATGTGGAAGTGCTTCGAGTACGGCAGGTAGTTGCCGAAGAAGAGCAGGTCGACCAGGTGCACCCACCAGCACCATTCGTAGAGCGCCTGGAGGCTCGCCGGGGCAGCCCCGGCGAGGGCGCCGGCGATGGCCGAGACGACCGGCGCCCAGGGCGTGGCGTGGGACGGCGCCAGGGCCGTGCGCGCACCCTCGGCGACGAGGTCCGTCACCATGAGCAGGCCGATCAGGAAGAGGATGAGCCACGCGTCCCAGGTCAGGTCGAGGCGCTTCGGGCGCGCGAAAGCGCGCCGGAAGACCGCGAGGAGCACGCCCGCCAGCGTGAGCACTTCGAAGACGTCTTTGACGAACGTGTACGCGTTGCCCGCGCGGCCCGGCAGGAGCACGAATCCCGGAATGAGCCCCTCGACGACGAGGGCGAGCGACCGGACCGTGAGGACGACGAAGCCGCCGAAGATCAGGATGTGAAAGAAGCCCGCGTAGAGGTCGCGGAACATCCGCTTCTGGGCGAATGCATATTCCAAGGTTTTCCCGATACGTTCCGGAATGCGCTGGAAGCGATCGTCGGGCCGGCCCGCCACGAGGACCCGGATCCGTCGCGACACCGAGTACACGAAGAAGGCGATCGCGGCGAAAACGAGGAGGGCGAACACCACCCGGCCCGGAAGGCCGACGACCAGCCGTTCGGTTGGCAGCGGGGGCATGCGGCCGCGAGTTTAACCCGAGCGCCGAGGAGACACGCAGTCGGTGCTACGCTGCCGTCAAGGCTGACGTGCGCCAAAGTCGACCGAAGATGCGCCACATGCTCGCCGCGCTGGGCGTCTCCGCCCTTTTCGGCGCGGGAGCGCTCAAGGTCTTCGCGCGCCTGGCCGACACGAGCCTCGAAGCCGACCCCGACCGCAACGCGAGCCAGTGGCCCGGGACCCAGGCCGAGGTCTCGATCGCAGCCGACCCGGCGGATCCGAGGATCGTCCTCGCTGCGACGATGAGCCTCTCCGACGGACGCATCCTCGCGATGTCCTCGCGAGACTCCGGCGCGACGTGGACGCGCGTTCCCGTCCCCCTCGGGGAGGGGTCGAGCCTCGACAACGATCCCATGGTCGCCTTCGACACCCGCGGCGCCGCGTACCTCGCCCGTGTGCCCGCCGGGTCCGGCGGCACCGGCATCGACGTCGTGCGCTCCCCCGACGGCGGCCGGACCTGGGGACCCCGCGGTGCGCGTCGCGGGCCTCGAGCAGAACGACAAGGTGGCTCTCGCGGTGGACGACGACGCGGAGAGCCCGTATCGCGACCGCGTGTACGTGGCCTGGAAGTTACCGCGGGGCGGCGTGTTCGTTTCGCGGTCTCTCGACTCGGGGGCCACGTTCTCGCCGCCGCAGCTCGTCGAGCAGGCCGTCGTGACCGGACTCGACCTCGCCGTCGCCGGCGACGGAACGGTCTACCTCGCGTTCCACGACAACCCGCGGCGCTCGATCCGCGTGATGCGCTCAAGCGACGGCGGCGAGACGTTCGAGCCCTCGGTGGAGGCCGCGTCGGTGCGGGCCGGGTGGTACCTCGTTCCGCCGTCGCACTGCATCCGCCCGGCCATCGTGCACGCGTCGGTCTCCGTCGACCGCTCCGGCAGCCCGTGGCGCGGCGCCGTCTACACGGCCTGGGCCGACTACCCGCCCGGCGTGGGCTTCGAGCAGTGCCCGAGCGCCTGCGGGGCCCCGGCGATCTGCGCTCCGGACGTCTACTTCAGCCGGTCCGACGACGGCGGGCTCACTTGGTCCCCGCCGGCGCTGGTCGACGACGAGCGGACCGGCGAGGTCGACCGGTACCATCAATGGATCCGGGTCGATCGTTCCACCGGCGCCGTCTCCGTCGCGTACAAGGACTCGAGAAACGACGCCACGCGCGCCGGGGCGGACGTCTACCTGAGGCAGTCGATCGACGGAGGCGCGACCTGGCAGCCGGCTCTCCGCCTTTCGAGCGCGACGAGCCGCGCGACCACCCTGATCCAGTTCGGCGACTACCAGAGCGTCGCCGCCGAGGGCGGCAACGTCTACACGGCCTGGGCCGACTACCGTCAGAGCCCGACCGAGGGCGAAATCTACATCCGCCGCTACGTCTCCCCGGTCGGCACCGTGGACCGCGATCCCGTGACCCGCGTCGGCCGCGACCGCCCCGAGCCCCGCACCCGCCCCTAGCCTCGCCTCCCCGTCACATCCGTTCGCAGCGCGAGGAGTCTCCCGAAGGGAGGAGCCTCGCGCTGCGGGAGCGAAGACGCGCTAAGGGCCAGGCGAGCGGTCGAGCCCGCAACCGGGCGAGCCGCTCGCCGGTGCGCCGCCAGGCGCAGGCCCTTCGCGCGCCGGAGCGACGGCTACTCCGCCTTGGCGGCCCGGACGGCCTTCGCGAACTCGGGGACGATCTGGAAGAGGTCGCCGACGACGCCGTAGGTGGCCACCTTGAAGATCGGCGCCTCGGCGTCCTTGTTGATGGCGACGATGACCTTCGAGGTCCCCATGCCGGCCAGATGCTGAATGGCGCCGGAGATCCCGACGGCGACGTACAGGGTCGGCGAGACGACCTTTCCCGTCTGACCGACCTGGTGCTGGTGGTCGATCCACCCGGCATCGACCACGGCGCGCGAGGCGCCCAGCGCCGCGTGGAGCGCCTGCTGAAGGTCCCGGACGATGGGCCAGTTCTCCGGGCCCTTGATGCCGCGGCCGCCGGAGACGATGATGTCGGCCTCGGAAACGTCGAGCTCCCGGGACTCGGACGCCTCGACGCGGACGACTTTCGCGCGGGGCGCGATCTCGCCGAGCTCGAGCGACTCGATCTTCGGCTCGGGCGCGGCGTCCTGCGACTCGGCCGGGAACACGTTCGGCCGCGTGGTGGCGATCTGGAGCTTCGCGGCCCCGCAGTCGACCTCGGCGCGCGCCTTGCCGGAGTAGACCGGACGGGAGCCGACCAGGCGGTCGCCCTCGACCCGCAGGTCCATGACGTCGACGATCACCGAAACGTCGTGGCGCGCGGCATAGCGCGGGGCGAGGTCCTTGCCCATCGACGTCGCGGCGAGAAGAACCGCGTCGGGGTTCGCGGCCTTCGTTGCCGCATCGAGCGCGCCGACGTATCCCTTGTTGGAATAGAGCGCGAGCTCGTCGCGGTCGGCCACGTAAACCGTCCCGGCGCCGTGCTTGCCGAGGTCCTTCGCGAGCGCCGCGACACCTTTGCCCGCGATGACCGCCGCAGCCGGACCGCCGCCGAGCCTGCGCGCGAGCGACAGCGCCTCGAGGGACGCCTTGCGGATCCGACCTTCGCGCTGCTCGATGAATACGAGGAACTTCATGTGCCTCCAGAGCCCGTTTCGAGTTCGGGATCCCTCGCTACGCTCGGGATGATTTGACGGTCGCCGGCGGCCGTCAAATCACTTTCGCTTCTTCCCGGAGCAACCGCGCCAGCTCCTTGCCCGCGGCGGCCGGATCGTCGCCGGGCACGAGCTTGACGGCCTGGCGCGCCGGCGGCAGCTCGAGCTTTCTCCAGCGCGTCTTCGCCTGCGCGGGGTCGGCCTCCGGAACCGAGAGCTCGGCGAGCTTTTTTTCCGCGATCGTCTTCTTCTTGGCCGCCATGATGCCCTTCAACGACGCGTAGCGCGGCTCGTTCAGGCCCTTCTGGGCCGTCAGGACCGCCGGAAGCGTGCACTCGACGACCTCGTGCGCGCCCTCGATCTCCCGGTGCGCCGTGATCTTCCCGTCGCCCACCTCGAGCTTGATGATGCTGGCGACGTGCGGCACTCCGGCGAGCTCGGCGAACATCGGGCCGACGAGGCCCTCGTCCGGGCCCACGGCCTTCTGCCCGAACCAGAAGAAGTCGTACGCGCCGCCCTTCGCGACGGCGGCGAGCGCTTTCGCCGTCCCGAGCGCGTCGAGGGACGAGACGCCCGTCGTGTCGACCCAGACCGCCTCGTCGGCGCCGCGGGCGAGGCACTCGCGGAGTCCCGTCTTCGCGCGCTCGGGGCCGACGGAGACGACCGTCACCGTGCCCGCGCCTTTGGCCTCTTTGATCTTCAGCGCCTCTTCGAGGGCGTACTCGTCGTAGGGCGAGACGATGAACTTGACGTCCGACTCCTCGATCGACTTTCCGTCGGCGCCGATCTTGATCTTCGTCTCGGTGTCGGGGACGTGAGCGATGCAAACGAACGAGTTCATTGGGGAGCTAGTCCATCCTCTTCAGGATCAGGCAGCCGTTGGTGCCGCCGAAGCCGAAGGAGTTCGAGAGAACGTATCGGAGCTTCGTCTCGCGAGCCGTATTCGGCACGTAGTCGAGGTCGCAGTCGGGGTCCGGGTTCATGTAGTTGATGGTCGGCGGGATCACGCCGTGGTGGACGGCCAGGGCGCAGATCGCGGTCTCGAGCCCGCCCGCCGCGCCGAGGAGGTGGCCCGTCATCGACTTCGTCGACGAGACCGCGACCTTGCGGGCGTGGGCGCCGAAGACCGTCTTGATCGCGAGGGTTTCCGCCTTGTCGCCGAGCGGCGTCGACGTGCCGTGCGCGTTGATGTAATCGATCTGGTCGGCGTCGATGCCCGCGTCCTCGAGGCAGTTGCGCATGACGCGCGCGGGCCCGTCGCCGTCCTCGGACGGAGCCGCGATGTGGTACGCGTCGCCCGACATGCCGTAGCCCGCGAGCTCGGCGTAGATCCGCGCGCCCCGCTTTTTCGCCGACTCCAGCTCCTCCATGACGATGAGCCCGGCCCCCTCGGCGATGACGAAACCGTCCCGGTCCCGGTCCCAGGGGCGCGAGGCGTGGGCGGGATCGTCGTTTCGCGTCGAGAGCGCTTTCATGACCGAAAAGCCGCCCACCGCCAGCGGCGTGATCACGGACTCGGTGCCGCCGGCGATCGCGGAATCCGCTTCGCCGTGCTGGATCATCCGGTAGGCCTCGCCGACCGCGTGGGCGCCGGTCGTGCAGGCGGTCGCGGTCGTGAGGTTGGGGCCCTTCAGGCCGTACTTGATCGAGATGTTTCCGCCCGCCTCGTTGACGATCAGGCCCGTGATGAAAAAGGGCGAGATGACGCGGGGGTTGCCGCCGCCTTCGACGTACCGTTTCTGCGTCTCTTCGATGATCGGCAGGCCCCCGATCCCGGAGCCCACGACGACGGCGAACCGCTCGCGGTTCTCGTCGGTGACGGGCACGCCCGAGTCCTCCATCGCGAAGTGCGCCGCCCCCATCGCATAGTGGATGAAGGTGTCCATCTTCTTGATTTCTTTCTTGTCGATGTACAGGGCCGGGTCGAAGCCCTTCACCTCCCCGGCGATCCGGGACGTGAAGCGCGAAGCGTCGAAGCGGGTGATCGGCCCGAGCCCGCAGCGTCCGGCGGTGAGCGCGTCCCAGTTCTCCGCGTTACCGATGGCGAGCGGCGAGACGAGGCCCACCCCCGTCACGGCCACGCGGCGCGGGGTGGAAGATCGGGGCATCAGTTTCAGTTTTTCGAGGAGTTCTTCTCGATGTAGTCGATGGCGTCCTTGACCTTCTGGATCTTCTCGGCGGCCTCGTCCGGGATCTCGATGTTGAACGCTTCCTCGAAGGCCATGACGAGCTCCACGGTGTCGAGCGAGTCCGCGCCGAGGTCATCGACGAAAGACGCCTCCGAAGTCACCTCGTTGGCGTCCACGCCGAGCTGCTCGACGATGATGCTCTTCACCTTTTCTTCGACGGCCATTCCTCTCCCCTTTCTCGAATCGGCAGGTATCGAAAGACGCCGTATTCTTCCCCAGATGCCCCCCGGGGGCAAGGGCCGGGGCCGGCGCTACATATAGAGGCCCCCGCTGACGTTGACGACCGTCCCCGTCACGTAGGCGGCTTCGTCGGACGCGAGGTAGGCCACGGCCGCGGCGACGTCCTCGGGCGTGCCGAGCCGCTCCAGGGGAATCTGGGCCGTCATCTTCGCCTTCGCATCGTCGGTCATCTTCTCGGTCATCGCCGTCGCGATGAAGCCGGGCGCGACGGCGTTGCAGGTGATGTTGCGCGAGGCGAGCTCGCGCGCCACCGACTTCGTCAGCCCGACCAGGCCGGCCTTCGACGCGGCGTAGTTGGCCTGGCCGGCGTTGCCCATGAGACCCACGACCGAAGTCACGTTGACGATGCGGCCATAACGCTTCCGCACCATGCCCTTCACGACGGCCTGCGTCAGCAGAAAGACTCCGGTCAGGTTGGTCGAGAGCACCCGGTCCCAGGCCTCGCGGCTCATGCGGAGGATGAGGTTGTCCTCGGTGACGCCGGCGTTGTTGACGAGAGCGTGAATCTCGCCGTGCGCTGCCAGTGCCTCCTTGACCGCCGCGTCGATCGACGCCGGATCCGAGAGGTCGAGCGCGAGCGCCCCGGCCTTTCCGCCGGCGGCCTCGATCTCCGAAACGACTCGAGCGAGCGCCTCCGCGCTTCGCGCCGCTGCGAGCACAGTGGCGCCTTCGGAGGCGAGGCGCTTCGCGATCGCCTCGCCGATCCCGCGCGAGGCGCCGGTCACGAGGGCGATCTTGTTCGTAAAGCGGGTCATGGACACGGGAGTCTACCCTCCGCGGTCGTGCCGACGGTCCTCGCCAGCCGCCGCCACGTCATCCCGAGGAGCGCAGCGACGAGGGATCCCGGACTTCCCGGGCCCGCTTCGAGTTCGGATGAACGCCGAGCCCAGGCTCGGCGTTGCCTACTGCCGGGGGTCTGCCGTTGGTGGACGGCTGTCTCGCTGCGCTCGGGATGACGGGCGAGGTCATTCGGGCTTGTCCGTAATCTCCGGCAGGTCCCGGCTCCAGCCGTCCACGATCGCCTTGGAGAGGTCGGCGATGGCGAGAACGGCGGGATGGTCCGGTCCCCAGCCCTCGGCCTTGCTGCCGTCGGTGAACACGGCCAGGACGAACCGGCCCTTCTTCGTCCGCAGGATGCCGGAGTCGTTGCGCACGCCGGACATCGACCCGGTCTTGCCCGCCCACAGATCGCTCGGCGGAAAGCGCCGCGCGATCCGCAGGCGGCTGGGGTCGAGATCGAGGTATCCGAAGATCCGCTTCGAGGAGGCCGCGTCGAGGAGCTCCCCTTGCGCCACGAGCGCCATCCAGCGCGCGACCTCGTCGGGAGTGATGACCCCGAGCTGGAACCCCTTCCAGGGCGAGGGGTCCGCCTCCTTGTCCGAAAGCCAGGGGATCGTGCCGAAGAGGCGGATGCGCGAGAAGCCGAGAGACTGCATGCGCGCGTTGATCGCGTCCACGGAGAGGCGTGTGATCCACGCATTGGTCGCGGTGTTGTCGGAGGGCCCGATCATCAGCGTCGCCAGGTCGTTCCAGGTCGGGTTGAGGCCGGTGTCGAGCATCAGCAGCATCCCCGACCCGTCGGCCTTGTTCCCGGCGGTCAGTTCCCAGCGCTCGGC
The DNA here is from genome assembly GCA_963810205.1 of uncultured Acidobacteriota bacterium. GTDB lineage: Bacteria > Acidobacteriota > Thermoanaerobaculia > UBA5066 > Gp7-AA6 > DAHUXD01. The sequence continues at coordinate 98,547 of CAWEMP010000002.1, forward strand.
CAGGTCGACGTGGCCCTCCCGGACCCCGGCCATCGCCTCCGTCAGGACGGCGATCTTGATGACGGAGGCGGACTCGAACTCCGCGTTTCCGTTGTAGGCGTACGCTCGCCCGCTCTCCAGGTGCTTCGCCGAGATGCCCACGCGGCACTGGCAGCGGCGCTGCGCCGCGCCGACCGCGGCGTCGAAGGCCGCGGAGGTGCCGGGCGCGGTCGGAAGCGAGCTGGCGCAGCCGGCGGCGACCGCGGCCAGGGCCGCGACGACGAGAAGGAGACCCTTACGCATGCCCCTCCACCTTGATCGCGCGCTCGATGCGGCGCACCAGGCCCGCGAGGACGTTGCCCGGGCCGAGCTCCAGGGCCCGGTCGACACCCGAGCGCGCCAGGGACTGGACGGTCTCGACCCACCGCACGGGAGAGTCGATCTGGCGCACGAGCGCGTCGCGGAGCCTGGCCCCGTCGGACTCGGCTGCGGCGTCGACGTTGGTCACGACGGGAAGCGCCGCCCTCGAGAACGCGGCCTTCTCGAGCAGCGGCCGCATCTTCTCGCGCGCGGGCGACATGAGGGCGCAGTGGAAGGGCGCCGAGACCGCCAGCGGGATCGCCCGCTTGGCCCCGCGGGCGAGGCATCCTTCGGACGCGCGGGCGACCGCGGGCGCGTTGCCGGCGATGACGGTCTGCTCGGGCGAGTTGTAGTTGGCCGGCGCCACGATGTCGCCCCGCGCCGCCTCGCGGCAGGCGGCCTCGACGGCCTCCGGCGCCAGGCCCACGATCGCGGCCATCGCCCCGACGCCGGCGGGGACGGCATCCTGCATGAACTGCCCGCGGGCCCGCACCAGCGCGACCGCGTCGGCGAACGAGAGGGCGCCGGCGGCCACGTTGGCCGAGTACTCTCCGAGCGAGTGCCCCGCGGCGAACGCCGCGCCCTCGATCCGTTCGGGAGAGCGGGCCCGCAGGTCCGCGAGCGCCGCGATCGAGTGCGTCAGGATCGCCGGCTGCGTGTTGGCGGTGAGCTTGAGGTCCTCCTCGGGGCCTTCGAAGCACAGCCGCGAGAGGGGGAACCCGAGGACACGGTCGGCTTCCTCGAACACCGCCCGCGCCACCGGCGAGGCCTCGCACAGCGCCTTGCCCATGCCCACGACCTGCGAGCCCTGGCCGGGGAAGAGCAAGGCGAGCGTCATCGCGGCCCGGCGCCCGGCTACCAGCGCACCAGGACCGACCCCCAGACCAGGCCCGCGCCGAAGGCCGTCATCAGGACGAGGTCGCCCGTCTTGATGCGGCCCTCGCGGACGCACTCCTCGAGCGCGATGGGGATCGAAGCGGCGGAGGTGTTGCCGTAGCGGTCGACGTTCTTGTAGACCTTCTTCGGGTCGATCTTCATCCGCTCGCCGACGGCGTCGATGATGCGCAGGTTCGCCTGGTGAGGGATGAAGAGGTCGATCTGTTCGTGGGTGAAGCCCTGCTCGGCGAGAAGCTCCTGTGTCACGTCCGCCATCGCCTTGACCGCGACCTTGAAGGTCTCGTTGCCCTTCATCTTGATGAACGGAAGTTTCTGTTCGATCGATTTGGGGTCGTTGGCGGGATGGTCGGAGCCGCCGCCCGGCATGCAGATGAAGTCGTGGTAATTGCCGTTGGACTTCATCACGCTGCCGAGAATGCCGTGATCGCCCTTGGTCGACTGGAGCACCACCGCGCCGGCCCCGTCGCCGAAGAGGACGCACGTGTTGCGATCGGTCCAGTCGACGTAGCGCGAGAGGATCTCGCCGCCGATGACGAGCACGTTTCCGGCCTTGCCGGACTGGATGAGGCCGTCGGCCATGTGCAGCGCGTAGAGAAACCCGACGCAGGCGGCGCCGACGTCGGACGCCGCCGCGCGCGTCGCGCCGATGTTGCGCTGGACGAGGCAGGACGTCGCGGGAAAGGGCATGTCGCCCGAGATCGTCCCGACGAGGATCATGTCGAGCTCCTCGGCCTTCATGTGGGCGCGCTTCAGGGCCTGCTCCGCGGCGCGCGTGCAGAAGTCCGAGAAGTGGTCGGTGTCGGCCGCGATGTGGCGCTCGCGGATGCCGGTGCGCGAGATGATCCAGTCGTCGGAGGTCTCGACCAGCTTCTCGAGGTCGGCGTTCGAGAGGATCTTCTTCGGGACGTACGCACCGGTCCCGGCCACGAGCGCCCGGCTCATGCGTTCAGGCCTTCTCCAGGCGCGCCTCGCGGGCGTGAAGCTCCGCGATCTGCGCCTGGATCTTCTCGGCCGTTCGCTGCTTGGAGAACTCGGCGGCGAAGCGAATGGCGTTCTTGATGGCCTTCGCCGAGGAGCGGCCGTGGCAGATGATCACGCAGCCCTTGACGCCGAGAAGCGGCGCTCCGCCGTACTCCGAGTAGTCCAGCCGCTGCTTGAAGCGACGGAACGCGGAGCGCGAGAGCAGGAACCCGACCGACGCCTGGAGCGTCCGCTTGATCTCCTCGCGCAGGAGGTTCTCGACCATCTCGGCCAGCGCCTCGGAGACCTTCAGGATGACGTTGCCGGTGAAGCCGTCGGTGACGATGACGTCGACCGTGCCGTTGAAGACGTCGCGCCCCTCGACGTTGCCGATGAAGTTGATGCCGGCGTCCTTGAGCGTCTTGAACGCTTCCTTGCTCTGTTCGTTTCCCTTGGAGTCTTCCTCGCCGATCGACATGAGCCCGATCGACGGGTTCTTCTTGTTGAAAATGAGCTGGGCGTAGATCGAGCCCATGACCGCGAACTCCTTGAAGTGGGGAGTCTTCAGGTCCGGATTCGCGCCGACGTCGAGCAGCAGGCAGTGGCCCGTCAGGTTCGGCAGGACCGTGGCGAGGGCCGGCCGGTCCACGCCCTCGATCGTCCCGATGACCATCTTGGCCGAGACCATCGCGGCGCCGGTGTGGCCGGCCGAGACCATCCCCTGCGCGCGCCCGTCGCGCACGCAGTTGACGGCGATGCGAATCGAGGAGTTGCGCTTCTTGCGGATCGGCGCCGTCGCGGGGTCGTCGAACGTCACGACCTCGGCGGCGTCCACGATCTCGATCTCGGGGCCGCGGAAGCCGGAGTCGGCCAGGAGCCGCTCGAGCTCGGCCGTCTTTCCCACGAGGAGCGAGTGGATGCCGAACTCCCGCGCGGCCGCGACGGCGCCGTCCACGTTGACCAGGGGGGCGTGGTCGCCGCCCATCGCATCGACCGCGATCCGCACGTCAGCCCTTCTGCCTTGATCGAAACACGAGCCCCGGGATTATAGCGGGCCACCGAGCGATCGATCTCAAGGACTCTCTCTCCGAAGGGTCGCGGCGCGAGGAGTCTCCGCGAGCGCAGCGGAGGACGCCTCGCGCCGCGGGAGCGAGGGCGCCGCGAGCGAGTCAGGCCGCGGTCGAGCCCGCATCCGGGCGAGCCGCGGACCGGTGCGGCCGAAGGCCGCAGACCTCGCTGCGCTAGCACTCGCGACGGTCTATGTATTGATCGCCTGCTTGCCCTTGTAGTACCCGCAGCGCGAGCACACGCGGTGCGGCTGCTTCGGCTCGTGGCAGTTCGGGCATTCGGACAGCGCCGGCGGCGTCAGCGCGTCGTGCGCGCGGCGCTTGTCGCGGCGGGCCTTGCTGTGGCGTCTCTTGGGATTGGGCATCGTGCTCCTACACTTTCTCCTTGAGGGCCTTCAAGGCCTCCCAGCGGGGATCGATCGTTTCCCGCGTGCAGGCGCACGCGGCGAGATTCAGGTCCTTCCCGCACGAGGGGCACAACCCCTTGCAGTCGGGCTTGCAGAGCGGCTTCATGGGCAGCGCCATCTGCACGCGCTCCTCGGCGAGCGGCGCGAGCGGTACGACCGGGTCGTCGTAGCGGTAGACGTCGAGGTCGCTGCGCGAGAGCTCCACCTCGGGCTCCGGCGAGCCGGCGCGGGGGTAGAGAACGAGCGAGAACGTCTCGTCCTCCTGGAACGGATAGCCGGCCAGGCACCGGCTGCATTCGAGCTCCCCGGAATAGACGAGCTCGGCCTCGAGCGCGTATCCCCCTTCGATGCGCCGCACCTCTCCCGAGATCCGGAGAGGCGAGAGCGCCAGCAGGGGCTCGCGGTCGAGCGCCGACGCGGGCACGGCGAGCTCGCCGCCGAACCGCACGAGGTTCGTCGAGCACCGATTCGAGGGACAGGGAGTCTGGGCGCATCGTCATGGCATTCGGCAGAACCGCGCATTTTAGCCGTACGCGGCGGCCGCAGTCAAATGCCGGCCCCCCCTTGTAGACTGCCGCCCGTGAGAATCGCCATCGACGCCCGGGCGCTTCTCCAGGAGCGCACGGGAATCGGCACCTACACCTACGCCATCGCCCGGGGCCTGGCGGCTCGCCCCGGCGTGTCCGTCGGGCTCTTCGCCCCCCGCCCGTTCCCGGCCTCCGTCGACGGTTCCGGGGCCTTCAGCCTCCAGACCGACCACCACCCCTTCGGGATCGTGTGGCTCCAGTCGACCCTGCCGCAGCGGGTCGCCCGCTGGGGAGCGGATGTCCTCGTCTCGGCCCTGACCATCGGCCCGGCTCGCGGCGAAACCCCCTTCGTCTCGACGGTCCACGACCTGACCCCGCTGAGCCACCCCGAGTGGCACGCGGCGCGCACCCTGGTCGGGTTCCTGCCGCTCTGGGAGCGAACCGTCGAGCGCGCGGCGCGGTTCCTCTGCGTCTCGCACACCACGGCGAAGGACCTCATCGCCCGCTACCCGGAGACGGAGTCCCGGGTGCGCGTGACGTTGAACGGCGTCGACCTCGCCTTCTTCTCCCCGGCCGACGACCCGGCGGCCCGGCGCCGCACGCGGCAGCGCTACTCGGCCGGCCAGCCCTTCCTCCTCTACCTGGGCACGCTCGAGCCGCGCAAGAACGTGGAAGCGCTCGTCGTCGCCTGCGAGCGGATGTGGGGGCGGCGGCGATCCCGGCCGGACCTGGTCCTCGCGGGCGGAGCCGGCTGGAAGACCGCCGGGCTCCACCGCCGGATCGCCCGCTCCCCTTTCCGGGACAAGATCCACGTGGCGGGATACGCGGCGCGCGACGCGGCCCGCGAGCTCTACCGGGCCGCCGAGGCGTTCGTGTACCCGTCGCTCGCGGAAGGCTTCGGCCTCCCCGTGCTCGAGGCCATGGCCTGCGGCACGCCGGTCGTCGCGTCGACCGCCGACGCGCTCGTCGAGGTGGGCGGCGACGCCGCGCTCTACGCCCCTCCCCGCGACGTCGAGGCGATCGCGCGGGCGATCGAGCAGGCTCTCGAAGACGGGCCCCTGCGCGAGCGGCTCGCCGCGGCGGGGCGCCGGCGCGCCGAACAGTTCCCGTGGGACGCGGGAGCCTCCGCGACGGCCGAGGCCGTGGCCGAAGCCGCCCGGGAGGCGCGATGAGCCGGGCCCGGCCGCGCGTCGGGATCGATGCGAGAAAGCTGACCGACTTCGGGATCGGCTCCTACGTCCGCAACCTCATCGAGTCGATTGCCCGTCGGCCGGAGGCGCAGGCCTACGCGTTTCGCGTCTACGTGCGCGGAGAGGATCGCGCCGCGCTTCCCCCGCTGCCCGCGAACTTCACGGTCGTCGAGGAGGAGTCGCCGGGCTACTCGATCTCGGAGCTGACGCGCTTCGCGTGGCGGCTGTGGCGCGATCGGCTCGACCTCTTCCACGCCACGCACTACGTGATTCCGCCGCTCGCGCGGGCGCGCGCCGTCGTGACGATCCACGACATCATCCACGTGCTGTACCCGCAGTTTCTTCCCAACCGGGCGGCGCTCCTCTACGCTCGCGTCATGATCCGGCGGGCGTTGAAGCGCGCGGACCGGATTCTGACGGTCTCCTACAACAGCAAGCGCGACCTCGTGGACTACTTCGGGATTGCGCCGGCGCGAATCGAGGTCGTCTACAACGGCGTCGCGCCGCAGTTCCATGCCGACGTGCCGCGTTCCGAGCGGGACCGGGTCGTCGCGAAGTACGGGCTGCCGCGGCCGTACCTTCTCTTTCTCGGCGGCGAAAAGCCCCACAAGAACGTCCGCAACGTCATACGCGCCTTCGCGGAGGCCCGGCGCGAGCGCGCCCTGCCGCATGCCCTGGTGCTCGCCGGGCCCATGCCCCGGAACAGCAACCGGGTGGAGGCCCTGATCCTGGCCCTCGACCTCGAGTCCCGCGTCCGCCGGCCGGGAATCGTGCCCGAGGCGGACCTTCCCGGCCTCTTCGCCGGCGCCGACGCGTTCCTTTACCCCACGCTCTACGAGGGCTTCGGCCTGCCCGTCATCGAGGCAATGGCCTGTGGCGTGCCGGTGCTGACCTCGTCGACCTCCGCCCTGCAGGAGGTCGCGGGCGGGTACGCCTACCTCGTCGATCCGATGGACGTCGACGCGATCGCGAAGGGCATCGTGGCCCTCGCGACCGACCCCCGGCGCCGCGCCGAGTTCGCCGACCTCGGCAAGCGCCGGGCCAGGGACTTCTCCTGGGACCGCGCCGCCGAGCAGACGCTGAAGATCTACGCCGAAGCTCTCGCCGGGAGCCGCCCGGCCGTCCCGCGGCCCGCGACCGGCCGGCCATGACCGGCCGACGGACCGCCGTCGTCCACGACTGGCTGAACGGCATGCGCGGAGGCGAGAAGGTGCTGGAGGCGATCCTGCCTCTCGTGCCGGAGCCTACGATCTTCACCCTCTTCCACGTGCCCGGCTCCGTCTCGCCCGCGATCGAGCGCCATCCCATCGTGACGTCTGCCCTGAACCGCCTGCCCTTCGCGCGGCGGGGCTACCGGTACTACCTGCCGTTCTTTCCGAGGGCCGTGGAGTCCTTCGATCTCTCCGGCTTCGACCTCGTCGTCTCGTCCTCGCATTGCGTGGCCAAGGGCGCCATCGCCCGCCCCGGCGCGCCGCATCTCTGCTACTGCCACACGCCGGTGCGCTACGCGTACGAGCAGTTCGATCTCTACTTTCCGCCGGGGCGAACGCGCCTGCGCCGGCTCAAGGCGGCGGCGATCGCGCGGCTGCGCCGCTGGGACATCGCGACGGCTTCGCGTCCGACGCGTTACCTCGCCAACTCCTCGGCCGTGGCCGAGCGGATCCGCCGGCACTACGGGCGCGAATCGACGGTCTGTCATCCGCCGGTGGACGTGGAGTTCTTCCAGGGGGCGGGCAACGCGCGCGAGGACTTCCTGCTCGCCGTCGGGGCGCTCGTCCCCTACAAGCGCTTCGAGGTCGCCATCGAGACCGCCTCGCGCCTGCGCCGCCGGCTCGTTCTCGTCGGAAGCGGGCCCGAGGAGAAGCGCCTCCGCGGCCTGGCCTCCTCCTCCGTGAGATTCGTGTCGGGCTGCAGCCGGGAGGAGCTCCGCGAGCTCTACCGGACCTGCGCGGCTTACCTGCAGCCCGGCGAAGAGGACTTCGGAATCGCGGCCGCCGAGGCCCTCGCGTGCGGGGCCCCGGTCGTCGCGCTCGCGCGCGGCGGCGCCCGCGACATCGTGTGCGACGGGGAGACCGGGATCCTCTACGAGGGAGACGGCGGGAAGGCGCTCGCGGAAGCCGTCCAGAGGGCGGACCGCGGGAAGTTCGATTACACTCGGTTGCGAAACTCGGCGCTGGCCTTCCGGCCGGAACGCTTCGCCGAGCAGTTTGGCGGGGCGCTGGGAGACCTTCTGCGGTGATCCGAAAGTCGACGCGACGCATCGCGGTCCTGCTCGCCGTCTCCGACGTCGGCGCGACGCTCGCGGCGCTCGCCGCGGCCTACTTCCTGCGCTTCCGAGCCGAGATCGTCCCCATCACGAAGGGCATCCCGGACGCCTCGTCCTACTACCGGCTGTTTCCGCTCATGGCCGTGCTCTGGCCGGTCGTCTACTACTTCTACGGCCTCTACCAGGTGCGCCGCAACCGCTCGCGGGTCGAGGAGGGCCTGTCGGTCCTCGTCGCCACGGGCCTGGCGACGGTGCTGCTGGCAGGCCTGGCGACCTTCTACCGCGGCTTCTCCTACTCCCGCCTCGTCCTCCTCTTCTTCTTCGCCCTCGACGTGCTCTTCGTGTTCGCCGGGCGCACGGCGATCCGCCGTTACCTCGAGGAGGCCTGGCGACACGGCGTCGGCGTGCGGCACGTGCTCGTCGTCGGGGCGGGCCGCCTCGGCCGCGCCGTAGTCGACAAGTTCCTCGAGCACCCGGAGGCGGGACTGCGCGCCGTCGGTTTCGTCGACGACGCCCCCGCGAAGCGCGGCACCAGCCACCGCGGGCTGCCGGTCCTCGGCACGACTGCCGAGGTCGCGCGCATCGTCGACGAACGCGGAGTCGACACGGTCTTCCTCGCTCTCCCCCTCGATGCCCACCGCACGATGCTCGCCGTGCTGCAGGAGGTCGGCCGGACCGTCGCCGACGTCCGCGTCGTGCCGGACCTGCTCCAGTACATCACCTTCCGCGCGGGGGTCGAGGACCTCGACGGCCTGCCCGTCGTCCACCTGACGCAGGTCCCGCTGACCGGCTGGATGAGCCTCGTCAAACGGGCGCTCGACCTCGCGATCTCGGCTGCGGCGCTCGCGGTGCTCGCGCCCCTGTATGCCGTGATCGCCGTGGCGATCCGGCTGTCCGACGGCGGCCCCGTCCTCTACCGCCAGCGGCGCATGGGCCTGGACGGCCGGCCCTTCGACATCCTCAAGTTCCGCTCGATGGTCGTCGGCGCGGAGGAGGAGTCGGGCCCGACCTGGGCGAGCCCCGACGACCAGCGGCGCACCCGCGTCGGGAGCTTTCCTCCGCAACTGGAGCCTCGACGAACTGCCCCAGTTCGCCAACGTGCTCCGCGGCGAGATGTCCCTCGTCGGCCCGCGTCCGGAACGCCCCGAATTCGTGCGCGAGTTCAAGGAGAAGTTCCCGCAGTACATGCTGCGCCACCGCGTCCGCGCCGGCATCACGGGCTGGGCGCAGGTCCACGGCTGGCGCGGAAACACCAGCCTCTCCAAGCGGGTCGAGTACGACCTGTACTACATCGAGAACTGGTCGCTCGCGCTCGACATCAAGATCCTCTGGATGACGCTGCGGCACGGCCTGCGCCACCGGAACGCGTACTGAGCCCCGTGACCCCGTGACGTCGCGATTCGTCGCGTTCTTCCGGCGCCAGCCCCGGTGGGTGCTGGTCGCCGTCGGGCTCGCCTGGATTTCGGTCCTCGCCGCCCTCGACTACGTCGCGCCGCTCGAGATCTCGTTTTTGACCTTCTACGTCGCCCCCGTGCTCTTCCTCGTCTGGTTCGTGGGTCCGGCCGCGGGCTTCCTGGGCGCCGCGGTCAGCGCCGCGTTCTGGACCTGGGAGGACCTCTTCTCGGCGCACGCCCACCCCACGCTCACCCTCCGGATCACCGACTGGAACCTCGCCGTGCGCGCGGCTTTCCTGGCGCTCTTCGTGTGGGTGGTCGCGGAGCTCAAGCGCGCCCTCGAACGGGAGCGGCACGCGGCGCAGGAGCGCCTCGAGCGCGACGTCGAGATCGCTCACGAAGTCCAGGAGCGCCTCTTCCCGCGCAAGGACCCGGAGATCCGGGGCCTCGAGTGCCACGGCGCGTGCCGGCCGGCGCGCGGTGTGGCCGGCGACTACTACGACTTCCTGCGCCTCGGTCCGGCGAGGGTCGGCATCGCGGCCGGCGACGTCGCCGGCAAGGGCCTCTCCGCAGCGCTTCTCATGGCGAGTCTGCAGGGGGCCGTGCGGAGCTTCGCCTCGATGTCGCAGGACGGCCCCGCGAGCCTCGCGCGGGACCTGAACGCCCAGATGCACGCGCTGACCGAGACGAACCGCTTCGCGACCTTCTTCTGGTCGGTCTACGACGAGACGCGGCGCACGCTGACCTGGGTCAACGCCGGCCACAACGCGCCCATGCTGCTGCGGGCATCGGGCGACCTCGAACGCCTCACGGCCGGCGGGCCCCCGCTCGGCGCGCTCCCGGGAGCGTCCTATCGCGAGGCGACGACGACGCTTTCGCCGGGCGACGTCCTGATCATCTTCACCGACGGCGTCACCGAGGCCGCGAATCCGGCCGACGAGGAGTTCGGCGAGGCTCGCCTCGAGCGGATCCTGCGCGACAACGCCGGCTCGCGCGTCGGCTCGCTCTGCCAGCGGGTTCTCGAGGCGGTCGTGGCATTCGAGGCCGGCCTTCCCCAGCAGGACGACATCACCATCGTCGCGGCGCGGGCGATGCGGTAGCGCCGCCTAGGCGAGCTTCTTGAGCCGCCGCATCCGGACGTCGAGCTCCCGCTCGGCCTCGGACCGCAGGTGCGCTCCCCCGAACGCGCTCGCGCAGTAGAGCGAAACGACGGCCTCGGCGTCCTCGCGCGCCGCAGGCACTTCCTCGGCCAGCAGCCGCGCGACCTCGGCGGGCGGCACCGACGCCGCGAGCGGACCGAGGCGGCGCGAAAGCAGGCGGCGCAGCGCGAGGTAGGCGCGAGTCGCCGCCGGAGTGCGGGAGGAGGCGCGGCGCGCGAGGCCGGCGAGGAGCCACGCCAGGGCCGCGGCGGCGAGGAGTCCCGCCGCGGTCTTCGCGGAGAAGAGCCGGCGCGCCGAGGCGCGCATCGACGCCAGCGCGGAGGCGGCGTCCGAGAACGATTCCCGCATCGACTCGACCGCGCCGATCTGGTCGCCGGCGTCGAAGCCGAGGATGCGCCGGTCGTAGAAGAATTCGATCTCGCGGCCCAGCGCCACCAGGCGCGAGAGAATCGAAAAGCTCGTCAGCGCCGGCGGGATTCCGGCCGCGGGCGTGGGGTCCAGCACCCGGAAACCGCTCCCGTCCAGATCCGCCTCGACCCAGGCGTGGAGATTCTCCGCGCGCACGACGATCGAGGACGAGAAGAGGCCTTCCTCCCCTCCGTAGGACCCCGTGACGAGGCGGGCGCGGATGCCCCGCGCCGCGAGCATCATCGCCGCCGCCGACGCGAAATACTCGCAGTGGCCGGCCTTGGAGCGCAGCAGGAAGTGGACGAGCGGGTCGCCCTGCGCCTTCGGAACGTCGAGCGTGTAGACGAAGTCCCGCGTGAAGTGGTCCTCGATCTTTTTGTAGATCGCCGCCGGGTCGGACAGGTCGCCCGTCAGCCGGATGGCGTACCGCTGGACCTCTTCGGGGACGTCTCCTCTCGGGATCGAGCTCTCTCCCGGACCGCGCGCGGGCACGCGGCGCACCTGCGCGGTGTAACGAACCGGCCCGCGCCCCGACGCGACCTGCATCACGCCGTCCGGGATCTCGGCCGCGCGGCTGCGCTCGACCTGCACGGAGGACGTCCCGTACGGCAGGAACAGAAACCCCTGCCCGTAGACGTAGAGATCCGCGTCGACGACCCACGCGACGTCTCCGCGGCCGTTCCCGCGGGCGCCGTAGGCGAACGGCTCTCCCCGGCGCGGACCGCGCCACGGACTCCGAATCCAGCTTCCCTCCTGGTAGTCGGTGAAGACGGCCTCCCGAAGCCGCAGCGGCGCGTCGCGGGCGATGTCGGGCCGCGAGCTCATCCGGAGGACGACGCGATCGCTGCGCTTGGCCGCGCCGAAGGACTCGAGATCCACGCGGTCCGAGGCCATGGTCTTGGCGAAGGCGTCCTCGATGCGGAAGGGCGCCACGACGAAGGGGCCGTGCAGTCGCGGCAGCGCGAAGAAGAGCGGCGCGGCCGCGAGCGCGCCGCCCACGATCGCCACGGCCGACAGCCCCGACGTCGGCACGCTCGTCAGGACCCGCTCGGGTGGAGCGGCGTCGAAGTCCGCGAGGACCGCCACCCGTGCCAGCGTCCGGAAGCCCAACCAGGACATCGCGAGGAAGTAGGCGATGGAAGACACGTGCGTCGAGGACGACGCCGACGCGAGCGTCAGCAGGAACACGATCAGCAGGGCGAGGCGCGCCTCGCTCGTCCGCTTCATGGACGCGAGCTTGGCGAGGGCGGTGAAAAGCAGCAGGTGCGCCACCGACGGCAGGAGACCCGTCCGTAGCGTGGCGGCGGAGTACCCGAGCCACGCGATGTAGACGAGGCCGAGCACGTTCTGCGCGGCGTCCGAGAGGCGCACCGGCCGGCCCTCGCGGGCGCGCCACGCGATCCCCGCGACGCCGAGGACGTAGGCGAAGACGGCGGTGCGGTTCGCCGCACCCGTCCAGAGCAGCGGCAGCGGCGCGACCAGCGCGGCCGGCGCGAGCGCGAGCACGTAGGCGCGCCGCAGCCCCTCGGGCATCGGCGCGCCGCCGCTCAGGAAACGAACCACCGCAGGTCCCCCTTGCGCATGGCCGGAAACTCCGGCGCCGACGGCAGCGGCACGGCCTCCAGGCGCGCGAGCGCGTCGAGGATGCGGACCCGCTGCGCGCGCCCGCCGCGCGCCGGGACCTTGACTCCGCGGGCGTGGAAACCGACCTCCCCGCCGCGCGAGAGGAGCAGCAGCGCCTGTCCCGCACAGCGGCCGACGGCGCTCTCGAAGCGCTCGAGCGCGGCCGGATCGCCCGGCGCGGCCAGCGCGTTGTCGATCGCCAGGAAGAGGACGCGGTCCCGCTCGGCTTCGCGCTCGCGCACGATCCAGCGGCGCATCCGCGCCGACTGTTTCCAGTGCAGGTCGCGCGGGTCGTCGCCGGGCGAGAACTCGCGCAGCGTCCGGATGTCGGAGCCTCCGCCCCGCAGCCCGGTGGTGCGAGCGGCCGCCGCGGGCGTCCTCGGGCGGGACCTCCGGGGCGGCGGTCGCGACAGGCAGCGGATACACCACGATCTCGCGGCCGAGCTTCGCCTTGCGGTACTTGCGGAAGAGACCCAGCGGAAACCGCGAGAGCAGCCCCGCGTCCGCCTCCCGATAGACGCCCCGCCGCGGGAAGGTTCCCTCGACCACCAGCTCGCGCTTCTCGCCGGGGGCGAGCGGATCGATCCAGAGCGGGCCCGGGCAGCGACTCGTGGAGGAAGAACAGGGCCTGCGCCGTGCCGACCTTCAGACGATTCTCGAGCCGGAGCTTCAGCCACGCCGGCCGCGTCGCGACCACTTCGCCGACGGCCTCGATCTCGCACGCGACGCCCCGCACGTTGCGGCGCGAGAGCATCCCCGAGACGATCATCGCCGCGAGCATCGCCGCGAGCACCAGGTAGAGCCCGTTGTTGCCGGTGTTCGTCGCGGCGATCGCCACGACCAGGCACATGAGGACGTACCCGAGGCCGAAGTTGGTGATGCGGATTTCCCAGTCGGGGATGAGCCGGGTCATCGCTCGACCTAGACGGGAACCGGCACCTGGCCCAGGATCTTCTTCACGATCTCCTTCTCCCGCCCTCCCGCGCCGAACCCGTCCGAGGAGACCGAGAGGATGCGGTGCGCCAGCACGGCCTCGGCGATCGCGTGGACGTCGTCGGGCGTCGCGTAGTTGCGGCCGTGGAGCAGCGCGTGCGCCTGCGCCGCGCGATAGAGCGCCTGCGCGCCGCGCGTCGAGACCGGCAGGCGCAGCTCCGTCTCCTGCCGCGTGGCTCGCACGAGAGCGTGGAGGTACTCGAGGAGCCGGTCCGCCACCGCGACCTTCTCGGTCGTCTCCTGGAGCTCGAGGACCTGTTCGGGCGAAAGCACCGACGGGATCGCCGCGAGCACGCGCTCGGTTCCGCCCCGCCGCAGGAGCATCTTCTCCTCCTCTTCGGCGGGGTATCCGAGCGAGAGGCGCAGAAAGAAGCGGTCCATCTGCGACTCCGGCAGCGGATACGTCCCCAGGTACTCGACCGGGTTCTGCGTCGCAACGACCATGAAGGGCTGCGGGAGGACCCGGCGCTGCGACTCGACGGTCACCGCGCCCTCGTTCATCGCCTCGAGCAGCGCCGACTGCGTCTTCGGCGTGGCGCGGTTGATCTCGTCGGCCAGCACGATGTTGGCGAACACCGGCCCGGGGTGAAACTCGAAGCGGTCGCTGCCCGAGTGGAAGACGGAGATGCCGATCACGTCGGCCGGCAGCGTGTCGCTCGTGAACTGGATGCGCCGGAAGTCGAGCGAGAGGCTGCGGCCGAGCGCCCGCGCGAGCGTCGTCTTGCCGACACCGGGAACGTCCTCGATGAGCACGTGGCCGCGGGACAGAAGAGCCGTCAGCAGAAGATCCACGGCCCGGGGCTCGCCGCGGTAGGCCAGGCCCACGTTGTCGCGGAGCCGGGAGAGCGCCGCCGCCGTCGGTGTGCTCATCGCGCCCGCTGCTCCCGTTCCTTCAGTTTCGTCACGGCCGCCTCGAAGCTCCGTCTCGCGATCGAACGGCATCACCAGGATGCCTTCCTTGCCGGCCACGATCGCGGTGTCTCGCACGCCCGGCGCGAGCACCGGGACCTCCGAAAGAACGAGATTGCCGTCCGGGGTCGCGCCGCGCAGGTCGCGGACCGAGCGCCAGGTCCCGACGTCGCTCCAGCCGGCGTCGAGCGGCACCGCGCGCACCCCGGCGGCCTTCTCCATGACGGCGTAGTCGAACGAGATGTCCGGCAGACTCCCGTAGTCGTCCGCCCTGCCGCTGCCGACGAAGCGCTCGACGCCGGCGAGGAGCGGCCCGGCCACGCGGCGCGCTTCGTCGAGGAGGCGCGCGGGGCGGAAGACGAAGATCCCCGCGTTCCAGAGGTGCCGGCCGGAGGCCGCCAGCATCCGGGCTTTTTCGCGGTCGGGCTTCTCGACGAAGCGAAGGACCGCGCCGTCCTGCACCTCGACGTAGCCGAAGTCCGTCTCGGGCCGCGTCGGCGGCACGGCGAGGATCACGACGCTGGCCGAATCGGCGGCCTCCCCGGCCGCGACGAGGGCGCGGCGCAGCGCCTCGCCGTCCCGGACGGTCTGGTCCGTCGGGATCGTCGCGGTGATCGGGTCGCCGTCGGCCGCGAACCGGAGCGCCGCCGCCAGGATCGCCGGCCCCGAGTTGCGGCGAACGGGCTCGGCGAGGATCCGGGCCTTCGGCACGTCCGGGATCTCGGCGGCGACGAGATCGGCGTGGCGCGCCGAGGTCGCGGCCCAGACGTCGCGCGAAAGGGGCAGCATCCGCGCGTGCGTCTCGGCCAGCAGGCTCTTCTCGGAGAGCAGTGGAAGGAACTGCTTGGGCCGCGCCTCCGTCGACAGAGGCCAGAGCCGCGTGCCTCCCCCGCCGGCCATCAGGAGGATCCTCACGGGAAGACCCCCCTCGACCCCGAGTCTAGCGTCGGGGGTGAGAGGGGGATCAAGGGTTCCCTCTCTCGGCGGGAGAGGGACGGGTGAGGGGGCTCTCGTCGCTCTCTCACTCCCACTTCACTCCCAGCATCTCCACTTCGGGCAACAGGGTAACCCCGAACTTCGCCCGCACCGCGTCTCTCATCATCCGCATCAGCCGCAGCACGTCGTCGGCCCGCGCCCCGCCGGTGTTCACGATCACATTGGCGTGGCGTGGCGAGATTTCGGCGCCTCCGGCCCGCTCGCCTTTCAAGCCGCAGGCCTCGATGAGGCGCCCGGCGTAGTCCCCCTCCGGATTCTTGAAGACGCTTCCCGCGTTGGGCTCCGACGGCAGCGCTCCGCGGCGCTTGTCGGCGACCGTTCGCGTCTTCGCCTGGATCTCCGCGCGGGGCGCCCGGGCGAGCTTCAGCACCGCCTGGCTGACGATCTCCCTGGTCTCGATCAGCTTCGACCAGCGGTACCCGTGCGCGATCTCCTCCGCGGACGCCGAGCGGCGCTCTCCGGAACGGGCGACCAGGCGCACCGTCTCGAGCACGTCGAAGATCTCGCCGCCGTAGGCCCCGGCGTTGATCCGCACGGCGCCGCCGATCGAGGAAGGAATGCCCGAGATCGCCTCGATGCCGGACAGCTCGGCACGCGCCGCCGCCGCGCAGACGCCGCCCAGCGCCGCCCCGCCGCCGGCGTAGACCCTCTCTCCATCGATCTCCACCTTCAGGAAGTCCCCCTCGAGCCGCAGGACGTAGCCGGGAAAGCCTTCATCGGCCACGAGGATGTTCGAGCCCATGCCGAGGAGCGCGAGGGGCGCCGCCTCGCGCGAGGCGACCGAGAGGATGCGCGCGAGCGCCGCCTCCGTCTTGACCCGGCAGAAAAACCGGGCCGGCCCGCCGATGCGCCACGTCGTGTGCCGCGAGAGGGGCTCCTCGGGCGCGATCGAACCCTCTTCGGGCGACAGGGAGACGCTCACGCCCATCGGGAGGCGATCGCCAGGAGGCCGGCCGCGTAGAGCCCGCCCAGGAGGTCGTCGGCGACGATCCCCCAGCCGCCCGGCAGACCCTGGAGACGCGCGATCCCCAGCGGCTTGACGATGTCGAAGGCGCGAAAGAGCACGAAACGCGGCGGCCCAGGCCCAGAGCGGCGCTCCGGGGACGAGGACCGCGCCCGCACAGGCAACGAGCTGTCCGGCGACCTCGTCGATCACGATGCAGCCCGGGTCCTCCGACGCGAGCGCCCGGCAGACGGGGCCCGAAACGGCGACGCCGACCAGTCCGACGGCGAGCCCGGACATCAACAGTCCGACCGGAGAGCCGAGAATCGAGCCATGGGACGCGAGGAGCCATCCGGCGGCCAGGCCGACGAGCGAGCCGGCGGTGCCCGGCGCGATCGGAGAAAGGCCCGAGCCGAAGCCGGTGGCGAGAAGAGCGGCGAAGGGCTGCGCGGCGAAAGCGCGGCGGGCCTGCGACATTGACACCGGGTCGTGCCGGAGAGAAGATCCGTCGGTCCTCATCGCGTCCTGCGGTGCCTTTCCCGAAGTCTATAATCGCGCAGAAACGCGCGGAGTTTCTCTTCCATCCAGAAAGGTGAGGACATGTCCAGCGTGAAATCCAGCGAGAAATGGCGCGCCGTCGAGACGGCGCTCACACAGATCGAACGGCAGTTCGGCAAGGGCTCCATCATGCGCCTCGGCGAGCGGCCCGAACAGGCCATCGCCGTCATCCCCACGGGCTCCCTCGGCGTCGACGTGGCGCTCGGGGTGGGCGGCATCCCGCGGGGCCGGGTCATCGAGATCTTCGGTCCGGAATCCTCCGGAAAGACGACGCTTTCCCTCCAGGTCATCGCCCAGGCCCAGAAGGCCGGAGGCCTGGCGGCCTTCGTCGACGCCGAGCACGCGCTCGACGCCGAGTACGCGAAGAAGCTCGGGGTCGACACCGACAACCTCCTGGTCTCCCAGCCGGACAACGGGGAGCAGGCCCTGGAGATCACCGAGATGCTCATCCGCTCCGGCGCGATCGACGTGGTCGTCATCGACTCGGTCGCGGCCCTGGTGCCCAAGGCGGAGATCGAAGGCGAGATGGGCGAGGCGCAGATGGGCCTGCAGGCCCGCCTCATGTCCCAGGCCCTGCGCAAGCTCACGGCGATCGTCTCCAAGTCCCGCACCAGCCTGATCTTCATCAACCAGATCCGCGAGAAGATCGGCGTCCTCTTCGGCAACCCCGAGACGACGACGGGCGGCCGGGCGCTGAAGTTCTACTCGACGATCCGGATCGACATCCGCCGGATCGCATCGTTGAAGGACGGCGACACGGTCGTCGGCTCGCGAACCAAGGTCAAGATCGTCAAGAACAAGGTCGCCTCGCCCTTCCGGCAGGCGGAGTTCGACATCAACTACGGCGAGGGCATCTCGCGCGAAGGCGAGCTCATCGACATGGGCATCGAGGCCAAGGTCGTCGAGAAGTCGGGCGCCTGGCTGTCCTACGGGGACCTGCGCATCGGCCAGGGCCGGGAGAACTCGAAGCAGTTCCTGAAGGACAACCCGGAGCTCGCGGCGGAGATCGAGCGCAAGCTCCGGCAGGGCCTCGGCATGCCCGTGGCCGACGCTCCGGCGCCGGCGGCCGCCGCCCCGCCACCGGCGATGACCGAAGCCGTCAAGGAGAAGGAGAAGGCGCGGCGGTAGCCGACAAAGCTCGGAATCGGGAACAACCTTTGCTTTACTGTCGTTCCCGATGACGATGCAGTCGCCTCAAAGCGCCCGCCTTCTCGCGGGCGCTTTTCTTTTGCTCGCCGCGGCCGCCGCGCCCGCCGCGCGGCGGCGGAGCCGCCTGAGGCTCGCTCTCGAGCGCGCCGACGGGCCTGCCCGACGCGCCTGCGGCCGGCGCGGTCCTGGGCCTCCTGCCGCCTGACGGAAAAGCGGCCCGAGGGGGCCGAACGCCGCGGGCTGCGTCGTCGCGATCTTGCCCTGGCGGGCCTGACCGACGAGGAGCTCGACGATGCGGCCGCTGCGGCTCACCACGGCGAGCTCGTCGCCCGCCCTGATCCTCGAGATCCCGGCGGCGGAGGTCGAGCGCACCGTCTACGCGATCAAGCGGCTCTCGTCGTCTTTCCGCGCCGCGTCGCTCGAGGGCGACGTCGGCCTCGACGCGCGCCGAGACCGCTTCCGCCGGAGGCGGACGAGGAGCAGTCGCGGCCTACGTCGACGCCGCTCGTGCTCGCGCCGGGCAGACGCGCTCCCGGCGGACTCGGCGCATCCGGCCTGGATCCTCGCCTCCGGCTTCGGAGATCGCTGTCGCCGATCGCCGCGGCCCTGGCCGCGCTCCAGTCGGCGCCCGCCGCGACGCTCGTCGCCGTGCCATCCGGCGGCCGCGCGTTTCCGAGGCCGACGCCGGCCGCCCTGTCACGCCTCCAGACGATACTTCACGGCCGACGTCTCGCCCGACCCGACCGCGACCACGCGGACACGGCGCGACGGCTCGACGGCGGCCGTGCTGCGCTACTTCGACGCGAAGGCGTTCACGCCGATCCTGCTGCTGCCGGACGACCCGGCGGGCGAGTCGCGCATCGCGCTCTCGGGCGGCCCGTTCGAGAAGGCCACGGTCGAGAACCTCGCCAGCGGCGTGCGCCGCGACTTCGAGCTCAAGGGCGCCCCGGTCCTGACGCTCGACCTCTCGCGGGGGCCCGCTCGCCGTCGTCCTGACACCGGCGGCCCGCGCCGGCGGGCGAAACGAAGGCGGCCGTCGACGTCGGCGCGACGCGAGGACTGACGGCCGACGAGATCATCGCACGCGAGCGTGGCGTGGGAGGCCGGCCAGCACGAGAAGTTCCGGACCTACACGGCGCTGATGGACACCTCGCTCATCTTCCGCGTCGCCGAGTTCCAGAAGCTCGATCGACCTGACGATCCGCGGCCCGTTCTTCTGGCGAGCGCGGACAAGGCCCCCGACTGGCCTGGGACGAGTTCTTCCTGAACGGCGTCCGGTGGAAGGGCCGCACGATCCCCAAGCTGCCGATCCTCGAGCCGGACAAGGTCACGACTCTGCCGCTCGACATCCGCCTGACCGAGGAGTACGAGTACGAGCTCGCCGGCGAGACCGAGATCGACGGCCGGCCCGGCGTACGCGTCGACTTCCGCCCGAAGGGCGAGGTCGCGCGACAAACCGATCTACCGCGGCCGGCATGGATCGACCGCGAGACGTTCGCGCTCCTTCGGCGCGAGTCGATCCAGCTGAACCTCAAGGGCGACACGCTCTCGAACGTGCAGACCGAGTACTACAGCGCGCTTCCGGGCGACTCGGGCGTCGTGCTGCCGCTCGAGATCCGCGGCCAGCAGGTCTTCTCGACCGCCGGGCCGCACGACCATGGTCAGCGCTAAGTCCGATGACCGGACGTCCGGATCGATCCCGCCGGACTTCCAGGAGCGCCTGACGGAGGCCTACGCCTCGAAGTTCGCAGATGGTCCGCGACACCGACGACGGACTGCGCTACCTCGTCCCGGATCCCGACGACGCCCGACCAGAGCGTCGTCGAGAACAAGCTGACCCGCGCAGCCTCTTCGGGCTCGTCGGCGCCTTCTACCAGCGCTCGTCGAGGACTACCCCGTTCCCGCTGCTCGGCGTCCAGTACTTCGACTTCGACATGTGGGGCAAGAACAAGCAGCTCTCGGTCTTCTTCTGCCGGAGCGCTGCTGTTCGGCAACTACACCGACCCCTCGTTCCTGGGAACCCACTTCGACCTCGGCGTCGACGTCTTCGCCGTGGCGTTCCCCTTCGTCGAGACCGAGTACCGGCACGGCATCGAGTTCAAGTCGGGGTCCGTCAAGCACCTGCCCGAGCACCTCTTCCGGTGAACATCGGCCATCCCGCTCGGGACCGTACCTGAAGGCGTCCCTCGTCCTCTCGTCGAACGTACGACGACTACAAGGCGACCGACGACACGTCGCCCGCGTTCGTCGTGCCCGTCGACACCTGCACGCTCGGCGCCGAGCTGCGCCTGAACTGGAACCAGGACGGCTACAACCTCGCGGCCAAGGACGGCTACTTCTCGCGCGCAGAAGTGGGAGCCCTGGGGCGACCCCGCGTTCCTCGACCTACGAGCCGACCAGAAGGACTACTGGAAGTACTCGGTCGAGCTGACCGAAGGGCTTCTACTTCGAGAACTTCCGGAAGCTCCGTCGTCAGCTGTCGTACCTCGACGGGCAGGATCTCGACCGCTTGTCGCAGTGGGACTTCGGTCCGTTCTCGGCAATCGCGCTGACCGGTTTCCCGAGCGGCACCGTGCTCGCCGACCGCGGCCTACGAGGCGATCATCTCGTACGGCATCAACATCGAGAAGGTCGTCCGCTTCGAGCTCGAGTACGACCAGGCCGCTCGTCACGAACCGCGTCCGCGGGCTACAACAACACGTACTACTCCGGCGTCGGCATCACCACGTCCTTCAACGGCCCGTGGGACGCGACGCGCATCCGCGCCGAGGTCGGGTACCCCGTCGTCGCCCACGGCGTCCACGGCTTCACGATCAACGTGCAGCTGCTCAAGGTCTTCTGAGGGCGTCGGCGCCGGCGCGTCGGGCACGGCGCGCCGCTGTCGCGGCCGGACTGCTATGATCCGCGCCCATGGCGGAGCCCATCCCGATGCCGTCGGCGGTCACGCCGGTGCGTCGCGCGCTCGTTTCCGTGTACGACAAGACCGGCGTGGCCGAGCTCGGACGCGCGCTGGCCGACCGGAGCATCGAGATCGTCTCGACCGGGGGCACCGCCGCGCACCTGAAGGAGGCCGGCGTCCCGGTCTCGCTCGTCGAGGAGAAGACGGGCTTCCCCGAAATCCTCGGTGGCCGCGTCAAGACGCTGCACCCGAAGATCTTCGGAGGCGTGCTCGCCGACGACTCGCGGGACGACCACGCGCGCGACCTGGCGGCGAGCGCCATCGAGGCCGTGGACCTCGTCGTCGTCAACCTCTACCCCTTCGAAAAGACCGTGGCGGCGGGCAAGAGCCGCTCCGAGGTCGTGGAGATGATCGACGTCGGCGGACCGGCGATGATCCGCGCGGCCGCCAAGAACCACGCCCGGGTGGCGGTCGTCGTGGATCCGGCCGACTACGCCGCGGTCCTCGAGGAGATCCGGCTGACCGGTGGCACGAAGCTCTCGACGCGGGAGCGCCTGGCCGCCCGGGCCTTCGCCCGCACCGCGGCCTACGACGCGACCATCGCCGGCTACTTCGCGAGCTCGGTCCGCGAGCCGTACGCCTTCCCCGAGAGCCTCGTCTTCGCGTTCGACCGACTGGGGGCGCTGCGCTACGGCGAGAACCCGCACCAGCGCGCCGCACTCTACGCCTTCCCGTCCGCTCCGCCGGATGCCCTGGTCCGCTTCCGGATGCTGCAGGGCAAGGAGCTCTCGTTCAACAACCTCCTGGACCTCGATTCCGCGGTGCAGCTCGCCCGCGACTTCGAAGGGCCGGCGGCCGTCATCGTCAAGCACAACAACCCCTGCGGCGCCGCCATCGGGGACACGATCTCGGAGGCCTTCGGCCGCGCCTTCGCGTGCGATCCCCTGGCGGCCTTCGGCGGCATCATCGCGATCCGCGGCCAGGTCGACGGGGCCCTCGCCTCGCTCGTTCTGCAGCATTTCGTCGAGGTCGTGGCGGCCGACGATTTCACCGACGAGGCGCTCTCCTACTTCGCCAAGAAGCCGAACATCCGGCTGCTCAAGGTCTCCGTGTCGCGGCGCCCCGCGCAGGGGCTCGACTGGAAGCGGATCGAGGGCGGCCTGCTCCTGCAGGACGCCGACGCCGAGCCCGACGCGAGCGCGACCTGGAAGCTCGTCTCGCAGAGAAAACCCACCGCCGTCGAGCGCGCGGCCTGCGAGCTCGCATGGAAGGTCGCGCGGCGGGTCAAGTCGAACGCCATCGTCCTCGCCAACGCCCGGCAGACCATCGGCATCGGCGCCGGCCAGATGAGCCGGGTCGACGCCTGCCGCCTCGCCGTGACCAAGCCGGTGCTTCCGATCGTCAACTGCGGCGCGGCCTCCGACGCTTTCTTTCCATTCCGCGACGGGATCGAGATCCTCGCCGACGCGGGGGTCACCGCGGTCGTGGCGCCCGGCGGCTCCATCCGGGACGCGGAGATCATTGCCGCCGCCGACGAGCGCAACATGGCGTTCCTCATGGCTCCGCGCCGCCACTTCCGGCACTAGAGTTCGAGATGCTCGGCGCCCCGCTCCTCGCACTCGCCCTCGCCGCGGCGCCCGAGGCCTCGCCCGAGGCGATGGCGCTGCTCTCGACGGCCGCCGCCGCCTACGGCGACGGCTCGGCGCACTCGGCCTCCTTCACTCAGATCTACACCCCGTCCGGCTTCGCCACGTCCCGGCGCGAATCGGGCGACGTCTGGATCCAGGCGCCCCAGCGCCTGCGCTTCGACTACGCCGCCCCCGATCGGAAGACCTACACCTACGACGCGGGCGAGGGCCGCTTTTTCTCGCCCGAGGACCAGCAGCTCTCGGTCCGCAAGCTCACGCCCGACGAGCAGGCGCGGCTGCCCCTCGTCTTTCTCGGAAATCCCGAGGACCTGGCCACGCGGTACGACATCCAGAAGGACGCCGCCGGAGCCGTGCTCCTGAAGCCCCGCGCGCCCGGCTCCGACCTCGCCTGGCTGAAGATCCTCGTCCTGCCGAGCGGGATGGTCGAAAACCTTTCGTATGAGGACACCGCCGGCAACCGCAGCGAGTTCCGCTTCGGCGCCTGGACGGCCGCCAAGGCGCGCCCCGCCGCCGACTATCGAATCACCGGACCCAAGGGCACCCGCATCGTCGAAAACTGACCGCGCCAGACGCAGTCCGGCGCGGTCACCCCGAGCAGAGCGAGGGGTCCCGACCTCGAGTGCCCACCCGGCGCCTCGAGTACGGGATTCCTCGCGCGCGGCGCTCGGAATGACGGGGTCCACGGACAGGTCTCGACGACTCGGTCGGCCGGACCCCGACTCTCATAGAATCCCCCCATGGCCCAGGAATTCTCGTTCGACGTCGTCAGCAAGGTGGACCTGCAGGAAGTCTCGAACGCCGTCCAGCAGGCGACCAAGGAGATCGGCACGCGCTTCGACTTCCGGGGCTCGAAGTCGAAGATCGAGTGGAACGAGAAGGAACTCGCGCTGACGCTGACCTCCGACGACGACCACAAGCTGAAGTCCGTCGTGGACATCCTCGAGACGCGCCTGGTCAAGCGCGGGATCGCCGTCAAGTCGCTCGATTACCAGAAGATCGAGCCGGCGGCTCTGGGGACCGTGCGGCAGGTCGCCAAGATCCAGCAGGGCATCGTCTCGGAGAAGGCCAAGGAGATCGTCAAGGCGATCAAGGATCAGAAGATCAAGGTGCAGGCCTCGATCCAGGCCGACCAGGTCCGCGTCGTCGGGAAGGCCAAGGACGATCTGCAGGCCGTCCAGGCGCTGCTGCGCGGCCGCGATTTCGGTGTCCCGCTCCAGTTCACCAACTACCGCTGAAGCCGCCATGAGCCCGTCGCCGATCGAGAACCTGCGCCTCAAACGCGCATACGACCTGATCAGCGACAAGCTCGCCCGGGTCGAAGAGGAGCTGCTCATCCACTTCCGCTCTCCGATCCCGACCATCGATCGGATCGGCGCATACCTGGCGCAGGGCGGCGGGAAGCGGATCCGCCCGGCCCTGATGCTGCTGTCGGCGCGGCTGCTCGACTATCGCGAGGGGGACAAGGACGTCCGCTACGCGGCCGTGATCGAGTTCATTCACACGGCGACCCTCGTGCACGACGACATCATCGACGAGGCGCGCCTGCGGCGCGGGCGGACGTCCGCCAACGCCCGGTGGGGCAACAACCTGACCGTCCTGTTCGGCGACTACCTCTACACGATGTCCATGGGAATCGCGCTCGACGAGGGCGACCTCACCATCCTGAAGGTGCTCTCGGACACGACGCTTTCGATGATCGAGGGCGAGATTCTGGGGATCGAGAAGGAAGGTTCCATCCACGTCTCCCGCGAGGAGGCGCTCGAGATCACACGTCGCAAGACGGCCGACCTCTTCTCCGCCGCCTGCAGACTCCCGGCGCACTTCGCGCCGCGGGGCGATCTGGTGGCCGCCGAGCGCCTCGCTGAGTACGGCCGCTGTCTCGGCATGGCGTTCCAGCTCATCGACGACCTGCTCGACTACACCGGCAGCGTCGAGGAGGTTGGGAAGCCCGTCCTGAACGATCTGCGCGAAGGCAAGCTCACGATGCCGCTGCTTCTCGCTCTTCCGAAGGCGGCGCCCGCCGAGCGCGAGACGGTGGCCGCCGTTCTGCGCGAGCGCGACTTCAAGAGCGTGGAGCCCGCCGAGATCCTCTCGATCGTGGACCGTTACGACGGCATACTCGAGACGCGTGCGCTCGCACGCGACTACGCCGGTGCCGCCCGGGTCGCGCTCGGCGCTTTCCCGGACTCGGACGCGAAGGAAGGTCTCCTGCTCGCGACCGAATCGGTCATCGATCGCATCCGCTGACGTCCGATAGTCTTATTTGATTCGGAAGTTTGGCCAGATCTCAATATTTCATTAGGCTAGTAGTTCTGGCCGCCGCGGACGACCATACAAAAGAAGGATTTCAGCCACTTCCTTCTAAATTTTTATTGAGATCTGGCGGAAGAGTCGTACACTCTCTCCAGATGGCATCCAACGGCAACGGCTGGTCCACGCTCGCCTCGACCCTTCGGCATCTCTCTCAACTCCTTCCGGGACAATCGGATCCGACCGGCGAGGCCGACCTCTACTACCGGAGGGCCTGCCTGGCCGCGGCCGAGGAGCGCTACGACGTGGCCCTGGTCTTCTGCACGAAGGCCGTCGAAGTGGCGCCGCGGCACCTGGCCTCGCGCCTTCTGCTCGCGAAGATCTACGACCGCGGGCTCGGCAACCTCGAGGCGGCGGTCGCGGCTTACCGCAAGGTGATTGCGCTGGCCGGCTACGACGGCGCCAACGCCCAGTGCCTCGCCGCGCGGGAAGCGCTCGACCTGCTGGTGCAGAAGGCCGAAGTCGCCGCCGTCTAGTTCACGAGGCCCGGGACCTCCGCCGGCCTCGGCATCCTCGGATATCCCCACGGATATTGGGGCGGCCTCCCCCACACGACCGGACGATAACGTCCGCCGCCGGAGATCGCGCTCCGCGACAAATCCACACGCCAGGATCCGCTCGTGACGACCACGTCGCGCCCGAGACCCTCGACGTCGAGGGAGAAGAGAACGCCGCCGATACCCGTAGGGCTCGCCGCCTCGATCGCCACGCGATTCTCGCCTTCCCGGAGCAGAGGCGCGATCGGGTAGAGAGCCAGCGCGTCGCCGGGGCGCTGCTCCCCGCCGGCGACGCGCTCGCCGTTGACGTAGAGGACGTGCTCGCGGTCGACGAACACCTTCGCGAGGGCGCGGCGGGGCTTCTCGGGAAGGACGAACCCGGAGGTCGCGTAGAAGCGGATCGGGCGGGGCTCCGGCATCCGGCTCGCGTACCAGATCCATTCGGCGCGGCCTGTGGCGAGGCTCATCCGGTCCGTGTGCGCGCGCACGAGGGACCGCGCCGCCGCCGCGCCGACGACGAGCACGGCCAGGGCGTAGAAAAGAGCGGCTCCGGGACGCGTGAGAAGCGGGGCGGGGCGTGTTTCTTGACGCAAGCGCGACGGCGAGGATACTATTGAGTCCCGATGATTGCATGTTGATCATCGGAGTGATCCCCGCGCGTTTCGCCTCCGTCCGCTTCCCCGGAAAACCCCTCGCCCCCATCGCCGGCAAGCCCATGGTGCTGCACGTGTGGGAGGGGGCCCGGTCGGCGAAACGGCTCGACCGGGTCATCGTGGCCACGGACGACGCCCGTATCGCCGCCTGCGTCCGGGCGGCGGGCGGAGAGGCCATCATGACGTCTCCGGACGCACCGAGCGGCACCGACCGCGTGGCCGAGGTGGCGCGCGCGATTCCGGCCGACGCCTACGTCAACCTCCAGGGCGACGAGCCCCTGATGCCGGGCGAGAACGTGGATCGAGCGGTGGCGACTCTCCTCGCCGGCTCCGGGCGCGAGATCGCGACTCTGGCGATCGCGGCGGGACCCGGGGCGGCGGCCGATCCCGACACCGTCAAGGTGGCCGTCGCGCGCGACGGGCGCGCGCTCTACTTCTCGCGCTCGCCGATCCCCTACTTTCGCCACGGCGAGCCGTCGTATCGCAAGCACCTCGGCGTCTACGCGTACCGTGCGTCGACGCTCGCGCGGCTGGCGGCGCTGCCGCCCTCGCCGCTGGAGCGCGCGGAATCGCTCGAGCAACTCCGGTGGCTCGAGGCGGGATATACGATCTGGATGGGAGAGGCGGCCGGGGACTCCATCGGCGTGGACACGCCTGCGGACCTCGCGGACGCCGAAAGGCGTCTCAAGAGCAGTCGAGAGGCGTCTCAAAGAAGTCTCGAGCGGCGTCTGAAAGAGGAGGCGGTGACATGAGCACGAAGTACGTCTTCATCACGGGCGGGGTCGTATCCTCGCTCGGCAAGGGCATCGCGGCCTCTTCGATCGGGGCGTTGCTCGAGGCTCGAGGGTTCTCGGTCGCGATGGCCAAGTTCGACCCGTACATCAACGTCGATCCCGGCACGATGTCTCCGTTCCAGCACGGCGAGGTCTACGTCACCGACGACGGGGCCGAGACCGATCTGGACCTCGGGCACTACGAGCGCTTCACCTCGATGACCGGCTCGAAGATCAACAACACGACGGCCGGCCGGATCTATGCGACGGTGATCGAGCGGGAGCGCCGCGGCGACTATCTGGGCAAGACCGTGCAGGTCATTCCCCACATCACCGACGAGATCAAGGAAGCGATCCGGCACGTGGGGACCGAGGCCGACGTCGTCCTCGTCGAGATCGGCGGCACCGTGGGCGACATCGAATCGCTGCCCTTCCTCGAAGCGATCCGGCAGTTCCGCCAGGAGGCCGGGCGCGGGAACGCGATCAACGTCCACCTGACCCTGGTGCCGTACATCAAGGCCTCCGACGAGCTGAAGACCAAGCCGACGCAGCACTCCGTCAAGGATCTCCTCTCGATCGGGATCCAGCCGGACGTCCTCCTCTGCCGCACGGACCGGGTGCTTCCTCCCGAGGTCAAGCGCAAGATCGCGCTCTTCTGCAACGTGCCGGTCGAGGCCGTCATCAACGCCAAGGACGTGCCGTCGATCTACGAGGTCCCCCTGCACTTCGCGGCGGAGGGGCTGGACGAGATCCTCCTCGACCTGCTCTCCCTGCCCCACTACGACCGCGACCTCTCCAAGTGGGAGAGCCTCGTGAACCGGATCAAGAACCCGGCGGGCGAGGTCGACGTCGCGGTCGTCGGGAAATACGTGGACTACGGCGACTCCTACAAGTCCCTGAACGAGGCGCTGGCGCACGGCGGGATCGCCAACAACGTCCGGGTCAGGCTCCACTACGTCGACGCCGAGACCCTCGAGGGCGACCACTACCCCGACGCGCTCTTCCGCGCCGACGCGATCCTCGTGCCCGGCGGCTTCGGCCGCCGCGGCGTCGAGGGCATGATGCGGGCGATCCGGTATGCGCGGGAGAAGAAGGTCCCGTTCTTCGGCATCTGCCTCGGGCTCCAGACGGCCGTCATCGAGTACGCCCGCAACGTCGCGGGTCTCGCGGAGGCCAACTCGACCGAGTTCGAGGAGGACCCGAAGCACAAGGTCATCTTCAAGCTGCGCGACCTGATCGGCGTCGAAGCCCTCGGCGGCACGATGCGCCTGGGCAAGTACCCGTGCGAGCTCTCCGCCGGCTCCTTCGCCGCGCGCGCGTACGGCGAATCCCTGATCTGGGAACGGCACCGCCACCGCTACGAGGTCAACCAGGAATTCCTGCCGAGGCTCAAGGACGCCGGCATGTCCTTCACCGGCATGTCGCCCGACAAGAAGTTCGTCGAGATCATCGAGCTCCACGAGGACCACCCGTGGTTCCTCGGCTGCCAGTTCCACCCGGAGCTCAAGTCGAAGCCCTTCGCCTGCCACCCGCTCTTCAAGGACTTCATCCGGGCGGCACGCGCGCACCGCGCCGCCGCGAAGGAAGAAGCCGCCGAGTCGCCAGCACCCGTTCCCGTGTCCCGCGCCGGGGAGTCCTCCTGATCGCGGTCCGAAAGGTCGAAATCGCCCCCGGGTACACGGCCGGCGGCGAGCCCATATTCTTCGCGGGGCCCTGCGTCATCGAGTCGCGGCCGCATTCGCTGGCGATGGCGGAGCGCCTCAAGGCGATCGGCGAGGAAACCGGGGCGCGCATCGTCTTCAAGTCCTCCTACGACAAGGCGAACCGGTCCTCGAAGGACTCGTTTCGCGGTCCCGGCCTCGAGGAGGGCCTCGACATCCTCGCGGCCGTGAAGGCGAAGACGGGGCTTCCCGTGATCTCCGACGTCCACGCGCCCGAGCAGGCGGGTCCGGCGGCCCGCGTCCTCGACGTGCTCCAGATCCCGGCGTTTCTCGTCCGCCAGACCGACCTCGTGACCGCGGTGGCCGCGACCGGGAAGGCGGTCAACGTCAAGAAGGGCCAGTTCATGGCGCCCGACGACATGGCGCAGGTCGTCGAAAAGTGCCGCGCCGCGGGCAACGAGAAGATCCTCCTCTGCGAGCGCGGCGCCTCGTTCGGCTACCACGACCTCGTCGTCGACATGCGGTCGTTCCCGATCCTGCGCGCGATGGGCTATCCCGTGATCTACGACGTGACCCACTCGCTCCAGCTTCCGGGCGGCGGGAAGGAGACGGGCGGCCTCAAGCAGTACGCGCCGATCCTCGCGCGCGCCGCCGCCGCCACCGGCTGCGTCGACGGGTTCTTCCTCGAGGTCCACGACGACCCCGATCGCGCCCTCTCGGACCGGTCGACGCAGCTCGACGTGAAGCTGCTGCCGGGGCTGATTCGGGAGCTGCTGGCGATCGTGAAGACGGTGAGGAATTGAGCGGCGCACGCTAGACGCTGGACTCCCGGCTCTGCGGCGGCCGGATCGCGATCAGCGGCTCCGCCTCGATCTCGAAGCCGGCCTCGATCCAGGCCTCGAGCCCGCCGGCGAGCGGCCTGACGAGCGCGAATCCCCGATCGATGAGCATGCGGGCCACACGGGCCGCCGTGGCTTCGTTGGGTCAGGTGCAGTAGAGGATGATCTCCCGGTCCCGCGGAAGCTCGGAGAGCCGCGCGTCGAGCTCCGCAGCCTCCATGACCCGCGCGCCGGGAATCCGGCGCGGGTCGCGCGCGCGGGCCCCGGCCGTTCGAACGTCCAGGACGACGGGACTCTGCCCTTCGTCGATCAGGCGGTGCAGGTCCTCGACCGTGATCCGCGCCATCCGGAGCACCTTGTAGAACCGCTGCCTCTGCCACCACTTCAGGGCCACGAAGACCGCCAGCGCCGCGCCGAGCAGGACCAGCGCGCCGCTGCCGAGCGAGGCGAGCAGGTCGAGGACGCGGTCGATCGCTCGGTGGAAGACGGCGCCGCCGAGGACTCCGGCGCCCGCCCAGAGCAGGGCCCCGCCGCCGTCGAACAGCAGGAACGACGGCAGCCGCGCGCCGATCGCGCCCGCCATCGGGGGTGCGACCGTCGAAAATCCGGGGATGAACTTCGCGAAAAGGAGCGACGGCATCCCCCACCGCTCGAAGACGGACTCCGTCTGCCGCACGCAGGAGTCGGGCGAAAGCGAGATCCGGCAGAGGGTCTTCAGGATCCGGTTGCCCCGGGCGCGGCCGAGGGCGAACCAGACGCCATCCGCGATCAGCGAGGCGGTCACCGCCACGAGCAAGACCTTCCAGGCCGCGAGGTCGCGCTCGACCGAGAGCGCCCCGGCGACGATCAGGACCGGGATCGCCGGGATCGGCGCGCCGAGCTGCTCGAGCAGCACGATCCCGAAGATCAGCGGGAGGCCGTAGGTGACGACGTACTGCGTCAGTTGCGCCATGGGTCGGCGATCATAGTCGAGAGCCAGCCGCGGGACGCGGCATGGAAGCTTTAAGATACGACGCATGTCGATCGACACCGCCCGAGAGGTGCTCCGGGTCGAGGCCGAGGCCGTCCGCCGGCAGATCGAGAACCTGGACGCCGACTTCGAGCGGGCGGTGGCCGCGATCGACACTTCGGCGGGGCGCCTCTGCGTGACCGGGATCGGCAAGTCCGGGCTGATCGGCCAGAAGATCGCCGCCACGCTGGCCTCGACCGGAACGCCCGCCTACTTTCTCCACGCCGGCGAGGCGAGCCACGGCGACCTCGGGATGCTCATGGCCGGGGACGTCGTGCTCGCCCTGTCCCTCTCGGGCGAAACCCCCGAGGTGGCGCGCCTGCTGGAGTTCGCCCGCCAGCGCTCGATCCGCACCATCGCCATGACCGGGGCGCCGGGCTCCCCGGTCGCGCGGGCGGCCGAGATCCGGATCTCCGTCGCCATCCCGCGCGAAGCCTGTCCGCTCAACCTCGCTCCGACGGCCTCGACGACGGCGATGCTCGCCATGGGCGACGCGCTGGCCCTGTCGATCTCGGAGCGGCGCGGCTTCAAGGAAGAGGACTTCGCCGCCCTCCATCCGGGCGGCAGCCTCGGCCGGAGGTTCCTCAAAGTGCGCGACCTGATGCGGGTGGGCGACCGCCTGCCTGTCGTCCCGGCCGGGTCCTCCATGACCGAGGCGCTCCACGAGATGTCGCGCAAGATGATGGGCATCACCGCCGTCGCGGACGGGACGGGACGCCTGCTCGGAGTCATCTCCGACGGAGACCTGCGGCGGATGCTGGAGAAAGACCCCGGGCAGCTCCAGAGGACCGCGGGCGAGTGCTGCCGTCCGAACCCCCGGACGATCCCCGCCGACGACTTCGCCTCGGCGGCCCGGGAGACCATGCAGGCGAGCAAGATCACGTCGCTCTTCATCGTCGACTCCGAAGGGCGCGTCCACGGCGCCCTGCACATGCACGACCTGCTCGCGGCGGGGTTCTAGTGGCCCGCCGGAAGGCCAGGGAGCGGATTCGCGTTCTTTTCCTCGACGTCGACGGCGTCCTCACGGACGGGCTGATCTACCTCGACGGCCGGGGCCACGAGTTCAAGGTCTTCAACACCCGGGACGGCCACGGCCTGCGCAAGGCCGCGGCCGCGGGGATCACGCTGTGCTGGATTTCCGGCCGTTCCTCGCCGGCCACGGCGCGGCGCGCGAGCGAGCTCGGCGTGACGCACTGCTACCAGGGCGTGCGCGACAAGCGGGCCAGGCTCGACGCGGTTCTGCGCAGGCTCAAGATCTCGGGCGCGCAGGCCGCGGCGATGGGCGACGACGAGCCCGACATCCCGATGTTCGAAGCCACGGCGCTCTCGGCCTGCCCGTCCGACGGTGCGCCGGCGGCGCGGAAAGCCGCCACCGTGGTCCTCGAGAGCGCCGGGGGGCGCGGAGCGGTCCGGGAGTTCATCGAGTTGATCCTCGCCCGCAACGGTCAGTCGGGAATCGTCACGCACCGGCCGGGCTGAGCTCGACCGCCGGCCGGCCGCGATCGAGGATCGCCGTCTCGACCTCGCCCCCGCAACGTTCGCGGATCCGCCGGGCGGCCGTCTCCAGCGCCGCGGCAATCTCCTCCCGGCGGACCGGGGGCAGGCCCTCGACGACGAGAAGGGCATTGCGCGTCCCCGCGGTCAGCTTCGTCCGATCCGCCTCTTTCCAGTTCCATCGCCGGCAGATCGCACCCAGCGCGTCGCGGTAAATGACTTCCCCCGGCCGCGGCGCCCGCGCCTCGGCTTCACCGAGGAGCCGGACGGCCGGCTCGCCTTCTCCCGCCACCGTCAGCTCGACGTCTCCGGCGATCGCGTCGAGGTCTTCGGCGCCCGCCGGCAACAGGGTCTCGAGCGACAGCGCGTTGTAGAGGTCCACGAGCCGGTTCACGTGGGGCACCGTCCAGCCCTTCAGCACCCGCCGCGCCAGATTCTCGATCGAAGACGGGTGGTCCTTGGGCTTCGCGCCGAACCGCCGATAGGCTTCGCGCCAGAGCGCGATCCGCGGGTGTTCGGCCGGCGGCATGTCCGCGAACCGGGCGGGCAGCGCGGCTTCGGCCCGCCGAAGATCCGCCGTGAGACCGTCGTCCTGCCCCTCGTTCCGGATGCCGCGCGCGGCGGCGACTCCGACGACGACGTCCGGGAAGAGCGCCAGGACGCTCTCGTGGATCGTGAGCCGCATCGCTTACGGCGTCGGCGACGCGGCCGGCTCCGCGCGCCTGCGGAAGAGCCAGGCGGCCAGAATCCCGAGCAGGTACAGGAGGATCATCGGAACGGCGAAGACGCACTGGGTCGCAACGTCGGCCGAGGGCGTGATGACGGCGGCCACGATGAAGATGACGAGCACGGCGTACTTGAACTTCGCCAGCAGCCAGCGCTCCGAGACGATCCCCAGGCGCGCCAGGAAAAAAATCAGAATCGGCATCTCGAAGCACAGGCCGAGGGCCAGGATCAGCTTGGTCGCCATCGAGAGGTACTCGTTGATCGTGATGACGGCCTGGAAGGGCTTCCCCACTTCGATCAGGAAGCCCACGACCAGCGGGAAGGCGACGTAGTAGGAAAAGGCGCAGCCCGAGAGAAAGAAGAGCGCTCCGAACGTGACGAACGGCCACACCCAGCGCTTCTCGCGGCGGTACAGGGCCGGCGAAACGAAGAGCCAGACCTGCCACAGGACGATCGGCGAAGAGAGCAGGATGCCCGCCAGCAGAGCGACCCGGAAATACATCATGAAGGGCTCTGTCAGCCTCGTGTAGGCCAGGCTCTGGCCCGGCGGGAGCACCCGGCGGATCGGGCGGGCGAGGAAGTCGAACATCTGGGGGGCCCAGTACCAGGACAGCAGGAACCCCACGAAAACCGAGGTGATCGATACGATCAGCCGCTTGCGCAGCTCGTCCAGGTGCTGGAAGAAGCCCATGCGCGGGAGCTCTTCCTCGTCCGCGGCGGGCGGGCGTCCCGCCGTGCCGTCGAGAAGCTCACGCGGATTGAAGCCGCTCAAGCGGGGCGAATCGGAGCGTCGGTCCGGGGGACCGCGCCCTCGGCCGGGCGGGGGGCCTCGGGCGCCGGCGAGGTCAGCGTGGTCTGGAGTCCCGCGACCTCTTTCTTGACCGCGTCGGCCTCGTGTTTGCCCTGCTCGATCTCGTCCTCGATCGTGCGCTTCAGGTCCTCCGAGGCCTTCTTGAACTCGGCCAGCCCTTTGCCGAGCGATTTGCCGAGCTCGGGCAGCTTCTTCGGGCCGAAGACGAGGAGCGCCACGACAAAAATCAGGATCAATTCGGGCATGCCGATGGAACCGAACATGTTCTGTCCTTCCGCAAAGGGGATTTTACGCCGGCCCCAGGCAGACCGGCGAGACTTTCGGTGGCCGTCGTGCCACAATGCCAGCCTCGAGAAGGGAGCCCTCTTGAGTCCTCAAAAGTCCCGACTGTTCGCCGCCACCGCGGTCGTCGCGGGGGCCACCCTGCTCGGCGGCGTTTTCGCGGGGAGGCTTTCCGCCAGCCCCGAGAAGGACACTCCCTCCCTCGACGAGTACGCCGACATCCTGACGACCCTTTCGGACTGGGCGCCGGACCCCGTGGCGCCCGACAAGATCGTCTACGCCTCGATCCACGGGATGCTGTCGCGCCTGGACCCGCACACCTCGTTTCTCGAGCCCGACGAGTTCTCGCAGATGAAGGAGAAGCAGCACGGCTCGTTCTACGGCCTGGGCATCCAGATCCAGAAGCGCATGGGCAAGATCACCGTCATCGCCCCGATGGAGGGGACGCCGGCCTACAAGATGGGAATCCGGGCCGGAGACGTCATCACGCACATCGGCGAGGAGGAGCTCAAGGAGGAGACCACCACCGAGGAGGTCGTCCGCAAGCTCCGCGGCCCCAAGGGCACGGAGGTCGCGATCACGCTGCGGCGCGTCGGATTCGAAGAGCCGATCCGCATGACGATCACGCGGGCCGAGATCCCGACCAAGTCCGTGCGCTACGCCTTCATGCTCGAGCCCGGCGTCGGCTACATCATGCTCTCCGACTTCACCCACACGTCGAACCGGGAGCTCTACGAGGCGATCGAGAAGCTCGAGAAGCAGGGCATGCAGAAGCTCATCTTCGACCTGCGCGGCAACCCGGGCGGCGTCCTCGAGCAGGCGGTCGACGTCTCCGACGTCTTCGTGCCGAAGGGCTCGATGGTGACCTACACGCGCGGCCGCACCGCGTCCTCGGCGCAGGAGTACTTCGCGCCCGGGGAAGGCGCCCACTTCGACCATCCCCTCGTCGTGCTCGTCAACCGCGGGTCCGCCTCGGCCTCGGAGATCGTCGCCGGGGCGATCCAGGACCACGACGAGGGTGTCATCGTCGGCCAGCGCACCTGGGGCAAAGGCCTCGTCCAGAGCGTCTACACGCTCTCTTACGGCGCCGGTCTGGCCCTGACGACGGCGCGCTATTACACGCCCTCGGGCCGCTGGATCCAGAGGGACTACACCGATCTGCTGGCCTACGTGAACCCCGGGGACCCGGACGCCGCCGCGGAGAAGGGCGAGGACGCGCCCCATCCGACCGCCGAGAGCGCCGTCTTCTACACCGACGCGGGGCGCGTGGTGTACGCGCAGGGCGGCATCACCCCCGACGTCATCGTCAAGAACGACCGGGATTCGAAGCTCCTCCAGCAGCTCCTGGTGCGATACGCGTTCTTCAACTTCGCCGTGGACTGGCTCGCCCGCCACCCGAAGGTCGCTGAGAACTTCACCGTGACGCCGGAGATCCGCGACGAGTTTTTCCGGTTCGTCGAGAAGTCCGCCAAGTACTCGACCGCGGAAGAGCTCAAGAAGGCCTACGACGAGGACGCCAACCGCAGCCTGGTCGACCTCGCCATCCAGACCGAGATCGTCAACGCGCGCTTCGGCCCGGAGGCCGGCCGCCGCGCCTACGCGGCCGGCGACCCCCAGATCCAGAAGGGCCTGACGCTCTTCGGCGAGGCCGCGCGCATCGCGGCGCTGCCGAAGAAGAAGCGGGACCTCGCCGTCAAGGCCGGCGGCCAGTAGGACCGTCGCAGCCGGGCGGCGCGGGATCTGCGCCTGTCGGCGCACCGGGCCGCGGCTCGCCGGGATGCCGGCTCGACCGCGGCCCTGATCCCGCCCCGCCCGGCTGCTCCCGCGGCGCGCGCCTCCTCCGCTCCAATCGCGGAGACTTCGCGCGCCGCGAGCAGCAGAAACATTTCTGCGAAAAGGCACCCCTCGGGCTCAGACGATAGAGCCAGCGACGACCCCTCCAGGCGCGCCGCGATCGGCACCGTCCTCAGCCGGCGATACCCCTGTCGTTCGCGGCGCGAGGAGTCTCCGCGAGCGCAGCGGAGGAGCCTCGCGCCGCGGGAGCGAGCGCGCGGCGAGGGATCAGGCTCGCGGTCGAGCCGGCATCCCGGCGAGCCGCGAGCCGGTGCGCCGGCAGGGCGCAGATCCCGCGCCGGGCGCTCGCGACGGAAACAAAACGCCCCGCCTTCCAGCGGGGCGATGGTTTCTCGGGGTGCCCCCCGTTCAATCCTCAGTTGTGGGTCGGAACGTTGTTGTTCACCACGAACTTGCGCCGGCCGATCTCCGAGCGGTTCTGCTGCTTGTCGATGACGTAGACCACGAGATCGTGCGCCGAGTCGGAGAGCTGCGTCGTGTCGAGCAGGTACGAGAAGCCGACGTTCGACGAGGACACCCTCGGATCGGAGCGCACATCCGTCCGCAGAAGCCCGTAGGTCGCGTTTCCGAGCAGGTGGCCGTCGACGTCGATCTGGACGGTCTGCACGACCTGGAAGTCGCTGGCCCAGCCGAAGACCTCGAACACTCCGTCGATGAACTGGTAGTCCGAGGGGGTGTCGATGTAGCCGAAGGCCGGCTGGTTGCTCGTGATCTGGTTGCAGAGGATGTCCACCGACATCGCGGCGATCTGGACCTGAGTCTCCTCTTCGTCCCCGGCCCGAACGGCCAGCGTGTGCTTTCCGGCGGTCGTGAAGCCGCTCGGCGGATCGAGGCCGCCCGGCGCCCCAGGGCTCGGAAGCCGGATCTCGATCTGCCCGGACTGGGACGCGAGGGTCGAGACCAGGGCGAAGGAGAAGTTGAACCCGGCGTTGTCGGCGTTGACGTAACCCGAGTAGCTCCGGGCGACGTCCGGCCGATTGAGTCCGTAGCAGTTGGTGAGCGCCTGGTTGATCTGCACGCAGTCCGTGCGCGAGTTGGCGACGATCTGCCCGTCGAGAAGGAGTTCCACGTAGGAAACCTGCCCGCGGTCCAGCGCCGACCCGACGTCCAGGGCCCAACCCGCCACGACGTTGGTCAGAACCCCGGCGCAGTTCTGCGGGGAGCAGGGCGAGGGCAGGCCCGACGAGGTCACCGTGCAGAACAGCGAGGCCTTGTCGAGCGGGAAATCGATTCGGCCGAACGGCGGCAGGTTCAGGCCGTTGTTGACGATCTGGACGCGGCGGGTGCCGATTTCACGCGAAGCGCCCTCGTTGTCGGTCGCCTGCACCGAGAGGACGTGGATGCCGTTGATGAACTGCGACGTATCGATGTTGGCGACGAACCCCGAGTACAGCGCCAGCGGAACGTCCGGGAAAGCCGCCGCGACGTCCGGCCGGGTCGAGCCGTAGTTCGCGGTCGAGGGCTCGCCGCGGCCGACCGCGCCCGCCACGACCCGTCCGTCGACCAGAAAGTCGACGTGATCGATGTCGACGTCGTCGATCGCCCATCCGGCGACCGGGAAGGACCCGTTGGCGCCCTCGAGACCGGCCGGCCCCGGGATGTCGATGAAGCCGAACGGCGCCTGGTTCTGGTCGGGATCGACGTTGACGGTGATCGTGGAGACGATGAAGAGCTGTTGCGTGGCCGACTCGCGGACCACGAGCTGGAGCGTGTGGGGCCCGGCCGTATAGCCTGAGCGAGGGCCGCGCGCGAGGAACGACGTCACGAATCCGGGGCTGGGGGTCGCGCTGTTGTAGTAGGTGGGGAAGATCTCGAGAACGTCGGGCCGCGGGATGCTCAAGTCCGTCTGATTGACGACGACGCCGTCGACGGCAAGCTCGACCAGGTCGACGGAGTCGTAGTCCAGAACGAACCCCGAGACTCGAACGATCCC
Organism: uncultured Acidobacteriota bacterium; assembly: GCA_963810205.1. Taxonomy (GTDB): domain Bacteria; phylum Acidobacteriota; class Thermoanaerobaculia; order UBA5066; family Gp7-AA6; genus DAHUXD01. The sequence continues at coordinate 135,723 of CAWEMP010000002.1, forward strand.
GGAAACCGTCTGGCCATCGGCGGGATAGTCGATGCCTCCGATCGGCTGCGCGGTGGCTCCTCTGGCCAGCAACCACACCGACGAAACCAGAAGCGCCAAGAGCCGGGGCGCCTTCCTGAACATGCGCTTTCCTCCCCCGAAAATGTAAGAAAAGAATGTGGAAATTGTGCCGGAAAGTCAAGCGGTATCAGCTCTTCGCCTCATTTTTTTAGGCAAACGCCGCTGCGGGATGCTAAAACCCTGTTCGTGCATTCTCGCTGCAGGGAGAACCCCATCCGACTGGTTCACCGGCGGCGGCGGGAGTGCTCCGGCCGTCGAGTGATCCCGATCACTTCATGAAAGACCTGCTCCGCTCGCGCCGATTCCAGGCGGCCGCGTCCATCACGCTCGCGGTCGCGCTGCTCGCGTATTTCCTCTCGCGGGTCCCGCTTTCCGAGATCGGCCGGCAGATCGCCGCCATCTCCCCCGGCTGGCTCGCCGCGAGCATCGGAATCTCAGTTCTGACTTTCGTGCTGCGCGCCGTCCGGTGGGTGTGGATCCTGCGACCGGTCGGCCGCGTGCCGTTCTTCCCCGCATTTCGTGCCACGGCCGTCGGCTTCGCCGCCAACACGGTCCTGCCGGCGCGCGCCGGCGAGGTGCTCCGCCCCGCTCTGCTCGCGCGCGAGCGGGGCCTCCCCTTCGCGGCCCTGCTCGCCTCGATCGTCTTCGAACGGGTGCTCGACGCGCTCGCCCAGCTCTCGTTCCTCGGCCTCGCTCTGGCGGGTCCGGACGCGGGGGCCATGGGTTCGTTCGCGTCGGGACGAGTGCGGGTCGTCGCGGCCGCCGTCGCCGGGACGGCGATCCTCGTGGCCCTCTTCGCCGTCGTCTGGCGCGGCGCGACGGAGCGCCTGTTCGAGCTCGCCTTTCGAGTCCTGCCGGAACGCTTCCGGCCGGCGGCCCGGCGCATCGCGCACACGTTCCTCGACGGGTTCGCGTCGCTCAAAACGCCGCGGCTGGCCGCGCTCGTCGCCGGCGGCTCGCTCGCGATGTGGCTGGTCATCAACGTCCAGATCTACTGCACGATGCGCGCCTTCGGGCTCGAGCTGCCCCTGTCGGCCGCGTACGTCGTGACGACGGCGGCCGTCCTCGGCCTCGCCGTTCCCACGCCCGGCGGCGTGGGCGGTTACCACGCCGCGGTGCAGTTCGCCCTGACGGACGTATTTCACGTTCCGGTCGCCACGGCCACCGGCGTGGCCCTCATCGCCCACGCCGTCTCCTTCGTGCCGATCTCGATCATCGGCTTCGCGCTCTTCGCCACGAGCCCCTGGCGCCGGAAAGGCCTGCGGGAGCTCCAGCGGGAGACCGGAGACGGCTAAAAGCGATACTCTTCCCCACGTGAAATGCCCTTTCTGCGCCGCGGTGGACGACCGGGTCGTCGACTCGCGCGAGAGCCGCGAGGGGCAGGTCATCCGCCGCCGCCGGGAGTGCACGGCCTGCGGCCGCCGCTTCACCTCCTATGAAACGATCGAGGAGATCCCGTACATGGTCGTCAAGAACGACGGCCGGCGGGAGCGCTTCGACCGCAACAAGCTGAGGTCCGGCCTCGTCAAGGCCTGCGAGAAGCGCCCGGTCTCGCCGGTCGGTCTCGACAAGATCGTCGACGAGATCGAGGCCCTCCTCCACGACTCCGAGGAGCGCGAGATCGCCACCTCCCGGGTCGGGGCGATCGTCATGGAGCGCCTGCGCGAGCTCGACAAGGTTGCGTACGTCCGCTTCGCCTCGGTCTACCGCAAGTTCGAGGACGTCGACGAGTTCCTGCACGAGCTGAAGAACCTGATCGGGCGCGGGGAGAAGGTGACGTCGTGAGGCTTCGCCGAACGACGTCATCCCGAGGGCTGCAGGCCCGAGGGATCCCGTACTCCCCCGGATCCTCGAAAAGCACGGGATCCCTCGTCGCTGCGCTCCTCGGGATGACGGCGGGGCGGTCGCTCACAAGCGCGACGGGTCAGACTCTGTCCGGGATGGCGACTGGGCGCGCGCTGCGTGAGACGACGGCGCGCGCACTCCTCGTATCGACGGGTCTCTCATGGTGAAGCGCACCGCCCGCTTCTACGGCCCCATCGTGGAGCTCTCGCGCCTCCAGGGCGAGCTGAACCGCCTCTTCGCCGCCTTCGTCGAGACCAACAACGCGAGCGGCACGCCCGCGGCGACCTCCTGGGACCCCAACGTGGACGTCCTCGACGACGGTGAGGCGATTCGCATCCTGGTCGAGTTGCCGGGCGTGGAAGCGGCCGACGTCCGCGTCTCCATCCGGGGCAAGGTCGTCATGATCCGCGGCACGAAAAAGGGCCGGATTCGGGCCCGCGATGGAATGCGCTTCTTCTGCATGGAGCGTTACTTCGGCACCTTCGTGAAGTCCGTGCCGCTGCCCCGCCCGGTCAACTCGCATCATGCGAAGACACGCATCCAGCACGGGATTCTCGAAGTCATTCTCCCGCGCGTGCCGGACCTGCGGGAGAAGGAAATCGACATTCCGGTGGCCGCGGAACAAGAGGAGTAGTCTCCCAGACCCATGGCCGAGCTGGACGAAAAAGAGGTCACGACCGAGCGGGACGCCGAACTCCCGATCCCCGACATCCTTCCCGTCCTGCCCCTCAAGGACGTCGTCGTGTTTCCCTTCATCATTCTCCCGCTCTCGGTCTCGCGCGAGAAGTCGATCAACGCCGTCGACGCGGCCCTCGCGGAACAGCGGATCATCATGCTCGTCGCCCAGCGCGACGCGCAGAACGATTCGCCCCGGCCGGACGAGCTCTATCCGGTCGGCACGGTCGCCGCGATCATGCGGATGCTCAAGCTCCCCGACGGGCGCATCCGTCTGCTCGTCCAGGGCCTCTCGCGAGCGCGCCTCGACTCGGTCCTCTCGGAGGAGCCGTACCTGAAGGCGAAGATCACGCGCCTGGAGGAAGCCGCGCCCGCCGAAGAGCTCCCGCCCGAGCACGAGGCTCTGCTCCGGAGCGTCAAGCAGAACCTGGAGAAGTCCGTCTCGCTCGGCAAGAGCATCTCGCCCGAGGTCATGGTCATCGCCGGCAACCTCGACGACCCCGCGCGCCTGGCCGATCTGGCGGCCTCGAACCTCGAGCTCAAGCTCGAGGAGGCGCAGAAGATCCTGGAGTCGACCGACGCGATCGACCGGCTGCGCCTGGTCAACGACAACCTCGCCAAGGAGATCACCGTCCTGACGATGCAGCAGGAGATCTCCACGCAGGCGCGGGGCGAGATGGACAAGTCCCAGCGCGAGTACTACCTGCGCCAGCAGCTGCGGGCGATCCAGCAGGAGCTCGGCGAGGGCGAAGAGATCTCGGAAGAACTCGACGCGTACCGCAAGGTCATCACCGACAGGAAGATCCCGCCGGAAGCCGCGACCGAGGTCGAGAAGCAGATCAAGCGGCTCGAGAGGAGCCACCCCGACTCGGCCGAGACCGCCATCATCCGGACGTACCTCGACTGGATGACGGGCCTGCCCTGGAGCCTGACCTCGGACGACTCCCGGGACATCGACCGCGCCCGGAAGATCCTGGACGAGGACCATTACGACATCGAGAAGGTCAAGGAGAGGATCCTCGAGTTCCTCGCCGTCCACGCCCTGAAGCAGAGCCTCAAGGGGCCGATCCTGTGCTTCGTCGGCCCGCCCGGCGTCGGCAAGACGTCGCTCGGCCGGTCGATCGCCCGCGCCCTCGACCGGAAGTTCGTGCGGCTCTCGCTGGGCGGCGTCCGCGACGAGGCCGAGATCCGCGGGCACCGGCGGACCTACGTCGGCGCCATGCCGGGGCGCATCATCCAGGGCCTCCATCAGGCCGGCACGTCGAATCCGGTCTTCATGCTCGACGAGATCGACAAGATCGGCGCCGACTACCGCGGCGACCCCTCGGCCGCCCTGCTCGAGGTGCTCGATCCGGAGCAGAACTTCTCGTTCCGCGATCACTACCTCACGGTTCCCTACGACCTCTCGAAGGTCCTCTTCATCGCGACGGCCAACGTCCTCGACCCGATCCAGCCGGCGTTTCTCGACCGCATGGAAGTCATCCGTCTTTCGGGCTACACGCTCGAGGAGAAGAAGGCCATCGCGCGGCGGCACCTGATCCCCAAGCAGATGGACGAGAACGGCATCACCGACGCGAACGTCGAGTTCACCGACACCGGCATCGAGAAGGTCATCGAGGCCTACACGCGGGAGGCTGGCCTGCGCAACCTCGAGCGTGAGATCGGCTCGATCTGCCGCAAGGTCGCCGTCTCCGTCGCCAAGGGCAAGAGCCGAAAGTACCGGATCAGCGGCCCTTCGGTCGAGAAGATGCTCGGACCGGTAAAGCACTTCCGCGACGAGCAGCTCAAGAAGGACCAGGTCGGCGTCGCGACCGGGCTCGCCTGGACCTCGGTGGGCGGCGACATCCTCTTCGTCGAGGCCCTCGCCGTGCGCGGCAAGGGGGGACTGCGCCTGACGGGCCAGCTCGGCGACGTCATGAAGGAGTCGGCGCAGGCGGCGATGTCGTACGCGCGCGCCCATGCCTCCGAGCTCGACATCAAGCACGACTACTTCGAGACCCACGACGTGCACGTCCACGTGCCCGAGGGCGCGATCCCGAAGGACGGTCCCTCGGCCGGCATCACGATCGCCACGGCGATGATCTCGGCCTTCACGCAGCGCAAGGCGCGGCGAGACGTCGCGATGACCGGCGAAATCACGCTGCGCGGCGAGGTCCTCCCGATCGGCGGCGTCAAGGAGAAGGTGCTGGCCGCCCGCGCGGCGAGGATCACGACGATCGTCCTTCCGAAGATGAACCGCCGCGACGTCACGCAGATCTCGCCGCGCATCCTCCACGGCATCACGTTCCGGTACGTCGAGAACATGGAAGAGGTCCTGGCGATCGCCCTGATGCCCTTCGAGGCCGGCGTGGCCGGCCCCGACCCCGCACCCGAGCCGGTCGAGCCTCCGGCCCGCGAGATCCCGGTCTCCGCCCCGGCCCGGCGCCGGGCGCCCCCATCCCCGCGCGCGTGAAGACGGTGAAGAGGGAAGACCGGCTCGTCGAGAAGCTCGCCGCCCTGTCGACCCCCGGCGGCGCGGTTCGAATCGGTCCGGGCGACGACGCGGCCGTGGTGGCTCGGGAGGCGGGCCTGCTCGCGGCGACGACCGACATGCTCGTCGAGGGCGTGGACTTCCTGGCCGGCGAGGACCCGGAGCGCCTGGGGCGGCGCGCCGCCGCCGTGAACCTGTCCGACCTCGCCGCGATGGGGGCGGAGCCCGAGTTTTTCCTGCTCGCCATCGGCTGTCCCGCGGAGCGCGCCGAAGATCTCCCCCTCGCGATCACCCGCGGGGCGGTCGACCGGGCCGCCGAGTTCGGCGGCCGCCTCATCGGCGGCGACCTCTCCTCCGCGCCCCAGATCGTGATCGCGGCGACGTTCTGGGGCCGGCCGGTCCGAGAGCCCCTGACCCGGTCGGGCGCCCGGCCGGGCGAAGTTCTCTACGTCTCCGGCCATCCGGGAGAGGCGGCGGCGGGCCTGCGCCTGGCGCGGCGGATCGCCGGGTTCCGCTCGCCGGCCGCTCGGCTGGCGGAGCTTTCCGCCGACCACCAGCGTCGCCTGCTCGCGGCGTTCCACGACCCCGTGCCGCGCGTGCCCCTCGGAGTGCTCCTGGCTCGGGAGGAGCTCGCGACGTCCGCCATCGACGTGTCCGACGGACTCGGAGTCGACGCCGGCCGCCTGGCGCGCGCCTCGGGTGTTCGTCTGGTGCTCGAGCAGGAGCGCCTGCCCGTGTCGAAAGCTCTCGTCGCCTTCGCCATCATGGACGAGCTCGAGCCCGTCGACCTGGTGATCTCGGGGGGCGACGATTACGAGCTGCTCTTCACGGTCCGCGCATCCGACGCGACGCGTCTCGAGGAGCGCGCGGCCGCGACCGGAGTCGCGGTTCGCGCAATCGGCCGCGTGGAGCCGCGGAGCCGGAGCCGCGCTGGCCGGCCCCCGCGGGGAGCGCGAGGTCGCCGACCTCGGCCACGACCACTTCGAGGCCGTCCGATGACCGAGCCCGGCGCGTCGGCGCCCGGTTCGGCGATGCGGCGGCGCCGCTGGTCGTGGAAGCGTCGGCGCCTGAAGCTGCTCCTCGACCTCATGGGCCGCGAGCAGCCTCCCGAGCGCGTCGCCGCCGCGCTCGCGCTCGGCGTGGGCGTGGGGCTGTCGCCCTTCATCGGCTTCCACTTCATCCTGGCGATCGTACTGGCGTCCATGTTCCGCCTGAACAAGCTGGACGCGGTCCTCGGGTCGCTCGTCGGCAACCCGTGGACCCTGCCTCCCTTCTTCACGGTCGGTTACCGCCTGGGCCGCGTCATTCTCGGCTACGATCCCGCGCGGGTGCCGCCGCTCAGGTGGGAGCGCATCCTCCACAACGACTTCTGGGTTTCCTTCCGCGGGCCGGGCTTCCAGCCGCGCCTGGCGTCCTTCCTCGTGGGGACGACGCTGCTCGCGGCGCTCGTCGCGATCCTCGCCTACTCCCTCATGCGCGGCGCGCTCCGGATCTACCACCGCCGCCATCCCCGCGTCGCCGAGCGCGCCGCGCGGCGGCGCCGCGGCGCCATCGTCCTCCCCCCGGACACGAGGCCTACCGAGCTCCCGCCCGATCATCGAGTGCACTGACGGGAGCGGCCCTCCGCTCCATCCACTGCTTCAGCCCCCGCTGGGAGGCGATCGAGCGCGGCTCGATCGCCAGCGCCCGACGCCACGCGAAGAGCGACTCCGGGCGGCCCCGGGACGACAGCAGCAGCGCCAGCCTGTAGGCCAGCGGCAGCGAGCGGGGGTTTCGCCTGAGGCCCTCGCGGTAGGCCGCCTCGGCGCCCTCCAGGTCGGCGCGCGCCTCGCGCGAGAGGCCCAGGCCGAAGTAGCCGTTTTCGTACCCGGGGTGGATGCGGAGCGCCTCGGCGTAGGCCCGCTCCGCGGCGGCCGCGTCGCCGAGCTCGCGCTCCACCCGGCCGCGTCCCGCCCAGGCGTCCCAGTAGCCCGGGTAGATCTCCGTCGCCTTCCGGTAGTGTTCGAGCGCGCGGCGGGGCTTCCCGGTCTCCGCCGACATGTACGCGAAGTCGTAGTGGGCCTTCGCGCTCGCGGGCGAGACCCGCACCATGTTCGTGAAGAGCGCCTCGTCGCTCGCCCACACCGGATTGCGCACGATCGTTCGAGCGCCGAGCGCGACGACGGCCGCAGCCAGGACCGCGAGCCGCGCGCGCGGAAGCGCCGCGAAGGTCTCGAAGCCGTTCACGATCCACGCCGCCGCGATCAGGCACAGGCCGGCCGACGGGAGGTAAGCCAGCCGCTCGGCGAAGATCGTGCCCGTCGGAAAGAGCAGGTTCGACGCCGGCAGGGCCGCGACGCCGAGGAAAAGAAAACCGAAAGAGGGAATCGATCCCTCACGAAAGCGCCACAGGGCTGAGGCGACGAGCGCGACGACGAGCGCGGCCCCCGCCCAGGCCAGGAGGTCGTGGCCGCCGAGCGGCCGTATCGACCACGCCGACTCGTCCGACGAGAGCCGGAGCGGCAGGACGAGGCGCCCGAGCAGGCGAACGAAGAGCGCGCAGGCGTTGGCCGCGCGCACGAGCGGGGTGAGCGGAGCCAGCGCATTCTCGAGCTCGAAGATCCCCGTGTGGCCGGCCCTGAGCGCTCCGCCGAGGACCCTCGCCCGGAGGGCGAAGACGAGGCCGAGCGCCGCCGCCGATCCGACGTAGAACGCGAGTCCTTTCCGCAGCGCCGCCCCCGAGCGCGCCGCGAGGCCCCCCGGGGCCTTCCAGGCCAGGCACAGGAACAGGAGCGCTGGCGCCACCGCGGCGCTCTCCTTGGTGAGGTTCGCCGCGAGGCCGGCGACCAGCGCCAGCGACAGCGCGAGCCACCGTCGCCGCCCGCCGTCGGCGAAGCGGAGCGCGAGAAGGAGCGCCGTGAGCACCAGCGCGGCCGCCTGGGACTCGCCCCGCCCCACGACGCCGGCCACCGCCTCGACGTGGATCGGATGCACGGCAAAGAGGAGCGCCGCGCCGACGGCCGTCGGGGGCCGAATCCCGAGGCGCAGGAACAGCGCCGCGAGAAGCAGGGTCGCCGCGGCGTGGAGAAGAACGTTGACGGCATGGAACGGCAGCGGATCTCCGCCGTGGATCCACCACTGGACGGCGAAGGAGAGCAACAGCAGGGGCCGGTACGCCGTCCCCGTGCCCGGCGGCCCGCCGAAGTACTGCGTCGCAAAGATCTCTCCGGTCCGCGCCGGCGTGCGGATGCGGACGTTGTCGCGCACGATCGCCTTGTCGTCGTACGTGAAGGCGCCCGTCAGGCCGTTGGCGTAGACGAGCAGGCAGGCGCCGACGAGCAGCAGCGCCCAGGAGAGCCGGAGGCGCTCGCGGCTCACCGGATCGAGTAGAGCTGGGTCCGTATCCGGCAGCCGGTCGGGGTCATGGCCAGGCCCCCGTCCGCGGTCTCTTTCAGCGACCGGGGCATCGCCTCCCCGATCTTCACCATCGCCTCGACGACCTCGTCCATCGGAATCACGCTCTCGACTCCGGCGAGCGCCGTCTGCGCTCCGGCGAGCGCGAGCATGGCGGTGAAGCCGTTGCGCACGACGCAGGGTACCTCGACGAGCCCCGCGACCGGGTCGCACGCGAGGCCGAGCGTGTTCTGGAGCGTCAGCGCTGCCGCGTGCACGCTCATCGCCGGCGTCCCGCCCAGCAGGTAGGCCAGCGCACCCGCCGCCATCGCCGCGCCGACGCCCTGCTCCGCCTGGCAACCGCCGGCAGCGCCGGAGAGCTCCGCCTTCGCGGCCACGAGCGCGCCGAAGCCCCCGGCGACCACGAGCCCGCGCGCGGTCTGCTCGTCCGAAAACCCGCGCTCCTCGGAGATCGCGAGCAGCGTCCCCGGCACCATCCCCGCGGCGCCGGCCGTGGGCGCGGCGACGATGATGCCCATCCGCGAGTTCTCCTCGAGCACGGCAATCGAGTACGCAATCGCCCGGGCGACGAGGTGCCCGCCGGCGATGTCGCCGTCGCGCGTGAACTCGATGACCTTGCGCGCGTCGCCGCCGACGAGGCCCGAAAACGACCTGCCGCCGGCGAGCCCCCGGCGCACCGAGTCCTTCATGACGGCCCAGCGCTCGAGGAAGATGCGGAAGACGGCCTCCCGCGGCAGCTCGCGCTCCGCGGCCTCGCGTTCCAGGAAAACCGCGTCGAGAGGCTGGCCGGTCCTGCCGGCGATCTCGAGCAGGTCGGCGAACGTGTTGAGATCGTCCAAGTTCCCCTCCTAGGTGATCGGTGCTCCGCCGGCGACGCGGTCGAGCACGTGGACCCGCCGGATGCCCGGCATGCCCTTCAAGGCCGCCACGTCTTCGTGCGGGAGCGGCGCGTCGAGGTCGATGCGCATGAACGCCTGAGCGCCCTTGCCGCGCCTCAGGACCTCCATCGACGCGATGTTGATGCCGCGCTTCCCGATGATCTCCGAGGCGCGCATCACCACACCCGGACGATCCTCGTAGAAGAGCAGGAGGCAGGGGTCCTTGGCGGAGAGCGACACGGGAAAGCCGTCCACCTCGCGAATCTCGATCATTCCCCCGCCGATCGAGGCGCCGAGGATCGAGATGGCGTGCGTCGCACCCCGCAGGTGAATGGCGACGCTGTTGGGATGCGCCTCCGGTCCCATGTTCTTGGGCTTGAGCTGAAAGGCGAGGCCGCGCTCGCGCGCCAGGTCCAGGGCGTCCTTGATCCGCGGATCGTCGACCTCCATCCCCAGCGCGCCGGCCACGAGGGCCCGATCGGTGCCATGGCCGCGCATGGTCTTGGCGAAGGCGGAGTGCAGCTCGAAGCGAGCCTCGACCGGGTCCTCCTCGAGCAGCGCCCGCGCCACCCGCGAGAGCCGGCAGGCGCCCGCCGTGTGCGACGAGGACGGTCCGACCATGACCGGCCCGACGATGTCGAGCAGCGAGATCACGGCGGGAGTATAGGTTGATCGAGGAAAGGCAAGGGTTGAGGGTCGAGGGTTCAGAGTTCAGGGTTGAGGGTCGCGGCGCCTCAGCTCCGCCCTGAACTCTCAACTCTCGACTCTCAACCCTCAACGCACTTCCACCTTCAACTCCCGTATCAGGTACAGCAGCGCCTGGCGCGACAGCCCCAGGTCCCGCGCCGCGCGGCTGCGGTTGCCGCCCGCCCGGTCGAGCGCGTCGGCGATCAGGTCCCGGCGGTGGGCATCGACCTGCGCGCGGTAGCCGCCGAATCGAGCGCCGGCGCCCGCGGGGAGCCGCGCCGGCCGAACCGGCTCCGGCAGCAGCGCCACCGTCACGAGGCCGCCGGGCTCGCAGAGGGCGGCGGCCTGGGCCATCGCGTTCTGCAGCTCGCGAACGTTGCCCGGCCAGGCATAGGCGCCGATCGCGGCGGCCGATTCCGGCGCCAGTCGAAGGTCGCCGCGGCCGTATTCGCGCGCGTAACGCTCGAGGAAGAACCGCGCCAGAAGCAGAGCGTCCCTCCCGCGCTCGCGCAACGCCGGGAGCCGGATGAGCGCCACGTGAAGACGATAGTAGAGATCCTCGCGGAATCTCCCCGCCTCCGCCTCGCGGGCCAGATCGCGCGAAGTCGCGGAGACGACGCGCACGTCGATCGGGCGAGCGCGGTTTTCGCCCACGCGGCGCAGCTCCCGCTCCTGGAGCGCGCGCAGAAGCTTCGACTGCAACGGGAGGGCGAGATCTCCGATCTCGTCGAAGAAGATCGTCCCCCCCGAGGCCTCCTCGAGAAGGCCGCGGCGCTCGCGGTCCGCCCCCGAGAAGGCGCCCCGGGCGTGGCCGAAGAGCTCGCTCTCGAGGACTCCCGACGGAATCGCCGCGACGTTGACCGGAACGAACGGTCCCGCGGCGCGCCGGGAGAGAGCGTGGATCGCGCGCGCGACCGCCTCTTTGCCCGAGCCGGATTCGCCGAGCACCAGGACCGTCACGGCCTGTGGCGCAAAGCGCGCGAGCCGCCGGTACGGTTCTTCCATCGAGGCGTCCGCGGTCACGATGCCGAGCCGCTTCCACGCCGGCGAAAAGTCGGGGGTCGAGGCGCGCCCGCCGCCGCGCAGGAGGAGGGTTTCGAGGAGGAGGGCAAGAGCGGACGCCGTCTCCGGAGGTGGCGACGGCCAGAGCGCGACCGAGTACGGCCCCTCGCTCGTCTCGAGCGGACGCCACTCCGTCCCTTCCGGCGCCGGCCCCTGCCCCAGGGCAACGACCTCGCGCCCGGAGCCGTCGCGCAGGGCGAGGCCGGCGATTCCGATCCGCGGCAGGGCGCCGTCGAGTTGCGGCGTCTCTCCGGCGAGCGAAGCGAGGACCGCACCGCGGAGCTGGCGCAGCGCATCGTGCGGCACGTGATCGGCGGCCGCGCCGAAGACGCGAGCCGCGAGCTCCGAGCCTCCCGACTCCCGCAGCACGCGGACCGCCCGCTCGCGAAGGGCTGGCGGGACCGCGGCGCCGTCGAAGAGACGCGTCCAGCGAGCGACCGTCTCCGCTGCGCGGTACGGGTCCCGGGAAAAGAGCGTTTCGGCCGCGCGTCGCGCCTGGTCGGAAGGGCCGCCGCAATCGACCCAGGCCATCTCCGAGAGCCGCTCGCGGGCGGCGCCATCGCGATCGGAGCGGTCCGCGGGCGCCGAGGCGGCCTTTTCCCAGGCTTCGCGCGCGCCTTCACGATTGCCCTCGTACAGCAGGCGGTCGCCCTGCTCGAGCCACAGCTCGCCGATCTCGAGCCGGTCTCCGATCTCAGCCGCCAGCCGGAGCGCCTCCGCGTTGTCCCGGGCCGCATCGGATAGGAAGCCCCGGCGCAGGGCCAGGCGCCCCCGATGGTGGAGCGCCACGAGCCGCCGCGTCGAATCCTTCTCGGCGCGGGCGCTCTCTTCGAGCGCGGCGATCTCCGACTCCGCTTCGCTCCAGGCGCCTCGATTGATGAGGAGCTCGACGCGATTGGAGCGCGCGATCCGGGCGAGGTCTTCGCGTCCCGCCGAGGCCGCCGCGGCGAGGGCCTGACCGAGCGCGGCCTCGCTGCCCGACGCATCGCCGGCGTGATACCGCGCCGCCGCGAGGTCCAGATGCAGCGCCGCGCGCTCGGCCGGGTCTCCGGCCGCGGCGCCGATCGCCTCCTCGAGTCGAACGATCGCCCGGGCGTGCTCGCGGCGGTCGAGCAGACCGCGCGCCTCCTGAGCGAGAAAGCGCGCCGCGACTCCCTCCTCCCCCGCGCCCAGCGCCAGCGGGCGGACGGAGTCGTAGACGGCCCTCTCCTCGTCGAATCGGCCGCCCAGCGCGAAGACGCGGCCGCGCGCGAGGGCCGTCTCGACGATCTCGGACACGGCGAGCCCGGCGCCGAGCCTCTCGGCCTCGTCGAGAAGCGCGAGCGCGCAGTCCGAGCGTCCCTCGCGGGAGAGCCCCACCGCGCCCAGCCGCAGCGCGCGCACCGCCTCGCCGGGCGGAGCCGCGGGGTGGGCGCGGCGCCACTCGGCCGCGCGCCGAGCCGCCTCCGCCGGCTGCCCCAGCATGACGGCGAGCTCGGCGAGCCGAAGCCGCGCGCGCCGGCGCTCGTCCACCCCCGTTTCGACGGCTCGGACCACCCGCTCGAGGCGCGACTTCGCGGCCAGAGGCAGGCCGCCCGCGATCTCGCGTTCGGCCTCGATCGTCTCGAGCCAGGTCGGAAGCGGCGGCGCGACGGCGGCCGCGAGGCGCGCCGCCAGCGGGAACCACGCCTCCGCCGGCCGCCCGGGCAACGCACGGACCCAGCGCTCGGCCTCGCGAACCGCCAGGGCCGCCCGACCCTCTTCGAGGAGGATCTCGACGCGGCGGCCCGGATCGCTCGTTCCGGCGGCCAGCGGGCGCGGCGGAGGCCCGGCCTCGCCTCCGACACCCGAGGAAGCGGATGGAAGCGGCGCATCGCCCGTCGGGTCGGCGACGAATGCCGCCCAGCCCGACGAGCCGAGCGTGCGCCGAAGAAGCGCCCGGGCTCGGTCCGGTTCCCGCCCCGCCGCCTCCGCGTACCACTCGTAGAAGCGGACGGAGCCCGCGAGACTTCCGCAGGGAGCCCAGATCGCCCTCCGCCACTCGGCAGGCGTGTCGGGCCACGACAGACGGTCGGGAACGACGGCGACCTCGACCGCCTCCCCGAGGGAGTGCCGTGCCGCTTCGAAGGCCCGGCGTGAAACCGGGTCCCAGGTCTCGGGAGCCACGGCGATCCAGAGCGGGGCGCGCCCGTCCCGCGGCACGGCCAGCCCCCGTAGACGCCGGGCCGCGTCGGCTGCGCCCTGCGCCGGCGGAACGAGGCGCAGCGCGCCTCCCGGCGTCAGCGGCGACGGGCCGGGCTCGAAGACGCGGGGAGCCTTGCCGCGCAGGATCGCGCGCGCCTTCTCCGCGATCGCCCGCGCGGCGGCGCTCCGCAGCGCCTCGCTGCCGAGGCCGTAGCAGCGCTCGCGCGCCGGCGCGGCCGCCGGGTTCGAGAGATCCGGGAAGGTCCTGAGCACTTCCGCGACCCAGTGCTCGCCCCGCTTGAGCGCCGCGTCGCGCGCCACAAGGCTCGCGAAGAGATCCCGCGCGGCGGCGGGCGACATCCGAACACCGGCCGGGGAGAAGAGTCGGGGGAGCGCCCGGGCGAGAACGTTCGAAACCGGCGTCTCGGCCGGCGAGCGGAGGGAGGCGGGTGTTCGAGTCAGCCACAGCCGGGGCACGCCGCCGGGCGCCTCCCAGACCGCGGCCTCCAGATCCTCCTCGGCGAGAGGAAAGCCGCGCGAGGCGAAGAAGGCGGCCGCGGCGGCCAACTGCAGCAGAAGCTGGGCGCGCCACGGCCGTGGCAGGCGGCTGTCGGAGAGGGGTCGGCCCGCCGCGGCCTCCCGCCGCACGAGGAGGTCCTCCCCCGTCCACGCGAAATCGACGGCCGGGGCGAGGATCTCGTGCTCGAGAAGCAGAAACTCCAGCCATCGCTCCCGGCACGAAGCGATGGGAAAAGTCTCCAGAGCGCCGGCGGCGCGCGACTGCGGCATGAAAATCTCACCGAACTTCTGCCTTCTTATTGTCGCGAGCCGGCGCCGGAGTCAGCGGACCGCGAGCCGCTCGAGGTCGCGGAAGAAGTCCGGGTAGGACTTCGCGACGCAATCCGGGTCCTCGACGAGGATTCCCGGCAGGCGCATCGACAGAATCGCACCCGCCATCGCCATGCGATGGTCCCGATGCGTCGAGAGCCGCGCCGCGACCTCGAGCGGTCGGGCCGGCCCGGAGACCTCCAGCGCGTCGCCGTCGGCGCGGGCGCGGCCGCCCGCGGACACGATGAGCGCCGCGAGCACGGCCAGACGGTCGCTTTCCTTCAGACGGAGATGACCGATGCCGGAGAAGCGGCTGGTCCCCTCGGCCAACGCCGCCGCCGCCGCGAGCGAAGGCACGGCGTCGGGAAATTCCGCCGCTCGGGTCTGCACGGGCCGCAACGCGCCGCCGCTCGCCGAGGCCGTGAGGAAGGCGGTCGAGCCCGATACGGTGAGACCCATGGCTTCGAGCACGATCAGCGCACGCGCATCGGCGTCCTCCGAAGGCCAGCGCAGTCCCTCCAGACGCACCTGCCCTCCGGCGACGGCGGTCGCGGCGAGCACCGGCACCGCCGAAGAGTAGTCGCCCGGAACCTCGTAACGCGCCGCGATGCGCTGCCCGCGGCGGACTCGGAGAGCACCGTCGGCGGCAATCTCGACCTCGTGCCCCAGCTCGCGCAGCACCGCGACCGTCGTGCCGACGTACGGGGCCGACGCCACCTGGCCCAGGGCGCGAACGACGAGGCCTCCGTCGACCGCGACTGCCGCGAGCAGCACCGCCGACAGAAACTGGCTCGAGCGGGAAGCATCGACGGCAATCTCGGCCGACGTCAGCGACCCGCCTTCGATCGTCAGGGGGAGGAAGCCGTCGGCGCCGGAATGGCGGATCCGTGCGCCGGCGCTCGCGAGGGCGGCGACGAGCTCGCCGATCGGCCGCTCGCAGAGGCGCGCGGATCCGGTCAGCGAGAAGCGGCCGGGGACTACCGAGCACACGGCCGCGAGGAACCGCGCCGCCGTCCCGGAGTCCGCGGCGTCGAGAGCGACCGTGGCGCCGCGCCCGCTCGAGAGCGGCCCGCCGACGCGCAGCCCCTCCCCCGTCGGGTCGATCCTCGCGCCCATGGCCGCGAGGCAGCGCCGCAGCGCCGCGGTGTCGTCGCTCTGGAGAGGCCGGACGATCTCCACCGGCGCGCCGGTCAGCGCCGCGAGGATCAGCGCTCGATTCGTCGCGCTCTTCGACGGCGGCACGCGGAGCGTCCCCGAGAGCGAGCGAGCCGGCGGGACCGCCAGAAAGTCGGTCATGGCTGCCCGCTAGAGCGACACGATCGACGTCGTCCCGTCCTCCGCGATCTCCATCCAGCGCCGCTCTTCCACGAACGCGGGCAGGATCTCGACCCGCCCCCCGTCCACCTGCTCGCTCCAGGACTTGTGAAAGTGGCCGAGCAGAAGGACGTCGATGCCCTCCCGGAACCTCCGTCCGGCGAAGGCGCGGATCATCTCGACGGGCAGGCGCGTCTTGTGCTTGAAGTTGGAGCGGTAGAGGCGGGCCTCGACTTTCCAGACCAGCCGATTGCCGGCGTCCTTCGGAAAGAAGTTCAGGGCGAAGCGCGAGACCGGATTCTTCGAGAGGAAACGCCAGAACCGGTACGGAATGTCCTTCTCGTTCAGGCGGTCCCCGTGCGTGGCGAGAAAGCGCCGCCCGCCGGCCTCGAAGGTCTCCTCGTCGCAGACCGCCCGGAACTCCTTCTCGACGTAGCTGCCGCGGAGGAAGAAGTCCCGATTGCCCTCGACGTACGTCACCGACACGCCGGAGGACGAGAGGCTTCGGACGGCCGCGAGGAAGCGCGCGATCGCGGGCGTCTCGAACTTGGGATGGGCGATGAAGAAGTGGAAGATGTCCCCGAGCAGCGTGATGCGGGTGACGCCCCGCCGCCGGGCCTCGTCCAGGGCCTCGAGGAACGGCTCCTCGTCCCCCGGACGGCGGCCCACGTGGCAGTCGGCAAAAACGGCGCGCGTCGGCATCGGCGCAAAGATACCCCGGCCCCCGGGCCCGCCCGCCGAAGCTTCGGGTGACGCCCTTTCGATCCCGGCCATAAAATGGCGGCGATGGTCCCGGACGCTCCCGCGCCCGCAAAGCCTGCCGGCGTCCTGAAGCCGTGGCAGCGGCGCCTCTACTCCCTGCTCCTCATTCCCCTGGGGCTGATCGCGGCCAACTCGATCTTCATCGCCGCGTTTACGCGCGACACCGCCTTCTTCTACGCGATGCTGCTTCTGCACCTCACGCTCGGCGTGCTCATCGCGGTGCCCTTCTTCGTGTTCGCGGCGACGCACGCGAAGCGCATGATCCGAACGTGGAACCGGCGGGCCAAGTGGGCCGGCCTCGCCATCTTCAGCCTGGCGGTCGTGTGCGTGGCGACGGGAGTCACCATGACGTTTCTCGGGGCGACGCTCTCCCACCGGCCGATCTGGCTGGCGCACGTCGCCTCGGTGCCCCTCGCGCTCGTGGCCTTCATTCTCCATCGCCGCGCGCACACGCACCGACTCCAGTTCCGGCGCCTCTTCGCGTGGGGCGGCGCGGTGGCGGTCTTCCTGGCCGGGATGGCCATCCTCGCGAAGCTCGAGAAGCCGCCCAAGCGGATCGCTAACACGAACGGCGACACGGTCTTCTACCCTTCCGCCTCGGAGACGTTCGACCAGGGGCTCCTCGACGGGAAGAAGCTGGCGGCCAACGCGTACTGTCAGGAGTGCCATCCGGACTCCTTCCACCAGTGGGAGCGCTCCGCGCACCGCTTCTCGTCGTTCAACAATCCGTTCTACCGGAAGAGCGTGGAGCTGATGGCCGACCGTGTCGGCCGTGAACGGACGAAGTGGTGCTCGGGGTGCCACGATCCGGTGGTCCTCTTCACCGGGCAGATGGGCGCCGCCACGCAGGCCGCGTTCTCGTACGACTCCTGGGAGGCGCAGCAGGGCCTGACGTGCATGTCCTGCCACGCGATCGCCGAGGTCAAGGGGACGGAGGGCAACGGCGGGTACGTGATCGAAGAGTCGAAGCAGTACCCGTTCGCCTTCTCGGAGAGCGCGACGCTCCGGGCGGTCAATCGGCTGCTGATCCGCATGGAGCCTTCGCTCCACCGCAAGACGTTCATGAAGCCCTTCATGCGCACGCCCGAGTTCTGCGCGACCTGTCACAAGGTCGCACTGATCCCGGCGCTGAACGGCTACCGGTGGGTGCGCGGACAGAACCATTACGACACCTGGTACGACTCGGGCGTTTCGGGTCGCGCCGTGCGGTCCTTCTACGATCCGCCGCAGGCGAAGGCCTGCCGCGACTGTCACCTGCCGCCCTACCGGTCGGACGAGTTCGGCAGCCGGAAGGGATACCTCCACGATCATCTCTTCCCCGCCGCCAACACGGCGCTTCCGTTCGTGCGCGCGGACGCGCGCCACACAGAAGACGATCGAGGACTTCCTGCGGAACAAGGTCCTCTCCGTCGACGTCTTCGCGGTCCGACGGGAGGGCGGGGAGCTCGCCGTCCTCGGCGACGAGCCGCCGGCCCTGCGTCCCGGCGAGACCGTGGACGTCGAGGTCGTCGTCCGTACCCGCGGCGTGGGCCACCCGTACACCAACGGCACGGCCGACTCGAACGAGACCTGGGTGTCGCTCGAGGCCGAGTCCGGCGGCGAGCGGTTCTTCGCGAGCGGCGTTCTCGACGAGAACGGCCGCCTCGACGCGGCGGCCGACCGTCTGTCGACGCTCGTCATCGACGGCAACGGAGAGGCCATGGACCGGCGCCAGCCGCAGGACATCCGGGTGCCGCTCTACAACAACGCGATCGGCCCCGGCGCGTCGCGCGTCGTGCACTACCGGTTGAAGGTGCCCGAGACCGCGCGCGGGGCCGTGACGCTCTCGGCCGGAACGCACTACCGGAAGTTCAGCCGCGACTACACGACTTTCTCGCTCGGCGCGGCCCAGCCGTCGCTGCCGGTGACGACGCTCGCGAGCGACACGGTGACTCTGCCCCTCAAGGCCTCCCCTCTCCCGGCCGGACAGGGGACGGGGGTGAGGGGCAACGCCGATCCGCTCTGGCTGCGGTGGAACGACTACGGCATCGGCCTCTTCCTCCAGGGCGACCTGAAGGGGGCCGCCGCGGCATGGACGAAGGTCGCCGAGCTCGCTCCCGACGAGCCGGACGGCCCGCTCAACCGCGCCCGCGCCGAGATCGCCGAGGGCCGGCTCGCGGACGCGAAGGCCTCGCTCGCCGAAGCCGAGCGGCGGCGGCCGGGCTGGGGCAAGACCGCCTTCTTCCGCGCCACGGTCTCCAAGGACGAGGGCCGCCTCGACGACGCGGAGAGGGACCTGCGCGCGGTCCTCGAGACGTTTCCGCAGGACCGGGTCGCGTGGAACGCGCTCGGTCTCGTCTACTGGCTCGCCGGCCGATTTCCGGACGCGATCGCGGCCTACGGACGGACGCTCGCGATCGACCCCGAGGACCTGAACGCGCACTACAACCTGATGCGCGTCTACCGGGCCACCGGCGACCGGAAGAGTGCCGACCTCCACGACGCCGCGTACCGCAAGTTCAAGGACGACGAGATCGATCCGCGCGGTCCCCGGAGAATTCCGGCTCGCCAACCCCTGGGCCAACCGCGAGTCGCTCCCCATCCACGTCCACGCCGAGGCCGAGCCGCCGCCCGCCGCGGCGCCGGAGTGGCTCGCGACGATCGGTCCGAAGGGCTACGAGACCGACCGGGGTTACCTGACGAAGGCGCATCCGCCCGTGCCGAGCGAGCGCGAGCAGTGGTCCTACGTCACGGCTCAGCCCCGCCCGGCCGGCGCCCCGAGGGTCTCCTCGGTCCCCTGATCCCCGCTCGCCATTCCCCTGGTCTTCGAGTGATCGGATATGTCCGTGTCCCGGATAGAGTTGAATGACGATTCGAGAGCGAAGGAGGAATTGCATTGGGTAAGAAACTGACCGCGGAATTTCTCGGCACGTTCTGGCTGGTCCTCGGGGGCTGCGGCAGCGCCGTCCTCGCGGCGGCGTTTCCCAACGTCGGCATCGGGCTGACGGGAGTCTCGCTCGCCTTCGGTTTGACGCTGCTGACCATGGTCTACACGATCGGGCCCGTCTCGGGCTGCCACATCAACCCGGCCGTCTCGATCGGCCTCTGGGCCGGCGGCCGCTTCCCGGCGTCGAGCCTGATTCCCTACATCCTCGCCCAGGTGGCGGGCGGGATCGCGGGCGCCGGCGTCCTGTCCGTGATCGCGGGCGGCAAGGCGGGCTTCGACCTGGCGGGCAGCGGATTCGCCTCGAACGGCTACGCGGCGCACTCGCCGGGCGGTTACTCGCTGACGGCGTGCCTCGTCGCCGAGGTCGTGATGACCTTCATGTTCCTGATCGTCATCCTCGGCGCGACCGACAAGCGGGCCCCGGCGGGCTTCGCCGGGATCGCCATCGGCCTCGCGCTCACGCTCATCCATCTCGTCAGCATTCCGGTGACCAACACGTCCGTCAACCCGGCTCGCAGCACCGGTCCCGCCGTCTTCGTGGGCGGCTGGGCCATCGAGCAGCTCTGGCTCTTCTGGCTCGCCCCGATCGTCGGCGCGGTGCTCGCCGGGGCGGTGTATCGGGCGTCCCTTGAAGAGCGTTGAGACCCTTGAGCGAAGAAACAACGAGAGAAGGAGGAAACGGATGAAGATCGGGCATCGTCGGGGACTCTCGATGAGCGTCCTCTGGGCGCTGTGCCTCGGGCTGCTGGCCACGTCGGCCTTCGCGCAGGCCGCGAAGAAGCCGAACGTCCTCGTGATCTGGGGCGACGACATCGGCTACTGGAACGTCAGCGCCTACAACCAGGGCATGATGGGCTACAAGACCCCCAACATCGACCGCATCGCGAAGGAAGGCGCCCTCTTCACCGACTGGTACGGCCAGCAGAGCTGCACGGCCGGCCGCGCCGCGTTCCTCACCGGGCAGGTCGGCTTCCGCACCGGGCTCCTCAAGGTCGGCCTGCCCGGCGCGAAGGAAGGGCTCCAGGCGCGCGACGTGACGCTCGCGCAGCTGCTCAAGGCGCAGGGCTACATGACCGCGCAGTTCGGCAAGAACCACCTGGGCGACCTCGACGAGCACCTGCCGACCGCGCACGGGTTCGACGAGTTCATGGGCTCCCTCTACCACTTGAACGCCGAGGAGGAGTTCGAGAACGAGGACTACTTCAAAGACCCGGCGCTGATCAAGAAGTACCAGACGCGCGGCGTGATCCACACGTGGGCCAATCCCGACGGGACGCAGAGGATCGAGTCCACCGGACCGCTCGGCAAGAAGCGGATGGAAACGATCGACGAGGAGATCACGAAGGCCTCGCTCGACTACCTCGAGCGCGCGAAGAAGGCCAACAAGCCGTTCTTTCTCTGGTGGAACTCCACCCGCATGCACATCTGGACGCATCTGAAGAAGGAAAGCCAGGGCAAGACCGGCCTCGGGGTCTACCCCGACGGGATGGTCGAGCACGACGCGATGGTCGGGCAGCTCCTCGACAAGTTGAAGGAGCTCGGCATGGACGAAAACACCATCGTCATGTATTCCACCGACAACGGCGCGGAGTCGTTCAGCTGGCCCGATGGCGGCACGACGCCTTTCCGCAACGAGAAGGCGACCAACTGGGAAGGCGGCTTTCGCGTGCCCTGCGCCATCCGCTGGCCGGGCGTCATCAAGCCCGGGACCGTCAGCAACGACCTCTTCGCCCACGAAGACATGATCCCGACGCTCATGGCCGCCGCCGGCGTGCCCGACGTCAAGGAGCAGCTCCTGAAGGGCATGAAGGTCGGCAACGCCACCTTCAAGGTCCACCTGGACGGCTACAACATCACCGATGCGCTCGCCGGCAAGGCGCCCGATCCGCGGAAGGAGTTCTTCTACTTCAACGACGACGGCTCGCTGGTGGCCCTGCGTTACAACCAGTGGAAGATCGTCTTCGCGGAGCAGCGCGCTCACGGCTTCGATGTCTGGCAGGAACCGTTCACGCCCCTGCGCCTGCCGAAGCTCTTCAACCTGCGCTCCGATCCGTTCGAGCTGGCCGACCACGACGCCATCGGCTACCCGAAGTGGCGGATCGATCGGGTATTCCTCCTCGTACCGGCGCAGCAGTACGTCGGCGCGTTCCTCGCCACGTTCAAGGAGTTCCCGCCGAGCCAGAAGGCCGGCAGCTTCTCGCTCGACGACGTCGTCAAGGCGCTCGAGCCGAATCAGTAGCCTTCTCGCGCCGCTTCCGCCATCGGGCGGGGGCGGCTTTTCGCCCGCGCGCGAGAGATAGGGAAGAATGCGCTCTTCTCCGGTCGCCATGCTGCTTCTCGGCCTCGCGGCCGCTCCCGTCTTCGCCCAGTCCCCCGAATCCGAGCTGCCGCCGGACCACGTCTCCGGGCCGGAACACCCCGAGGGCTCCGCGATCCCGGAGGTCCCGGACAGGCTCCTCAATTCCATCAACATCGAAACGAAGGGCTTCACGCTGAAGTGGGGCCTGGCCGTCCTCGAGGACTACACCGCCTTCCAGCAGAACCCGCAAAGTCTCGACCAGGTCGGCAAGCAGGACGGCGGGTGGAACGTGCGGTCCTTTCGGCCGATGCTCCGCGGGCAGTTCAAGCTGCTCGGCACCTGGAACTACATGATCAGCGGCGAGTACAACGGCTTCGACCGGGACATCGGGGACCCGCTCTGGAACATGACCGATCTCTGGATCTCGACGAAGGTCGGTTCCCTCTTCACTCTCAAGTTGGGCAAGCAGAAGGAGTCCTTCGTCTACGAGATGGTCGGTGACGCAGCCAACCTTCCCCACGACGAACGCTTCCTGTCGCCGTTCTTCACCTCTCGCAACATCGGCGTGTCGATGACGAACACGTACCTGGGGGACCGCGCCACCTGGACGATCGGGTGGTTCAACGACTGGTGGATCCAGAGACAGCCCATCGCGAACAGCGGGAACGACGTCGCGGCGCGGTTCACGTTCCTTCCGGTCTTCGGTGACGAGGGAAAGCGGTATCTGCACCTGGCCGTCGCCGGCCGCTACCACGAGGGCGACGACGACGTGCAGCGCTTCCGCGGAAAGCCCCAGTCCGACGTCGCCACGCCCTACGTCGATACCGGCGACTTCCTGGCCGACCACTCCTGGGATCTGGGCTTCGAGGCGCTCTGGGCCGACGGGCCCTTCTCGGTCCTGGCGGAGTACGTCCAGTCGTGGACGCCGTCGGCGGAGTTCGGGAGCCCGTCCTTCTACGGCTGGTACGCCACGGCGAGCTGGGTCTTCGCGGGCGCGCCGCGGCCCTACGACAAGAAGGCGGGATACGCTCGGCGGGTGCCGGTCGCCGGCCACAAGTGGGGAGCCCTCGAGCTCTTCGCCCGGTACGGGCGGGTCAACCTGAACGGCGGCACGATCCAGGGCGGAGCGATGAACGAGTGGTACGGCGGCCTCAACTGGTTCGCGACGAAGCGCTGGAAGCTCGGGCTCGGCTACGGCAACGTCGATCTCGATCGCTTCGGCACGCGCGGCCGGACGAACATCTTTCTCGGCCGCCTGCAGTGGATCCACTGAAAAAGGTTCCCGGCGGCAGGCCGGCGGCCCCGGCCCGGTCAGACGCTAAACTACCGCGCCGTGAGCCGTCTACGGAAGATCGGGAGCATTCTCTGCATCGCGCTCGGTTGCCGCCGCACGGACAAGGCGGCCGTCGCGCCGCCCCCGCCGCCGGCGCCCACGCCCGCCGTCGCGATCGCCTTCGCCGAGAAGGCCGCGGCGATGGGCATCGACTTCGCGCACGTCAATGGCGCGCAGGGAAAGAAGTGGATGCCGGAGACGATGGGCGGCGGTCTGGCGGTCCTCGACTACGACGGCGATGGAAAGCCCGACCTCCTCTTCGTCTCGAGCGCGTCCTGGCCGGGTGACGCCCGCGCCGCGTCGCAGAAATCCTCCCTCGCGCTGTACCGCAACGAAGGCAACGACGCGAGCGGCCTGCCTCGATTCCGCAACGCGACCCGGGAGGCGGGCCTCGAGAAGGTGTTCTACGGCATGGGCGCCTCGGTGGCGGACTACGACAACGACGGGCGTGACGACGTCTATGTCACCGCCCTGAACC
The DNA here is from genome assembly GCA_963810205.1 of uncultured Acidobacteriota bacterium. Taxonomy (GTDB): domain Bacteria; phylum Acidobacteriota; class Thermoanaerobaculia; order UBA5066; family Gp7-AA6; genus DAHUXD01. The sequence goes on from CAWEMP010000002.1 coordinate 158,896, forward strand.
GCAACTTCCTCTTCCACAACCTCGGCGGGCGATTCGAGGAGGTCTCCTCGAAGGCCGGCGTGCGCGAGTCCGGCTGGGGCACCTCGTCGGCGTGGCTCGACTTCGACGGCGACGGCCGGCTCGACCTCTACGTCTGCCGGTACGTCGACTGGAGCCCCGACAAGGACCTCTTCTGCACGCTCGACGGGCAGACCAAGTCCTATTGCACACCCGAGCGCTATCCGGGAGCCCCCTCCCACCTCTACCGCAACGCCGGCGGCGGCCGCTTCATCGACGTCACGAACGCCACGGGGACCGGCAACGCCAACCAGAAGGCCCTCGGGGTCGCGCCGTGGGACTTCGACGGCGACGGCCGCGTGGACCTGCTCGTCGCCAACGACACGGCCCCGAACAATCTCTTCCGCAACCGGGGCGACGGCACGTTCGAGGACGTCGGCGATTCCGACCGGCGTCGCCGTGGACGAGGCGGGGCGCGCGCGCGGCGCCATGGGCGCGGCGTGGGCGGATACGAAGAACGGCCGGGGTTTCGCCCTGGCGATCGGCAATTTCTCCAACGAGCTCAAGTCCCTCTACTGGACCGATTCGGGCGACGTCTTTCTCGACGAGTCGCCGCGAAGCGGCGTGGGCCCGTCGTCCCTCCTCGATCTGACCTTCGGCGTCCTCTTCTTCGACGCGGACCTCGATGGCCGCATGGACCTCCTCCTCGCCAACGGCCACGTCGAGCCCACCGTGCAGGCGGTGCAGAAGGACGTGTCCTACCGGCAGGCGCCGTCCCTCTACCGAAACGCCGGAGAGGGCCGCTTCGACCCGCTCGGCGCGCGATCGGGGGACCTGGCCTCCCCCCTCGTCGCCCGCGGAGCGGCGTATGCGGATCTCGACGGCGATGGCGACGTCGATCTCGCGCTGGTCGAGAACGGCGGCCCGGCCCGCGTCTATCTCAATCCGACGAACACGCCGGAGCGCAGCGTGCGGCTGCGTCTCGAAGGCTCGGGCAGGTCCAACCGCGACGCCGTCGGCGCGCGGGTGACCGCGTCGATCGGCGGCCGGACGCTGACGCAGCAGGTTTCGGGCGGGCAGTCCTACCTCTCCGCCTCCGAGAAGACGCTGACCTTCGGCCTCGGCGATGCCGCCGAAGATCGACTCCCTCGAGATCCGCTGGCCCGACGGCTCGACGCAGACGCTCCACGACGTGCCGGGCGGCGCGCGGCTGACGGTCCGCGAGGGCACGCCCTGATCGGTCGCGGTGTCGTCGTCCGCCCGGCCCGGGCCGGAGGACCGCGAGTTCGTCCTCGCGACGGCCGTCCGGCTCGCCGAGTTCGGCCCTCCGCCGTGGCGAACCGCGGAAGAAGTCGTCATGGCGGAGTCGCGCGTCCTCCATGCGTTCTTCGAGGCGTCCCCTCCCGGCGAGGGCATCGCTCTCCTGATCGCGGAGGCCGGGAGCGCGGCGAGCGGCTGGGCTTCGCCTATCTCGAGACCCTGATCGACTACTTCGATCGCCGCCCGCACGGCCACGTCGCGGAGCTCGCCGTGACGCGCGAGGCGGAGGGTCGCGGCGCCGCCGGAGCGCTCCTCGCCGCCGCCGAGGCACTGGTCCCGGGGCCTCGGCCATCGGGCGCTCACGCTCAACGTGTTCGAGGAAAACCGTCACGCGCGGGCCGTCTACGAAAAGCGCGGGGCTTCCGGCCCGAGACGCTTCGGTACGTGAAGACCCTTGTCTGACGCCACCTCCGTCGCGGTCCGGCCCGCGCGCGGCGGCGACGCCGAAGATCTCGCGCGCCTCTCGACGCAGCTCGGCTATCCCATGTCGGCGCGCGACGCCGAGACGCGGCTCGACGCGATCGCGGACCATCCCGACCACGCGCTCCTCGTCGCCGACTCCGGTGCCGGAGGCCTCGCCGGCTGGCTGCAGGTCAGCCTGCCCCGCATCTTCGAGACGCCGCCGACGGCGGAGATCGCCGGTCTCGTCGTCGACGAGACCCGTCGGGGCGGCGGCATCGGGGCGGCCCTCGTCGCCGCCGCGGCGGACTGGGCGCGCGGCGCACGGCTGCCGGGCGCTCCGCGTGCGCACCAACGTCATCCGCGAGCGGGCGCTCCGCTTCTACGAGCGCGAAGGATTCGGGCGGATCAAGGCGCAGCACGTCCTCGAGCGGCCGTTGTAGAGTGCGCGCCATGCGCGGAATCACCGTGGTTCGCATGACGGCGGCGGCGATGATGGTCATCCACGGGACCTTCCGGGCCACGACCGGCGGAGTCGCGGGGTTCGGCGGTTTCCTCGAGAGCCAGCACGTCCCGTTCGGCCTCGGCGTCGCGTGGCTCCTGACGGCCGTGGAGATCCTCGGAGGCCTGCTCCTGATTTCCGGCCGATTCGTGCGGCCTCTCTGCGCGTGGTTCGCGATCGAGCTTCTCTGCGGAATCGCCCTCGTTCACTTCCGCGAGGGCTGGTTCGTCGTCGGCGGCGGGCGAAACGGGTTCGAGTACTCGGCCCTGCTGATCGTCTGCTTCGTCGCCGTGGCCATCGACGCGTCGTCCGCCGCGGCCGAGGTCTCCGGCCCCCGGCTCAGGCGACCTGATAGCGCGGGCCGCGGGCGGGCGAAGAACCGCACCAGGACTACGCCCGCGATGAAGCCTCCGATGTGCGCGCCGTAGGCGACGCCGCCGCCCGGCGTTCCCGCCGACCCGGCGCCGCTGAAGAGCTGGAAGAGGAACCAGACGCCGAGCGCCACGATCGCCGGCACCTGCATGACCTGGTACAGCCAGATCACCCGCACGCGCCGGTGCGGGAAGAGGACGATGTAGCCGCCGAGGATGCCCGAGATCGCGCCCGGACGCCCCGAGGCAGGGCACCAGGGGGTTCATCCCGAAGAAGGCCGTGACCATCACGTGGGCGAGCCCCGCGAGGACGCCGGTCAGCAGATAGAAGACGAGGTACCGCCCGTGGCCCATGCGCATCTTCGAGGTTGTCGCCGAAGATCCAGAGGTAGAGCATGTTGCCGAGCAGGTGCATGAGCGAGCCGTGCATGAACATGGCCGAGATCAGCGTGAGGTAGACGGGAATCGGCGTTTCCGGCAGCTCCAGGGCGCCGAGCGTCCGCCCGTACGGGTCGCGGATCGGCACCGTCTCCACGATGTCGCGCCCCGTCAGGATCTCGGCCGGCACCGTCGCGAAGGCCATCGTGAAGCGCTCGTTGGACCCGAGGCCCTGGAGCACCACGAAGACGAAGACGTTGATGCCGATCAGCATCCACGTCACGAGCGGCGTGATGCGCCGGTCGGTGTTGTCGTCGCCGATGGGGATCATCGCTGCGGCTTCGCGCCGGCGCCGATCATACTCTCGAGCGATCCCCCCGGCCGGAGGGCGTAGGCGCGATCCGCCGCAGCCGACGCGAAGGCCTGGCGCACGCCCCACGGCCAGAGGATCTCGACGTCGGCGGCGCCGGCTTCCCCCAGGCCGAAGTGGAGCGGCGGCGCCGATCCCGAGGCGTACGACGGCGAGACCCGCCAGGTCTGCGTCTGCGTCTTCCCCGCGGCGGTGACGGCGACGCGCGTCTCGAGCACCGTGCGTCCGTCGGGGGCCGGCAGCGGCTGGATCTCCATCCAGTGCCCGCGCGCGGCCGCGTTCCTCAGGATGCGCACGGGCCCGTCGATGTCGACGACGACGAGATCGAGCCCACCGTCCCCGTCGAGGTCCGCGACGGCGGTCCCCCGGGCGACCATCCGCAGCCCCCCGAGATCGCCGGTGTCCGTCCACTCGGCGAAGCGCCCGCCGCCCAGGTTGCGGAGGACCACGGTCTTCTGCGCGAACGCCCGATCGCCCGCTTCGACGTAGTCCGCGCTTCCCGCTTCGGTAGTGCCCGAGCGTGCGGACGATCCTCGGGGCCAGGTGGCCGCCGGCGGCGTAGAGGTCGAGCCAGCCGTCGTTGTCGAAGTCCGCGAAGTGCGTGCCCCACCGAACGAAGGGCAGGCCGACCGTCCCGGCGCCCGTCGCCGCGCCCGCGTCCTCGAAGAGGGCGCCCTCGACGTTCCGGTAGAGGCTGTTCTCCTCGGCGCCGAAGTTGGTGACGAAGAGCGAGTCGCGGCTCTCGCCGAAGGGGTCGCCGACGGCCACGCCCATCCCCGCCCGCGGCCGATCGCCCAGGACGCCGGCGCCGGTCTCGGCCGTGACCTCCTCGAACCGCGCCGTCGCCGCGGTTGCGGAAGAGGCGGTTGGCGACGCGGTCGTTGACGAAGTAGAGGTCGGGGCGGCCGTCGCCGTCGTAGTCGAGGACGGCCACCGAGAGCGTCTTGGTGTCGGCGGGAGGCAGGGCGAGACCGGCACGCCTCCGTCACGTCTCGAAACCTGCGGCCCCCCTCGTTCCGGTAGAGGCGCGAGGGCTGGCCATGGTAGTCCTCCGGAACGCGCAACTCGAGCGGCGGCTGCGCGGCCTCCCATTCGGGTGTCGAGTCGAGATAGTTGGCGACGACGACGTCGGCTTTCCCGTCGCCGTCGTAGTCGAGAAAGCCCGCGCCGACGGAGAAGAGGGGGTCCTCGAGCCCGGTCGCCTTCCCCTCCTCGAAGGTCCCGTCCCCGCGATTCCACCAGACGGCGTTGGGGCCGACGTTGGTCAGGTACAGGTCGAGCCGCCCGTCGCCGTCGAGGTCCGCCCAGAATGCCCCCATCCCGAGTCCGCACGCCCGGATTCCGGACCGGGCCGTGACGTCCTCGAACCGGCCGCCCACGTTGCGGAAGAGGCGCCCGCAGTGGTCCGTGTTGGGCTTGCCCCAGCGTGGAATCGAGTTGGTCACGTAGAGATCGGGCCGCCCGTCGCCGTCGTAGTCCGCGACCGCGCAACCGCCGACCATCGTCGCGATGAGCTTCAACCGCCTCAGGTCGGAGCTCACCCGCATCGACACGCCGGACTCCTTCGTGACGTCGCGGAAGAGCCCGTCCGGCTTCGTTCCGGCCGCCAGCAGCGCGGCCGCCGTGCCGAGCCCGAGAAGGATCAGGCCCCGATCGTCGCGCTCGAGGACGCCCGGGAGAGTACCGAATCAAGGCCTGACCCCATCCCGGACGGCGTCGCGGAACGCGTCGGGACCACCGGGCCGAGTCAGGTACTCGCGGACGAACGCGCGATGCGCCTCGCTGTCGGGGAACGCGAGCTCGCCGTACCTCGAATCGTCCATCCCGTGGAAGGGCAGCGGCTCGACGGTCTGCCCCGCGACGGTGTTCTTGTCGGCGTCTTTGTCCCACCCGTCGGACACGAAGAGCCAGTCGCGCACCCAGCCCTCCGGCAGCGGCGGCAGCCCCGAAGCGTCGAAGGTCAGGCGCACGGCATCCCCGCCCTTCATGACGACGAAGCGGTCGTCGGCCGCGGTCAGGAGCGCGCCCACGTCGCCCAGGCGCGTGTAGAAGCCGGTCGGATCGGCCCAGCGGGGCTCGCTCGACACGTCGTCGTGAACGAACACGTGCGGGCTCTCCTCCGAGTCGCGCGTCATGCGCGAGAATCCGCGCTCGGTCAGCCGCGCCGAAACGAGCGGCGCCGGCCTGACACGCAGCGGCGCCGGCGCCTCGTCGACCGTGTAGGACACCCGGTCCCAGTAGATGGCGAGGTTCGTCCGGATGCGCACGCGCGGGTCCGACGGGTCGAGAACGCCGGACAGGTCGACCGGCATGGTCTTGGTCTTCCCGGCCGGGTAGCCCATCGGCGCGATGGCCGTCTTCCAGCCCCCGCGGCCGTCCGGCACCTCGAGGACCGGCCCCTCCGCCGCCAGGTCGCGGCGCTGCGAGAGCGAGACGTTGATGGAGGTGTCGGCGTACTGGATCCAGCCGGTCAGGTAGAGGATCACCGTACGCCCGCCGCGCGCCTCGGGAAGCTCGAGGACGAGATCGTGCGGGCCGACGATCCCCTGGTAGCTCGTCGGCGTGAAGCCGCCGAGGAAGACGCCGTCCTGCGCCGCGATCTCGGCCGTGCGGTCGCGGCCGGTCTCGTCCGCGGCCCTCGGCGTCGCGGGCCGCAGGACGGTGAAGAGCTTCTTCTCGGGGAAAGGCGGCGGGACCATCTTCTCGTTGGGGACGAATTCGACACCCGCCGGGTGATCCACGGCCCGCAGCTCGGCCAGGTCGATGTAGGCCGCCTCCCAAAGCTCCTCGGTGAGGTCGAGCGTCACTCGCCCGTCGCGGGCGCGGAGCCATTCGCCCGGGACTGCCAGCCACTCGCGGGTGTCGGCGGGGGCCTGGTGCACGCCGTCGTAGAGGAGGCCCGCCGGCGCCCGGCCAAGAACGTCGGTCACGAAATGCCAGCGGACCCCGTCGAAGGCGTAGAGGAACGGGCACGAGCCCTTGAGCTGCTGCACCTCCCGCAGGACCGTCCGCACCTTCGGGTCCAGATCGTTCTGCGGCACGCCGTTCGTCCAGACGACGCGCAACACGTCCGCGCGGCGGCGCTCCCCGAGGCCGAGCCGCGTGACGGGGCGGGAGGCGATGCGATAGACGTAGAGCTCTCCCGCCCGGGCCTCCACCTCCGAGCCGTAGCCGAAGCGATTGACCTTCGCGGAGCCGGTGGGCAGGCCCTCGAGAGCCACGTCGATCCAGCCGTTCGCGTTGCCGCCGTCGTTGGCGTAGAGCACCGCCGTTCCCTGCGGCGTCACGAACACGAGGTCTGCGTCGCCGTCGCCGTCGGAGTCGACCGCCTCCGCCGCCGTCGCGGCGGGAAGCGCTCCGACCGGCGCCGCGGCGAAACGGCCGCCGCCCTCGTTGCGCCAGAGAGTCGAGCCGCCCGCGCTCGAGAGCAGGAGGACGTCGAGAAAGCCGTCGTTGTCGTAGTCGACCAGCAGCGGAGCGTTTCCGGGCCCGAGCGCCTTCGCCTCGCCGAACGTGCCGTTCCCGCGGTTGAGCGCGGCGAAGGCCCCGCCGTCCCCGGCCCAGACGAGATCGAGCCGCCCGTCGCCGTCGAGGTCGCCCGCGGCCGCGCCTCGAGGGCTTCCGGTGCGGGGAAGACCGGCGTCGCGCAGCGCGAGCCGCCCGCCCCGCAGGTTGTCGTACAGCACCAGGCCGCCGGCGAACGAGGACAGCAGCAGGTCGATGTCCCCGTCCCGATCGAAGTCGGCGGCGACGGCGAGGCGCGAGGCGACGCCCTTCGGCAGGCCGGCCGCGTCGGTGATGTCGGAGAAGGTCCCGTCGAGATTGTTGCGCAGCAGGTGGTCGCCGGATTGGCCGGCCACGTAGAGATCGAGGTCTCCGTCCGCGTCGACATCGAAGGGGATGACGAGCTCGCCGGTTGCGATCGGCGACCTCCGGTAGCCGGCGCTCTCCCGGATCCACAGGGCTCCGGGCGTGGCGATGTCGAGCGCACCCGAGTTGGTCACGTCCGCGACTGCCGCGTCGGGCGCGGCGGAGCCCGGGATCGCCGGCTCGAGTCGATACGTGGTCCCGGCCGCCGAAGCGCTGCGCAGGCCGGCGGGACCGGCGAAGACCAGGTCGCGGCCGCTCGGGCCGGCCGCGCGGACGGCCGACGCGCCATCGACGCCCTCCAACCCGGCTCCGCCGGCCGGCGCGAACCGAACCGGGATCGGTCGTCCCGCACGGGCACGCATCGCGGACGCCAGCGCCGGCGACCAGTCTTCGAGCGGCAGGCCGACGAATTGGGGCTCGGCATCCCGGCGCGCCTGCTGGTATCGCGGAGTGGTCCGCAGGATGTTCTCGACGATCCGGTGCTTCAGGTCGGCCGCCTTCGCGTCGCCGGCGCGGTCGGCAGCCGCCGCATCGGCCAGGGCCCGCTCGACCTTGACGTCGCCCGCAGCCAGGCGCGACAGGCGTTCGTCGGCCGAGGCGGCCGTCGCGACGTCGCCGTTGGCACGCGCGAGCTCGGAGAGACGAAGCAGGAGGAAGATGTTGTTGGGCGACTGCGCGAGCGCCGCCTCGACCTGCGCGGCGGCGAGGCGCCGGCCGTCGGGGCCGCGGGCCATCGCCAGACGCGCCTGCCCCCACCGCGAGGGCAGATCTCCCGGCGAAGCCGCTGCGGCCCGGCCATAGGCCTCCTCGGCGCCGCCGCGGGTCTCCCGCGAGCTCGCGCCGCACACCGTCGAGGGCCAGCAGACGGGCGTCGGAGGGCGAAAGCCGCAGCGCCTCGGCCAGAAGGGCCTCCGCCGTCGCCAGGTCCTTGCCGCGCATGGCGGCGACGGCGCCGTCGGCCCAGCCCAGAGGGATCCGAGGGCGCCGCCTTGCGCACCCGCTCGAACCGGCGCGACGCCTCGGCGAGGTTTCCTTCCTCGAGCGCCGCCAGGCCGACGTTGCGGTCGGACTGGAGCGCCCGGAGCTGCTCCGGTGAAAGCGGCGCGGCGCCCGCCGCGAAGAGGAGCAGCGCCAGCAGCACGCTACCCGGGGGGGTCCGACTCGCCGGCGAGCGCCTTCCGGAAGGCCTCGTGCGCGGTGTCGTCGAGGAGGCAGAAGACGATCCGCTGGACGTACTCGGCCGTGGGAACGAACGAACGCGCGGCCGCGACCGAGATCTCGGCGGCTCGCTGGAGGGGGAAGCCGAAGACGCCTGTCGAGAGGGCGGGAATCGCGACGGAGGTCGCGCCGATGTCCTCGGCGCGCCGCAGCGCCTGGAGCACGGCGGAAGCCAGCAGCATCTCTTCCCCGTAGTCGCCGCCCTTCCAGACCGGGCCGACGGCGTGGATCACCCAACGGGCGTGGAGTTTGCCTCCCTTCGTCACCACGGCCTGGCCGACGGCGCACGTTCCGATCCGATCGCACTCTTCCTGGATCGACGAGCCGCCGCGCTGCCGAATCGCTCCCGCGACACCCGACCCGAGCTGCAGGGCCTCGTTGGCGGCGTTGACGATCGCGTCGACTGGCATCGACGTGATGTCCGTCTTGGCGAGCTCGATCGAGGCCGGCATCGGAGGTCGGGGAGCGGTCTCTAGGCGTTCACGGCCCTGGCAACGGTCTCGGCGATGCGCATGTAGGCCTCGGTGACGGCCGACTTCGGCTCGGAGGCCACGATGGGCCGGCCCGAGTCGCCGCCCGCCGTCACCTTCGAGTCGAGCGGGATCTCTCCCAGAAACGGCACCTGCAGCTGGCGCGCGGTGCGCTCGCCGCCGCCGTGCTTGAAGATCTCCTCCCGCCGCCCGCACCCGGGGCAGATGAAGTAGGACATGTTCTCGACGATGCCCAGGACCGGCACGTTCACCTTCTGAAACATCGCCAGGCCCTTGCGCGCGTCGATGAGCGACACGTCCTGGGGAGTCGTCACGATGACGGCGCCGGAGAGCTGGATCTTCTGGGTCAGCGTCAACTGCGCGTCGCCGGTCCCGGGCGGCAGGTCGATGACGAGGAAGTCGAGCGCTCCCCACGAGACGTCCTGGAGGAACTGCTCGACGGCCTTCATCACCATGGGGCCGCGCCAGATCACGGGCTGGTCCACGTCCATCAGGAACCCGAGCGACATGACCTTCACGCCGTGGCGCTCGATCGGGACGATCTGGTTGGATTCGTTGACGTGGGGCTTCTCGTCGATGCCCATCATCATCTGCTGCGACGGGCCGTAGATGTCGGAGTCCATCAGGCCCACGCGGTTGCCCAGCCTCTCGAGGGCGAGCGCCAGGTTCGCGGCGACCGTCGACTTGCCGACGCCGCCCTTGCCCGATGCCACCGCGATCTTGAACCGCACGTCCCGCAGGATGCCCGGGGCCGAGGCCGGGGCCGGCGACCCCGCGCGCGGGATCGCGGCCGAGGGCGGCTTCACGTCCAGCTGGATCGTGACGGCGTGCACGCCCGCGAGGCTGCGCAGCTTCTCGGTCGCGTCGCGCCGGATTTCCTCGGCGGCCTTGGGCGACTCGGTCGTGATTTCGAGGCGGAAGGAGACGTTGCCGCCGCCGACCGCCAGGTCCTTGACGAACCCGAAGGAGACGATGTCGCGCGAAAGGCCGGGAAATCGAACCGATTTCAACGTTTCGAGAATCCGCTCCTCGGTCAGCTCGGCTGTGGCGCTCATCCTTGCTCCCGCCCCGGATTCTATGTCACCGCGGCCCGCGCCTCCTCGCGCAGCGCCGCCACGCGCTCGCGGAGCCGCTCGGTCAACTCTCCGCGCTCCCGGCTCGACAGGCCCGCGACCGGAATCGGCTCGCCCACCGAGATCGCGACCTCCGCGGGAGTGACCGTGAACGCGCCGCGCCGCAGGACGCCGAACGTGCCGCCGATGCCGATCGGCAGGATCGGCAGCCCCGAGCGGATCGCCAGGAGCGCCGCTCCCGCCTTGAAGGGCAGGAGCTCGCCCGTGCGGGTGCGCGTCTCTTCGGGAAAGACGATCAGGGAGCTGCCCTTCCCGGCGCGCTTCAACGCCGCGTCGACGATGGCCGCGCCGCGCCGCCCGCCCCGGTCGACCGGCACGAACCCGGCCGCCGCCATGGACCACCCCAGGATGGGCAGGCGGAAGAGGTTGCGCTTGGCGAGAAAGGAGATCTTCATGGGGAGCCGCGCGAAGAGCACGAGGATGTCGTAGAAGCTCTCGTGGTTGGCGGCGATGACGAAGCTCTCCCCGCTGCCGAACCTCTCCGGGTGGAGCACCCGCACGCGCACGCCGGTTCCGCCCAGGATCATGCGCGACCAGGCTCGCCCGAAACGCATCGACCAGGCTCCGCGGGGCGGCACGAACCCCATCGGAATCGCCGGCAGGCCGCAGGCAATCGTCGCGGCCGCGATCACGATCCAGGCGTAGAGCGACCGGAGGAACCGCACGGCGCGGCATCGTAGCAGAGGGACAACTCTCGACGCGTCCGGCGTTTACAGCGTATGGAGCGACGGCGTAGAATGCCCCGTCCTCATGACGCAGCCACAACCGTCCGCGACGGCGATCTTCTATCGCAACCTCCGATGGCTGCGATTCGTGGATCGCTTCGGCCGCAAGGGCTCTCAGCTCGTCGAATACATCGGCGGCCTCGGGCAGCTGCTCGGCCAGACGTTCACGGCGATGGTCACCCGCCCGTTCTATTCCACGGCGCTCCTCGACCAGATGGACGAGCTGGGCGTCAAGTCCGTCTCCATCACGGGAATCACCGCGCTCTTCACCGGCATGGTCCTCGCGCTGCAGACGGCCTACTCGCTCGAGGCCTTCGGCGGCAAGATGTTCGTCGGCCGCGTCGTCTCGCTCTCGCTCGTCCGCGAGCTCGGGCCCGTGCTGACGGCGCTCATGGTCGGCGGCCGCGTCGGCTCCGGCATCACCGCGGAGCTGGGCTCCATGACGGTGACCGAACAGGTCGACGCGCTGCGCGCCATGGCGATCTCCCCGGTGCGGCGCCTCGTCGTGCCGCGCGTGCTCGCCACCATCATCATGATGCCGGTCCTGACGGCGATCGCCGACGTGCTCGGGATCCTGGGCGGCCTCGGCATCGCCGTGCTCGAGCTGCAGATGACGGCCCAGGACTACATCACGAGCATCTGGCAGCAGCTCTCGATCGCGGACATCTTCAGCGGCTTGAGCAAGACCGTGTTCTTCGGCCTGGAGATCGCCGCCATCGGCTGCTACAACGGCCTGCAGGCGCAGGGCGGAGCCGCGTCCGTCGGGGAGGCGACGACCCGCACGGTCGTGCTCGCCTCGATCTGCGTGCTCGTCTCGGACTTCTTCCTGACCAAGCTCTTCCTGGCCATCTGATGAGCGCCTCCGCCGCACCGATCGGCCCGACGACCGCGACGCACGCGCTGGGCGAGACCATCGTCGAGTTTCGCGAGGTCTGGAAGCGCTACTCCGGCCGCGACATCCTCGCGGGCGTCAACCTCAAGATCCGGCGCGGCGAGGTACTCTGCATCCTCGGCCCTTCCGGCACCGGCAAGAGCGTCACTCTGCGGCACATCAACGGCCTGACCCAGCCCGACGACGGCGACGTGCTCGTCTTCGGCGAGTCCGTCGTCGGCCTTTCGGAGGAGGAACTGTCGCCCGTGCGCCGCCGGACCGCGATGCTCTTCCAGGGGGGCGCTCTCTTCGACTCGATGAACGTGGAAGAGAACATCGCGTTCCCCATCCGCGAGCACACCGACAAGACCCCCGAGCAGACCGCCTCCCTCGTGGCCGAGAAGCTGACCATGGTGGGCCTGCCCGGCATCCAGCGCAAGATGCCGTCGGAGCTCTCGGGCGGAATGCGCAAGCGCGTGGCTCTGGCGCGCTCGATCGCGCTCGACCCGGACATCATCCTGTACGACGAGCCCACGACCGGTCTCGATCCCCTGTCCTCCGAGAAGATCGCCCAGCTGATCGTCGACCTCAACGTCCGGCTCGAGACGACCTCGATCGTCGTGACGCACGACATCGTGGCCTCGCGCACGGTCTCCGACCGTCTCGCATTCCTCCACCAGGGCCGCTTTCAGTTCGTCGGAACCTTCGAGGAGGCTTCCCACGGCGGCCACCCCGTGCTCATGGAGTACTTCCGCTCCATGGGCTTCCCGTGCGGCACCGGCGCCTTCCAGGCCGCGCCCGCGCCGAAAGGACCATAGACCGTGCCCGGAGAAACGCAGGTCGGCCGCCGCTTTCGCGTCGGCCTCGTGGTGATGATCGCCCTCGTGGCGACGATGATCGGGGTCTTCATGATCGGCCAGCGGGCGAACCTCTTCCGCAAGAAGTTCCCCTACTCCACCCACTTCGAGTCGGCCGTGGGCCTCGTGGGCGGCAACGTGGTCACCCTGAACGGCGTCGTCGTGGGCAACGTCATGGAGGTCAACCTCTCGGGCGATCCGGCCGATCGGACCGTCCAGGTCGTATACGACGTCGTCCGGCGCTGGGCGCCGATGTTGCGCAAGGGAACGCGCGCCTCGATCAAGACGCGGGGCCTGCTCGGCGACAAGTACATCGAGCTCGCCGGAGGCCGCGCCGACGAGCCGGAGGTTCCGATCGGCGGCGAAATTCCCGCGGCGCCGGGAGCCGGCATCGAGAAATTCCTCGAGGGCAGCGGCGACCTCCTCACCGATCTCGGCGCGATCGCCAAGTCGCTCAAAGCCATCCTCGGGCGGACCGAGAAGGGTGAGGGCCTGCTCGGCTCCCTGACCTCCGCCAGCCCCGAAAGCGCGGCGCTCGGCAACAGCTTCAACGAGGCGCTGCATTCCCTGAACGCGATCCTCAAGAAGGTCGAGAACGGCCAGGGGCTCGCGGGCAAGCTCCTGATCGACGAAAAGTACGGCCGCGAAACGAGCGAGTCGCTGGCCGGAGCGATCCGCTCCGTCCAGTCGCTGCTGGCCCAGATCGACGAGGGCGTCCGGACGGGCAACGGCGCGATCCCGGCGCTGCTCTCGGACCCGGAGGGAAAGAAGAAGATCTACGCCCTCGTCGACGACCTCGCCACCGCGGCCGCGGCGCTGGCGACCGTGGCGAAGAATCTCGAGAAGGGCGACGGCGCCATCCCGATCCTCCTGAACGACCCGCAGTTCGGCAAGGAATTCACGAAGAATCTCCAGAGCTTCTCGATGCACCTGGACTCGATCAGCCGCAAGCTCGACGAGGGCGACGGGACGGCCGGCAAGCTCATCAACGATCCGTCGGTGTTCGACGCCGCCCATCGGCTCGTCGTGGGCGTGGACCAGTCGCCGATTCTGCGCTGGCTCGTCAAGGACCGGCAGAAGGCGGGGATCAAGAAGGAATACAACGACGCCGTCGAGGCCGGGCGCATCGAGCCGATGCCCACGCCGGCCGCGCCATAGGCATGAGAGTTCTCGTCACGGGCGGTGCGGGCTTCATCGGCTCGCACCTGACGGACCGGCTGCTGGCGCGCGGCGATCGCGTCGTCGTGCTCGACGACTTCAACGACTTCTACGACCCGGCCCTCAAGCGCGCCAACATCGCCGCCCACCTGTCCCACCCGTCCCACCGCCTCGTGGAAGGCGACATCCGCGACCGGGCGCTCGTCTTCCGCCTCTTCGCCGAAGAGCGGTTCGACGCCGTGGCGCACCTGGCGGCGCGTGCCGGTGTGCGGCCCTCGCTGGCGCAACCCGTCCTCTACGAGGAGGTCAACTGCGTGGCGACGCTCCACCTCCTCGAGGCCGCCGCCGCGCACGGCAAGCCGCGATTCGTGTTCGCTTCTTCGTCCTCGGTCTACGGCATCAACTCGAAGCTTCCGTTTTCCGAGGTGGACCCGATCGAGCGCCCGGTGTCTCCCTACGCCGCGACCAAGCGCGCCGGCGAGCTCCACGTTTTCACCGCGCACCACCTCCACGGCCTGCGGGCCATTTGCCTGCGGTTCTTCACGGTCTACGGCCCGCGGCAGCGGCCCGAGATGGCGATCGCCCGGTTCATCCGCGCCCTCGAGTCGGGAGAGCCCATCCCCTTCTACGGCGACGGAACCTCGCGGCGGGACTACACCTACATCGACGACATCGTCGACGGGCTCGAGAAGGCCCTCGACCGGGATTTCGGCTTCGAGATCGTGAACCTCGGAGGCGCGCATCCGGTCACCCTGACCGAGCTCGTCGCCGCGCTCGAGGCCGCGACGGGGCGGAAGGCCCGCGTTCTCCGCCAGCCGGACCAGCCGGGCGACGTCCCGGTGACCTTCGCGGCGACGGAGAAGGCCGAACGGCTCCTGGGTTTCCGAGCCCGGGTGCCGCTCGAGGAGGGGCTGCGGCGATCGGTGGAGTGGTATCGGACCACCGTCGACCGTCGACCGGCCGGGGTCCACAGCGCGAGAGCGTCATGAACATCTGCATGGTCGGAACGGGATACGTCGGGTTGGTCACGGGGGCCTGCCTCGCCGACTTCGGCATGAACGTGGTCTGCGTCGACAAGGACGCGGACAAGATCGCCGCGCTCCAGCGGGGGCACATCCCGATCTACGAGCCCGGGCCTCGAAGAAGTCATCGCCCGGAACGAGCGCGCGGGCCGGCTGCGATTCACCACCGACCTGAAGAGCGGGATCGAGGATGCCCTCGCGATCTTCATCGCCGTCGGAACCCCGCCGAAGGCCGACGGCTCGCCGGACCTGACCTTCGTGCGCCAGGTCGCGGAAGCGATCGCCGAGCACATGAACGGCTACAAGGTGGTCGTCACGAAGTCGACGGTCCCGACGGGGACCGGCCGGATGATCGAGGAGATCATCCGCAAGGGCAACAGCCGCCACGAGTTCTCGGTCGCCTCCAACCCCGAGTTCCTGCGCGAGGGGTCCGCCGTCGCCGACTTTCTCCGCCCCGACCGGGTCGTCATCGGCGCGGGGGATGAGCGCGCGATCGACGTCCTGAAGGAGATCTACAGCCCGCTCTTCCTCATCGAGACGCCGTTCGTCATCACCGACGTCGCGTCGGCCGAGCTCATCAAGTACGCCGCGAACGGCTTCCTCGCCGTGAAGATCTCGTTCATCAACGAAATCGCGAAGATGTGCGAGCTCATGGGCGCCGACGTCCACGACGTGGCGCGCGGCATGGGCCTCGACCGCCGCATCGGCGGCAAGTTCCTGCACCCCGGACCCGGCTTCGGCGGTTCCTGCTTCCCCAAGGACACCGCCGCGGCGGCGGACCTCGCCCGGCAGCACGGCTACACCTTCGAGATCATCGAGGCGACCATCCGCGCCAACGAAAAGACGAAGGCGCGCATGATCGACAAGGTCGCGGCGGCCGCGGGCCCGCTCGGAGGCAAGACCGCCGCCGTCCTGGGCCTCTCCTTCAAGCCCGAGACCGACGACATCCGGGAGTCGCCCGCGCTGGCGGTCCTCGACGACCTGAAGAAGGCGGGAGCGAAGGTGCGCGCCTTCGACCCCGCGGCGATGGCCAACTCGCGCGCGGTCCACCCCGACGTCCACTACGCCGAGGACGCCTACGACTGCGCCGCCGGAGCCGACTTCCTCGTCCTCGCCACCGAGTGGAACGCGTTTCGCAAGCTCGACCTCCAGCGGCTCGCCGCGGGAATGCGGTCGAAGACGATGATCGATCTCCGAAACGTCTACGAGCCCGCCGAGATGCGCCGCCTGGGCTGGACCTACGCGGGGGTCGGACGCGGATGAAGACCGGGGCGGGGATGCGGGTTCTGGTCACGGGCGGCGCCGGTTTCCTGGGAAGTCACCTGTGCGACCGGCTGCTGAAGGAAGGCCACGAAGTCATCGCGATGGACAACCTCCTGACCGGCAACATGCGCAACCTCGCGCACCTCGAGGAAGAACGGCGCTTTCGTTTCGTGCGCCACAACGTCGCCGAGTACATCTTCGTGGACGGGCCGGTCGACGCGGTCCTGCACTTCGCCTCGCCGGCTTCGCCGATCGACTACCTGGAGCACCCGATCCAGACGCTCAAGGTGGGTTCGCTCGGAACGCACAACGCTCTGGGACTCGCGCTCGCCAAGAAGTCGCGCTTCCTGCTCGCCTCGACTTCCGAGGTCTACGGCGATCCGCTCGTCCACCCGCAGCCCGAGACCTACTGGGGCAACGTCAACCCGATCGGCCCGCGGGGCGTCTACGACGAAGCCAAGCGCTTCGCCGAGGCGCTCACGATGGCCTACCAGCGCGCCCACGGCGTGGAGACGCGCATCGTCCGGATCTTCAACACCTACGGCGAGCGCATGCGGCCGCGCGACGGCCGCGTCGTGCCGGCCCTGATCTGCCAGGCGCTGGCCGGCGAGCCGATGACGGTCTTCGGGGATGGCTCGCAGACGCGGTCCTTCTGCTACGTCTCGGACCTCGTCGACGGGATCTACCGCCTCCTCTACTCCGACGTCGTCGACCCCGTCAACATCGGAAACCCCGCCGAGCTCTCGGTGCTCGAGTTTGCGAAGACGATCCGGCGGCTCACCGGCACGCACAGCGAGATCGTCTTCAAGCCCCTGCCGGTCGACGACCCGAAGGTCCGCCAGCCGGACATCACGAAGGCGAGGGCGAAACTCGGCTGGGAGCCCCGGGTCACCCTCGACGCAGGACTGGGGCGGACGATCGAGTACTTTCGCAGCCTGCCGCCCGAGGTCCGGAGCTCGCGGTAGGCCTCCGGGTTCTCGCTACGAGCCCTCGGCGCCGTCGCTTCCGATGGCCTCGACCGGGCAGGAGTCCATGGCCTCCTGGCACTGCGCCTCTTCTTCGGGCGTCTCGGGTTGTCGCGAAACGTACGAGTAGCCCCGGTCCTCGTTGCGCTGGAAGCTCGCGGGAGCGGTGACGCGGCAGACGTCGCAATCGATGCACTGGGCGTCGACGTAGTACTTTCCGGCGACGTTTTCCGCCACCTTGTCCTTGCGGTCGGCCACGAGGGCGGGAACCTTAGCATGGCCCCCGGCGGGCGCCAAATGAAGGTTCGGTCAAGAACGCCGGCTGCCCGAAACCCCTGGGCTAGACTGCCGCGCGTGCGCACGCGGGCCCTTTTCGCGCTCATGGTGGCCGGCGTCGCGACGGCGTGCAACAACGCGCCGCTGCCCGACGGGGCGCGCGCCGATCGCGACGAGGCGGCCGGCCGCCGCATCTACGAGCGCAAGTGCGCGTCGTGCCACAACACCAACGGGGATGGGAGGACCATCGTGGCCGGCCACTTCCCCTACGCGAACCTCCTCGACGGCCGGTGGCGCGCCGACGGCACGGCGGCGGCGATCGAGAAGCAGATCCGCCAGGGACACGACCCGATGCCGAAGTTCGAGGGTAAACTCACGGATGAGGAGATCCGGCAGACGGTGGCCCACGTGCTTGCGCTTTCGAAACCGGCGGCCGGGGGCGGACCGCAGGGCGCGGCTGGCGCGCGCCCGTGAGGCGGATTCCGCTCTTTCCGCTCCCCGGGGTCGTCCTCATGCCGGGAACGATGCTCCCCCTGCACGTCTTCGAGGCGCGATACCGGGCGATGGTCGCCGACGCGTTGGCCGGCGACCGCACGATCGGCATGGCCATGCTCTGCCCCGGTTGGGAGGCCGAAAGCGACCTCGAGGACCCGAAGATCTATCCGATCGGCGGGGCTGGCGAGATCGTGGAGTCGGAGGTGCTCGAGGACGGCCGGTACAACATCCTTCTCGAGGGCCGGTTCCGCTACCGTGTCGTGGAGGAGTCCCCGGGCAACCCGTATCGCGTCGCGCGCGTCGAGGAAGTCCGCTCCGTCCCGTTCGCCGACCCCGCCCAGGAGAGCCGCGTGACCCGGGCCGCCGCCGCCCTCTTCGGCGACGTGGCGCGGGAGCTGGAGCTCCCGCCGCTGCCCGACGAGGCGCTCTCGCCCGAGCGCCTGGCGTCCGAGATCGCCCTCCGGTTGCGATACGCGCCGGCCGAGCTCCAGACGATCCTCGAGACGGACTCGGTCGCCTCGCGCTTCGAGGCTCTCGCGGGGCGGATGCTCGAGTGGAAGGGCCGCCTGGGGTTCCTGGCGCCGTTCCGGCCCCGGGAGCTGGATCCGCGCCGGAACTGACGTCCGGCGCGCGAAGCGCCAACGGACGTCATCCCGAGCGAAGCGAGGGATCCCGCGCCAAACGCGACGCTAAGATACCTATCGAAGGCCGGGATCCCTCGGCGCTCCGCGCCTCGGGATGACCGGCGATGGCGCTGCGCGCTTCGCCGGTCAATTCTGCGATGCGTTCAGCGCCCGCTCGTGGGCCCAGCTCCGGATCTGCTTGATCTGCTCTTCCATCGTCACGGCCAGCGGGACCGTGGCCGAGATCATCTTGTACATGTCGTCTTCGTTCAGCGTCCGGTTCTCAGCGTAGGCGTCGACGACCCCCGAGACGACGGCCTGCTCGATCTCGGCGCCGTTCCAGCCGTTGGTCGCCTTGGCGAGGAACACGAGATCGAACCTCTCGACGTCGCACTTGGCCTTCTTCAGGTGGATCGCAAAGATCTGCTTGCGCTCCTCCTCGTTGGGCAGGTCCACGAAGAAGACCTGGTCGAAACGCCCTTTGCGGATGATCTCGGCCGGCAGCAGGTGGATCCGGTTGGCCGTGGCGGCGACGAACACGAGGGCGGACTTCTCCTGCATCCAGGTCAGGAATCCCGAGAAGATCCGCGACATCGAGGCGTCCTGACCTTCGCGGTAGCCGCCCACCCCCATCTCGATCTCGTCGATCCAGAGAACCGCCGGCGACACGGCCTCCACCGCGCGCAGCGCGCGGAGAAAGGTCAGCTCCGGGTTGTCCGTGCCGAAAACCGCGTTCATGTCGAGGCGGAAGAGCGGCAGGTTCCAGAGAGTCGAGATCGTCTTGACGCAGAGGCTCTTTCCGCAGCCCGAGATGCCCATGAGAAGTATGCCCTTGGGGATCGGGATCCCGGCGTCGAGAGCGTCGCGGGAGAAGAGCGCCTTGCGCCTCGTCAGCCACGTTTTCAGGACGGCGTAGCCCCCGATGTCGTCGAGCGAGACGCGCGGGGGCACGAACTCCAGCACGCCCTCCTTGCGGGACATCTGCTCCTTCTCCGCCAGGACCTCGAAGTAAGCCGCCTCGTCGAACGCCTTGCGCGAGGAGAAGGTCTTGGAGACCAGGTGCCCGATCTCGTCGGCCGTCAGGCCCCGCATCGCGAGGCCCAGCCGCCGCATCGAAGGCTCGTCGATTTCGACCGCAAGCCGACGCCGAAGATGGCCCTCGAGGAGCTTCCCGATCTCGGAGTCGTCGGGCAGCTCGTATTCGACGACGTAGATCTCCTTCTTCGCCTCCTCGGGAATCGCCAGGCGGGGCGACACGAAGAGCACGTGGCGCCCGCGATCCTTGAGCGCCCGATACAGGTCGCGCATCCGCCGCACCACATCCGGGTGTCCCTGGCCGCTCGACGGAAAATCCTTCAGCAGGTAGAAGCCCTTGCCGCTGGCATTCTGGATGGCTTCGAGCGCCTTGACCGGATCCTGCGTCCCCGGGACCGGCACGCCATCGACGATCAGGCCCTCGACGACCGACCATACGCCGTAGGGGCAGGGCGCTCCGTAGAAGGTCCTGGCCAGATGCTGAGCGAGGCGCTCGACACGCGACTCCTCCCACGTCAGCACGTAGAGGAGGGGATGGCCGCCGAGCAGCGCCTTCCGGATCCGCTCCATCGCCTTGGAAGGCGCGGCGATCGGCGTCGTCGTCGCTACGGTACTCATTGTCGGGATTGTAACGCGCCTTCCTCGGCGGGCCGGTTACAATGGCCGCGCATGGCCAATCCCGAGCATGTGCGGATTCTCCAATCTCCGGACTGGAACGACTGGCGCGCAAAGAACCCCAACGTCACTCCCGACCTGACCGGAGCGGACCTTGCCGGAAAGGACCTCTCCGGCAAGGACCTCAAGCGCTCGGACCTGACGCGGGCCGACCTGTCGAAGTCCACGCTGTCGGGAGCCGACCTGACCCGCGCCACGCTGCGCAACGCGAAGTTCGCCGGGGCCCAGGCCCCGGGCGCCATCCTCGAGCACTGCGCCCTCGATTTTCTGGACTTCTCGGGCGTCTTCTTCGCGGGGGCCCGCTTTCGCTCGGCGTCCCTCCAGAGCGTCACGCTCGTCGGCGCGGACCTTGCCGGCGCGGACCTCTCGTTCACCCGCCTCGAGGGCGCCGACCTCTCGGGGGCCAACCTCGCCGGCGCGATCCTGCGCGACGTGAACTTCCGCGGCGTGAAGGTCGCCGGCGCGCACTTCGACGGGGCGGACCTCTCGCGCGCCGTCCTGGAGGGCGTCTCGGCCGTGCGCGGCTCCTTCCCCGACGCGAACTTCTCCGGCGCGAACCTCAAGACGGCCGACCTGACGGCGGCGGACCTGCGGAAGGCCAACTTCGCCGGCGCGATCCTGCGCCAGGCCTCCCTGAATGCCGCGGACTGCGAGCGGGCCGAGTTCACCGACGCCGACCTGGAGCTGGTGTCGGCGGTCGAGGCGAACTTCACGGCGGCCGGGTTCGACCGCGCCAAGCTCCGGAAAGCCGACCTGCGGCGCGCGGTCTTTCTCGACGCCGGCGGCGCGGACGTCAGCTTCTCCGACGCCAAGCTCACCGAGGTCGACCTGCGCTCGGCGCGATTCGAAAAGGCGAGCTTCCAGAATGCGGACCTCTCCCGGGCCGTCCTGCGGCGGTCCAACCTGAAGCCCTACTCGTTCGTCGGGGCGTCGTTCTCGGGGGCCGACCTCGTCGAGGTGCAGGCCGAAGGCGTCAACTTCTCGCGGGCCGACCTCTCGCTCGGCAGCTTCCGCCAGGCCAATCTGAAGCGGGCCGACTTCAGCGGCAGCAAGGGCTTCGACGCCGACCTTTCGGGCTCGCTCCTGATCGGGGCCAACTTCACCGACGCGACCCTGCAGGATGCGGATTTCCGGTTTGCCCGTGCGATCGGCGCCAACTTCACGGGCGCGGACCTGAAGGGGGCTGACCTGGCCAACTCGGATTTCTCCGAGGCCGTCTTCAAGCGGACGAAGTTCTGGGGCGCCACGGCGCGCCGCGCCAAGGCGCCGAAGGGCCATGGCCTCCTCTTCTCGCTTTCGACCTCGTTTTCGAAGGCCAAGGAGAAGAAGACCAAGGCCTCGGACGACAAGGAGGCCAAGCGACAGAAGCGGATCGCAGAGCTCGAGGCCGAGGCCTCGAAGAAGGCGCCGCACCTGACCGGGAAGCGGTAGCCCCGGCCTACTTCTTCGTCGGCGCCGGCGTCGGCGGGTTCACGGCCCGGGCAAAGGCCGCCCCGATCTTGCCCGCGACGTCTCCGGCGACCACGAAGCCCCCCGGTCGCGAAGAAACGGTCGCCACGACGTCGCCCGACCGCGGGTGCAGCGCGATCGTCCAGGGCGGCCCGGACTTCGTCCGGACGATCACGGTCGCCGTCGGCGCCGGCAGCGCCTTCGCCTGGGCGTCGTCCACGAAGCCCTGGCTCTTGATCGACAGAGATGGCGTTGAGCACGTCGTCCGCGGCCGAGGCGAGCACCGGCCGGCCGCCGAAGGACCAGCCCCCGTTTTCCTGCTTGAGGGCGTACGTGCTCTTCCCGAGATCGGCTTCGGCCGCCGTGACGTCGCCGCGGTTGTACGACACCAGAGTCGTGCTCCGGAAGGCCTCGGCCTCCTTGGAGAGCTCGTCCACGATGTCGCGCTCGACGGTCAGGACCTGGCCGTCGCGGCGCGCGTAGACGGAGTTGCCGTCCGAGCGCGTCGCGCCGAAGTCGACGGCCGTCACGGCGCCTTTTTCCCCCGTCAGGCTGACACGGTAGAGCGGGGGGTTCAGCGAGAGCGAGGCGAGATCTTCGCCGGAGTGGACGAACTCGTTCGCCCGCAGCGCGGTCAGCCGGCCGACCAGCCGGTCGGCCTCGCCCGCGTCGGCCAGGTCGGCGAGAGGCTCGGAAAGCCACCACGCGCCGTCCCGGCGCGCCAGCACGAGCCGGCCGCGGCCTCGCAGCATCTCGACGCGGCCGACCCCGGAGGTGGGGCCGTCGAAGACGTCCCGGCTGCGGAAGTCGTCGGCGGGCTTGCGCACGGCGGCGAGGGCCGACGACGGCACGAAGAGGACCCGGGACTGGCCCTCGACGCGCGCCGCGGTGATGTCGGTTCCCGGAACGTCCACGCCGAACTCGATCGTCCGCGTCTTGAGAACGGTCGGATCGTCCGCTTCCGTCCAGACGAGCTTCGCCGTGGCCACGGGCTTCTCGAGGCCGTAGTCGGCGGGCCGGGCGTCGGTGGAGTCGACGGAGGCCTGCTTCAGATCCGTGAGCTCCCCCGCGGCGGCGTTCACGGCGAAGGGGTCCGCCGGATACGCATCGGGCTTGGTCATCCGCCACCGCGTCGACTCGGACCGTTCGAACTCGAGCGTGTCGGACCCGCGCGTGAAGGTCAGACGCGTCAGGCGCTCCTCCGGAAGGTCCCAGTAGAGATCTCCCTTGCGCTGTCGCTCGGTGGTGGAAGGCATCTTCCTCTCGAAGAGAAAGATGAACGCGAACAACGCCGCCACGACGGCGGTCAGGACGATGAGCTTCCTCGCGGACACGGCGGGTTCAGTCCCTGCGCCGGTACCAGACCCAGAGTCCGAGCAGGATCGCGAGGCCCGGAAGACCCGCGACCGCGAAGATCCCGATCCGACGCACCTGGGCGTCCGTCAGGGACAAGGACGCCTGCTCGATCGTCTTCGGCGCGATGCCGATCTGCTTCTCGCTTCCGGTGAGCCAGTGGACCGCGTTGGCCAGGAGGATGCCGTTGCCGCCGTTGGCGATCGAGCCGTCGCCCGCGAAGCGGGAGTTGCCGATGACGATGAGGCGCGCCGACTTCCCGTCGGGTTTCTTCTCGTCCGCGGGGCCGACCGCGACCGCGATCGACACCGGGCCGGGCGTGTCGCCGGGCTCCTTCTGGATCGCGCCGTTGCCCTCCGCGAGGGCCTTGAGGTTCGTCTCGCCCCACCCGTCCGGCGAGGTCTCGACGAGCATCGTCTCGGTCACGCCCTCCGGCGGCTTCTCCGCCCGGGTCACGGAGCGCGCCAGCGGGAAGACGACCGGCAGCTGCTCGGCGGACAGCGACCGCACGACCGGGTGGGAGCCGTACCGATTCGCGAGGACCGTCTCCGCGCCGACCATCGGCAGCGCGTTCGCCGGGTCGACGACGATGTCGTCGCCCAGGCGGATGCCGTACTTTCCGAGCAGTCCCCCGAAACCGAGATCGGCCGGCGGCGAGCCGGCGCCCGGGAGGACCGGGTCGAGCATCACCAGCGCGTGACCGCCGCCCGCGAGATGCTTTTCCAGGGCTCCCGACTCCGGCGCAAGGAAAGCGGTCCGCGGCCCGGCCACGACCACCACGTCGGTTCCCGCCGGGAGGTCGTCCTTGCCGAGCGACGACCAGGTCGCGACCGTCATGTTGTCGCGTTCGAGCAGCTGCTTGGCCTCCGAGTAGCCGCGCCCGCGCTCGGCCGACTCCAGCGACGCCTCGTTGTGGCCCTGCGTGAAGACGATCTTCGGCTGCTTCTCCTCGGAGACCGCCAGGATCGCGGAGGTGAAGGCTTCCTCGCCCTTGAAGGCCTTGATCGTCGGCGTTCCGCCCATCTGCGCGGCGGCGAAGTCGAAGTCGGCGAGCTTGTCCTCCTCGACGTACTTCTTCCGGTCGCCCGAGCGGAAGACCACCGTGTTCTGACGGACCCCGAATTCCTTCAGCAGGGCTTCGGCGCGCGCCACGTTGCGCGTCGGATCGACGTACTCGACTTCGATCTTCGGCGACAGCGCCTGGTAGCGCGAGAGGAGCTCGCGCACCGGCTGAAAGAGCCGCGCGCCGGACGTCATGAAGACCGTGACCCGCACCGGGCTCTTCAGGCCGGCGACGATCTTCCGCGTCTGTTCCGAGAGCGAGTAGATCCGCGTCGAGGTCCAGTCGCCGCGCGCCCAGTGACGCGCCGCGAGGTAGTTGATCCCCACCAGGATCGCCGCCGCGAGGACGATCGCGATCGCCGACGTCCCGGCGCGCACCGCCCGCGCCTTCACGGCGTCTCCTTCTTGGCCGACACGGACACGGTCGTCAGAAACAGGAAGAAGATCGTGGCGGAGACGTAGTAGACGACCCGGCGGGTGTCCACGACGCCGCGGGCGAAGTCCTCCATGTGCTCCCAGACGTTGAAATAGGAGAAGAACTCCCGCTTCTCCGGGGCATTCATCGCGGACTCCAGGAGCCCGCCGGAGAAGATCACGATCAGCATCGCGAAGGCGAAGATGGCCGCGACGATCTGGTTCTTGGTCAGGGTCGACGCGAAGATCCCGACCGACAGGAAGTAGGCCCCCATCAGCGCCACCGCGAGGTACGCCGAGGCGACCGGACCGAGATCGATCGGGGTCTGCCAGCGGAGAATCGCCACGTAGGCGAGCGTCGGCAGCCAGAGCGTGAGGAAGAACCCGAGCGCTCCGAGGAACTTTCCGAGCACCACCGTTCCTTCCGAGACGGGCGAGGTCAGAAGCATCTCGAGCGTGCCGGACTTGCGCTCCTCAGCGAACAGCCGCATCGCGATGATCGGCACCACGAAGAGGTTGAAGATCCAGAAGTACGTGTTCGAGAAGAGCAGCACGAGCGCCTGGCCCTTCGGCGCCTGGGGCGAGTTCAGGAAATTCACGATGACCGTGAAGATGAACCCGTTCATCAGGAGGAAGGCGGCGAGGACCACGTAGGCGAGGGGCGAGAGGAAGTACGCGCGCCACTCGCGGCCCACGATCGCGAAGAGCTTCCTCACGACGGCAGCCCCTCGCCGGCCGCGTCCGCGGCCGGCGCCGCGGGCGTCTCCGGGGCGGCGTCGTCGCGCCGGGTCAGTCGAACGAAGACGTCCTCGAGCGACATGGCCTCCCGCGCGAGCTCGCGCAGGACCCAGCCCTTCTCGACGGCCAGGCGGAAGACGTCTTCCCGGGGGTCGGTGCCCTGCAGGCAGGTCAGGCGCGCCCGCGTCTCGCCCGGCGCGTCTTCGAGGCCGACCGAAGTGACGCCCGGGAGGCCCGCGAGCGCTTCGCGCGCCGACACCGCCCCGCGGAAGACCGCCCGCACGACGGGCGTTCCGGCGAGCTTGCTGCGAAGCTCCGACGAGGTTCCCTCGGCGACGATCCGGCCCCGGTCGATGATCAACACCCGGTCGCAGACCGCCTCGACTTCCGGGAGGATGTGGGTCGAGAGCAGGACGGACCGGTCCTTGCCGAGCTCGCGAATCGTCTCGCGGATCTTGATGATCTGCACGGGATCGAGACCGATCGTCGGCTCGTCGAGAATCAGGACGCGGGGCCGGTGCACCAGGGCTCCGGCGAGCGCGGTGCGCTGACGGAAGCCCTTGGACAGGTTCTCGATCCGGCGCGCCGCCACCTCGGCGAGCAGGCACTGGTCGATCGCCTCCGACACGCGGGCCTTCACCTGCGATCCCGGCACGCCCTCCAGGCGCGCCCGAAACGCGAGGTACTCGGTGACCCGCATCTCGGTGTACGCGGCCGCCGACTCGGGCAGGTATCCGAGCGAGGCCCGTGCCGCGTTCGACTGGGTCACGACGTCGTGCCCCGAAACCCGCGCCGTTCCCGAAGTCGGCGGCAGGAAGCCCGTGAGAACGCGCATCGTCGTCGTCTTGCCGGCGCCGTTGGGGCCGAGAAAGCCGACGATCTCGCCCTCCCGCACGGAGAACGTCACGTCGTCCACCGCGAGGCGGGTCGGGTATCGCTTCGACAGGTTTTGGACTTCGATCATGCGAAACCTTCGGGGAACCGCGTTAAGGAATCGCGGAAGGATAATGCATATTCCCGAAAAGAAAAGCCGGCTCGCGTATCATTTCCGCCGTGATCGCGGTCGAGAACGTATCCAAGACCTATGGCCGTTTCGGCAGGCGCCCGCGAGCCCTCGACGGGGTCTCCCTCGAGGTGCGCCGGGGCGAGACGGTCGGGCTCATCGGCCCCAACGGGGCCGGGAAGACGACGCTGCTCTCGTGCCTCCTCGGATTCCTGCGGCCGGACTCGGGCTCGATCCGCATCGACGGACGGCCGGTCGACGACCTCGCGATCCGCGCTCGGACCGGCTACATGCCGGAGCGCCTCGGGTTCGATCGTGACCTGACCGGCTCGGATTTCCTCGAGTTCCACTGGCGCCTCGCCGGTGGCGACACCGGACGGACGGATGCCGAAGTCCGGGCCGCGGCGGCCCGCGTGGGCCTCGAGCCCGCCGCCCTGTCGCGCAAGCTGCGGACGTACTCGCGCGGGATGCTCCAGAGAATCGGCGTCGCCCAGGCGACGCTCGGCGATCCGGACATTCTGTTCCTCGACGAGCCGGCCTCGGGCACCGATCCCATGGGCGTCCTGACGGTGCGCGACCGGCTTCTCGAGGCCAAGGCGCGAGGCGCCACGATCGTCCTCAACTCCCATCAGCTGCCCGAGGTCGAGAAGGTCTGCGACCGCGTCGTCTTCATCGACCACGGACGGCTGACCCGGTCGGAGACCCTCACCGGAGACGCCGCCTCGCGGCGTCGCGCCACGATCCGCGTCGAGGCCGCGCAGGGCGCCCGGGCCGCGGAGGTCCTGGGCCGCGAAGGGCTGGCCGTCGAGCTCGGGGCGAATGGGTTGCTGCGCCTGGTCGACGCCGGCCCCGCCGAGGTCGCGCGCGCGGTCAAGGCGCTCGCGCTCGCCGACGCCGCGGTGCTCGAGGTCCGGGCTTCCGCCGAGCTCGAGGAGCTCTTTCGCGAGGCGCCCCCGTCTTGATCGAAATGATCCGCCGGTTCCTCCGCCAGAAATCGCGAAGCGCCGGAACCCTCGTCGTGGCGGCCCTCTTCGCCGCCGCCTCGGCCTTCACGATCGCGGCGTCCGGCGGCCAGGCCGGAGCATGGGGCGGCGCCGGCTACCTCGTTCTGCTGGTTCTCGCCGCGGCATCCGTGTCCCGCGATGCGTCGAGCGGCGCCCTCCAGATGATTCTCGTCCGGCCCATCCGGCGGACGGACTATCTCTTCGGCCGCTATCTCGGGATCCTCTGCGCGTTTGCCGCCTTCCTCGTCGTTTGCGCGCTTCTCGCCGTCGTGATCAAAGCCGCTCTGAGGCCGCCCGGCCCTCCCCTCGAGCCGACCCGGATGCTGGCCAACCTCGGCTACGGAACCCTGTGGGCGGCGCAGATGGCGGCGATGCTCGTCTTCTTCTCGACGTTTCTGCCCGGTTACGGAGACGTCATCGCCGTGGCCGGTCTCGAGATGCTGCTCTCGCTGCAGACCAACGTCGGCTGGTTCCAGAAAGCCGTCGATCTCGGCCGGCGCCAGGTCCTGCCGACGGTCGACTGGGAGCGCGCGTTCCGGGGCGAGCCGGCCGCACTGGCAGGTGCCGGTCGGGGCGTTCTCGCGGCGACCCTCTTCCTGGCGGCGGCGACGGTCATCTTCGCCCGGAGGGAGTTCGCGTATGGACAAGACTGAGACACCGACGCTCGCCCGATCGCAATCGCGGGTTTCCCCGATCCTCCTCTGGGCGGTGCTGGCGGCGCTCCTTTTCCGGATCGTCACGGCCGTCATGGATCGGGGCGGCGTGGATGGAACGGGCCTGGTGCGCTGGCAGCCCCGCGAAGACGCGGCCTCGCGCGCCGCGACCACGGGCAAACCCATCCTCTATGATTTCACCGCGGCCTGGTGCGGGCCGTGCAAGCTGGTCGACCGCGACTGGAACACGGCGGAAGTGGCCGACCGGGTCAACGCCTCGTTCGTCCCCGTCCGCATCGTGGACCGCCAGCGCGAGGACGGGCGCAACGCTCCCGACGTCGCCGAGCTGCAGCGGCGCTACGAGGTTTCGGGCTTCCCGACCCTCGTCGTCGCGGCGCCGGACGGCCGCCTCATCGGAAGGCACGAGGGCTATCGCAACCGCGCGGCGCTGGTGGAGTTCCTCCGGGAACCCGGCCCTCGGTAGCGCCGGGACACTACTCCTCTTCGTCCGGGTCGTCGTTCGCGCCGCCGCCCGCGCGGACCGACACCGGCCCGTTCTCGGTCGAGAGTCGCACGAGCGCCGGACCTTCGCCGAGCTCGATCCGGCGGTGGTCGTCGTCCCAGGTCCTCCGGGCGCCGGCACAGGCCTCGCCGCGGCACCGGAAGGGCGAATGCCCCCGGGACTCGACGATCGCCGCGGACCGGTAGCCCGCCGGGATCGCCAGGCTGACGGGACCGTTGACCGCGCGCGCATCCAGGCCGTCGCCCGTCCAGGCGTCGCCCGAGAGCTCGACGTCGATCGGACCGTTCTCGGTGCGCATCCGAAGCTTCCCACCCGCTCCTTCGAACTCGATCGGCCCGTTCTGGGCGTGGAGGTCCAGATCTCCGGAAGAGTCGCGGACGGAGATCGGCCCGTTGCGCGTGCTCGCCACGACACGGCCCGAGAGGCCGGCCAGGCCGATCGGGCCGTTGGTCGCCGAGATCTCGAGGGACGCCCCGCGCGGCGCGACCACCAGCAGATAGCCGACCCAGTCGTCGCCGGAAGGCCCGCGCACCGTCACCGTGTCGCCGGAACGCACGAGCGCGATTCCGGACAGCCCGGCGGCCGTCGGCGCCGCCTTGCAGACCACGACCTCGAAGTCGGCGCGATCCGACTCGCGGACGTGCGCGCCGGAGTTGCGGGCCGCCTCGACGTGGAGGGTCGTTCCGGGCACGGCGGGCACGTTCATCCTTTCCTCGGCCCGCGCGGCCTCGCGGTCGTCGAAGAAGACACGCACGTCCTCGCAGCGGCCGGGATTCTCTCCGTCGCGGATCGAGACGTTGCGGTTCCGATGGCCGGCCTGCGCCGCCCCGGCGCAGAGCGCGAACACCGCCGCCGAGGCCAGGACCTGTCCGAGGCGTGTCGTCATGGCGACCTCCCGCTGGGAGATACGCCGCTCCCCCGCCGAAGTTACGGCGGAGCTAGTCTTCCGAGACCATGACCGGGCCCCCGGTGCGCACGACCGTGACGGCCGAGCCCTCGGCCTCCGTCAGGGGCTTCTCCCACCACTCGCCGTTGCGCCCTCCGATTTCGGAGTACGGCCCGGACGGGACCACGCCGACCGAGCGATTGCGCCCCGACTGCTTGGCCAGATACATGGCGCGATCGGCGAGCTTCAACACCTCGGTGAAGGCGAAGGTGCGCGTCGAATCGGGGTACCAGGGGAAGGGCGCCCAACCCACCGAGCAGGTACGGCGCACCTTTTGCCCTCCGCCCAGGTCGAACGGCTCGGACCCGACGGCCGTCATGACGCGGCCGGCGAGGACGTCGCCCCGCGTGCGGTCGGCGTCCCGGGAGATCAGGAGGAACTCCTCGCCGCCCCACCGGATCAGACGGTCCGAGTCGCGGACCACGCCGGTCAGCCGCCGGGCCATCTCCGCGAGCACGCCGTCGCCCCGATCGTGGCCGAACTCGTCGTTGATCTCCTTGAAGTGGTCGATGTCGACGATGTAGAAGATGAGGTCGCAGTTGCGCGGCCGGTTCGCCGGCGGCGTCGAGTGGACGCGCAGGGTCCGATTGACGTCGTCTTCGATGACGGTCGAGAAAAAACGCCGGTTGCGCGCCCCGGTCAGCGCGTCGGTGAACGACGCCTCGCGCAGCTCCCGGTTCGCCGCCGCGAGCTCGGCGCTGCGCGCCGCGACCGCCTCCTCCAGACGCCGGCGCTCGGCCTCCAGGTGCCGCGTCCGCCAGCGCACGAACGCGGCGAGCGCCGCGGCGGCGCCGAGGACCCACAGGATCCGCGCCCACGTCGTCTGCCACCACGCGGGCCGAACCTCCAGCGTGAAGACGGCGGGCGTCGCGGATTCCTTCCCGCGCGCCGACACGCAGAGTACCTCGAACCGGTACTGTCCCGGGGGAAGCGCCGGGAAGCGGGCTTCCGTCACCTCCGTCTCCGTGTACTGGTCGACGAGCCCCGCCATCCGATGCCGGTACCGAATTCTTCGCGGCTCGAGGTAGGTCAGGCCCGCCCAGGACACGCTGAAGTTGCGCTCGTGCGATGGAAGCGAGGCCTCCGTCGTCGCGCTCAGCGGTCGGTCCCCGGCGCTGACGGCGGTGATGACGACGTTGGGCGGCGGCTCCGGGGCGGGCAGGACCCCCGCCTGGAACCGGATGAGACCGCGGCTCGAGCCCAGCCAGACGGTGCCGTCCGGCTCAGCGAGGAAGGCGTTCTGGTCGAGGTCTTCGCTGATCATCCCGTCGAGCTTCCCGTAGCGAGCGGCGAGCGACCAGCCGGCGCCATACACGTCGGCGCCCGAGCCCGTGCCGATCCACAGGGCGCCGGCGGCGTCGCGGCCGACCAGCACCACCTTGTTCGATACGAGGCCCGTCGCCACGTCGATCGGGCGCACCGTCAGCCGATCGCCCTGCAGAATGACCTTGGCCGCGCCGATCGACTCCCGGTACGCGATCACGAGGCTGCCGTCGGAGGCGAACGCGATCGAGGAGACGAAATCCTCCTTCAGCCCGTCCCGGACCGTGAACTTGCGAGGCTCCGGTCCGTTGACCCGAAGGATCCCCTGCTTGCTGGCGGCATACAGGATCCCGGCCGGGTCTTCCGCGAATCCGCGGATGTTGTCGGGTTTCTCCTTCCCGATCGACACTCGCTCGAGCCGGTCCGCGCGCGAACCGGCCGGAAGCCGGTAGAGGCCGCTGACCGCGCCGACCCAGACCTCGCCGTCGGGCCGGACGTGGATCGCCGCCACGCGGAACTGCTCGCGCGAAGCATCCTCGGCGGAGAAGCGCCGCACTCTCCCGTCGGGCGAGAACTGTGTCACGCCTCCGGGCCAGGAGCCGGCCCAAATGGTCCCGTCCCCGCCGGCGGCGAGCGCGTTGACGGTGTTGCCGGCCAGGCCGTCGGAAACCAGGTACACGCGCACGTCGCCGGTCTGCGGATCGATGCGGTTCAATCCCTGCTCCGTCCCCACCCAGACGGCGCCGGGCCCCGAGCGGGTTTTCTGCCGCGCGATCGCCCAGACGACCTCGTGGGAAAGGCCATCCGCCGGCGACCAGCTCGTGAACTGTCCGTGACCGACCCGGCGGGCGAGGCCGCCGCCGAGCAGCCCGATCCACAGCGATCCCTCGCGATCCACGATCGCGGCGAGCGCGGTGTCGACCGCCAGCCCTTCGCGGCGCCCGAGCAGGCGCCACTGGCTCGCATCCCGGGACGCGAGGCCCTGCACCGTCGGAACGAGGATCTCGCCGCGGTCGTCGAGACCCAGGCGCCCGACCTCGCTCGACTCGGGAAGCCCCTCGTCCGCGCGCTCGAAGTGCTGCGCGCCTTTGCCGAGGACGAAGAGGCGCTTGACGGTACGCACCCACAGACGACCCGCGGCGTCGGTCTGCACCTCGTCCAGGGTCTCGTCGGCCGGGAGTCCCCGGGGCCGGCCGAACTCCACGGCCCGCCCCGACTCCTTGCGGTAGAGCAGGCCGTTGCGGGAAAAGTAGAGCGCACCGCTGGCGTCCACGTGCACGGCGGTCACCGGGCCCGAGCCGAGCGAGTTGGCCTCCGTGTCGAACTGGAAACGGTCGTCCTTGCCGAAGTAGAGACCGCGGTCCGTTCCGACGTAGAGGGTCCCCGCTGCGTCCGACGCGAGTCCCTGGTGCCCGATGGCGAAGATTCCGAGCCCTTCCTTCTCGCCGAGAACGACGAAGCGGCCGGCCTGGTACCGGGCGAGGCCTCCGCCGGTCGCGACATAGAACTTTCCGCCGGCCGTCTCGTGAATCTGAAAGATGCGCAGGCGGGGCAACCCCTCGTCGTGCCCGAACTTCCGAAACCGGCGGCCGTCGTAGCGGAAGAGGCCGTCGTCTGTTCCGACCCAGATGAACCCGACCCGGTCCTGGACGACGCATTCGACCGACAGGTCCTCGAGCCCCTCCTCCTTGGTGTACGTGCGGAACTCGGAGCGCCCGTCGAAGGGCGCCAGCCCCGGCGTCGCGGGGCCCGCCAGCAGGACGCCGCCCGCGGCGGCAAACGCAAAGCACCCGGCGCGAAGCGCCGAGAGGCGGCCCGAAGGATGTCGTCTCGAGGATGTCGGCACGGTTGAGAGGCGCGCTACGGAATCTCCCTCACAGTATAGGGCGTCGGCGCACGGTCTTCGGCCGGCCCATCGCCGAGGTAGGGACCGGTCAGGCTCTTCGAGTTGCGGCGGATGTCGCCGGGCGTGCCCTCGGCGAGGATCCGGCCGCCCTCCCGACCGCCGCCCGGACCGAGCTCGACGATCCAGTCGGAGGCCTCGAGGAATCCGAGGTGGTGCTCGACGGCGAGCACCGAGTGGCCGCGGGCGATCAACCGGCGCAGGGTCGCCAGGAGCCGGTCGACGTCGCGCGCGTGGAGACCCGTCGTCGGCTCGTCGAAGAGAAAGAGGGCGCCGCGGGAGGACGCCGGCCGAATCCCGAGGAAGGCCGCGAGCTTCAGGCGCTGCGCCTCGCCGCCCGAGAGCGTGGCCGTCGGCTGCCCCAGGCGCATGTAGCCGAGGCCGGCTTCGCGCAGGGGCTCGAGCCGCCGGACGATCTTCTCCTCTCCGGCGAAGAAGACGGCCGCGTCGTCGATCGTCATCTCGAGGACGTCGTCGATGTTCTTTCCGCGCAGGCGAACCGCGAGCACGCGGTTCTGAAACCGGCGCCCGTCGCAGACGTCGCAGCGCACCGTCACGTCGGCCAGGAACTGCATGTCGATGGTCTGCCAACCGGTTCCGCGACAGGCCTCGCACCGGCCGCCGGCCGAGTTGAAGGAGAAGTCGCGCGCCGAGATGCCGCGGGACAAAGCCCGTCCGGATTTCGCGAACGTCTGGCGGATCTCGTCCCAGGCCTTGGTGTAGGTGACCGGGTTCGAGCGGGCGGAGCGTCCGAGCGGGCTCTGATCGACGAGCAGGAGGTCCGCGATCGACGCGAGGCCATCGATACGGTCGTGCTCGCCGACCTCGAACTGCGCCAGCCCCTTGACCCGCCGGGCATAGGCGTTGTGCAGAACGTCGCGGACCAGGGTCGACTTTCCCGAGCCCGACACCCCCGCCACCGAGACGAGCCGGCCCAGGGGAATGCGGACCGTCAGGTCCCGCAGGTTGTTCTGCCGCGCCCCGACGATCGTGATCGCGCCCTCCGCGCGTCGAAACGGCACGACCCGGCGCTTGAGATCGGCCGTCGCTCTCCCCGCCTTTGTCCCGCCTCCGGGCTCCGGCCTCCGGCCTCCCGCCGCCTGCCGCCTGCGCAGCAGCTCCGCAGTCGCCGACCCTTTGACGCGCGCCAGCGCCCGCGGCGTTCCTTCGAAGAGCACCCGCCCGCCGAGACTCCCGGCGCCCGGCCCCAGGTCGATCAGGTGGTCCGCCGCCTCCATGGCTTCCGGATCGTGCTCGACGACGACGACCGTGTTGCCGCGGTCCGCGAGCCGGCGCAGGATCCCGAGCAGGCGGCGCGTGTCCACGGTGTGGAGGCCGATGGTGGGTTCGTCGAGGACGTAGAGCGTGCCGGTCAAGGCGCCCCCGAGCGCCGAGGCCAGGCCGATGCGCTGCGCCTCGCCGCCCGAGAGCGTCCGGGCCGGGCGCGAAAGCGTCAGGTATCCGAGACCGACTTCGTTCATGTACCGCAGGCGCGAAGAGACCTCCGCCAGGACGGACGAGAGCCGCTCCTCTTCCGCCGGCGTCGTCGAGAGCTCCGCGAAGAACTTCTGGATCTCCGAGAGGGGCAGCTCCGAGAGCTCGGCGAGCGTCCGGTCCCGGAATCGCACCCACATCGCCGGCGGCGCGAGGCGCGCCCCGCCGCAGGCGTCGCAGCGGGAATAGGCGCGGTAGCGGGCCAGGAGGACCCGCACGTGGATCTTGTACCGCTTGGTTTCCAGCCAGTCGAAGAACCCCTTCACGCCGTAGAAGTCGCCGCGGCCGTGGATCAGCACTTCGCGCTCGTGGGCCGAAAGGCGGGAGACGGGGACGTCGGTCCGGACGGAGTAGCGGCGGCACGCGCGAAAGAGGTCCTCGTACGCGGACTCGTACGCCGGCGTGTTCCACGGGGCGACGGGACGCTCGGCGAGGGTCAGGCTGCGGTCCGGGATGGCCTTTTCGAGATCGACGCCAATGACGCGGCCGAACCCCTGGCACGCGGGGCAGGCGCCGAGCGGCGAGTTGAAGGCGAACATCGGCGGAGTCGGATCGCGAAACTCGCGGCCGCACCGGGGGCAATGCAGGCCACGGCGAAAGACGCGCGTCCCCGCCTCGAGGCGCGCCTCGAGCGTCCCCGCGAGAGAGAAGGCCGTTTCGGCGGCCGACGCGATCTCGGGCCGCGCCGATTCGCCCACGACGAACCGGCCGACCACGATCGGCAGGCGCCCCTCCGCGTCCAGCAGCGCATCGACGTCGTCCGCGATCTCGACGGTTTCGCCGGCCGGCGACACGGCCCGGAAAAACCCGGCCCGCCGGTACTCGCCGATCCGGGCGGCGTCGCTCTTGCCCCGCTTGCGGCGGCCTCCCGCCGCGGCGGAGGGCTCCTTCCAGGCCACCGGCGCGACGAGGGTCACCCGCTTCCCGGCCTCCGTCGCACACAACTCCTCGACCGCACGGTCGACGCCGCCCCCCACCGCCGCGACGCCGCAGTCCGGACAATACGTCGTCCCGCCGTGCGCAAAGAGCAGCCGCAGGGCGTCGTGGATCTCCGTCTGGGTTCCCACCGTCGAACGCGCGTTGCGCACGCCGTTCTTCTGCTCGAGGGCGATGGCCGGCGGGACGGGCTCGATCGTGTCGGCGTCCGGCCGGTCGAGCCGCTCGAGGAACTGGCGAGCGTACGTGGACAGGGATTCGGCGTACCGGCGCTGGCCTTCCGCGTAGAGCGTGTCGAACGCGAGCGACGACTTCCCCGAGCCGGACACGCCGGTGATCACGGTCAGCCGGCCGATCGGGATGTCGACGGAGATGTTCTGGAGATTGTGGGTCCGGGCACCCCGGATCCGGATCGCCGATGGACGGCTGGATTTAGGAGTCTTCTTCAAACAGTCGAATCTAACAGAGTCCGACGCCGGGCGGCAGTCGGCGACGGGGTTTACGGGGTTCCGACGATCCCTCCGCCGCCGTGCGCGGGGCAGGCCATCGTCGGCGCGGTTCCCTCGATGAAGACTTCCGGCATCGTGCGGGGGCACCCCGGCGCCGCGAGGAAGCCCGAGTCCGGATCGATCTCGGCGGTGACGATGTCCGAGGGAATCGGGAACGGCTCCGCAAAGTACTGGGCCGGCACGAAGCGGGAGAAATCCGCGAAGATCGGCACGGCGGCCTGCGTCCCCGAGAGATTCAGCCCGCGGTTGTCGTCGTAGCCCACCCAAACGACCGACAGGAAGCGCGGCGAGAATCCCACGAACCACGCGTCGCGGCCGTCGTTGGTGGTGCCGGTCTTTCCGGCGAGCACGCCGCTCAGCCCGCGGGCCCGGGCTCCCGCCGCCGTCCCCCGACTGGCGGCGCCCTGGAGGACCGAGTTGACCAGAAACACCGCGTCGGCCGGCAGCGACGGCAGCAGCTGCGTCGCCTTGCGGTCGAGGACCCGGCCCTCCCCCGTCATGACTCCGACGATCGCGTTCGGCGCCACCCGCACACCGCTGTTGGCGAGCGCGCCATAGGCCCCCGCGATCTCCATCGGCGAGATCTCGAAGGCCCCCAGCGCGACCGAGGGGTAGGCCCGCAGCCGCGACGCGATGCCCGCGTCCCGTGCCGCGGCGAGCACGTAGGGCAGGCCGGCCTGGAGCGACACGCGCACGGTCGGAATGTTGATCGAGAGCTCGAGGGCCCGACGGGCCGTCATTCGTCCCCGGTAGTCGTTGTCGTAGTTGCGCGGCGTCCACTGTTCCTCTTCGGTCTTCGAGCCCCACTCGACGACGATCGGCGAGTCCAGGAGCAGCGTCGCCGGCGTGACCGGCGGGTCCAGGTCCCGGCGGGCGAACGCCGCGAGATAGACGAACGGCTTGAAGAGGCTGCCCGGCTGTCGATGCGCCTGCGTGACGCGGTTGAACTGCGACAGGCGGTAATCGCGGCCCCCGACGAGCGCGCGGACGCTGCCGGTCTGGGGCTCGACGGCGATGAGCGCGCCCTGGAGGGGCGCCTGCCGGGCGGCGGCCGAGGCGAGCCGGCGGTACGTCTTCTCGAGACTCTCGAGCCCCTGGGTGACGGCGCGCTGCGCCGCCTGCTGCAGGTCCACGTCGAGCGTCGTGTAGACCTGCAGCCCCTCGGTCTGGAGTTTCTCGCCGTAGCGCTCGGCCAGCTCGCTCTTGACGAAGTCGACGAAGTGAGGCGCCTTGGTCCGCTCCTCGGTGCGCGTCCGCGTCGTGATCGGCTGCTCCATCGCCTCTCGCATCGCCGCGTCGTCGACTCTTCCCTCCTCCCTCATCAGGCGGAGGATCAGGTTGCGCCGCTCCCGGGTGCGCTCGGGATTCCGAAACGGCGAGTAGGCGTTGGGGGCGCGGATCATCCCGGCCAGCGTCGCCGACTCGGCGAGATCGAGGTCCGGCACCTCCTTGGCGAAGTAGTACCGGGCCGCCTCGCCGACGCCGGTGATCGCGATCGAGCCGCGCCGCCCGAGGTAGATCTCGTTCAGGTAGGTCTCGAGGATCTCGTCCTTGGAGTAGCGGGCGTCGAGCACCACGGCCATGACCGCCTCGTTCGCCTTGCGCCGGAGGGTGCGCTCGGGCGAGAGGTAGAGGTTCTTCACGAGCTGCTGCGTGAGCGTCGAGCCGCCCTGCTTCATCCCCCCGGTCAGCGTCGCAAAGAGCGCCCCGAAGAGTCGGCGCACGGACACGCCGCTGTGGCGATAGAAGTCCCGGTCCTCCGTCACGAGCACCGCGTCGACCAGAGAGCGAGGCGCGTCCGCGAGCCGGATCACGGTGCGATCTTCGAGCTCGGCCGAGAAGACCGAGCCCAGCAGTTCCGGCTCGAGAATGAGAGCCGGCACGCTCTGGCCCGATGCGTCGACGATCGACTTGACCCGCTTGCCGGAGAGCGTCAGCCTCAGGCGCAGGCTCGGGAAGTCGTGGCCCGGGTAACGGAACGGGCGCGTGTGGATCTCGATCGCGTCCTTCTCGCTCCGATAGTGTCCGGGGCGTTCCGGGGTCGCGTCGACCGGTTGATAGTAGAGGCGCGCGAGCTTGGACTCGAGGTCGCCGGCCGTCACCGCGTCGCCCGGCCGCAGCGCGTAGAGGTCCGAATAGATGCGCGAGGGAAGGTCCCAGCGGCGCCCGTCGAAGCGCTGTACGACTCTCGACGTGAAATAGGCGAGCACCAGCACTCCCGACAACAGCAGGCCGCCGAACGCCGTCAGGATCGGTTTGCGGTGCCGGTACACCCACAGCGGAAGCGAAACCAGGCGCGTGCCCGGCGGGCCATGCGTCTCGGGAGCCACCGGTGGGGAGCATACCGCCGCGCCTCGGAGCCCGGGCGGGACGTGTAACATCCGGCGCGGCATGGGGAAAAAGAAGCGCGCCGTGGCGCAGCGGCCGCCGCGCGACATCGGCGCGGTCGCGGCCGCCGCCGCTCTCTGTGCGGTCCTCGCGGGAACGGCGCTCGCCGTGGACACGCTGGCGGGCGCGGCGTTCGACGCTCCGAAGCGGCTGATCGCGCTCGTCGGAACCGCGCTCGCGGCCGCGGCGGCGCTCGCCTGGCCGAGGCGGCCGCCCGGGGAGACCTGGCGCGAGAGTCCGCGGCTGCGCAGGGCCGCGCTCGCCCTGGCGGCCGGCGCCTTCGGCCTGGCGCTCGTCTCGGCCCTCGCGTCTCCGCGCCGCGCCCTCGCACTCGACACCATGCGTGCCCTGGCCGTCCTCGCCCTGCTGCTCCCTCTCGGGGCGTCGCGCGTCGTGCCCGGGGCCCGACGGGCGCTCGTGGCGGTGTTTCTGGCCGCCTGCGCCGTCAACGCCGTGGTGGCGGTGCTCGAGGCCCGCGGCATCTACAGCCCCTTTCCGCTGGAGACCGTGGGCGCCCGGCAGGACACGGGAGCGTTCGCGGGCAACGTGGGCTACCTCGCCATCGCCCTGGCGCTGGGCTCGGTTCTGGCGCTCGGCATACTCGTCACGGCGCATACGACGGCGCGGCGCGCCCTGTCGGCATCCGCTCTCGCGGTGTTTTCCGCCGGCCTCGTCGTGAATCAGAACCTGACCGCCCTCATGGCGCTGCTCGCGGGCGCCGCGGTCCTCCTCGTCCTGCGCTTCCGGCGGCGCGCGGCGCTCCCGCTGGTGGCCGTCGCCGCCGCCGTGGCGATCGGCGTCCTGGCCTACGGACCGCTGCGCAGCCGCGCGCAGGAGCTGACCCGGGCGGCCGCCAGGAACAACTGGGACGCGGTCGTGTCCTTCCGCGGCGGGCCGTGGGCGGCGGCTCTCGAGATGACTCGGGAAAGGCCTCTGCTCGGCTTCGGGCCCGGGACCTTCGGCGCCGAGTACGTCCCCCACCGTCTCGCGGCGGAGATCCGGAGCAGGCGCCGATTCGTCAGCCCGCTCCTGACGAGCTCCTACGCCGAGGCCCACTGCGACTACCTCCAGGTCTTCAGCGACGCCGGAGCACCCGCGGGCGTGCTGGCCATGGGCGCCGTCGGCTGCCTGCTGGCTCTCGCGATCGCCACCGCCTGGCGGCGACGCACAGCCGAAGCGATCGTGCTGGCGGCGATGCTCGCGACGGGTGCGGCCGCCGCCCTCACCTGGTTTCCGCTCCAGCGGCCCATCACGGCGGTGCCGCTGCTGCTCGCGGCCGGACGGGCGTGGAGGATCGCGGGGGACTCTCCCGAAGACGGGGAGCCGGTTTGAAGGGCTCGCGCGTTCTCGCCACCGCCGCCGCCCTCGCCGCTCTCGCCGCGCTCGTGGCTCCCGAGTTTCGAAGGTATGCGGCCGAGCGGCGCGTCGGATTCGCCACCGCCGCCTTTCGAAGCCTCCTCGGCCGGACGGGCGACGCCGAGACGGCGTCGAACATCCTCCGCGTGGGCCAGCTGGCGCTCACGGCCGTGCCCGGCCTTCCGGGCGACCCGCGACCGTGGATCATCGCGGGCTCCGCGTGCGTGGTGACCCGTCAGCCCGAGCGGGCGCTCGAGAACTACCGCGAGGCGTTCGCGACCGGAGAGCGCGCGGAGATCGATCTCAACCTCGGACGCGCCTACGCGCTCGCCAGCCGGAACGAAGACGCGGACGCCGCTCTCCTGCGCGCCGGCTGGGTCAGCCCCGAGATCCTGGCGTCGCTTCCCGCTCCGGCGCGCGAACCGGTGCTTGCGCGGATCGCTGCGCTGACGCAGGAGCTCGCCGACGGCCGGCTGACGGCGCCGCCCCCGCTGCCCGAGCCGGAACGCCGGTAGCGGCGACCTACGGCCGAGGGCGGAAGATCCGGCTCGAGTAGATCCCCCAGACGTGCAGCTTGTAGAGCAGCATGGTCTTGAGGATCGCCAGGCCGTAGCGCACGGAGGGGCCGAATGCGATCTGGGACGCCTCGTCGAAGTAGCGCGTCTCGATCGGGATCTCGCAAATCCGCAGCCCCGCCGCCATGCCCTGGGCGATGATCTCGGTATCGAAGACGAATCCGTCGGAGTTCGCCTCGAGGTTGACGGTTTCCAGGTACTTGCGCGTATAGGCGCGGAAGCCGCTGTGGTACTCGGTCAGGTAGATCAGGAAGGTCGCGTTCTCGATCGCCGTCAGCAGAATGTTGCCGAGGTACTTCCACTTCGGCATGCCGCCCTGGATGGGTCGACCCCCCAGCATGCGGCTCCCGAAGGCCGCGTCGTAGCTGCCGTTCTCGAGCGCCGCGAGCAGGTGGGGGATGACGGTCGGATCGTACTGGTGGTCCGGGTGCACCATGACGACGACGTCGGCCCCGCGCTCGAGGGCCGTGGCGTAGCAGGTCTTCTGATTGCCGCCGTAGCCGCGGTTCTTGTCGTGAACGACCGTGTGGATGCCGAGCCGCCGGGCGATCTCGACGGTGCGGTCCCGCGAGCGGTCGTCGACGAGGATGATGTCGTCGACGCTGTCCCTGGGAACGTCCGCGTACGTGCGTTCGAGGGTCTTCTCGGCGTTGTACGCGGGCATCACCACGGCGACCCGGCGCCGGGGACGGGCCGGTTCAGATGCCACGGCGAGTCAGGACGACCGGCAGCGTGCGCAGCAGGATCGCGAGGTCCAGACCGAACGACCAGTTGTTCAAGTACGCCAGATCGTAGCGCAACTTGATGTCGGGCTCGGTCGAGTACTCGCCCGAAACCTGCGCGAGGCCGGTCAGCCCCGGCCGAGCCGCATGGCGCAGCCCGTACCCCGACACCGAGCGCGCGAACCGGTCGGCGAACTCGGGCCGCTCCGGCCGCGGGCCGACGAGGCTCATGTCGCCGCGCACGACGTTCCAGAGCTGGGGGATCTCGTCGATGCGGGCCGCGCGCAGCGCCCTTCCGATGGACGTCACGCGCGGGTCGTCCGGCGAGGCGAGGACGGCTCCCGTTTCGACTTCCGCACCCTGGTGCATCGTCCGGAGCTTCCAGAGCTCGAACGGCTTTCCGTCGCGCCCGACCCGGGTCTGCCGGTAGAAGACGCCTCCCCGCGACGTCGCGGCGACGAGCAGCGCGGCGAACACGAGCCCGGGCGCCAGCAGGAGCAGCGCCGCCGCGGCGGCGACGACGTCGAAGGCGCGCTTGGAAAAGGCCGCGGCGCCGTCGAGCGGCCGCACCCTCGCCTCGAGCAGCGGCAGGTCGCCGACGATGCGAAACCGCAGGCGCCCGATCATGGTCTCGAACGGCGACGGCCACACCAGCAGGTCCGCCTCGAAGCCTTCCGGGATCTTCTCCGGCAACCGGTCCCGCCAGGAGGGCGCCTCCGGCATCAGGATCACCTCGTCGATGCTCTCGGCCTGAGCGATCTCGATGAGCTGCTCCTCCGACCCCAGCGACCGCAGGCCGTGCGCGCCCCCGGCGTCTCCCAGCACGCCGACCAGCTCGACTCCCGTCCACGGGTGGCGACGGATCGTGTCGGCCACGAGCGCGGCGGCGGGCCCGCCCCCGACGATCATCGCCCGGCGGCGCGGCTGCGGAAAGAGCCGGTCGAGCGCGGCCCGCCAGAACGCCAGGAGAGCGCCGTTGACCAGGATGTACACGACGAGGACCGAGCGCGGAAACGAGTACGGCTGAGCCAGGAAGTACACGGACGCGAGCGTCAGCAGCTCGACGAACAGGGCCGGCAGCAGCAGGCGCGCGAGCGGCTCGCGGAAACGCTCGTGATCGCGGTAGAGGCCGAAGAACCAGAGGGCGAAGGCCTGGACCGCGGCGACGAAGAGGACGTTCCCGGGCGTGAACCGCACGCTGGCGGCCGGCAGAAGCGTCAACGTGCCGGGAATCGAGACGTGCGTCCGCAGGAAAAAGGCGGCATCGAGGGCCGCGACGGCGATGGCGACATCGCCACAAAACGCCACCGCCCGGAACGCCGTGGGACGCCGGGGCGCCATCAGGACCGCGCCGTCCGCGTCCAGAACGGGCGGCTGTGCCCGAGAAGGCCCGCGGCCACGCCGAGCGCGAGGGCGACGTTCAGCACCGCGAAATAATAGAGCCTGCCGGCGACGCCGGGCAGCGCGGGCTTCAGGCGCGCCGAGAGGAGGAGAAGCGCCGCAAGGCCCAGAATGCACGCCCCCGCGGCCCGCCAAGCCGGGACCGCGAGCGCCGCCCCCGCGGCGCAGAGCGAAGCCAGTGGCGCGAGCCACCGGGCGGCCTTGCGCGAGGCGTAGGCGAGAGTCAGCGCCGGGTGCGCGGCGAAGTTCCAGAGCCAGAGCTCGCGGCGCAGGACCTGGCCGGCGCCGATCCCGATGCGCAAACGCCGGGACACTTCCGCCGCGACGTCTTTCGCGGCGTCCTCGCGGGCGACGGCCCCGCCCGTGAAGACGACCCGCGCTCCGGCGCGAGCCACCCTCACCGGAATCAGGAAATCGTCCATCGAGGTCGTGTCCGGGGGAAGCGGGTCGACGAGCGCGCGCCGCGCCGCGTAAATTCCGCCGTTGGCGCCGAGGCACGCGCCGAGGGCGCCCTCCGCTTCCTTGACTCTCGTCTCGCGGTCCCAATAGGCCGCCTCCGGCGTCGCCCGAGCGCCCGCGGGCGTTTCGAAGAGGAGCCGCCCGCATGCCGCTCCGACGCCAGGTGCGGCCAGGGCCTCGAGAAGGGCACGAACCGCGCCCTGCTCGAAGCGCGTGTTCGCGTCCGTGAAAACGAGCATCTGCGCCGTCG
This sequence comes from uncultured Acidobacteriota bacterium, assembly GCA_963810205.1. Classification (GTDB taxonomy): domain Bacteria; phylum Acidobacteriota; class Thermoanaerobaculia; order UBA5066; family Gp7-AA6; genus DAHUXD01. The sequence goes on from CAWEMP010000002.1 coordinate 201,311, forward strand.
ACGCGCTCACCAGGTCGTTCAGGACCGCGGCCTTGCCCCGGCGCTCCCCGTACTCGACGACGGCCACGGCGACGGCCGCCCCGGCCGCCGCGTCCCGCGCCTTCGCCGCCGTCGCGTCGCGGCAACCGTCGCAGCCGATCGTGATGCGGTAGCCCGGGATGCCGGACCTGGGCCAGAAGATCGCGGACTCGCGCCCCGATGACTTCCTCCTCGTCGGCGGCCGAGAGGAGCACTTCGACCGACTCCGGCAGCGCTTCCGTGGGCGCGGGCGCCGCCCCGCGCCGCGCCGCCAGCCGCTCGACGAGCGGCGGATAGACGAGGTAAGACCAGACGAACAGGAGAAACGACAGGCCGGCAAGGGCAGCGGCGAGGGTCGTCACGCGGAGGCCCCGGCGCGGCGGGCGAGCTCGGCGGCGAAGCTCCGCCCGATCGGCGCCCAGTCGTAAGACGCCTCGACGCGCGCCCGCGCCGCGGCGGCCTGCCGGGAGGCGGCGCCGGCGTCGGCCAGCAACCCGGCTACGGCTTCGGCGAAGGCCCCGGCCTCGTCGCGGCGCAGGATCTCGCTCTCCGGAGCAAGGTCGAGCCCCTCGGCGCCGATCGAGGTCGAGACGACCGGCACGCCGCTGGCGGCGGCCTCCAGAATCTTGAGTCGCGTGCCGCCTCCCGCCCGGAGCGGAACGACCGCCACGGCAGCATGCACCCAGTGCTGGCGCGCGTCACCGCCTTCTCCGAGCAGGGTCACGTCCGGGCCCGCAAGCCGGTCGAGGTCCCGAGGCGCGGAACGGCCGACGATTTCGACCCGCGCGGAGGGACGGCGGCTGCGCACGCGCGGCCAGACCTCGCGAAGGAACCAGCGCACGCCGTCCGCGTTCGGAGGCCAGGACAGGTCGCCGACGAACAGGACGATCTCTCCGGGCGCCGGCCCGCGGCGCCACGCGTGCCTCGCGAGATCGACGCCGTTGGGAACGACCAGCGGCTCGGTCCGAGCGCCGAGCGCGCGCAGGGCTTCGGCGTCCCGCGGAGAGACACAGGAAACGCCCGCCGCCCGCGGGGCGAGCTCCTCCTCGAGGGCGGCCACGCGATCCGCCTGGAATCGCGCGAAGCGGCGGACCGGCCAGGCGGCGGCCGTGACGGCCGTTCGCCGCCAGATCTCCGAGTCGAGGTTGTGAAAATCGATCCAGACCGGCGCGCCACCCGCGAGCGCTGCGGGGGCAACGTGGTACGCGTGCGCCACGACCCAGCACGGCTGTTCGGCCGCAAGGACGTTTCGCAGCCGGCGCGAAAGCTCGGACGAGCGATACAGCCGCTCCGAGTACGCCCCGCCCGACACCAGGCTGCCCAGCGCCGCCCGAAAGCGCCGCACCGCCCGGGCCGTCTGGGGCACCACCTCGGCGTCGACGCCGGCCGGCCACTCCCCCTCGTACGGGCGCTCGGGATCGAAAAGGGAGAGTGCCCGCACCCGAAATCGCTCGGCGAGCCCGGACAGCAGGTGGAAGTTGCGGATCGCGAGGCCGTCGCGCGAGGAATGCGGAGGCCGCGGGAGAATGCTGACGGCGAGCGGCTTCATCGGGCCGGCCCCGAGAGCGCCGCGCGGTAGCGAAGCCGGCGGCGGCGTCCGGCTTCCCCCGGGGTCATCAGGGCCGCAATCAGGCGCAGGGCCGCCCCCGCCGCGAGCGTGGCGCGAACGAATTGGGCGGCGGCGGCGCCGTGGTGCTTTCGGGCGTACCGGGCGAGAGAAGCGTGGAGCTGCCCGAAGAGGCGGTCTCCTCCCGAGCGGCCCCCTTCGTGAACGAATTCGGCTGCGGGAACGAAGAGGACCCGCCAGCCTGCCGCGCGCCAGCGCGCCATGAGGTCCGTCTCCTCGGCGTAGAGGAAGAACGACTCGTCGAAGCCGCCGGCGGTTTCGAAGGCCGACCGCCGCACGAGCAGAGCGGCGCCCATGAGCGCCTCGACCGCCCGCGGCTTCCCCTTCCCGTGGTCCTGCCGCGTCGCCGTGTGCCCCGAGAACGGTCCGCGCCCCCCGCCGAGGAACGCGAGCCCGGAGCTCTCGCAGAAAACCCGCCAGGGCGTCGGCAGGCGGCGGATGGACGGCTGGAGGGATCCGTCGGGAGACAGCAGCCGGGGGCCGGCGGCGGCAGCGCCCGGATCCGCATCGAGCGCCGCCGTGAGCGTCTCGACCGAGGCCGGGCGCGCATAGGCGTCCGAGTTCAGAAAGAGCAGGTATGGCCGCGACGTCTCGCGCGCGCCCCGGTTGCACGCCGTGCCGTAGCCCCGATTCTCGGCCTCGGTCACGACCCGCACCGCCGGGATCCGCGCGACGAGAGCCTCGGCGACGCGATCCCCCGAGGCGTTGTCGACCACCAGGATCTGCGCCCCGGGCGAGAACTCCGCCACCGCCCGCGCCGCCCGCTCGGTCTCCGCCGGCGTGCGGTAGTGGACGATGACGGCGCAAACGCGGTCGCCGGGAAGGCTCACCTGGCCCCAGTATAAAAAAAGCCCCGGCTTTCGCCGGGGCTTCGAAGCGAATCGGGGAGGGAGATCAGTACATTCCGCCCATGCCGCCCGGCATTCCGCCGCCGGCCGGGGCCTTGTCCTTCTCCTTGATCTCGGAGACGAGGGCCTCGGTCGTGAGCATCAAACCGGCCACCGACGCCGCGTTCTGCAGCGCGTTCTTGGTGACCTTGGTCGGGTCGATGATGCCCGACTTGAGCATGTCCTCGACCTTCTCGGTGTTGGCGTTGTATCCGTAGTTGCCGCCCTTGGCCTTGAGCTCGTTGATGACCACCGAGCCTTCGGCGCCGGCGTTGGCCACGATCTGGCGCGTCGGCTCCTCGAGGGCGCGAATCACGATGCGGGCGCCGATCTGCTCGTCGCCCGAAAGCTCCTTGGCGCGCTTCTCGACCGCGTCGATCGAGCGGAGGAGAGCCACGCCGCCGCCGGGGACGATCCCCTCTTCGACGGCCGCCTTGGTCGCGTGCATCGCGTCCTCGACGCGGGCCTTCTTCTCCTTCATCTCGGTCTCGGTCGCGGCGCCCACCTTGATGACGGCGACACCGCCCACGAGCTTGGCCAGCCGCTCCTGCAGCTTCTCCCGGTCGTAGTCGGAAGTCGTTTCCTCGACCTGCGTGCGGATCTGCTTGACCCGGCCCTGGATGGCGTCCTTCTTCCCCTTCGAGCGGTCATCCACCACGATCGTGGTGTTGTCCTTGTCGACGGTGACCTTCTTGGCGTCGCCCAGGTCCTCCCACTTCACGCTCTCGAGCTTGATGCCGAGGTCCTCGGAGATCAACTTGCCGCCAGCCAGGATCGCGATGTCCTCGAGCATGGCCTTCCGGCGGTCGCCGAAGCCCGGGGCCTTGACGGCCGCGACCTGGAGCGTGCCGCGCAGCTTGTTGACCACGAGGGTCGCGAGAGCCTCGCCCTCGACCTCTTCGGCGATGATCAGCAGGGGCTTGCCCTGCTTGGCGATCTGCTCGAGGATCGGGAGCAGGTCCTTCATGTTGGAGATCTTCTTCTCGTACAGGAGAACCTTGGCGTTCTCCATGACGCACTCCATCCGCTCCGCGTCGGTGATGAAGTACGGGGACAGATAGCCGCGGTCGAACTGCATGCCCTCGACGACTTCGAGGGTCGTCTCGAGGCCGCGGGCCTCCTCGACCGTGATCACGCCGTCCTTGCCGACCTTGTCCATCGCCTCGGCGATGATCTTGCCGATCTCCGAGTCGTTGTTGGCCGAGATGGTGCCGACGTGGGCGATGTCCTTGCCGTCGACCGGCTTGGAGAGCTTGTCGAGCGACTCCACCGCGGCCTTGACCGCCGCGTCGATGCCGCGCTTCAACTCCATGGGGTTGGCTCCCGCCGTGACGTTCTTGATGCCCTCGCGGTAGATCGCCTGGGCGAGAACCGTCGCCGTCGTCGTGCCGTCACCCGCGACGTCGGAGGTCTTCGAGGCGACCTCGCGGACCATCTGGGCGCCCATGTTCTCCAGGGAATCCTGAAGCTCGATCTCCTTGGCGACCGTCACGCCGTCCTTGGTGACCGTCGGGGAACCGAACTTCTTCTCGATGACGACGTTGCGGCCCTTGGGACCGAGCGTCACCTTCACTGCGTCGGCGAGCTTGTTGACGCCGTGGAGGACGCGCTGGCGCGCCTCCTCACCGTAAATGATCGTTTTCGCTGCCATGTTGCGTGTCTCCTTACTTCTCGACGACCGCGAGCACTTCGTCCTCGCGGAGGATCAGGTGCTCGACTTCGTCGATCTTGATCTCGGTGCCGGCGTACTTGCCGATGAGGATGCGGTCGCCCTTCTTGACGTCGAGCGGGAACTGCTTGCCTTCCTCGTTCACCTTGCCCTTGCCGACGGCGACGACCTCCGCCTCCATCGGCTTTTCCTTCGCGGTGTCCGGGATGATGATCCCGCCCCGCTTCTTCTCGCCCTCTTCCAGACGCTTGACCAGGATCCGATCGTAGAGTGGCCGAATCTTCATGAACTCGCCTCCTGTGCCTTGGTTGCCTCTTGCTTGCCCGGAGCGCCCGCAGGACGCCTCGAGCGGAGACGGATACTAGCACTCCTCTATAACGAGTGCTAGCAGCGAATCCAACCGGCCGGAGCGTCTGGCTGGAAGCCGTTACTGCTCAACTATTTGGGATTCCGGCCGAGGCCTGCCAGGAGGATAGCAAAGGGCGGCGACGGCGATCAGCAGGGAGAGCGCCGGCTGTGAGATGCGAGGGATCTCCCACGAGATGCGCAGCGCCTGACTGGTCGTCTCGTGCAGGTAGATGAAGACGAAGAAGGCGAGGAGACCGGTCGCCGTGACGATCCCGGGCAACGCCTCCGCGTAGCATCGCCGCCTCGCGGCGGCGAGAATCAGAAGAGTCGGGAGAATCCAGGCGAGCCACCAGCTGCCCGCGTTCAAGCTCTCGAGCAACGGACCCATGAGCTCGCCGAGTCGACTCCAGTGAACCTCCGTCAGCCTCCCCTTCGCCGAGTAGTTGGACGGAATGCCGAACCGTCTCAGGAAGCCCCACCAGAGCAGGCCCGCGCAGAGAGGCGGAATCACGAGTCCGGCCGTTTCCCGCCAGCGCGGCCGCCGCTCCGCCACGACGACGTCCCTCAGCACGGTTCCGACGATCAGAAAGGCCGATCCCAACGTACCCTCGACCTTCGTGAGGACGGCTCCCGCGAGAAAGAGCCCCGCCAGCCACCGGCGGCCGACGCCCGGATTCGGCCGCTCGGTCAGGAGCAGCATTCCGGCCGTCGTTTCGTAGAGCAGCAGGGGCGCCTCGGCGTTGGCCCCGGAGTAGGAGTTCACCAGGGACGCCGAGACGGCGGCCATCCAAAACGCGCAGACCAGTGTCGCGTTTCGATCCCCGAGCCGGCTCCGCTGGATCTGCAGGACCATGACTGCCGCGGCCGCGAACCACAGCAGAGTTACCAGGGGCGCGGTTCTCCAGGGCATGTGCCCCGCGGCGAGAACGCCCCAGGCGTCCAAGGTCGGCACCAGGGGCGGATAGAAGGGTTGTCCGTGGGTGAACCAGGGATGGCGCAGCAGGCCCGGATCCACGCTTTTCATGTCCGCGAAGTGCACCGCCTTCACGCCCCAGAACAACAGGAAGTCGTTCGAGGTCGCGCGAGCGGTTGCGAGCGACAGAGCCAGGTGCCCGACTGCGGCGCCTCCCGCGAGAATCCCGAAGGCCGCCGCCCCCGTTCCGGGTCGGAACGCAGGACAAATCATCTCGCCCTTGGCTCTCGCGTTTCGCGCCACCAGAACCGCGAGGAGCAACGGCGGCGCGAGGACGATCGAGGGGTTCCAGGCCGCGCCGAGCATCGTCGAGAGGGTCGACTCGACGGCAAGAACGATTGCCCCGATCGCGAAGGCCGCGGCCGCGCGGGCCGGAAGGCTCCAGCCGCGAACCTCGCGCATCCACAGGACCGGCAACCCCAGAACGGCGACCAGCGCGTGCGCCAGGAGGTAGATCGCGCCGGTTCTCATCTGGCCGGATCCGGCCTCTCCCAGACGCAGCCCTCGGGAAAGCGTCTCACGAGGCGAGAGGCGCCGGCCGGCTCGAGGCACTCGTATGCAACGACGTACCGCGCCTGCGCGCCATCCGCCACAGGCATCCTCCAGTAGGAGGTGGGCATCGGGAATCGGCTGCGAATGACCCCTACCGAAAGCATGAAGAGAAGCATCTCTTCGTCCTTGTCCTTCGCGATCGTGGTGAAGGTCTGGCCGGCCGGAACGGCCTCGCGGGCCTCCTGGACGAGCGCCCACTGGCGGGCGTAGAGCCAGTTGACCCGATCGACGGGCGTCAGCGGAACGTGAAAAGAGACGGGCGAAGCCATCCAGCGAACGAACGGAGGCGCGAGCAGTGACAAAGTCCCCGCGATCCACAACACGGACGCCACCGGCCACGGCGCGCGGGCGGATTCGCGTCGCACCATCATGCGCGTGGCAATCTACTCCAGTCGTACCAGGCCATGCCGATTCCGGCCGCCAGCAGAGGGACCAGGGCGCTCGTGATCCGCCCGACGGTCCAGTGGATCAGCCAGCCGGGCCCGAACGGACACACGACGGGAAGGGCGAGGTAGGTCGCGAGCGAAGCCGCCACGACGATGAGTATCGGGTTCGCGCTCCATCGTCGCGAGCCGAGCCCCACGAGGCCGATGACGGCGACGATTCCCGGTCCGATGGGCCGCACGAGCTGGGTCCATTCCTCGCGCAGAGTCGTCACCACGCGGGAACCCAGGCCCGGGCGCCACAGGAGCCCGAAGTCGAGGCCGCGGATCGGGTGACTGCCGAGAACGAGCCGGTGCAGCAGCACGGAGCCCAGGCCGGCGATCAGAGCCGCCGCCGCACCGATCCACAGCCGGCGCTCCCGCCGCCGGACGGCGTGGAACACGAGAAGCGTCCATGCGGTCGCGAGCAGGAAGACGCCTTCGTTCTTCGTCGCGGCGGCCAGGAGCGACGCCAGGAAGAGCCGGCGAACGGAGCCCGGGTCGGTGTCGTCGAGAACGTCCCACAACGCCGTGCCGATCAGGAGAAACGTGAAAGCCGCCGGAACCTCCGCCATGCCGGCGAGCCAGGCCGAGTACAGCATGCCGAAGTTCGCCACGAACGCCGCCGCGGCGAGCGCGACGACGAGGTCGATCCCCCGCCTTCGCAGCCATCCGACCAGGACGAGAAGCGTGCCGAGCTGAAAGAACGGAAAGAGCAGGGCCATCGCGTGGTCATCCCATCGACCGACGAGAAACGCGGTTCCCGCGTAGACGAGGGGCAGCCCGATCGGATAGGCCGGGTTCGTGAACTCGAACTCGGGCCACCGAAACAGCCGCTGCGGTATTGCGGCATCGTCGAAGATCGTCTTGCCCTTGAGTCCCCAGACCGCCAGAAAGTCGTTCGACCACATCGGTTCCGCCAGGCTTCGCACCGCGTAGATCGCCATCCCGGCCGCGGTGAGCGCCAGCAGGAGCAGGGACGCGGGCGATCGCCAGGCTCGACCGTCGCTCGACCGATCGGGCCCCGGTAAGCGGAAAGAGCGGGCCAGAACGATCCCGCAGAATGCCACGGCCAGCAGCCCGATCCAACCGGGAGGAAGGCGCACCGCGAAAGCGACGACGACGTGGACCGCCAGGAAGAGCGGGGCGAGGGCCACGCTCCATCCCCACCGTTCGAGCGTCCCGCCGCCGCCGGGAAGCAAGGCGGAGGTCACGGTCCGACCGACGAGTGTCGCCAGGAGCAGGATTCCGCCGACCTGAAGCAGGGACGACGGAAGACCGACGGGGCTCATGGCGGCGGAAGGAGCAAAGCGCCGTCCGGAAACTGCCGCAGGACCCGGCCGTCGCCAGGCTCGGCCCCGCCGTACTTCAAAACGAGCCAGCCGGGAGGGACGCGCCTGGGAGCGATCAGCACCGGGGTCGGCGCAAATTGGTAGACCGCGAGATAGAGCCCGCCCCACTCCGGAATGCCCGGCGCATTGAGGGCGAGCCCGGGCGTTCCGGAGGGCAGGGCGTCTCGAGCGGAATCCAGCAACGCGGCGAAGCGACGGTCGTAGGCGGCCGCGGTCCCTTCGAGGCGGCGCGCCTTCGACTCCTTGTGCCAGGATCGTCGGAGGACGCCGAGCCGGTCGCGAAATTCGGGAACGGGATTGCCACCCGCGAGAAAGACGAATGCCGTGAGGAAGGCGACGGTCCCGGCGATCCGGCGAGCCCGCGGTGGGATTCCCTTCCGGGATGCCGGGTCCGCCATCGAAAACAAGCTTACGACAGCCGGCGCCCCGTCCCTCTCGATCCGTCGGGACTGGGATACCCTCGCGGTCGAGGCCCGGTCCGAAATCACAGGCCCCGCCATCCACGACGCCATGGATCGCTCATCGATCGCAAGCCCGGCCGGCGCCGGCTCGCAGGATCTCCCGCGGGCTCGCCGAGCGTGCTCGTGGGTGCTGGGTTGTTTCGCCTTCGTCTGCGTGTACTTCGTCGGACTGTACCCGGGCGCGGCGGATTCCAATCAACGGAGCCACTATCAGCTGTTGCGGGCGCTCGGAGAGCGCGGCACCGCGGAAATCGAGCCCGAGTTGCGGGACCTCGGTTCGCATACGGACGTCGCCGTCCACGACGGACGCCGGTTTTCGAACAAGGGGCCCGGACTGTCGGTCGCGGCTCTGCCCGCCTACTGGGTCTTCCGTTGGTTTCTGCCGCCTCCCTCCTCGCTGCAGGACTGGCTGGTGTTCTACGGATCTCGCGTCCTGTCGGTCACGCTCGTGGTCGTCCTGGCGGTGGCCGTCTTCGTCCGGCGCGCCCTGCGACGAATGTCCGTGCCGTCGTCCCTACCGCTCTGGCTCTTTGCGCTGCTGTTCGCCACCCCATTCCAGGTGTACGCCCGGTCGTTCTTTTCTCACGGCTTCGCTGCGGCCCTCCTCTTCCTCAGCTTCACGCTCGCGGCGCACGACCGCGGGCTGACGTCGGCGGCGACCGCCGGATTCCTGGCGGCGGCGGCCGTCGCGACCGAATATCCCGTCGCCGTCATCGCACTCTGTCTGGCGATCGCGGTCGCCTTGCGCGGGCCCCGGCTCCGGCTGGCGGCCTTCCTCGCCGGCGGCGCCGCTCCCGCCGCGGCTCTCGCCTGGTATCACGCCCACTACTTCGGCGGAGTCCTCAACTCGCCGCCCGCCGCGAGCGAGAGTTACTCCTCGCTCGCCGGGCACGGCCTCGCGGGAATCTCCTGGCCTTCGCCGGCCGCCGCCGCCGGGCTGTTTCTGGATCCGGCGCACGGCTTGTTGTACTTCTCGCCGTTCATGATCCTGTGGCCCATCGTGGCCGTGGCCTCTCTCCGAACACTGAAAAGCGATCCATCTCTGCTCGTACCCGCCCTCGGCCCCCTGCTGCTCCTGATCGCAATCTCCGGGTATCCGTCTCCCCACTGGAGGGGGGGCTGGTGTCTCGGACCCCGATACCTGGTCGGGGGATTCCTTCTGGTGTTCTGGCTGTTAGCGCTCCGCGGCCCGAGCGGACGCAGCGGGCGCGGGCATACGGCGCTTCTCTCCGCCCTGGTCTACGGCACCGTCATCCTGGCCATTTCGGGGTCGACCTATTGGATGATCCCCTACGAAGCCTGGAACCCGGCGCGAACCGTCTCGCTTCACTTTCTGCGACGGGGACTGGTGGAATTCAACCTCGGAGTGGCGGCGGGTCTGCCGCCCCTGGTTTCGCTCGCCCCTCCCCTTCTGGCCTGCGCCGTGGCCTTCGTCGCCGCGGTGAGAGGCGCGAAGGTCCCGCGTCCGACACTTCTCGCGGGGACTCTCGCCGGTCTCCTGATGGGAGCCGCCGTCCTCTCGATCCCTCCGTCGCCCCGGACGGTCGACAACAGTCATCGTCAGGGCCTCGCGGGCGCCCTTCTTCCCTCGATGCGCTCCGGGTGGCGGTGAGCAGGCGAAACCGTAGAATCGGCTGAGTGCTCCCGCTCGTCGCAGCCTCGGTCGCCGCCTACGGAGCGACCGCGAGCCTCGTCCTCCTGGCCGCCCATCGCTGGGTGTCGCCCTTGAAAGCTCGCGTGGCCTTCGTGATCGCGATTCTTCCGCTCCTCTTCACGGGCCGCGCACTCCTGACGGCGAGCGTCTACGGGCCCGTCGACATTCTCTATCCGACCGAGCCGTTCGCGTCCCAACGCTCCGCGTACAGCATCACGGAGCCCAGGACGCCGCTGCTTCACGACGTCGCGACGCAGATGTTCCCCTGGCAGAAGGCCGTCCGCGAGGCGGTCAAGGGTGGCGCGTTTCCCCTCTGGAATCCCTTCATCCTCGCGGGCGAGCCCCTGCTCGCCGTGCAACAGCCCGCCGCGCTTCACCCCGGGACGTTGCTGAGTCTTCTTCTGCCTCTGCCTCAGGCCTGGACTTTTCAGATGAGCCTGCGCCTGCTCCTCGCGCTGCTTTCGGCCTACCTGTTCCTGCGAAACCTCGGATGCGGTGAAGGGCCCGCTCTCCTCGGCGCGGCGGGATGGGGGTTCTCGGACTTCCTCGTCTTCTGGCTCGGCTTTCCCATCACCAATTCCGTCGCGCCGTTTCCGCTCCTGCTTCTCGGGCTTGGCAGGGTCGCGAGGGATTCCGATCGACGCGCGGTCGGGCTGACGACGTGTGCGCTGGTCCTGATCGTCATTGCCGGCCACCCCGAGACGCTGCTCTTCGCCGTGGCTGGGGCCGGCGTCTACTTCCTCTTTCAACTCGCCTACGCCGACCGCGACCGGCGGGTCCGAGCCGTTCTCCTTTCGCTCGTCGCCGGCGCGGCGGCTCTGGGCTTGACGGCCGTCCAGCTCCTCCCCCTGGCCGAAGTCCTGCCGGAGACCTGGGAGCACGCCGTGCGCAACGGCCATTTCGCGCAGGCGAAGAGAGGCGCGATGCTGAGCGAGAGCGCGCGGCGCGGGCTGTCGATCCTCGTGCCCTTCGCGTACGGTGAGTCGGGACGCGGTTACCTGTGGAAGGACTTCGGGCCCCCCGCCGTTTACGCCGGATCGATCCTTTTTCCCCTGGCCTTCACGGGCCTGCGTTCGCGCAACCGGCAGCGATGGGCCCTCATGGCCATGGGGCTGCTGGGTGCCGCGTTGTGGATGAGACTGGCGATCGTCACGGACGGCGTGGCGGCGTTGCCGCTCTTCGAGATCAGCATTCTCGAATACCTCGTGTTCCTCGCCGTTTTCGCGCTGTCGGCTCTGGCGGCCCTCGGAGCCGAAAGGCTCCGCCACGGAGACGGGGTCCCGGACTTCCTCATTGGGGCGGGATTGTCGGCGCTCGCGATCGCGGCCGTATTTCGATTCCGGAAGACGGGCATGGAAGCGCTCGCCATGCCGCCCGAGTTCCTGCGATCGAGGCTTCTGTGGGAAATCGCGCCTCTGGCGCTGGCTGCGCTCCTCGTCGCCCTCGCGCGCCGGCGGCCTCGGCCCCGGTGGACGGCCCCCCTCCTGCTGGGCCTCCTTCTGGCGTCACGCAGCGCGGAGGCGGGCGCCGTGTACCCGACCTATCCGGCGGCGGCGTTTTACCCTCGCCTTCCCGTGCTCGATGCGATCCCGCGCCGTGCGCCCTACCGGTTCGTGGGCGTCCGTTTCGTGCTCGTACCGAATGCCTCGGCCCTCTACGAACTGGAAGACGTCCGCGGGTACGAGGCGATGACCTTGCGGGCTTTCCATCAGACCTATCCCCTGTGGTGCGTGGCGCAACCGGTCTGGTACAACCGGGTCGATGATCTCGAGCGGCCTTTCCTCTCCTTCCTCGGGGTGCGATACGCCCTCGTGCCCGAGGGCTATGCGGCCCCGCCGGGATGGAGAAGGATCGCGCGCGATCGAGGAGCCGATCTTCTGGAGAACCCCGAGGCTCTACCGCGGGCCTTCATCCCCTCCGAGATCCACTACCAGCCCGACGCGTCGCGGCGCATCGAGGCGCTCCAGGGGATCTCGGACTTCGGCCGGCGGGGCGTCGTCGGTTCGAGCCCCCCGTCGTCGTCGGGCGAGTGGGTGGAGAACGGTCCGGGGCGCGTGACCGTGATTTCCTACCATCCGCAATCGATGACGCTCGAGGTCGAAGCCGAGCGCGACGCCATTGTCGGGACGTCCGTCACGGCCTGGCCCGGCTGGAAGGCACGGCTCGACGGCCTCGCGGCCGATCCGCTCTCCTACAACCACGCATTTCTGGCGTTTCGGGTGCCCAAGGGCCGACACCGGCTCGAGCTGCGGTATCGGCCCGACGGATTCACGGCCGGCGCCGCCGTCAGCCTCGTCACGCTCGGCGTCCTTCTTTTCGTCTCCTTCCGGCGAGGTGTGCCCAGACGAGCGAAGGCCGCTCAGGACGTGCCATGAGCGACACCGCCGCGCGCGTCCTTCGATCCGGAGATTCGATGACGCTCCGCGCCAAGAGCATCCTGATCACCGGAGGGCTGGGGTATGCGAGTTCGCGCGCGCCCGAGGCGCGCCGCGAATCGCAGCCTCCGAGCGGCCTCGGCCATCAGCGCAGGCCGTACGGCGCCGCCCTCCTCCCGGCCAGCCGACCCGTCTCTCGGTCCGGAGCCTCGCTTCGATGACGCTCCGCGGCCGAAGCATCCTGATCACGGGGGGGCTGGGCTTCATCGGCTCCAACCTCGCCCGCCGCCTCGTCAGCGAAGGCGCCCGCGTGACGCTCTGCGACGCGATGATCGAAGGCTACGGCGGCAACCCGGCGAACATCCGGGAGATCCGCTCGCAGCTCGAGGTCGACGCCTCCGACGTGCGCGACGCCGCCGCGATGGAGCGGCTGGTCGCCGGGAAGGACGTGGTTTTCCATCTCGCCGCGCAGGTCTCCCACGTGATGTCGCTCTCGAACCCGTACCCCGACATCGACATCAACATCAAGGGCACCGCCGTCGTCCTCGAGGCTTGCCGCAGGAAGAACCCGGGCGCCGTCGTCGTCCGCTCGGGGACGCGCGGCCAGTACGGGCCGGCGGTCAGGCTCCCGGTGTCGGAAGAGACCCCCTCGGACCCCCGCGGCATCTACGAGATCTCGCAACTCTCGGCCGAGATGATCTGCCGGACGTACACCCGCATCCACGGCATCCGCACGGTGCCCCTGCGGCTGACGAACGTCTACGGCCCGCGCGCGCAGATGAAGCACTCGCAATTCGGCGTCGTCAACTGGTTCGTGCGCCTCGCGCTCGACGGGCGGCCGATCCCGATCTTCGGTTCGGGGAAGATCCTGCGCGACTTTCTCTACGTGGACGACTGCGTCGACGCTCTCGTGGCCGCGGCCCAGGAGCCCGGGGCCGTCGGCGAGATCCTGAACGTCGGCCACGACCGGCCTTCGACGTTTCTGGAGGTCGCCGAGCTTCTTCGCGAGGCCGTTCCGGGCACACGGATCGAGTTCACCGATTTCACGCCCGAACGCCGGGCCCAGGAGCCGGGCGACTTTGTTTCCGACATCGCGAAGATCCGGCGGCTGCTCGGCTGGGAGCCGAAAATCGGCCTCCGGGAGGGGCTCGAGCGCACGGTCGAGTTCTACCGGGAGCGCCGCGCCGAATACTTCTGAGGCCGCGCCGGGCGGCTCGATTCCGTTAAGCTACCCCCAGTCCATGATTTCCATCCACCCGACGGCCCTCGTCGCCACGAAGACGATCGGCGACGGCACGCGAATCTGGGCCTTCGTCAACGTTCTCGGCGGCGCGCGAATCGGCCGCGACTGCAACATCTGCGACCGCTGCTTCATCGAGAACGACGTCGTGCTCGGCGATCGGGTGACGGTCAAGTGCGGTGTGTCGCTCTATGACGCGTTGACCCTCGAAAACGACGTCTTCGTCGGCCCCGACGTGAGCTTCTCCAACGATCCCCGGCCGCGCAGCGGTCAGCATCTCGCCTCCTACCCGAGGACGGTCGTCCGCGAGGGGGCCAGCCTCGGCGCCGGCGCGATCCTGGTGCCCGGCCTCACCATCGGGCGGTTCGCGATGGTCGGCGCCGGATCCCTCGTGACCCGCGACGTCCCGGACTTCGCCCTCGTCTACGGCTCCCCCGCGCAGGTCCACGGCCACGTCTGCCGGTGCGGGAAGACTCTCCGCTTCGACAACGGCGGCGGCGCCTGTCCCTGCGGCCGGCGATATCGTCGCGCGTCCGGCGTCGACGTCGAGGAGACGCCCTGAGCGCGGCCACCGCCGCTCCCCCGAAGGTGCCCTTCGGCGCACTCGCGCTGGACTACCGGGAGAAGAAGTCGGCGATCGACGCGGCCATCGCCCGGGTGCTCACCCGCGGCTGGTTCATCCTCGGCGAGGAAGTCGCGGCGTTCGAGGAGGCGTTCGCGAAGTTCCTCGGCGTGCCGCACGTCGTCGCGTGCGGCAACGGCACGGAGGCGATCGCTCTGGCTCTGCGGGCCCTCGGCGCCGGCCCGAACGACGGCGTTCTCCTTCCCGCCAACACCTGCGTGCCCACGCTCGCCGGCGTGCGCATGGCGGGCGCGAAGCCCGTTCTCGCCGACGTCGACCCCGAGACGCTCACGCTCGACGCCGCGAGCGTCGAGCGCGCCTTGACTCCGGAGGTCCGCTTCATTCTCCCGGTGCACCTCTACGGAGGCATCGCCGACCTTCCCGGCCTGACCCCGCTCGCGGCGACGAAGAGGCTCACGATCGTCGAGGACTGCGCGCAGAGCCACGGCGCGCTCTTCCAGGGTCGCGCCGCCGGGTCCTTCGGCTTGGCCGCGGCCTTCTCCTTCTACCCCTCCAAGAATCTCGGCGCCTACGGCGACGGCGGCGCCGTCGCCACCGGCGACGCCCGCGTCGCCGGCGCCCTGCGGCAGCTTCGCCAGTACGGCTGGAGCCGGCGCGACTACGCCGAGCGGGAAGGCTGGAACTCTCGCCTCGACGAGCTGCAGGCCGCGATCCTCTCGGCCAGGCTCCCCTTCCTCGCGAACGAGAACGCGCGCCGCATCGAGATCGCGGGCCGATACGACGCCGCGTTCGCCGCTCTCCCCCTGAGGCTTCTGGCGACGCGCCCGGGCGCCGTGCCGGCGCGCCACCTCTACCCCGTCCGCCTCGAGAAGCGGGACGCTCTTCGCGAGCACCTGCAGGCCCGGGGCATCGAGACCGCCGTGCATTATCCGGTGCCGCTGCACCTTCATCCGGCCTACGCGTTTCTCGGAAAGTGCCAGGGAGATTTTCCGGTCTCGGAAGCGGCCTGTGAGACGGTCGTCTCGCTGCCGACCCACCCGATGCTGACCGACGCCCAGGTCGAGGCCGTCGTCGAGGCGGTCCGCGCCTTCTTCGAGGCCGGAGCATGAGCCGGGACCTCGTCTCCGTCGTCGTCCCGGTCTACTTCAACGCCCCGAGCCTGCCGCGGCTCGCCGAGCGGCTGCGGGCCATCGCGGAGAACGCCGACTGGGACATGGAAGTGGTCTTCGTCGACGACGGCTCGGGGGACGCCTCCTGGGAGCGCATCGTGGACATAGGGCGGGCCTGGCCCCGCGCCCGCGGCGTGCGCCTGACGCGCAACTTCGGATCGCAGATGGCGATCGCCGCCGGTCTCGCGGAAGCGAAGGGACAGGCCGCCGCCGTGCTCTCGGCCGACCTCCAGGAGCCCCCGGAGCTGCTCCCCGAGATGGTCGCGGCCTGGCGGCGCGGAGCCACCGCGGTGCTGGCGGTCCGCCGCAGCCGCCCCGAGGGCCTCGTGACGCGCGCCGCGGCGGGCTTCTACTACCGCACGCTTCGCCGCCTCGCGTTCTCCGACATGCCGTCGGGCGGCTTCGACTGCTTCCTCATCGGCCGGCCGGCGATCGAATTCCTCGTGGAGAGCCGCGAGGTCCACACGTCGCTTCCGGGCCTGCTCCTCTGGGGCGGTTTCGCGACCGCCCTCGTGCCCTACGATCGCGCCGCCCGCGACGAAGGCGAGTCGCGCTGGACGTTCGCTCGGAAGCTGAAGTACTTCCTCGACGCCGTCATCTCGTTTTCGTACGCCCCGCTGCGGTGGATGTCGGTGGCCGGGGCCCTGCTCGCGCTCGCCGCCTTCGCCTACGCCGTGTTCCTGATTGCGTACAAGCTCATCCGGGGCCAGCCCATCCAGGGCTGGACCTCGCTCATGGTCGCGCTCGCCTTCTTCTCGGGAGTGCAGCTGCTGTCGCTCGGCGTGCTCGGCGAGTACCTCTGGCGAACGCTCGATTCCGCCCGCGCCCGCAAGGGGTTCCTCGTGCGGGAGAGATCCGGCGGCTGACGGCGCCCCGCCCGCCGTCCTACGGTTCGCGCCGGCGCATCAGCAGGTGCGCCGTGAATCCATCGACACGGTCGTCCGGAAAGAGCCGGAACCGCGCGCCCTCGACGAAGGGCGCGAGGGCGGGCGGGGCGGCGATCGCCGCCGGGGCGAGACCCGGAGTCGAGGCGCAGACTCGCTCCACCACGCGCTCGTTCTCTTCGGCCTCCAGGCTGCACGTCGAGTAGAGGAGGAACCCGCCGGGCGCCAGAATGGCCGAGGCCGCGGACAGCTGCGCCTCCTGGGCCTTCGCCAGGCGCTCGATCGCCTCGGGCGTCAACCGGTAGCGGATCTCGGGGTTCTTCCTCAGAGTGCCGGTCCCGCTGCAGGGGGCGTCGAGAAGCACGCGCTCGCCGCTGGCCGGCGCGAGCGGCAGCGCGGCGAGATCCGCGGCCGCGGGCCGCATCGCCGCGTCGAGCCGCCGCGCGTTCTCGACGACGCGCGAAAGCCGCGACAGCGAGCCGTCGAACGCGACCGTTCTCCGGGCCCGGCCGTGGGCGAGCGCGGAGAGGGACTTGCCGCCGGGCGCAGCCGCCAGGTCGATGAGCATCTCTCCCTCCGGCAGCAGCAGCGGCAGCACCTGCGCGCCCACGTCCTGCACGCTGAAGCCGCCCGAGGCCAGGAGCGGCGATCGCAACGGCCGGCCGGAGGTGACCGTCAAGGCCAGGGGCGCGAGAGGCGAAATCTCGGTTTCGACGCCATCGGCCGCCAGGGCCGCTCGCAGCGCGTCGCGCGTTCCGCGCCTCGGATTCACGAGCAGGTCGAGCCTCGGCGACCCGTTGTCGGCGCCGAGGACCCGCCGCGTCGTGTCCGCTCCGAAACGGGCGAGCCAGCGCTCGACGAGAAAGAGCGGGTGCGAGTAGTGCCGGGCGAGGTCCTTCGCCGCGTCGCCGGGTGGAGCGGCCGGCGGTGGCAGAAGGAGGATCCCCCGCAGAACGCCGTTGACGAGCCTGCCCGCTCCTTCGCCGCCGCTCGCGCGCGCGTGCTCGACCGCCTCGCTCACGGCGGCGTACGGAGGCACCCGGTCGAGGTGGCGCAGCTGGTAGAGGCCGACCTCGAGGATCTCGAGCAGGTTCGGAGCGAGCTTGCGGAGAGGAATGCGGGACACGCCCGCGATTTCCGCATCGAGCGCGGACTTCCAGCGCAGCACGCCCAGGACGAGCTCGCGCAGCAGGTCGGAGTCGGCCAGGGAAAGCCCCCGGGAGAGCTCGCCGACCAACGGCCCCGCAAGCCGGCCGGGCCCGAGGACCTGGCGGAGCGCCTCGACCGCGCGCATCCTCGCCGTGGGCGCGAGGCGCTTCTTCACTTCGATCGACCGAAGCGTCCGGGCAGCCGCGTCGAGCGTGCGAACTCGGCGCCCGTCACGGGCCGCCGTCCGGCGCGCTGAAGGCGCCCGAGGCGGAGAGCCGAGCGTCCTCCCGCGGCCGCGACGAGCTCGCCCCCGGAGAGCTCGAAGGCACCGGGCGCGGCGTCGCTCGCCGCGGGCCACGCCTCCGCCTCGAGGATCTTGACGCGCTCGCCTTCGAGAAACGTGTAGAGGCCGGGCCACGGGGTGAACGCCCGCAGCCGCCGCAGGATCTCGTCCCCGGGTCGCTCCCAGTCGACGAGGGCGTCTTCGCGGCGGATCGGCCGGCAGGTCGTCGGCTCTCCCTCCTGTGGCCGCGCGGAGAGTGTCCCCGCGGCGACCCCGGACAGGGTCTCGACGAGGAGCGAGCCGCCCAGGAGAGCGAGCCGGGCGGACAGCTCGCCGGCCGTCTCCCGCTCACCGATTTCGACGCGCCGCTCGAGGTACACGGGCCCCGTGTCGAGGCCCTCGTCCATGCGCATGGTCGCCACGCCCGTCTCGGCGTCGCCCGCGAGGATGGCGGCCTGGATCGGCGACGCGCCCCGCCAGCGCGGCAGCAGCGACGCATGGACGTTCACGCAGGACAAACGGGGCAGCCGCAGGATCTCCGGCGGAAGAATCCGGCCGTACGCCACGACGGCGATCGCGTCGGGGCGCGCGGCGGTCAGGCGCTCGAGAAGAGCCGCGTTGCCTCGCACCGTCTCCGGCTTTTCCGTCGGGATGCCGCGGGCCTGCGCCAGCGAGGCGACGGGCGACGGCTGCGGAGCGGAGTGCCGCCCCACGGGACGATCCGGCTGCGTCACGACGAGAGGCACTTCGAAGCCGGCGTCGAGGAGGGCCTCGAGCGACGGCACGGCGAAGTCGGGCGTGCCGAAGAAGACGGTCGCGGGTCGCGCGTCGCGGGTCATGGGTCGAGGGTCAAGTGTCGAGCGTCCGGAGTCGAGAGTCGAGCGCCGAAGATCAGACCAGGGGTTTCTCGGCCGGGTTCTCCGAGTCGAGCGGTTCGGCCGGGCGCCCCGGGAGGGATTCGGGCGCCGGGTGGCGCAGCTTCCAGAGCCGTCGGGCCGCCAGGGCGCCGGCGCCGCCGAAGCCGGCGAGAGCGAGAGCGTTGATCACGCCGAAGACGGCCCAGACGCGCGGCCAGGCGTTGGCGTAGCCGAAGAGAAAGATCGACAGGAACAGAACGAACGCGAAGAGCGCGGCCACGATCGTCCGCCGTTCCTCGTGCTCCCGGTTCCAGGGCGGATCGAGAAATCCGAGTCCCCGGGCGAGCCGGTAGATCCCGTAGGCGAGAAACGGCGCCGCCAGAATCGCGAGGACGAGGTAGCGCATGGGCCGTGTCATCGGGGTTGCCGGTCGACCTCCTCGAAATAGTCCTCCCCGACGAGCACCTCGCGGGGCTTGGAGCCGCGCGGCGGGCCGAGCAGGCCGTCGCGCGCCATCATGTCGATGAGCTTGCCGGCTCGCGAGAATCCCACGCCCATGCGGCGCTGGAGAAACGAGATCGAGGCCATCTTTTCCCGAACGACCAGCCGCGCCGCGTCGTCGTAGAGCGGGTCGGTCTCGTCGCCCGCGTCGTCCCGCTGGACGACCTCGATGCGGTCCTTGGTGATCTCCTCGTTGAATTGCGCCTTGGCCTGCTTCTTGAGGAACTTCATGAGGGCCGCGGTTTCCTGGACCGACACGAAGGCCCCGTGCACGCGCTTCAGGCGCGAGGTGCCGGGCGGCAGATACAGCATGTCGCCTCGTCCGAGCAGCCGCTCCGCGCCGTTGCCGTCGAGGATGACGCGGGAGTCGATCTTCGAGGACACCTTGAAGGCGATGCGCGACGGCATGTTCGCCTTGATCACGCCAGTCAGAACGTCGACCGACGGCCGCTGTGTCGCGACGACCAGATGGATCCCGACCGCCCGGGCCTTCTGAGCGATCCGCACGATCGCCTCCTCGACGTCCTTCGCCGCGGTCATCATGAGATCGGCGAGCTCGTCGATGACGATGACGATCAGCGGCATCGGCTCGAGCTTCAGGTCCGGGTCTTCCGGGTGCTGGGCGCGTACGCGAGCGACCGCTTCGGGATCCTGGATCGCGGCGTTGTACTGCTCGGCGTTCCGGACCTGGCCGAAGTCCGAGAGCGTCTGGAAGCGCTCCTCCATCGTCGCCACCGCCCACTTCAGAGCGTTCGAGGCCTTCTTCGGGTCGGTGATGATGGGTGTCGCCAGGTGAGGCAGGTTTTCGTACATCTCGAGCTCCACCATCTTGGGATCGATGAGGATCAGCTTCACCTGGTCCGGTCGCGCCTTGAAGAGGATCGAGGTGATGAGGGCGTTGATGCCGACGCTCTTGCCCGAGCCCGTCGTCCCCGCGATCAGCAGATGCGGCATCGCGCGCAGGTCGTCGACGACCGGCTCTCCGTGGATATCCTTGCCGAGAGCGAGTGTGAGCAGCGAGCGCGAGCCCTGGAAGCGCTCCGACTCGAGGACGTCGCGGATGGCGATGATCTCGCCCCCTCCCGGGTTGGGGACCTCGATGCCGACGCTCGCGCGCCCCGGCAGACGCTCGACGCGAATCGACTCGGCCGAGAGGGCGAGCGCGAGGTCCTCGGACAGCCCCATGACCTGGTTGACCTTGATGCCCGCAGCGGGACGAAACTCGTAGGTCGTGACGACGGGGCCCGGGTGGTACTCGGCCACCTCGCCCTCGACGTCGAACTCGGCGCACTTCGACGCGATCTGGCGACCCGTCTCGGCGAGCGCCCTGCGGTCGATGGCGGTCGCCTGTTCGCGTTTCTCGAGCAGCGACACCGGCGGGTAGGTGTAGCCCGCGACCGTCAGTGGCAGGCTCTGCTGGGCTTCCGGTTTCTTCTTCGGGACCGGCGCGAAGGGCTTCGCCCGGGCCGGCGTTGCGGTCGTCTTTCGGATCGAGAAGCGGCCCGGCCCGGGCAGCTCGCGCACGATCGGCGGCGCGTCCTCCACGGCGAACGGAATGTCGTCGAGCGAGATCTCGCCCTTCTTCGCTCTCTCCAGGTGTTTGGTGACGACCGTGCGGCGCAGGCGCTCCTTGGTGCGCCGGTCGCGCCGACGCGCCCAGCCCACGGTCAACTTCGAAAGGAGCCCCGCGAAACGCACACGGAGCTTCAGGAAAACGTCACCGAGCGAAACCTGGGTCGCCAGCGGCACGGCGAGCAGGACCAGGGTCCCCGCTACGAGGACGGCCCCTACGGCGCCGATCCGTCCCCGGAAGGCGTCGGCGAGAGCCCGGCCGACGATGCCGCCCGTTTCGGCCTCTTCGCCGTACATCCGGCGGCGGCCGAGAGCGAGCGAGATCAGCATCGGCAGCGAAAAGAGAAGGATGGCGACCCCCGAGGCCTTGGAGGCCGGGTTGGGCAGCGGGCGGTCCCAGAAACGGCGCCAGCCGAGCACGAAGACGAGGCCGATGACCCCCCAGGCCGCCAGGCCGAAGAGGGCATAGAGCGCGGCGCCGAGCGAGGCGCCGAACCCGCCGATCCAGTTGTTCGGGCTCGCGGCCTCGCCCCCGGCGGTCCACGAGAAGATGTTCGGGTCCCGCGGGTCGTAGGAGAACAGCGCCAGTGCCGCGAGCAGCCCCGCGAGCAGCAGCACGACCCCGATCGCCTCACCGGCGAGGCGGCTCTTCCAGAAGGATCCTTCGCTCAATCCGCCCCATTATGAGGGCGAAACGGCGAAACGGGTAGGCCGGCGCGGCTCGCTCCGGTCTCGGCGATCCGCTGTATAACAGCGGTGTGCCGTCGGAACGCAAGCGCATCCTGTTCCTCTGCACCGGCAACGCCGCGCGCAGCCAGATGTCCGAGGCCCTCGCGAGGCTCGACTACGGCGACCTGCTCGAACCGGTGTCGGCCGGGTCGCGCCCGGCCGGGTTCGTCCACCCCCTCGCGGTCCGGGCGGTCGAGGAGCTCGGCCTGCACCTGAACGATGCCCGGTCGAAGCACGCCGACGAATTCCGCGACGAAACGCTCGACCTCGTCGTGACGGTCTGCGATTCCGCGGCGGCCGACTGCCCGACCTGGCCCGGCGCGCGCCACCTCGTCCACTGGTCCATCGAGGACCCCAGCTTCGTGCACGGCGACGAGGAGACGCGTTTGGCGGCATTCCGCGCCACGCGCGACGAGCTGCGCGACCGCATCGATTCCCTCATGGAGGCGCTGCGCCGGTCGCACCCCAAGCGCAAGGACGCCGAGCTCGTCGAGGCGGGGTCCCTGCTCCTCGAGGACGTGTTGCGGGCCCACGGCTTCAAGCGCGAGGCCATCCGGGAGGAGGGCGCCGGTGGCCGGGAGGCGGCGAAGGCGCGCTTCGCCCGCCGCGGGCGGGCCTTCGAGGTCCACGTCCGCACGGGCGTCGCGATCGCGGCTTACGCGGCCGGCTCGAGGCGCCTGCTCCATGCCGACTACATGCAGCGGCTCGGCGTCGAGGCCCTGATGCGCTACCCCGGCCTTTCGAAGGACCCGCTCGACGCCTTCCGCCGTCTGCGGGCGGACCTCATCCGCCTCGCCGGCCCGTTTCTGACGGGCGTCGGCTTGAAGCATTTTTCGCGCCTGGCCGACGCCGCCGAAAAGGAATCGGGACCCGCCCAGTCCGCCTGAGCCCGTGGCGCGCCGAGTTTCCAACCCTCCGAACCCCTGGGACACCGTTCACGCCGAGTGGCTGGGCGAGCCGCCCGAAGCCGCGCTCGAAGTCTTCGAGGAAGAGGCGAAGTCGATCATCGCGGAGAACGACAGTCCGGACATCGGCTTCCGCTACAGCGTGAACCCGTACCGCGGATGTTTTCATGCCTGCGCCTACTGCCTCGACGGGGACACGCCGATTCTGATGGGAGACGGGCGAACGAAGCCTCTCGCCGATCTGCGGGTTGGAGATCCGGTCTATGGAACCGAGCTCGTCGGCCGGTACAGGCGCTACGTCCGTACCTCCGTGCTTCATCACTGGCGCCGCGTCACGCCGGCCTACCGCGTGGAGCTCGAGGACGGCACGACGATCCTGTCGAGCGGCGATCACCGGTTTCTGACCGAGCGAGGCTGGAAGCACGTCGCCGAAGACGGCCGCCGCCAGAGGCCGCACCTGACGACGAACAACGAGCTCCTCGGAACCGGCCGGCTCGCGCTCCCGCACCCGGAGACCGACGACTACAGGATCGGCTACCTCTGCGGCATGGTGCGCGGCGATGGTCTGCTGGCGTCGTACTCCTATGACGGCCGTCGCCGGACGACCGACACGCAGCACCACTTCCGCCTGGCGCTCACCGACTTCGAAGCCTTGCAGCGTACGCGACGCTTCCTTCAGGCCTTGTCCATCGACACGCAGGAGTTCCTTTTCCAGGCGGCTGCGGGCAATCGCCGGCCTCTGCGCGCGATCCGAACCCACGCTCGCGCCGCCGTCGATGCCGTCCGTGCCGTCGTTCGATGGCCGGACCACCCCGGCTCCGACTGGCAACGCGGTTTCCTCGCCGGAATCTTCGATGCGGAAGGCAGCTACAGCCACGGCATTCTGCGGATCGTGAATACCGACACGGCCATCATCGAGCGCATCGGCGAGAGTCTTCGGCACTTCGGGTTCGATTTCATCGTCGAGACCCGAGAGCGGGAGAAGCCCGTTCATTCCGTGCGTATCCGTCGCGGGCTTCGCGAGCACTTGCGCTTCTTCCACACAGTCGCGCCCGCGATCACCCGCAAGCTCGACATCTCTGGCCAGGCGCTCAAGAGCGCCGCTCGCCTGCGGGTGAAGTCGGTGGAGCCCCTGGGACTCGACATGGCCTTGTTCGATATCACCACGGGAACCGGCGACTTCATCGCGAACGGTGTCGTCAGCCACAACTGCTATGCACGACCCACCCACCAGTACCTCGGCTGGGGCGCGGGCACCGATTTCGACCGGAAGATCGTCGTCAAGGTCAACGCGCCGCAGCTCCTCCGGCAAGCGATGCTGCGAAGGTCGTGGACGGGCGACACGCTGGTCTTTTCCGGCGTGACCGACTGTTACCAGCCGCTCGAGGCCGTCTACGGGATCACGCGGCGGTGCCTCGAGGTCTGCGCCGAGTTTCGCAACCCCGTCGGGATCGTCACGAAGGGCGCACTCGTGCGGCGCGACACGGACGTCCTCGCCTCTCTCGCGCGCGAGGCGGGCGCCATGGTCTACGTCAGCATCCCCTTCGCCGACGACCGGACGGCTCGCCTGATCGAGCCCAACGCCAGTCCGGCCTCGCAGCGGTTCGAGACGATCGCCCGGCTGTCCGAGGCCGGGGTCCGCACGGGCGTCGCGGTGGCGCCGGTGATCCCGGGCTTGAACGACAGCGACCTCGCGAGCGTGCTGTCCCGGTCCCGCGAGGCCGGAGCCGTGAGCGCGTTCCTGACGCTGCTGCGCCTTCCGGCGGAGGTCCTTCCGGTCTTCCAGGAACGTCTGGCGGAGGCGTTTCCCGATCGCGCCGCCCGGGTGTGGTCGAACCTCCGCCAGGCGCGCGGGGGCCGGACGAACGAGTCGCGCTTCGGCGCGCGGATGGAGGGAGTGGGGCCGCGCTGGGCCGCGATCGAGAACCTGTTCGAGATCGAGTGCCGGCGCCTCGGCTTGAACCGCGGGCCCGGCGAGGGCCGGGCCCGCGCGAGCACCTTCCGCCGACCCGCCCCTGGCCAGCGCGGGCTGTTCGACTCGCCGTGATCTACTTTTTAATGCAAAGTACTTGACACGGATGCAACCGCCGCGGCAGACTTCTCCCGTGCTTCCGCTCGAGCGTCACGCCGCCGACAACATCCGGTTCATTCGCGAGACGATGGAGCGGGCCTCCTCGTTCACGGCGGTCCCCGGTCTGGGCGGCATCGGCATGGGCGTCACGGCGCTGGCGGCGGCCCGAATCTCTCTTGCGGCCGCGACGCCCGGCGCGTGGCTCGCGGTGTGGCTGGTCGAGGCGTGCGTCGCGATCGCGATCGGCTGCGTCGCCATGGCGCGCAAGGCCCACCGGACCGGCACGGACCTCTTTTCCGGGCCCGCGCGCCGGTTTCTCCTGACGCTGACGGCTCCCCTGGCGGCCGGAGCCCTCCTCACGCTGGCCCTGGCCAGGTCGGGGCGGTCCGAGCTCCTGCCGGGCGTCTGGCTCCTCCTGTACGGCACCGCGGTGGTGACCGGCGGCGCGATGTCGGTCCGTCCGGTCCTCGCGATGGGCTCCCTCTTCATGCTGCTGGGCGCCGCGGCGCTCGCATCGCCGGCCGCCTGGGGAACCGCCTACCTCGCCGCGGGATTCGGCGGCCTTCAGATCGTTTTCGGCGTGCTCATCGCGAGGAGGCACGGTGGCTAGGGCGAAGGCGCGCCGGCGGATCCCGGACGCCCGGCCTCCGGCGGCCAGGCCCGCGCGGACGGGGCTGCCCGACCTCGACCGGGTGATCCACGAGCGGATGCGGCTGGCGATCGTCAGCGCGCTCGCCGCGAGCCCGGCGCTCACCTTCAACGAGCTCAAGGGGCTCCTGCACACGACCGACGGGAACCTGTCGGTGCACGCCCGCCGCCTCGAGGAGGCGGGCTACGTCGACTGCACCAAGGGCTTCGAGGGCCGCGTGCCGCGCACGACGTACCGGCTGACCGCCGCCGGAGCGCGCGCCCTCGAGCGCTACCTCGGCCACCTCGAAGCGCTGATCGCGCACGCCCGCGCGCGCTGATTTTTTTTGGAGGGTGACTTTGTAATGCAAAGCTCTCTGCCGCTCGCCGCCACCGTCTTCGTTCCGCCGCTCGCCCCTCTCGTCCTGCTCGCATTCCTCGGAGCGGGCTTTCTCCTCTTCGCCCTGGCCGTGGCGGCCGCGATCTCGGCCGCGGCGCGGCGGCGTCTCCTCGCCCGAAACCTCGCGGCCTCAGGGCTCGCCGTCGGCGCGGCCTATGCGGCGCTCCTCTTCGGGGCGGCCCTGGCGTCGAAGGACCGCACGCTTTCCGTCGGGGACCACAAGGTCTTCTGCGAGATCGACTGCCACCTCGCCTACTCGATCGCGGCGGCGGCGGCTCCGGCGCCGACCCGTCTGGCCGTTTCGGTGCGCACCTGGTTCGACCCGACGACCACGGCCTCCTTTCGAGGCGACGCCCCCCTGACGCCGAACCCGCGCACGGTCTATCTCGTGGACGCCGCGGGCCGCCGCATCGTGCCTTCGCCGGAGGCCACCCGGGACTGGGAAACGCGCCACGGCGCCTCGGCGCCCTTCGACCGTCCGCTCCGGCCCGGGGAGGAGGCGACGACGACCTTCGTCTTCGACGTTCCCCGGGGCTTCGAGGCGCCGCGCCTCTTCGTCGGCGACCCGCCCGGCGTCGAGTCGGTCCTGATCGGCCACGAAAATAGTCCCGGACACGGAAAGGTCTACTTTGCGCTCCCCGGATAGTCTTGTCGCGTCCATGATCGACAGCGACGCCCTGCGCCGGCACTTCCGCGCGGCCCTCGCCGCCGACCCGGTCGGCGCCTACCGGGACTGGTTCCGCGCCCAGGAAGAGCTGCGCGAGGCGGGCGACGCCGCGCGCGCGCGAGCGCTCGCCGACGACCTCTGGGAGCGGCTTCCCGCGCTCGCCTTCCCGGCGCCGGAGGAACGCGCCCGTTTCGTCCACAACGCGGCGGTCTTCTTCGGGAGTCCCGGCCCCGCCGCCGACCTCGGCTCGGGCCCGCGCCCTTTTTTGCCAGGCACTCGAGCAATTCGCGGAGGACAACGACGGCGGCTGGCGCGCACGCACGCTCCACAACTTCGCCACGGCGCTGGCCAACCTCGGCTCATCCGACGCGGAGCTCTCCGAGTCGGTCGCCCTCTTCGAGCGCGCCCTGCTCTGGAGGACGGCGGAGCGCGAGATCGCACGCGGCGTGACCCTCCACAACCTCGGGCTGGCGCTCCGGCGCCGGGCGGATTTCGACCCCGCGCGCGCCCCGGCGCACCTGCAGGCGAGCGCCGCCGCGCTGACCGAGGCCGTCTCCATCCGCGAGCGCAACGGCCTGGCCGAGGGACGCGCACTCTCGCAGCGACACCTCGCGATCACCCTCGAGCGGCTCTCGGCCGCGGGCTCCGACTCGCGATAAATTCCCGGCGTGACCAGGCGCCGCTGGATCGAATACCTGATCGCCGTCGTCGCCGGCAACGCGATCTACTTCACGGTCCTGCATCCGGGCCTGCCGCCGGAGCTCCAGAACCAGCCCAACCGCCTGGACCTCGGGCTCGTCGTCGACTTTGCCTGCTGCGTTCTCGTCTACGCCACCCTCCGGCTCGGCGCGCGACATGCCCGCCGCTGGACTGAGGGCCGGCCGCCGCGCTAGCGGATCAGCGGCCGAGGAGGGCGGGGAAGACGAAGATCAGGACGAGGCCGAAGAGGAAGCAGTAGACGGCGAAGACGTGGACCTTTCGCGTCGACACCATCCGGATGAGGAACCCGATCGTCAGGTAGCCCACGAGGCCCGCGACGGCCGCCCCGACGAGGTACCGGCCGAAGTCGGGGGTCGCGAAGAACGCCGGCCCTTCGTGCCGCAGGGCCGACACGAGCTCGAGCCCCGCGGCCCCCACGATGGCCGGGATCGCCAGGAGAAACGTGAAGTCCGCCGCCCACCGGGCGGCGAATCCGAGCAGCAGCCCGAAGGCGATCGTCGAAGCCGATCGCGAGAGTCCCGGGAGGACGGCCAGCCCCTGGACCGCGCCGATGATGGCCGCATCGAGAAAGGACATCGTTTCGCGATCCTTGCGGCCTTCCTTCCGAAAGTACGAGACGGCGAGGTAGAGGCCGGTCAGGATCTCCATCGCGCCGACGAAGCGCGGGTTGCCCTTGGTGGCTTCGACGTACGGCTTCATGAGCAGGCCGACGATCCCGGTCGGCACCGTGGCGACGAGGAGCAGCATCGCCAGCCGCCAGGCGCGGCGCCGTTCCACCGAGTCCGCCGAGACGAGCCCGACGACTTCGGCCCGCAGCAGTTCGCGGTAGTAGATCAGGATCGCCATCAGCGTGCCCACGTGGACCATGACGTCGAAGAGCAGCCCGACCTGTCCGAACCGGGGCATCAGCATCTCGGCGGCCGAGAGATGCCCGTCGGAGGAGACCGGGATGAACTCCGTGAGTCCCTGTATGACGCCGAGAATCACCGCTTCGAGCCAGCTCATCGCGCCGGAACCTATCACCCGGCATCGTCCGGGGCCGCTTGCACGCAACACGGCCGCGCTCGCGCCGTCGCTCACAGGAGCACCGGCACGACGAGCGGCTTGACCCCCAGAACGCGCCGGCAGGCGCGCCGGGACGCCACGGTGATTTCGGCCCGCATCCACTCGGGGTCGGCGCGCTCCTCGGGGGTGGCCCGCGTCAGGACGCCTCGGGCGGCTCGCGAGACCTCGCCCGCCAGCCTGGCCTCGTCCGCGGCGACGCCGCGAGCCACCACTTCGACGGCGCCGCCGCGCACGAGCACGACGACCACTCCCTCCTGCGAGAGCTGCCGGCGCTCGCGCAGGACCTCCGGGTCGACGACCTCGGGCCGCTCGTCGAGGTAGACGACGCCGCAACGGGACCGCGTCGGGCTCGACGCGCACCGCGCCCGCTTCGAGAGTCAGCCGATCCCCGTTGTCGACGACGAATACTTTCGCCGCCGCCACGCGGGCCTCGCGCGCCACCTCCGCGGCGGCGGCGAGCATTCGCCGATCGCCGTGGACGGGCATCACGGCGCGCGGCCGGACCATCCGCAACCACTCGGCGATCTCCTCGCGGTGCGCGTGCCCCGAGACGTGGATGGGAGGCTCGGCCTCGCGCACGACCCGCGCCCCTCGGCGGACCAGGTGGTCGCACATCCGGTTGACCGAACGCTCGTGGCCGGGGATCGTCCTCGCGGAGAGCAGGACGACGTCCCCCTCCGCCAGATCCAGATCGCCATGCTCGCCGAGCGCCAGACGGTGGAGCGCCGAGAACGGCTCGCCCTGGCTGCCGGAGGTCAGGCAGGTCAGTCGTTCGGGCGGCGCCGCGCGCAGATCCGCCGCCGCGGGCCGCGCCCCGGCCGGCAGGCGCAGACGCCCGAGCCGCTCGGCGATCTCGGCCACCGCCCGCATGCTGCGGCCCAGGATCGCGACGCGCCTCCCCGCCGCGAGGGAGGCGTCGATCCCCTGCGAGAGCCGGGCGACGTGGCTCGAGAACGTCGTCAGCACGACGCGACCGCGGGCCTCGCGAAAGGCGGCGCGGAGGCCTTCCCCGGCGACTCGCTCCGACAGCGAGCGGCCCGGCCGCTCCGCGTTGGTCGAGTCGACGAGCGCGAGGTCGACGCCCGCGTTGACCGCGGCCGCGATGCCCTCGCGGTCCGTGAGCTCGCCGTCGGGCGGATCGTCGTCGAGCTTGAAGTCGCCGGAGTGCATGACGCGGACCCCGCCCGCCTCGATCAGGAGCGCCGTGGAGTCGGGCACCGAATGCGAGATCCGGAAGAACGTCACGCGGAAGGGACCGGCCTCGATCGGCTCCCGGCCCCGCGCCTCGACGAGGCGATCGGCCGGAGCGCCGGCCTCCTCGAGGCGGCGCCGCGCCATCGCGAGCGTGAACGGAAAGCCGTAGACCGGCGCGTCGCACCAGACGCGCAGCAACGGTAGCGCGCCGATGTGGTCTTCGTGTCCGTGCGTGAGGAACACGCCTTCGATCCGCTCGCTCGACAGCGCCGCAAGATCGGGCGCGACCCGGTCGACGCCCGGGAGCGTTTCGTCGGCGAACGAGACGCCGACGTCGACGAGGATGCCGGCGCCCGCGCACTTGAGCCAGAGAACGTTCTTGCCGAACTCGCCCACGCCCCCGAGCGGGACGACTTCGAGCGCGCCCTTCACGAGGCCCGCCACCCTCGTGCCAGCTGCAGGAACTCGTCGAGCGAGAGCTCCTCGGCGCGGGCGCGGGGCGACTTCCCCAGCGCCTCGAGCGCCGCCTCCCACTCCGCGCGCGGGCCCGCAGCCGCCAGGGCGTTGGCCAGCGTCTTCCGGCGCGCGTTGAAGCCGAGCGACGCGAGCGCAAGCGCCCGGCGCGACAAGGCGGGGTCCGGACCCTCCCGCCGCGGCGTGAGCTCCAGCACCGACGAGGTCACTTTGGGCCGGGGGCGGAATGCGCCCGGAGGGAGGTCGAAGAGAATCCGCCCGGTGGCGAGCGCCGCCGCGCGCACGGAAAGATAGCCATAGCCGTCCTGGCCCGGCCGGGCGACGAAGCGCCGGGCGACCTCGCGCTGGATGGTCGCGACGACGCGGCCGATGACGCCCCGGGCCTCGATCGCCGCGAAGAGGATCGGCGTCGCCACGTTGTACGGGAGATTCGCGACGAGCAGCGCCTCGGACTCGCAGCCGGCCTCGCGCAGCCAGTCCGCCATCGGCCGCGACAGCACGTCGCCGGAGAAGATCCGGACCCGCGGATCGCCGGCGAACTCGGCGGCGAGCGCCTCGGCCCGCAGCGGATCGATCTCGACGGCGGCGACCACACGCGCGCGCTCGGCGAGGAAGCGCGTGAGCGCGCCGTCGCCGGGGCCCACTTCGAGGACGCAGTCGTTCTTCTCGATGCGTGCGGCGTCGACGATGCGCCGCGCGGTCTCGGGATTCGCCAGGAAGTGCTGCCCCCAGCGCTTGCGGGCCGGAAGGCGGGGCCGCGCCGGGCGGGCCCGCCGTTCATGCTGTGACGGCATCGTTTCGAGCGGTCCGCACGGCGCCCGAGGCTATCAGATGGTAGAATTTTTCGGACCGGGATGGGCGCTTTACAGGTTTTTACTCTTGAGAATCGTCGGCTCGAGAACTTTCTCGAACGTCACAAGGCCTACTACGCCTACACGGGCGAGATCGAGATCGACCGGTTCCTCCGGGAAATTCTCCAGAAAGCCAACGAATTCGTCCCGTCCGAAGCCGGCTCGATCCTCCTCGACGACCCGATGACCAAGAACTCGGACGACCGCCTCGAGAACGAGCTCGTCTTCATCTCGACGTATGGCGCGCACGGCGAGGCGAGACTCGGCAAGCGGATGAACGCGCGGGTCGGCATCGTGGGACACGTCTACGCCACCGGCGTCGCGTACATGACCGACGAGGTCGTGGACGATCCCTTTTTCTACCCCACGCTCGACCTGACCGACGGCTTTCAGACCAAGTCGGTCCTCTGCGTCCCGATCCGCATCGAGTCCTCGGTCTGCGGCGTTCTCGAGCTGGTGAACAAGTCCGGCCCCGTCGGATTCCGAGAGAAGGACCGGCGCCTGCTCGAGATTTTCGCCGACTACGCTTCGATCTCGATCCAGAACCTGCTCGACGCGCGGCGCGCCTACGAGGTCGCCAAGCGCGACGGCCTGACCGGCCTCTACAACGAGCGCTACCTGCACCTGCGGCTGACGCAGGAGCTGTCGCGCATCTCGCGCGACGGCGGCGACCTCTCGGTGATCTTCCTCGACCTCGACAACCTGAAGTCCGTCAACGACCGGCACGGCCACCTCGCCGGGAGCCAGGTCCTGCGCGAGGTCGGCTACATCCTGCGCCGCACCGTCACCGACGAGCGCGCGACGCTGACCCGCTACGGCGGCGACGAGTTCGTGCTGATTCTGCCCGGCCACAACCTCGAGGAGGGCCTCGAGGTCGCCGAGGCGATCCGCACCGCGATCCGCAGCGCCACCTTCCTCTTCCGCCCCTACGGGTTCAACGAGCCGGCGCTGAACCTCCACGGCGTCATCACGGGATCGCTCGGCCTCTCCTCGATCCGTTCGCATGCCACGCCGGGCGCCTCGGTCGAGCAGCAGAAAAACGAGCTGCTCCGCGCCGCCGACACCGCGCTCTACCGCGCCAAGGAGCACGGCAAGGACCGCTGCACGGCGGCCAGCCTCGAAGACGCGCGAGTCCCCGCGCTCTTGAGCTAGCCCCTTCGACCCGGGGTTGACGCCCCCCTCGCCCTCCTGCTAGCGTTCTGTCTCCGCGACCCGGATTTTCGCCCTTTTTGCGCCTTCTGAGGAGCTCCACCATGCAGACCGTGACCCGCGAGCAGCTCTCGCCGAAGAACGTCCTGGACGTCCTCGGTCGCCACATCCTCGTCGACGGCTACCACGTCGTGATGGACATGGAGCGCAGCCGCGGCTCCTACCTCTACGACGCCCGGAGCGACCGGCCGATCCTCGACTTCTTCTCCTGCTTCGCGACCATCCCGGTCGGCTACAACCATCCGAAGATGCAGGACCCGGAATTCCGGGAGGCCCTCCTGGAGGCGGCCCTCACGAAGCCCTCCACGAGCGACATCTACACCGAGCACTTCGCCCGCTTCGTCGAGACCTTCTCGGCCCTCGCGGTTCCGCCGTCGCACTCGGACCACATGTTCTTCGTCGAGGGCGGCACGCTGGCGATCGAGAACACGCTCAAGACCGCCTTCGACTGGAAGATCCGCAAGAACCTGGCGCGCGGCAAGGGCGAGAAGGGGACCCGGATCCTCCACTTCAAGAACGCCTTCCACGGCCGGTCGGGGTACTCGCTCTCGATGACGAACACCGCCGATCTGCGCAAGACCCAGTACTTCCCCAAGTTCGACTGGCCGCGCCTCTCCTGCCCCCGCCTTTCGTTCCCGGTCACCGAACAGGTGCTCCGCGACGTGGCGGCCGCCGAAGAGACCGTCGAGCGCGAGATCCGCGCCGCCTGCGCCGCGTATCCCGACGACGTCGCGGCGCTGATCCTCGAGCCCATCCAGGGCGAGGGCGGCGACAACCACTTCCGCCCGGAGCTCTTCCGGCGCCTGCGCCAGCTCGCCGACGAGCTCGAGTTCCTGCTGATCTTCGACGAGGTCCAGACCGGCGTCGGACTGACCGGCTCGATGTGGTGCTGGCAGCAGATGGGCGTCGAGCCCGACATGTTCGCGTTCGGAAAGAAGACGCAGGTGTGCGGCTTCGCCTCGAACCATCGCATCGACGACATCCCGGACAACGTCTTCAAGGTCTCCTCCCGCATCAACTCCACCTGGGGCGGGAACCTCGTCGACATGATCCGCTGCGGGAAGTACCTCGAGATCATCGCCGAGGACAACCTGATCGAGAATGCCAGGGTCGTCGGCGAGTACCTGCAGGGCCGCCTGGCGGAGCTCTCGGCCGAGTTCCCGGGAGTGATGACGAACGTGCGCGGCCGCGGCCTCTTCGTCGCCTTCGACCTGCCGGACAAGGAGACCCGCGACCGCACGCTCGCTGCCTGCCTCGAGAACGGCATGATGGGGCTGGCCTCCGGGGCCAACGCCATCCGCTTCCGGCCGCACCTGGTCCTCTCGAAGGACGAAGCCGACGAGGGAATCAGGAAGCTCCGCCGGGCGATTTCCGCCGCCAAGAAGTAGCCGCGTCCGGATTTCGTGATCCGGCGCATCCTTCTCCTGTCCGCCGCCGCGCTCGCCGCGGCGGCGGTTCTGTTCTGGATCACCCTGCCGGACGTCGCGCCTCTGGCGGCGTCGTGGCCGAAAACGACCTCCTTCATGGAGCGCCGGAAGGCCCGGCTCGTCGCCGAGGGCAAGAGTTCGCGCCTCGACTGGACGCCCGTCCCGCTCGCCCGGATCTCGCCGGATCTGCAGCGCGCCGTCGTCGTCGCCGAGGACGCGCGGTTCTGGGAGCACGACGGCGTCGACTGGGAAGCGATGCGCGGCGCGTTCGAAAAGAACTGGGACAAGGGGGACATCAAGGTCGGCGGCTCCACGATCACGCAGCAGCTCGCCAAGAACCTGTACCTTTCCCCGGCGCGCACGCCCTGGAGGAAGCTGCGGGAGATCGCGATCGCCAACCGCCTCGAGAAGCGGCTTTCGAAGAAACGGATCCTCGAGCTCTACCTGAACGTCATCGAGTTCGGGTCGCGGACGTTCGGGGTCGAAGCCGCGGCGCGACGCTATCTCGGCAAATCCGCGGCCAGTCTCTCGCGGGAGGAGGCCGCCACGCTCGCCGCCGTCATCCCTTCGCCCCGCATCTACGACCCGGTCAAACATCCCGACCGCGTCGCCCGCCGCGCGCGACGGATCCTCCGCTGGATGTGACGAAGGGCCCTGATGCTATTCTGAAAGTCGCTTCTTTCCGGAGGTGAATCGCATGCGTCTCCGTCGGTGCGCGCTCGGGCTCCTTCTCGCGGTCCTGCCCGCCGCGGCCTGCTCCCGCAAGCCGGCCTCGATCGACCTCTCCCCCAAGACGGTCAAGATCTACGGCATCGAGCGCGCCCAGCGGCTGACGGCGCGCATCCTGGACAAGAAGGGCGAACCGCTCCAGTCCGGGGCGCCCTCCTGGAGCTCCTCGGACGGCTCGGTCGCGGAGGTGGACCCGGGCGGCCGGGTCGTCGCGAAGAAGGCCGGCAAGGCCACGGTGAGCGCCTCCTTCCAGGGCGTCCGCGCGCAGGTGCCGGTCGAGGTCATCGACGTCAGCGCCATCGAGTTCGCCGCACCCGCACTCGCCCTCGTGGGGCCGGCCGGAACTTCCATTCCCCTGACCTGGACGGTCCGGGACTCGGCCGAGAAGAAGGTCGACATCGCCCCGGCCTGGTCTTCGGCCGACGAGAAGATCGCGCACGTGTCCGACAAGGGCGTCGTGACCTCGGTCGGGCCGGGCACGACCAACATCGTCGCTCGCGTCGGCGACATCCAGGGCGCCTGCGAGGTCAACGTGAGCCTGCGTCCGATCGGGCGGCTCGAGCTTCGTCCCGCGACGGCGCTCGTCCACGTCGGGGACTCGCAGCACTTCCAGGTCACGGCCTTCGGGCCCGACGGCGTGGCGATTCCGGAGGCCGCGGGGGTCTTCACGTCTTCCGACTCGTCCGTGGCATCGGTCGACTCCGCCGGCGTGGCGACCGGACACAAGACCGGCGCCGCGACCATCCGGGTCGAGCTCGCGGGCACGGCGGCCGAGGCCACGCTCCTCGTGAACTGAGCCCCGGCGGGGCGTAGGATCGGATCGTCCGATGCCCGTGCGGCCGCCGGCTTTCGCCGGCACGTTCTACGACGCGCGCCCCGAGCGCCTCCTGCGGGACGTTCGCGCCCACCTGGACGCCTCCGGCGCGGCCCCGTCCCCCGCGTTCGGGGCCATGGCTCCCCACGCCGGCTTCGTCTATTCGGGCCCGGTCGCCGGGGCCGTGTACGCCCGGCTGCAAGTCCCGCCAACCTGCGTGATCCTCTGCCCCAACCACACCGGCCGGGGCGCCCCGGCCGCGATCGATCCTTCCGACGCCTGGCGCACGCCGCTCGGCGACGTGCCCGTCGACCGCGCCCTGGCGCGCCGCCTCGCCGCACTCGCTCCGTCGCTCGAGGAGGACGCCGAGGCTCACCGCCGCGAGCACTCGCTCGAGGTGCAGCTCCCGTTCCTCCAGGTCCTGCGGCCCGACGTCCGAATCGTTCCGATCTGTCTCGGCGAGCCTCGCCTGGCGCTCTGTCGCGAGATCGGCGACGCGCTCGCGGCCGTCTGCGCGGAGGATGCCGAGGCCCCGCTCGTGGTGGCTTCCTCGGACATGAACCACTACGAGAGCCGAGAGGAGGGCCGCCGCAAGGACGATCGCGCCCTCGCGCGCGTCGAGGGCCTGGACGCGGAGGGCCTCTTCCGGACGGTCCTGACCGAATCGATCTCGATGTGCGGATTCCTGCCGGCGACGGCGCTGCTGTTCGCGGCGCGGGCGGCCGGCGCCGGGCCCGCCCGGGTCGTCGCCCGGCGCGACAGCGGAGACGAGACGGGAGATACTTCGAGCGTCGTCGGATATGCCGGCGTCATCGTCGATTCAAAGGAGAACGGATGAGGAAGGGAATCGCAGCCGTCGCCCTGTTCGCCGCCGCGGCCGTCGCCGCCGCGCAGGCCGCAAGGCCGAATCTCGAAATCCCGACGATCGCCCCGCGCCCGGGGGACGTCGCCACGATCGACGGAATGGTCAACGCCTACTACGAAGTTGTCTCCGGCCCGAAGGGCCAGCCGCGGGACTGGGCGCGGGACCGCACCCTCTACATCCCGGAGGTGAGGTTCGTTCCG
Source organism: uncultured Acidobacteriota bacterium (assembly GCA_963810205.1). Lineage (GTDB taxonomy): Bacteria > Acidobacteriota > Thermoanaerobaculia > UBA5066 > Gp7-AA6 > DAHUXD01. Next base: position 236,834 of record CAWEMP010000002.1, read on the forward strand.
GTCGACGTCGGCAAGGACGGAAAGATCGAGCCCCGGATCTCGACGCACCAGCAGTTCGTGCGAGGCCTCGTCCGGCCTGGAGAGCGAAGGCTTCTTCGAGAAGGAGATCCACCGCGTCACCGAGCGCTTCGGCCCCATCGCGCACGTCTGGAGCACGTACGAGTCGCGGCGCACGGAGAACGGCCCGGTCATCATGCGCGGCATCAACTCGATCGAGCTCTTCTGGGACGGCAAGCGCTGGTGGATCGCCAACGCGATCTGGACCGACGAGACGAAGGACAACCCGATCCCGAAGGAGTACCTTCCGAAGTAGGGGCGCCTAACCCCCGGCCGCTACGAGCCGTTCGGCGTCCCCGGGAGGAGCCCCTCGACCTGAAGGGTCCGAGGGCCCTTCGCGTCGCAGACCGCGTAGCGCACGCGGCGGCCGGTTTCCCCGGCCCAGCCCTTTTCGTCGTCCTCGAGCGCATACATGGCCACGCCGGCGAACTCGCCCTTCGCGTTCAGAGCGTAGAAGTTGACGTTGAAGTTGGGATTGCCCTGGGCGTTGAGAAGCCGCTTCTCGACGGTGTTGGCCTTGATGCGCTTCAGGGCCTCCATACCGGCGTCCTTGGGGTGCATCCCGCGGCGCATGGATTCGACGATGAAGAAAGAAGACAGGTTGTAGAGGTTCGCCTCGCCGCGCCCGGTCGAGCCGGCCGCGCCGACCTGGCCGTCCACGTAGAGACCGGCGCCGAGGATCGGCGAGTCGCCGACGCGGCCCGGGATCTTGAAGAAGAGCCCCGACGTCGTCGTCACGCCGCAGATCTCGGCCTTCGCGTTGACTCCGTCGCAGTTGATCGTCCCGTACATCTTCGAGGCCGGGAAGAGGCCCTCGGCCGCCATCTGCCGCCGCGCGTCCGCCGAGGCGATCTCGCGCTCCTTCGGGGTCAGGTAGTGCTTCGGGTCCGTCCGCTGCTTCCACTCGAGCCAGAGCTTGCGGGAGAGCGGCGTGTTGAGGTCGTCCTCGATCGTGAATCCCATGTTCCGGGCGAAGTGCTGCGCGCCCTTGCCGACGAGCAGGTGGTGGTCGGTCTGGTTCATCACCTCGCGCGCCACGCGCGAAGGCGTCCGCACGCCCTCGAGGGCCGCGACGCCGCCGGCGCGCTTCAAGGGGCCGTGCATGCACGAGGAGTCGAGCTGGACGACGCCTTCCGCGTTCGGCACTCCGCCGTAGCCGACGCTGTAGTCCTCGGGGTCGAGCTCGACGATGTTCACGCCCTCGATCAGCGCGTCGAGGACGTCGGCGCCGGCCATCATGTTCATCCAGGCCTTCTCGACGCAGGTCTGGGTCCCGCCGTTCTTGAACCAGTTGCCGTTGGCCGACGCGATGACGACCGGCTGCGCCGCCGTGCCCGGGACGAGCGCCGGCGCACGGCCGAACGCCGCCCGGGGGGCGGCCGCCGCAATGCCGGCCGCCGTGGATGTCCGCACGAAATCCCGCCGCGTGATCCGTCGCCGCATGTCCTGACCTCCTCGCCGCTCGCTTCGACCGCTTGTGGTCGCCGGAGTCTACCTTGCCGGGCGCGCGGCGGGGCGCTAGGCTTCCCGGGATGGAGTATCAGGGCCACGCCCTCGCGGAACGCGCCTCGACGCTCCCCGGCCGCTACTACACGTCACCGGAGGTCTTCACTCGGATGAGGCGCAGAGAATCTTCTCGAGGCGGTGGATCTGCGCCGGGCGCGCCGATGCTCTGCCGCAGCCGGGGGACTACGCTCTGCGGGAGATTGGCGGCGAGAGCCTGATCCTGGTCCGGGGCCGGGACGCGCGCCTCCGGGCCTTCTACAACGTCTGCCGGCACCGCGGCACGCGGCTGTGCGAAGCCGCGGCCGGCCGGTTCGCCGGCGGGATCCAGTGTCCGTACCACGCCTGGACCTACGGGCTCGACGGCGCGCTCATCGGCGCGCCTCACATGGCCGACGTGCCGTGGTTCGACCCGGCCGAGCATCCGCTCCGGGAAGCCGCGGCGAGCGAGTGGGAGGGGTTCGTCTTCGTCAGCCTCGCCGGGCATCCGGAGCCGCTGGAGGAAGCGCTGCGGCCCCTCCTCGGGCGCTTCGCGCCGTGGCGACTGTCGGAGCTGCGATCCGCGCGCCGGCATCGAGTACGACGTCCGGGCCAACTGGAAGCTCATCTTCCAGAACTTCTCGGAGTGCTACCACTGCCCGCCCGTCCACCCGGCACTCGCGAAGCTCTCCCACTACCGAAGCGGCGCGAACAACCTCCGGGACGGCGGCATCCTCGGCGGCTACATGCTCATCAACGCGAAGGGCGGCAGCCTGACCATGAGCGGCCGGCTCTGCGGCGCGCCCCTGGCCCACCTGCCCGAGGACGAGCGCCAGCGCGTCTACTACTACTCGGTGTTCCCCTCCCTCTTCCTGACGATCCAGCCCGACTTCGCGATGGCGACCCGCCTCGTCCCGGCCGCGGTCGACCGCACGACCGTCGTCTGCGAGTGGCTCTTCGCGCCGGAGTCGATCGCCGCGCCGGGATTCGACCCCTCCGACGGCGTCGAGATCTGGGACCTCACGAACCGCCAGGACTGGCACATGTGCGAGCTCGCCCAGAAGGGCGTGTCCTCGCGCGCCTACGTCCCCGGGCCGTACTCGCGCGACGAGAGTCTGCTCGCGGCGTTCGATCGCGAGTACCTCCGAAGCCTCGGCGCGTAGGCCGCGGTGCGGCGCTCGCTGACCCTCCAGGTCCTCGTCGCGCTCGCGGCGGGACTGGGGCTCGGCACGGCGGCCTCGCTGTCGGGGGACGCGCGGCTGACGCGGCTCGCCGCGGCCCTCGAGCCGGTCGGAACCCTCTGGGTCAACGCCATCCTCATGACGGTCCTGCCCCTCGTCGTCTCGGGGCTCGTCGTCGCGATCGTCTCGGCGTCGCGCACCGGCCTCGTCGGCAGGCTCGGCGGGCGGGCCGTGGGTCTGTTTCTGCTCGTGCTGGCGCTGACGACCGCGGCCGCGGCGCTCGTCGTCCCGCCGCTGACGGCGGCCCTCCCCATCGGCGCGGAGGCCGTCGCGAAGTTCCGCGAGAGCCTCGCCGCCACCTCGGCCGCGCCGACGCCGAAGCTGACGGCCGGTGACTGGGTCGCGAACCTGCTGCCCTCCAACGTCTTTCGAGCCGCGGCCGACGGCGCCCTGCTCCCGCTCGTCCTCTTCGCGATCCTCTTCGCCGCGGCCGTCAGCCGGATCTCCGAGGGCCCCCGCGAGACGCTCACCGCGTTCTTTCGCGGCGTCTCCGAGGCGATGACGGTGCTCCTCGGCGGAATCGTGCGGCTGGCGCCCGTGGCCATCTTCGTCCTTTCGCTCGCCCTCGCGGCGCGCGTGGGTCTCGCCGCGACCGGCGCTCTCGGGCTCTACGTGCTCGTGCTCTCGGGGCTGTGCCTGGCGCAGATCCTGGCCCTGACCGTCCTGCCGTGGGTCCTCGCGCGCGTCTCCCCCGCCGCGTTTGCCCGCGCCGCGGCGCCGGCGCAGCTGGTGGCATTCGCAGCCCACTCGTCGCTCGCGTCGCTGCCGGCGATGCTCGACGGGGCGGAGAACGTGCTCGGCGTGCCGAAGCCCGTCTCGCGCTTCGCCCTGCCGCTCGCCGTCTCGATGCTCAAGGTCTCGGCGCCGGTGCACTGCCTCGTCGCGGTCTTCTTCGTGGCCCGGCTGACCGGCACGCCCGTCCGGCCCGGGGAGCTCGCGGCCCTCGCCGCCCTGTCGCTCGCCGTGAGCTTCAGCGTCCCCGGCGTCCCGCACGGCGCGATCCTCGTCACGGCGCCCGTGCTGGCCGCGGCGGGCCTGCCGACCCAGGCGGTCGCCCTCCTGCTGGCGGTCGACGCGGTGCCCAACGCCTTCCGCAGCGCCTCCAACACGACCGGCAACATGGCCGTGGCCGCGGTCCTCGCGAAGAAGGCCCCGCCGCCTGGCTAGATGGTGTCTTCGGTGACGATGCCGCTGGCCGCGCGCCGGATTCCGTCGGCCACGCCCCGCGGGCCCGCCACGACGTTGCCGCGCTCGAGATAGCGCTTCCCGCCGTCGAAATCCGTCAGCACGCCGCCGGCTTCTTCGATCAGGAGCGCGCCGGCCGCGACGTCCCAGGGCGCGAGGCGAAACTCGAAGAAGCCGTCGAAGACGCCCGCGGCGACGTAGGCGAGATCGAGGGCCGCCGACCCGGCCCGCCGGATGGCGCGGGCGTGGACGAAGACGGCCTTGAAGAGGGCGAGGTACGAGTCGATCTTGTGCCGGTTCCGAAACGGAAACCCCGTCGCGACGAAGGCCCCCTCGAGGTCCGCGCGCCCCGTGACGGACAGGCGCGTGCCGTTGCGCCAGGCGCCGCCCCCTGGCTCGGCCGTGTACATCTCTTCACGCAGAGGGTCCCAGACCACGGCGGCCACGAGCTCGTCGCCCTCGCGGGCCGCGATCGATACGCACCAGAACGGAAAACCCGAGACGAAGTTGGACGTTCCGTCGAGCGGGTCGATGATCCACACTCGCGCACCCGCCGCGGCGCCCCCGCTCGCGCCGCCTTCCTCCGCGAGAAAGGCATCTCCCGGGAAGCGGCCTTGCAGGACCCCGATGATGCGCCGCTCGCTTTCGCGGTCGGCCTGCGTGACGAAGTCGTTCTTCTGCTTCTCCTCGACCGAGCCGTGCGGGAGGTTGCGCCAATTGGGCAGCAGGACGCGGCCCCCCTCGACCGCGGCGTCGACGGCGGCGTCGAGCAGCGCGCTCACGGGGCGGCCGCCTCGAGCGCCCGGAACCCGTCGAGGATCGCTTTCTCCGCTGCCGGGGAACCCGCGTCCGCCTGGGGCCAGTAGACGCCTCGCCACCAGTCCTCCGACGCGAGGGCACGGAAGACCGCGCCGATCGCGCGGGCGGCGTCCTCGGGAGCGGCGGGGCGACCCCCGCCGTCGGCCGGAGTCGTCCAGGCCGCGCGGACGAGCGGATAGCCGGCCTGGGCGAAGACGACCGGCTTGCTCGTCCGCTTCGAAAGCTCGGCGAGAGGCCGAGCCGCGGCCCGGGCGCCCTCGGTGAGCGTGGCGTCCGCGACCTTCTCGGAGCGCGCCAGCGGCTCGAGGAACTGGACGCCGATCGCGTCGAGACTGCTCCAGAACGGCACCTCGGCCGCGCCGGCCGCGCCGGCCGCCGCGTAGAGAAGCGACGCGCCCGTCGCGAGGCGTGCCGCCGCAATCACGTGCTTCCACTCGTTCTTCTGCTCTTCGGTCGACGTCAGCGCCACCCCGACGGCGAAGAGGTCGGCACCGGCCGCTTCGGCCACGACGGCCTCGTGCACGAGGAAGCGGCGGTACGCGAAGAACCATTCGGCCCAGGCGGTCTCGCCCGGCATCGCGACCCGCCCCGCGGGCATGCCGCCGCCCACGAGGAGCTCCGGGGCGACCATCGCCGTCATTCCGGCGGCGTGCGCGTCGCCGACGGCCCGCACGAGTCCCTCGTCCGTCTCGCCGCGGGCGCCGCGCCGGACGAACAGGATCTCGGCGGTTTGCGGATCGCGCATCAGTGCCGCCGGCCGCAGCGCGATCGACGTGAATCCCGCAGCCGCCAGGCGCCCGAGCGCCTCGCGCGACCGGGCGGAAACGAGCGAGTCTTCGAGCTCGTCCGGCGCGGCGTAAGAGACGCCGCGAAGAAACGTGGCCGGCAGCGGACGGCGTTTCGGCGGGGCCACCGTCTGCCGGAGCGCCCCGGCCCTCCACCGCGCGAGCAGCGGCACGAGAACCGCGTCCGGCTTTCCGAGCGACTTCTCCACGGCCGCTTCGCTCTCGAGACGCGCTCCGGCGTCGAGCCAGGACGCGGCGGTCCCGACGTCGAGCACGGGCGACAGCGAGTCCGCCGTGGCGAGGACGTCCTCGATCGAAGGATCGACCGCGGCGGCCCGCGTGAACGCGGCGAACGTCTTCACGTCGCGCCCCCACCAGCGGCCCGCGCGCCGGGCGCCCGCCGCCGCGAGCAGCGCCGGACGGGACAGCAGCGAGGGATCCGCCGCGGCCAGCCCCGCCGCCGCCAGCACCGGCGTCACGAGGTCCGGCTCCGCGGGTGCCGCGGCGTCGAGATCCACGCGCAGCGCGTCGGCCTCGCCCGACAGGTCGGCCGGCCGCGCGGAACCCGTGAGCGCGGCCTTGGTCACCGTGTCCGGATACACCCGGACGACGAGCTTGCCCTTGCGCACGAAGCGGGACGCGGTCTTCTCCCACTTCGCCGCGGCCTCCGCGGACCCCTCGGGAAACTCCCAGACGACGAGGCCCCGCGTCCGGCGCTTCAACGCCGCGAGAAACGCCTCGCGCTCCGCGATTCGGTCGCGGTCCGACCCGCGGTCGACGACGAGCCGGCCGTCGCGCCGCTCGAACCGCCCGGCGCGCGTGAGGTCCCCGGACAGGACCTCGTAGTCGGAGGCGGGCGGCGCGGAGAGCCAGCGGCCCGCGAGCGAAAGGACGGCCGTCGCCGAGTTGCCGAGCACGATGATCTCGCCGCCCGTCGAGGCCGTCAGGCGGACAGCCTCGTCCCTCTGCCGGTAGGCGCGGCCGTCAAAGACGAAGGCCCCGGACTGGAATGCGACCGGAAACACGAGGACGGCCGCGCGCACGGTGTCCGAAGGCGGTAGCGTCGAGAGGCGGAGCAGATCGAATCCCGGTGGCACGGCCGCGCTCTCGGCCGAAAGGTCCACCTCGACACCCCGGGCGCGCGCGGCGGCGGCCAGCCGATCGAGCCCGGTCCGCGGAACGTCCGCCGAGGCGCGGATCGCCACACGGCGCGCCGGGGCGGCCGGAGCGGGCGCGCCGGCGGCGGCGAGAATGAGCAGCGCGAGCGGAAGGGACGGCGAGAAGGGGCGCACGGCGGCGGGTGGAGCGCTAGAGCTCGACCCTCTGCCAGACGACCTCGCCCCCCACGATCGTCGCCGCCGGAGCTCCGGAAAGCTGCCACCCGGCGAACGGAGTGCTCCGCCCCTTCGAAACGAACTTGTGCGGATCGACCTTCCAGCGGGCGTCGGGATCGAACAGCGTGACGTCCGCCGGCGCGCCCGGCGCGAGCGTGCCCCCGGGCAGGCCGAACACGCGGGCCGGCCCCGCCGAGAACAGCGAAACGAACCGGTCCAGGCCGAACCGCCCCCGCGCCACGAACCGATCGTGGATCACCGAGGCCGCCGTCTCGAGGCCGACGATCCCGAAGGGGGCCGAGTCGAAGTCGACGGCCTTTTCGTCGGCGTGGTGCGGGGCGTGATCGGTCGCGATCGCGTCGATCGTGCCGTCGAGCACCCCCGCGACGATCGCCGTCAGGTCCGACGCCTCGCGCAGCGGCGGGTTCATCTTCATCCGGGTCGAATAGCCGGACGTCGCGACCTCCTCGTCGGTCAGGACCAGGTGGTGGGGGGTCACCTCGCAGGTCACGGCGACGCCTTCGGCCTTGGCCCGGCGAACGAGCTCGACGGCCCGCGAGGTCGACACGTGCGCGACGTGGAGCCGGCCGCGCGTGAGCTCGGCGACGAGCAGGTCCCGGGCGACCGCCGCGGCTTCCGCGATCGCCGGCTGGCCCGACATCCCCAGGCGCGTCGCGACGGCGCCTTCGTGCATCGGCGCGCCCGCGGACAGGGTGCGGTCCTCGCAATGCTGGACGATGGGCCGGCCGAACAACCGCGCGTGCTCGAACGCACGGCGCAGGAGAGAACCGTCGGCGAGCCACCGGCCGTCGTCGGAGAAGGCCACGGCGCCGGCCGCGGCGAGCTCGCCGAAGGCCGTCATCTCTTCGCCCTTCTGTCCCTTCGAGATCGCCGCGATCGGATGGAGCCGCGGGCCGGAGGCGGCGGCCCGGGCTCGGATGAACTCGCAGACCTCGCGGCTGTCGTTGACGGGGCTCGTGTTGGGCATCGCGCAGATGGCGGTGAAGCCCCCGGCCGCCGCGGCGGCCAGGCCCGTCGCGATCGTCTCGGCGTACTCCCGGCCGGGCTCGCGCAGGTGCGCATGCAGGTCGATGAAACCCGGGAAGACGCAGAGACGCGACACGTCGAAGACGCGCGCATCGCGCGCCTCGACCCGGTCCCCCACCTCGGCCACCACACCGTCCTCGAGCAGGACGTCGAAGCGGCCGTCGCGGCCGGCCGCCGGATCCACCAGACGGCCTCCCCGCAGCAGGAGCCGGCTCACGCCTCGCCCTCCCACGGGTGCCCGCCGAGGAGCAGGTACAGCACCGCCATCCGCACCGCCACGCCGTTGGACACCTGCTCGAGGATGACGGACCGCTCGGAGTCGGCGATGTCCGAAGCGATCTCGACTCCCCGGTTCATCGGCCCGGGGTGCATGACGATCGCGCCGGGCTTCGCCCTCGCCAGGCGTTTCGCGTCGAGGCCGTAGAGGCGGAAGTACTCCCGGATCGACGGAAACAGCGACTTGCCCTGCCGCTCGAGCTGCATGCGGAGCATCATCACGACTTCGGCGCCCTCGAGCGCCGTGTCGAAATCGGTCGTTGCTTCGACGCCCATCGCCTCGATTCGGTCCGGCAGCAGGGTGGGCGGACCGCAGACGACGACCTTCGCTCCCATTTTCGTCAGGAGCCAGATGTTCGAGCGGACGACCCGCGAGTGAGCGATGTCGCCGCAGAGGACGACGCGGAGGCCCGCGAGCTTCCCGAGGCGCTGGCGGATCGTCAGGGCGTCGAGCAGGGCCTGCGTCGGGTGCTCGTGGGCGCCGTCGCCGGCATTCACCACGCCGGCCTTCAGGTGCCGCGCCAGAAAGTGCGGCACGCCGGGCGAGCCGTGGCGGATGACGATCAGGTCGGGCGACATGGCCTGGAGGTTGCGCGCGGTGTCGAGCAGCGACTCTCCCTTTTCGACCGAGCTTCCCCTGGCCGAGAAGTTCAGCGAGTCGGCCGACAGCCACTTCTCCGCCGTCTCGAAGGAGAAACGCGTCCGCGTCGAGGCCTCGAAGAAGAGGTTGACGACCATCCGGCCCCGCAGCGCCGGCACCTTCTTGATCGAGCGCTGCCCGATGGAGCGCATGGACTCCGCGGTGTCGAGAAGAAGCGTGATCTCGTCCGGGGTCAGCGACTCGATCCCGAGGAGGTCCTTGGAGCGAAGGCTGACGGCCGTCAGGCGGGCCTCTCCAGAATCCACACCTCGTCGGCGCCGTCGGTTTCCTGGAACAGCACCTGGATGACCTCCCGGTTGGCGGTCGGCACGCCCTTGCCGACGTAGTTGGCCTCGATCGGGAACTCGCGGTGCCCGCGGTCGATCAGGACCGCGAGGCGGATCGCCCGCGGCCGGCCGAGGTCGATGACCCCGTCGAGCGCCGCCCGGATCGTCCGTCCGGTGTAGAGCACGTCGTCGCACAACAGGACCGTCCGGCCGTTCAGGTCGAAGTCGATCTCGGTCTTCTTCAGCAGGGGCTGCGGCGCGACGGTCGAGAGGTCGTCGCGATACAGCGTGATGTCCAGGGTCCCCACCGGAAACTTCTGCTGGACCAGGTCCGAGAGCCGGGCCGCCAGGCGGGTGGCCAGGGGGACGCCCCGGGTCCGGATGCCGATGAGCGCCAGCTCCTGAAGGTCCTTCTGGCGCTCGACGATCTCGTGCGCCATGCGGTCGATCATGCGCCGAATGCGATCGGCGTCGAGGATCTTGGCCTTCTTGATCAGGTCTTCGGTCAAATCCGCGCGAGTCTATGGGGTCGATCCTGCCCCGTCAAGAACAGGCGGAAAACCCTCTCCGGCGGCGCGAAAGGGCGCTAAAATAGGCCCTACAGCACAGCCATCATGGTCATTTACAACGCAGCCACCCGCGAGCTGACGGCCAAGATCGTGTACTACGGCCCCGGCCTCTGCGGGAAGACGACGAACCTCAAGGTTCTCCACGATCGGCTCGAGCCCGGCACGGCCGGCAAGCTCCTGAACCTCCAGACGCAGACCGACCGGACGATCTACTTCGACCTGCTGCCGGTCGAGCTCGGAGACATCAAGGGCTACAAGATCCGCTTCCAGCTCGCGACGGTCCCGGGCCAGACGGCCTTCAACGAGACGCGGCGCGTCGTGCTGAAGGGCGTGGACGGCATCGTCTTCGTGGCGGACTCGCAGTGGACGATGCTGCCCAAGAACCTGGAGGCGTGGCAGAACCTCAAGGACAACCTCAAGGTCAACGCGATCACGTTCGAGAGCATCCCCGTCGTCGTCCAGTACAACAAGCGCGACCTCGCGGACATCCTCGCGGTCGACGCGATGCAGGAAGCCCTCGGACTCTCCTCGTATCCCTTCGTCGAGGCCGTCGCGTCGGCCGGCCGCGGTGTCACCGAGACGTTCAAGCTGATCTCGAAGCTGACGTTCGTCGACCTCCTGCGGCGGCTGCAGGGGCGGCGCGCCGAGGAAGAGAGCGCGGCCCGGGCCGCGGCGGACGCCGCCCGCGAGGACGACCTCCAGACGTGGAAGGATTCCCTCTTGAAGCGCGAGTCGCAGCCCGCGGTCCCGCGGCCGTCGCGGCCGCTGTCGCTCGTGCCCCGCGGCCAGGACGAGGCGCCGTTCGACACGACCGAGCTCGGAAAGGGCGTGGACGACGACGAGCCCCCCTCGCCCTACTCGGTGCCCGCTCCCCCGGAGATGCGGGCGCCGGCGGAGCCTGGCGGGCCGCTCAGTCCGGCGGCCACGGTCCAGATGGAGGCGCGTGTCGCCGCAGATCGACATGCCGATCGGGACCGAGGCGGCGCCGCCGGTCGGGAGACGCGCCGCACGAAGAGGAGACGCCGGAGATCCTCTCGGAGGCCGACGAAGTCGAGATCGACATTCCCGGCGCTCCGCCGGCGCCGGAGCCCTCGCACGAGCCGGCCTTCCTGGCCGCCGAGGCGGCGCACGACCCGCGCATCGACCTCCTCGAACAGCGCCTGCGGGACGCCGACACCCGGGCCGGCCGCGAGCGGGAGGCGGCGGAACGCCTGTCCCAGGCGGTGGCCGGAATCGAGGATCGCATCGCCGCGACGAGCGAGCACCTCGCCGCCCTCGCCGAACGTCTGTCGTCCCTCGAACGGGGCGTCGGCGGGCTCCACGAGACCCTCGCGGCTGCGCTCGAGCGCCTGTCGCCGGTCGAGGCCGCGGCGGGCCGATCCGCCGACCTCGAAGCGGGTCTGCGCGGACTCGAATCGGCCCTCTCCGAGCTCGACGAGAGGCTCCGAGGCGAGGCGGGCCGTCAGCGCAAGGACTCCGACGACGTCGGCATGGCGCTGCGCGGACTGATGGAGCGCGCGCAGGCCGTGGAGCGCGAGCTCTCGGGCGCCATCGGCCGGCTGGCCGGCCACGACGACCGGCTCGTGGCGGTGGCGGAGCTCGCCGAGCGCATCCTGCCGATCGAAGCGGAGATGTCCGCGCTGCGCCGCTTCTCGGAGAAGCTGCCGGACCTGGAGATGCAGGTCGAGACCCTCCTGCAAGACCACCGCGATCTCGCGTCCTCCTTCGAGGAGAAGACCCAGCTCGGGCGCCGCGAGGCGGAGGACATCCGGTCGCAGATCGCGCCGCTGCTGGAGGACCGCGTCCGCCGGCACGAGTCCGACGCGATGCTCTTCTCGGAGATGGAACGCCTGCGCGAATCCCTCGCCGAGTCGCTCCACGACCTCGCCGAGCGCGTCCGCAGCAGCGTCCGAAAGTGACCGCCGGCGCGTAAGCCGCCGGCGGTCATCCCGAGCCGCGAAGCGGCGAGGGATCCCGAACTCGATCGCGGCGCCGCGAGCCGAGGATCCCTCGACGCCGCAGCGACTCGATCAGGTCCCCGGGCCCCCGCGCAGCTGCGAAAGAAATCCCTCGTCGTTTCGCCAGTCGGGCTTCACGCGCACGGTCAGCTCGAGGTAGAGGCGGCGGCCGAGCTCCTCTTCGAGCTCCTCCCGCGCGGCCCGGCCGATGTCACGGATCATGGTCCCGCCCTTGCCGACGACGATGGCTTTCTGTCCCTCGCGCTCGACGACGATCGACGCGGTCACGACCGTCATGTCCTTGCCCTCCGCCAGACGGACCGATTCGACGACGACGGCGTGGGCGAACGGAAGCTCGTCCCGCGTGCGCTCGAGGAGCTTCTCGCGGATGACCTCCGAGATCCACTCGGTCTCGGGGGTCGACGTGAGGAAATCGTCCGGATAGGCCGGCGGCGCCCTCCGGCAGGCTCGCCGCCAGGACCTCGAAGAGCCTGCTCCACGTTCTCGCCGGAGCGCGCCGAAACGGGCACGACCGTCGGCGAAGCCGTGGCGCTGCGAGAACTCCGCGATCAGCGGAAGGAGGACCTCCTTGCGGATCCGATCGATCTTGTTGAGGGCGAGGATCGGCGGGAACGCCGGCCTTCGCGATGAGGTCGACGATGAACCTCTCCCCCGGGCCGCGCTCGCCGGCGGCATCGACCACGAAGAGCACCCGATCCGCGGAGGCCAGCGCGTCCGTGGCGTCGCGCACCATCGCCGCGTTCATGCCGGTACTCCGGCTTGTGAATGCCGGGCGTGTCGACGAGCGCGATCTCGGCGCCCGGCCGCCGGGCCACGCCGAGGATGCGCTTGCGCGTCGTCTGGGGCTTGTCCGAGACGATCGCCACCTTCTCGCCGACGAGGGCGTTGACGAGCGTGGACTTGCCGGCGTTGGGGCGGCCGACCACCGCGACGGAGCCGCGCGCGGAACACGGCTAGCGATTCTTGACGGCGGCCGGCTGGGGCGCGGCCGCGCCCGCCGGCTCGACCTTGACCCGATACACGCGCCGCCGGTCGGCCTCCTCGACGGTGAAGCGCAGATCGGACTCGCCGTAGGTCTCTCCGGGCTTGGGGATGTGGCCGAGGCGGCTCGCGAGGAAGCCGCCGACGTCGAGAACTCCTCCTCCTCCGGCCCGCGGCCGAAGAGGTCCCGGATGACCTCGATGTTCGCCTTGCCGGACACCGAGATACGCGCTGTCGCCCGACGCGGGACACCGGCTCGCGCTCGTCCTCGTGCTCGTCGGAGATCTCGCCGACGATCTCCTCGAGCAGGTCTTCGACGGTCACGACGCCCGACACGCCGCCGTACTCGTCGACGACGATCGCCATCCAGAGGTGCCGGCGCTGGAACTCGCGCAGCAGCTCGGAGACCTTCTTCGTCTCGGGCACGAAGTAGGCCTCCCGCATCAGCTCGGCGATCGACCGGTTCGCGCCGGCGCGAAGCGCCTGGAGCGCGTCCTTGACGTGCACGATCCCGAGCACCGTGTCGATCGAGCCCCGCACGACCGGGAATGCGCGAGTACTTCGACTCGACGAAGAGGTCGAAGAGGACCGTCAGGGACGAGGCCACGTCGATCCAGACGACGTCGGTGCGCGGCGTCATGACTTCGCGCACGCGGGTGTCGCCGAAGTCGACGATCGACAGGAGCAGCTTCTCCTCGTCCTTCTCGAGGATCCCCTCCTGCCGGCCGACGTCGATGTACGCCCGCACCTCCTGCTCGGTCGCCTCGGCGGGCTTCTCGGGCGCCGCGGCCCGGCCCGCGAAGATCCGGCGGATCATGAACGCGATCGGCAGCAGCAGCCACGAGGCCGCCGTGATCACGGGCAGGAGACGCGCCACGATCTTCTCCGGGATCGCGGTTGGCGTCGCGCCGGAGCAGGCCGATCTCGGTCAGCAGCCAGCCCGCGACGAAGAAGACGCCGCCCCAGAGCCACGGGCGCGGCACGTCGAACGCCTCCAGCGCCGACACCGTCGTCAGGAGGCCCGCCAGGAAGCAGCGCCTGCACGAAGACCTTGGTCGTCGTCCGGACGATCTCGACCTGCCCCGCTCCCGAGAGCAGGCGGGCGCGCTCCGGGTGTTCCTCCAGGAGGCCGCGCACCTTGATCGGCGAGAGCCGGTCGAGCGCCAGGGCGAAGGTCTCGAAGAGGAGAAACGCCGCGTAGCAGAGGCCGGCGGTCGAGGATGGAGATCATCGCCCGCCCGCCCGCGGCGCCGCGGCATCCGAAATGCCCGAGCCGGCGCCGGACCCGGCCCTCGAGCGCGTCCATCTGGCCGTCGTCGGTCTCGTGGTCGTAGCCCATGAGGTGGAGCAGGCCGTGGACGAGCAGCCGATCGATCTCCCGCGCCTTCGTCTCCGAGCGCCGGCGGGCCTCCCGGGCCGCGTACGGCACGGAGATCACGATGTCGCCGAGAAAGCCGCCGCCCGCCGCGCCGGCCGGAAAGGCCAGCACGTCGGTCGACCGATCCGTGCGCGCGGTAGCGCCGGTTGAGAGTGCGCATGCGCGCGTCCGCGCAGAAGAGCACGGAGACTTCCTCGCCGCGCGAGCGCGCCGCGCGGGCGGCGCGGGAGAGCACGCTGCGGACGCGCGCGGCCGGCGGCGCTCCGGCCGCCCTCGACTGGACCTCGACCCGCATCAGACCGCCCTCGGCCCGGCGGCTTCCGAGACGGCGCCCGGGCGCCGGCGCGCCTTCTCGCGGTTGAAGTCGAAGCCGGGATAGTCGATGCGATGGTGGAACACGGTCGTCACGGTGCGCTCGAGCGCGTCGACGATGATCGCGAGGTCGCGCATCGTCAGGTCGCACTCGTCGAACTGCCCGTCGCGCAGGCAGTCGTCCACGATCGTCTGGATCATCGAGCGGATCTTGGCCGGCGTCGGCTCGAGCAGCGTGCGCGACGCGGCCTCGACCGCGTCGGCGATCATCAGGATCCCGAGGATGCGCGTCGAGGGCTTCGGGCCGGGGTAGCGATACTCGGTTTCCTGCACCGGGTCCTGGGCCGGGTCGTGCCGCGTCAGCGCCTTCTGGTAGAAGTAGCGGATCAGCTTCGTGCCGTGGTGCTCGCGGATCGCCGTCACGATCGGCTCGGGCAACCTGCGCCTTGCTCGCCATCTCGACGCCTTCCTTGACGTGGGCGGCGATGATGAGCGCCGACATCGACGGCTCGAGCCGGTCGTGCCGGTTGAAGCCCTTGGACTGGTTCTCGATGAAGTAGTCCGGCATCTTCGTCTTGCCGATGTCGTGGTAGTAGCCCGACACCCGCGCCAGCAGCGCGTCGGCGCCGATCGCCTCGGCGGCGGCTTCGGCGAGGTGGCCGAGCATGAGGGAGTGCTGGTACGTGCCCGGCGCCTCGAGGGCCAGGTTGCGCAGCAGCGGCAGGTTCTGGTTCGAGAGCTCGAGCAGCCGGATGTCCGTCACGACCGAGAAGAGGTGCTCGAAGACGGGCAGGAAGAGGCCGACGACCATCGCGACCGTGAGCCCTCCGGCGATCCCGGCGAGGGCGTCGTACAGGAACTCCCAGCCCCAGGGCCCGGCGGCGAGGAAGTGGATCGCCGCGATCGCCACCAGGTTGCCTGCGGCCACCATGCCGCCCATCGCGAGCAGGACGCTCCGGGCCCGGAGTTTCCCGAGGCCGTAGATGCCGGCGAGCGATCCCACGACCGAGAAGAGCGCGAACGGGAACGAGAGGCCCATGAGCACGCCGGCGCCGATCGCGTGCACCAGCGCGACGAGAAGCGCCGGCCCCATCCCGGCCACGAGGCTGACGACGATCGGGCCGGCGGCGAACGGGATCGCGTAGTTCACCGCGCCGGAGGCCCCCTCGAGCGAGGGCGACAGCGCCTGGGCCAGGGCGAAGCCTCCCCGCGTCACGAGCGCGAACAGGATGCCGGTCGCGAGCACGGAGCCGAACACGACCGCGGTCGAGCGTTCCCGCCGGCGCCGACGCTGGCGACGGGCGTCGAGCCAGTACGCGGCTGCCGCCAGGATCTGCAGGATCAGGACGCCGGTGACCTTCACCCAGGACGAGGGGTCGGAGGCCGAGGCCCGGACCGCCGCGATCCATTGCGCCGCGCGGGTCGAGACCTCGTCGCCGCGCCGCACGATCACCTTGCCGCGCGGAATGCGCGTGAAGACGCTCTCCACGGAGCGGGCGGCCGCGTCCCGGCGCGCGGCGGTCAGACTGCCGTCGTAGGTCAGGTTCGGCCGCAGGATCGCCGCGAGGAACGCCGCGGCTTCGGTCCGCTCGCGCACCGAGAGCGGCGTGTCGACCAGGCGCGCGGCCACCGCCGACTTGGCTTCGTTGCCGTACTCCACCGCGCCGGCCTCGCGCCGCCGCGTCTCCCGGCCCGAAGAGCTGTCGCGCACCGCCAGCCCGCGGCCGCGCGCGTCGGGCGGAAGGTCGCGGTGGTCCGCGACCCCGGTCCGGTAGAGGTCGAGGCCGATCGCGACGAACCGGTCCTCGAGCTCCTTGGAGAAGCCCTGACGCGCGAGCGCGGCGAGGGCCTCGTCGCCGATGGGAAGCGTGAATGCGTCGCGCAGCTCCGGCGTCACGGCGCCGCGCGGGCGGGCCCGAGCGGCCACGGGCCGGGCCCTCGCGAAGGAGTCGCGCAGCTCCTCCTCGAAGCGCGCCGCCGCCATCGCGTCGGACTCGTAGAGGGGAAGGACCTCGGCCGAGGCTTCGGCGCGGCGCCGGGCCGTGGCGTCCGGGTCCGGGACGATGAGATCCCGCGGGGCGACCACGTCGCGGGTCGCGACCATGCCCGGCGTCACCGGGCTGTCGCGGAACGACGGGGTCGGCGAGAACGCCAGCGTCGTGACCAGCACGTAGGCGATCGCCCAGAGCCACGGCCGCAAACCGCGGCGGCGCGGCGGGGCGACCTCGCCGGCCGGCGAGGTCGTCGGGCCGAAATGGGTCTTCGTGCGCCCGTTGGGCGCGTCGTCCGGCATCGACGTCCTCAGCGGGCGGAAGCGGGCCGGCCGGTGCCGGCGGCGGCTTCGCGCTCGCGGTCGAGCGCTTCGTAGGCCGTGATGATCGACTGCACGAGCGAGTGGCGGACCACGTCGCGCTCGTCGAACAGCACGAACTTGATCCCGTCGATCTTCGAGAGGACCGCCTGCGCCTCGCGCAGTCCCGACGTCTTGCCCTGGGGCAGATCGATCTGCGTGATGTCGCCCGTCACGACCGCCTTCGATCCGAAACCGATGCGCGTCAGCACCATCTTCATCTGCTCGGGGGTCGTGTTCTGCGCCTCGTCGAGAATGATGAACGCGTCGTTGAGAGTGCGGCCGCGCATGAACGCGATCGGCGCCACCTCGATGACGCCGCGCTCCAGGAGCTTGGCCGTCCGCTCGTAGCCCAGGATGTCGTAGAGGGCGTCGTAGAGCGGGCGCAGGTACGGGTTGACTTTCTCGACGAGGTCGCCGGGCAGGAAGCCGAGGCGTTCGCCGGCTTCCACGGCCGGCCGGGCGAGGACGATGCGCTTGACCTTCTTTTCCAGAAGGGCCGCCGCCGCCATCGCCACGGCGAGGTAGGTCTTGCCGGTCCCCGCCGGGCCGATCGCGAAGACCAGGTCGTGGCGGTCGACCGTCTGCACGTAGAGACGCTGCTTGATGTTGCGGACCGTGACCACCGACTTGAGGGTCGGGCCGAAGGGGCTCTCGGTGAAGAACTCCGTCAGCGAGGCCGTCGGGTCCTCGCGGACGACCCGGATGGCGGTCGCCACGTCGCCGCCGCGCAGGGGAAACCCTCCCGCCAGCAGGTCGGAAAGACCCGCCAGAAGGCGGCGTGCGGCATCCTGGGCCGGGGCCTCGCCCCCGACGACCGCGATCTCGCTGCCGCGAGCCTGGAGCCGGACGCCGAAGGCGTCTTCGATGGCCCGCAGGTTTTCGTCGGCGATTCCGAAGAGCGCAGTCAGTCCGGTTTCGGGCAGGGTTACGGCGTGATTCGGTTCAGAAATCGGCGCTGCTCCTTGAGGCGGTAAACGGTACCACGACAGGGGCCCACCCGCCCGGCCGGGCCCCGTCGCAGTGACCTAAGATACTGAAAGGCAATGCCTTAGAGTCCGATTTCCCTCGGAATCACTTACCCTTGGCGACCGACTTGCACATGTCCTCGAGGCCGTTCTCGACGGCGTCGGGGATCGTGGAGCCCTTGGCCTTCTGCCGAAGCTCGCCGACGACGGCGCCGCTCTTGTCCTTGATGAGGAGCTCGAGCCCCACTCCCGGGTTGGCCGCCCAACCGCCCCAGTACCGGGCGGCGCCGCTGGGCTCCCAGGCGTTGAAGACGTTGCCCTCGACGACGAGGTCCGCGCCCTTTTCCACGACCTCGAAGCCTTCCTTCTGCAGCCACTGCTCGGCGTACTCCTTGCCGTCGCGGGCGGCGTCGCGAGAGTCGCGGCCCTTGCCGTTGTACTCGAAGTCCTTGACCATCACGGTCTTGTAGGTCTTGAGGCTGCCTTTGGGGAAGTACACCCAGTCGGCATCCTTGCCTTTGACCAGCTTGTCGTAGTCGGGGAGAAACTTCTGGGGCTCGTCTTTCTCCTTGGCGTCGTCGGAGCCGATGAACGTGTCCGCGGCGGTCAGGGCCGAGACGGAGAGCACGAAGAAAAGGGCAGCCGAAGCAGCGATCAGCCTGCGCGCGAATGCACCCATGTTCGAAATCTCCTTCGTTGCGGACATTGTAGCAGGGGGCCGGCGTGGCGGCGCCTCGCTCAGTCGAAGCGAAGGCGCTCGGCGACGGCGTCTCCGGCCGCCGAGGTCGTGAGGGACCCGCCGACGTCGGCGGTCGCCCGCCCTTCCCGAACACAGGCCGCGACCGCCGACTCGACGGCCGCCGCCTCGACGCGGTGGCCGAGGTGGTCGAGAAGCAGCCCGGCCGTCAGGATGGCGCCGAAGGGGTTGGCCTTTCCGGTGCCCGCGTACTTGGGGGCCGAGCCGTGCACCGGCTCGAACATCGACACCCGGCCCGGATGCAGGTTGCCGGACGCCGCCATCCCCAGGCCGCCCTGGAGCGCCGCCCCGAGGTCGGTCGCGATGTCTCCGAACATGTTGTTGGTGACGATGACGTCGAACTGGCGCGGATCCTTGACCATCTGCATGCACAGCGCGTCGATGTAGAGGTGAGACGCCTCGATCGCCGGGAACTCCCGGGACACCTCGGAGAACGTCCGCTGCCAGAGATCGCCGACGAAGCGCATGGCGTTGGACTTGTCCGACATCACGACGCGCCGGCGGCCCCGGGCGCTCGCGAACTCGAAGGCGTAGCGGATGATGCGCTCGACGCCGAGGCGGGTCGAGACGTCCTCCTGCACGGCCACCTCGTGCGGCGTGCCTTTCTTCAGATGGCCCCCGGACCCGACGTAGGACCCCTCGGTGTTCTCGCGGAAGACGACGAAGTCGACGTCGCGGGCGCCGAACGCCCTTCAGGGGGCAGAGGCGGTCGTCCAGGCAGCGGACCGGACGGTAGTTGACGTAGAGGTCGAGCTGGAACCGCGCGCCGAGGAGGATGTCGGCCGCGTGCTTCATGTCGGGGACGCGCGGGTCCCCGAAGGCCCCCATGAAGATGGCGTCGTAGTTGCGGGACAGGTCGTCGAAGCCGCCCTCGGGGACGGAAACGCCCGTTTTCAGGTAGTGGTCGGCGCTCCAGGGGAAGAACACGGGCTCGAACGCCAGTCCCCGCAGCCGGGCGACGCGGTCCAGGACCTTGACCGCCTCGGCCGTGACGTCGACCCCGATCCCGTCGCCGGCGACCACCGCGATGCGCATGCGAGCGCGGACGATAGCAGAAGCCGGGGATAGAATCCCTCTTCGTGACGTTTGGCGAAGCCGTCCGGGAGGTCATCCTCGACGCGTCGACCCGGCCGGAGCGGCCGACGCCCGGGAGTCTCTGCGAACGCGTCGCCCGGGAGACCGAGCACTACCTCGACCGCGTGCGATTCTCCGCGGAGCGTTACCAGCGCCACCCGATCCTGCTGTGGGACGAGTGGGAGGTCATGCTCATCGCCTGGGAGAGCGGACAGATCACGCCGATCCACGATCACCGCGGCGTCATGGGCGGGATGTTCGTGCTGTCCGGCACGCTTGCCGAAGAACGTTTCACGACGCCTCGCGAGAAGCCGGAGCTCTCCGACAGCCGGTCGAGGCCCGAGGGCGACCTGTCCGACATCGGCCCGACCACGCTCCATCGCCTCGCGCCGACGAGCGCGCGCGCCGTCTCGCTGCACATCTACCGCCCTCCCCTGCGCACGATGGGGATCTGGGACGCTACGGGCCTGATCTCGATCATGCCTTCCGCGTTCGACGTCGGAGCGGAGGTGCTGGCGACGGCCGCACGCGTCCCCGCCGACACGCGCCACTAGCGGGCGGGTGCCCTCCGGGCGAGGACCACGGCCCACGCGCGCCCCCGCGAATCCTCGACCCGCTCGACGATCCGCTCGGTGGCGGCGGCGACGGTGCCGGCGGGGACGATCCGCATCTGCAGGGAGGCTCGAGGCTCCGGCCGCGCGGCGGCGAGGTCCGGATCCAGCCGATAGCGGCGGACCGCGTCTACCGCAATCCGGGAGTGGCCGAGGCCGGGCGCGATCTCGACGGCGCCGAGGCTGTCCCACCGCGCCGCGGCCCGCCCGATGAGCGTGTCCTCGCCGTGAAAGCTGCGAAAGGTTTCCGGGCGCGAGCTCCAGGTGATCAGCGCGTCGCGGGCCGAGAGCACCCCGCCGGCGGCCACGACGCCGAGGGCGGCCATGGCGGCGGCCCGCCGGCGTGAGGCCGGCACACGGCCCACGAGCCACAGCACCCCGGCCGACGCGGCCACGGCGGCCAGCGTCGAGAGATACCCGAAGCGCGATCCGTTCGGGTTGTCCGCCTGCCCTCCCGCCACGATCGCGGCCAGGAACGCCGCGCCTTGCGCCAGGAGGAGCCCCGAGAGGGGCTCGAGCGGACGGAGGAGCGCCCGTCCGAGCGCGATCGCGACCGGCACGCCGTAGAGCCACCCGAGCCGGGAACGCCCGGGGATGTCGTGGCGGGGCGTCGGGTCGGAGAGAAACCAGGGGGACGCGAGGGCGTCGGCCGCCGCGGCCAGGGGCGGGAGAAAGGAACGCTCCCGCCGCATCTCCAGGATCACGTTGTGGTCCGCGGTGCGCGCGAAGTACGGCGTCGCGCGCCCCTCGCGGAAGAGGAAGAGAGGCGCCGCGCACGCCGCGAACCCCAGGACGAACGCCCCGGAGCGGATCACCCGCGCCCGGCCGCTTTCCCCCGGTCCGGCCGGCCACAGGGCGAAGAGCGCGAGGGCGGCGGACGCGGGCCAGGCCGAGAGGTACACGTGAGCGCCGACCCCCGCCATCGCTCCGCCCGCCAGGGCGATCGAGCCACTGCGCCTGCGCCGCGCCGCGAGCAGGGCCAGCGTGGCGAGATCGACGATGGGGACGAGGACGATCATGTTGAAGGCCCAGCGCGAGAGGATCAGGTGCCAGCGCAGGCCCGCCAGGATCAGGGCGGTGAGCATTCCTCCACCCGCCGGCAGGAGAGCGCGGCCGAGCAGGGCCGCCGTCACGAGCGAGGCGGCACCGGCGAGCGCCGAGGGCAGGCGGACGCCGAGGACCGTCGTCCCGGATAGACGCAGCGCAGCCCGATACCCCTCGAGGTAGAGAACCCCGATCGAGCCGTAAGGGCGCGGTACCCCGTAGGGCGTGGCGCGAATCGCGTCCGCGAAATCGGACGGCGCGCCTTCGAGCTGCAGCGCCGGCTGGATGAGCGACAGGTCGTCGACCCAGAGCGCCTCCGGAACTCGCGCGAGTTCCCAGAAGCGCATCGCCGTGCCGGCGACCACGGCCGCCAGCGCGAGCGCGACCAGGGTCGCGCGGCGAAGGGGCAGGGGCTCCAGCGGCTCCCTGGCGGCGGGCGTGCGCGCCCACGCGAAGAAGAGCGTCGCCGCGGCGCCTCCGGCCAGGCCCGCGCCGCAACCGGCCGCGAGGCCGAGCAGCAGGCGCCACGGGGCCCACGAGGAATCCGGATCCGCCAGGAGGGAAGGACCGATCCGCCGCACGAGATTCACGGCCGCGACGAAGGCACAGGCGAGCCCGACGACGAGGGCCGGCCGGGCTCCGGCGAACCGGATGGCCCGGGCCGAGATCACTTCTGGAAGAAGAGGAAGAGGTTGACGGCCGACGGGCCGAGCGAGAAAAAGTCGCCGGAGGTCAGCGGACGTGCGCAGTCCTCCTCGAGGACGCCGCCCAGGTCGTCGGGCGCGGGGATCGGCTCCCCGTTCAGGTACGTTCCGCAGGTCGAGCGCATGTCGATCAGCCGATAGCGCGGGCCGTCGTGGTTCAGCTGCCGCAGCACCTTCGCGTGAAGCCGCGAGACCTCGACGTTCAGGAAGGCGTCGGGCGACGACACGCGGAAGCCCGTCACGGGCATGCCGACGCCGATGTACTCCGGCACCTCGCGGCCGATCAGAAGCTCGTCGAAGTCGAGCTTGACGAGGCCGGCGTTGTACGGGCCCAGGCCGAGCAGGAAGTGCCCCGCCGGCAGCTTGAGGAGCGTCTTCTCCAGGCGCGTCGACAGCCCGGCCATGCCGTTGTCGACGAAGGACCCCAGGTCCCGCTGGCGGGACTCGAGCGCCTCGCGGCAAATCGCCGAGTAAATGTCGTCTTTCATGACTGTAGCATTGAGCCTCTATTTGCTATCCGCGCGAGTCTCCGCGGCAGCGGAGGAGCCTCGCGGCGGGACGACGGCCGCGAGGCCAGGCTCGCGTCGAGCCGCAGCCGGGGAGCCGCAGCTGGCAGGCGCGCCGAGCGACGGTCAGTTGACCGGCTCCGCCGCTGCTCCCTCGACCTCTTCCGGGGACGGTTCCCGCTCGATCGTCCACCGCTCGTAGACCGAGTCGGGCAGCTCCGTCACGAAACGGGAGGGCTCCAGGATCACGTCCACGCCGTACCGGTCCCGGGCGAGCATGGGATAGACGAGGGCCACCTCGTTCTTGGCGCGTGTGACGGCGACGTAGAAGAGCCGCCGCTCCTCCTCGAGCCCCTCGTCGGTCGCGATCGAGCGGAAGTTCGGAAAGCGCCCCTCCGACAGGCCCATCACGATGACGCGGCTCCACTCGAGGCCCTTGGCCTGGTGGATGGACGAGAGCACCACGCGGTCGTCGTCCGGCTCCCCGGCGACGACGTCTTCGCCCGACAGCTCGTTGAAGAGGGTCACCTCCTCGAGAAACGACGGCAGCGAGTCGTAGGTCTGCGCGAACTGGGCGAACTGTTCGAGGTCGTCGAGCCGGGCGTCGCCGTTGGGAAACTTCGCCCGCGCGTAGTCCCGATAGACGTCCTCGACGACCGACCGGATGGCCTCGGAGGGCGACGACCGGATCGCGGGCGAGTCGAGCCGCGCCAGCAGCGAGCGGAACGGCCTCAGCGACGCCTCCGACCCCCGGCCGAGGTCCGCGCCCTTCGCGTCGAGCGCGCGGAAGGCCGCCAGGGGATCCGGCCGCGAGCCGATCGCCTCCCACACGGCGGACGCCGAGCGCTCGCCCACGCGCGGGAAGAGCTTCAGGGCCCGCTTCCAGGAGAGCTCGTCCTTCGGGTTGACGACGATCCGCAGGAACGCGAGCACGTCCTTCACGTGGCGCTGCTCGAAGAAGCGCGTTCCCGACCGGATCTCGTACGGGATGCCGCGGCGCGTCAGCTCGATCTGCAGCTCCAGCGCCTGGTAGTGCGCCCGGTAGAGCACCGCGAGGTCGGCGAGCTTCTCCCCTTCGTCGTGCCACTCGAGCAGGCGCTGACCGACGAAGCGAGCCTGGTCGGGGATGTCCGGCAGCGCCACGACGGCGGGAAGTCCCCCCGACTCCCGGGACGCCTCCAGCTCCTTGGGGAACTGCTTCGCGTTGTGCGCGATCGACGCGTTGGCGAGCGCCAGGATCTCGGGCGTCGAGCGGTAGTTGCGGGTGAGGCGAAAGGTCTGCGCCTCGGGGTAGCGCTGCGGAAAACCGAGGATGTTCTCGAAGGACGCGCCGCGAAACGAGTAGATCGCCTGCGCGTCGTCGCCCACGACGGTGACGTTCTTCTTCACCCGCGCCATGCCGTCCACGAGCTCGCCCTGCAGCCGGTTGGTGTCCTGGTATTCGTCGACGAGGACGTGATCGTAGGACGCCGACAGCTGCGCCGCAGCCTCCGGCACCTCATCGAGCAGGCGTTTCCACATCAGGAGCAGATCGTCGTAGTCGCAGGCGTTGCCGGCGCGCTTCCGTTCCCGGTAGCGCTGGAAGACCGCGACGATGTCGGCCTCGAGCTCGGAGAAGTGCGGGGCGTGCTCGGCGAGGACCTCCGGAAAGAGACGGCCCGTGTTGATCGTGTACGAGTAGAGGTCGAGCAGGACGTCGCCCTTCGGGAAACGCCGCTCGAGAGTCGGGATGCGCCGGTCGGAGGTCGCGGCCTCGAGCATCTCGCGAGCGTCCTCGGGGTCGAGGATCGTGAAGTTCGCGGAGAGGCCCAGGCGCGTGCCGAAGCGCCGCAGGAGCCGGTTCCCGACCGAGTGGAACGTGCCGCCCATGAGCCGCCGCGTGTCGACCGCCAGCAGCGTCTCGACCCGCCGCAGCATCTCGCGCGCTGCCTTGTTGGTGAACGTCAGGAGCAGGATCCTCGAGGGGTCGTGGCCGGACTCGATCAGCCGCGCGACTCGATAGACGAGCGTGCGGGTCTTTCCGGAGCCGGCGCCCGCGATCACGAGAAGCGGCCCGCCCCCGGCGAGGACGACGTCGCGCTGCTCGTCGTTCAACTCGCGGTCGTAGTCGACCCGGTACGACTTCAGCCGCGCCGGCGTTTTCAGGACGTACTTGCGCTCCACGCCGGCAGTTTAGCCCCCCGGTGTCATCCGCGGGGCGTTCCCGCTCGTCTTCCGGAGTGGGAACAGGAGGACCGATGAGCACCGTGAGGACCCGCCGTTCGATTCGGATCGCCGCCGCCGCGCTGTCCGGCGTCTTTGCCGCGCAGCTGGCCGCGCACACACCGGGATCGGGCCCCGACAGCGGGGCGCCGCGCACGTACCGGCGCGCCGTCCGCCAGCTCGGCCTGACCGAGGACCAGCAGACCCGCGTCCGCGCCATCCTGCGGGCACACGCCGACGAGATCGAGGCGCAGATCCGGGCCGGCGCCGACAGCCGGCGCGCGCTCCGCGCCGCGACGCTGGCGCAGCCCGCCGACGAAGCCGAGATTCGCCGGCTCGCGGCGCGGCTGGGAGAGGTCAAGGGCGACAGCGCCGTCCTGCGCGCCCGGATCCGCTCCGAGGTCTGGCCGATCCTCACCGCCGAGCAACAGGAGAAGGCCCGGACCTTTTCGTCGAGGGACGGCCGCCAGGGCCGGCGCCGATTGGAGGCACTGGATCGCTGGCTGCGCGCCGACGGCTGAGGGGTCGGGCACCGCGGGTAGACTCCCGGGGTGCCTCTGCGACTGCTGACCGCGGGTGAGTCCCACGGGCCCCGCCTGACCGCCATTCTCGAAGGCGTGCCGGCGGGCCTGACCATCGATTCGGCCTTCGTGGCCCGGGAGCTCGCGCGCCGGCAGCACGGCTACGGGCGCGGCGGCCGGATGCAGATCGAGAAAGACGTCGCGGCCTTCGAAGGGGGAGTTCGGGGCGGGCGCACCCTCGGCTCCCCCATCGCGATCGGCATCCTCAACCGCGACTTCGCCAACTGGGAAGGCGATCATGGGACCCCTCGCCGTCGACCCGTCGGCGGCGGCCGGCAAGCGCGTGACGCGTCCGCGGCCCGGCCACGCGGATCTGGCCGGCGGGATGAAGTACGGCGCCACCGACCTGCGCGACGTGCTGGAACGCGCGTCGGCGCGGGAGTCGGCGGCGCGCGTGGCCGCCGGCGCCGTCTGCAAGCTGCTTCTCTCGGCCTGCGGAATCGAAGTGCGAAGCGGCGTCCTCGGGCTCGGCCCCGTCGTCGACGCCGCTTCGCCGCGCTCGTTCGCTTCGCTCGAGAAGGTGCGCGAGGACTCGCCCCTGCGCGCCATCGACGCGGCGCTCGAGCCGAAGATGGTGGCCGCGATCGACGCGGCGAAGAAGGACGGCGAGACGCTCGGCGGATCGATCCTCGTGGCCGCCCGGGGCGTCCCGCCGGGCCTGGGGACCTTCGCCTCGTGGGACCGCAAGCTCGACGGGCGGATCGGCCAGGCGCTCCTCTCGGTGCCGGCCGTCAAGGCGGTGGAGCTCGGCGCCGCGATCGAGGCTTCGCGCGGACCGGGCTCGCGCGCCCACGACGAGATCGAGCCGGGCCCCCGGGGCACGCTCCGCCGCCGCACCAACCGGGCCGGAGGGCTCGAGGCCGGCGTGACCAACGGGGAGGACGTCGTCGCGGTCGCGCACATGAAGCCCATCTCGACGCTCGCCCGGGGCCTCGACTCCGTGGACCTGGAGACCGGAGAGGCCGCGCGCTCGGCCTACGAGCGCAGCGACGTGACGGCCGTGCCGGCCTGCGGCGTCATCTGCGAGGCGATGCTCGCCTTCGTCCTCGCCGACGCTCTCCTCGAGCTGACGGGCGGCGACCGGATGGAGGACGTGACGGCGCGCCTGGCGGCGCACCGGGAGCGCGTCCGGCGGTATCCGCGCGGGGCTTGACCCCGGACCTCATCTGTCCGCGGCCCCGGGCGAGGATGCCTCATGGGCAATTCCGCCGCCTCCGCCATATGGCATAATTGGACTTGCCAATTGGCAGGAGGCGCCATGAGCGGCACCGCCGACATCGTCCGGGCCCTCGGAGGCTCGCGTCTGGTTCCCGCGAAGTCCCCCGGCCAGCTCCGCGCTCTCGTGCGGGCGGGCCTGCCCTATGCGTCGCTCGCCGCGCTGGCGGCCGGGTTCCGCCTCGAGGCGCTCGACGC
This sequence comes from uncultured Acidobacteriota bacterium, assembly GCA_963810205.1. Lineage (GTDB taxonomy): Bacteria > Acidobacteriota > Thermoanaerobaculia > UBA5066 > Gp7-AA6 > DAHUXD01. The sequence continues at coordinate 263,416 of CAWEMP010000002.1, forward strand.
CGTCTCGATTCTCCGGATCCCGGAGCGCACGCTCGCCCGCCGCAAGAAAGAGAAACGGCTCTCCGTGGAGGAATCGGACCGGCTGGTCCGCCTCGCCCGCATCGCCGCGCTCGCCGAAGAGACCCTCGGAACGCGCGAGAAGGCCGCCCTGTGGCTGTCCACGAGGAACCGCGCGCTCGGCGGGGAGACCCCGCTGTCCCGCCTCGACACGGACCTCGGCGCGGAAGAAGTCGAGGCCGTGCTGCGTCGCCTCGCCCACGGCGTCATCGGATAACGGGGATGCGGGTCTGGCGGCTCTGCCGAAGAGCGCACGCGGCCTTCGACGGCGAAGGCGCACGGCTCGCGGGCGGCCGCTGGAACCGGCGCGGCACGCCGGTCGTGTACGTGTCCCAGAGCCTGTCGCTCGCGGCCCTGGAGCTCCTCGTCCACGCCGACGCGGCGCTCCTGCCGGACGACCTCGTCGCCATCCCCGCGGAGATTCCCGACGCGCTCTCGATCGAGACCCTCGACGCGGCAGACCTCCCCCGGGACTGGCGCCGCTACCCTGCTCCCGAGTCCCTCGCGGAGCGCGGAACCGCCTGGGCACGCGCGGCCCGCTCGCCGGCGCTCTCGGTCCCGTCCGCCGTCGTTCCCAGCGAGCGCAACTTCCTGCTGAATCCGGCGCACCCGGACTTCGGAAAGATCCGCATCGGCAAGCCCGAGCGCTTCGCCCTGGACGGGCGACTCCGCCGCTGAGCCCTCGCCGGGTTACTGGCGCAGCAGCTGCAGGCGGCTGTACTCGGAGAGCGCCTTGCGCACGATCCGCCGCAGGTTCTGCACCCGGCGCTCGGCGCGCGCGCGTTCTTCTTCGGCCAGCCGGTTCTCGCGGCGGCGCACGACTTCGCGCACCAGGAGATCCACGGCGCGCTTCCAGCGCGCGTAGGCGATGGCGACGGCGAGGTCGAAGGTCTCCGTCATCGACCCAGGAAGCATAGCGCGGGCGGGCGCCCCTCCGCTATCGCGCGGCAGCGGATCGATCGGCGGCGGGGCCGAGGTCGCGGCCATCTTCTCGAGCGAAAGATCCGGCGGCCCGAGCCGACGGTCGAGGATGCCGAAGCGCGGGTCGGTGGGCGACAGCCCCGAGCCGCGGACCCGCCAGAGCTCGTAGTGCAGCGACGGCGACATCGTCCAGCGGCTCGTGCCCACCGTGCCCAGCCGGGCGCCGCGGCGGACGCGCTGGCCCCGCCGCGCCTCGATCTTCGCCAGGTGGCCGAAGAGCGTGTACCCGGCTTTGCCGTGGGAGAGCACGACGAGGTTCCCGTAGCGCGACCGGTTCGACCGCATGGAGGCCGCGACTCTTCCGGTGAACACGACCGTCCCGTCGGCCGGCGCCAGGACCGCCGAGCCGGCCGGTGCGGCGAGCTGCAGGCCCGTGAAGAACTCCTCGGACCCCGTCCAGGGCGAGATCCGCGGCCCGAAGAAGACGGCGGGCTCGACGAGCTCGCCCGCCACCGGGAGCAGCGAGGGCGTGCGCCGGGCCAGGTCCGGATCGGCTTCCTCGCGCCGGGAGAGCAGGACGCGCCCTTGCTCGAGATCCGCGAGGTAGCGCGGCAGGCCGGCCGCGACGCGCTCGGTGTCGGTGCCCGCCAGCAGGCCCGCTTCGGGGTTGAGACCCGCCGGCCAGTCGGCCGGCGATACCCCGTAAAGAAACGCGATGCGGGACAGCAGGCTCCCGGCGTCCCGCGCCCGGTCGGCGAGGCCGGCCGTGCGGGACTGGACGCTCCGAAAGACCACGGCCTCGGCCGACGACTCGGCCGCGAACGCGTCCGCTGATTCGCTCGCGAGCGCCCGCCCGACGACGGCCGGCACCGTGACCCAGAGCGACACCGCGGCCAGAGCGGCCGCGCCGGCGAGCACGATCGCGGCCTTCTGCCCGCGGTCGCCGAGTACGAGGCTGCGCACCGCGCCGCTGCCGGAGGCCGGATGGAACTGGAACTCCACGCTTCACCTACTGCGAGGGAAACACGGCGACCATCCCGAGCTCGCGGCGGTCCGCCGAGAGCCCGAGGTGTCGCGGCACGAAAGCTCGCGACAGCGAGAATCGCACGACCCGCGCCCGCTCGGGCGGGGCGGACAGGCGCAGGGCGAGGCCCTCCCCCGGCTCGAGCTCCCGATGGAGCACCGTCTTCCCGTCCGCCTCGGCCGAGAGCTCCACGGGGCGCCCCTCCGGCGTGTAGTGCGCCAGCCTCAGCCGCATCGTCTCTCCGGGAGGCAGGCGAATCGCGAATCGGCGCTGCGTCCAGTAGAAGGACCCGCCTTCTCCGGTCTCCTTGCCGTGGAAACCCATGCCGGGACGGTAGCGGAAAGCCTCGTCGGCCGAAAGGGTCGCCAGGGCCGCGGCGGCGACGGCGACGGCGTAGACCGCGACGGCGGCCCGGCGCAGGCGCCTCCCCCACGGCGAAGGCGCGTCCACGGTCTCGGACGCGGGCTGCGCGGCGCAGGCGCCGAGCAGGAAGAACAGCAGCGCCGCATCCGGCGCGAACCAGTGCGAGCCGACCGACAGAGCGGCGAGAAATCCCAGCACCCCGGCTCCGCATCCGGCCGCCAGAGGCTCCTCCCTCCAGCGCGCAAGGGCCCCGACGGCCTCCCGCGCGAGCAGGACAGCCAGGGCGAGCGTCAGCAGAAAGCCGATGGCACCGGTTTCCGCGAGCGCCTGGAGATACGCGCTTCCCGGGTTGTCGCGCACCGGCAGCGAGCGCCCGCGCTCGGCGAGCAGGGTCGGCAGCTGCCAGGAGAACGCCCCGAGACCGGCGCCCTGGAGCGGGCTGCCGCTCGAAGAGCCTCACCGCGCTCGCCCAGAGGACCGGCCGCGAGGACGCGCGGGCCTCGGCCGAGAGCCCCGGATCCATGAACTGGGCCAGTCGCGCGCCCGAGACTCCCGTGGTCCACGCGCAGAAGGAGCGCCCCGAGTGCCAGGACTCCCGCCGTTCCGACCGCCGCCAGAACGAGCCGGCGGCGGGCGGGCAGGCCGGGGCGCGAGCGCCAGCGCGGCGAGCCCGACGGCGATCACGAGCATTCCGCTGCGGGACCCGGAAAGGACGAGGCCCGCCGAGGCCGCGGCCGCGAGGGCGAGCGCCCGGCTGCGGCCCGTCGCCGCGAGCAGCAGTCCGGCTGCCGCGACGACGAGCGAGAGCCCGCAGAGCATCCCGAGCGCGTTGGGGTCGATCGCGCCGCCCGAGAGCCGCCCCGTCATTCTCCAGAACGCACTCGTCTCTCCGGGCGGAAGCCCCAGCCGCTCGGCGACGGCCGCGGCTCCCGAAACACCGCAGCCGGCGAGCGCCGCCCGGAGCGCCCGCGAACGGAGCGCCGGGCCGGAGCGGCGCAGGATGAAGAAGAACCCGACTCCCGAGGAGAGCGCCGCGAGCGAAAGGACGCTGTCCCGAATGGCCGAGGCGTCGAGGAGTCCCTCGACGTTGACCGCCCGCAGTCCGAGGCCGTGGAGGGCGGCCCAGAGAGTTCGCGCGCGCGCCACCGAAAGCAGCGCCGCGAGTCCCCAGACGGCCGTGAGGGCGCGCAGCACGCGGTCCACGCGGGAGGGGTCGGGCAGACTCTCGAAGTCGTAGAGGAAGCGGAACGTCCAGCCCGCCGCGAAGCCCGCGAAGAGCAGCACCGGCCAGGCCACCGCGTCGGCGCCCCCGAAGGCGCGGTCTCCGAGGCCCGACAGGGGGAAGAGAAAGGAGAACGCGACGAGGCCGCGCGCCGGATTCCACGCGGCCGCGAGCGCGAGCGCGAGGGCGACGAGGAGGACCGGGAGCCGATCCCGCGCCGCCGGCGGGAAGCCCAGCGAGAAGACGGCGAAGAACCCGACGGCCGCCGCGGCGAGCGCCGCGAGGCGCGCCACGCCTCCGGGGCGCCGCGCGGGCTCGCCGTTCATGTGCGGTGGTATTCCTGGAGCGGCGCGACTCCCGTCGCCTCCTCCTGGCGCGCGCGGATGCCTTCGACCGCCGCGGTCGCCGCCGAGAGCGTCGTCAGGCACGGGATCGAGAGCCGCAGCGCCGCAGCCCGGATCGCCGCCTCGTCGAACCGCGACTCGCCGCCGAGGGGCGTGTTCACGACCAGCTGGATCTCCCCCGCCTCCATGCGGTCGACCGCGTTGGGGCTGCCCTCGTTGACCTTGAAGACCCGCTCCGCGTCGACACCTGCCTCCTTCAGCGCCTCGCGCGTGCCCTCGGTCGCGCAGAGGGCGAAGCCCAGGTCGGCGAGCTCCCGCCCGATCGGAATCACGGTCGTCTTGTCGTACGGATTCACCGTGAGAAACGCCCGGCCCGAAAGCGGAAGCCGCGTCCCGACGGCCTCGCAGGCCTTGGCGAAGGCGTCCCCGAAGCGCGGGGAGATCCCCATGACCTCGCCCGTCGACTTCATCTCCGGTCCGAGCAGCACGTCCTCGCCCGGGAACTTGCGGAACGGAAAGACCGGGGCCTTGATGAAGAAGTCGACGGGGTCGCGCTCGGGCGGCAGCCCCAGGGACTCGAGGCTCCGGCCCGGGACGGTCAGGAGCGCCGCCGCCCGCGCCATGGGGACGCCGATCGCCTTCGAGACGAAGGGAACGGTGCGCGAGGCGCGCGGATTGACCTCGAGCACGTAGAGCTTCCCGTGCTGGATGGCGAACTGGATGTTGACGAGGCCCCGCACCGCGAGCCCCTCGGCGAGCCGCCGCGTGGCCAGCCGGATCTCGTCGAGCAGCGCCGGGGGGATCTTCCAGGGCGGCAGCACCGAGAAAGAGTCGCCGGAGTGGATCCCGGCCTCCTCGATGTGCTGCTGGACGCCTCCGATCCATGTCGACGTCCCGTCGCAGAGGGCGTCCACGTCGAGCTCCACGGCGTCGTCGAGAAAGCGGTCGATCAGAACCGGGTGCTCGGGCGAGCTGGCGACGGCCGTTCGCATGTACGACGCCAGGCGCGCCTCGTCGAAGACGACCGCCATCGCGCGGCCACCGAGCACGTAGGACGGCCGCACGACGAGCGGATAGCCGATGCGGCGGGCGGCCTCGATCGCGTCGGCCACGGTCCGCGCCTCGGCGTGCGGCGGCGCGGCGAGCGCAAGCTCCCCGAGGAGGCGGCCGAAGCGCCCGCGGTCTTCCGCGAGGTCGATCGACTCGGGCGAGGTCCCCCAGATCGGGTACCCCGCCGCCTCGAGCGGCCGCGCGAGCTTCAGCGGCGTCTGCCCGCCGAACTGCACCAGGATGCCGTCGGGACGCTCGTTGTCGAGCACCTCCGAGACGTCCTCGAAGGTCAGCGGCTCGAAGTAGAGCCGGTCCGACGTGTCGTAGTCCGTCGAGACCGTCTCGGGGTTGCAGTTGATCATGATGGTCTCGAAGCCGGCCTCGGACAGGGCATAGCAGGCATGCACGCAGCAGTAGTCGAACTCGATGCCCTGGCCGATCCGGTTCGGGCCGCCGCCGAGGATCACGACCTTGCGCCGGTCGGTGCGGATCGACTCGTTTTCGTCCTCGTAAGTCGAGTAGAAGTACGGGGTCTGCGCCTCGAACTCGGCGGCGCAGGTGTCGATCGTCTTGTAGACCGGGAACGACTCCGAGCTCCCGGCGGCGACCGCGGACGGCTCCCTCCTCGCAGGCCATCTTGCGGGCGAGGGCCCGGTCCGAAAGGCCCAGCCGCTTGGCGAAGCGCAGCTCCTCGCGCGACAGGGTCCCGACGTCGCGGCCCAGGAACTTCTCTTCGGTCTCGACCATCCGGCGGACCCCGTCCAGGAACCACGGGTCGATCCGCGTGTGACTCGCGACGTCGTCGACGCTCATCCCCGAAAGGAACGCCCGCCGCAGGTGGAAGAGCCGCTCCGCCGTGGGCTCCTCGAGCTTCGCCAGCAGCTCCTCGCGCGGCAGCTCCCCGCGCCCGTCGTCGAGGCCGTCGGCTCCGATCTCGAGCGAGCGGATCGCCTTGCCGAGGGCCTCGGGGAACGTGCGGCCGATGGCCATCGCCTCGCCGACCGACTTCATCTGGATCGTCAGCCGGTTGTCGGCCCGCGGGAACTTCTCGAACGTCCAGCGCGGGATCTTGACCACGACGTAGTCGAGCGAGGGCTCGAAGGAGGCCGGCGTCTTTTTCGTGATGTCGTTGGGGATCTCGTCGAGGTGGTAGCCCACCGCGAGGAGCGCCGCGATCTTGGCGATCGGAAAACCCGTCGCCTTCGAGGCGAGCGCCGAAGAGCGGGAGACGCGCGGGTTCATCTCGATCACGACGCGCCGGCCGGTCTTCGGGTCCACGGCGAACTGGATGTTCGAGCCTCCGGTGTCGACGCCCACCTTCCGGATGACGGCCTTGGCCTCGTCGCGCATGGCCTGGTACTGGCGATCCGACAGGGTCATCTGCGGCGCGACCGTGATCGAGTCGCCGGTGTGGACCCCCATCGCGTCGAAGTTCTCGATCGAGCAGACGATGATCACGTTGTCCGCGGTGTCCCGCATGACCTCGAGCTCGAACTCCTTCCATCCCTCGACGGACTCCTCGATCAGGACCTCGTGGCTCGGGGACTCCCGCAACCCGTTCTTGACCACCCGGCGGAACTCCTCGAGCGTCTTCGCGGCGCCGCCGCCGGATCCCCCGAGCGTGAACGAGGGCCGGATCACGACGGGCAGGCCGATCTCCTCGAGCACCGTCTCGGCCTCGGCCAGCGACCGCACGCGGCCCGAGCGCGGGACCTCGGCGCCGATCTCGAGCATCGCCTTCTTGAAGAGGTCCCGATCCTCGGCCAGCCGCATGGCCCGCTCGTTGGCGCCGATCAGCGTGACGTTGCGCTTCTCGAGAACACCCTTCTCGGCGAGCGCCAGCGCGAGGTTGATGGCGGTCTGGCCGCCGACCGTGGGCAGGATCGCGTCCGGCCGCTCCCGGTCGATGATGCGCTCGAGGAACTCGACCGTCAGCGGCTCGATGTAGGTCGCGTCGGCGATGGCGGGGTCGGTCATGATCGTGGCCGGGTTCGAGTTGACGAGAATCACCCGGTAACCCTCGCGCTTCAGGGCGCGGACCGCCTGAGTTCCCGAGTAGTCGAACTCGCAGGCCTGGCCGATGACGATCGGCCCCGATCCGATGACGAGAATCGATCGAATGTCGTCGCGCTTGCCCACCCGGGGCGGGAGTATAGCGGTCGCGCGCGCGACGGCGATCCGCGCCTTCCGACGCCGAGAACGCGCCCGGTATCAGTCCGGGCGCGCGACCCGGCGAGCCCCTCGGGACGACGAACCGGAGCACCCGCCGTCGAGGATCGCGCCGCCCTTGCCGAGCCCGATCCAACGGGAGCCCGCGAACGCGATGCCGAAGAGATCGCTCGTCGTTCCGGAGTCGCGCGCCGTCCAGGTGTGGCCGTCGGTGCTCTCAACCGACGCTCCGTCCTCGCCGACGGCCTCGTGAAGCGAATCGCTCGAGGCCACGGAGAAAAGGGCTCCCGCGACGCCGGAGTCGGTCTCTTCCCACGAGACGCCGTTCACGCTCGAGAGGATGCGCCCTTGGCCGCCGACCGCCAGGAATCGCTCCCCGTTCCAGGCGACGTCGTAGAGGGGCGGCTCGGCCCCGGTCAGGATCGACGCCGTCCACGTCTCGGCGTCCGAGCTCGTCAGAAGAATCCGCGCGTTTTCGCCACCCACCGCCACGTAACGCGTTCCGTCCGTAGCCACGGAAAAAAGGCTGTTTCGGATCCCGGCCCATCGACGCGACCAGACCGCGCCATCCGCGCTCCTCAGTACGGTTCCGCCACTGCCCACCACGACGAAGCGCCGTCCGTCCCAGACGATGCCGCGGAGCACCTCCGGGATGCCGGGCGAACGGTCCGTCCAGGAGAGGCCGTCGCCGCTCGTCAGGATCGTGCCCCCGGCGCCGACCGCCGCGAAAACGCGACCGTTCCAGGCCACGCCCAGAAGCCAGTGCGTTGCACCGGAAGCCTGCCGTCTCCAGAGAACTCCGTCCTCGCTGACCGCGACACCGCCCTCGGCGCCCACCGCCACGAATACCTGGCCGTTCCAGGCGACATCGGAAAAGTCCGTGCGCGGCCCCGCCGCCAGGCTCGACCAGGCGACCCCATCCGGGCTGCCGAACACCGCGCCGCGCTTGCCGACGGCCACGACTCCCGCCGGACTCATAGCCAGGCCATTGAAGTCCAACGCGGTCCCGGAGCTGCGCAGGCTCCACGCCCGTCCGTCGGCACTCGCCATGATGGCGCCGTACTCGCCGACCGCCAGGAATTCCGACCCCGTCCAGGCGACGCGGTGGAACGAACTCCCGGGCGACAGCTGGGTTTCTTCCCACGTCGCGCCGTCGTCGCTCCAGTACGCGCGCTGAGTGAGTGGAAACCCGCCTCCGACGGCGACGTAGCGCGACCCGCTCCAGGCGATCCCCAGCAGGCGATCCGACGTGGCGATATCGGAGCGCTTCCAGCTCAAGCCGTCGACGCTCGTGGCGACGGCGCCCTCTTCCCCGACGGCGACGAGCTGACTCCCGTTCCAGGAAACGTCGTCGAGAGCAATCGCGTCGCTCAAGGCGCGAACGGTCCAGATCCAGCCGTCGGGGCTCGAAAGGACGGCGCCCGCGTCGCCGACGACGACGAACTGGCTGCCGGTCCACGCCGCTCGACGGAGATCCGAGCTCGTGCCGGAAATCGCGTGGGACCAGGTCTCCGCGTCCGGACTCGTGAGGGCGGTGCCGCCCGCCCCGACAGCCAGGAACACTTCGCCGTTCCACGATACGTCGAGCAGGTCGGCGATCGTCCCCGAACGGCGCAGCTCCCAGGACTGACCGTCCCGGCTCACGACGATCGCGCCGGCCTGGCCGACCGCCACGTACTGGCCGTTGGCGAAGACGACCGCCCGAAGGGTGTTCCCCTGCGGCTGCGGATTCGACCAGGTCCAGGGACCGCAGGTTTGTCCGCGCAACCACGCCGAACCCGAAAGCAAGAAGGCGATTGCGAGTCGAAACACCGGCTTCGACATGGCTCCCCCTCGCCGAAAAGAATGGAGGGCGATTATACCCGTTAGAATGTCGCCCCGAGCACCCGCTTCGCTCTCGATGACCGAAATCGGCCAGACCGTTTCGCACTACCGCGTGCTCTCGAAGCTCGGCGGCGGGGGCATGGGCGTCGTCTATAGAGGCCGAGGATCTGAGGCTCGGACGCCGGGTCGCGCTCAAGTTCCTGCCCGAGGAGCTCGCCCGTGATGCGCAGGCTCTCGAGCGTCTCCAGCGGGAGGCCCGCGCCGCCTCCTCGCTGCAGCACCCCAACATCTGCACGATCTACGACGTCGACGAGCACGAGGGCCGGCCGTTCATCGCCATGGAGCTCCTCGAGGGCGAGACGCTCCGCGAGCGGCTGGTGCCCGGACCGCTCAAGATCGATGCCCTGCTCGACCTCGGGGTCCAGATCGCGGACGCCCTCGAGACGGCGCACGCGGGCGGAATCCTCCACCGCGACATCAAGCCGGAGAACATCTTCGTCACCAGGCGCGGACAGGCCAAGCTCCTCGACTTCGGCCTCGCCAAGAGCGCGGAGCCGGTCGGCAGTCCCCAGGCCGACACCGAGCGGCCGACCGCCATGGACGAGAAGCACCTGACGGGCCCCGGAACGGCGATCGGAACCGTCGCCTACATGTCTCCCGAGCAGGCCCGGGGGGAGCCCCTCGACGCCCGCACGGACCTCTTCTCCTGCGGGACCGTGCTCTACGAGATGGCGACCGGGCGGCAGCCGTTTGCCGGCGGCACCTCCGCGATCATCTTCGACGCGATCCTGAACGCGGCCCCCGTGTCGCCGGCGCGGTTGAACCCGGCTCTGCCGGAGGGACTTTCGAGGATCGTCGCCACGGCTCTGGAGAAAGACCGGGACCTTCGCTACCAGAGCGCCTCGGAGCTCAAGACGGACCTCAAGCGCCTGAAGCGCGACTCCGACTCGGACCGAAGCGGCAGGACCGCCGCGGCTCCGGCCCCGTCCCGCCGTCGTTTCGACTGGAGGATTGCGGCCGGGGCCGCCGTCGTGCTCGCGATCGGAGTCATCTGGGCGGTGATGCATCGCCGCGCCGCCTCTCCCGCTTCTGCCGGCCAGACCGTCATCGCCGTCCTGCCGTTCGAGAACCTGTCCGGGGACAGCGCGATCGACTACCTGGGCCTCGCGCTTCCCGACGAGATCGCCGCGACCCTCTCCTACGCGCCGGGGCTCGCCGTCCGTCCCTTCTCGTCCACCCGGCGGTACGCCGGAAAGAACGTCGACGCCAAGACGGCGGGCCGCGAGCAGAACGCGGTCCGCGTCCTCACGGGACAATTCCAGAAAGAGGGCGACCGCCTTCGCGTGTCGATGGAGGTCGTCGACACGCAGGGCGACCGTGTCGTGTGGCGCGACACCGCGACGACTCCCGCCGCCAACCTCATGTCGCTTTCCGAACAGATGTCGCAGCGCGTGCGTCAGGGGCTCCTTCCGGCCCTCGGCGCATCGGCCGGTACCAGCGGCCCGGCCACGCACCCGAAGAACCCCGAGGCTTACGACCTCTTCTTGCGGAGCAAGCCGTTGACGAGCGACCCCGGACCGAACGGGCAGGCCATGGCGATGCTCGAGCGGGCCGTCGGGCTCGATCCGGAATACGCCCCGGCCTGGACGGCGCTCGGCCAGCGGTACCTCTACGAGTCCCAGTACGGACTGGATCGGTCGAAAGCCGAGGAATTCCTGCAGCGCGCCACGACCGCCCAGGAGCGCGCCCTCGCCCTCGACCCGAACCTCTCGGAAGCCGAGGTCGGTCTCATCCTCCTGCAATCCGAGCGCGGCGACAACTTCGGCGCCTACGCGAGGGCTCGCGATCTGGTGCGCCGAAGGCCTCAGAACGGGCGCGCCCACTTCGCGCTCTCTTACGTCCTGCGCTTTTCGGGGATGCTCGAGGAGGCGATGCGCGAGTGCGACGCGGCCCTTGCGGCCGACCCGCACAACCGAAGCCTGCGTTCCTGCGGAAATGCGTTCCGGTTGAGCGGCAAGACCGGACCGGGCTCGCGACTTCTACAAGCTCGACGCCGGGCTCGAACTGGGCCCGCACGTACGAGGGGGCGACACTGCTCTGGGAGAAGAAGTTCGAGGAAGCGGCGAGGGCCTACGCCGCGGCCGGCGAAGCCGGAATCGCGCAGCTCCTGCGGCGAACCGGGACGGACACCGAGCGCGATCGGCTCGCGGCAAAGGTCGAGGCCGATGCGCTCCTGGACATCGACTCCGAGCAGCGCCTCGAGAGCGCCATCGTCCTCTCCGCCGCCGGGTATCCGCAGGCGGGGCTGCGCCTCCTTCGGAGCGCCGTCGAGGCAAACTACCTGGCCTACCCCTCGATGGACCGGAACCCCTCTTTCGATTCGATCCGCAAGGACCCCGAGTTCGCCGCGATCCGCGCCGAAGCGATCCGGAGGCAGAAGGAATTCGCCGCGCGGACCGGCGCGCGGCCTGCCCTGACATGATCGGTCAGACCGTCTCCCACTACCGCGTCCTCTCGAAGCTCGGCGGCGGCGGCATGGGCGTCGTCTACGAGGCCGAGGACGTCAAGCTCGGCCGACGGGTGGCGCTGAAGTTCCTGCCGGAGGAGCTCGCCCGGGACGCGCAGGCGCTCGAGCGGCTCCAGCGCGAGGCGCGCGCCGCCTCGTCGCTGCAGCACCCCAACATCTGCACGATCTACGACGTCGACGAAGCCGAGGGACGGCCGTTCATCGCGATGGAGCTCCTCGAAGGCGAGACGCTCCGCGACCGGCTCGGGCCGGGGCCGCTGAAGCTCGAGTCCCTCCTCGAGCTCGGCACGCAGATCGCCGACGCGCTCGAGACCGCGCACGCCCGCGGCATCGTCCACCGCGACATCAAGCCGGCGAACATCTTCGTGACGAAGCGCGGGCAGGCGAAGCTGCTCGACTTCGGCCTGGCCAAGCAGGCGGACGAGCCGTCCGGCAGGCTCCGGCGGCAACACGGCCCAGCCCACCGCCATGGCCGAGGCCGACCTGACGAGCCCCGGGACCGCGATCGGGACCGTCGCCTACATGTCGCCCGAGCAGGCGCGCGGCGAGGCTCTGGATGCGCGGACGGACGTCTTCTCCTGCGGCGCGGTCCTCTACGAGATGGCGACGGGCCGCCAGCCCTTCGCCGGCAACACCTCGGCCATCATCTTCGACGCGATCCTGAACCGCGCGCCGGTCTCGCCCGTCAAGCTCAACCCGGAGCTGCCCGAGGAGCTCGAGCGCATCGTCAACACGGCCCTCGAGAAGGACCGGGACCTGCGCTACCAGAGCGCCGCGGAGCTGAAGACCGACCTGAAGCGTTTGAAGCGCGACTCGGACTCGAGCCGCAGCGGCAAGAGCGCGGCGGCTGCTCCTCCGGCCGAGCCGCCGAAGCGGGCGGTCGCGTGGAAGATGCCGGCGTTCGCTGCGCGTCGTGCTCCTGGCCGCCGGGGCCGCAGCCTGGTGGGCCCTGCACCACCGCTCCTCCGGCGCGGCCGCTGCCGGGAGCAGACCACGCATCGCCGTCCTTCCCTTCCAGAACCTGAGCGGCGACGCGTCGACGGACCATCTGCGCCTCGCCCTTCCGGACGAGGTGGCGACGACCCTCTCCTACATCCCGACGCTCGCGATCCGCCCCTTCGCCGCCACGCAGAAGTACGCGAAGGGCGACGTGGATCCGCAGGCCGCCGGACGCGAGCTGCAGGTCGCGGATGTCCTGACCGGCCACTTCCAGAAGGAGGGCGACCAGCTCCGGGTCACGCTCGAGGTCATCGACACGGCGTCGAACCGCCTCCTCTGGCGCGACTCGTCGAGCGCCTCGGCGAGCGACCTGATCGGCTCTCCGCGAGCAGATCTCGGCCCGCCTGCGCCAGGGCCTGTTTCCGCTGCTCGGGTCCGGAGCGGGCGCCGCGCGAGGCCGCGACTCGTCCGAAGAACGCCGAGGCCTACGACCTCTATCTGCGCAGCAAGCCGCTCTCGAGCGATCCCGCAGCCAACGACCAGGGTGTCGCCATGCTCGAGCGCTGCGTCGGACTCGACCCCGACTTCGCGCCCGCGTGGGCGGCCTTGTCCCTGCGCTACTACTACCAGGCGGCGTATGGGCAGAGTTATCTGGCACCGTCGGCGGAGGCAAGCGCGAGAGCGATCTCTACGCCCGCGCCAGACAGACCGCGGAGACGGCGCTCTCCCTCGACCCCAACCTCGTCGAAGCCGTCCAGAACTCCATCGTCTACGAGACCGAAGGCGGCGACCTCGAGGAGGCCGACCGAAGAGCCCGGGAGCTCGTCGCCCGCCGTCCGCAGGACTCCCAGGCGCGCTTCGCGCTCGCCTACGTCCTACGCTACGCGGGACTGCTCGAGGAGGCGGGACGGGAATGCGACGCCGCCCTGGCGCTGGATCCGCACGACCGGGGGTTCCGTTCCTGCGCCTTCGCCTTCCTTCCGGTCGGAAAGTACGAGCGAGCGCGGGAGTATCTGCGTCTGGACGCCGGGTCGGAATGGGCGAAAGGCCGCGAGGGCAACATCCTCCACCGCGAGGGCAAGACCGAGGCCGCGGCCGCCATCTTCGCCGCCACGGGGTTCGAGCCGCTCGCGCAACTCATGCGTAGGTCCGGCACGCAGGCCGAGCGGGACCGGATCAGCGCCGCCCTGGAAGCCGGCGCCGTCGCGGACCCCGACCCCGAAAACCTGTATTACATCTCCGCCGTCATGGCCTCGGCCGGCTACCCCGCGGCGGCGCTTCGCCTGCTGCGGCAGGGCGTCGAGAGGAACTACCTCTCCTGGCCCGCCATGGACCACGACCCGCTCTTCGAGTCGATCCGGAAGGACCCGGAGTTCGCGGCGATCCGCGCCGAAGCCATCCGCAAGCAGAAGGAGTTCGTCGCGCGGCGGACCGGCGCGCCCGGGCCCTAGGTCTTCGCGTTCGCCTTCGCGAGCGAGTCGGCGATGAATTTCTTCCAGGCCTCCGGCGTCATCGTCTCGGTGCCCTGAAGCTCCAGCCGGAAGCTCTGCCAGTCCGGGTTGTCGGGAAACGGGATCTCGACCTTCTCGAGCCACCCGCTCTTCGGGTCCGCCCAGATGGAGCCGGTCGTGCCCCCGATCCCGGCGCCGGAGATGCGGTGAAGGGTGCACGCCTTGCCGTGGAGCGGCTCCTCGCCGACGTACTCGATGCGGGCCTCGCCGCGGTACACGAAGATGTCACCCTCGTCCTGGAAGGTCGGATCGAGGACGCCGATCGTGAACGAGGACTTCGGATCGACGAGCTGTCGCCAGGCGAAGTTCAGGCTCGTGAAGTCGAAGTTGTAGATGTGGAACGGCAGCCACCGCCATGCCGCCGCGCCTGTCTTGTCGCCGACCGTCACGTTCACGACGCCCGCCTTCACGTCCGCCGCCAGCACCGCACGCTCTTCGATCGAGCCGTCCAGATTGATCACGGCCGCCTCGAGCCGGTCCGCGGTGAAGAGCTTCCAGTCGAAGTGCGCCCGGACCCACGCCGCGTCGATGACGTCCTTCTCGACCTTGGCGACCTCGAGGCGGTCCTTCGCGGCGACGAAGATGGAGACGCGCGTGGGCTTGGAGCCGTCGAGGTTCGACTTGACGTAGTGCGCGACCTCGCCGACGCGGATCCGGTCGGGCCGATACCGAAAGCGGTCGAGCGAGGAGCCGACCGGGGCGGGGCCGGCCGAAACGGCGAACAGAGAGACCGCCGCCAGGACCGAGACGTGGAGCTTCATGCCGCCGATTCTATTCGGCCTCACTCGTAGCGCAGGGCCTCGGCCACGTCGATCCGGGAGGCGCGGCGCGCCGGGACCCAGGCCGCGAGCAGGATGGCGAGCGCGGAGAACCCGACGATCGCGGCCAGGTCCTTCCAGCGGACGAGAAACGGGATGTACGAGACGAAGTAGATCTCGGCGACCCCGGGCGGAAACGACAGCAGCCGGAAGCGGGTCATCGCCCAGCAGACGAGGACGCCGAAGACGACGCCCGCGATGACGCCCGTCCCGCCGAGGAGGGCGCCGAGCGACAGGAAGACGCGCGAGAAGAAGCCGCGGCTCGGCGCCGAGCGTCGTCAGGACGCCGATGTCGCGCTTCTTCTCCTGGACGGTCATCACGAGCGTCGCGACGACGTTGAAGGTCGAAACCGCGACGATCAGGCCGATCACCAGGAAGAGGGTCGTCTGCTGGATCGCGAGCGCCGCGAAGAGGCCTCCGTTCATGGAGCGCCAGTCGGAGACCGAGTAGCCGTTGCCCGCGGCGCGCCCGACCGCGGCGGCCATCCCCTCGGTGTCCTCGAGCGAGTCGAGACGCACCTCCACGACGTTGGCCTTGCCCTTCCATGCGGGCGAGACGGCGCAGCTCCTCGCGGTCGAGGAAGACCCACTCGGTGTCGTACTCGGAGAAGTTCGTCCGGAAGATCTTCGCCACCCGAAACCGCCCGGTGCGCGGCACGAAGCGCCCGGAGCCGCCCGAGGCATCGGCGACGGCGAGGGTGATCGGGTCGCCTTCGCGGACGTCGAGCCTGCGCGCGAGCTCGACGCCGATCGCGACCCCGGCCGCGGAGTCTCCGTCCGCCCGCGTCACCACGCGCTCGGCGTCCGGCAGGTACGCGTCGAGCTGCGACACGCGACGCTCGGCGGCGGGGTCGATGCCCTTCAGCACCGCGTCGGTGCCGTCCGGCGTCGCGGACGAGGCGGCCACGCCCGGTCTGGTAGATGACGGGCGCCGTCGCGCGCACGCCCGCCACGCGCGGCCACCCGCCGCTCGAGCGCCGCGGGATCCGGGTCGCCGCCGGCGATCAGCGGAAAGACGACGATCTCGGCGTTGGCGCCGATCAGCTTCTCGCGGATCTCGGTGCGGTACCCGGAAAGCAGCCCCATGGCCACGACGAGCGCGGCGACGCCGAGCGCGATGCCCGCGATCGAGAGGAGCGAGACGGAGGAGACGAGCCTCGAGGGCCGCGACTTCAGGTACCGCACGGCCACTTCGAGCGCCAGGCTCTTCACTTGCGGGCCTGCGCCATCGACTCGAGGAAACGGTGGAAGAGCACGTTGGCGTCGTGCGGGCCCGGTGCGGCCTCGGGATGGAACTGCGCCGCGAGGATCGGAAGGCTCCGGTGGCGGAAGCCCTCGAGCGTGCCGTCGTTCAGGTTCCGGTGCGTCGCCTCGACCTCCGCCGGCAGCGGTCTCGGGATCGACGGCGAACCCGTGGTTCTGCGACGTGATCGCGACATGGCCCGAGTGCGAGGTCCTGGACTGGATGGTTGGCGCCGCGGTGCCCGAACTTGAGCTTGAACGTCTTTGCCCCCAGGGCGAGCCCCAGGAGCTGGTGCCCGAGGCAGATCCCGAAGATCGGCTTTCCGGTCTCGACGAGGCTCGCGATCGTTCGAATCGGACCGGTCAGCGCCGCCGGATCGCCGGGACCGTTGGAGAGGAAGATGCCGTCGGGACGGCTCGCGAGGATCTCGTCCGCCGGCGCCGCGGCCGGGAAGACGGTCACGCGGCAGGAGCCGGCCTGGAGGAGGCGGACGATGTTGCGCTTCATCCCGTAGTCGACGGCGGCCACGCGGTACTTCTTGCGCCCGCGCCCTCCGGGGGCCACGCTCGCGGCGGCCGGCGAGACCGCGAGCGCCAGGTCGCTCCCGATCATCCCCGGCGATTCCAGGACGCGGCGATGGAGCTCGGCCGGGTCCTCGATCTCGGTCGAGATCCCGGCGCGCATGGCGCCCTCGCTCCGGATCCGGCGCACGAGGGACCGCGTGTCGAGGCCGTGGAGGCCGGTCACCGCGGAGTCGTCGAGGTAGTCGGCGAGGCTCTGCTCTCCGCCGGTGCCGCTCCACCGCTCGGGAAAGTCGCGAGCGACGAAGCCGGCCACGTGGACGCGGTCCGACTCCGCCTCCTCCGCCCGGATGCCGTAGTTGCCGACGTGCGCGGCCGTCATGACGACGATCTGCCCGGAGTAGGACGGGATCGGTCAGCACCTCCTGATACCCGCTCATCGCGGTGTTGAAGACGATCTCGCCGAAGGAGGTCCCCGGCCGGCCGATCGCGTCGCCGCGGTAGACCGTCCCGTCCTCGAGGACGAGGAGGCCCTTCACGCCGTCCGGCCGACCACCGGCGCCAGGCGCCGCATCTCGGCGACGAGCTCCGCGAACATCTCCGGCAGGATCGCCTGCGGCCCGTCCGAGAGCGCGTGCTCGGGCGTCGTGGTGCACCTCGATGAGCAGGCCGTCGGCCCCGACCGCGACCGCTGCGCGCGAGAGCGGAAGGACCTTGGCGCGCTTGCCCGGTGCCGTGCGACGGGTCGACGAGGATCGGCAGGTGCGAGATCCGCTGGACGTACGGCACGGCCGAGAGGTCGAGCGTGTTGCGCGTGTGGTCGGCGAACGTCCGCACGCCGCGCTCGCAGAGGATGACCTCGTAGTTGCCCTCGGCGAGCAGGTACTCGGCCGAGAGCAGGAGCTCCTCGATCGTCGCCGACATGCCGCGCTTCAGGAGGACCGGCTTGCGCGAGCCGGCCGAGGCGTCTTCAGGAGCGAGAAGTTCTGCATGTTGCGCGCGCCGACCTGGAGGCAGTCGGCGTGCTCGGCCACGAGGTCGACCGTCTCCGTGTCCAGGACCTCGGTCACGATCGGCAGCCCCGTCTCGGCGCCGAACCCGCGAGAGGATCCGGAGGCCCTCGCTCGCCCGAGCCCCTGGAAGGAGTAGGGCGACGTGCGCGGCTTGAACGCGCCGCCCCGGTAGTGCGTCGCGCCGGCGTCCTTCACGCGGCGGCCGATCTCGACCGCCTGCGCCTCGGACTCGACGGCGCAGGGCCCCGCGATCGACCGCCAGGCCCTGCCCGCCGATCGGGACGCCGCCGACCGACACCACCGTGTTCTCGCGCTTGGCCTCGCGGGAGACCAGCTTGTACGGCGCCGAGACCGGGATGACCTCGGCCACGCCGGGCAGGTTCTCGAAGGCGCCCGGATCCACCGTGCCGCGGTTGCCGGTGATGCCGATCGCGGTGCGCTGCGCGCCGGGAATCGGGTGCGCCTGGAGACCGAGACCGGAGACGGTGTCGACGACGCGGGCCATGTCCTCCGCGGAGGCGGCCGCGTCCATCACGATCAGCATCGGGGTGCTATCATCTGAGCCACGGCAGACCGTGTCAAACCCGGCCCGGCGAACGCCGGAGGAGGGCCGCGCATCGTGAAAAAGAGCCTGTTTCTCGCGCTCGCGGCGTTCGTCGCCTTCTCCGCGGCCGCTCTCGGCTACGTCATCAAGCTCAAGGACGGCTCGCTCATCTTCGCGCGCACCAAGTACACGGTGAAGGGCGACCGCGCGATCATCACGCTCGAGAACGGCACGGTCACGGCGATCAAGCTCGAGGAGATCGACGTCGAGGGCTCCGACAAGTACAACAAGGAGAACTTCGGCAACGTCGTCGCGATCGACACGCCCGACAGCCGCAAGCCGACGCCGGCGCCGGAGGCGCCCCGGCAGCCCCGCCTCCAGGACTACATCAAGCAGAACAAGCCGCGGATGGACCTTCCGGCCGGGCGCCGCACAGAGGTCGACGGCCGACGGGCTCCGGACCGTCGTTCGGCACGGTCGATCCCAACCTCCAGACGGCCTTCGTCAAGGTCTTCGACGGCGCCGGCATCACGCAGTACAAGCTGACGAACTTCCGGGGCAAGACGGGCGTGCTCGTGACCACGAACACGGAGGAAGCCGTCTTCAACGCCATCAACGCCACCGCGCGCGCCCTGTCCGATCCGGCGAGCCGCGGCTCGCCGATCACGATCCAGGTCGTGTTGACGACGTCCTCGGGCGAGTCGGCGGGCCGGCTCGAGATGTCGCCCGAGCAGGCGCGCCAGCTCGTCAACGGCCAGATCACCGCCGCCGACTTCTTCGTCAAGAACGTCGCGCTGTAGACCGGGTCACCGGCCTCCCCGACGGAGTGGCCTACAGCGTCTCCTCCGGCATCGGGGTCAGGTAGTAGCGCGCGTCCTCGCCCACCGTCCGCTTGAACCGGTCGGCGAAGGAGACGAAGTCGCCGGCGGTTTCGTCGAGGAAGACGCGCTCGACCCGGTGGAGCGGAAAGAAGACCGTCGCGGGCAGGACCGTGACCGTCTCGCGGCGCGAGATCTCGTGGAGCCAGCCCTCGAAACCCTCGAGCGAGAGGCCGCGCACGGTCAGCCCGGAGCCGTCGCGGTCCTTGAGGAGCCCCCAGAACTTCTCGCGCGGGTTCACGAGGTGGACGAGGACGTATTCGCCGATCTTCATGGCCGGCCCTTTCCGCCCGTCTCCGCGAGCTCGATCAACACCCCGCGCCCCGCTTCCGGATGGAGAAACGCGACGCGCTTGCCGTCGGCGCCCGGCACCGGCGAGGAGTGAATCAGGCGGAATCCCTTGCCGGCGAGGTCCGCGAGCGCCGCCTCGATGTCCTCGACCGCGAAACAGACGTGGTGGATGCCCTCGCCGCGCTTGCCGAGAAACTTCGCGACCGGCGAATCCTTCGACGTCGGCTCGAGCAGCTCGATGCGGCTCTCCCCCACGGGCAGGAACGCCGCGGTGACCTTCTGCGTCGGCACCTCTTCGCGCTTGACCTCGACGAGCCCGAGCGCGCGGTACACCGCCAGGGCGTCGTCGATCGAGGCGACGGCGACCCCGAGGTGGTCGATCTTGTACGCGGTCACCCGCCGGTCCTCGCCGGCGCCTCGTCGCCCGCCCGGACGAACCGCTCGAAGAGACGCCCGGCCGCCGAGTACGGGTCCTCGCGTCTCTCCATGACCGCGGCGCACGGCCTCCTCGAGGCCGTCCGGCTCCGGCGCACGGGCTTCGACCGTCCGCCGGAAGCGTCCCTCGAGAAGCGCCAGCAGCCGCGAGCGCGCCCGGACCGCGCGGCGCTGCGCGCCCTCCGGCGACTGCGCGAGGTGCCGGCCGTGAGCCTCCAGCGCCCGGATCGCTTCGGGCACACCCGCGGCCGACGGCGCCGAGGTCTTCACGATCGGCGGCCGCCAGCCCTCGGCCGGCGAAAGGTCCAGCATCATCGCCAGCTCGGCCACGGCGCGGTCGGAGCCCTCGCGCTCGGCCTTGTTGACGATGAAG
This sequence comes from uncultured Acidobacteriota bacterium, assembly GCA_963810205.1. Taxonomy (GTDB): domain Bacteria; phylum Acidobacteriota; class Thermoanaerobaculia; order UBA5066; family Gp7-AA6; genus DAHUXD01. The sequence goes on from CAWEMP010000002.1 coordinate 283,483, forward strand.
ACGTCGGCGATCTCGAGGATCCCGGCCTTGATCGCCTGGATGTCGTCGCCGAGTCCGGGCACGAGCACCACGGCCGTCGTGTCCGCCGCGCGCACGACGTCGACCTCGTCCTGGCCGACGCCGACGGTCTCGATGAGGATCACCTCGAAGCCCGCGGCGTCGAGAACGTCGACGGCGTCGCTCGTCGCGCGCGCGAGCCCGCCGAGCGCGCCGCGGGTCGCCATGGAACGGATGAAGACGCCGGGATCCGTGTAGATCTCGGCCATCCGGATCCGGTCGCCCAGAATCGCGCCGCCGGTGAACGGAGACGACGGGTCCACGGCCACGATGCCGACCGTGCGGCCCTCGCGCCGGTACGCCTGCGCGAGGCGCTGGACGAGGGTGGACTTGCCGGCCCCGGGCGGCCCCGTGATGCCGATGATGCGGGCGCGGCCGGTCCGCGGGAAGAGGCGGCGCAGGATCTCGGGCACGGCGCCGGAGTCGCGCTCGACTTCCGAGATGGCCTGTCCGATCGAACGCGCCCGGCCCGCGAGAACTCCGCGGGCGAGCTCGTCGGGCCCGGCGCCCGGACCGGCGGTCATGCGCCGTCCGAGAGCAGCTGCTTGGCGATCACGAGCTTCTGGATCTCGCTCGTGCCCTCGCCGATCGTGCAGAGCCGGACGTCGCGGTAGAACTTCTCGACCGGGAAGTCCTTCGTGAAGCCGTAGCCGCCGTGGATCTGGATCGCCCGGTCGGTCGCGCGCACCGCGACCTCCGAGGCGTAGAGCTTGGCCTGCGCCGAGAAGCGGGTCACCGGATCCCCCGCGTCCTTCGCCGTCGCCGCCCGCTCGGTCAGGAGTCGCGCCGCGTCGATCTCGGTCGCCATCTCCGCGAGGTAGAACTGGATCGCCTCGAACTCGCTGATCGCCCGTCCGAACTGGCGCCGTTCCTTCGAATACCGCAGCGCCGCCTCGTAGGCGCCGCGCGCGAGGCCGACCGAAAGCGCGGCGATGGAGATCCTCCCGCCGTCCAGGATCTTCATCGAGTCGACCCAGCCGGCGCCCTCCGCGCCGAGCAGCGCGCCGGAGGGAACGCGGCAGTCCTCCATCACGAGCGTGCAGGTGTCGGAGGCGCGCATTCCGAGCTTGTTTTCCTTCTTGCCGACGCGGATTCCCGGATGGTCGAGCTCGACGACGAAGGCCGAGATGCCGCGATTGCCCCGCGGGCGGTCGGTGACGGCCATGAGGACGGCCACCGAGCCGACGGAGGCGTTCGTGATGAAGTTTTTCGCGCCGTTGAGGACCCAGGAGTCTCCGTCCCGGACGGCCGTCGTCTTCGTACCGCTCGAGTCCGAGCCCGCTTCCGCCTCGGTCAGGCCCCAGGCCGCGAGCCACTCGCCCGACGTCAGCTTCGGCATGTACCGCCGGCGCTGGGCCTCGGTGCCGAACTGGAAGATGTGGTTGGAGCCGAGGCTGTTGTGCGCCGCGAGCGACAGGGCGATCGACGGGTCCACGCTCGAGATCTCCTCGACGATCGCGGCGTAGTCCATGTAAGAGAGCCCGGCGCCGCCGTACTCCTCCGGAAAGAGGACGCCCAGGAAGCCGAGCCCGCCGAGCTTGCGGAAGACCTCGCGCGGAAACTCCTGGGCCTCGTCCCAGCGCATGACGTGCGGACGGATCTCCGCCTCGCAGAAGTCGGAGAGCGTCTGGAGGATCGCGGCGCGTTCGGGCGGGGCGGCGGTGCTCACGCCCTAGATTCTAACGCCGGCCGTCGCGAGCGCTTGCTCGGGGCCTGCTTCGCACCGGCTCGCGGCTCGCCCAAAGGGGCTCGACCGCGAGCCTGGCCCCTCGCTGCGCGCTCGCTCCCGCGGCGCGAGGCTCCTCCGCTCGGTGACTTCGCGGAGACTCCTCGCGCCGCGAAGGGCCAAGAACCTAACCATCTATCGTGTCGAAGGAGCCGCCGCCGACACCGCCCCCGAGGGCAGAATGTCGATCCCGGAGTAGTAGTGCCTCAGGATCTGATCGTACGTCTGGCCGGCCAGGGCCATCCCGTACGAGCCGTTCTGGCACATCCCCACGCCGTGGCCCCAGCCGCGGCCCAGAAAGACGAAGGCCTTCTCGTCGCCCGGGCCGTCGGCCTTCGTGACGGAGAAGAGCATCTCGGGCATCTCCACGGCCTGCCTCAGCTCGAACTTGCGAAAAGTCGCTTCGGCGAGGTCGGTCTTGACCCGCATCTCGATCGCCCGCCCGGTCGGGCTGCGTTTCGTGATCGGTGATCTCGCGCACCTCGTTTCCGGCGACCCGGCCGGCCATGCGCCTCGCGAGCTCCCGCGCGGGCACGCGGCGCACCCACTCCGTCCAGGCCGATTCCCGCTCGTAGGTCGGCCCGTCCGGGTCGAGCTCCACCCAGAACGCCAGGAGTCGTCCGCCGTCCTTGAACCAGCGCACCCGGTCGCCCGGGCGAAGGCGCAGCGTACCCGTCGGGTGGAACACGTCGCCGATCCGGCGGGCGAACGGCACCTCCGGATCGACCGGGAGTCCGATGCGGCCTTCCGGCGCCTTGACCCAGAGGTTCGAGCCCTCGCGCGACAGAAACCGGCCGCTCCCCTCGGTGACGCCCAGCGTGCGAAGCGCGATCGAGAACGCCAGCCCGCCGTACTCCTCCTCGCGTGAGCTCGCGGTCGGCCGGAGGCAGGGAGTCGCCGGCGAAGCGGAAGCGGAGCAGGAACTCGTAGGCGCCCCGGGGCGCCCCGGAGAGCCCGCGCGCCGCGGACGGAGGCTCGTCGAAGTAGGCCTCGTCGCGCCGCGTCAACTGCAGGGCCCGGGCCTCGGTCAGGTCGAAGGCCGTCACGAGCGACGGGTAGACGGCCGCCGGCGTGAGCCGGGCGGGAGGCGCGCCATGGCGCGGCACTCCGGCGAGCTTCTGGGCCGTCTCGAGGCCCGCCGCGCGCACGGCCGCCTTCTTCGGCGACAGTCGCCGCAGTACGTAGCCCCGCCACTCGAGGCTCGTCCGGCCCGCGGCGCCTCCGTCTCTCGGAACGGCCGCGCCGGCGATGTCCTCGGCCGGAAGCTCTCCGCATTCGACCGAGACGAGGTACGGCACGGGACCGCCGGAAAAGACGTTCTCGACGTTCTCCGTGACGCCTCCGCAGGTCGAAACGTAGAGCGCGTCGGCGAACTGCCCCTGGAAGGCGAGCACGAGCCCGCGCGTGCCGTCCACCGCCGCGGTCGACAGAGGATCCTCGACCGCCGCCCCGCCATAGGCCTGGCACTTGGGCCCCGGACAGATGTCGTAGCCCTCGGCCTCGAACTGCCCCCGGTGGGCCATGGCGTAGGTGCGCGCCGCGACCGCCTGCGCTTTGAGCGCCTCGATCGCGTCGAAGCGCTTGGGCCCCATCTCCGCGGGAACGACTCCCCAGAGGTATTCCTCGAGGTCGATGCGGTTGACGACGTTGAGCGTCCCCCGCGGATTGACGAGGACCCGGAGGCTCCCGCGATACGCGACGCCGTCGACCGAAACGCGCACGTCCGGCGCGGGACCAAACACGTCGACGGGCGAAGCCATTTCGAGCGGAGCGCCGGTGGCTCCGGACACGGCGATCGTGCCGGAAGACGAGCCGGCCGCCCGCGGGGCGCCGGGCACGACGAACCCGTCCTGCCCCTGAGCCTTCAGTTTTTCCAGCAGCGCGTCGGCCTCGGGGCGCGCGGAGAAGCCGCCGAGCAGCACGCGATAGAGACCGCGGTCGGCCGAGAAGGCGACCTCGCCGGTGGTCGAAAAAGCGGTCGCGAGCCGTTCGGCGAGGCGCCTGGCCGGCTCCTCCTGCGAAAAGGCGCCGGCCTGCACCTGGAAGGACGCCGCCGTTCCCGCCGGCCCTCCGGAGCGAAACACGATCGGTCCCTGCAGGAGCTCCGCGCGCTCGCCCGCGGCCACGACCCAGAGGGTACCGGCCGACCCCGTCGAAAACTCCGTGAGGTCGCTCTTCAGACCCAGCCGGTAGACGATGCCCGAGCGGGCGGCCATCGCCGGCACGGCGACCGGCAGCGCCGGGACCGGCACCGGCGCCTCGACCGGCGACGGCAGCGGCGCCGTCGCGGGCCTGGGCGACGGGGTGCAGGCGATCGCCGCGGGAAGGAGCGTCAGCAGGAGGCGCGCCGCGCGCGTGGTGAAGCGGTGCCTCAAAACCGGGACCGGATCCGCGTTCCCAGGACGTCCTTCCGGAAGTCGCCGCCCTTGAGCGGCACCATCAGGCACATCTCGTAGAGGCGGCTGCGGAGGCGGTAGCCGATCCGGTCCTCGAGCTTCTCGCGCTCGCCCGAGGCCGAATCGATCTCGTCCTCGAAGTTCGACGTCGCCACCGTCACCTTCTTGCGGTTGTAGCGCGAGTTCAGCAGGCTGTAGAGGACGTCGAGCACCCACGGGTGCGGCTTCGACGCGCCGAGCTCGTCGAGAACGAGGACCTCGGCCTCGGCGTACGGCGTCAGGACCGATTCCTTCGAGAAGTCGGCGTCGGGCCGGAAGGACGTCTGGATCTTCATCAGCAGGTCGGAGAAGTCGACGTAGAGGCCCGTCACGCCCTTGGTCGTCACGAGCTCCGAGAGGATCGCGCAGGCCAGGTGCGTCTTGCCCCGGCCCGACGGCCCGACGAGGAGCAGCCCGGCCTCGACCGCCGGATAGGCATCCACGAACTCCCGGGCGCGCGCCCGCGCGCTCGTCAGGCTGACCGTGTTGTCGGAGAAGTTCTCGAGCGTGCAGTCGCGGTAGCGCTGGGGGATCCCGGCCGATTCGAGGCGGGCGCGCGCGATCGTCGCGGCCCGGCAGACGCAGGGACGCGCCAGCTTGCGTCCGCCGTCGGAGCCGAGCACCCAGCCCGCGCCGCCGCAGATCTTGCAGGTTTCCGTTTCCACCGCTGCCGTCAAGCTCCCGTCCTCGAGGTCAGTTCGTCATCAATCCGGCTTCGATCGTAATCCGGCGACGCCTGGGCCCCTCGAGGTATTTCTTCAGGTCCTCGAGGCTCGACTCCCAGCCCGCCCCGGCCTCGCCCCGGTAGGCCGCGTAGGCCGGGCCCGAATCGGGCACGTCCTGCGCCACCGTCACCAGGCATTCCCCTTCCTGCTCGGCGATCGTGAGCTCGAGCCGGATCCCGGAGAGCGGCTCGCCGAGGGCCGGCTCGTACGAGATGTCCTCGACGACGAGCCGCTTCCCCCGCTCGAAGTCGGCGATCTTGCCGAGCACCGTCGCTTCGGTCATCCCCCGCGCATTGGTGAATCCGACCGCCCAGTTGCCCCCGGGCCGGAGGCCCACGAGCGCGCCCTCGCAGAGCCAGGAGAGGAGATCGGAAACGCGCGTGAACGCGTCGAAGACGTCGGTGGCCGTGGCGTGAACGGCGATGGAACGGACCACGGCGACGCTCATGCAGGCATTCTAATCCCCACCGTTATACTCGCGCCCCATGCTCGCCGCCCTCCGCGCCAGGTTGTCCGAGGCCGTGCGCGCGGCGGCGAAGGAGAAGCTCGGCGTCGAGATCGAGCGCGTCGTCCTCGAGCGCCCGCCGAACCTCGCCCTCGGCGATCTCGCCTGCCCGGTGGCGTTCGATCTCGCCCGGCCGCTGCGCAGGGCGCCCCGGGCGATCGCGGCCGAGCTCGCCGCGGCCGTGGCCCTTCCCGCCGGCGTGCGCGAGATCCGCGTCGAGCACGCGGGGTACCTCAACTTCTTCCTCGAGCGGGGTCCGGTCGTCCGCGCGCTGCTCGCGGGCCCGGACGCGCCGCCGGCCGCGCACGGCAAGATCATCGTCGAGCACACCAACATCAACCCGAACAAGGCGGCGCACATCGGCCACCTGCGCAACGCCGTTCTCGGGGACGTCCTCGTGCGGGCCCTGCGCCGCCTGGGCCATGCGGTCGAGGTCCAGAACTATCTCGACGACACCGGCGTTCAGGTCGCCGACGTCGTGGCGGGCCTCATCCACCTCCAGGGCGTGACGACCGTGGAGGCCGCGCGGCGCGTCATCGCCGAGCATCGCTTTCCCGGAGGGCCGGTCCAGCCCAAGGGGTTCGCCTACCTCTGCTGGGACCTCTACGCCGAGGTCGGCCGGACCTATGCGGCGCGCCCCGAGGCGAAGGCCTGGCGCGAGGAGGTCCTGCACGCGATGGAGGCGGGTGCCAACGAGACGGCGCGGATCGCCGCGGCCGTCTCCGAGGCCGTCTCGCAGGCGCACCTCTCGACGATGGGCCGGCTCGGCATCGCCTACGACCTGCTCCCCCGCGAGAGCGACATCCTCCACAGGCATTTCTGGGCGAAGGCCTTCGAGCTCCTCAAGGCGGCCGGCGCGATTCACCTCGAAACCGAGGGCAAGCACGCGGGCTGCTGGGTGTTGCGGCTGACGGAGTCCGCCGAGTTCGCCGGCATGGAGGAGCCCGACAAGATCCTCGTGCGCTCCAACGGCATCGTGACCTACACGGGCAAGGACATCGCCTACCAGCTCTGGAAGTTCGGCCTGCTGCCGATCGACTTCGACTACGAGCGGCTGACGCCGGAGTGGAGCTCCGGGGCGGTCGAGGAGGCGGAGATCCCCCCGGCGATCCGGGCGCACCCGGTCTGGCGGACGGCCCACGCCGGCGGCTCGCCCGGCGCCCCCGCCTTCGGCCGCGGGACGCGCGTCTACAACGTCATCGACGTGCGGCAGTCGTATCCGCAGAAGGTGGTCCGCGAGGGCCTGCGCACGCTCGGCCACGCCCGCGAGGCCGACGCTTCCATCCACTTCTCGTACGAGATCGTGGCGCTGTCCCCGAAGGCCGCGCGCGAGCTCTCGGAGCGCTTCGGCGAGGAGTACCGGCTCTCGGCCGAGGACGAGAAGAAGCCCTACGTCGAGATGTCCGGCCGCAAGGGCCTCGGGGTCAAGGCCGACGACCTCGTCGAGCTTCTCCTCGAGCGCTCGCGCGCCGAGGTGGCTTCCCGGCGCGGCGAGGACGGAGGGGCCGAGGCCGCCGACGCCGACGCCCGGGCGATCGCCGTCGGGGCGCTCCGGTACTTCCTGCTGAAGGTGGGACGCAACAAGGTCATCGCCTTCGATTTCGACGAGGCGCTCAGCTTCGAGGGCGACACCGGACCGTACCTGCAGTACTCGCTCGTGCGCGCCGACAACATCTTCCGAAAGCTCTCGGAGAAGGGCATGGCGGCCGAGGTCGAGGCTTCGGCGCTGACGGACGAGGGGTGGGACGACGAACTGTGGGCCATTGCCCTCGACGCCGCCTCGACCCCCGACGTCGCGGAGCGGGCGGTCGACTCGCTCGAGCTCGCGAATCTGGCGCGCCATGCCTTCGGCCTCGCCCAGGGTTTCAATCACTTCTATCACCGCCAGCCCATCGCCCAGGAGCCGGATACGGCCGTGCGGAACCGGCGCCTCGCCATCGCGCGTATCTTTCGTCGGGAGATGGGCGCGCTGCTCGGGCTCCTCGGGATCCCCGAGCCCGGGCGGATGTGACGTCGCGAGCGAAGCCCGCGACGTCATCCCGAGGCGCCCAGCGCCGAGGGATCCCGGGCTCGACGAGGACGGGATCCCTCGCTGCGCTCGGGATGACGGTTGAAGAAAGGAGTCGAACTTGGACAAGGTCAACCTGCTGGAGAAATTCGGCCTCTTCACCGAACAGTTCCACCCGAAGATCGTCGGCGACCTGAACGACCATCAGGTCAAGGTCGTCAAGCTCCAGGGCGAGTTCGTCTGGCACCACCACGAGAAGGAGGACGAGCTCTTCCTCGTCGTGAAGGGCCGGATGCGCATGGGACTGCGCACGGGCGACATCGACCTCTCCGAGGGCGAGCTCTTCATCGTCCCGAAGGGGGTCGAGCACAAGCCTTCGGCTTCGGAGGAGTGCTGGATCGTCCTGATCGAGCCCGCCGGCACGCTCAACACCGGCAACGTCGTCGGCGAGAAGACGGTCGCCGTGCTCGACCGGATCTAGCTCTCGTGGCGAACCCCTCGGCCCGGCTCCCCGACAACGCTCCGGGCGACTTCTACGTCGACTCGAGCTGCATCGACTGCGACACGTGCCGCCGCGTGGCCCCGGCGGTCTTCGAGGAGGGCGCCGGCCACTCCTTCGTGCGCGCGCAGCCGGCCGGAGCCGACGACCGCCGCCGGGCGCTCATGGCGCTCGTCGCCTGTCCGACGGCCTCGATCGGCACGGTCTCGAAGACGGACGCCTCCGAAGGCGTCCGGGCGTATCCCGAGACGATCGAAGAGAACGTCGCGTTCTGCGGGTTCACGGCCGAAAGCTCCTTCGGGGCCTGGAGCTACTTCATCTCGCGTCCGGCCGGCAACGTTCTCGTCGACTCGCCCCGGGCCGCCGGCCCCCTGCTCGCGGCCCTCGAGAAACGCGGCGGCGTGGCGACGCTCTTCCTGACCCACCGCGACGACGTCGCCGATCACGCCGCCCTCGCGCGCCGCTTCGGGTGCCGCCGCGTCATGCACGCGGACGACGTCACGGCGGCCACGCGCGACGTCGAGCAACCGATCACCGGGACGGATCCGGTGCGCCTCGACGAGGATCTGCTCGTGATCCCGACGCCCGGTCACACCCGGGGCCACGCGGTCCTCCTGTACCGCGACAGGTTCCTCTTCACGGGAGACCATCTCGCCTGGTCGCGCCGGCGCGGGCACCTCGTCGCCTTCCGGGAGGCGAACTGGTACTCCTGGCCCGAGACGATCCGGTCCATGGAGCGCCTCCTCGACTACTCGTTCGAGTGGGTCCTGCCGGGCCACGGGGGGCGTTACCGCGCCGAGTCACCGGCGCAGATGCGCCGCGAGATCGAGCGCTGCGTCGACTGGATGAAGAGCCGGTAGGCCGCGCTACGCGGCGCGGCTGACCCGGAGCCCCGGCTCTCCGCGGCCACCAGCAGCAACCGCCCGCTCGACAGCCGGCCGAGCGCCTCGCGCACCGCCGGCGTTCTCTCGGCCGGGGCGAGGATCACGACGCACCCTCCGCCGCCGGCGCCGCAGGCCTTGCCGGCCCACGCGCCCGCCGCCGTCGCCGATTCGATCGCCGCCTCGATCCCCGGGGAGGAGACGACCGGCGCGAGCCGCCGGCGGGCCTCCCACTCGCGCCGGAGCGCCGCACCCATCGCCCGGAAGTCGGCCGCCTGCGACCGCCTCGGCCATCTCGCGCGCGGCGTCGCGGACCTCGTCGAGGCGCGCGGCGACGAGATGGTCGCCCTCCAGGCGGGCGCGGAAGATCTCCCAGTTGTTCATCCCCGAGGAATGCGCCGCCCCGGTGTCGAAGAGCGTCAGGTGAGAGAGCCACGCTGCCGGCGTCGACGTCGCGCCGCTCGACCTCGACGAGGCCCGGCTGAAAGCGCAGCGTGTGCAGTCCGCCGGCGAGGGGCGCGTAGTAGTCCTGGGTCCCGGCGGGCTTTCCGAGCACGCGGGTCTCGACGTCGCGGACGAACTCGACGCGGCCGGCGCCGTCGAATCGGAGGTCGACGCTCGCCGCGAGCGCCGCCGCCATCGCGACCGTGAGGGCCGAGGAGCCGCCGAGGCCCGAGCCGAAGGGAACGTCCGACGAGAGCTCGATCTCCCTCGGCTCGCGGATGTCGAGCGCCTCCAGGACGGCGCCGGCGAGCGCGCCCCGCGGGTCGGCGAGAAGCTGTCCCGGTTCTTCGACCGAGCGCTCGTAGCCGAGCTCGGGAACCGTCACGCGGAACCCCGCCATGCCCGAACGCACGCGGCAGCGCGCCCGAAGATCGATCGCCAGGTTGACCGTGACGGATCCGGGATGCAGCACGTGCAGGGGCCAGAGGTCGAGCGTGCCGCCCGCCAGATCTACCCGCGCGGGCGCACTCGCCTCAATCCACTGGGACATCGCAGCCGGATTGTACGGGTCAAGGGCGATTGAGGGAGCATCCGAGCTCGCGGCGCGAGTAGTCTCCCGACCGAAGGGAGGGAGGAGGTTCGCGCCGCGGGAGCGAGAGCGCCGCGAGGGATCAGCCTTGCGGTCGAGCCCGCACCCGGGCGAGCCGCAAGGCGGTGCGCCCGACGGGCGCAGATCCCGAGAAAGCGAGAGCGACGTTAATAGCCGACTCGCGACGCCCGCAGAAACCCGGATTCCGGAAACGCGAACGCCTTCGACGGTCACGGTCTGGCCGACCGAGGCGTTCGCGAACTCGCGGTCCGTCGTCATCATGCGCCAGCGCTCGCCGTTGTCCGCGCAGAAGCCGAGCTCGTGCACCGGCTCCTCGAGCGGGCAGGCGTCGGAGTGGCTGCGCTTCGCACTGGAGGCAGACGAACGTGCCGGTCATCTGCCGGGAGACCGGGACGACGCGCGAGCCCGGGGCCGCGATGGCGACCGATCCGGCGAGCGACAGGGCGGCGTTGCGGGCGCCCTTTTGATCGGCCACCAGCGGCAGGATCAGAAGCAGGATCGAGGCCGCGATGCCCAGGGGGGCATAGCTCGGTCGCAACCGGGCCGTGACGCTGGCATTGAGGCGCTCGCGCAGGCCGATCGGAGCCCGGGCGTAGTCGAGGCGGGTCCGGAGGAGCTTGCCGATCCCACGGGCCGACCGGCTGCGGGTCGCGCAGGGCCTGCAGACCGAGAGGTGGTGCTGGAGGGCCTCGGCCTCGTGCCGCGGGACTTCGCGGTCGAGGTAAGCGTAGAGGAGGAAACGGGCGCTGGAGCAGTTCATCGGACCGAGGGGAAAAACGGGCCCCCCGGCCTTCTTATTCCGCCTTAAGATCCCTGCTTCCGGCGCGCCGGCGGGCGCCGTCCCTCTCCCCGGGGCCTCAGGCCGGCTGCGGCTTGGACCGTGTCCGCATCTTGGTCGGCTCGGCTCCCCGGATGTACCCGTGTTTGCGGGCGTACTTCAGGAGGGCCTTTTCCAGGAGCTTGCGGCCGCGATACAGGCGCGACATGACGGTCCCGACCGGGCAGTCGAGGATTTCGGCGATTTCCTTGTACGAGAAGTCCTCCAGGTCGGCCAGGACGACGACCATCCGATAGTCGTAGGGCAGCGACTCGAGTGCCCTCTTGACGTCGTCGTCGAGGACGTTCGAGAAGAAGTCCGACTCGGGGTCGGAGGGCGGCTCGGACGCGTCCCGCCGCACGATGCGTTCGAAGGAGTCTTCGATCTCGGCGAAGTCGACGCTGCGCGGCTCGAGCTTGCGCTTGCGGTAGTTGTTGATGAACGTGTTCTTGAGGATCTTGAAGAGCCAGGCCTTGAGGTTCGTGCCCTCTTCGAACTTGTCGTAGTACTTGTAGGCCTTGAAGTAGGTCTCCTGGACCAGGTCTTCGGCATCCTCGGCGCTGCGAGTCATCCGGTACGCGGTGTTGTAGAGCGAGTCCACGAACGGCATGACCTGGGCGTTGAAGTCCCAAGCCGACACCGTCTTCGGCGTTCCACCCGTTTCCAGGGCCTGCTGCACGTTTGCCTTCATGGCTTCCAGGAATCGCAAAATGCTTGCCCGGGCCGCACCGACAGCGCATCGCCGTCGCTCGGACCGGGTTAACCTCCGCCTTTTCTACGGGCTAGCCCGCTCGTCCGTTTATTTCTATTCTCAGAAAAAGTACGCCAAATACGTCCGGAAGGTTTCTCGCGGGGGTCACCCTGTCTCCCGACGAGGACAGGTCACCCCGGGGCCGCACGGCCCCGGGGACCGACCCTATCCGGCTAGCGGCCGTAAATCAGGAAGCAGATCAGAAGCGCGTACAGGACCAGGGACTCGATCAGAACCAGACCGAGCAGCGTCATGCCCCGGATGTCCTTGGCAGCGCCGGGGTTACGCGACATTCCCTCGGCCGCAGCCGATGTCGCCCTGCCCTGGGCGGTCGCCCCGGCCGCAGCCGCAAGGCCCAGCAGGAAAGCGGCGCCGATCACGCCCCACTTCACCCCGCCGGAGGCTCCGGCCGCCGCCGCCTGCTCCTGGGCCATCGCAGGCATGGCCACGACCAGGGCCAGGGCACACAACACGAGCGTCTTCTTCAGCATCCGAAAATCTCCTTCAGTTTTCTTTTCCACGCCGCTTTGGCGAAAAACGGTCGGCGAAAGCTATCACGAGCCGTCGGGCCGATCAGTGTTCCTCGTGCGCCACGGCCGCCCCGACGTAAACCGCCGAAAGCAGGGCAAAGACGTAGGCCTGCAGGAACGCCGTGAAGATCCCCAGCGCCATCATCGGCCAGGGAACGACGATCGGCACCAGGCTCGCGAAGACGTTGGTCGTCGTGTGCTCGCCGAAGATGTTCATGAAGAGGCGCAGCGACAGCGACAGGATCCTCGCGAAGGTCCCGATGATCTCGATGACGAAGAAGAGGGGCGCGATCCAGATGAGCGGCCCCATGAAGTGCTTCAGATACCCGCCGACGCCGTGCTCCCGGATGCCTTCGTAGTTGAAGTAGAGAAACGACACGATCGCCAGCGCCACGGTCGCCGAGAGCGATCCGGTCGGCGGCTGCAGGAAGAAGAAGAGCCCGAACAGGTTGCCCATCGCGATGAACACGAAGAGCACCCCGATGATCGGCAGGTACTGGCGGATCTGCTTCTCTCCGATCGTCTCGCCCACGAGATCGCGCAGGAACGAGACCAGCATTTCCAGGAAGTTCTGCACACCGCCGGGCCGGTAGCGGGCGAACCGCTTCGCCGCGAGCGGGAAGAGAACGGCGATGAGCGCCGTCAGGAGCAGGGCCATGATGGCCGCGTCGGGGATCCATGCCTCCCGGCCGTCGGGGAAGAAGAATTTCGCCATGCCGGGCGAGAGTTTCTCGACCGGGGGATGGCCCAGCAGCCGGATCAACAGGGCGTTGATCGGGTGCCAGAGAATCGAATGATGCTCAACCAAGCGCGCCTACCTCCTCGTCCAGAGCTCCGGGATGACCGCGAGAACGACCACGGACAGGCCGACGGCCCCGGCCGCGGGATCGAAACCTTTCCACCGCCAGAGAACCACCCCGAGAAGCGCAAAACTCGCAAGTGTCACCAGCAGGAGGGGGATCAGGGTTCGCCTTTCCGCCTTGCCGAGGCCGGGGACCAGACGCTCCGTGGCTTTCTCGAGGACCAGGAAGCTGAAAATTACCACGGCGGCGCAAATTGTCAATGAAGCCCCGGCGCGAGGCCCGAAGGCGAATCCGCCGAGGATCGCGGCCGCGCCGATCACGAAGACTCGCCGCCGGACGCGGCCGATCACCGCGTCGATGTCGCTCACCGGGAAGCCCGCGTGGTCAGGCGGATGAGATGGAGAAAGGCCGCTACGAGGCCGAGCGCCGCGCCCGCCCAGGCCGGCACGAGTCCCCAGCCCAGGACCCCTCCCAGCCACTTGCCGAGGAAGTAGCCGGCCGCGGGGCCCAGCAGGAAGAGAAGCCCGGCGGAGGTCGCCTCGGCGATGAGCCCCTGCCGCGACAGGCCCGCCATGCTCGCCGCCTCAGGGCGCGAGGACGCAGCTCTTCAGGATCGCGAGAAACGGCTGCGGGGCGACGCCGATGACCAGCGTTCCGGTCGCGCAGATCGCGGCGACCGCGGTCAGCGCGTAGGAGCTCTTGAGCTTCGTCGCCGCGCCTTCCGTGAAGAACATCGCCGCGGCGATCCGGAAGTAATAGAAGAGCGAGACCGCCGACATGAAGACGGCCAGCACCGCGAGCCAGGCGTAACCCGCCTTCATCGCCGCCGTGAACAGGTAGTACTTGCCGATGAAGCCGGCCGTCGGCGGGATCCCGGCCAGGGACAGCAGAAAGAGCAGCATCACGATCGCCGCCGGCATGTTGCGCTGGGCGAGGCCGTTGAAGTCGGAGACCGACTCGCCGGCGTAACCCTTGCTCTCGAGCAGGATCACCAGCGTGAACGCCCCGAAGTTCATGAACGTGTAGGCCAGCAGGTAGATCAGGATCCCCCACAGCCCCCAGTCCGTCGCAAAGCCCAGGACGCCGAGCAGCGCGTAGCCCGCGTTGGCGATCGACGAGTAGGCCAACATGCGCTTGACGTTCGTCTGGAGGAGCGCCGCGACGTTGCCGAGAATCATCGTGGCCGCGGAGACGAGCGCGACGACGAGCCCCCAGTCGGCGTGAAACTTCGCGAACGCCACGTAGAAGATGCGCGCCAGGATCGCGTAGGCCGCGACCTTCGGACCGACCGAGAAGAAGGCCGTGACCGGCGTCGGCGAGCCTTCGTAGACGTCCGGCGTCCACACGTGGAAGGGAACCGCCGCGATCTTGAAGAGGAGGCCCGCCAGGATGAGCAGGATCCCCAGCATGAGCATGTTCGAACGCTCCGTCGTGGCGAAGAGCTTCGCGAGCTCGGGCAGGCCCATCTTCCCCGAGACGCCGTACACGAGCGAGAGCCCGTACAGGAGAACTCCCGAGGAGAACGCCCCGAGGATGAAGTACTTGAGCGCCGCCTCGGTCGACTTGATCTCTCCCTTGAAATAGCCCGCGAGGATGTAGGAGGACAGAGCCATGGTCTCGAGCGAAACGTAGATCGTGATCAGGTTGTTGCCCGACGCCATGAAGAGCATGCCGACCCCGGCGAAGAGCAGGAGCGCGTAGTACTCCCCTCCCGGATACGGGGCGTCGCCGACGAACCGCACCGAAGCCAGGATCGTCAGCAGGATCGACAGGAGGACCAGGCCCTTGAAGAAGAGGGCGAAGTTGTCGACGACGAAGGCCCCCCCGAGGATCGGCGCCGTCCGCTCCGGCCGCGACGCGACGAAGACGACGAGGATCGCGGTGATCGCGACCGAGAGCGTCGCGAGGAAGCCCAGGAACTCCTCCCGCGACTTCTCGAGAAACACCGAAACGGCCAGCATCAGCAGGCCCGCCGCCGTGAGGAACAGCTCCGGCGACAGCAGGATCCAGTCCGACGCCTTGGCGGAGAACGTCACGGGCGCGCGGCCTCGGGGGCCCCGGGGGTGGCCGCCTTCTCCGCCATCGCCGGCGCCTCGGCCGTGGGCCCGCCCACGATCGCGACGATCTTTTCGGACGGCTTCCGAATCACGTCGAAGATCGGCTTCGGATAGAGCCCGATCCACAGCGCGAGGACGACCAGGGGCGCCAGCGTGAGTTGCTCGCGCAGCGTCAGGTCCTGGAGCTTCGCGTTGGCCGGGTTCGTGACCTCGCCGAAGAACACGCGCTGGTAGAGCCAGAGCAGGTAGGCGGCTCCGAGCACGATTCCGGTCGCGGCGCAGAACGCCCACCAGAAGCTCCTGGCGAACGCGCCCTGGAGGATCGTGAACTCGCCGATGAATCCGTTCAGAAGCGGCAGGCCCATCGACGAGAGGGCCATGATCATGAAGTAGGTCGCGTAGATCGGCATGGGCTTCGCGAGCCCGCCGTACTCGGCGATCATCCGGGTGTGCCGGCGCTCGTACACGATGCCGACCAGAAGGAAGAGCCCGCCGGTCGAGATGCCGTGGTTGATCATCTGGAGGATCCCGCCCTGCAGCCCGGCCATGTTGAGGGCGAAGATCCCGAGCATGACGAAGCCCAGATGCGACACCGAGGAATAGGCGATCAGCCGCTTCATGTCCTTCTGGACCAGCGTCACCATGGCGCCGTAGACGATGCCGATGATCGCGAGGGTGACCATCACGCCGATCACGCGGCTGTTCCGGACCGCCTCGGGAAACATGGGCAGCGAAAACCGGACGAAGCCGTAGGTCCCCATCTTCAGGAGGATCGCCGCCAGGATCACGGAGCCCGCCGTCGGCGCCTCGGTGTGCGCGTCGGGCAGCCAGGTGTGGAACGGAAACATCGGGACCTTGATCGCGAATCCGAGGAAAAATGAGAAGAAGAGCCACACCTGGAGCTCCGCCGGCATCCCCTGCGCAACCGACGTGAGCGCCTCGATCGAGAACGTCGGCGCGCGACCGAGGCCCTTGTAGCCGAGGAACCCCGTCGTGTTGATGAAGTACAGCGCGATGATGCCGAGCAGCATCAGGACCGAGCCCGCCAGCGTGTACAGGAAGAACTTGATCGCCGCGTAGAGGCGGCGCTGCCCGCCCCACACGCCGATCAGGAAGTACATCGGAACCAGCATCACTTCCCAGAACACGTAGAAGAGGAAGAGGTCGAGACAGCAGAACGTCCCGATCATGAAGGTCTGGAGCAGGAGGAGGAGCACGTAGTACTCCTTCAGCCGGTCCGTGATCGCCGAGTAGGAGCAGACGACGGCGATCACCCCCATCAGCGTCGTCAGCAGGATCAGGACGAGGGAGATCCCGTCGATGCCGAAGTGGTAGTTGACCCCGAGAGACGGGATCCAGGAGGCCTTCTCGACGAACTGGTAGCCGTCTCCGCCGCGGTCGAACGCCCCCCAGAGCGGGAGCGAGACGACGAAGTCGATCGCCGCGACGAAGGTCGCGAAGGCCTTGATCGCCCCGGCCTTCTCCTTCGGTATCAGGAACACGATCGCCAGCGCCCCGAGGAGCGGGATGTACGTGATGATCGAGAGGATCGGGACGTTGGTCAGGTTCATGCGTCTTCCTTATCGGCTCATCGAAACAGCAGATACACCGCCACCAGACAGAAGAGCCCTCCGCCCATGACGAGCGCGTAGTTCTGCACGCGGCCGGTCTGGGCGCGCCGGAACACCCGGAAGAGGGCCTGCAACGTGTTCGCGACGCCGTTGACGAGGCCGTCGACGACGTACTGATCGAAGATCGACGCGATCCAGGAGAAGGCCTTCGTGACCGCGCCGGCGCCGTTGGGGATCAGGTCGACGACCGTCGCGTCGACCTCCCAGAGGGCGCGGCCGCCGCCCAGGGCGACTCCCCGCACGAACACCGCCTCGTAGGCCTCGTCGACGAAGTACTTGTGGGAGACCGCGCGGTAGACGCCCGGCCACTCGGCAGCCAGGCGCGCCGGCGTGCGTCCCTCGCCGTTCACGTACCACGCCCAGGCCAGGTACATGCCGATCGCGGCGACCGCCACGGCGGCGCCCATCAGGGCGAACTCGACCGAGAGCGAGGCGTGGTGCGTCGCTTCGTGAAGGCCCTCGATCGGCGGGCGCATCGGTTTCAGGAACTCCCCGATCCGATTGCCGCCGTGGACGATCGGGATGCCGATGTAGCCCGACACGACCGAGAGCGCCGCGAGAACGACGAGCGGGACCGTCATCGACGCGGGGGATTCGTGGACGTGCGACTCCTGTTCGGGCGTACCACGGAACCGGCCCCAGAACGTCAGCGCGAGCAGGCGGAACATGTAGAAGGCCGTCAGCCCGGCGGTGAAGAGGGCGACCGCGTACAGGACCTTCGGCAACCACGGGATCGCCTCGAACTCGGCGTGGTACACGGCCGCCTTGATCGCGTCCTTCGAGAAGAAGGCCGCGAGACCCGGAACGCCGGCGATCGTCAGCGTCGCGACGAGAAACGTCCTGTAGGTCGTCGGGATCCTCGAGGCGAGGCCGCCCATGCGCCGGATGTCCTGCTCGCCCGAGAGGGCGTGGATCACCGAGCCCGAGCCGAGGAAGAGGCAGGCTTTGAAGAAGGCGTGCGTCGTGACGTGGAACATGCCCTCGCTGAAGGCCCCGACGCCGCACGCCAGGAACATGTAGCCGAGCTGGGAGACCGTCGAATACGCCAGGACCTTCTTGATGTCGTTCTGGGCGATGCCGATCGTCGCCGCGAAGAGCGCCGTGAACGCGCCCACGACGGCCACCACGATCATCGCGTGGGGAGCGAGCCGGAAGAACACGTTGCAGCGCGCGACCATGTACACGCCCGCCGTCACCATCGTCGCCGCGTGGATCAGCGCCGAGACGGGTGTGGGTCCGGCCATCGCATCCGGCAGCCAGACGTGGAGCGGAAACTGCGCCGACTTGCCGCAGGCGCCGACGAAGAGGAGCACGCAGATGAGGGTCATGTACGGCGTGTACGCCGACGGGTTGGCGGCCGCCGCCCGGAACACGGTCGCGAAGTCGACCGACCCGAAGAGGGCGAACACGCCGAAAATGCCGAGGATGAAGCCGAAGTCGCCGATGCGGTTGACGACGAACGCTTTCTTGCCCGCGTCGGCCGCGAACGTCTTCTCGTAGTAGTACCCGATGAGCAGGTACGAGCAGAGGCCCACGCCCTCCCAGCCCACGAAGAGCATGAGGAAGTTCGCCCCGAGCACGAGGACGAGCATCGCGAACATGAAGAGGTTCAGGTACGCGAAGTAGCGCCCGTAGCCCTCTTCGTGGGACATGTACCCCGACGAGTAGACGTGGATCAGGAACCCGACGAACGTCACGAACGCGAGCATCAGGGCCGACAGCGAGTCGAGCCGGAAGGCGACGTCGACGACCCACTCCCGGACGGGGCCGGGGACCTGCCCCACGGACTGGTTGACCCCGAGGGGAATCCAGCGGTAGAGCGTGACGACCTGGCTGGCGCCTCCGGCCAGCGCCTTCAGGCCGACGTCGAAGATGGCGCCGAAGGCCAGCAGGCACGCGATACCCACGCTGCCCACGCCGACCGCCGTGTGGACGGCCTTGAACGGAATGGGAACGTGCGACTCACCCGCTCCGTGGCCGGGTGGAGGATGGCCGCCGGCCGCGGCCGGGATCGCATGGGCCTCCCCGTGGCCGTCTTCGGGGTGTCCGTGCGCATCGCCCTTCGTGCGATGGGAGACGAGGTACAGCAGGCCGTTGATCGCGAAGCCCGCGAGCGGCACCAGGGGAATCAGCCAGATCAGCTCTTTCACGCCGTCATCCCCGCATCGTGTCGGCTTCTTCGACGTTCAGCGTCTTGCGCTGGCGGAAGAGCGAGATCGTGAGAGCCAGTCCGATGGCCGCCTCGCCGGCGGCGATCGTGATCACGAACACCGAGAACACCTGGCCCGTCAGGTCCGAGAGCCTCCGAGAGAAGGCGATCAGGTTCAGGTTGACCGCGTTCAGCATCAGCTCGATCGACATCAGGATCGTGAGGACGTTCCTCCGGACGAGGACGCCGAAGAAGCCGATCGCGAAGAGCAGGAGGCTCACGATCAGGTAGTGGTTGATCGTGATGGTCACGCGGACGCCTCCAGGCCGCCACGTCGTCGATCCGGTCCGGATTCGTCGATCGTGACCCCCATCAGTCCATCTTCTCCAGCGAGCGCTTCCCGAGAACGACGGCGCCGATCATCGCCACGAGCAGGAAGATCGAGGCCACCTCGAAGGGCAGGAGGTAGTCGCGGAAGAGCGACCACGCAACCGCCTCCGTGTTGCCGGCGAGCCGGCCGCGGACCATGCGGAGGGCGTCCGGGTTGCCCGGGATGTCGGGCAGCTTGTCGGTCCACAGCACGTAGGCGAACGGGATCAGGAAGATCGGGAAGAGCACCAGCGCCAGGTCCCACTGGTGCTGGAACGTCGGCAGCGTGCGGACCGTCCGCGGGTTGACGAGCATGACGACGAAGAGGAAGAGGACCATGATCCCGCCCGCGTAGACGAGGATCTGGACCGCTCCGACGAACTCGGCCTGCTGGAGGATGAAGATGCAGGCGACGAGCAGGAACGAGACCAGCAGGTAGAGCGCTGAGTGCACGGGGTTTTTCGCCACGACGACGGCGATCGCGGATCCCAGGGCCAGGACCGCGAACGCGACGAAGAGCCACCCCGCGGCTCCGGTCAGAAGCGCCCCGCCCGCCATCCGGCCCTACCCGCGCTCCACGACGGTGAACGGCTTGACGTTGGGCGCCTCGCGCCAGTCGGTGAGCTTGCGGATGTCGAGATACAGGGCCTCGTTGCGCTCGTACGCCGCCATCTCGTAGGTCTTCGTGGTCAGCCAGATCGACTTCGGCACCGTGGGACAGGCCTCCTCGCAGAGCTGGCAGAACATGCAGCGCTTCAGGTCCACGTCGAAGCGGTCGAGGACCTTCTCGTTCTTGCCCGCCTCGTTCTTCTCGTTGTGCCAGTCGATGTAGATGATGTTGATCGGGCACTCGATGGCGCAGAGCGTGCACTTGATGCAGCGCTCCTCGTCGAGGCGGAACATCCCGCGAAACCGGTCGGAGGGAAGCTTCTTCTGCTCGGGGTACTCGATCGTCACCTTCTTCTTGAAGAGGTGCCGGCCGGTCACCGACAGCCCGTCGAAGAGGTCGAGCAGCGTCAGCTTGTCGAGCCACTTCTTCAACGCCACGGCCTAGCCTCCCGCCGTCTGCGGCGCCGCCGCGAGGCGATCGCGCCGGGTGAGCTTCTGACGCAGCTTCGCGAGCAGGTACATCGCCACGAAGAGGCCGCCGAAAATCCAGGACAGCCACACGAGGCCGGTCGTCCGTCCCGGGAAGAGGAGGATCGCGAACGCCACGACCAGGATGTTGGCGAGCGCGATCGGGATGAGCCACTTCCAGCCGAGCGCCATGAGCTGGTCGAAGCGATACCGCGGGAAGGTCGAGCGGAACCAGATGTAGGCGAAGATGAAGCCGGACACCTTCACGAGAAACCAGACCGTTCCCGGCACCGCCGAAAGGAACTTCAGCGCCGCGACGCTCGGAAACGGCGGCAGCCATCCGCCGAAGAAGACCGTGACGGCGACGCACGAGATGATGATCATCGCCGTGTACTCGCCGAGGAAGAAGAAGGCGAACTTCACGCCGGAGTACTCCGTGTTGAAGCCCGAGACCAGCTCCGACTCGGCTTCCGGAAGGTCGAACGGGTTGCGGTTGGTTTCCGCAACCCCCGCCACGAAGTAGATGAAGAAGCCGACCATCCCCGGGAACACGAACCAGAGGTGCGTCGCCTCCTGGCGGCGGACGATCTCGACGAGCGAGAGCGAGCGCGTCATCAGGAGCACCGACACGAGCGCGAGCCCCATCGGGACCTCGTAGGACACGAGCTGCGCCGCCGAGCGCAATCCCCCGAGGAGCGAGTACTTGTTGTTCGACGACCAGCCGCCCAGGATGATCCCGTAGACGCCGATCGACGTGATCGCGAGCAGGAAGAGCAGGCCGATGTTGATGTCGGCCACCCAGAGCGGGATCGACGTCTTGCCGATCCGGACGGGCGGCCCGAACGGGATGACCGCCAGGGCCGTCAGCGCCGGGATGACCGCCAGGACGGGCGAGAGGAAGTGCACGGCCTTCTCCGCCCGGGCCGGCGTGATGTCTTCCTTCGTGACGAGCTTGAGGAGGTCCGCCAGCCCCTGGAGGACGCCCTGCGGTCCGACGCGGTTGGGCCCCAGCCGCGCCTGCATGAACCCCATGATCCGGCGCTCGGCGAGGACGATGACGAACCCGACGATCGCCGGCACGGTGGCGACGAGCAGGACGACCTTGACGTAGGTCCAGACTTCGGGCGACAGCGTCACCGGTCGACCTCCCCCAGCACGATGTCGATCGTGCCGATCAGGGCCACGAGGTCCGAGACGAGGTGCCCCTTCGCCAGCCGCGGCAGCGCCTGCAGGTTGATGAAGGAAGGCGGGCGCACGTGCATGCGGTACGGCTTGTTGGTGCCGTTCGAGACGCAGTAGAAGCCGATCTCGCCCTTGGGCGACTCGATCGAGGCGTAGACCTCCTCGGCGACCGGCTTGATCACGCGCGGGACCTTACCCCGAATCTCCCCCGGCTCGAGCCGCTCGATGCACTGGCGGATGATCCGGGCGCTCTGCCGCATCTCCTGGACGCGGACGATGTAGCGGTCGTAGGTATCGCCGTTCTGGCGGGTGGGGATGAAGAAGTCGAGCTCGTCGTAGCACTCGTACGGGCGGGCCCGCCGGAGGTCCCACTCCTTGCCGGAAGCGCGCAGGATCGGCCCCGTCAGCCCCCACTCGATGCACTCCTCGGCCGAGATGACCCCGACGCCGACGGTGCGTTTCTTCCAGATCCGGTTGTCGGTCAGGAGCTGCTCGTACTCGTCGATCCGGGCCGGGAAGTCCGAGATGAACTCGCCGACCCGGTCCGTCCAGCCCGGCGTCAGGTCGAAGGGCAATCCCCCGATCCGCATGCAGTTGAGCGTCAAGCGCGCTCCGCAGTACTCCTCGAAGAAGTCGAGGATCTGCTCGCGCTCGCGGAAGGCGTACCAGAACGGCGTCACCGCGCCGAGATCGATGCCCGAGGTGCCGAGCCAAACCAGGTGCGAGGAGAGCCGCTGCAACTCGTCGAGAATGACGCGGATGAGCTGCGCGCGCCGCGGGACCTCGACCTGGAGAAGCGTCTCGATCGCCAGGCAGAAGGCGTGGTTGTTGGTCGCCGCCGCCACGTAGTCCATGCGATCCGTGTGGGGGATCCCCATCGGATACGTCTCGGTCTCGAAGAGCTTCTCGGTGCCCCGGTGGAGGAAGCCGACGTCGGGCTTGGCCTCGAGGATCTTCTCCCCGTCCACCTTGAGGACCACCCGGAGCACGCCGTGCGTCGACGGATGCTGCGGCCCGAAGTTCAGCTCCATCTCCTGGACGTCGAAGAGCGTGTGCGCGTGCGGCGGCGCGTCGGCGACGGAAGCCGCGGCGCCCGAGGCCCGGGCCTTCGCCCGCTCGGCGAAGTACGCCGCCTCGTCCTTCTCGGCCTGCGAGATCTTTTCGTCGGTCAGAATCCCCCCCTCACCCCGTCCCTCTCCCCCCGGTGGGGGGCGAGGAGGTCGTACCGGCATTGCGGCGGCTCACGAAACCGCCTTGCGGTTCGGATCGTCCTTCGGCGGGCCGCCGCCCTCGGGCCACTCTTCCGGGTAGATCGCCGCTCCCGTGTCGATGCCCTCCAGCGGAAAGTCCTTGCGGAGGGGATGGCCGTTGAAACCTTCCCAGGTCAGGATCCGCCGGAGGTCGGGGTGGCCCGAGAAACGGATGCCGAACATGTCCCAGGTTTCGCGCTCGCACCAGTTGGCCGCGAGAAAGACCGAGGCGATCGAAGGGACCTCCTCGCCGTCGTCCGCGCCGCACTTGACCCGGATGCGGTCGTTCTTCGAAAACGAGTAGAAGTGGTAGACGACGTCGAACCGGGGCTGGCGGGTCCGCCAGTCGACCGCCGTAACGTCCACGCAGTACTTGAAGTCCTCGACGTCCTTCAGGTGGCGCGCGACGCGGGCGATCTGGCCGCGGGCGACGACCACGGTGACCTGACCGGCGAACTGCTTGGCCGACAGGACGGTCTCGGGCAGCGCCGCCCGGATCGAGCGCACCCACGGGTGCTCCGAGGCATCCACGGCCTCGGGCTTCGCCTTCGCGGGCTCCCTGGGCTTTTCGGCCTTCTCCGCGGCGGGAGTCTTCTCCTCGCCCGCCAATCAGGACGCCTTGCGGATGACTTTCATCCGGTCGATCTTCTTCTGGAGCGCCATGATCCCGTAGATCAGGGCTTCCGGCCGGGGCGGGCATCCCGGCACGTAGACGTCGACGGGGACGATCCGATCGACCCCCTGGGTGACCGCATACGTGCGGTACGGGCCGCCGCAGGTGGCGCACGAGCCCATCGCGATGACCCACTTGGGCTCGGGCATCTGGTCGTAGAGCCGCTTGACGATCGGCGCCATCTTCTCGACGACCGTACCGGCGACGATCATCAGGTCGGACTGCCGGGGGGTGCCCCGGAAGACTTCGGCGCCGAAGCGGGAGAGGTCGTGGCGCGCGTCCATGACGGCCATCATCTCGATCGCGCAGCAGGCCAGGCCGAACTGCATCGGCCAGATCGAGGATCGCCGCGCCCAGTTGATGACCGAGTCGACCGTCGTCGTGACGACGTTCTCCTCGAATCGGTTGTCGATCAATCCCATGCGTTCCCCTCGTCCCCGCGACCGCGCTTTACGCCCAGTCCAGGGCCTTCCGCTTCCAGCAGTAGAAGTACCCGACGATGAGAATCGCCAGGAAGATCACCATTTCGATCAGACCGAAGAGCCCGAGGCGGTTGAACATGATCGCCCATGGGAACAGGAAGATGGTCTCGACGTCGAACACGACGAAGAGGACGGCGATCAGGAAATACCGGACCGAAAACCGCGTGTCGAAGGCTTCGCTCGAGGGCTCGATGCCGCACTCGTAGGGCTCGAGCTTGACGGCGTTGGGCCGCTGGCGCTGCACGACGCGCGCGACGAAGATCGTCCCGAGCGGCAGAGCCGCGGCGAGCACCGCGAAAATCAGGATGGGGAAGTAGTGACCCACCGGGCTGGCATTCTATCGGACGGGAAGGCCGAAACCAAACGGCGGCGCAGCGTCATCCTGAGCGAAGCGAAGGATCCCGGACTCAACTCGCCCTCCGAACAAGAGCGGGATCCCTCGGGCGTTCCGCCCTCGGGATGACGTCGGCCGCCGACGCTAAAGCGTCGCCGAGGCCGACGTCACTCCCCTGGACTGAACGAGAACCGAGAGTTCTTCGCCCATGCCTCCGGGATCCACGAGGCGGAAGATCCGCCACTTCTCGGCGTCGCTTCGGGCGAAGTCGAAGATGCCGGCTTCCGTGAGATACAGGCCCTGGCGAGCGAGCCGGTCGGTGCGCAGGCCCTCGGCTTCGCCCGCCGCGAGGAGCACGTCCCAGTTCACGTGCGCCGTGATGTCGCGCGAGCCCGGTTCCTCGAGCGGATCGCCGCCGCGCCGGCCGCGAATGTGCACGGCCAGGGTGCCGTCGCGGCGCGCGAACGGGTGATACAGGATGCGCGCGGGGTGCCCGTAGTCGAACGCGACGAGCCACCCGACCCGGAGCGCACGCGCGAGGTGGCGATGCACACCGGCGAGTCCGGGCGAGATCTCGCCCTTCTGGCCGGGAGCGAGCTCGACGCCGAGCTCTGCGAGATGCCGCCGCAGCGGCTCGGCGGCCGGACACGCCACCCACACGAATCGGCCGTCCGCGCTGCCCACGCGCAGCTCCTGCAGCCCCTGGTCCGACCCCATGACCCGCACCACCGGGAGCGCGTCGTAGAGCTCGTTCGAGAAGATCCAGCCGGAGACCGAGCCCGCCCCGAGCTCTTCGATGTTCGCGAGGAGGCGCGGCACGGGCTCGAGCTTTCGCGCCGCAATCGCCGAACGCCCGGTTGCCGACGCCTCCACGGCCGTCAGGCGCAAGCGCCCGTGGAGCCCGGGGTCGATTCCCGCCAGCGTCTCGACGAAATCCTCCAGAAACCGCCCGCCGCCCGCGCCGACCTCGACGAAGTCGACCGGTCCCTCGAGCCCGGCGGCGTCGACCGCGAAGACGCGCGCGAGCGTGCCCGCGAAGGCCGGAGAGACGTGGGGCGAGGTGACGAAGTCCCCGGGCTCTCCGATCGCCGGCCCGCGGGCGTAGTAGCCCTCCTCGGGATCGTGGAGGGCGGCCTGCATGAAGTCGAAGAACGAGATCGGTCCCTCGCGCGCGATCCGCTCGCGAAGCCGCTCGGAAAGTCGCGTCACCGTTGGGGCGGATTATAGTTTCCGCGATGCGGGCGCGGTGGCTCGGACTCGGCGCTCGGACGGCCGCGGTCCTTCTCGGCGCCGCATGCGCGTCCGGGCCCGACGGGAAAATGCCTACGTACGAGGACTATTCCGACGGGACCTCGGTCTGGACCGAAGAGTTCCTCGAGGGCTGGAAATCCGGAACGATGCCGGAATCCCTGTTCTCTCCCGCATTTCGGTGGAGCGGGCCGCTTCCGGGAGGCACGCTCACTCCCCTGCCGACCCGGCCGCCGCTCTCGGCAGCAGTCTTTCGCGCCGGCCGGCCCGAGACGCCGGAGACTCAGGCCCTGTCGGCCGATTCGGCGGCCCTGCGCAGCGCTCTCGAGAGCGAGCGCCGAGCTCTCGCGTCGGTCGGCCGCTCGGAGGCGAACATCTTCGCGTTTCGCCGCCGAGGCCGGGAGCGCGAGCTCGTCTTGAACGTGTTCCTCGCGGGCCGGGAGGCCTCCGGAGCCCTAAGGCAGAACGGGGGGAAGATCCGCGTCGTCCTCGAGCCGGCTCCCGGGCAAGGCTGGCGAATGGTCTCGGGCTCGCTCGAGAGCTGGCTGTCGGCGTCGGCCGCACGACCCCTCTTCGAGAACGTGGCGGGGACCGCCGGCCTCGCGCGCCCCCACCGCGCGTTCCTTCCCAACGCCGCGAAGAACCTCCCGGTGCCGGGCGAGCACCTGCCGCCCGGAGCTGCCGTTCTCGACTACGACGGCGACGGCCGGCAGGACATCTTCGTTCCCGGAGGCGACGGCAACCGCCTCTACCGCAATCGCGGCGACGGGACCTTCGAGGACGTCGCCTCCGACGCGCGCGTCGCCGGCCAGGAGGGCGAAGGCACGGGCGCCCTCGCCTTCGACTACGACAACGACGGGCGGACGGACCTCTACGTCACCTATCTCCTTCGCCCGAACCTCCTCTACCGCAACCGCGGCGACGGGACCTTCGACGAGATCGGCGCGAAGGCCGGCGTGGCCCTGAACGAGTACTGCACGTCCTCCGCGGCGCTCGACTACGACCGGGACGGCCTGCCGGACCTCTACGTCCTCGTCTACGGCCGCCCCGACTACGGCCCGACGCTCGAAGCCGACAATGCCCCGCCGAACCACCTCTACCGCAACAACGGCGACGGCACGTTCACGGACGTCACGAAGGCGACGCGCACCGGCGACACCGGCTGGGGTCTCGCCCTTCAGTGCGCCGACTACGACGGAGACCTCTGGCCCGACATCTACATCGCCAACGACTTCGGCAATCACGCCTACCTGCACAACAACGGCGACGGAACGTTCACCAACGTCGCGAAAAAAGCGGGGGTGGTCGACCCCGGCTTCGGCATGGGCGTCGCGGCCGACGATTACGACGGCGACGGCCGGCTCGACTTCTTCGTGTCGAACTACTCGTTCCCGCTGAACTGGTTCCTCAAGGACCCGCGGTACCCGATGCCCCCGTTCCCCTACTCCATCGGGCGGCCTTTCGTCTGGCGGCGGCTGACGGCGCTCTCCCGCGGCTCTTCTCTCTTTCGCAACCTGGGCGGCAACCGCTTCGAGCGCACCTCGGATGAGGCCGACGTCTGGGACACCTCATGGTCGTGGGGCTGCGTTTTCGTCGACGCCGACATGGACGGGCGCCCCGACCTCTTCGTCGTCAACGGGATGGTCACGGGGAAAAACCCGACCGAGCGCGAGATCGACTTCTGGAACCTCATGTCGGCCGAGTTCCGGAAGTTCGAGAAGGGCATCCCCATCGCCGAGTTCGGCGACGACTCGCTCTGGGGCCGCCTGCCCAAGCGCTTCTACCGCAACCGCGACGGGCGGCACTTCGACGAGCTCGCCGCAGTCACGGGGCTCGAATCGGACGCGAACCAGCGCGGGCTCGTCGTCCTCGACGCCGACGGCGACGGCGCGCCGGACCTCTTCGCCGCGGGCTTCCTCCAGCCCAGTGCCTTGTGGCTCAACCGCAACCCGAGCCGCGCGAAGACGCTCGTGATCCGGCTCGAGGGCGATCCGAAAGCGACCGGCCCACATAGATCGACCCGCGACGCTCTCGGCGCCACCGTGACGGTCGAGGCCGGCGGCCTCTCGCGAACGCAAGTCGTCTCCGCCGGCTACTCGTTCCTGTCGTCCGGACCGAGGGAGCTCTACTTCGGGCTCGCGGATCGGGACAAAGCCGACCGCATCACCGTGCGCTGGCCCTCCGGTCGCACGACGGAGCGCCACGATGTCCCGGCCGGCCGGCTCGCACTGCGCGAACCGACCTGACGCGGCCCGTCCCTCACGGCCACTGGGGGGATCTCGTCGGAGCACGGACCGCGTTTACGCAGGCGCTGAAGGCCATAGGTTACTTCGAAGGAAAGCGCACGTACGGAATGCGCTCGGTTCTCATCCGCGCCGCCGAGGCGGCGCTCGATGCCGGCGCTCCGTCCGAGGCGCTCGAATATGCGCAAGCGGCCCACAGGATTGCGTCATCCGATTCGCTCGTAGAGACGAGAAGCGCCTACGTGGGCGAGGCGGAACTGATGGAGGGCCGGGGGTTAGTGGCCAAGGGAGACGCGGCGGGCGGGCGCGCCGCGCTGATGCGGGCCCTCACCGCTCTGCGTGCAGGCGCCGGCCCCTCGCATCCCCGGGCGCGAGAGACCGAGACTCTGCTCGCTCAACTTTCCGACTCCCCTTCAAAGGCCCGAAGCTCGGCGCGATAGCGAACCTGTCGCCTTTTCCCCCCCGTTTTCGATTTCTCAGTTGAGCGGCGGCAAGTCGCCGCGGGCGGGAGGTCGAGATCATGAGCGTTCCTGGACGCGGAGCACGGTCGAAAGGTCTCTGGAAGGTCGCCGCGGCGGTCGTTGGTCTTGCGATCGGAGCGGGCGCCGTCCGAGGTCAGCTCGTGGACCGGACGGGGGCGCCAAACGCCGCGGGTGAAGGAATCGCCAAGACCCTGACGCAGCAGATCGGAGCCGGGCGCGGCGATTGGTGGACTCCCGATTCCTCGTCCTACATCCTCACCCGCGATCCCTTCCGGGCCATCCGACGCGGGCGCCAGCTCTTCCAGCGCAAGTTCACTCGGCGGGAAGGACAGGGACCCGCGGTCGGGGACGGCGGCGGGGACGTTCAGGTCAATCTGGCCATCGGAGCCGGCCTCGCCGACGGTTGCGCGGCCTGCCACGGCCGTCCCCGCGGGTCCGCGGGATTCGGCGGCGACGTCGCCACGCGGCCCGACAGCCGTGACGCACCCCACCTGTTCGGTCTGGGCCTCAAGGAGATGCTGGCCGATGAGATCACCGCCGAGCTCCGGGCGATCCGGTCTCGAGCCATTGCTGATGCTCGGCAATCGGGCCACAACGTGACTCAGAATCTCGTCGGCAAAGGGATCTCCTACGGCGCCATCACGGCCCGCCCCGACGGCTCACTGGACACCTCGGATGTCCGTGGGGTCGATCCCGACCTCCGCATCCGGCCGTTGTTCGCCCACGGCGGGACGATCTCCATCCGCGAGTTCGTCGTCGGCGCGCTTCAGAACGAAATGGGTCTTCAGGCGGTCGATGCCGAACTCGCCGCCGCCGCCGCCGGCGGTCGGATTCAGACGCCCGCGGGCATGGTTCTGGACGGAAAGCTGGACCGCATCGAACCGGCTCCGACCGCGGATCCCGCGGCCGATCCGGATCAGGACGGCGTCGCCAACGAGATCCCGCAGAGTCTCGTGGATTACCTCGAGTTCTATCTCCTCAACTACTTCAAGCCCGCGACATACCAGGCCGCCGGCGGAGACCGATTCCCGGTGCGACGCGACGAGCCTCGGACCGGACCCGACTTCCAAAGGGAACGCGGGGGTCGCGGAGCCGGTCTCATGACCAACGTCGGCTGCACGAACTGTCACGTTCGCAACCTGCGCATCGACCACGACCGGCGAGTCGCCGACGTGGAGACCGTGTACGATCCTGCCCGAGGAGGCTTCAACAACCTCTTCGCGACGGCAACGCCGCTGGTCTCTTCGACGGACGACGGCCGGGGCTACCCGCCCGTCCGAGCGCCTCTCGGCGGCAGCTTCCTCGTGCGGAACATCTTCACGGACTTCCGGCGCCACGACGTGGGCCCGGCCTTCTACGAGCGCGACTACGACGGAACGCTCCGCACCCAGTTCTTGACCACGCCCCTGTGGGGAGTCGGGACGACGGCTCCTTACGGACACGACGGCCGCAGCATCAGCCTGACGGAGGTGATCCTGCGCCACGGAGGCGAAGCGCAGTCGGCCCGCGACGCTTTCGCCGAGCTCGAACAGGACGAGCGCGCAGCGCTTCTCGAATTCCTGAATTCGCTCGTCCTGTTTCCTCCCGACGACACGGCGTCCAACCTCGACCCGGGCGACCCAAGTGCACCGAATTTCCCGCAATACAGCCATGGCAGCATCAAGCTCGGCGTCCTGTTCAACGACCCGTCGGACAGGGAGTAGGTTTCGAGACGAAGGCTTTCCCCGCGCCGTCTGGCTAACGCATTCGAGGGCGCGCTCGAAACTCACCAGGACGTCGCCCCAGCGCGCCGTAGCGGGACTGCGCCGGTTCCGGTTGGGTTTTGCCGCCGTCTGTTGTTGAATGACCTTCAACGGAGCGGCTTTTGGCCCTCGCTGTCGGACAGAAGATCGGTCCCTACCAGATACTCGCGCCGATCGGCGCGGGCGGGATGGGCGAGGTGTACAAGGCGCGCGACGAGAGGCTCAAGCGCGACGTCGCGATCAAGGTTCTGCCGGCCTCCTACTCCGCCGACCCCGATCGCCTCCGCCGCTTCGAGCAGGAGGCCCAGGCCGCCGGCGCGCTGAACCACCCCAACATCACCGTCGTCTACGACGTCGGCACCCACGACGGTGCTCCCTACGTCGTCCAGGAGCTGCTCGAAGGCGAGTCGCTGCGCATGGCTCTCACCGTCGGCAAGCTCTCGCAGCGCCGGGCCGTCGACTACGCGGTCCAGATCGCCCACGGCCTCGCTGCCGCGCACGGCAAGGGCATCGTCCACCGCGACCTGAAGCCCGAGAACCTGTTCGTCACCAAAGACGGCCGCGTCAAGATCCTCGACTTCGGTCTGGCCAAGCTGGTGCAGCCCGACAAGGGCACCGAGGTGCACCCAGATGTCGACGGAAACGCGGGGCACGGAGCCCGGCGTCGTCCTCGGAACTCTGGGCTACATGTCGCCCGAGCAGGTGCGAGGGCTGCCGACAGATGCGAGCGTCGGACCTCTTCTCGTTCGGGGCGATCCTCTACGAGATGCTCTCGGGAAGGCGAGCGTTCAAGGGCGCGACCGCCGCCGACACGATGTCGGCGATCCTGAAGGAAGACCCGCCGGAGATCTCGGACACCGGCAAGTCGGTCTCGCCCGCCCTCGAGCGCATCGTCCGACACTGCCTGGAGAAGAATCCCGGAGCAGCGCGCTCACTCCGCTCACGATCTCGCGTTCGAGCTCGAGACCCTGTCGAGCGCCTCAGGTCCGGCGCTGCCGGCCGAGAAGCCGAAGACTCGCGTCAGGCGTTGGGCCGCAGTCCTGGCCGGCGGAGCGTTATTGGCGGGCGCGGTCGCGGCGGCCTTTCTCGCCGGCGAGAAAAAGGGCTACGTCCCTCCGCCCTCGTTCGAGAAACTCACGTTCCGCCGCGGCGAGCTCGTCTCCGCCCGTTTCGCGCCGGACGAGCAGACTGTTTTCTACTCGGCCGTCTGGGACGGCAAGCCGATGGAGATCTTCTCGACGCGGATCGACCAGCCGGAGCCGCGGAGCGTCGGCCTGCCGGGCGCGGACCTCATGGCGATCGCGCCGAGCGGCGCGATGCTCGTCTCACTCGGCAGGCGCTTCATCCAGATCTTGATGCGAAGCGGCACGCTCGCCGAGACGACCGTGGGAGGCGGCGTCGCCCCTCGTGAGCTATTGCAGGACGTCCAGTGGGCCGACTGGGGCCCCGACGGCAAGTCCATCGCTCTCGTGCGCGCCGTCGGGCAGAAAACCCGGCTCGAGTATCCCGCCGGCCGCGTGCTCTACGAAACGCCTGGCTGGATCAGCCATCCTCGCGTGTCCCGAGACGGCGATTCGGTCGCGTTCCTGGAGCACCCCATGATCGGCGGCGACGACGGGACCGTAGGCGTCGTGGATCGGAGGGGCAACAAGCGGACGCTGACCCAAACCGCCATCGTGGCCTGGGGGCTCGCATGGTCACCCACTGGCCGCGAGATCTGGTTCACCGCCACGCAGCTTCCAGGCCTCAACCGCGCGTTGAAGGCTGTCTCGCTCTCCGGCAAGGAGCGTCTGCTGGTCCGCGTCCCGCGTTACCTGACGCTGCAGGACGTCGCCCGGGACGGCCGGGTGCTCATCTCTCAGGACGCATTCACCGTTGGCGCGAGGGGCCTGGCGCCGGGCGAGAACTCCGAAAAAGAGCTCAGCTGGCACGAGCTCTCGGCCGCATGGGGCATCTCGGCCGACGGGAAGAAGTTTCTTTTTCTCGACGTGGACGACAACGGGAACTACCACCTTCTCATGCGGGGAACGGATGGCTCCCAACCTCTCCGGCTCGGCGACGGAGTCGGCAAGGCGATTTCCGCCGATGGGAAATCGGTCCTCGGAAGCACGGCGTCCAATCAGCTCGTTCTCTACCCGACCGGTCCGGGCGAGACCAAGGTCCTGCCGACAGGCGACCTCGTGCTGGAAATGGACGCGGCGCTGCTACCCGACGGCAACGGCGTCATATTCACAGCCCACGAGCCTGGCCGCGGCCTGCGTCTCTTTCAGATGGACATCGCCGGCGGAAAGCCGCGCGCCATCAGCCCGGAGGGCTATCGCGGCCTTTTCCGCGGAATCTCCCCCGACGGGAACGTCGCGGTGGTCAAGGATTCCAACCAGGCCCACTATCTCTACCCTCTGGCGGGGGGGGAGCCGAGGCCGATTCGGGGGCTGACTGCGAGCGACGAACTTAACGGCTGGACGAGCGACGGGCGACTGTACCTAAAACAGTTGGTCGGCCTGCCCGCCCGTGTCGACAGGTTCGATCCCGCGACCGGCAAGAGAGAGCTGTGGCGAGAGCTCATGCCCGCCGACCCAACCGGTGTCGTGTCGGTCAACGGTGTGTACGCGACTCCCGACGGTCGGGCCTACGTGTATACGTACACACGCGTGCTTTCCGATCTCTATCTCGTCAAGGGAGTCCGGTAGCCCCATGACGCTCGCGGCCGGCAGCAAGCTCGGCCCCTACACGATCCTCGCGCCGATCGGCGCGGGCGGGATGGGCGAGGTCTACAGGGCGCGCGATGAGAGACTGAAGCGCGACGTCGCGATCAAGGTCCTGCCGGCTTCGCTACTCCGCCGACCCCGACCGCCTCCGCCGCTTCGAGCAGGAGGCCGAGGCGGCGGGAGCGCTGAACCATCCCA
This sequence comes from uncultured Acidobacteriota bacterium, assembly GCA_963810205.1. Classification (GTDB taxonomy): domain Bacteria; phylum Acidobacteriota; class Thermoanaerobaculia; order UBA5066; family Gp7-AA6; genus DAHUXD01. The sequence goes on from CAWEMP010000002.1 coordinate 316,099, forward strand.
ACATCACCGTCGTCTACGACGTCGGGACGCACGACGGCGCGCCGTACGTCGTCCAGGAGCTGCTCGAAGGCGAGTCGCTCCGGCTCGTCGCTAATGGTCGGCAAGCTCTCGCAGCGCCGGGCCGTCGACTACGCCGTCCAGATCGCCCACGGGCTCGCTGCTGCACATGCGAAAGGCATCATTCACCGCGACCTGAAGCCCGAGAACCTCTTCGTCACCAAGGACGGCCGCGTCAAGATCCTCGATTTCGGGCTGGCCAAGCTCGTTCAGGCCGAACGCGGCGCGCGACGTCACCCAGATGTCGACGGAGACCCGCGGCACGGAACCGGGCAGTCGTTCTGGGCACGCTCGGCTACATGTCGCCCGAGCAGGTGCGCGGGCTAGCCGGCGGATGCGAGCTCGGACCTCTTCTCGTTCGGGGCGATCCTCTACGAGATGCTCTCGGGCAAGAGAGCGTTCAAGGGCGCCACCGCGGCAGACACGATGTCGGCGATCCTCAAGGAAGACCCGCCGGAGCTCTCGGAGACCGGCGGCAAGTCCATCTCCCCCGCTCTCGAGCGCATCGTCCGCCACTGCCTGGAGAAGAACCAGGAGCAGCGGGCTCAGTCGGCGCACGATCTGGCGTTCGCGCTGGAGACGCTGTCGTCCGTCTCATCGCCGACCGGGGCTTCGGCCGCGGCGAAGCGCATGCCCCGCCGCGTCTTGCCCATCGCGACAGCCGCGGCGCTGATCGCAGGAGGGCTCGTCGCGGTGCTCATGGCTCGACGGACCGCCCCCGCAGCCTCGCCTACCTACTTGCAGTTGACCTACCGCCGTGGAACCGTCCTTTCCGCGCGGTTCGCTCCGGACGGACAGGCGATCTTCTACACGGCAGCTTGGGACGGCCAGCCGCTGCAAACCGCGCTCGGCAGCATCCGAAGCGCCGAGTCGCGCCCCTTCGGTCAGCCAGGAATGGAGGTTCTGTCGATTTCGAGATCCGGCGAGCTCCTCGTTTCCCTCGATCGGGACGTTTTCGTGATGGGTTATCGCGAAGGCAGTCTGGCTCAGTTCTCGATGTCGGGCGGAACCGCACCGAGAGAGATTCTCGATCGAGTCGCGTGGGCCGACTGGTCGCCGGACGGAAGGCCATGGCCATCGTGCGCTCCGTCGGCGGGCGATCACGGGTCGAGTTTCCCGTCGGCAAGGTGCTCTACGAGAGCAGGGCTTACATCACAGATCTCCGAATATCCCCGGACGGCGAGTTCGTCGCCTTCCTCGATCACCCCGTGTCGATGGGCGACGACGCGGGCAGCGTCGTCGTTCTGACCCGCGCCGGCAGCAAGGTCTGGGCCTCGGATCTTCTCTACGTGACAGGGGGCCTGGCATGGGCTTCCGACGGCGAGGTCTGGTTCAGCGCGATGGAATTCGGGAGCGAGACCGGCTGGAACAAGGCTCTCTACTCAGCGAAGCCGCGGAGAAAAGATTCGTTCGCGAGTCAGAATGTCCGGGCTCGCTGACACTCCTCGACATCTCCCGTGAAGGCCGGATGCTCGTGGCGAGGGACAACTTTCGGCGTCGGCATCCTCGGACTCGTGCCGGGCGCGACGAAGGAACGCGACTTCACGTGGCTGGCCTGGACGCTGGCCACGCGCCTGTCTCGGGATGGACAGTGGCTCCTCTTCTGCGGCCCGAGCGGCACGTTCACGCTCGCCGGCGAACCGGCCCCGGGATACGACTACTCGACGTATATCCGGAAGACGGACGGATCGCCTCCCGTGCGCCTCGGCGACGGCGCCGCAATGGACCTATCGCCCGACGGAAAATGGGCGCTGGCGGCGACGCAGCACTTGAAGACCCCGCAGGTCGCCGCGTACCCGACGGGCGCGGGAGAGCCGAAACACTTTCCCACCCCCGGACTGGAATCTGCACGGGACGCTATGCGACTTCCTGCCCGACGGCAAGAGCTGTCCTCATCGAAGCGAACGAGGTGGAGCACGATGTGCGTCGTCTACGTTCAGGCGTCTCGAGGGCGGGAGCTCCCCGTGCCCTGACGCCTGAGGGTCGGAGAAGCGCGATGGACTGGGTCGGAGAGAGCAACGACGGAGCTTCTCCCGACGGAAGGTGGGTGCGTCGCCGACGGGGCCCGACGGACGGCGCTACCTCTATCCCGATGAACGGCGAGCGGTCCGACACCGGTCGCCGGGCTCTCGCTTCCGAGGAGTTCCATCGTCGGGCTGGACTCCGGAGGCCGTTCGACGATCTACATCCGAAAGGGAAGAGGCTTTCCCGCGCGCATCTTCCGACGACGACGTGCAAGCTGGCCGGAAAGCGAGCACTGGCGGGAAGAGCTCATCGCCGTAAGATTCGGCGGGCATGTCGCGCATCGGCGGCAACGTTCTCCCGACGTCCGAGCGGCAGGGCACTACGTCTACGACCTACAACCGGCACGCTGGTCGGACCTGTATCTCGTGCGAAGGGCTGAAGTAGTCCCGGACGCGAGTCACCACGACAGCCGGACGCCGAGACGCGCGCGAAACGGCTGCTGATAGGAGATCGGCTCGGCCCCAGTTGGGGTTGCCGGCCGGGCAGTGTTTCCGGAGTTCCCGGTGCCGGGGCCGCCGCACGTGGCGGGGTTGTTCGTCTCGGGATTCGGAGCCCCGAATGTCCACGTCTGGTCGACGGCGGCGTCGGTCAGGCTGTTAGTCACGTTGAAGAGGTCGGCGATCAGGCTCGCCTGAAGACCCGAGCCGAGCGGCACGGCGTATGCGATGTGAAGGTCGAGCTGGAAGAGACCGTCGGTGCGCCCCGCCGTTCCACGCGGCGTCACGAAGCGCTCGTTGGGTCCGTAGATGGCGTCGGCTCCGAGCTGCGAAATCGGCGTGCCGCTCAGGTACTGCGCGAGGAGCCCTGTCACGAGACGAAACGGCCAAGCGAAGGAGCCGTACAGCTTGGCCTGATGCGGCCGGTCGTTCGGCAGCGGGCCGTAGGCGCCGACGAGGAGGTGCGGAAGGTCGAACACCGTGGTCAGGTTGGGCGAGAGCTGCCCGTTGTCCTGACGAAAGAGACCGCCGTAGTTGCCCTCGTTGGACGAGTAGACGTAGCTCCCGAAGAGCTGCCACGAGTCGCCGAATCGCTTGCTCGCCGTCAGCTCCAACGCGTTGTACTTGCGCTCGGCCTCCGGAAAAATGGCCGGCTCGGCGAGCGGGCCCCCGTCACCGGGTTGACGGTATAGGTCCCGCCGGGATTGGTGATGAAGTAGGTCGCCGCGCCGTCGACCGAGATGTCCTCGACGACACTGCGGATCCGGCGCTCGATGCCCGCGCAGGCCCAGCGCGAAGCCCGGGGCAAACTCGTGCTCGACGCCGACCGAAATTTCCTCGGTGTACGGAGGCGAGACCGACGGGTCGACCGCGATGCCGAGGCCGATCGGTACATGTCCACCGAAGACACCGAGGTTCGTGTAGCTCGGAAGGAACCCGTCCGCCGGATTGGTGAAGAAGTAGAGGTCGAAGCCCGCATTGCCGAAAGCGTAGTCGTTGACGTCCATCGGAATCGATTCGGAGAACTGGCCGTAGCTCGCGAACACGCGCGACCGTCCGTTCTTGAAGGGATCCCAGATGACGCTCGCGCGCGGAGAGATCCGATCGCCGAGGCTAAAGTCCAGGCGGCGGTCCGGATGGAGGTCCGTGCCGGAACCCGTGGCCTGGAACGAGTCGAAACGGACGCCGGCGTTGAGCGTGAGATACGGCAGGATCTGCCAATCGTCACTGAGGAAGAGGCCGACCTCGTTCGTCGTGCCGTCGGAATCGTAGTCGTCGACTCGCAGAATGTACGAGCCGTCGCTGTTGAGCTGGAAGCTCGCGCCGGGGACACCGTCCGGGACCACCACGACACCGTCCGCGTCGATGAGCGGGCCCGAAGGCAGCCCGGCCGTCCTCGCCACGTCGGTGTATTGCGAATGCCGGTACTCGACCCCGGCTTTCAGGCTGTGCGTGCCGAGAAAGGCCGAAACCGCGGCCCGAAGTTGATCGCGCGACCGGTCCGCCATTCTCGGTGACCCAGGCTCCTCCCAGACACCCCGGCGCGAAGGACACGCCCGCCGCGGCGACGAGGGCCGGATCGCCGCAGCCCTGTTGCACCGCGAAGGAGCCGCCGGGCGTGAGGTCGACGTAGGGGTTCGCGGTGTTCTGGACAGGCAGGAACTGCAGTCTCTGCTCGTACCGGCCGAGCGCCAGCTCTCCCAGCAGATTCGCGCTCGGCGTGACGTCGTAAGTCAACCCGTAGCCGTATCCGCCCTGCTTAGAGTTGTGCACTAGAAGCCCCGCGGCATTCCGTGAATTGAAGGGGGGGAACATCCCTTGAAAGGCGGCGATGTTGTCGGTCTCGCTCGGGTCGCCGAACCCCGAGGCGACGAGCCGATGCTGCGACGCGATGTTCCACGTCAGCTTGCCCGCGAAGTAAAGCGTCTCGTTCCTCTCCGTATAGGGGATGTCCTGGCGAGTCTCCTGGTCGACGTCGGAGATCGAAGGGTTGATGGCCGCGAAGTACCAAAGCTCGTCCTGGATGACCTTGCCTCCGGCGTCCGCGCCGAAGTCATAGCGTGTCAAACCGACCGTCTGGCCAAAATCGACGCTGGTCTTCGCGGTGGCCTCGAGCGCGTCGGAATTGAAGTACCCGAAGACATCGCCGTGGAAATCGTTGCCGCCGGACTTGGTCAGGACGTTGATGACCCCTCCCAGTGCTCCGCTGTAGTCGACCTGATATCCGCCGGTCTTGACCTGCACTTCCTGGATGAACTCGAACGCGAGCGAACTGCCGCTGACGCCGAAGGCCGGGTCCGTGACGTCGAGGCCATCCACGACATAGCGATTCTCGGCACCGGTCGCCCCCATGATCGACGGGCTGTCGGTGAGCCCCGACGGAATGACGGTCGGCGCCGCGAAGGCGAGGCTCTGGTAGGTCCGTCCCGTCGGGATATTCTCGAAGATCTTCCGCGTGAAGTCGGCCCCGTCGGACGTATCGGTCTGGTCGATGATCGGAGCTTGCGCTTCGACGACCACGGCTTCCTGCTGAACGCGTGTCATCGAGAGCTCGAGCGAAGAAGTACGATCGAGCGTGACCGGTACGACCGGCACCTCCAGCGGGTTGTACCCCTGGAGCTCCGCCTTCACCTCGTAGTTGCCGGGCGGCAGCGCCGGAAAGCGGAAAAGCCCCTCGTTTCCCGTCACGGTCGTCCGGATCCCCTGGAGGTTCGGGCTCGAGACCGTCACGACCACACCCGGGGCAACACGTCCGTCGGGGCCGACTATCCGGCCTTCGATCTGGCCGGTCGTCTGACCCTCCCCCGAGAAGGCACGCAGAAACCCCGTCGCGACCAGGCAAAAGCGCCGAACAGCGCTCATGAGCCCTCCCGCGGAGTACGTGGATCGGATCATACGCCCCTCCCCTGCGCCATAATCACGATGTCTCCCGGAGCCAGCTGGAGTCGTTGCCGATCCGCAGGGAATCGCCGGCTTTTTTCCGGGGCGGGGACGCACCGATGCGAGTCCGTTTCGGCGACTGTCTGCTCGACTCGGAGACCCGGCAGCTCTCCGTCCGGGGTGAGAGGGTGCACCTTCAGCCCAAGGCTTTCCAGTTCCTCGAGCTCCTGCTGGAGAACCGGCCGAAGGCGCTTTCGAAGGACACTATTCACGAGCATCTCTGGCCGGGAACGTTCGTCTCGGACGGGACCGTGACGAGCCTGCTCGCCGAGGTCCGCGATGCGATCGGCGATGACGCGCGCGAGGCCCGATTCATTCGAACCGTGCACCGCTTCGGCTATGCCTTTTCCGGCGACGCGCAGGAGATCAGCGACAAGAAGTCTCCGGCGGAGACCGTCAAGTCCGCCATCTGGATCGTCTGGGGCCGCCAATGCATTCCGATCGAGACCGGGGAATCCGTCATCGGCCGCGATCCCGGCTGCGCGGTCTTCATCGACGACAAGAGCGTTTCGCGCCGGCATGCCTGCGTCGCCGTGACCGCCGGCGGCGCCACGCTTGAGGACCTGGACAGCAAGAACGGGACGTTTCTCGACGACACGAGAGTCGACGTCGCCATTCCCCTCGCCGACGGCGACCGGATGCGCGTCGGGTCGGTCGCGCTGACGATCCGGATCTTCCCGACCCCCGAAACGACCGAGACCGCCGCGCGCTCAACCCCCGCATCGTCCGGCGGCAACGGCGGCGCCCGGACCTAGCTCTTCGTCGTCGCCAGCGCGTCCACCCGACGCCGATCTCCGTGCCGAGCGGGGAATCGGGCCGGAATTCCGCGGCTCCGACGCGCCGGTGGTAGTCTCTGAACGGGATTTCCGAGGACACCGTGGCGCCCACGATCTCGGGCATGATCGCCTCGACCGAGGCTGGCGACCAGTCGGCTGCCAATTCCCTCTTTTCAGCCCTCTACGACGAGCTCCACGAGCTCGCCCGGCGCCAGCTCGCCGGGGTCGGCTCGGGTGAGTCCCTCGGGCCGACCACGCTGCTCCATGAGGCGTATCTGAACATCTCGCAGAGAGAAGGTCCGGTCTTCCCCGACCGTGCCCGCTTCATGGGCTATGCCGCCCGGGTCATGCGAGGTCTGATCGTCGACTACGCTCGCAGCCGTTCGGCGCAGAAGCGCGGGGGAACATTCCGCATCACGACTCTCAACGACGAGATCCAGGGCGGCGCCGAGGCCGACGACGAAGAAGTCGTGCGGGTCGGGGCCGTGCTCGAAGAGCTCACGGCGGTGGATCCGCCTCTCGCGGACGTCGTCGATCTGAAGTTCTTCTGCGGCTTTTCCTTTCCGGAGATCGCCCAGATGCGTGGAGTCTCCGAACGGACGGTCCAGCGGCGGTGGGAGAAGGCCCGCATCTACCTGCGCCGCCGGATGAAAGAGGCATCGGGCTGAAGCCATGGCAGAGCTCACGCCCGAGCGCTGGCATCGGCTGAGCCCCCTTCTCGACCGCGCGCTCGGGATGCCGGCAGAAGAACGTCGCCGGTGGGTCGCCGAGGTGCGGGCGGAAGACGCCGCGCTGGCCGACGAGCTCGAGCGGCTGCTCGCCGAGCGGAGCCTCGGGAGCGGCGAAGCCTTCCTCGAAGGGAAGCCTCCCCTCCCGCCGCGCGCGCCCTCCCTGGCCGGGCAGACGTTCGGCGCCTACACGCTTCTCTCGCTCATTGGACAGGGTGGAATGGGCAATGTCTGGCTCGCTCGACGGAGCGACGGGCGCTTCGAGGGGGAGGTTGCGGTCAAGCTCCTGAACGCGAGCCTCGTCGGTCGCGCCGGCGAGGAACGCTTCCGGCGGGAGGGCAACATCCTGGCTCGCCTGGCCGATCCCCACATCGCTCGGCTGTTCGACGCCGGCGTCTCCCCGATGGGCCAGCCGTTTCTGGTTCTCGAGTACGTCGAGGGCGAGCCGATCGATCAGTACTGCGACGCGCGCAGCCTGACCATCGAGGCGCGGATCCGGCTCTTTCTCGACGTCCTGGAAGCGGTCGCGCACGCCCACGCGAACCTCATCGTTCACCGGGACATCAAACCTTCCAACGTCCTCGTCGACCGGGACGGACAGGCGAAACTCCTCGACTTCGGCATCGCCAAGTTCCTCGAGGCCGACGGCGAAGGCGACCCCACGGCGCTGACGCGCGAGGGGGGTCGGGCGCTCACGCCGGAGTTCGCGGCCCCCGAACAGGTGACGGGCGGCGCGGTGACGACGGCAACCGACGTCTACGCCCTCGGAACTCTCTTGTACCTCCTGCTGACCGGCCGCCACCCCGCGGGCGCCGGTCGCCGGTCGCCGGCGGAGCTCGTGCGGGCGATCCTGGAAACCGAGCCCGAGCGCCCGTCCGACCTCTTCGGCGGCAGTCGTGCTCGGCCTGCGGAGGAACGACGTCCGGCCGCCGACGCTCGCGCGACGACGCCGGACGCCCTGCGCCGCGTCCTCAAAGGCGATCTCGACACGATCGTGCGCAAGGCCCTCAAGAAGAACGCTGCCGAGCGTTATCCGTCGGTCACGGCCCTCGCCGAGGACCTGCGACGCCATCTCCACCACGAGCCGATCAGCGCGACCCCGGACACGTTCGGCTACCGGGCCGCCAAGTTCGTTCGCAGAAACCGCGCGGGCGTGGCCGCGGCCGCCGTCATCGCTGCGGCGGCCCTCGCGGGCACCCTCGGCATCCTGTGGCAGGCGCGCGAGGCCGCGAGACAGCGCGACGCGGCCACGGCTCAGCTCGATCGGGCGACGGCGGCCAACGAGTTCCTGGAATTCCTGATCAGCGCCGCGACTCCGGCCGGACAGAAAATCTCGTCGAGCGATCTGCTCGCGCAGGGCGAGGCGCTCATCGACAAGCAATTCGCCGACAACCCCTCCCTTCGAACCGAGATGCTCGCCGCCATCGGCGAGCGATACATGGCCGCGGAAGACTGGGAGAAGGCCCTGAGGACTCTCGAGCGCAGCGCGCGGATCGCTCCCGATCCCGTGCTCCGCGCGCGCGCCCTCTGCCCGCTGGCGGTGGCGAAGGTGGCCAACGGAAAGGTCGACGAGGCGAACGGCTCTGATGACGAAGGCGCTCGCAGAGCTTCCGGGCGGCCAACCGTACGCTCTGCAGAGAGCCATGTGCCTCCGGTGTTACAGCGAGTTCGGCTACTACACGGACGAGGCCGAACCCATGATTCGCCACGCCAAGGAGGCTCTCGAGGTCCTCGACAAGGCGTCGATCGCCAACAAGTCGGCGCGCATCGATTGCCAATCCGCACTCGCGTACGGCTACTACCTCGCGCGAGACAGCGAAATGGCCGACCGCACGTACGCGGAGGTCATGGCCGCCCTGGAGAAGGCCGGCCGGGAACGGACGATGGCCGCGGCCGGCACACTCAACAACTGGGCCCTCGTTCACTTCGACGGGGACATCGTCAAGGCGGAGCCGCTCTTCCGTCGGTCCCTGGAGATTCACCGGGCCGTCGGACCCGACGCCATCCCCCCGACGACGGTGTTCAATTACGCCGCGGTTCTTTTCCAGCTGGCGCGCTATGACGATGCCCTGCCGTTCTACGCGGAGACGATACGGACCGCCCGGGACCGCGGAGCGGGCCGCATCGAGGTCGATGCGACCATGGAGCTCGCGGATCTCCACACGGAACGTGGCGATCTTGAGCGCGCCGCCGCGGTCCTCGACAGCGTCGACCGTTCCTATTTCGAGACGTCTATCTTCAATTCTCTCCGGAAGGCCCACTTCCGCTACTCCCGCGGGCTTCAGGCCCTGGCCCATGGACGCGCCGCTCCTGCGCGCGACGAGTTCGCCGCCGCACTCGGGTTTTTCGCACA
>CAWEMP010000003.1:0-309880 GCA_963810205.1 uncultured Acidobacteriota bacterium
GTGAAGCCGACGACCATGAGCGTCGCACCGTGGACGAGCAGGCCGAACGCCGCCTGCTGCCCGGAGGCCGTGCCGGAGCATTCGAGGATCGTCCAGCCCGTCGCCGGCGCCCCGCGCTCGCGCGCGAAGGAGCCGATCCGGCCGCGCAGCTCCTTGCCCGAGATCTCGCGTGGGTCGAGGGCGAGATCCACGCCGACTTTCGAGGCCGCTTCTCTCCGGCAGGGATCGACGTCGAGGCCGACCACGGCCGCGCCGCGCTCGGCGGCGACCTCCGCGGCGAACGTCCCCACGCCGCCGAGTCCCACGACGACCGCGAGCTCCCCCGAGCGGACCCCCGACCGGACGACCGCCTGGTAGGCCGTCGAGACGGCGTCGGCCACGACCGCGAGATGCCGGAGCGTCAGGCCCGGAGCGCTGCCGAGCGGCGCGTCGGGGTCCGGGCCCGCGCCCGGAACCGGACAGAGGAAGCGCCCCGGAAGGACGACGTGCGTCGCGAACCCGCCGTCGCGATCGTTGCCCGGCATGATCTGGGCTGCGCAGATGGTCGGTCGGCCCGACCGGCAAAGCGCGCACTCGCCGCAGGGCAGCACGGCGGGAACGACGACCGCCCGGCCGACGAGCGCCCGGTGGCGGTTCCCGGCGTCCTCGACGTAGCCGCTGACCTCGTGGCCGAGGATCAAGGGCAGCGGATGGCGGGTGCGCACGCCGTCGTGCAGGAAGCCGAGGTCCGTGTGGCAGACGCCGCACCCGGCGACGCGGATGAGGACGTCCTCCGGCTCCAGCGTCCCGATCTCGCGGCGCGCGGGGGCGAGGGCTGCCCCGGCCGCGACCATCTCGAATCCCCGGATCGTCGTCACGTTCATGCTCCCAGCGCCTGCCCGCCGTCGACCGCGAGCGCCTGTCCCGTGATGTGCGCGGCGCCGGGTCCCGCGAGGAACGCGACGGCCTCGGCGATCTCTTCCGGGCGCGCCGCGCGGCCGAGCGGGGTTTCCGCGAGGGCTTTCCGGCGAACCTCGTCGGACAGGCCCGCGGTCATCGGCGTGTCGGTGAAGCCCGGCTCCACCACGTTGACCGTGACGCCGCTCGCGGCGAGCTCCCGGGCCGCCGAGCGCGCGAGGCCCAGGAGGCCGGCCTTGGCCGCCGCGTAGTTCGCCTGGCCGAACTTGCCGCGCCGCCCGTTGATCGACGAGATGATGACGACCCGCCCCGCCGGGCTCCGGCGGAGCGCCGCCGCCGCGGCGCGCAGGTAGTGCGCCGCTCCCGAGAGGTCCACCGCGATGACGCGATCCCATGCCTCGTCGCTCATCTTCCAGAGCACGCCGTCGCGGCAGATCCCGGCGGCCAGGACGAGGAGGTCCAGGGTCTTGCGCCGCCGCAGGACGTCGGCCACCGTCCGGCGCGCCGCCTCCGCATCCGCCACGTCCGCCGCGTAGAGGTCGGCGGCGCCGAACGTGCGGGAGAGGCCGTTGAGGCGCCGCGCATCGGCGTCGACGATCGAGACTCGCGCCCCGGCAGACTTCAGCCGGCGCGCGCAGGCGAGGCCGATGCCGCTCGCGCCGCCGGTCACGAGCGCCACCCGACCGGCGAGCTCGCGGCGGGAGATCACTCGAGCTTTCCTCCGCACGCGCCGCAGTGCGCGAAGGTCGCCGGCAGCCCCTCCGCGCCGCAGCTCTTGCAAGTCCGCACGTGCGCGCCCCACGGCGTCTCGGGGGACCCGCCCGGCTCCACGGCGCGGCGCCGCACGGCGGCGAAGTCCACCGGCCGCTTGTGGGCGAACGCGCTCATCCCTTCGAAGGGCTCGTAGTCGGTGTAGTGAAGGGCCAGCCAGTCCTGCGCGTGCCGCACGGTGAGCGCCCACGAGAAGTCCTTCCAGAAGTTGACCTGCTGCTTCGTGTAGCGAACGCACTCCGGGAACGTCCGGAGGAGCTCCTGCGCGAGGCGGCCGACCTCCTCGTCGAGGGGCGCGAGGTCGATCGAGTAGCCGTCCGCGCCCTTCTGCGCCTTCTCGATCTCCTCGGGCGCGGCGTTCCCGACGAGCTCCCCGCCCCGGCGCACCGACGGCGCGACGCGGTTGACGAGGCCCCATTCGAGGGCGAGGCGGGCCGGGACCGGACGGTTGGTGAAGAGCATCTCGCGGGCCCGCTTGTCGCCGGCCGTGATGGGCAGCCATTGCGTGGCGCCGCCGCAGGCGACCGACCCGACGCGGACGCCGACCTGGCCGACGTAGGCGTGCTCCGCGATCACCGCGAGATCGCAGGCGAGCACCGTCTCGTTTCCGCCTCCGACCGCGACCCCGTTGATCCGCGCGATCACGGGCTTTCCGGTCGAGAGGATCGCGTCGATGTAGGCGCGAAAGAGCGCCATGTACTTCCAGTAGTCGCGGGGCGCCGCCACGTAGGTCTCGGCGTATTCCTTGACGTCGCCGCCCGTGCAGAAGGCGCGGTCTCCGGCGCCCGTGAGCACGATGACGCCGACCGAGTCGTCGAAGGTGGCCTCGCGCAGCGCCGCCGCCAGCTCCTCGAGGCAGGCCGTCGAGTAGGCGTTGTAGCGGCCGGGCCGGTTGATCGTGATGCGCGCGATGCCGTCCTGCGTCTCGTACAGGATCTCCTTGAAGGACGACGAGGAGGCCTCGCGAGGCGGGAAGGCGCGCATCAGTCTGCAGTCTGGCCCGGGGCCCGGCGCGTGCGCATGATCTGCGTCATGGCACAAAGGATCCACTCGAGCGCCCGCCGCCGAATGATCGGTTTGCATCAGATGGGGGGTCCCCGGGCCTGCGAGGATGACCGGGTCGGGGCGACGATGGAGTCGAGCGGGCGGCGGTCCGCCCTCGTTCGCTAACCCTGCAAGCGGGCGGCGATGCCCTCCAGCAGGGACAGCGAGTCGTAGTGCGTCAGGTCGAGATGAAGCGGCGTGACGGAGATGTAGTTCTCCTCGACTGCCGACAGGTCCGTTCCATGCTCGAGCTCGCCTTCCGGCGGCGTGGAGCCGATCCAGTAGTAGGGCCGGCCCCGGGGGTCCATCTTTTCGATCACGGCCTCGCCGTAGCGGCGACGCCCCTGCCGGCCGACCCGCACGCCGCGGGGCGCCTCGGCGGGCACGTTCACGTTGATGAGCGTCCCGGGGGTCAGCGGCTGTTCGAGGAGCAGCCGGGCGAGCCGCGTCGCGAAGGCCGCAGCCGCGTCGAAGGTGAAGCCCGTCTCGATCTCCTGCGAGATCGCCACCGAGGGGATGCCGATCAGCGTCCCCTCGAACGCCGCCGAGACCGTGCCCGAGTAAGTCACGTCGTCGCCCAGGTTCAGGCCGAGGTTGATCCCCGAGAAGAGCAGCTTCGGCCGCTCGTCGCGGAGCAGGTGCAGCACGCCCCAGTTCACGCAGTCGGTCGGCGTGCCGTCGACGGACCACCGCTGCGGCCCCACGAGCTTCGCGCGCAGCGGATGGTGCAGCGTCAGCGAGTGGCCCGCCGCGCTTCGCTCCTGGTCCGGCGCGACGGTGAAGACGTCGCCGACCTCGGAGAGGGCCGCCGCGAGCCGCTCGATGCCTTCGGAGAAGACCCCGTCGTCGTTGGTGACGATGATCCGCGGCCGGCTCATGCGGCCGGCGGCGCCGGCGTGTCGGCCTGCGGCATGACGAACATCAGGATGATGTAGGCGAGGATTCCGGGAAAGGCGACAGAGACGACCGAGATCAACACGTACGCCACGCGCACGACGGTTACGTCCAGGCCGAAGTACTCCGCGAGCCCTCCGCACACCCCCGCGATCATCTTGTGGCGGTTCGAACGCGTCAGCTTCCGCTCGTTCGTCACGGCTCTTCTCCTTCGTACACTACCCGGTTGCGCTCCGTCTCCTGCAGCATCACCCGCACGAGCCTGGCCGGCGCCAGCTTCCCGGCGAGCTGCCGCCAGATCCCGACGGCGATGTTCTCGGCCGTGGGATTGACCCCCGACAGGAAATCCACGTCGTAGTTCAGGTGCCGCCGGTCCAGCCGACGGATCACGGCCTCGTTGATCGCGTGCTTCAGGTGGCCGAAGTCCATCACGTAGCCCGTCTCCGGATCGACCTCGCCCTCGACCGTCACCTCGAGGCCGTACGTGTGCCCGTGGCCGTTCTCGTTGTTGCACTTGTCGAAGACGAGCTGGTTCCTCGCTTCGTCCCAGTCCTCGCGATGCAGGCGGTGCGCGGCCGAGAAATGGGAGCTCGAGAGCAGTCGCACCTTCATCGCAGCCGATTCTAGCGCGCCGCCTGCGTGTTGACAGGCCGCGCCGACCCTGCTCAAATGCGGGTCCCGGTCGGGATGTGGCGCAGTCTGGTAGCGTACCTGAATGGGGTTCAGGGGGTCCCGGGTTCGAATCCCGGCATCCCGACCAAACTTCCTGTGGGAAAAGGCGCCGGGGGATTCGCAGGGGGGTCCGTGCCTTCCGGGGCGCAGAGCGAGAAGCGGAAAGGGAGTTAGAAGTTCCTTTACCGCCGCAGCATGAGGGCTGCCGACGCGGCCAACAATCCGGCGAACGCGAGCAGGCCTAGGGGTGACAGGGTCGGAACCTCGGCGACGCTCTGGCTAGCTACGGTCAACGTCAGCGCCATCGTCAACTGCTGCTCATCGGGGTCGTTGCTGTTTACGCACAGCCGAGCCTGGTAGGTCCCGGGCGCGAGACCGGCCGAGTTGAAGGTGACGTTGACGTTGCTGGAGCCGCCGGCTGCCGTGCTGCCGCCGGCGGGCAGCGCGCTTGCCCACGGAATATCCAGCGCGACGCAGGGGCCGGAGGAGGCGTTGTTCTCGGCGATCGTCCAGTCGAGCTGAGCGGCGCCGACGTTGCCGATGGCGAATGGCACGACGGTGCTCTGGTTGGGAGTCAGTGTGGCGCTGACCGAGCCCGGGTTCAGCGTGACGTCGGGCAGCAGGCATGGCCCGCCAACCACCGCGCCGCAACCGGTGAGGGTGACGCTGAAGTCGACTCCGGCAGCCTGCGAAGCGGTGGCGCTGATGGTGAATGCGGAGAGGTCGTTGAAGACGCCCGGTGCAGTCGGCGAGAAAGTGTAATTGACGTTGCACGTCCCCCCGGGAAGCAGCGTCGTGCCCTGGCAATTCTGCGACGCGTTGAACTCCGGGGTCGGCGGCGCACCGCCGAATATGTTGATCGGACCGAAGTTCTGGGCGCTGGGGTTGCTGATCACGGTGGTCATAGTCGGGCTCGTTGTACCGACGGTCACGCTACCGAAGTTGTGACTCAGCGGGGCGGCTGTGATCGGGTTGACTCCGACACCGGTAAGAGTGACCGCGAAATCCTCGCCATCGACCTGGTTCGCCGTCTCGCTGACGGTGAATGCGGAAAGGTCGTTGAAGACGCCCGGTGCAGTCGGCGAGAAAGTGTAATTGACGTTGCACGTCCCCCCGGGAAGCAGCGTCGTGCCCTGGCAATTCTGCGACGCGTTGAACTCCGGGGTCGGCGGCGCACCGCCGAATATGTTGATCGGACCGAAGCTGTCCGAGCCCGAGTTGGTCAACGTTACCGACATCGGCGGACTGGTGTTGCCGACGTTGATCGAGCCGAAGTTGATGTTGGTGGTGTCGATCGTCATCTGGGTGTCGACGGCCTCCACCGCCGGCACACCGACACCCATAGCCAGAACCCCGCAGACAAAGACAGCGAGGGCATCCGACCGAACCGCTCGTGCACGGAACACTGTCGTCAGCCTATCAATTCGCCGACGCGCCGTGCAACTGAGGGACAGGGCCGCTGTGGACGGAGATCGATAGGTACCACAACATCGGACCCACGCTTACGCCGACACCGGCGATCTCACACCCCGACTCGCACCCCGGCTCGTAACCTACTGACAGGCATTAGACTGTGCTCGTTTTCAAATCCCGGCATCCCGACCAATTTCCCCCGCCCCGATTCTCCGCGTGTGCTCCGATCCCCAGACGTTGCAGAAGACCGGGCGCTAGCCCATCACCGGCTGGCTCGAGATCGCGTGGCGCGCGGTGCGCTCGCTGCCGGAGCGCCGGGCCCCGCCGCCCGGGCCGCATCGCGGGGCGACCCGCCCCACTGGCGGCTCCAGGCACGGCGTAGCTGCAGGTCGGAGCCGAAGCCGGCCATCGCGGCGGCGCGCGTGACCGTCGCGCCGTATTCCAGGGCCTGGCGGGCGCGCTCGAGCCGGATCAACCGGAGGTAGTGCAGCGGCGAGATGCCGGCGTGGTCGATGAACAGCCGCAGCAGGTGACGCTCGGCCGCGTGGCCGACGCGGGCCAGCGACGCCATGTCCCAGTCGCGCTGCGGTTCGCTCACGATCGCGTCCTGGACCCGGTGCACGGTGGGATGGAGGTGGCGCCGGTGCATGTGGAATGGCGACAACTCGGTGTCGCGCGGGGAACGCCGCAGGTAGACCACCATGTCCTCGGCGACGCTGGCCGCGAGGGCCTCGCCACACTCCTCGGCGATCAGGTGCAGCGCGACGTCGATCCCCGCCGTGATGCCCGCGCTGGACGCGAGTGGACCGTCCACGACGAACACGCGATTGTCGATGACCTGAGCCTGCGGCGCCAGGGCGCGCAGCATGGGCAATAGCTCGTGGTGCGTGGTGCAGCGGCGCGTGCCGAGCACCCCCGCCCGCGCGGCGAGCAGGGTGCCCGAGCAGATCGTCAGCAGGCGGTGCGGCGTGTCCGCGTCGACGAGCGCATCGCGAAGCCGCTCGTTCAACCACCGGGCGGTGACGGCGATCTCCGGCGTGACCTCGGTCAGGTGGTCCGTCGGTTGACCGACCACCACGACCCAGGTCGGCGTGCGGAGCTGCTCCGGCAAGGGAACGAGGTCGTTGAGCGCCAGTCCGACCGAGGTCGGCAGCGTCGCCACCGGCCCCGCGAAGCCAAGACGAAAGCGGGGCGGCAGTCCGCGGCGTTCGCGGTGCTGATTGGCGAGACGAAAGGCTTCCGCCGGCCCGGCGATGTCGAGCAGCAGCGAGTGCCGCACGATGACGAAGAGAACGTCGACGGGCTGGGCGCGCGTGATCATCGAGAGGCCAGCGAATCACAGCATACATCCGACGGAACGCGCCGCCGGGTCCCGGGGGCACGACGAGCCCATGTCCGAAAGTGATTCAAAGTTGTCGTCCTGGCATCGCGACAGGAATGCGGGCCCCCGGTAACGTCGCCGAGCGTCATGGGACACGTTCGCCCTGCCGCGCTGCCGATCCTCCTGACAGTTCTCGTCGCGGCGCTCTCGTCCTGGCCCGTATCCCCGTCCGCCGCGCAGGCGGAAGACGGCCGGGGACCGTCGCGGCTCGAGAGCACGGTGAACGCGAGCATCACCCCCGGTGACGATTTCTTCGCCTACGCCAACGGCGGCTGGCTCAAGGCCACCGCGATCCCGGCGGGCAAGGAGCGATGGGGGTGCCGCGACGAGATCGAGGTAGAGGCCCGCCGCCGCATCGCGGCGCTGCTCGACGCCGCCGGCACCGCGCCCGCCGGCTCTCCGGCGCGCAAGGTTGCGGACTTCCACGCCGCCTACCTGAACGAGGCCGCCATCGAGGCCCGGGGACTCGCGTCGCTCAAGCCGCTGCTCGATCGCGTCGAGAAGGTTTCGGACAAGGCGGAGCTCACACGCCTGCTGGGTCGGGGCATGCGCGCCGACGTCGATCCGATGGGATTCGGCATCTACAAGTCCGCCGGCGTCCTGGGGCTCTCCGTGGAGCAGAGCATCCACGGAGAGAAGACCAACACCGCTTTCCTGGTGCAAGGAGGCTTGGGCCTGCCGGACCGCGAGGACTATCTCAGCGCCGACCCCGGGAAGGAGGCGCTTCGAGCGAGGTATCGCGAATACATCCGGACGATGTTCGCGCTCGCCGGCTTCGGCCGTGCGGACGAACGCGCGAGCGCGGTGCTGGCGCTGGAAACGGTGATCGCGCAAAGCCAGGGCACGCGCGAGGCGTCGGCCAACGACCACAATGCCGACAATGTATGGACGCGTTCCGACTTCGCGCGAGCGAGCCCCCGGGATCGACTGGACCGTCTTCTTCGACGCGGCGGGGTTGGCCGGGCAGGGAGACTTCGTCGTCTGGCAGCCGGCCGCCGTGACAGGGCTGGCGGCGCAGGTCGCGTCGCAGCCGCTGGAGGCCTGGAAGGACTACCTGCGCTTCCATGCCATCCACGATTTCGCGGACGTGCTGCCGCGCGCATTTGCCGAGCAGGCGCTGGCGCTGCGTGCCGCCACGGGGGCTCCGCCACAGTCCTCCCGTGCCGAGCGCGCGCTCGCTGCCACGCAAGCGGCCATGAGGAATTCGCTGGGGAGGATGTACGCCGAGCGCTATTTCCCGCGCCGCGCAGAAGGCGCGCGTGGAGCGAATCTCCGACAACGTCCGCGCGGCGCTCACGACGCGGGTCGATGCCGCGACGTGGATGTCGCCGGCCACCAGGGCGAGTGCGTTGTCGAAGCTGCGGACGCTGTACGTGGGGCTCGGGTATCCCGATCAGTGGGAGGATGATTCCTCGCTGACCGTGGACCCGGCCGACCCGCTGGGCAACCTGCGACGCGTCTCGGACCGCGCCTACCGCAATGCCGTCGCCCGACTCGGCCAGCCCGTCAACCTGAAGTACTGGTACATCGCTCCGCAGACGGTCGGCGCGATACTCGTGTTCCAGCAAAACGCGTACGTCATGTCGGCCGCGTTGCTGGAGCCTCCCAAGTACGATCCCTCGTCATCCGACGCCGCGGCCTACGGTTCCGTCGGGGCGCTCATCGGGCACGATCTCACGCACTACATCGACGTGCTGGGCGCCGACTACGACACGGAGCACCGAATGCGACACTGGTGGACCCCGGAGGACATGCAGCGCTTCCAGGCTCTCGCGCTGCCGCTGGTGGATCAGTTCGCGGCGTACCAGCCGCTGCCTGGCCTCTCGATCAACGGCAAGCTGACGCTCACCGAGAACATCGCCGACCTCGGCGGCCTCGCCGCCGCGTTCGACGCCTACCGCCAGACGCTTGGCAGCCGGGTGACGGATACGGACTACGTACGGTCGCAGGACCGGGAGTTCTTCATCGCCTACGCGCAGACCCTTCGGCGGAAGATCAGCGAGGGCGCCATGCGAACGCAGGTGGCCACCAACGACCACGCGCCGGAGGACTACCGAGCCGACACGGTTCGCAATCTCGATGCATGGTACGACGCGTTCGACGTGCGCCCGGGGCAGCGGCTGTACCTCGAGCCATCGGCGCGCGTGCGGGTCTGGTAGCGTCGACTCGAGCGACGAAAGCGAAACACGAGCACAATCAGATCACCGCCCGCGGATCCGCGACTCGAGCTTCTCGGTGGTCGATCCTCACTCGGACTTTCCACCGCTCGCCGTCGGAGACCAGACCGAAACCGTGTAGCGGCAGCCGCCCACCTCCGGGCAGTCGATCTCGATGACCGTTTCGGCGTGAGAGGAACGTGGCGGGATCGCGGCCTGGAATTGGCCGACTTCGCGCCCGGCAGTCCCGCCGCCGGAGACGGGCCTCGAGACGACTTCGAACCAGGACTCTTCCGGCGGAATCCATTCCGCGCAGGTGTTCCTCGCCTTGACGGCCAGCCGCACCCGACGGCTGGATGAGAAGGTCGGATCCACCGTCGCCTGATAGCTCAGGCACCGGGTCAGCTGCTCCATCCGCGAGCTCGGAGTCGGGTCTCGCGGTCGATCGAAGTTCGGAATTGTGCTCACGTCGACGGGAGTCGGGGACACGCGCACCGGGACTTCGATCACCGAACTTTGGAAACCCGGGCTGGGCACATGCGCTTCCGGTTCTGGCGTCCACGTAGGCTCGACTCCCGGCTGCATCGCGCTTGCCCGCGCGGAAACTGTCGGGGCCAGGCTGCCGGAAGAGGAAGACTCGAGCGAAGGCGGCTCGGTTCGCCGGCACGCGACGGCGAGCACCAGCGCCACGGCCATCGTTGCTCTACGCGGCGAGATGGGCCGGCCTCCGTGGGTCCGTCGGGAGCCGAACCTCTCGACCTCCCTGTGCATTCGGGATTCCCTTGGCCGGATACGACCAGATCCAAGCGGTGACTCGCGATATCTCGGGCCCCTCTCACGCGAGTCGTGGGGGTGGGGACTTCGGTCGGCGTTGGCGTATCGGTGGGCGGTGGCGTCTTCGTTCTATTCGTCCTTGGGGTCGGGGTCGGAGTCGAAGTGGGAGTCGGGGTCTCACTCGCCGTGAAGGTGGCCGTCGGGGTCGGGGTCGGAGTGGGAGTCGGAGTCTGACTCGCCGTGAAGGTCGCCGTCGGAGTTGGAGAAGGCGTCCGCGTCCGAGAGGCGGTGAACGTTGGCGTTCGACTTGACGTGAAGGTGAAGGTCGGCGGAACCGACGGAATCGGCGTGCGCGTCACGAACGGCGTGCGCGTCGCCGACGACGTGGGGGTCGCCGTCGCCGTGGGGGTCGCCGTCGCCGTGGATGTCCCGGGCGCACGCGTAGGCGTCGCACTCCCGGATGAGGGCGTCCGGGTGGCGGTCACCGAGAGCGAGGGCGTCAGGGTGGCGGTGACCGAGAGCGCGGGTGTCGGTGACACGGACGCGAGCGCTGTGGGGCTTGCAGCGTAGAGGTGTCGACGTCGTGGACGGAGCCTGCGTCGGAGCCGCGGTTGAGGTGATCGGGGCGGTGGGAGGGTCCTTGAAGCAGCCGGTACCCGGGAGGGCGATCAGGGCGAGCCAACAAGCGAACCGCCAGGGCAAACGGAGTCCCGGAGGTACCCGCCCACCTGTCGGGTCTTGAATACGCCGTCCCACCATTAGCCCGAGACTTGGAGTATACGCCCGATCCCCTTGACAGCGTTGGCACAATCCGCTCCGTTGCGGGCCGGCGCCTTCACGGACGGTGGATCGTCGCCGTCTGAGCGTCCCGACTCACGCGCTACGTCGGACCACCCAGGTCGTCATGCACCGCTGATCCTGAACGACGGTCGTCTTCAGCGGATCGAGGAGCGAGCCGCCCAGTTCCGACGTCAGCGACATCAGATACGCCTCGTCGACCAGGAAGCGCTCGCTGCCGTCCGGCAGCAGGAACCGCCGCCCGCCGAGAGGCCGCATGCGACTCTCCATCCCGATCGACGACGCGAGGCGGCAGAAGAAAAGGCCGCCAGAGCTTCAGTAGCCGCCACGCTCCCTGGAGCATCGCCCGGAAGTGCGCCTCGTCGCGGGCGAAGTGGAGCACGGCGCTGCTGACGACGACGTCCGCGCAGGCGTCGGGGAAGCTGGACGACTCGGCCGCCTCGTTGCGAAAGTTCTCGAGCGGCAACCCGGGAGCGAGTCGCGCCGCCAGCTCCCGCACCGCTCGAATCGCGGCCGGGTCCGGATCGAACGCCCGAACGTCGTAGCCCTGGCCCAGGAAGAACACGAGGTTGCGTCCACGGCCGCACCCCGCCTCGAGCACGGTCATGCCGGGGGCGATCCTTCTCCGCAGGAGCTGGTCGAAGAGGTAGATGTCGATCCCGCCGAAGACGGCGGCCAGATCGATCAAGGGACCGCGCCCTCGCGCCGGATGTCGAGGGTCCGGGGCCGCCCCTCGTCCGGCTCCCTCGCGCCCGAGCGCCGTGCGCGGATGCGGGCTCCGCGGGTCCTCCACCACGCCGCGGCCTCGGCCGCGGGCCACGGCGGCACGTCCGAGGCGGAAGCGAGGGCCGCCTGGACGGCCTCCGCGCTCTCCGGCCGGTCCTCCGGGTCCTTCGCGAGCGCGGCGAGAACGAGGGCCTCGATCGACGCCGGCAGCGTCGCGCCCGGCGCGCGCCGAGGGCGCGACGGGCTCGTCCCGGAGGAGCTTCGTCATGACCTCCCCGAGGTTGCCCTCGAACACGGTCGAGCCCGTCAGCAGGAAGTACGCCGTCGCTCCCAGGGCATAGATGTCGCAGCGGACGTCGATGCGCTCGGGCGAGCGAAGCGCCTCGGGGGCCATGTAGTGCGGCGTCCCGAGGGCCGTGTTCTCGAGCGTGACGCCGCGCGTCCGTCGCCTCGACGCTCTTCACGAGCCCGAAGTCCACGACCTTCGCGACGTCCGGCCGTCCCCCGCGCTCGCAGAGCAGGATGTTGGCCGGCTTGATGTCGCGGTGGATCAACCCCACGCGGTGCGCCTCGCCGAGCGCCTCGCAGACCTGCCGGAGCACGTGGACGACGCGTCCGGCAGGCATCGGGCCGTCCGCCCGGACGAGCTCGTCGAGGTCGATTCCGTCGAGGTACTCCATCGCGTAGTAGAAGAGACCGTCGGGCGTGCGGCCGTAGTCGTAGACGGAGACCGTGTGCGGCGAGGTCAGTTGCGAAGTCATCTGGACCTCGCGCTCGAACCGGGCGAGGTCCATCTCCCCCGCTCGCTCGGGCGGAAGGATCTTGATCGCCGTCGGCCGTCGCAGCAGCGAGTGACTCGCGCGGTAGACGGCGCCCATCCCACCCTCGCCGATCTTCTCGACCAGCGTGTACGGGCCCAGCCGCCGCGCCTCCCGCACCGTCTGCCGCAGGCCGTATATGTCGCTCGAGACCCGCGTCGACAGCAGGACCGCCAGGCCGCCGAAGAGGCCGGCGTAGACGGCGTACGCAGCGGGAGCCGGCATTTCCGCGGGGCGCACGGCCCGCTCGTACATGAGGTACGTCGCCACCGGAAGCGGGGCGACCGAGAGCGCGCCGATCCAGGCGGTGCGGGCCGGCTCGCTCGGCACGATCGCCGCGCGGTAGAGGAGGATGCCGAAGAGAGCGAGCGTCGCGACCAGGTCGGGCCGGAGCAGGATCGGCAGCGCGCAGCACATTGCGATGAGCAGCGCGGCGACGGCGACGACTCCGCCGCCGTCGATCGCGTGAAGGATCGCCGGCGGGACGGGGCCGTTTGCCGCGGCGAGCCACATCGCCAGGAGCACGACGCTGTAGGCGATGTGGAAGAGGTGCGGCGTCGCCAGCGGAAGGCCGCGCACGAGAGTCGAAGGCTGCCAGACAAGCGCGACGATCCAGCCGGCGACGAAGAAGAAGAGGTTCAGGAAGAAGAGCAGGCGGGCGAACCTCGCGATCCGCTCCTGCAGGAAGTCGCGGCTCTCCTCGGAGCCCCACGGGCTGCCCCCGCCGCTCGCCGTCCGCCGGCGCGCCCGCCCCGAGTCGGGATCGCGTGTCACGTTCGTGGCGGAATTCTACAAGCGGACCGCCTTCGCGCTCAGGGCCGCGCGGGCGTGGCTTGCGCGAGCGCGGCACGCAACCGGACCCAGGCGAGCAGATCGGCGACCGACGCGGGTAGTGCGGCCAGGATGGCCGTGCCGTGGGCGGCGCCCGGATACACCTTCAGGGCGCTGCCCGGGCCGCCCGACCGGACGATCGCCTCGACCCGCGCCGGCACGTCGCGGTCGGCCTTCGAGGCGATTCCGAGCACCGGGGTCCGTCGCGAAGTCAGCCGCTCAAGCAGAGGCCCGTCGGAGAGTCCGGAGATCGTCACGATCGCATCGACCTCGTAGCGGTCGGCGCCCATCAGCGCGAAGAACCCGCCGCATCCGGCGCCGGCGGCGACCAGGAAGGCGCCCGGGGCCTCGGCCTTCGCCCGGGCGAAGGCGGTCTCGACCGTCGGGGCCCCTTGTTCCCGCCAGGCCGCCATCCATGCCGTGTTGTCGCCGTCGGCCTCGATCCTGGCTCCGCCCGCCTCCCCGTGCCCGGGCAGGTCGACGGCGATCGCCTTCGCCTCGGGCGGGAGCGCGTCGATGAGCGGCCGCCAGTCGCGGCGCGAGGCGTCCGGATGGCAGCCGTGGAAGAGAACGACGACGAAGGGCCTCGGCGCGGCTACGGTCGCCTCCAGTCCCCCGCCCGGGGCCGGCAGGACGGAGAGGAACGCCGCCAGCGCGGCCGCTACTTCTCCCCGAGCCACCATTCGAGATTCCCTTCGCGCAGGGTCGAGAGGTCGACCTTCCGGTGCAGGACGAGGTCGCCGTCGACGTCGATGATCTTGAGCCGGATCAGGGGATCCGTCCGATCCCAGTCGATCTCGATCAAACCGAAGTTGTCCCCTCGATCGACGAGGCCGATGCGGTGCTTGCTCGCCGCGATCTTGCGCCACCGCGCCTCGGCCCAGTTGAGCGAGCTCGACGTGAGGTCGTAGACCGGGTAGCCGATCTCTCCGTCCATCATCTCGAGCTCGGCATAGTGGCGGTCGCCGGAGATAAAGAGGACGCCGGTGTTGCGGTTGGCCCAGAGGAGCTCGAAGAGCTTCTTCTTCTCCGCCGGGAAGTTGGACCACTTCTCGCCGCCCGAGGCCTCGTTCACGACCTGGATGCTCGAGCCGATGATTCGAACCTGCGCCGGCTCGCGCAGGCGCTCCTCGAGCCAGGCCCACTGCGCGGCCCCGAGCAGCGTCGCCCCCGGGTCGGTGTTGGGCACGTACCGGCCGCCGTCGGTCGGATCGGACGCGTCCTGCGTGAACGCGAGCGGGCTGCGGTTGTACCGGGTGTCGAGGACGATGATCTGGACGCGCTTGCCGGGCGGTCCGAAGGTCTCGGCGTGGTACACGCCGTCGCGCTCGCGCCGCGGGGAGTTCTTCGGCACGCCGAAGAAGTCCAGGAAGACCTGCTCGGACGCCGCCTTGGCCGGGAAGTCTCCGCCCGAGTCGTTGGTGCCGTAGTCGTGGTCGTCCCAGGTCGCCATGATCCGGGTCGGTCTTCTTCAGCTGCTGGAAGCCCGGCTGGGACGCGAGCTTCGCGTACGCCGCGCGAAGGCGCCCCATGTCGTCGGTGTCCGAGTAGACGTTGTCGCCGAGGAAGACGAAGACGTCCGGCTTCACGGCGAGGACCTGCTTCCAGATCGGCTGCGGCAGGTCCTGGCCGAGGCACGAGCCGAAGGCGATCCGGTGAATCGGTTTCTCCAGATCGGCCTTTTCGGCGGGCCCGGCGGCGATGACCGTCGCCGCGGCCAGGGCGCTCAGCATCGTCCAGCGTTGCATGGGGTCCTCTTCTTTCGTGCGCGCATCGTAACGCACCGGGCGCGCCTGCCCCGAAGTCCCGGCTCCGTGATAAACATCGGCGACAACGGAGGCCCGATGACCCCTCTCTGGAGAAAGCTGGCGGCCGCGGCGTTCTTCGCCTGCCTGGCCGCCGCGGTTTCGCTTTCCCTCTCCGCCCAGGATGCGCCGCCGGAGGCCGAGGCCGCCGCCGCGCCGGACGATCTCGAGTGGCCGCGCGTGATCGAGGAAGGCGACACCACGTTCACCGTCTATCAGCCCCAGGTCGACGTCTTCGAGAACGCCCGCTTCGAGGCGCGCGCCGCGGTCCAGGTCGAGACGAAGGTCGGCGAAAAGACTCAGAAGACCTACGGCGTCGTGTGGATCACGGCCAACGTGTCGATCGACAAGGAAGCGCGGCTCGTCCAGCTCGACGACATCCAGATCGCCAAGGCCAACTTCCCCACCGCCGGCGACAAGACCGAGGAGTATCTCGAGGTCTTCCGGCGCAACGCCGAGGGAACGCGCACGGTCTCGCTCGACCGGATCGAGGCCAACCTCGCCGTGACGCAGGCCGACAAGAAGGGCAACGCCGTCCCTTTGAAGAACGACCCGCCGAAGATCTACTACCGCCCCAGCCCGGCGGTCCTCGTACTCATCGACGGCGACCCGGCCCTGCGGCCGGTGGAGGGAGCCTCGGGAGTCGAGCGCGTGGTCAACACCAGGAGCCTCATCCTGAAGGCCGGCGGCGCGTTCTACATGCCGATCGCCGCCCGGTGGCTCACGGCCGGATCGCCGACGGGGCCCTGGCAGCTCGCGTCGGGCGCCCCCGCCCCGGTGCAGGGCATCCGCGACGCCATCGCGAAGGACGAGAACCAGTCGCAGGTCGACCTGATGGAGGAGACGAGCGACGACGTCAAGGGCGTGCTCACCGAGGGCCAGTCCCCCGAGATCATCGTCTCGACCGTCCCGGCGGAGCTCATCGTCACGCAGGGCCAGCCGAAGATGAAGCCCGTCACTGGCACGCAGCTCCTCTACGTGGAGAACACGAGCGGAGACATCCTCCTCGACCTGAAGGACCAGGACTACTACGTCCCGCTGACCGGCCGCTGGTTCCGGGCCAAGTCGCTCGAAGGACCATGGCAGTTCGTCGACGGCGACAAGCTGCCGAAGGACTTCGCGAAGATCCCCGCGAACGACCCCAAGTCCAGCGTCCTCGCCACGGTCCCGGGCACGCCCGCGGCGCAGGAGGCGATGATCGCCAACAGCATCCCGCAGACGGCCGAAGTCAACCGCCAGGAGGCGACGTTCGACTCGAAGTACGACGGCGAGCCGAAGTTCGACGACGTGCCCGACACGCCGCTCCAGTACGCGGTCAACTCGCCCACGCCGATCGTGCGCGTCGACCCGACCACCTACTACGCCGTCCAGAGCGGCGTCTGGTTCACCGGCGCCTCGCCGATCGGGCCCTGGATCGTGGCGACCGCCGTTCCGCCGGTCATCTACACGATTCCGACGGCGTCGCCGATCCACTACGTCACGTACGTGCGGATCTACCGGTACACGCCGACGATGGTCTGGGTCGGCTACACGCCGGGATACCTCGGCACCTGCTACTCGCCCTGGGGGACGGTCGTGTACGGGACCGGCTGGTACTACCGGCCCTGGATCGGCAATTACTGGTACGGCGCGCCGTGGACCTGGGGATTCGGCGCAGGATTCAGCTGGAGCCCGTGGGCCGGCTGGGGTTGGAGCTTCGGCTGGGGCGGCTACCGGCCCTATTACAACCCGTGGTGGGGCCCCTACTACGGCTATCGCCCTCGGCCGCCGCAGTACCGGCCGCCCTACTACGGAGGACGGCCCACGCCATACAGGCCCGGCTACCGCCCCCGCCCCAACTGGAACAACATGAACGTCTACAACCGGCCCGGCCAGCCGCGGCCGGGAGTCCGCCCGTCGGTCCGGCCGTCGACGCGGCCGGCGGTGGTGCCGCCCGCCCGTCCGGGACAGCCGGTGCCGCGACCCGGTCAGCCGGCCACGAGGCCGGTGCCGTCGCAGCCGTCGACGCGGCCCGGGCAACCCGCGACGCGGCCGAGCCAGCCGTCGACCCGTCCCGCGCCGTCGCGGCCGGACAACGTCTACGCCGGGCCGGATGGCAACGTGTACCGGCCGCAGCCGGGGAGGCCGGGAAGCTGGGAGACCAACGACAAGGGGACATGGAAGCCGGTGCAGCCCTCGCGGCCCGAGACCCGGCCCGCGCAACCCTCGCAGCCATCGACGCGGCCCGCCCAGCCCCAGCAGCCGTCGACGCGGCCCGCCCCGAGCCGTCCGACGGTCGACCCCGGGACGCTGAACCAGCTCTCCCGCGACCAGCAGGGCCGCCGTGCCGCGGACACGCGGATGAGCCCGCCGCCGAAGTCCCGGCCGCCGTCCTCGTCGTCGCGGCCTCCGTCGACTTCGTCGCGCGCGCCCGCCCCCTCGTCGCGCCCGCCTCAGCCGAAGAAGCCATAGGCGCGCAACCATGACTCGATTCTTCCTTCGCCTGGTCGCCGCCGTGGGGCTGCTGCTCGCGACCTACAACCCGGAGGGTCGTTCCTACTTCCACTGGATGGCGCAGGGAAACTGGGAGTTCACTCCGCTGAAGGCCTTCGTGGGCGTCTGCCTGCTCGTGGGCTGGGTGTTCCTGCTGCGCGCGACAGTCAAGTCTCTGGGAGCGCTCGGCACCCTGCTCGCGGCGGCGTTCTTCGGAACGCTCATCTGGCTGATCGTCTCCTGGGCCCATCTCGAGCCGACCACGTCCAAGGGGTTGACGTACCTGATCATGCTCGGCCTCGCGGCCGTTCTCTCGACCGGTTCGATCTGGTCGATCTGGCGCCGGCGCATGACCGGGCAGGTCGACGTCGACGAGAAACCAGACTAACTTCGAAAGGGGCCTCGCATGCTCAAAGGATTTCGAGACTTCATCGCCCGCGGCAACGTCCTCGATCTGGCGGTCGGCGTCATCATCGGCGTCGCCTTCGGCGCGATCGTCGACTCGCTCGTCAAGGACCTCATCACGCCGATCATCGGCATGATGGGAGGAACGCCCGACTTCTCCGCGTGGAAGCTCGGCTCGATCACGATCGGCAACTTCATCAACGCCGTCATCGCCTTCCTCATCAAGGCCGCAGGCCTCTATTTCCTGATCATCCTTCCGTTCAGCCGCTTCACGAAGAAACTGGTGCCCCCGCCCCCGCCTCCCACACCCTCGGAGCTCTATCTGAAGGAGATCCGCGACCTGCTCGCCAAGCGTCCGGCATGAGATCACGGGGAGCGGCGGCGCTTCTCCTCGTTCTGGCGTTCGGGGCCTGCGCCGGCCCGAAGCCGCCGTCGCCCCCGCCAGCCCCCGCGGCCCCCACGGCTGTGCCCACGCCTGCTCGCCCGCCCGTTCGCGAGCCGGCTCCCCCGCCCGAACCGGTCATCCCGCCGCCGACGGCGTTTCTGACGGGCACGGTCGTCTACCGTCAGCGCATCGCCCTGACGCCGCAGGCCGAGGTCCAGGTGGAGCTTCGCGACGTGACCCTCCAGGACGTCGAGACGATCCTCATCGCCAAGCAGGTGATCTCGACGCCCGGCCAGGTGCCGATCCCTTTCTCGCTGGAGTACGACCCGACCCGGATCGCGGGAGGACGCACTTACGCGATCTCGGCGCGAATCACGGACCGCGGACAGCTCCAGTTCGTGACCGACACGCGGATCCCCGTGCTCACGGGAGGCCTGCAGGGCCCGGTGGAGATCGTCGTCGTGCCCGTCCGCTGACCCGGTCAGCTCGAGAAGCTGATCCCCAGCCGGTCGAGCGCCTTCAGCAGCAATCCAGGCCGCCCGCCCGCATCCACGCGTCGAAGCGCCCCGGTCACCAGAGCCACGGCTGCGCGCCGGAACGGCTCGGGCGGATACGGAAACGGCTTCTTTCGCACCATCGCCAGGTCGAAGAGTGCGCTCTCCAGCTCGAGGGCCCGGTGCGCGAGAATCCGCCCCGCGATTCGCGCCGAGCCGATCCCGTGTCCCGTGTAGCCCAGGCCGTAGAAGAGCCGCCCGGCAGCGGCCGTGCCGAAGAAGGGCGTCAATCGAGTCGTCGAAGCGATCGGCCCGCCCCAGCGGTACGGAAAGGCGAGGCCCGCGAGCTGCGGGAAGTGCCGCCGGAAGCTCGCCTCGAGCGCCGCGTAGTGCCGCGGCGAGTGGTCGCAGGACGCGTCCACGCGGTTGCGCGGATAGTAGGCCGCTTCGCTCGTGCCCCAGAGGATGCGGCCGTCCGACGTGAGCCGGTAGTAGTTGAAGAACGTCCGGGCGTCCACGACGCCGCGCCCGGATCGCCAGCCGATCGAATGGCGCTGCGCCGGCGTCAGCGGATCGCTCACCAGGATGTAGTCGTACAGAGGCAGGAACCGTCTCGACAGGGAAGGGCGCAGATGATGCGCGTATGCGTTGGCGGCGAGAACGACCTTCTCGCAGGCGACGCTCCCCTTCCCGGCCGCGATCCTCACGCGCCCGCCCCGAAAGGACATGGCTGAGACGCCTGTGTTCTCGTGCACGCGCACCCCCGCGCTGGACGCGACCATGCGCAGGCCCTCGGTCAGCCGCACCGGATCGACGAGCGCGTTGCGCGGGGCGAGCAGGGCCCCGAGGTAGAGCGGGCTCGCCAGCTCCGCCTGCGCCTCCTGGCGCGAGAGGATCCGCCAGCCTGGCGAGCCGACGCGCTCCGCCGCCTCGCGCCCTTTCTCCAGGGCCTCCACGTGCGCCGGCGTGAGCGCCACGACGAGCTGCCCCGGTCGCCCGAACCCCGCGTCGATGCCGCGCTCCCGGAGAAAGGTCTCCATGGCGTCGAGGTTCTCGCGCCCGAGCCGGGCGAGCCTTCTGGCCTCGTCCAGGCCGAAGTGGGCGATCGCGAGCTCGTGCGAGTGGTCGATCGTCTCGCCGACCATCCCCGCGTTGCGCCCGCTCGCCCCGTGGCCGACCAGCCCCTGCTCGAGGACGGTCACGCGCCTCCGGGGCTCGAGCTCCTTCAAGAAGAGCGCCGTCCAAAGGCCCGTGTAGCCGCCGCCCACGATCGCGATGTCGGCGTCCTCGGGCCCCTGCAGCGGCTCGGGAGCCTTCCTGGCCCGGCGCTGCGCCATCCAGTAGCAGGACTGTTCGATCGGCGGGCCGGTGGACTCGTTCTTCACATGACCGGCGTAGGGGCAGGGTCGACCCTGCCCGCGCTACAGGCGGTGCTCCTTCTGGACCTGGCCGAGCGACGCCTCGAGGGCCGCGAGGAACTTATCGAGCTCGGGGTAGCTGATCGTCAGCGGCGGCTCGACACGGAGCACCTGGGCATTGATGTAGGTGCCGGAGATCAGGATCCCCCGCCCGAAGAGCGCCTTCGCCACCGCGTAGCCCAGGTCGTGGCTCTGGAACTCCATGCCGAGCATGAGGCCGCGGCCCCGCGCCCCGGCCATGACCTTCGGGTGCTTCTGCGCCAGAGCGTTCATCCGGGGCAGCAGGTACTCGCCCTTCTCGCCCGCCTCTTTCGGAAGGTCCTCCTCGAGCAGCACGTTGATCGTGGCGATCGCGGCCGCACAGCACACGGGGTTGCCCCCGAACGTCGTGGTGTGGAGGAACGGGTTCTCGATGTACTTCTCCCAGGTCTTCGGCGTTCCGACGCAGGCGCCGATCGGCATCACGCCTCCGCCGAAACCCTTGCCGAGGGCCATGAGATCCGGCACGACGCCGTCGTGCTCGCAGCAGAACATCTTGCCGCTGCGGCCCATCCCGCTCTGGACCTCGTCGAAGACGAGCATCGCGCCGTACTTGTCGCAGATCTCCCGGGCCGCGGCGAGGTAGCCCGGAGGCGCGACGTTGATGCCGCCCTCGCCCTGGATCGGCTCGATCACGACGGCCGCCACTCGGTCGCCCGAGAAGTCGCCGCTCGCGACGATCATCTTGAGGGCGTCGACGTCGCCGAAGGGCACGTGCGTCCAGCGCTTCAGCGGCAGGAACGGCTCGCGGAAGACCGCCTTCGAGGTTCCGCCGAGCGAGCCGAGCGACTTGCCGTGGAACGCGCCGATCGTCCCGACGAAGTGATGTCGCCCGGTCGTCAGGATGGCCATCTTCAGGCACGCCTCGACCGACTCGGTTCCGGAGTTGGTGAAGAAGGCGTACTGCAGGTCGCCCGGCGTGATCATCGACACGATGTGCGCGAGGTAGGTCCGGAGCGGGTCGATGAGCTCCTGCGAGTGGATCGCCTGCTTGTCGAGCTGCTCCTTGACCGCCTTCAGGACCTTCGGATGGCGGTGGCCCGTGACGTAGATGCCGAACCCGCCCAGCATGTCCAGGAACTCCTTGCCCTGGATGTCGCGGAAATACGGACCCCTCGTCCTGCCATTCGACGGCGGTGTAGTCGGTCGAGACGGACTTGCGGTATTCGAGGAAAGCCGGGTTCACGTTCTCCGTCCAGTAGCGAACGGAGTCCGCGATGACTTTCTGCTGCTCCGGGGGCGCGAGGGTCTTCTTGCCGATCAGGTCGAGGACGTAGGCGGATTCCGCGCGCGCCCCCGTCAGGTTCTGGGTCATCGAGTCTTCTCCTGCGTTGGATTTCCGGGCGGCACAGCGCGCCCGGGACGGCATCCTAACCCAACAGCGCGAGCACTTCGGCTGCCGCCCGCTCCCCCGAACGGATCGCGCCCTCGATGTAGCCGGTCCACACGGGCGAGGTTTCGGTGCCCGCCCAGTGAATGCGGCCGACCGGAGCCCGCAGGGACGGCCCGAGCGCCGTCAACACGCCGGGGCCCATGAAGACGCCGTAGCAGCCCCGCGTCCACGGCTCGGCGGGCCAGTCGCCGTCCACGTAGTCGATCGGGTCCGCGCCTTCCGGCCCGAGCAGCTCCGCGATCCTCGCGACGATGAGCTTGCGCCGCTCCTCCATCGGGCGGCCGGACAACGCGACGCTTTGCCCCGCTTCGATGAACCCCACGAGGAGGCCGACGCTCGCGTCCGGCGGCGAGCCGTCGTAGAAGCCGTCGGTCGGAGGCCGATCGCTCGAGACCTCGCCGCTCCAGCCGTGCCGGCGCCAGAACGGCTCCCGGTAGGCCACCCAGTACTTGATCACCGAACCCATCGGAGAGCGCTGCGCGAGGGCGTCGCGTTGAGGGGGCAGAGCGGGCTCGTAGCGGATCCGCGCCGTGAGCGGCAGCGGCACGGTGACGATCGCGCGAGCGCCGCTCCAGCGTCCGGTCGGCGTCTCGACCGCGACGCCCGAGCCGTCCTGGACGATCGCGGTCGCCGGAGCGTCGAGCACGATGAAGTCGTGCAGGTCCGCGCCCATCCTCCCCGCAAGCTGGTGCATGCTTCCGGGAACGTGAAACGCCTGGGCGGCGTTCTCCGTGTTCCAGAGCTCCTCGAGACTCCCTCCCGACCGGACGTAGGACAGGAAGAACAGGAGCGACACCTGGTCGGGTTCGGCCGTGTAGAGGCCTTCGACGACGAGGCGCATCATGGCCCGCGCATCCCGGTTGCGCGTCTGCGACCGGATCCAGTCTTCCATCGTGATGCGGTCCCACTGCGCCGCCCTCGGCGCGGTCCAGGGCGTTTCGAGCGGCACCTGGGCCACGAGAGCGCGCACGCGCGCGAACATCGCCGCCATCGCCGCGTCCCCGGCGGCGCCCAGCGAAACGTTCTCGCCGGGACCCGTCAAGCGGCGGCCGTTGATCTCGATGATCGACCGGCCTTCGATGTACTGGGGCGTCGTCGGGATCCGGTATTCGCGAAGCAGCGCGAGCAGGTGCGTCTGCTTCGGGCCGACCCACTGCCCGCCGAGGTCGATCGTCTGGCCGGCGATCCGCCCCGGCTTGACCCGTCCTCCCACGCGGTCCCGCGCGTCGAGAACGACGACACGGCGCCCGGCGGCCGCCAGGACGCGCGCCGCGGTCAGTCCGGCAAAACCCGCGCCGACGACGATCACGTCGGTCGCCCGGGTGCCCTCGGTCGGAAGGAGGCGCGCCGCCCGCGCATGCCCGCCGAGGAGGGATCCGGCGGCCCCGGCACCGAGCAGCTTCAATGCCGAACGACGGGAGATGCCGCGCGCCCGGCCGCGTCTCATGCCGGTCGCCTTCGGGGAATCAACAGGACGCCGATCACGATCGTCACGAGAGTCGATGCGGCGAGGATCAAGGCTTCCTTCAGGGGCTCCTGGCTCGTCGGCGACGGCACGAAGAAGAGCACGCACGCCCCGAAGATGTAGAGCGTGCAGACCCACGCCGCAAGGGTCGCCGCGGCGCGGCCCCCGGGCAGCCGGTAGGGGCGCGGCTGGTCGGGCCGTCGGCGGCGCAGGACGAGAAAGGCCGGGAAGACCAGGAGATAGGCGAGGAGCAGGAAGAGCGCCGAGAGTCGGAAGGTCATCCAGAAGATGTTGGACTGGCTGTTCGAGAGGAGCGCGCCGCCGACGAGGAGGCCGGTCGAAACGATTCCCATCGCGACGAACGCGAGGTGCGGCGTCTTGAAGCGCGGGTGCAGCCGGCCGAGCACCTCCGGGAGCATTCCTTCTTCGGCCGCGACGGCCGCGACGCGGTTGGATCCGAGGCTCCAGGTCACGACGTTGGCGATGCAGGCGTACAGGAACGCGATTCCGAGACAGAACACCGCCAGATCGCCCGCGCGGCCCCACTGCTTCCCGAGAACGACGAGCGCGTCCCAGGTCCCCGTCACGATCGAGAGCTTTCCGGCCGGCACCGCGAAGAGGATCCCGCCGATGGCGAAGGAGTACAGGATCGCGATCAGGGCCCCCGACCAGAGAATCACGCTCGGCACGTCGCGCTTCGGATTGCGCATCTCCCCACCCGCGGAGCTCATGAGCTCGAAACCGAACGTCGAGTACAGGAGGGCCGGCAGATACGCGAGGCTGTCGTCCCAGCGCGGGACGAGGCTCGACAGGGAGAAGGGGTTGGCCGGCCGCCGCCCTCCCAGGAGCGCCGAGAGCCCCAGGATGCCGAGGGCGAGGAAGATGAGGGCTTTGACGACCGCTCCGAGGTTCGGCAGCCACTTGGAGACCTCGAGCCGGACGATCCCGACGAGGACCGTCAGCCAGGTCAGGACGATCGCGATTCCGGCTTCCTGCCAGGGCGAGTGGGTCTTCAGGAAGATCTGGCCGAAGGTCCCGGCGAAGATCAGGTAGACCGACGGGATCCAGTAGGCGTTGTTGATCCAGTACATCCAGGCCGCCATCGACCCCCACTTCGGCCCGAACGCTTCGCTGACCCAGACATAGACGCCGCCCTCGGCCGGCCACGCCGAGCCCAGCTCGGCCGTGATCAGGCCGTACGGGATGAAGAAGACCGTCATCGTGATGACCCACCAGGAGAACCACGCGTAGCCCATCGCCGCCGAGGAGGCGAGGGTGTCGATCGTCAGGATGGCGCAGACGGTGAAGAGGACGAGGTCGGTCCGCCCGAGGACCCGCTCGAGCCCCTGGGGCGCCGCCGCCGTGGCGGCCGCCGAATGTCCGTCGGTCATGTGGCGCGGTGATCCTATCCCTGCAAAGCGCTCCCGTACAAGGACTTCCGGCTAGTTGTCGGCCGCCCCGCGGCCTGTCGGCGGCTGCCTGCGTGATAGGCTCTGCCCTCCTTCAGCCAGCCAGGAACTTCGCATGCCCGCTTCGATACGCCTGAAGACCGCCGTCCCCGGCCCCCTTTCCCGGGCGCTCGCCGCCCGGCGGGACGCCGCGGTCCCCCGGGGAATCGGACACTCCACCCCGGTCTACGCCGCCAGCGCCCGGGGCGCCCTCCTGACCGACGTCGACGGCAACGTGTTCATCGATTTCGCCGGAGGAATCGGGACGTTGAACGCAGGCCACGCCAACCCGGAGGTCGTCCGCGCCGCCGCCGAGCAGCTTTCGCGGATGACCCACTCCTGCTTCTCCGTGGCCCCTTACGAGGGCTATCTCGCCCTGGCGGAGACCCTGAACCGGATCACGCCGGGCCGGCACGCCAAGAAGACGATGCTCGCCAACAGCGGCGCCGAGGCCCTCGAAAACGCCGTGAAGATCGCCCGGCACTCGACCGGGCGCGAGGCCGTCGTCGTCTTCGAGCACGCGTTTCACGGCCGCACGCTCCTGACGATGAGCATGACCTCCAAGGTCCGGCCTTACAAGTTCGGGTTCGGGCCCTTTGCCGCCGAGGTCTACCGGATGCCCTTCCCCTACGTCTATCGCGGCCACTACGCGCGGACCGGCCGCAGCCGCGATCGAGCTCGAGGAGTTCTTCAAGACGCAGGTCGCCGCCGAGAAGGTCGCGTGCGTCGTCGTGGAGCTCGTCCTCGGCGAGGGCGGCTTCATCGTCGCGCCGCCGGAATGGGTGAGCCTGCTCGCCCGGTTCTGCCGCGAGCACGGCATCCTCCTCGTCGTCGACGAAGTCCAGACCGGCTTCGGGCGCACCGGGAAGATGTTCGCCTCCGAGCACTACGGCCTGGAGCCCGACCTCATGACGATGGCCAAGTCGCTCGGCGGCGGGTTCCCGATCTCCGCCGTGACCGGCCGCGCCGAGATCATGGACAGCGCGCAGGTCGGCGGCCTCGGCGGCACCTACGCCGGCAACCCGGTCGCGTGCGCGGCGGCGCTCGCCGCGGTCGGAGCGATCGAGCGGGACCGCCTGCCGGAGCGGGCGGCGGCGATCGGGGCCGAGGTCGAACGGCGCTTCGCCGGCTTCCTCGAACGCTTCCCGTTCGTCGGCGACGCGCGGGGGCTCGGCGCGATGCGGGCGCTCGAGCTCGTCAAGGACCGCGGGTACGAAGGAACCCGACAAGGACCGCACCGACCGCGTCATCCGGAAGGCGTACGAGACCGGGCTCCTCCTCGTCGGCGCCGGCACGTACGGCAACGTCATTCGCACGCTCATGCCGCTCGTCATCACGGACGGCGAGCTCACGGAAGGTCTCGATGTTCTCGAGAAAGCGCTCCAAGGCGCGTAGACACCTTTTCTGCGTCGGAGACTCTTAGCCGCCGATCCCCAGCGGCTCACGAAGTCTTTTGTCCGCACATGAACGGGGACGCACATGAACACGCAGGAGCTGATCCGGGAATCCCAGCGGTGGCTCGACATCATTTCGGCGCCCGAGCTGTCGGCCGAGCAGAAGGAAAGGATCCAGAAGGACACGGTCGATAACTTTCACTTCTACTACAACCGCGGCTACCTCGAGTACCGCAAGTCCGTCGTCGAGATGCGGGAGGACCCCGCGCTCGAGTGGGTCGGCGAGGGCTCGACGTTCCAGGACCTCTCGGGCCGCACGTACATCGACTGCCTCGGCGGCTACGGCATCTACAGCGCGGGCATCCGCCATCCCAAGGTCGTGCGCGCCGTCGCCGACCAGCTGCAGCGCATGCCGCTCTCGAGCCAGGAGCTGCTCGACCCGCTGCGCGGAGCGCTGGCCGAGCTGCTGGGCGAGATCACTCCGGGCGATCTCCAGTACTCCTTCTTCATCAACAACGGAACCGACGCCGTCGAGGGCGCGATCAAGCTCGCCCGCGTCTTCACGGGAAAGACCAACTTCATCAGCTCGCTGCGCGGGTTCCACGGCAAGAGCTGCGGGTCGCTGTCGCTGCTCGGCCGGTGGGAGTACCGCGAGCCCTTCCTGCCGCTTCTACCCGGAATTCACTTCGTCGAGTTCGGCGACGCGGAGGCCGTCGAGGACGAGCTCTACAAGGCCGACCAGACGGGCAAGGGCATCGCCGCGGTGATCATGGAGCCGATCCAGGGCGAGGCCGGCGCGATCGTGCCGCCCGACGACTTCTGGCCCCGCATCCGGAAAGCCTGCGACGAGTACGGCACACTCTTGATCGCCGACGAGGTCCAGACGGGCCTCGGGCGGACGGGCAAGCTCTTCGGCGTCGACCACTGGAACGTCGTTCCCGACATCATGTGCCTGGGCAAGGCCATCGGCGGCGGCGTCATGCCGCTGTCGGCGTTCATCTCGACCCCCAAGATCTGGGGCGTGCTCGAACAGAACCCGTTCATCCATTCTTCGACATTCGGCGGGAACCCTCTCGCCTGCGCCGCCGGGATCGCGGCCATCAACGTGACTCTCGAGGAGGACCTGCCCGGCCAGGCGGCCCGCAAGGGCAAGTACCTTCTCGCGCAGATGATCCGCCTGAAGATGCGCTTCGACCGTCTCCTCCACAGGGTCGGCGGCAAGGGACTCCTGCTCGGGCTCGAGTTCGTCAACACCGAGATCGGCTACAAGGTCGTCGCCGGGCTCTTCAAGCGCGGCGTGCTCGTCGCCGGCACCCTGACGAACTCCAAGGTCGTGCGCATCGAGCCCGCGCTGAACATCCCGGACCGATTCATCGCGGAGGTCCTGAGTGCGCTCGAGGACACGCTCAAGGAGGTCGACGCCGAGACGCCCGACATCAAACCGGACGACGAGGAGTGATGCGGATCGCCGTCCTCGGCGCCGCCGGCGCCATGGCCCAGGTCGTCGTGCGCGACCTGCTCGAATTCGTGCCCGCCGTGGAGATCACGGCGGCCGACCTCCGTCCGGTCGCGCATGCCGACGCGCGGGTCCGGCCCGCCGTTCTCGACGCGCGGGACGAGGCCGCGACGGCGCGGCTCCTCGAGGGCCACGACGCGGTCCTCAACTGCGTGACCTACTACTTCAACCTGCCGATCATGCGCGCGGCCCTGGCGGCCCGCGTCCCATACAGCGACCTGGGCGGCCTGTACCACGGCTCGATCCAGCAGTTCGGGCTGCACGAGGCGTTCGTGAAGGCCGGCGTGCACGGCCCTCCTCGGCATGGGCTCGACGCCCGGCATCACCAACGTGATGGCCGGCGAGCTCGCCCGCGGACTCGACTCCGTCGAGGCGATCCACGTGCGCGTGGGCTGCATCGACCGCTCGGCCTCGGGGCCGCTCCCGATCCCGTACGCCCTGGACACCGTCCTCGACGAGTTCTCGCTCGAGCCGATGGTGTACCGCGCCGCCCGGGCGGAGGCCGTCCCTCCGATGAGCGGCCGCGAGACGATCGAGTTCCCGCCGCCCGTCGGCCGCGCCGAGGCGCTCTACACGCTGCACTCGGAGGTCGCGATGTTCCCGCGCTCGTTCCCGGGCCTGCGCGAGGCGAGCTTCAAGGTGGCCTTCGAGCCCGAGTTCACGAAGAAGGTCGCGTTTCTCGTGGAGCTGGGGTTCGCCTCCCGCGAGAAGGTCCGTGGCGTATCCCCGCGCGAGATGCTCCTCGAGGTCGCCGCCAGGCAGCCCGTGCCGCCCGGAGACCCGCAGGACTGCGATGCCCTGCGCGTCGAGCTCGCCGGCTCGAAAGCCGGGAAGCCCGTGCGCCGCCGGGCCGAGATGGTCGTCCTCCCCCACCCCGACTGGATGGTCGCGGCGGGCTCGCTCGACACCGGCGTTCCGCTGTCGATCGCCGGCCAGCTGCTGGCCGCGAAGACGATCCGCACGCCCGGCGTCCTCTGCCCGGAGACCGCCGTGCCCACGGAGCTCTTCTTCGAGATGCTCGAACGGCGCGGCATGCGCGTGCACTTCAGCTGACGAGAAAGGACGACCCGTGGCGATCGCCTCCATCAATCCCGCGACCGGGAAAACCCTGAGAGCCTTCGAACCGCACGCCGAAGCCGAGGTCGAGCGGCGCGTCGCGCTCGCCGCGGCCGAGTTTCCTCGCTGGCGGCGCACCCCCTGGTCCGAGCGCACCGCGAAGATGACGAAGGCCGCCGCAATCCTGGACGCCCGCAAGGCCGAGTGGGGCCGCCGGATGACGCTCGAGATGGGCAAGCCCCTCAATGCCGGGATCGCCGAGGCCGAGAAGTGCGCCTGGGTCTGCCGCTACTACGCGGAGAACGCGGAGCGCTTTCTCGCCGAGGAGCCCGTCGCGACGGATGCCAGCCGCAGCCTGGTCCGCTACGACCCCCTGGGACCCGTGCTCGCCGTGATGCCGTGGAACTTCCCCTTCTGGCAGGTCTTCCGCTTCGCCGCGCCGGCCCTCATGGCCGGCAACGTCGGCCTCCTCAAGCACGCTTCGAACGTCCCCGACTGCGCCCTGGCCATCGAGGAGATCTTCCGCGAGGCCGGCTTTCCGGAGGGAGCGTTCCAGACGCTTCTCGTGGGCTCCGACCGCGTCGCGCGGCTCATCGACGATCCGCGCATCGCCGCGGTGACCCTGACGGGGAGCGAGGGCGCCGGGGTCTCGGTCGGACGCAGCGCCGGCGCGCAGATCAAGAAGGCCGTGCTCGAGCTCGGGGGCAGCGACCCCTTCATCGTGATGCCGTCCGCCGACATCGAGGCGGCCGCGTCGACGGCCGTCAAGGCCCGAACGATCAACAACGGTCAGTCGTGCATCGCTGCCAAGCGCTTCATCGTCCACTGGCACGTCGCCGACGCCTTCGAGAAGCGGTTCGTCGAGAAGATGAAGGCTCTGAAAGTGGGCGACCCGATCGATCCCTCGGTCGAGATCGGGCCGCTGGCGACGCCGGCGATCCGCGACGAAGTGGACGGATTTCGTGCGGCGTACCGTCGCCGCCGGAGCCCGGATCGCCCTCGGGGGCAAGCCCCTCGACGGTCCGGGAAACTTCTATCCGCCGACGGTTCTGGCCGACATCCCGACCGGCAGCCCTGCCGACGTCGAGGAGATCTTCGGGCCTGTCGCGAGCCTCTTTCGCGTCGGGAGCCTCGACGAGGCCATCTCGGTGGCCAACCGCACGCGCTTCGGCCTGGGGTCCTCGGCCTGGACCCGCGACCCTGCCGAGCGCGACCGCCTCGTACGCGAGCTCGAGGCCGGCTCGGTTTTCATCAACGGCATGGTCAAGAGCGATCCGCGCCTGCCCTTCGGCGGCGTCAAGAAGTCCGGGTTCGGCCGCGAGCTCTCCGAGCACGGCATCCGCGAGTTCGTCAACGTCAAGACGGTCTGGGAGGCGTAGACCGTCGCCTCCGCTGCGTTCGGAATCTGCGCGCCCCCGGTGGGCCGCGCACCGCCGGGCGGCTCGCCATAGGTGGCTCGACCGCCCGGCTGATCCCTTACTGCGCTCCGGCTCCCGCGGCGTGAGCCTCCTCCTTCGCTTCGCTCAGGAGACTTCTCACGCCGCGAACGGATTCCGCAGCTCCGCCTCTACGAGGGCAGGAAGCTCGCCCCCACCGTCTGCGCGATCCGGGCCATGACGTGCTTGATCTGGGTGTAATCCTCGATCGCGTACATCGACATGTCCTTGCCGTAGCCGGACTGCTTGTACCCGCCGTGCGGCATCTCCGAGACGAGCGGGAGATGGTCGTTGATCCAGACCGTTCCGAACCGGAGCTTTCTCGCCGCGTTCAACGCCCGGTTGACGTTCGTCGTCCAGACGGACGCGGAGAGGCCGTAGTCGACGTCGTTGGCCCAGGCGATGGCCTCCTCGTCGCTCGAGAAGCGCGTCACCGTGATCACCGGGCCGAAGACTTCCTTCTTGACGATCTCGTCCGACTGCTGCGCGTCGGCGACGATCGTGGGGGTGAACCAGAAGCCCTTCCCCGGCCCGGCGCCTCCGCCCGTGAGGATCTTGACGTGGCCCGTGGCCTTCGCGCGGTCGACGAAGCCCGCCACGCGCTTGCGGTGCTCGGCCGAGATCACCGGGCCCATGCCCGTGTTCTCGTCCTTGATGTCCCCGACGACGATCGACTTCACCGCCGGCACGAGCTCGGACAGGAGCTTGTCGTAGATGCGGCCGCTGGCGTACAGGCGCGTGGCCGCCGTGCAGTCCTGGCCGCTGTTGGCGAAACCGGCCACCTTGATGCCCGAAATCACGAGGTCCATGTCGGCGTCGTCGAAGACGAGGACCGGGGCCTTTCCTCCGAGCTCGAGGTGCACTCTCTTCAGCGTCGCCGAGGCCGCCTTCGCGACTTCCCTGCCGGTCGCGACGTCGCCCGTCAGCGAGACCATGTTGACCCTCGGGTGCCGCACGAGACCCGCTCCGACCGGCTCCCCGTGGCCGGTGATCACGTTGAAGACGCCCGGCGGAAACACGTCGCCGGCGAGCTCCGCCAGCCGCAGCGTCGTCAGCGGCGTCTGCTCGGAAGGCTTGAGGACGACGGTGTTCCCGGCCGCCAGCGCCGGGCCGATCTTCCAGACCGCCATCATCAGCGGGTAGTTCCAGGGCGCGATCGAGCCGACGACGCCCACCGGCTCGCGCCGGATCATGCTCGTGTAGCCGGCGAGGTACTCCCCGGCGGCCTTTCCCTCGAGAACGCGGCAGGCGCCGGCGAAGAATCGCAGGTTGTCGACCATGAACGGGACTTCCGAGCGGGCCAGCCCGATCGGCTTGCCCACGTTGTCGGCCTCGAGCACCGCGAGCTCCTCGGCGTTCTTCTCGATGAGGTCGGCGAGCTTCAGGAGCATGAGGCTCCGCTCCGCGGGGGTCGAGTCCTGCCACTTCACGAAGGCCGCCGCGGCGGCGCCGACCGCGCGGTCGACGTCCTTCTCGCTTCCCGTGGGCACGGTCCCGAGCGTGCGCTCGTCGACCGGGCTGATGATCGGTTCCTCGCGGCCGTCGACCGAGCCGACGAGCTCGCCGTTGACGAAATTCCTGTAGCTCTTCATCGGAGGATCCTTTCTCGGGCGTCCATCCTATTTCACTGGGCTTTTATTTCGGTCCAGTACTCGTCCATGACTTCCGTGGCCTCGCCGATGTCCTTCACGAACTCGCACCGCTCGAGCGCCGCCGCGGGCGGATAGATCGCGGGGTCCTCGAGGATCTGCGGCCGGATGAACCGGCGCGCCGGGACGTTGGCGCTGGCGTAGGAGATGCCGTTGACGATCCGGGCGTTGACCTCCGGCTCCAGGATGAAGTCCAGGAACGCGTAGATCGACTCGACGTTGCGCGCGCGTGCGGGGATGCAGACGCTGTCCATCCAGAGCGTCGCCCCCTCTCTCGGCAGAACGTAGGCGAACTTCGCCGGCTCCCGGGCCGCGAGCCTCGCGAGCTGACCGTTGTAACCGTGCGCGTAGACGACGTCGCCCGCGGCGAGGATGTTCTCGTAATCGCCGCTGTTGTACGTCTTGACGAGCGGCTTCTGCTTCTTCAGGAGGTCGGCCGCCTGCCGGAGGACGGCCGGGTCGGTGCTGTTGAGCGAATGGCCGAGATACTTGAGCGCCGCGGCGAAGCACTCCCGCATGTCGTCGAGCATCAGGATCTGCCCGGAATTCGCGGGGTCGAAGAGCGGCGCCCAGCTGTCCACGGCGTGCCCGGCCCTCGGCTTGTTGTAGCCGTAGCCGGTCGTGCCCCACACGTACGGCAGCGAATAGGCGTTGCCGGGGTCGAAATCCTGGTCGAGAAAGCGCGGGTCGAGGTTGCCGAGGTTCTTCAGCCTGGGCCTTCTCCAGCGGCCGCAGGAGCTTCAGGTAGACGAGGATCCGCACCATGTAGTCGGACGGAACGACGAGGTCGTAGTCCGCCACGCCCGACTGCAGCTTCGCGAGCACCGGCTCGTTCGAGTCGTAGAGGTCGTATCGGATCTCGATGCCCGTCCGTTTCGTGAACTCCTCGATGACCTCCTTCGGCAGGTACTCCGACCAGATGTAGAGGTTGAGCTTCTTCTCCCCCGGGCCGGGATACGGCGGCTCGTCTCCGCCGGGCGCACAAGCGGCTCCGGCGAGGCGGCGAGCGCCGCCGCCAGTAGCCAGCGGCGCGCCTTCAACTCTCCGCTCTCTCCGGCGGCGGCTGCTGCAGCCGCTGCGCCGCCACGATCAGCACCACCGTCACCGCGAGAAGCAGCGTCGACACGGCATTGACCTCCGGCGTCACGCCGACCTTGAGCATCGAGTAGATCTGGAGCGGGAGCGTCGTCGCGCCCACGCCGGCCACGAAGGAGGTGATCACGTAGTCGTCGATCGAAACGGTGAAGACGAGCAGCGCCCCCGACACGATCCCGGGCAGGATCAGCGGCAGCGTGACCCGGATGAACGTCTGCAGAGGCCGGGCGCCGAGGTCGAGCGCCGCCTCCTCGAGGGACCGGTCGAAGCCCGAGAGTCTCGCCCGGACGACGATGGCCACGTAGGAAATGCTGAAGACCACGTGCGCGATCACGACGGTCGTCAGCGACAGCCGAAGGCCGGCCACGCCGAAGAAGGTGACGAGCGCCGCGCCGATCACGATCTCCGGGATGATGATCGGCAGGTACAGGAGGTTCTTCGTCAGCCCCTGGCCGCGGAACTCGTAGCGCCCGAGGGCCAGCGCGACGAGGGTGCCGAGCACCGTGGCCACCGCCGTCGTGGCCAGCCCGACGATCAGGCTGTTGCGCACGGAAGCGAGGATCAGGTCGTTGTGGAGGAGGCTCCGATACCAGTCCAGCGTGAAGCCCTGCCACACCGCCGTCTGGCTCGTCCGGTTGAAGGAAAAGAGCACGAGGATCCCGATCGGGGCGTAGAGAAACAGGTACACCAGCCAGGCGTGCGCGCGAAGGAAGATCCCCGGCTTCACAGCAGCACGTCCTGGCCCTTGCGCTTGCTGTAGAGCGCGTAGGCGAAGAGCAGGAGCAGGACCGCCGCCGTCAGCTCGAAGGCGACGGCCGACCCGAACGGCTTGTTGCGCGCCACGGCGAACTGGTTCTGGATCAGGTTGCCGGCGAGGATCGTCTTGGCGCCGCCGAGCAGGTCCGAGACGATGAACTGGCCGAGGCTCGGGACGAAGACGAGGATGATCCCGGCGACGATCCCGGGCATCGTCATCGGCACGGTGATCCGCCAGAACGTCGAGGGCCTCGGGGCCCCGAGGTCCGCCGACGCCTCGAGGAGCGAGAGGTCGAGCTTCTCGAGCGACGCGTACAGGGGGAGGATCATGAACGGCAGCTCGCCGTAGACGAGCCCGATCAGGACCGAGAAGTCGTTGTACAGGAGCTCCATCGGCTGCGAGGTCAGCCCCGAGGCGAGGAGGAGCCGGTTGACCAGGCCCTCGGTCCGGAGGATGAACATCCAGGCGTAGGTGCGGATCAGGAAGCTCGTCCAGAACGGAACCACGACGAGGCCGAGGAGCAGGTTGCGCCGCCGCGCCGGGGCGACGACCGCGATGTAGTAGGCGACCGGGTAGCTGATCAGCAGGCACAGGCCCGTCGTGACCACCGCCATCCAGATCGAGCGCCAGAAGATCTGGAGGTAGATCGAATGGAAGGAGCGGGCGTACTGCGCCAGGAACTTTCCCGAGGCGATGTAGGCCCCGAGGTCCTCGATCGGCTTCAGCCCGCCGTAGGTCGCCCGCTGGCCGAAGCTGATGAAGAAGAGCACCACCAGCGGCGCCAGGAAGAACACCCCGAGCACGATCCACGTCGGCAGGGCCAGCGCGTACGCGGCGCGCCCGGGGGCCTTCTCGTCCGTCATTCCGGCCGCGCCTCCCCACGGATCAGGACGGCGTGGCGCGGGTTCCAGCACACGAAGAGGCGGCTCCCGACGGCAAAGCGCGACGACTCCTCGAAGGGCTTCTCGTTCTGCTCGTAGACCGTGAGCCGTTCACCCGCCGCGTCCCGGACGATCCAGACGGTCGAGACACCCTGGTAGACGCGCTCCTCGACCGTGACGGCGACCGAGGGCACGCCGTGGCTGGAGAGATCCCGCGGGCCGCAGGTCGAGCTTCTCCGGCCGCACGACGAACCGGACCTCCTCGCCCGGCCGGTGCCGCGGGCTCGCCGGGGGAACGGGGATCCGGGCCTCGCCGCCGGCCGCGAGCGCCACCGTCAGAAGACCGTCGGCCGCCTCGCGCACACGCGCGGCGAAGAAGTTCGCCGCGCCCATGAAGTTCGCCACGAACTCCGTCGCCGGCCGCTCGAAGACCGCGGCCGCGTCGTCGGCCTGCTCGACCCTCCCCCGGTTCATCACCGCGATCCGGTCGCTCATCGTCAGCGCCTCTTCCTGGTCGTGGGTGACGAAGATGAACGTGATGCCGAGGTCCCGCTGCAGGTGCTTCAGCTGGACCTGCACTTCCTTGCGGAGCTTCTGGTCGAGGGCGCCGAGCGGCTCGTCGAGCAGAAGGACCTCGGGCTCCAGGGCCAGGGCCCGCGCGAGCGCGATGCGCTGCCGCTGTCCGCCGGAGAGCTGATGGGGCTTGCGCTTCTCGAAGCCCGCGAGCTGCACCAGGTTCAGGGCTTCCGTCACGCGGCGGACCTGGGCGTCCCGGTCCATGTCGCGGTACCGCAGGCCGAACGCGACGTTCTCCTCGACCGAGAGGTGCGGAAAGAGCGCGTAGTGCTGGAAGACCATGTT
Organism: uncultured Acidobacteriota bacterium; assembly: GCA_963810205.1. Classification (GTDB taxonomy): domain Bacteria; phylum Acidobacteriota; class Thermoanaerobaculia; order UBA5066; family Gp7-AA6; genus DAHUXD01. The sequence continues at coordinate 35,145 of CAWEMP010000003.1, forward strand.
CACCGGGCGCCGGTACGGCGGCGTGTGCGTCATGTCGGCGCCGTTGATCCGGAGCGACCCCGACGTCGGCAGCTCGAAGCCGCCGATCATCCGCAGGAGCGTCGTCTTTCCGCAGCCCGAGGGACCGAGCAGCGAGAAGAACTCTCCGCGCCGGATGTCGAGCGAGACCGAGTCCACCGCGACCGTTTCCCCGAAGCGCTTGCTGAGGCTCCGGATCTCGACGCTGATCGTCGCTCGACATGGGCACCGGGCGGGGTCAGGCCCTTCGACTCGGATTCCGCGCCGTGAAACCCGAGCGAGGCAGGCCCGACCCCGGGATTAGAAGCTCACTCGCAGGCCCAGGCGCAGCGTGCGCGGCTGCTGCCACTGGTTGCCCTGCCCGTAGGTGTCGTTGGTCGGGAAGGGCAGCTCGTTGTTGTCCTGCTGCAGCGCCCAGACCTGGTCCACCTGCGTGACCTGCTGCTTGTTGAGCACGTTGAAGAGGCTCGCCAGGACGTGCACCGTCACCGGCCCGAGACGCAGGCCGTAGTCCGCCTGCAGATCCATCTCGTAGGTGTCGGGAGAGCGACCTTCGCTGCCGCGCGGCGTGATGAAGAGCTCCGGTCCGATGTACGGGTCGTACCAGCCGATGCGCGACAGCGGCGTGCCGGTGTAGTAATAGCCGGACGCCGACATCGTCAGGTTGAACGGGAAGACGTAGGCGACCTGGAGCTTGGCCTGGTTGGTGCGGTCGAGCGTCAGGTTTCCGTTCGCGTTGACCTGGAACGCCGGATAGTCGAAGTCGTCGGTGATGAACGGGTTGCGGGCGAAGAAGCCGCCGATCGCGCGGAAGGAGCCGTCGAAGTTGCCCCGGAGCGTCGAGTACATGTAGCTGGCGTAGAGCATCCAGTTGTCGGAGAGCCGCTTCTGCGCCCGTCACCTCGATGCCGCGGAAGTACCGCTTTCCGGGCGGAAACCCGGGCGCCAGCACGCTCGATCCCGGATTGAAGAACGCGTAGTTGTCGCACACGTCCACCGGAACGCAGGTGTCCTCGAGGACCCGCCCGAGCGCCCGGTAGATGCCGCGAACGCCGACGACCCACGTATTCGTGACCTGCCACTCGACACCCGGCCAGGATCTCCTCCGAGTACGGGCGACTTGAGATTGGGGTCGACGTCGTCGACCGCCTCCCCGCGAATGTTGCAATCTTCGTCGCTGAAGAAGTCCGAGGCGCAGGGAAGGGCGACGGGGTCGAAATTGGTCGTGAAGCCGTCGCGTTCCAAGTTCAAGGACCGGACGTTCATGTCCATCGGGATGAGGGGCACGAACTGGCTGTAGGAGGCGTAGGCCTTGGTCTTTCCGTTGTTGAGGAAGTCCCACGTGAAGCCGACCCGCGGCGAGAAGTGGTCGATGTCGATGTACGTGATGTTGTCGAGGCCGCGGATCATCTGCTTTTCCCAGCGCACGCCGGCGTTGACCGTCAGGTTGCTCAGGATCTGCCACCGGTCCTGAATGAACGCCGCGAGCACGTCGTTCTGGGGCGTGGCGACGACCGGCACGATCGACGGAGTTCTCGATCGTCGAGTCGAGGCTCGCGAAGAACGTATGGGTGAAGACGGGCCGCTGCAGGGGGTCATCCTCGAGAGGGTCGAGAAGCTCCACGATCTGGCCGCCGCTGGTGTCCCGAATCACGTTGGCGTCGATGCGCTGAAACGCGAAGCCGGCCTTCAGGTCGTGGCTGCCGATGAAGTAGCTGGCGTCGGCGAGGTAGTCGTAGCGCGTGAACGTCTTCGAGGCGAACTGGCCCTCGCCGCCCGGGCCGAGAAAGCCCCCTTCGGCAACCTGGGTTCCGGTTCGGTTGTCGACGTAGGGAATGACGTTCCCGCCCGACCGCCGGCAGCGTGTCGACGTCCTCGCGGTGATAGCCGAACTGCCCGGTCACCAGCCACTTGGGAGACAGCGTGCCCTGGTAGCGGAACCCGAAGTCCGTGCCACCGACCTTGACCGTCCCGTTGTAGGTCGTCGGCGGGCCGATCAGAGGACCGACGGCCCCGACGTCGTCCGTCGGGTCGCCGAAGACGCTGCCGATGAGAGTGTTCGAGGGATTGATCAACCAGGTCAGCTTGCCGGAGTAGAGATTGCTGTTGGTGTCGAGATCGGTGAGTCGTCCCGGACGCCGGACCCGGTCGTCACCTGCCGCTGGTCGGTGTTGTCGACGTGGTCGTACGCCCCAAAGAACCAGAGCCGGTCTTTCAGCATGTATCCCCCGACGTCGGCGCCGTAGTCGGACTTGGTGAAGCCGAGGGGTACGCCCTCGGCCGCGATTTCGTCGATGTGCTTGTTCTCCGCCTGGAGAGCGTCGTCGTCCCAGTATCCGAACGCGTCCCCGTGAAATTCGTTGCCGCCCGACTTCGTGACGACGTTCAGGATGCCGCCCTGGGCTCCCGTGTACTCGGCCTCGTAGCCGCCCTGCTTGAGCTCGACCTCCTGGATGAACTCGAAATTCAGCACCTTGCCCTGGCTTCCGATCTCGACGCCGGTCGTGTTCGCACCGTCCACGAGATACGCGTTCTCGAGGCCCGTCGACCCGTAGACGGTCATCGACGTGTTGCGCACGTCCGAATTGTCCGTGTTGACCCCGCTCGCCAGCTGCGCAACCGAGGCATAGTTGCGCCCGGTCGGCAGGGCCTGGAATGCGGCCGCGTCGAGGTTCCTGCCCACCGCGTTCGACTCGGTCTCGACGGTCGCCGCCTGCGCCGTCACGGTGACCTCGGCGGTCGCAGCCGCGATGAGCTCGACCTTGATCACGGCCGCCTGCGCGAGCGCCATCCGCACCGTCTGGGTGTTCGGGGCGAAACCCTCGAGCGTGGAGGTCACCGTGTAAGCCCCGGGCGGGAGCAGCGCCAGGTTGAAACGGCCGTCGCTGTCGGTGACCGCCGCTCGCACGCCCTGCAGGCTGGCGCTGCGCGCTTCCACGGTCACGCCGGGAAGCGGCGTCCCGCCCGTCTCGACGACACCTCGGATCGAGCCCGTTGTCTGTGCGGCGAGCGGTGCGGTGATGAGTGTGAAGAGAGCCAGAATGCCGAGGACCCGTGCCGCGGTGGCCTTCATGTCGCGCTCCTTCGTTCGGGGTTCCTTGCCCCTACGCTAGGCCGGCGCGACCGGACTGTCAAGGTGACCAGCAGTCAGCGAGGCGTCACTTGGCTCTCGAACGATCGAGCATGCGCACGATGTCCTTGAGCTCGCGCACGACGGTCCGGCGGTCGAAGTCGGAGCCGGCGGCGCGGGGCGCGGGAGTCGACTGGCGCGGCGGAGGTTTCGGCGACCGAAAGCAGCGGCCGCTGCTTGCCCGAAGCGACCGGCTTGTCCGACTTCTTCGACGCCGGGGCCGTCTTGCGCTGCTCGGACACGGGCGGCGCGGGAGCCAGGCCGTCGTCGAACCGCCCTTCCGTGATCTCGGCGTCCAGCCGCTTCTTCGCGCCGGCCACCGTGAAGCCTTCGTCGTAGAGGAGCTCGCGGATGCGGGCGATGATCCGGACGTCCCGCGCGGTGTAGAGCTTCGTGGAGCCCTTGTCCTTGCCCTCGGAAAGCGCCGGGAACTCCGTCTCCCAGTAGCGCAGGACGTACGGCGCCACTTCCGCGATCCGGCACGCCTCGGCGGGCCTGTAGACCTCGGTTTCCCCCTTGCCCACGGCGCTAATCTACCCCGAACTCGCCCTGCGGCGGGAGGACTTTGCGCGGCCCCGGGTCTCCTCGTCCCGGGAGCGCGCCCGGACGAGGATCCGAATCGGCGAGCCCTCGAAGTCGGCCGACTCGCGGATCAGGTTCTCGATCCGTCGCTCCTCGGAGAAGTGGAGCGGCTCGCGGCGGTCGGCAACGAGCGTGAACGTCGGCGGAGCCGCGCCGGTCTGCGCCACGTAGAAGACTTTGAGCATCCGGCCCTTCGTGGTCCGGGGCGCCTTGTCGCGGAGCGCCCGGCCGAGGATCCGGTTGAGCTCGCCCGTCGTGATCCGGCGCATCCGGTTGTCCGCCACCCGCGCCGCGGTCTCCAGGATCCTCGCGATCCCCCGCCCGGTCTTCGCCGAAACCAGGAGGATCGGGGCCTGGCGGGCGAAGGGGATCTGCGACGCCAGGGCGGTCTGAAAGTCCTCCGCCGTGCCCTCCTCGCGTTTGCCCGCGAGGTCCCACTTGTTGGCCACGAGGACGAGACCCTTGCCCTCCTTGTCGGCCAGGCCGGCCACGCTCGCGTCCTGGCCCGTCGGGCCCTCCTCCGCGTCGACCACGAGCAGCGCGACGTCGCACTCCTCGATCCGCTTGCGCGCCTGAACGACCGAGAGAACCTCGGCGCCCCTCTCCGTCCGGCCCCGGCGGCGAATGCCGGCGGTGTCCACGAGCCGGAAGCGGCGGCCCGCGGCCTCGATCGCCGTATCGATCGAGTCTCGCGTGGTGCCGGCGGTCTCCGACACGATCGCCCGCTCCTCGCCCAGGAGCGCGTTCAGGATCGACGACTTGCCGACGTTGGGCCTGCCGACGACGGCCAGCGCGATCTCCCGGGGCCGCTCGTCGGCCTCGGGAACCGCATCCATGGCCTCCGGCATGCGCTGCCCGATCACGGCCTGCACGTCGTCCACCCCCGTCCCGTGCTCGGCCGAAACGCCGTACATCTCCGGGAAGCCCAGTGCCCAGGCCTCCTGCTCCCCCTCGCTCCCCTCCCGCCGGTCGATCTTGTTGGCCACGACGACGCACTCCCGCCCGGCCTCGCGGATGACCCGCGCGGCGGCGCGGTCGCCGGGCAGGACTCCCGCGGAAGCATCGACCACGAGCAGGACGAGGTCCGCGCTTCGGATCGCCCCTACGGCCTTCTCGCGCACGGCGGCGGGGATTTTCTCCTTGCCCGACGGGTCGTAGCCGCCCGTGTCCGCCAGGAGATACGTTCGGCCGTCGGGAAGCTCCGCCCGGATCTCGAGAACGTCCCGGGTCATTCCCGCCGTGTCGTGGACGATCGAGCGCCGCCGCTTCGTCAGACGGTTGAAGAGCGCCGACTTCCCGACGTTGGGCCGGCCGGCGATGACGACCCGGTACGGCCGGGGCGAACCGGTCACTTCGAGGCCCGCGGAACTCCCCCTTCGAGCAGCAGCTTGTAGCGCGGGTGCGAGAAGGGATGCACGTCCGGGAAAACGCGTGAAGATCCAGCCGCCGAAGATCTCGCGTCCCCCTCGAGCACGGTGATGCGCGCGGCCGGGTTCTGGGGCTCGACGCCTTCGGAGGTGACGACACCGCCGGCCATCGAGAAGGCCGGGAGAAAGACGTCGGCGCGCACGACCATCGAAGGGTCCGGCAGCGGCGCGTCGCCGCCGAGCGGCACTTCGATGACCCCCTCCTTGCCGTCCTTCGCGTCGGTCCAGCGCAGGCGAATGCCGGAGTAGGCCCGAGCCACTTCGGGGGGGACCTCGAGACGCGTTGGCGCGGTCGCGCCCCCGCCGCCGGCCGCGGGCTCCGCTTCCGTGGGCTCGTGCGACACCGCCATGTGGATGTTGGGGTCGGGGCGCCCGCGCTCGCGGCAGGATGCCAGCAGGAGGCAGATCGTCGCAGCCGCCGCAGCCCGGCCCTTCGTCACCGGCTCCTCCGCGCGCGCGGCCGGCGGCCGAATTCACGCGACGGCAGCGACTCGACGGTCCGAGGCACTCTCGCCGGCGCCGCGGGCTCTCCCGCGAGGCGGAAGTTCAGCCTCCGTCGCACCTCGTCGATCTCGACCAGGCGCACGCGGATCGAGTCGCCGAGGCGAAACGTCGCGCCCGAGGAACGGCCCCGGAGGCGATGCTGCTTCTCCTCGTACACGAAGAAGTCGTTTCCGAGTGCGGTCATGGGAACGAGCCCTTCCACGAAAAAGTCCTTGAGCGTCACGAACACGCCGAAAGATGTCACACCCGTGACGTAGGCGTCGAACTCGCGCTGGAGCTTGTCTTTCATGAAGACGATCTTTTTCCAGAGGAGGCTCTCCCGCTCGGCCTGCTCGGCGCGGCGCTCGCGCTCCGAGGAGAACCCCGACACCTCGCGCATCCGGTCGTTGACCCCGTCGAAGTCCCGGGCCGCCACGGGCCGGCCGGCCTCGAGCAGGCGCGAGAGCTGGCGATGCACGATCAGATCCGGATAGCGCCGGATCGGCGAGGTGAAGTGGCAGTAGTACGGAGCCGCCAGGGCGTAGTGCCCGCGGCACTCCTCGGAGTAGAGCGCCTTGCGCTGGGCGCGCAGCAGGAGGTCGTGCAGGAGGCGCTCCTCGGGCTTGCCCTCGATCTCGTTGAGCAGCTTCTGGAAGGCCTTGGGTGGGACTTCGGCCAGGTCGCCCTTCAACTCGTAGCCGAAGCTCTGGAGGACCTCGCGCAGGTCGACGAGCCGGTCCGGGTCCGGCCGGTCGTGGACGCGGTAGATCGCGGGCTGCCGGGCGAAGAGCAGCTTGTTCGCCACCGCCTCGTTGGCCGCGAGCATGAACTCCTCGATCAGCCGATGGGCCACGTTGCGCGACTCCGGGACGATCCCGACGACGAGACCCGCGTCGTCGAGCACGATGTCGGCGTCCGGGAGATCGAAGTCGATCGAGCCGCGGGCCTCGCGCCGCCGGCGCAGGAGCGCGGCAACCTCGCCCATCAGCCGGAAGTCGGCGAGGTACGGCCCGTACCGGCGCTCGTCCTCGGGCCCGGTGCCCTTCTCCAGGAGGCGCGCGACCTCGGTGTACGTCATCCGGTGACCGCTGCGGATCACGCCCTTCGTGAAGTCCGAACCGACGACTCGGCCGTGCGCATCGAGCTCGAGAATCGCCGACAGAACGAGCCGGTCGACGCGCGGATTCAGCGAGCAGAGGCCGTTGGAGAGGCGCTCCGGCAGCATGGGCAGCACGCGGCCGGGAAAATAGACGGACGTCCCTCGCGAGCGCGCCTCGTCGTCGAGGACGCCGCCCTCGGTCACGTAGTGAGACACGTCGGCGATGTGCACGCCGATGCGATAGCCGCCGGGGGTCTTCTCCGCCTCGATCGCGTCGTCGAAGTCCTTGGCCGTCTCCCCGTCGATGGTCACGATCCGGCGCTCGCGGAAGTCGCGACGGCCCCGGATGTCCTCCGGCCGCACGTCCTCGGGGAACCGTTCCGACTCCGCGACGACGGGCTGGGGAAACCGCGGGGGCAGGTTGTGGGACCGCAGAACGATCTCGATGTCCACCCCCGGCTCGCCGAGGAACCCCAGCCGGTCCTCGACCTCGCCGCGCGCCACGCGGCGGCCGTCCGGAAACGCCGTCAGCCGCGCCTCGACGATCTCGTTTTCGCGCGCGCCGTGGGTCTTGCCGTCGACGATCTTGATGACGGCGTCGATCTTCGGGTCGTAGGGGAACACGACCTTGGCGCCGTCCCGGGTCTCGAACCGGCCGATGACGCGCTCCCGGGCGCGCTCGAGGACCTTGACGACGACGCCGGATCGCCGCTCCGGCCCCCCGCGGCGGCGGCCGGGCGCGGCCCTCGCGCGCTCCTCCCGCGCGAGGACGGTGTCCCCGTCCATCGCACCGTGCATCCCGGTTCGCGGAACGTAGAGATCCTCCCCGTCCTGGACGAGAACGAAGCCGAAGCCCTCGGGACGGACGGTCAGTCGGCCGGCGACCAGGTTGGCGAACTCGATCGCCGAGTACTTCTCGCCCCGGATCCGCACGATCTCGCCGCGGCGCTCGAGCAGGTCGAGCTTCTCACGCAGGGCGTCTTCCTCGGCCTCCAGGACGCCGAATGCCTCGACGAGGTCCTGGAACGACAGCACCCGGGAGCCTTTCCGGCGAAGGCGTTCGAGGACGTCGGAGTCGCGGGGCAACATGCCCGCGGAGTCTATCTGCCCGGGATTACCCCCTGGGCTTGTCGATCGGCGTGAAGAGGCCCGGCCAGTCGTCGAGGTTCTCTGGCTCCGGCGTCTTGACCTTGCGCTCCCAACCGCAGGAGTGGCAACGAATTACACCGTCGACGGGAACGGAGGATGCATTGTGCGGTTCCTCGCAGTAGGGATTGGGGCAGTTCCAGGGCAGGTTCGGGGTCGGCATCGCGCCAGGGCGCTCCCCACCGATTTTACGCCCTCAGCGAGGGCGTCGGGCCGGAGGAATGGGCTCGGTCGGCCGGGACTGCGCGTCGGTCGCCTGCTCCCGGCCCTGCCGCTCGAGAACCACTTCGACGAACGCGATCGCCGCCGAGAGCGCCGCGTAGGCCCGCGGGTCCTCGCGCATCGTAGAGAGGACCTCTTCGAGACTGGCGACGGCGCGCGTCAGGACCTCCTTGCGGCCGGCGGCCTCCTGCGGACTCGTCATGCCCCTCCCTCCTTCCTTTCGCCCCGTCCTACGGCAGCTTTCCCGCCCGGAGCTCCTCCCGATGCCGGGCGTAGAGCACCAGGGCCTCCTCGACCACGGCGACCGCCTGCGGCCGGTCCAGGAACTCGTCCACGGTGACCGTCTTCTGTTCGAGCGCCTTGTAGTCTTCGAAGAACCGCCGCAGCTCCGCGATGCGATGCGGCGGCAGCTCCCGGATCGACGTGTAGTGGACGTACTCGGGGTCGTCGGCGTGCACGGCGATGATCTTGTCGTCCTCCTCGCCCTGGTCGCTCATCTTCATCACGCCGATCGGGCGCGCGCGCACGATCGCCAGCGGCACGACGTCCTCCTGGCCGAGAACCAGGATGTCCAGCGGATCGTGGTCCTCGCAGTACGTCTGCGGGATGAAGCCGTAGTTGGCCGGATAGTGGACCGCCGAGAAGAGGATTCGGTCCACGCGGATCAGTCCGCTCGCCTTGTCGAGCTCGTACTTGACCTTCGAGCCGCGCGGGATCTCGATGATGGCGCGCAGCAGCGCCGGAGCGTCGGGGCCCACGGCGACGTCGTGCCACGGGTGCATGCCCGGATCATAGCCGCGTTACACTGCGCGTTGGAACGATGCGGCGAATCCCGATCCTGGCACTTGGCATTCTCGGCGCGGCCGCCTCGAGCGCGGCCGACATCGTGACGCTCCCCGCTGCGGCCTCGATCGTCGGCGGAGCGCCGTTCTACTCGGACGTTCGCGCGTTCAACACCTCGTACACGGACCCGTTGGACGTGACGGCCACGTACCGGTGCTTCATCGGCAACCCCTGCCCCGCCACGGCTCGGACCGCGTTCTTCCGGCTCAGCCCGCGCGAGTCCATCGCCTTCGACAACATGGTGGCCGCGGCGTTCGCCTCTCCGGACACGGCCGGCGGCATCGAGTTCGCATTCGCCGGCGACGCGAGCCAGCTCGTCGTCACGAGCCGCCTGTACTCGACGGCCCCTGTGCCTACCGTCGGCATGTACGTTCCGGGGCTCGGAGCCTCCTCGGCCCACGAGCGCACCGTCCTCACGTCGATCCGCAATGGCGGGGCGCCTCCGGGCTTTCGCACGAACGTGGGCCTCTTCAACCCCGGGGACCTCCCCCTCTCGGTCACGTTCGAGATCTTCGACGGCGACGGCGTGTCGCACGGGGCGCCGGTCACCCGCTCGGTCGAGCGGCCGCTCCGGGCTCCAGGTTTCCGGGATCTTCAGCGCCGCCGGGGCAGCCGATTTCGAGACCGCCAACGCCGTGATCACCGTCGTGGCGACCGGGCCGGTCTTCTCCTACGCCGCCGTGATCGACAACGCCACCAGCGATCCGATCTTCGTCGTCGGCGCGCCGGACGCGCCGCCGGGAACGCCCACCATCACCCGCACGCCGACGATCACGTTCACGCCCTCGATGACGTTCACGCCCAGCACGACCTTCACGGCGTCGCGGACACCCACGATCACGCCGACCTTCACGGCCACGCAGACCTTCACGATCACCCGCACGCCGACGATCACCCTGACGCCCACCGCCAGCCGCACGCCCATCATCACGACCCTCATCACGCGGACGCCGACGATCAACCCGAATCGGATCGTCATGGTCGGCCAGAACGGAACGACTGTCCTTCTTCGACACCGTGGACCAGGGCCCCAACTCGACGATCACGGTGGGCACGACGATTCAGTGGGACTGGGTGGCAGGCGCGGGACTGCACTCGACGACGAGCGGGAGCTGCGTCAACACCCTGTGCTCCCCGAATGGATTCTGGAGCTCCCCGAACCGGAGCGCCCCGTTCAGCTTCACCCACACGTTCAGCCAGGTCGGCACGTTCCAGTACTACTGCATGATCCACGGCATGATGATGCAGGGAGCCGTGGACGTCAGGCCCGTCGGAGCAGCGAAGCGGTAGACTCGGCGCTGGAGTCAGGGTGCCCGTCATTCGTCCACAGATGAAGGTCTCGCGGTTCGGCGCCGTGGCCGTTCTCGGAGTTCTCGTCGCCGGCCGGGCGCTGCTGGCCGACACCGTGACTCTGCCCGCCGCGGCTTCGATCGTCGGCGTCGCGCCTTTCTACTCGGATGTCCGGGCGTTCAACACCTCCTACGCCTCTCCGCTCACCGTCACGGCGATCTACCGCTGCTTCATCGGCAGTCCCTGTCCGCCGGTGCCTCCCGTCGAGGCTGTTCACGCTCGGCCCACGGGAGTCGCTCGCGTTCGACAACATCGTCGTTTCGCTGTTCGACGCTCCCGACACGGCCGGGGGCGTCGAGTTCGAGGTCGACGGCGACGCGAGCCAGCTCGTCGTCACGAGTCGGCTCTACTCCACGAGCCCGACGCCCACGGTCGGGATGTTCATTCCGGGCCTCCACGATACCGACGCACAGGCGGACACGGTCCTCACCTCGATCCGCAACGGCGGCGCCGGCGCCGGGTTCCGCACGAACGTCGGGGTCTTCAATCGCAACAACACGTCGGTCGCGGTGACGTTCACGATCTATGACGCTCTCGGTTCCCTGCGAGGGCGCCCGGTCTCGCAGCTCGTAGCGGCGCACTCGGGCCTCCAGGTCTCCGGGATCTTCGGCGCGGCCGGAATCGGCGGCCTCCAGACCTCCAACGCCGTCGTCACCGTGTCCGCGAGCGGGGCCGTGTTCTCCTACGCCGCCGTCATCGACAACGCGACGACCGATCCCATCTTCGTCGTCGGCGCCAGCGACGGCCCCGCCATCCCGCCGACCATCACCCGGACACCGTCGAAGGGCCCGTCGCCCACCCGGACCACCACCGGCGGGACGATCGTCACCGCCACGCCCACGACGACGCGCACGTCCACGCCCTCCTCGAGTCCGACCCGGACCCCGACTTCCGGGACGCCGACCCGGACGTTCACGGCCACCCGGACGGGACACCCTTCACCCCGTCGATCACGCCGACGGGAACCCGGACGCTCTCGCCGACGAACACGTTCACGGCGACCCAGACCTTCACGATCTCGCACACCCCGACGAACTCGCGCACGCCGAGCTTCACGCCGACCTTCACCGCGACGCGGACGTTCACGCCGAGCCTCACCCCGACGCTGACGCTGACGCCCACGCGCACCCTCAGCTCGACGGTCATCGCAGACGGCCAGCAGCACGCCGACCCGAACCTTCACCGTGACGCCCACCGTGACGCTGACGCCGACGACGAATCCGAATCGCATCGTTTTCGTCGGGCAGGGCGGGGGCACCACTTTCGTCGACTCCGTGAGCGGGACCTCGACCACGACGATCACGGCGGGAACGACCGTCGAGTGGGACTGGGTCACGGGCCTTCACTCGACGACCTCGGGAACGTGCACCGCAATCAACTGCACGCCCGGTCCCGGCGGGCCCCCCGGCGACATCTGGACCTCCGGTCAGCTCACGGCGCCCGCGACGTTTACGCGGACATTCAACAACGTCGGGACCTTTACGTACTTCTGCACGGTCCACGGCGTCATGATGCAAGGCCTCGTCAACGTCCTGCCCTGACCCCGCAAGAGACAGCCACGCTCGCTTCCGGGGTTCAAACCCTGGCGGCGCTTGCGCCGCAGGGGCAGCCCCCCATCTCAGGGTCGGTCCGAAATCAAGAGAAGGCGCCCTCGCTTCGGATCGCACACGTACACGTGCCCGGACCCGTCCGTGACGGCACAGTGCGCCCCGGACGCGGTGGCAACGGTGCGCAAGAGCGTGAGCTTGCCCTCCGGCGAGACCTCGATGACCGCCATCGTCGCGCTCTTCCCTCCGGGGAGGTAGAAGTGGGACGTTTTCGGGTCGTAGTCGATGATGTCGACGCCGTCTCCCGACTGAAGCGACCCGAGGATGTTGCCTGTTTCCGTGCTGAGAGCGACGGCCTTTCCTTCGGCGCAGCCCACGAAGAGCTGCTTGCGATTCGCGTCCAGGGCGATCCCCCGCGATCCCGCGCAGCCGTTGACCCATTCGGCGACCGGCCGGCGGGTTTTCAGGTCGAGAACGACCGTCTTGCCGGACCAGAGATGCGTGTACGCTCTCCCGCCTGCCGGGTCGACGACGAGAGACTCCGGACCGCCTTTGATCGGTATCGTGCCGGCGGGCGTGAGAGTGGCGCCGGAGCTTTCGATTCGGAAGATCTCGATCTGCTCCGCGTCGGGTTCCGTGACCCAGACTTCCTGCGTGGGCGCGACGTACCGCACGTAGTCGGGACCTGCACCCAGCGACGCCCGAGCAACGATCGTCTTCGATGCGGGGTCGACGGCCGCCAGCTGCCGCGAGGTTCGGTCGATGACGTAGAGGACGCGGCCACCCTCGTCCGCGGAAGTGATCCCTTCTCCGTGGCCTCCGCGATACTGCTCGGTCGTCGAAAAACCGGTGATGGAGTCCATCGCCTGCGTCGCGGGATCGATGAGAACGAGAGCTCCGGTCCGGCCCGCCGGCACGAGGACGCGCCCGAGAGACCGTGAGTAACGGAGGTCGTCGAACCCGATTCCCGCGGAACCGCCGGGGATCTCTACCGCGTTCTTCGGCGCTCTCGGATCTGGCCTCGGTCGAAAGCAGGGAGACGAGCAATCCCGCAATCACGAGAGTTCCACGCATCGCCTCCCTCCGGACCCGACGCAGTCAGGACGAGCTAGTTGGTGCGAAAGGGGGGACTCGAACCCCCACAGGTGTTACCCCACAGGCTTCTGAGACCTGCGCGTCTACCAGTTCCGCCACTTTCGCGGGGAACGGGAGGATAGCGGGAGGCGACACAGCGGTCAACCTTTCGAACCTGGCGCGGTTCTGGCATCCGACGGATCGCATGAGAACGCCGTGGACGAAGACGTGGCGGGACTTCCGCGACACCCCGCCCGGCGAGCGGTTCGTTCGCCGATACCGGGCACATCGAGGCTCCGGAAGCCCGGCCGTGCGGATCGTCCTGGTGACCCTGGGCCTGATGCTGATCGTCGGCGGAGCGATTCTGCTGGTCATTCCGGGGCCCGGGCCTGCTGGTCATCGCTTTCGGCGGGGGCCTCGTCGCGCAGGAATCGCTCTGGATCGCCAAGGCTCTCGACCGACTGGAGCTCGCCCTGCGCAAACTGCATCGCTCGGGACGGCGGTTCTGGAAAAAGGCCTCGACCGCTTCGCGGGCGGCCGTCGCGGCGGGTGCCACGCTCTGCGTCGCGGGCGCAGCCTACCTGGCCTACGTCTGGCTCCTCCGCGACTAGCCGGGACGCCGGAGCTCGCGCACGCCCGACCCGCCCGCCACGATGACGACGGAGGCCAAGCCGCAGAAGAGGCCGTGCTCGACGATTCCGGCGCGAGCCGCCAGGCGCGCGGCGAGGGCGACCGGATCGGCGATCGGGCCGATCTCGCAGTCGAAGATCCAGTTCCCCTGGTCGGTCTCGTAGGGTTTGCCGTCGGCGACCAGACGCAACTTCGGCTTCGCGCCGATCGAGGCGAGGAAGCGCTGCTGCGACTTCCAGCCGAATCCCGACACCTCGACGGGCAGAGCGTGACGGGTGCCGAGGGCCGGCGAGAGCTTCGTCTCGTCGACCACGATGACGACACGACGACTCGCCTGCGCCACGATCTTTTCGCGGAAGAGCGCGCCCCCGCCGCCCTTGATCAGGTTCAGGGCCGGGTCGACCTCGTCCGCGCCGTCGATCGTCACGTCGATTTCGCGCGGGATCTCGATGGAGAGCAGCGGTATCCGCAGGCGCTCCGCTTCCGCGGCGGTCGCGCGCGAGGTCGGAACGCCGACGACGTCTCGGAGCTCGCCCGAGGCCAGCAGCGCGCCGATCCGACGGGTCGCGAAGATCGCGGTCGAGCCCGTGCCGAGGCCGACGACCATGCCCGACTCCACCAATGCGGCCGCCTTCTCTCCGGCGGCGCGCTTGAAGGTCGCGAGAGAATCCGGCGCCGGCGAAGTCATCTCGGTGCCGCCCGAGCCTTGCGGTAGCGCCGGATGAGAGCGTTCGTCGAGCCATCGTGTTTCAGCGCGGGCTCGGCCGGGCTCTGGAGCTCCGGAATGATGTTGACCGCGAGCTTTTTTCCGAGCTCGACGCCCCACTGATCGAACGAGTCGATGTTCCAGATCGTCCCCTGCGTGAAGACGCTGTGCTCATAGAGCGCGACGAGCTTGCCGAGCGTCTCCGGGGTGAGGGAGTCGGCGAGGATCGTCGAGGTCGGCCGGTTCCCTTCGCAGACCCGGTGCGGGACGAGCCAGTCGGGCGTGCCCTCCGCCTTCACCTGTTCCGGCGTCTTGCCGAAGGCCAGGGCCTCGGTCTGCGCGAAGAGGTTGGCCATCAGCAGATCGTGGTGCTCGCCCACGGGATTGGCCGTGTGGAGGAAACCGAGAAAGTCCGACGGGATGAGCTTCGTGCCCTGGTGGATCAGTTGATAGAAGGAATGCTGGCCGTTCGTGCCCGGCTCGCCCCAGAAAATCGGCCCGGTCTCCCAGCCCACCGTTTCGGAGTCGAGCGTCACGTGCTTGCCGTTCGACTCCATGGTCAACTGCTGCAGATAGGCGGGAAAGCGCTTCAGGTACTGGCTGTACGGGAAGACTCCGACAGTCTGCGCGCCGAAGAAGTTGTCGTACCAGACCGAGAGAAGCCCCATCAGCACGGGCAGGTTCTTCTCGAAGGGCGCCGTCCGGAAGTGCTCGTCGATCGCGTGGAAGCCCGCGAGCATCGCCCGGAAGTTCGCGGGGCCGACGGCGAGCATCGTCGAGAGGCCGATCGCGGAATCCATCGAGTATCGGCCTCCGACCCAGTCCCAGAAGCCGAACATGTTGGCCGTGTCGATGCCGAACTTGCGGACCTCCTCGGCATTGGTCGACACCGCGACGAAGTGCTTCGCGACCGCCTTCTCGTCCTTCAGGGCCGCCAGGCACCACGCCCGCGCGGTCCGAGCGTTCGTCATGGTCTCGAGCGTGACGAAGGTCTTGGACGAGATGACGAAGAGGGTCTCCGCCGGGTCCATGCCGTGGGTGCTTTCGACGAAGTCCGTGCCGTCGACGTTGGAGACGAACTCGAAGCGCATGGCGCGATCGCTGAAGTGGCGCAGCGCCTCGTGCGCCATGACGGGGCCGAGATCGGAACCGCCGATTCCCACGTTGACGACGTTCTTGATGCGTTTTCCCGTGTGTCCCGTCCAGGACCCGCCGCGGACCCGGTCCGAGAAGGCCGACATGCGGTCGAGGACCTCGTGGACGCCGGGAACGACGTTCTCCCCGTCGACGACGATCGAGGTCCCCTTCGGCGCGCGAAGCGCCACGTGGAGGACGGCGCGCTTCTCGGTGACGTTGATCTTGTCCCCGCGGAACATCGCGTCGATCCGCTCGCGCAGGCCGCACTCCCGCGCCAGGGCCAGGAGGAGGCGCAGTGTTTCGTCCGTCACCCGGTGCTTGGAATAGTCGAGGAAGAGGCCTGCGCCTTCGACCGAAAGACGCTCGGCGCGGCCCGGATCCGCGGAAAAGAGATCCCTCAGGTGCGCGTCCCGAACGGTCGCCGAATGAGCCTGAAGAGCCTTCCAGCCGGGCCGATCCGTCAAGCGCACGCGGACCTCCTCAAAGGCAGATGAGAGCCGGCCCTCAAGCCGGAGGCAGCCCGAGCTCCACCTCGGACTTGGGCAGGACGATGGCCGTCTCGCGGAACCCGCGATCGACGCAAACGAAGCATGCCTTGTACACGTTGTCGCCGCCCATCTTCATCTCGCGGTCCGTGATGAACATGTCGCGGGCCGGGTATCGCTCGTCCACGCGCTGGAGCGAGAGCAGAATGCCGCCGCGCACTCTCGACCGCCCGGCGATCGTGAACCGGTGAGGCGGCTCGTGCGTGCACTCGCAGGCCGCGGCGACCTCAGTGCTCACTCGTCGCCTCTTCGCCGGCCAGGTCCGCGGACTCGACTGCCGCCTCGACCGTCGGGAAGACCCGGAAGACCGAATCCAGGTGCGTAATCCGGAATACGGACGCGACGCGCTCCCGCGGGGCGACGAGGTAGAAGCGTCTCCCCTGCGCTTCGAAGCGTTTGAGACCGCCGACGAGGACTCCGATCGCCGTCGAATCGAGGTGCTCGAGACCCGACATCTCCAGTATGAGCGCGCCGCCGCTCTCTCCCACGATTTCGTCAAACCGCTCCTGCAGGACGCGCGTGTTCTCGCCGAGGGCGAGCGTGCCGGAAATGCGCAGGATCGTGTGCGCGCCCTTCTGCTCTTCCTTGATGTTCATGGCTCGCCCTCCGGCGACGCCTCGCCCTTGCGGACGAGGACGCTGCCCCGCGCCAGGACGCCGTCCTCGCCGTGCACCTCGCCGTCGAATCGGAAGACGGCGCCAAAGCTCCCGTGGAGGCGTACGGCGACCTCGAGAGTCTCCCCGGCGCGCGGCGCGCGCTCGAGGGTCAGATCCTGGATCCCGGCGAGGTACCCGCGCCGCCCCGCCTCGGCGTCGCCCGCCTCCAGGAGCAGGGCGGCCTGGGCGATCGCCTCGGCGAGGAGGAGCGGGCTCTGCCACGCCTCGCCCATGGCCGCGCGGCCGTTGGACGTCACGCGAATCCGGGCGCGCCCGCCCTGGAACTCGGCGTCGGGCCGCTGCGACACCGTGTCGACGAAGCGGAACGGGTACGCATGCGGGAACGCCGTCGTCGTCATCAGGCCGTCTTCTTCTGCTCGATGAAGTCGCACAGGGCGTTGACGGAGGCGAAGGCCTTGACCCCCACCTCTTCGTCCTCGACCTTGATCTTGAATTCCTGCTCGAGCCCGAGCACGAGCTCGAGCGCGTCGATCGAATCGAGACCCAGCCCTTCGCCGAAGAGCGGGGCCGCGTCGTCGATGGTCGCGGGATCGATCTCGAGCTTCAGGCGCCGCACGATCAGGTCCTTGACCCGCGGCGCCAGTTCTTCCCGGGACATGGAGGCTCCTTCCGGGCGGGATTATACGGGCTAGGCCATGCCGCCGTCGGCCCGCCAGACCTGACCGGTGACGTAAGACGCCTTGTCCGAGGCGAGAAAGCCGACGAGGGCCGCGATCTCCTCCGGGCGGCCGAACCGCGCCATGGGGATGCGCGACACGAACTCCTTGCGGGCCGATTCTTTCAGGTGCGCGATGATCTCCGTGTCCACCAGGCCCGGGGCCACGGCGTTGACCGTGATCGCCCGGGGCGCGAGCTCGAGCGCCAGCGCCTTGGTGAACGCGATCAGCCCGCCTTTGGCCGCCGAATAGTTGGTCTGGCCGGCGTGGCCCGAGATGCCGCTGACGGAGACGATGTTGACGATCCGGCCGGAGCTCTTGTGGAGCATCCCCCGGATGAGGGCGCGCGTGACGCGGAAGGCGCCCTTGAGGTCGACGTCGAGGACGTAGTCCCAGTCCTCCTCCTTCATGAACGGGAAGAGGGCGTCCTTGATGACTCCGGCATTGTTGACGAGGATGTCGGCGCCGCCGAAATCCGCGGCGACCCGGTCGGCCAGGGCCGCGACGTCCTCCGGCTTGCGCACGTCGACGCGCAGGGCCAGGGCCTCTCCGCCGATCCCGCGGATCTCGGCCGCCGTTTTCTCGGCGCGCGCCAGGTCCGACAGGCAGGTCAACACGATCCGGGCGCCCCCGGAAGCGAGCTCGAGCGAGATGGCCCTGCCGATGCCCCGCGAGCCTCCGGTCACGACCGCGGTCTTCATCCGGCACCGACTATATCCACGGCGGCACCGACGGCCTCCACCGTTCCGGCCGGGACGCAGCGCGTCGAGCGATCGATCCAGCGCACCATCTTCGAGAGCATCTCCCCCGGCCCGGCTTCGAGGAAGACCCGGTGGCCGGACGCCACCATGGCCTCGAAGGTCTCCTTCCAGAGCGTGGGAAAGCAGAACGCCGTGCCCAGGAGCCGCCGCACCTCCTCGCCGCCCGCGACCGCGCGACCCTCCGGTCCGAAGTACGGGACCCGCGGGTCCCGGATCGTCCGCAGGGCCGCGATTCGCGGGGCGATCGTCTCCGCGACCGGCCGCATGAGCTCGCTGTGAATCGGCCAGCTCATGGTCAGTGGCAGCACCGACAGCGCCCGGGGCCGAAGGTCTTCGAGGGCCGAGGCGACGCCTTCGGCGGAGCCGGTCAGGACGAACTGGGTCGAGGCGTTGACGTTGCCAATCCACACCGCGAGGCCCCGTTCGCGCAGAGCGAGGCACTCCGCGTCCACGGCCTCGCGGCGGGCGCCGATCACCGCGCCCATCCGACCCCGGATGCCCAGGCGCTCGGTCTCGCGCCACACGGAAACCAGAACGTCGAGGGCTTCCTCGTAGGAGATGGCTCCGGCCGCGACCATCGCCGCGTAGTTGCCGAGGCTGTAGCCCGCCGTCGCGGCGGCCGCGACACCCCGGCGCTCGAGCAATCGCGCCGCGAGCGTCGATATCATGTACACGCTCGCCTGCGCGGCGAGGTTCTCGCGAAGCGCCTCTTCGGGGCCTTCGAGCATCAGGCTCCGGAGATCGCGGCCGCACCGCTCGGAGGTCAGCGCGCACAGGTCCCGGGCTTCCGGGTCCGACTCGAGGAAGTCCTTCCCCATCCCGATCCATTCGGAGAGCTGTCCGGGAAAGAGAAACGCGGCGCGAGCGCTCATGCCGGCGAGAGCCCCGCGAGCGCATCCTCGATCGCGACGCAGCGGTCGCCTGCGAGCCAGCGCGAGAATCGGTCCGGCAGTCGCCGGCAGGCCCAGAAAGTGCACCGTGCGCTGGATGGGCGTCAAACCCGGCATGGGCGGATGCGAGCGATCGAACTCCCACGGGTGAAAGGTGAAGACGGCAGGCTCGCCGCGGTCGCGCGCGACCGACTCGGCGCGGGCCAGTCGGCCCTCCGGCAGGACGCGGAAAGGCCAGGCCCCTCCCAGGGGCAGGGCCACGCCGAGGACGGAGCCCGTCAACGGCGGCATCTCGGTGAGCGACCAGCCGTCGCCGTCGATCCGATGCGGACCGCGGAAGGTTCGATCGGCGGCCGAGCGGAGGCACGGGCATCATCGAAGCGTCGCACCGAAGACCCGCCGCCGCGAGCTCGGCGAGCGCCGGGGAGCCGGGATGCCGGATCGACCATTCGGCGGCGCGGTGTGTGCTCGCGCTCGCGCCTCCCGCGGTCTCGATCGCATCGCGGGCGCGAAGCAGATCGTCCCGGAACTCCGCCGGGCTCATCTCGTCGGCGCGGCGGTGATCGTGGCCGTGGATGCCGATCTCGTGCCCGCGCCGGGCGGCCTCCCGGACGAGCTGTGGATAGCGCCGCGCGATCCAGCCCAGGAAGAACACCGTCGCGCGATGCCCGCCCGCCGCGAGCGCGTCGAAGAGCCAGCCGAGAGTGGCCTCGACGCGCGGCGCATACGCGTCCCAGCGCCGCGGGTCGGAATACTCGGCGTGTCCGCAGACGTGGAACCAGTCCTCCGCGTCGATGGTCAGGACGCGCGGCCCCCGGCCGGCGGTGCGGAGCGGCGTGATCGTGTATTGGGGCACAGAGACTGGGATTCTAGCTGGGGGCTGCGAGACCGCCGCCCCGGCGAATCGAGGTCGGGATCCCTCGCCCTCCGGGCTCGGGATGTTCGAATTGGGATTGACGGCGCAGCCGTCAATCCAATTCGAACACCTTGTAATACACCGCCCCCCACGAAATGACCCACGTGTCGCGAAACGGCCGGTAGTGCGACGGCCCGCCGTAGATGGCGCGCACGGGGACGTGGCGGAAGCGCGTCAGGTGCGGCGAGGCCTTCAACAGCATCTCCGTCTCGATGATGTAGCCGCAGGCGTTGAGCTCGAGCCGGCGCAGCAGGTCCGCCGCGACCACGCGGTACCCCGACTGCGCGTCCTCCACGTCGAGCCCGGTCATGCGCGAAAGGACCAGGCTGCCGATCTCGTTCGTGCGATAGCGGTACCGGGGGATCGCCTCAGGATCTCCCATCCGCGAACCGATCACGAAGTCGTCGCCCTCCTGCGCGGCGGCGAGGAGGGTCGGAAGGTCGGCGGGGTCGTGCTGCCCGTCGGCATCGACGAACGCCACGTGCGTCGCCGGCGAATTCAGGATCCGCTCCAGGCCGGATCGAACCGCCGCGCCCTTGCCGCCGTTGCCCGGCCGCCGGAGCACCTCCGCCCCCTCGGCCGCTGCCTTCTCCGCGGTGCGATCCGACGAACCGTCGTCGACGACGAGCACCCGGGCTACGGATTTCCGCAGCCCCCGCACGACGGCTCCGACCGTCGCCTCCGCGTCGAACGCGGGCACGAGCGCACAGGGATCGAACCGGTTCGGCACGGGCGGATGGTAGCGCGCCACTAGCCCCTTTGGGCTCTTCGACATGCGTTGACTCGCCCGGGCCCTTGTGAAAAAGTTGCCACCGTTCCATGCCTCTGACATTCGCTCCGATTCTCATCCTGCTGGGTGTCGCCGCGGGAATGGCGGCGGTGATCCAGATCTTGAATGTCGTCCTCGGCAAGAAGCTCCGGACCAGGCAGAAGGGCGAAACCTACGAGAGCGGCGTTCCCCTGATCGACTCGTCCCACAAGCGAATCTCCATTCAGTTTTTCGTCATCGCGATGGTTTTCATCCTGTTCGACGTCGAAATCGCGTTCATCTATCCCTGGGCCCTCGTGTTCCGGTCGGTCGGTTGGCCCCTCTTCCTGGAGATGTTGACGTTCCTCGTCGTCCTGGCCGTCGGCTACGCCTACATCTGGAAGAAGGGAGCGTTCGACTGGTGAGCCACACCCGGTACAGGGTCGAAGCCGCCGGCGAGCCCCGCCCCTTCCCGCCCGCGGCTATGGCACGGATCGAAAGCCTCTTGAAGCGTTACCCGACGAAGCAGGCGGCGCTCCTGCCCGTCCTCTGGGTCGCGCAGGAGACCTTCGGCTGGATTTCCCGGGAGTCGGCCGAGGAGGTCGCACGGGTCCTCGAGCTCCCGGTCTCCCACGTCGACGGGGTGCTGACCTTCTACACGATGTTCAACCTGCGGCCCGTCGGGAAGAACCTCCTCCAGTTCTGCACATCCATCTCGTGCCACCTCCTGGGTGCCGGCGCGCTCGTCGCGCACTGCCGGCGCCGGCTCGGCATCGGCCTCGAGGAGACCACGAAGGACGGGAAGTTCACGATGGTCGAGGTCGAGTGCATCGCGGGCTGCGACCGCGCGCCGTCGATGATGGTCAACGACAAGTACTTCGAGCCCATGGACGAGGCGAAGCTCGATCAGCTCCTCGACCGGCTCGCCCGGGAGTCCTGACGTGGAAAAGATCCTCAGCCGCCGCGTCGGCACGCCCGACTCCCAGTCGATCGACACCTATCTCGCCGACGGCGGCTACGCGGGGCTGCGCCGGGTGCTCAGCGGCGGCATGACGCCCGAGCAGGTCACCGAAGAGGTCAAGAAGGCCAACATCCGGGGCCGCGGAGGCGCGGGCTTCTCGGCCGGCGTCAAGTGGGGCTTCCTTCCCAAGGACACGAAGGGCAAGCCGATCTATCTCCTCTGCAACGCGGACGAGTCCGAGCCGGGGACCTTCAAGGACCGACTCCTGATGGAGAACGATCCGCACCAGCTCATCGAGGGGATGGTCCTCGCCTCGTACGCGATCCGGTGCAAGACGGCGTACATCTACATCCGCGGCGAGTTCTACGACGGCGCTCGCATCCTGAATCGCGCCGTCGAAGAGGCGTACGCGAAGGGGTTCCTCGGCCAGAACATCCTGGGCTCCGGCTTCTCCCTCGACATCACCGTCCATCGCGGCGCCGGCGCATACATCTGCGGCGAGGAGACCGGACTGATCGAGTCGATCGAAGGCAAGCGCGGTCAGCCGCGCATCAAGCCGCCCTTCCCCGCCGTTTCCGGCGCCTTCGCGGCCCCGACGATCGTCAACAACGTCGAGACGCTCTGCTGCGTCAAGCACGTCATCGACCGCGGCGCGGACTGGTTCCTGAAGCTCGGACGCAACGAGAAGAACACGGGGCCCAAGCTCTTCTGCGTCTCCGGCCACGTCAACCGGCCCGGCGTCTACGAGGCCGCCATGGGCCTGCCCTTCAAGGAGCTCCTCTATGGCGAGGCATTCGCGCAGGGCATCCGGGGCGGCAAGAAGCTGAAGGCCGTCATCCCGGGCGGCGCGTCCGCCGCGATCATGACGCCCGCCGAGATCGAGGACTGCCCGCTCGACTTCGACGGGGTGGCCGCCAAGGGCTCGATGCTCGGGTCGGCCGCGATCATCGTCATGGACGAAGACACGTGCATCGTGGCGGCGGTACAGAACATCCTCAAGTTCTTCTCGCACGAGTCCTGCGGCCAGTGCACGCCCTGCCGCGAGGGCACGACCTGGCTCCACCGCGTCCTGTCGCGCATCGAAAACGGCGAGGGCCGCGTCGAGGACGTGGACCTGCTGACCCGGGTCTCGGCCCAGATGAACAACGGCATGACCATCTGCGTGCTCGCCGATGGCGCCGCCGCGCCGATCCTGTCGGCGGTCCCGAAGTTCCGCGACGAGTTCCTGTACCACGTCGAGCACAAGCGCTGCATGGCCGGGGTGAAGGCCGACATGGTGACCGCATGAGCAGCGAGCCGACGAAGCCGGGCGCTCCCGCGCCGCCCCCTCCGCCCGCCAAGGACACCTTCACGGTGAGCTTCGACGGCCGGCCGATCGAGGTGCCGAAGAACCTCAACCTCATCGACGCCGCAAAGCTCGCCGGCATCGACATCCCCCACTTCTGCTACCACCCGCGCCTCTCGGTCGTCGGGCAGTGCCGGATGTGCCTCGTCGAGATCGAGGGCATCCCGAAGATCCAGGCCGCCTGCACGACGCCGCTGAAGGACGGGCTCTCGGTCAAGACGACGACCGACAAGGTCAAGAGCTCCCGCGCGGCGACCATGGAGTTTCTCCTCATCAACCATCCGCTCGACTGCCCGATCTGCGACCAGGCCGGCGAGTGCACGCTCCAGGACAACTCCTTCGGCTACGGCCACCAGCTGTCCAACTACGACGAGCAGAAGCGCCAGTACCCGACCTTCGACCGCACGATGATCGGGCCCCACGTCATCGCGGACATGACGCGCTGCATCCAGTGCACCCGTTGCATCCGGTTCACCCAGGAGATCGCCGGGACGAGCGAGCTGACGTTCCTCGACCGCGGCGGCCGGACCCTGGTGTGGACGCACGAGGGGCAGGCGCTCGACAACGACTGGTCGGGCTGCGCCGCCGACGTCTGCCCGGTCGGCGCGCTGACGACGCGCGAGTTCCGCTTCCGCAGCCGCGTCTGGTACCTGAACAAGACGAAGTCGGTCTGCCCGGGCTGCAACGTCGGCTGCAACACGTCGGTCGAGTCGAAGGAGGATGTCGTCTATCGCTTCCTCCCGCGCCTGAACCCCCGGGTCAACGACTACTGGCTCTGCGACCACGGCCGCTTCCTCTCCGAAAGCCTCAATGCCCGCGACGTGCACAAG
Source organism: uncultured Acidobacteriota bacterium (assembly GCA_963810205.1). Classification (GTDB taxonomy): domain Bacteria; phylum Acidobacteriota; class Thermoanaerobaculia; order UBA5066; family Gp7-AA6; genus DAHUXD01. The sequence continues at coordinate 58,868 of CAWEMP010000003.1, forward strand.
GCGACGCTGCGGGACGGAAACGCCGTCCAGGAGACGATCGTCCCGTCCGCCGTCGACCGGCTCTCCCGCGAGATCCGCAAGACCGTCGACGCCACCGGACCCTCCGGCCTCTTCTTCCTGGGCTCGGCGCACCTCTCGAACGAGGAGAACTTCCTGCTCCGCAAGATTGCGGATCACCTCGCCTGCCCCAACCGCGACGTCGTCGTCGACAAGTCCCGCGTCCGCAAGATCAAGTCCCGGACGGAATGGGTGGAGGGTGACGAAGCGGCGCCGAACTTCCGGGGAGCTCGCGACATGGGCGTCGTTCCGGGGAAAGGCGGCTACGGCCTCGAGGCGGTCCTCTCGGGAAAGGCCTCGCCCGAGGTCATCGTCGTCGCGGACGCCGACTTCTCCTCGATCGCGGACGACCCCGGGAAGGTCGCGCAACTGCGCCGCGCGCGGTTCCTGCTGGTCGCCGCGCGCACGGCGAACGCCCTGACGCGGGCCGCCGACGTGGTCCTGCCTGCGGCGTCGCTCGCCGAGAAGGAAGGCACGTTCACCAACGTCCAGGGCCGCGTGCAGCGGTTCGAGCGCGCCTTCCTGCCGAAACCTCCCGTGCGTGCGCACTGGGAGCTCCTGCTCCAGCTCGCCACGGCCGTGGGGTACGGCGACCGCAACTGGACGCCGCTGGATCTGCTCGCGTCGATTGCCCGCGAGGTCCCGGCCTACGCCGGCATCGACCCGAAGGACCTCGAGGGCGGGAAGCTGCTGAAGAAGGGCGATTTCGTCTGGGCGGGCACTCTGTGACGGCGCTCGACTGGCTGATCGTCACCCTGCGGGTCGCGCTGCCGGCGCTGATCTTCCCGGTCCTCGTCATCCCGATCACCTGGATCGAGCGCCGCGGAGCCGCGTTCATCCAGGACCGCGTCGGCCCCAACCGCGTCGGGCCGTTCGGCCTCCTGCAGGCCGTGGCGGACATGATCAAGATGTTCACCAAGGAAGCCGTGACGCCGACCGCGGCCGACAGGCTCCTTTTCCTGCTGGCACCGGCGATCGCCGCCTTCGCCGCGCTCTCGACTTTCGCCGTCGTGCCCTACGGCGCGACGCTTCCGATCGGCGGCCGCGAGATCCCCCTGATCGGCGCCGACGTCTCGATCGGGGTCCTGTACGTCTTCGCGATCACGTCCCTGTCGGTGTACGCGATCGTGCTCGCCGGCTGGTCCTCCAACAACAAGTTCTCGCTGATGGGCGGAATCCGGTCGAGCGCACAGATCATCTCCTACGAGCTCGCGATGACGACCGCGGCGGCCGGCATCATCCTGGCCGCGAGCTCCTTCCGGCTCAACGACGTCGTCGCGATGCAGCAGGGGCTGTGGCTGGGGTTCGTCCCGCGCTGGAACGTGTTCCTTCAGCCCCTCGGGTTCCTGATCTTCTTCGTGTCGGCGTTCGCCGAGACCAATCGGCTGCCGTTCGACCTCCCGGAAGCCGAGGCCGAGCTCGTCGCCGGCTACCACACGGAGTACTCGGCCATGCGCTTCGGCGCATTCCAGATGGCCGAGTACGTCAACGTCGTCGTGGCTTCGGCGGTCACGGTCACCCTGTATCTGGGCGGCTGGTCGCTTCCCGGATTCACGCCGTCGAGCATCCTCGGCGCCGTCGGGTCGATCCTGATCTTCGCCGGCAAGACGGCCATCCTCGTCTGCGTCTTCGTCTGGGTGCGCTGGACGCTGCCGCGCTTCCGCTACGACCAGCTCATGCGCCTCGGCTGGAAGGTGCTTCTGCCGCTCGCGCTCGTGAACCTCTTCTGGGCCGCCGCGCTCGAGATGTGGAGGATCGCGCGATGACGGCCGCGCGGATCGTCTTCGACGCCGCGGCTGCCGTCGCTGTTCTCTTCGGCGGCCTGATGGTCGTGACGAAGAACCCGGTGCGGAGCGTCCTCACGGTCGTCGTCTCTTTCTTCGGCCTCGCCGTCGCCTACGTGATGCTCCTGTCCCCGTTCATCGCGGCGATCCAGGTCATCGTCTACGCGGGAGCCATCCTCGTCCTCTTCCTGTTCGTCCTGATGCTCCTCAACATGGGGCACGTGGCGGGCGACCGGAGCAGCCGCCCGATTCAGACGCTGCTCGGCGGCCTCGGGGTCGTCGCCTTCGCCTTCCTCCTTCTCGCGACGCTCCGAGGCTCCGGCGCCCGGATCGCCGGAACGTCGGGCGAAGACCCGGCAGCCTTCGCCGACCCGGCCGCCCTCGCTCGCCTCCTCTACTCGGACTACCTGCTCCACTTCGAGGCGGTTTCGGTGCTGCTGCTGGCCGCCCTCGTCGGGGCCTTCGTCCTCGCCCGTCGGGAGAAACGCGCGTGATCGGCACGATCCCCCTCTCCGACGTGCTGCTGGCCTCGGGTGCGCTCTTCTGCATCGGGATCGCGGGCGCCTTGCTGCGCCGTAACGCCATCCAGATCTTCCTCTCGATCGAGCTCATGATGAACGCCGCGAATCTGGCCCTGCTCGGCTACGGCGCCGCGATGGGCTCGCGCGAGGGCCAGATCGTCGTCTTCTTCGTCATCGCGATCGCCGCCGCCGAGGCGGCCGTGGGGCTGGCGATCTTCGTGGCTCTCTTCCGCCACACCGAGACGATCGACGTGAACAAGATCAACCTGCTGAAGTGGTGACGCGAGCGCGATGACCGTTTCGCTGTGGCTCATCCCGATCATCCCGCTCGCGGGCTTCGCGGTCAACGCGCTGCTCGGGACGCGCCTCGGCAAGTCTTTCGTCTCGGCCGTGGGCGTCGGAGCGGTCGCTCTGACCACGCTGGCCGCCTATTCCCGGCTCATTCCGTACGTCCAGGGGGACCACGGCGTCGTCGTCGAAAGCTACGCGAGCTGGATCGTCGCCGGCGACCTGTCGCTCGATCTCGCCTTCCGGCTCGACCCCCTCTCGGCGCTCATGCTCTCCTTCGTGACCTTCGTGGGCTTCCTCATCCACGTCTACGCGATCGGATACATGCGCCACGACGGCGCCACCGACGCCGGCTACGCTCGTTTCTTCGCATACCTGAACCTCTTTCTCTTTTCCATGCTCCTCCTCGTCCTGGCGGAGAGCTTCGTGCTTCTCTTCGTCGGCTGGGAAGGGGTGGGCCTCTGCTCCTACCTGCTCGTCGGCTACTACTTCGACCGGGAGTACGCCGCGGCGGCCGGCAAGAAGGCCTTCGTCGTCAACCGGATCGGAGACTACGGGTTTCTCCTCGGCATATTCGGGATCTTCACGACCTTCGGCTCGCTCAACTTCGCCGAAGTTTTCGGCAAGGCCGCCGCCGACCCCTCCCGATACACCCCGGCGCTCTCCCTCATCTGTCTCTGCCTTTTCCTCGGCGCCGTGGGTAAGAGCGCGCAGTTCCCGCTGTACGTCTGGCTGCCGGATGCGATGGCCGGCCCGACCCCCGTCTCGGCGCTGATCCACGCCGCGACCATGGTCACGGCCGGCGTCTACATGATCGCGCGCGCCAACGTGCTCTTCCGGCTGGCGCCGGACGTCATGCTCGTCGTCGCCGCGATCGGCTGCTTCACCTGCATTTTCGCGGCCACGATCGCGATGGCCCAGAACGACCTGAAGCGGGTGCTGGCCTACTCGACGATGTCGCAGCTCGGGTACATGGTCCTCGCGTGCGGAGTCGGCGCCTTCACGGTCGGAATGTTCCACGTCATGACCCATGCCTTCTTCAAGGCCTGCCTCTTCCTCGGGGCGGGCTCGGTCATGCACGCGATGAGCGACGACCTCGACATGCGGCACATGGGCGGCCTCAAGGGGAAGATGCCCATCACGTTCTGGACGTTCATGATCGCGACCCTCGCGATCGCCGGCATCCCGCCGTTCGCCGGCTTTTTCTCCAAGGACGCGATCCTCGCGAGCGCCTTCGAGACGCACCAGCCGCTGGGCAAGGTCTTCTGGTTCATCGGCCTCTTCACGGCGGGTCTGACGGCCTTCTACATGCTCCGAGCCGTCTCGATGACGTTCTACGGGAAGTTCCGCGGAACGCACGAGCAGGAGCACCACGTCCACGAGTCGCCGACGTCGATGACCATGCCCCTCGTCGTTCTCGCCTTCCTCGCCACCTTCGGCGGATTCGTGGGCCTTCCCGCGGTCTTCGGCGAGAACGCCAACCTCATCGCGCGCTTTCTCGCGCCCATCCTGACGCCCATCGCCGGGCACGAGGCCGCCCACGAGGCGCTCCCGCACGCGACCGAGTGGCTGCTCATGGCCGTCTCCGTTTCCGTCGCCGCGTCGGGCCTCTACCTCGCGTGGAGGTGGTACGCGAAGGAGGAGGGCCGGGTCCCGGCGCGGTTCGCCGCCGCGTTCCCGGGCGTCTACGGCCTCGTGGCCGACAAGTACCGGGTCGACGAGCTCTACGACGTCCTCTTCGTCCGCCCGTTGGCCTGGCTCGCGCGTGTCCTGTGGAAGGTCGTCGACGTGCTCATCATCGACGGCATCCTGAACGCCGGCGCGTTCCTGGTCGAGCTCGCCGGGGACTTCCTGCGGTTCCTCCAGACCGGAAACGTGCGCAACTACGCGCTGACCTTCCTGCTCGGCCTGGTGGCTCTCCTCGCCTTCGTCGTGGGAGCCATGTAGATGGACCGCCTGCTCATCGACCATCTGCTTTCTGCCGTCGTCTTCCTGCCGGCCGCGGGAGCGGCCCTCCTGCTCCTGTTTCCGCGCTCCTTGGAGCGCGAGGCCAAGTACTTCGCCCTGCTTCGTGGCGCTCATCGACGCCATCCTGTCCTTCCCTCTCTGGACCCGGTTCGACGTCGCCCAGCACGGTTTCCAGTTCCGCGAGAAGGTCGACTGGGTCCCGGCGCTCGGCATCACCTACTCCGTGGGGCTGGACGGCATCTCGTTGCTCCTCGTGCTCCTGACGACGATCCTGACGCCCGTCGCTCTCCTCTTCTCCCTGACCCACGTCGAGAAGGAGGTTCGCGGCTACTCGATCGCCTTCCTGATGCTCGAAACGGGAATGCTCGGGAGCCTCGTTGCGCTCGACCTCGCCCTCTTCTACGTATTCTGGGAAGTGATGCTCGTGCCGATGTACTTCATCATCGGCATCTGGGGCGGGCCGCGCCGCATCTACGCCGCGATGAAGTTCTTCCTCTTCACCATGGCCGGAAGTCTCCTGATGTTTCTCGCCATTCTCTTCATCGCGATCCGGCATCACACGGCCACGGGGGTGTGGTCCTTCGCCCTCGAGGACCTCTACCGGCTGACCTTCACCGGAAGGACGGAGACGCTCCTCTTCGCCGCATTCGCCCTCGCCTTCGCGATCAAGGTGCCCGTCTTCCCGCTGCACACGTGGCTGCCCGACGCCCATACGGAGGCCCCGACGGCGGGCTCCATCATCCTCGCGGGCGTGCTGCTGAAGCTCGGCGTGTACGGCTATCTGCGCTTCGCCCTGCCGCTCTTCCCGGGCGCCGCCGTGCAGTACGCGCCGTGGCTCGGCGCCCTCGGAATCGTGGGCGTCATCTACGGGGCCCTCGTCGCGTATCCCCAGCACGACATGAAAAGGCTCGTGGCCTACTCCTCGGTGTCGCATCTGGGGCTCGTCGTCATGGGCATCGGCGCCTTCACGACGATCTCGCTCCAGGGCTCGATCCTCCAGATGATCAACCATGGGCTCTCGACCGGCGCTCTCTTCCTCCTCGTCGGCGTTCTGTACGAGCGCAGGCACACGCGGGAGATCTCGGCCTACGGCGGGATCGCCGGGGTCGTCCCGGTGACGACCGCCCTCTTCATGATCGCGACGCTGTCCTCGATCGGCCTGCCGGGGCTCAACGGATTCGTCGGCGAGTTCCTGATCCTCCTCGGGACATGGTCCTCCGCGCACCGCTGGTGGGCGGTCGCCGCCGCGACGGGCGTCATCCTGTCCGCCGTCTACATGCTGTCCCTCGTGCAGCGGGTGTTCTGGAACCCCCTGCAGCACGAGGAGAACAAGTCTCTCCGGGACATCCGGCCGAGCGAGTTCGTCGCGGCGTCCGTCCTCGTCGTGCTGATGATCTGGGTCGGCGTCCGGCCCAACGACTTCCTCGACAAGCTGCGCGGCTCCGTCGAGTCCCTTCAGCAAGCCGTTGCGTCCAAGCAGATCGCGAGCCGGACGCGATGACGCCGCTCATCCAGTTCACCCGCGGGGACCTCGCCGCGATCCTGCCCGAGATCGTGCTCGCGTCGACCGGCTGCGCGATCCTCCTTCTCGAGGCTTTCGCTCCCGCGCTGCGTCGATGGTTCGCCACGTTCGCTCTGGCGGGGATTGCCGGCTCCCTCTACGCCCTCGCGAGGGCCCCGATGGGGACGACCTTCGGCGGCCGCTTCGAAACCTCTCCTCTCACCCTGCTCATCGGCCTCTTCACCGGGGCCTGCGTGGCGCTGGCCGTGCTCGTCGCCAAGCCGTACCTGGAGCGTGCCGGCGACGAGAAGGGCGAGTTCTACGCGCTCCTCCTCTGGGGGCACCTGGGTGTGTCGCTGATGACGCGGGGGCTGGATCTCCTCCTCGTCTTCATCGGGCTCGAGACGCTGTCTCTCTCCTTCTACGTGCTCGCGGCGTATTTCCGGGGTGTCGAGGCCTCTTCCGAGGCCGGGCTCAAGTACTTCCTGACGGGAGCTTTCGGCTCCGCGTTCACCCTCTACGGCATCGTTCTCCTCTACGGTGCGAGCGGCGGCACGAGGATCGAGGGCCTGGCCCGGGCGGGCCTCGCCGCCAATCCCTCGGTCGCCTTCGGCCTGCTCCTGCTCCTCGTCGGCTTCGGATTCAAGATGTCGCTCGCGCCGTTCCACGCCTGGGCGCCGGACGTCTACCAGGGCATGCCGACTCCGGCCGTCCTCTACCTGTCCGTCGCCCCGAAGGGCGTGAGCCTCCTCGTCCTCTACAGGGTCTTCGGGGCGGTCTTCGAGTCGGGAATGCCGGACCGCTTCCGCAGCGCGATCGCCGCGCTCGCCATCCTCTCGATGACGCTCGGCAACGTCGTGGCACTCGCCCAGCGGGACGTCAAACGCCTGCTCGCCTACTCCGGCATCGCCCACATGGGCTACGTCACGATCGCGCTCGTCGTCTTCGGCCGGGATGCCCTCGCGGCTGCCATCGTCTACTTCTTCGCCTACCTCGTATCCAATGCCGGCGCTTTCGCGGCGGTCTCGGCGCTGTATCGCGACGAAACCAAGGCCCATCCCATGGCACTGCTCGCGGGCGACGGCCGGAGAGCCCGCTTCGCGTCGGCCGTTCTGGCCCTGTGCTTCTTCTCGCTCGCCGGGATCCCGGCGACCGCCGGGTTCATCGGAAAGTTCTTCCTTTTCAAGGCCGCCCTCGAGAAGGGCCTCTACGCGCTCGCCCTGATCGGCGTCGCCAACAGCCTGGTGTCGGTCGGGTACTACCTGAAGGTCGTGTACATCCTCTACATGCGGGACCCGGTCGAGCCCGAGCCGCCGCCGGCGCTGGCGCCCGCGGATCGATTGGCCCTGGCGCTCTGCGCGGCGGGCATCTTCGGCCTGGGCATCTTTCCGTCCGCACTCTGGCAACTCGCGCGGCACGCCGCCGCGTCCATCTCCCTGGCTGGCCCCTGACACCGCGTTCCTGATCCCTTTCCCAAAAGCGCCTCGCGCGAAGGAGAGACTGAATGGCACGGAAGCCCCGACGCTCGCCCGCCCCGACGAAGAAAGCGGCCTCTTCGACGCCGCCTCCGCCTGCCGCTCCCGAGAACCTGAACCCGTTCGAGTTCGCACAGCGGCAGTTCGAGAGGGCGGCCGACCATCTCGGCCTCGATCCGGGCATGCGCGAGATCCTCCGGAGCCCCAAGCGCCAGCTGATCGTTTCGGTCCCGGTCCGCATGGACAACAAACGGATCAAGGTCTTCACGGGATATCGGGTGCAGCATTCCATCGCGCGCGGGCCGTCCAAGGGCGGCATCCGGTTCCATCCGGGGGTGACTCTCGACGAGGTCAAGGCGCTGGCGATGTGGATGACCTGGAAGTGCGCGGTCGTCAACATTCCCTTCGGCGGAGCCAAGGGCGGGATCACGGTCGACCCCAAGAAGCTCTCGCTCGACGAAAACGAGCGGCTCACGCGCCGCTATACGTCCGAGATCGCCATCGTCCTCGGCCACGACCGCGACATTCCGGCGCCCGACGTCTACACGACCCCGCAGCACATGGCGTGGATCATGGACACCTTCTCGATGACGCAGGGCTTTTCCACCCTCGGCGTCGTGACGGGCAAGCCGATCCAGCTCGGCGGCTCGGCGGGGCGCAACGACGCGACCGCCGAGGGGTGCTTCGTCGCGATCGACGAAGCCGCCAAGCGGATGCGCCTCCCGCTGAAGGGGGCGACGGCCGCAGTCCAGGGCTACGGCAACGCCGGGGCTGCCGCCGCCCGTTTCCTCGAGGAAGCCGGCGTGAAAGTCGTCGCGGTGTCGGATTCCCAGGGCGGGATCTACGACAAGAAGGGGCTGCGGATCGAGCTCGTCAACGCCTCCAAGGCGAAGAAGGGCACCGTCGCCGCCAGCCGCGGCCAGAAGATCAGCAACGCAGAGCTCCTGGAGTTGCCCGTCGACATCCTCGTTCCGGCGGCTCTCGAGGGCGCCATCACGCGCGAGAACGCCCCGCGCATCAAGGCGAAGATCGTCGCCGAGGCCGCGAACGGGCCCACGACGCCCGACGCCGACGACATCCTGCGCTCGAACGACTGCACTCGTCATCCCCGACATCCTCGCCAACGCCGGCGGCGTGACCGTGTCCTACTTCGAGTGGGTCCAGGACCTCTACTCGTTCTTCTGGGACTCGGATGTCGTGCGCACCCACCTCGAGCGTACGATCCGGCGCGCCTACGAGGACGTCGCCGAAACCGCCCGGAAGCACGACACGGACCTGCGGACGGGGGCCCTCATCCTGGCGGTGGGCCGCGTCGAGGAGGCCACGCGCATTCGGGGTCTCTTCCCCTAGGGAGCGCCTCCTAGGTCCGTATCAGGATGGCCCGGACGGGCGAGGCGTCGAGGTCCCGGAAGCGGAGCGGAAGGGCGACGAGCTCGTAGTCTCCGTCGGGGACCGCCGAGAGATCGAGGTCCTCGAGGAGCGCCACACCGCGCGAGAGCAGGGCGCGGTGGGCCGGCAGGTCCTCGGCGTCCTCGGGATCGATCGAGGCACCGTCGGTGCCGACGAGCATGGCCCCGGCATCGGCGAGCCGGATGGCGGCCAGCGGCGAGAGCGACGCCTTGGCGAGGCTGCGGAAGAGCACGCGGGACGGGCCGAGGCAGCGCCTCGGGAGTGCGTCCGGCCCGACTTCGCCGATTCCCGGAAGGGCGAGCACGCGGGCCGGGCCGACGTAGGCCGCGAGCGGCGCCTCGCCGATCGCCTTCCCGTCCTCGAAGAGGTGGCTCGGCGCGTCGGCGTGCGTCCCGCAATGGGCGCTCATCGTGAAGCACGTGGAGCCCCAGGGCGCCCCGGCGCCGGCCCCCGCGCGTGCCGTCTCGCGCCAGGAGAAGGCGACGTCGCCCGGCCACACCGGCGTTTCCTCCGAGATGAGCCGCGAGATGTCGTAGATCTTCGTCATCGCATCCGCCGCACCGTTTTCCGCGCGGCGTACCGCTCCGCGACGTGCGGATCGTAGCCCTTGTGCCCTTCATTGACCGGAATGTCCCGATACTCGGCGTCGCATCGGTAGCAGATCGTCACCGGGCGGATTCGGGCCGCCACGACCCAGTCGACGACGACGGTCGCGAGCAGCACCGGCGTGAACCAGATCCACCCGAACTTCCAGCCCACGAACAGGGCGATCCCGAGAGACACGGCCATGATCAGGCAGCCGAGCCTCTGGTCGAAGTCCTTCTGCAGGAAGAAGGCGCGGTTGTCACAGAACGCGCAGCGCTCGACGCCCTTCGGCCCCATCACCCGCCCGAGGTCGCCCTCGTATGCCCGCCCGCAACCGCCGCAGGCGAAGGGACCCGAGTCTCCGCTGACGTGCTCCCGCGCCCTCAGGCAGTCCGGGCAGTAGTACCTCGCCCGCATCGCGACGTCGACCGCCTAGGCCGGAAACCCCGTGGCGACGGTCAGGTAAGACGACAGGAGCTCGCCGATCAGCACGAAGACGAGCGCCACGTAGAGCAGGCCCGTTGCCGCCTGGTTGGACTTGAGCTCAGCCGTCCGCCAGATGAAGTAGGAAAGGGCGAGCGGTCCGGCGATCCCCCAGAGGACTCGGAAAAGGAAGAACAGGGCGTCGCGTTCAAGGGAAATCAACGTCTGAACCCCCTCGGAGTTCCGTTGAACGGTCATGGCGAACGCGAGGTACGCCGTCCGGAAGATCGCGAGACCGGCGAAGAGCGCGGCGCCCCGCGCGAGGAGCTCGAAGGGCAGCGATCGCGAGACCAGGTACCAGTGCCCGAGGTTCATCACCACCAGCACGGCCCCGAAGAACAGGCCGCCGGCGAACGCCCCCACAACCGTCCAGCCGTCCCCCGCTTCGCGCGGGGCGACCAGCGCGACCCGCCCGAGCGCCCAGAAGGCGCATCCGGCGCCGCCGAGGAGCAAGAGGCGCGCTCGATCGGCGTGGCCGGCGTGCGCGGCGAGCGTGTACGCGGAGAGGAGAGCTGTCGCGGCCGCGGTCAGGCCGAACGGCATTCCCGCGGGCCGCACGCCGAGCGCGAGGCCGGCGAAGACGGCGGCCAGCGCGCCGTGGAGCGAGAAGAAGCCCCGCCCCAGCACCTTCGGCGGAAAAAAGAGGAGCAGGAAGGCCGTGCCTGCGCAGGCTTCCAGCAGGAAGAGCCCCAAACCCGAAAGCGCCATGAGGGGCCGATTCTACCCGTGCACGGTCTTCATGACGTTCGGATGGCCTCGGCGATCTGGCCGACGAATCCGACCAGGCCGTGGTCGCCCTCCGGAATCGCCAGGAACCGAGAGCCCGGGGCCAACCGACCGCTCGCCTGCCAGCGATTCCACACCGCTTCGACGCCGTCGAACGGGACGCTCTCATCCCGGCGACCCATGACCACCACCAGCCGCTGCGTCGGAGGCTCACGCTCGAGGTCGACGACGGCCATCTCCTCGAAGAAACGCCGATGGATCTCGAGCTCTCGACCCTCCCCCTGGTGAAAGAAACGGACCGGATCGCCCGGCGCCAGCTTCTCGATCCAGCGCGACCCGAACGCGAGGGCCGGTGCGATCAGGACCAACGGGGTCGTCACTCCATGCCCCGCGGCGGCGGCCAGCGCCGCCAGCGCACCGAGCGAGCTGCCGACGACGATCGAGGGCGCTGCGGCCGCCGCGGCCCGGACCGCCTCCGTCACGATCGCGTCGAAACTGAGCTTGCCGAACGACGGCCGATTCAGGTCCGGCGCGACGATGCGGAACCCCTCGGGCTCCAGCGCCTGACGCAGCAGCGCGATCTTGCGACCACGCGGGGACGATGCGAATCCGTGGAGATAGAGAACCGTCTTCACGGGGGGAACCATACCCTCGGGGCGACGCCGGTCAGAAGAAGAACGGGAGGATCAGGTCCTTCGGGGGCGCGGTTGGCGGAGGCGGTGGTGGGCCGGACGAGCGGTGAGCACGGCGGAAAAGAGCCGAGAACGCGCCGCCAGAGCCTCACAACCGCCCCTCCTCCCGCATGCGCTGGAGTTGCTCACGGAGCTGACGGAGTGCGTCGGGATCCGCCTGCTGACGGCGAAGCGCTTCACGCAGGATGCCGACCGCGGCGACAGCTTCACTGCGTCAGGTTCTCGCGCTCGATTACTGGAAGCGCCGATCAGCACGTTGCCCACGCCTTGCCCGGCCAACCAGCCAGCAGGAGAGTCTCGGCGAGAATGACCCTTACGTAGGCAGCAAATTTGCATTTCGAGATCGTCGTACGAATTCACACATGCAGAATAGGCATCCACAGAAGCCGACAGTTCCCCTTGGTTACGAAGCAGTTCGCCGAGAGAACCTTGGATGTTTGCGACAACCCATCCACTGTCGCATCGTTTGGCGAACTCGATAGCCTTCCTGCACGCAGTCATCGCTAGTTCGAAGCAACCATCAGAGCTCAAGATCTCCGCACGGTCGCAGAGAGCCAACGCAAGCACCAGGTCACCATCTCTAACTGCTTCGGCCTCAACCTGCTCCATCCAGACGAGCGCCTCTGCCGATTCGCCGAGCTCTTTCATCGCGCGGCCTCGCAGCAACTTCACCCTTAGGGACTTCTCGTGCATCTGCAGTGCGTCGAGGCGCTGAATCAGGGCAGGCATCTGGCGCGGACGCTCGGAAAGGCGCGGCCACCAAATGCGCCCACGAGTCGAGCGTGCTCGATCATCGCCTTTAGTGGCGCTGCACCCAGAGGCTTCTCTGGCGTGTGCCCGCTCGTACCGACCAGTAGTTCCGGTTCCGCTCCCGGCCGAGTTGGTACTCGGCGAACGCTACAGATAGAGCAACTCGCGCAGCCAGGAACTGCGTCAGTTCCGTCCCGAATGCCACTCTTGGTGCCCTCATCCAGCAGCCACCGGTACAGCAGCGTTGCTTCGACTGCGACGGCCGATGGCTCCGCGTTCGCCTGCCCTCCAAGCTCACGCAAGGGTCAGCAAGACACCTTCGTCTCCCAGGAATCGGTCGATTCAGACCGGCGGACCGTTGGCGACGCCTCCGGAAGAGCGCAGAAACTCGCGGACATGTTCCTGTCTCGAGACGTGCCTAACGCACGCTCTTGCCAACGCTGGCTTACGTTCGTAGTTTTCCAGACTGTTTCGCCAGTGATCCCAGGCGAGGAACGAGAGCGAGCCAGGATCTGGTCTCGCTCGCCGAAGGCGTCGACCCGACTCATCCGCGATACCAACTCGTAGGCCAGAGTCAGATCCCGTCACGCTCGTTAGAGCGGGCATTCTCGGGCCGAGCCCAGCAGTTCGCAATAGCGCAACAGCACGTCAGGCGCCTCGGCGTCAGTCTCGAGCTCGACGCACCGAGGTCGTCAGTCGTCTCCGTGTCTAGCTTCTGCGCTGAAGATGGTCGCGCTGGATGCAGGGACTCATCCTCGGAAGGACCGAGCGGCAGACTCAACGGCGCCGGCACTCGCCTCAGCCCAAGTCTCGGAGTCGTCGACAAGAGATCAGTCTAGTCGGTACCATCGGTGACCCCTCTCTTGGTTCTCCGCCTTGAATTCGTCACCGTAGCCCCACCTTGAGACCAGATTCGCTCGCCGAACCGACTTCCGTCGGTAGTTGATCGATAGATGGTCAACCACCTGGATCAACCAGGCCTTCGGATTTCCGGTTCGTCTTATTCGGGTGAGCGCCAGGACGAACGCGTCCTGCACGATGTCTCTGGCGTCCTCCTGTACGCAAGGCGGTGCTTCCAGTAGCACGGCGCACAAGCGGCAGGAAGATCCGGCGGTAGAAGGCCTCAAACTCCCGCTCGGCTAGAAGGTGTGACTGGGCCGGGTTGATGCCTCGCCCGCCGAAGCCCGCGCCTTGACTGGTGTCGGCATCCCGCCCCCCTCTCTGGGGCATCCAGGAGTGAGTCCCTACTCTACATATTGTCACGAGAGGGGCGAACACGGACCGCTTGGCGGGGCCGGCCGGGATAGAGGAGGCCTAGTTTCTTGCTTTGAGGTAGTCGCGAACCTGTGGCAAGGGCCGCACGGGTCGGTCTTCCGCTGTCGCACCGACTCCCGCAGGAGTGCGTACCGCTGCGACCCCCTCGGGGGCCATCCCCTCCTCTTCAATGTCGGAAGCGCGGCCAGCACTTCCCACTCGGCCTCTCGCGGCTTGCCTAGATCGAGCAGCGCCTCGGCCAGCACGACCCTGAAGATAGGCTGCACGCGTCCTCATCCCAAGACCAGCGTGGTCGTTGACAGACTCTCGATACGCGTCAACTGCCTGGTCGAGCCGCCCCATCTGTCGCAGCGTCTGCCCGACGCTGCCTTCAGGTCAGCCAAAGTAGCTGGCCGATTAGATGCCTTCAGCAGTGGCAGAGCTTCCCGATAAGCTCCGAGCGCCTCGTCCAGTTGGCCTTCGGCCGATCGCAGATCGCCGATGTAGAGAGTCGCCATTCCGCGAATCGCGGTCTCCCGCCCGAATTCAACACCGGAAACCAGCGCTTGCAACTTCGCCGTCGCTTCCGTCGGAACGGCCAAGCTCTTTCAGGCTCATGGCCTCCAGGAACCAGCACTTCGCCGAGTTCAGCGTACATTCCGAGCTTTCTCGAAACGTGAACGCAACGGACGGCAGGAACTCAAGTACGTCGCTGTGACGCCGCATGTCATACCGGAGCGTTAGTCGAATGTAGGCCACCCTAGCCAAGTTCGGCGTGGGATTAATCGTGTGGCGGATACCCGGCGTCAGCCCGATCGAGCCACAAGCTCGGTGTCCGCCCGGTTGCCAAGAAGCCGGGTCGCGCTGCCGGCGAGCAGAGCGCTCTCCCCAAGGAAGAAGTCGCGCTCGTCGAAGTACCCGATGCCTTGCTTTTGCGCAGAAACCCAGGCGAAGACGCGGGAAGCCTCGGAAAGCACCTCAGCAGGGTTCAAGTTGACGCTTTCGCGAAGCAGCCCGCACAAGCGCCATCAACACATCGGGGTCGCCGTAGATTAGCCGGGCGTCCGATCCATGCCGCTCCTCCGCTTCCTTTGAGAGGTACTCGCTCGCGACAGAGCGAGCCTGCGCTGGCGAGGTCGGCTCGGCGACCTGCCTCAGGCGAAACGGAATGACTCGGCCTTGCTCAGGCATCGGATCTACGAAAGTCGTAGAGCTGAAGGCTGCGCGAAAAGTCGTGGGCCACGTCAGCAGGCTCTCGCTGCAGAATGCTTTCCAACTGCTCGTCCGAGACGCGAACGCCGGTGCCGACGACGTACTTCTGGTATTCGCGCGCAAACTGGCAGCATGCGACCAGGAGGAACGGACGGTTTTCTCTGGGCGATGCACCCGGCCGATAGCAGAAGCGTCCGGAACCAAACGAAGAGGTCCTTTTCGAGCTCCGTCGCTTCCTGCTCGGCAAGGCGATAGTGGGACACGAGAGCGATGTGAACGAGACCGAGCGTCTCCTGGAAAGACGGCGTGCATCTCTCGCTCGAAGACGATTCTCGGGAGACTCGGTAGGGCTGAGGTCGTCCGATATTTCCATTGCGTTGCTCCGACGTCTCGTGAAGTTGCAACAATCATAAACCACCGGGCAGAGAAAGCAATAGCCTCCTGCCCATTTGGGCAGCAGGCTTCAAGCCTTTACTCCTCAGTTATTTAGATGCGTCTAGGAGGGAACGCCGCCGGTAATCGAGTTCAAAACAGCCACCTTTCGCCAAATGACCCGGGCCAAATGCCCAGGCCACGAACCTGAACCTGAGGTCAGTGCCCACCGCGCGAGGGCTCCGCCAAAGCGAAGCTCCGCCGGTACGCCAGCTCCAACATCAGGATTCCCACCTATTTCAGAGGGCCACAGCGCGGCCCGGTACACGAATCAAGACTATTGAATCACACCAACCGCGCGGGGTGTCAAGGGCTTTTGGCACCCCCGCCCCCTACCGGCCGCCCTACCCCTTCTGGATGAGGGTCCGAACCAGGCGGTCCTGGTAGGCGTGGCCGCGGGATTCGGTGACCCGGGGACCGTTGAGCAGGATGGCGAAGGCGTAGGTCTTGCCGGAACCGGCCTGGACGTAGCCGGCCAGCGTCGAAACGCCGTTCAAGGTGCCGGTCTTGGCCGCGACCTGGCCCCGGCTGCGGCTGTCGAGAAGGCGGCCGCGCAGGGATCCGTCGGGGTCACCCGACACGGCCAGCGTGGACCGCCAGAGGGCCCCCTGGGGGTGCGTATCCATGGCCCTCAGGAAACTGACCAGGTCTGCGGCCGAGACGCGGTTTCCCGCGGAGAGGCCGGAGCCGTCGCGCAGGTCGAAGCGCGCCGCCTCGAGTCCGAGGCCTCCCAGGAACTGCCGGGCCAGCGAGAGAGCGCCCTGCCAGCTCCCCTTGCCGGTCTTCTCGTACGCCAGGGTCTTGAAGATCTGCTCGGCGTAGAAGCTCTGGCTGCGCTTGTTGGCGATCGAGAGCGTGGGAAGAATGTCGGACTCGGTCGTCGCGACCAGGATCCAGGCATTGTCCGCAGGAACCGGGCGCTCGACCACGTTGCCGGTGAGCTCGATCCCCGCCGCGCGCAATCGGCTCCGCAGCGCCGCGCCGAAGAACTTCGGCGGGTCGTCGATCGCGAGCGGCACGGCCCAGCGGAAGTACCGGTTGGGAACGGTGCCCGAGACCGTCACGACGTCCGAGCCGCTCGGGCGCGACACGGCGATGCGGACCTTCCCGCCTTTGCCGACCGTGCGGGCGCGCGCGAGCGCCTGGACCACGTCGGTGTCGGGATCGATCGTGACGTTCGCCGGAGCACCGGGGATGGCCCCGCGGCCCACCGACACCACGACGACGTTGTCGTTGTACGAGAGGGCCGAAACCGGTGCCTGGTACCAGCGCGAATCGCGTTCGGGCGGCCAGTCGGGATGCCGGTACTCCTCGTCGAAGGAGCTGGCGTTGAGAATCAGGTCGCCGGTGATCCGGACGATGCCGGCCTGCCTCAGGCCCGTAGCCCACTTGTCGAAGATGGCGAACGAGTCGTCGTCGTAGAAGCGCCCCGAAATGTTGGGATCCCCTCCCCCGACGACGAGGACGGAGCCCAGGAGGTTGCCATCGCGGATGTCGCCGCGCCTCCAGAACGTCGTCCGGAATTTGTAGCTCGGCCCGAGGTAGTGCAACGCCGCTGCCGTCGAGATCATCTTCGTGACCGAGGCGATCGTCTCGGAGGCGGCCGGATTCTTCTCGAAGACGGTCTCCCCCGTCGACAGATCGGCGACGGCGATCGATACGCCCGCCTTCGCGGCCGGCGGGCGAATGGCTGCGCCCTCGAGAGCCGCCCGCAGAGACGGCGGCTCCTTCGAGGTTCGGGAACGGGCCGCCAGAGGCGATACGGCGAGGAGGATCGCGGCTGCATGGAGCGCCACGACGCGGAAAAGTCTGCGCGGGACGCTCACCACCCTGAAATTATAATCGACCGGTTGCGCTTTGACGAGGAATCCCGCGTCTTCGAGATCTCCGTGCGCGAGCTGGCGGAAGACGAGGGCTTCCGACGCGTGGGCTTCGACCGCGGAGACGGCTGGAGGCGGCTCGGCCTCGGCACCCAGATCCACAGCCGTGTCCTCGCCGAGAGACAGGGCGCTCACCCCTCCTACCGCTGCGAGGTCCACCTCGAAGCGCGCATCCCGGTCGAAGACTGGACGGCGGTCCTCACCGGGCGTCTTGACGGGTGCGTGGAGCGTGAGCCCGGTCACTGGCTCGTCGAGGAGCTGAAATCCACCAACCTGTCGCTGGACGGCGTGCGGCCGCAGGGCTACGCCTTCGAGCGCGACCGCCGCCAGCTGCTGGCCTACTGCTATCTCTGGAAGCGCCTCGGGCACGGCCGTGTCGCCGGCGCCCTCGTCTACGTCGACATCGAAACCGGGGAGGAGCTGTCGCTGCAGGTGCCCTTCGACGAGGACGTCGAGCACGAGGTCGAGCGGCGGCTCGGGCGGGCCCTCGGCATCTGGCGCGGACAGAAGGCCGCCCGACAGCGCAAGGCCCGGGCCGCCGAGCGCCTGCCCTTCCCGCACACGGCCCCGCGACCCGGCCAGGAAACGATGATCGAAGCCGTCCGCACCGCCGTGCGAAACCGCGAGCACCTTCTCGCCGAGGCGCCGACGGGGTCCGGCAAGACGGCCGCCGCGCTCCACCCCGCGCTCGCCGAGGGGCTCGCGACCGGACGACAGGTCGTCTTTCTGACCTCGAAGACGCTCCAGCAAAAAATGGCGGTCTCCGCGCTCGTCGCGATGAACGAGCGGGCGTTCCACACCGTCCAGGTCCGCGCCAAGGAACGGATGTGCGCCAACGACCGGATCATCTGCCACGAGGACTTCTGCCGTTTCGCCAGCGGCTATCCCGAGAAGATGGAACGCTCGAACCTCCTCGGCCGGCTCCGCGACTCCTACTCGCACCACGATCCGGACGTCGTCTTCGAGGAAGCGCGCCGCGAGGAAGTCTGCCCCTTCGAGGTCCAGCTCGAGCTCGCCCACCGCGCCGATGCGATCGTCGCGGACTACAACTACGTCTTCGAGCCCGCGGCCGCGCTGCGGCACCTGACGGGCGAAGACTTGCGCGAGGCGATTCTCCTGGTCGACGAGGCCCACAACCTTCCCGACCGGGCGCGGCAGATCTTCTCTCCCGAGATTCTCGAGGAGGAGCTCGCCTCCCTTCGCAATCGTCTCGTCCTCCAGCCGGGAGAGCTCTTCCAGGACATCGCGGCCTCGGTGGACGATCTCGCCGGGATTCTCGCGGAGTGCGCGGAGGACCTTCCCGAGGGCGAGGCCATCGCCGAGGTCGACCCGCCGCGGGACGCGCTCCTCGAGCTGAGATCCGCCTGGGAACAGAAACTGATGCGCTACCTCGCGTGGAAGCGCGAGACGCGCCTCGCGCTCGTCGACGATCCCGTTCTCGATTTCCACTTCACGCTGCAGCGCTTCGCCGCAGTCCTGTCCATGCTCGGGCCGGATTTCTCGGCGGTCGTCGAGCGGCGCGCCTCCGGCATCCGGCTGGCTCTCGTCTGCCTCGATCCCGCCCGACCGCTCTCGTCGATCTTCCGGCAGGCCTCGTCGACGGTCCTGCTCTCGGCGACCCTGACCCCGCCCGAGGCCATCCGCCGCGTGCTCGGTCTCGAAGCCGACCGCACGACGTCCATTTCGCTGCCGCCCCCGTTCCCGCCCGAGAACCGCAAGGTGATGATCGTGCCGTGGGTTCGAACGACCTATACGGCTCGTGAGCGCAACTACGGCCGCATCGCGCAGTTGCTCGCCGAGATGTCCGACGCTCACGGCGGCAACGACCTCGTCCTCTTCCCCTCGTACCGCTTTCTCACCGAGGTGGCCTCGCGCATGCCGTCCACGCGCTCGCGCCTTCTGGTCCAGCGGCCGGACCTGACGAGCTTCGAGCGACAGCAGCTGCTCGAAGCCCTGTCGTCGCCTCCCCCGGGAGGAACACTGCTCTTCGCGGTTTCGGGCGGGATGTATGCGGAGGGCGTCGACTACCCCGGGGATCTGCTCTCGGCCGTCTTCGTCGTGTCGCCCGCGCTGCCCCAGGTCTCCTTCGAGCGAGAGCTGCTGCGCCGCTACTTCGACGACCATGAGGAAGCCGGATTCGACTACGCCTACCTGCAGCCCGGGATGACGCGCGTCGTGCAGGCGGCCGGCCGCCTCATCCGCAGCGAAACGGACCGCGGTGTCATCGCGCTGGTCTGCGCGCGATTCATGGAGGAGCCCTACGTCTCGCGTCTGCCGCGCGACTGGTACGACGAAACACCGGCCGAGCTCGTCACGCGCCGCCCGGCCGAGGAGATTCGCGAGTTTTTCGAAAGGTACGGATGAGCAACCCCTACACGAAGCTGCGCATGCCCCGCCTCACGGTCGACTCCTGGGTCCGGGACCGCCGAGGACGAGTTCTCCTCGTCCAGCGCGGCCGCCCGCCCTTCCAGGGCCGCTGGGGCCTTCCGGGCGGATTCTGCGAGTGGAAAGAGACGACGGAGCATTGCTGCGCGCGCGAGACGCTCGAAGAGACCGGCCTGCGGGTGCGCGTGGGCGAGCTGCTCGGCGTCTACTCGAGACCCGATCGCGATCCGCGCGGACACAACGTCACGGTCCTCTACCGCGCCACGCCGCTCTCCGGCCGCGCCCGGGGAGGCGACGACGCAGCCGATGCGAAGTGGTACACGCCGAACGAGCTCCTCCGCGTGCCTTTTGCGTTCGATCACCGCGAGATCGTCGTGGAGCAGCTCGCCCGCGACCGGCAGCGCCGGCGCCGCCGCCCCTAGACAGGGCGCAGCGCCTCAGTCGCGGCGGTTTCTTCCCGTCTCGAGCGTCGCCCAGAAGGCGCGGGCGAGCAGTCCCTCGTCCGTGACCGCCCATACGGTGTAGCGGTAGAACGTGTCCGGCGCGGCCGAGGTGTCGACGTAGGCGTAGCCGAACGACTCGAGCGAGGCCTCGGAGGACGGCACGAGCTCCGGCCCGGTGCGCGCGATTCGTCCGTCGGACAGGACTTCCTCGCGGAAAATGGCCCAGCCCCACAGGCCCGCATGGGACGCCGTGGTCCACGTGAGGCGGGGGCTTCCGGGGCCCGCAGACGCTCGGGCCTCCAGCCCCGAGAAGAGAGCCGAGGCGTCCCGCACGCAGTCGACGGGGGCACGCAAGCCCGGGGCCACCGGCTCGCTGCCGGCCACGAGGAAGTCGACTCTCGCGACACCCGAGAGCGGGATCGCACGCCGGTCTCCGGGGCCGAAGAAGACGACGTCCGGCGGAAGGGCGCGGTCCGAGTACCGGACGACCGCTGCCCCCTCGCCGCCATCCGGCGGCCAGGCGAGAACGAGGGCGTCCGTCTCGCCATCGGGCAGGATCGAGCGGTGACGGACGGAGAGCGCCGCCGGAGGAGCAGCGTCGAGAGCCCCCGCCTCGAGATCGGCGAGCCTGAGGCGCGAGGGCGAGGCCTCGGGCTCGAGAGTGGCGAGGAGGCGGGCGGCGGCGCGCAGAAGGAACCGTCCGTCGCTCCGTGAAAGCTCCGTCACCAGCCGGGCCATCGCCGCCCTCGGCCCCTCGCCGCTCGCGGCCGCCTCCTCGCGCGCGCGGCGCCAGAGGCTCCCGTCGCCCGCCGCGAAGGCCACCTCCTGGACCCAGAGTCGACCCAGCGCGCCCGGATGGGCTCGGAAATCGAGCAGCGGCGCCGCGGCCAGCGTCCAGAGGTCCTCGTCGGTGGTCGCGCGGTGCGCGGCGTCGGCCACGAAGGACGCTACCGCCTGCTCCACGAAGACGGGGTCCGGGTCGGAAGGAACGGCGGAAACGGCGATCAGAACCGGCGCGCATCCGACGAGGATGCCCGCAACCAGGAGGCCGGACAGGCGCGGTCTGATCATTTCCCGAGGGTAGCGGCCGGGCACGAGATCGTCAACCGTTGTACGGATTCCGAGGCCGAGCGCGTTGGCTCTACTTGACCGCCTTGACCGGCGCCTCCGCCTTCACGACCTTCTGGACGCGGTCGATTTTCTCGAGCGTCGCGCGGCCCGGGATGCGAACGTAGACGACGGTGATGTTGTCCACCCCGCCCTTCTCGTTGGCCAGGTCGACGAGGTCCTGGCACAGCGCCTCGGCCGTCCGAGCTTCGTCGGCGGCGATCGAGTCGCGGATCTCTTCGTCCGCCAGCATCGTCGTCAGGCCGTCGGAGCAGAAGAGGAACGCGTCGCCCCGCGAAAACTCCATCTCGCGAAGGTCGGGTGCGACCGACGGGCCGCCGCCGAGCGCGCGTGTGACGACGTTCTTGAGGGGATGCGTCTTCGCTTCTTCCTCGGTGAGGATGCCGGCCGAGACCTGCTCGTGGACCCACGAATGATCGTCCGTCAACCGCGTCAGCTCGCCCGCCCGATAGAGATACGCGCGACTGTCGCCGACGTGCGCGAGCGAGAGGATCTTTTCGTTCAGCAGGCCCGCCACGACCGTCGTCCCCATGCCCTTCAGCCATGGCTGCGCGGCCACCGCGGACATGACGCGCTCGTTGGCCTTCTCGATGGCGATGGCCAGGCGATTGCTGTTGAAGTGGAGCTCGTGGTTGTACTTGAACGGCCACGTGGCCTCTTCCTTCTGGCGCGTGGCCGCGATGAACTCCCCGATCGTTTCGACCGTGATCTTCGCCGCGACTTCCCCGGCCGCGTGGCCGCCCATGCCGTCGGCCACGATGAAGAGACCCTCGGCCTCGTCGAGCGCGTACGCGTCCTCGTTGTGCTTGCGTTTCTTGCCGACGTCCGTGAGCCCGTACGCGTCGATCTCGGCCATCGCCGCCCTTACCCCTTGCCCGCCCGCTGCATCCGAACCTCTTCGAGCGCCTTGCGCGCGTCGCCGGCCGACGGATCCCACCGCACCGCTTCCTGGTAAGCCTTCTCCGCCTTCAGCAGAAGGCCGGCCTGCCGGAAGATCGCGCCGGCGTCCTTGAGCAGGCCGCCGTTGTGAGGCTCGATCGTCAGGGCAGCCTCGATCGCCTTGACCGCGGTCCGCATGTCGCCCGCCCGCGCCGACGCGAGGCCGAGATAGTGCTGCGCCTTGACGTCACCGGGACTGCGGTGCACCGCGAGCTGGAAGTTGCCGGCCGCCTCCGTGAACTTGCGCTCCTTGTAGGCGGCGATGCCCTGCGTCACGTAGTTCTGCGTCACGGCGTCGCCTCCGATCTCGGGCGCTTTCCGGGCGGCCGCAAGATCGAAGTCGTATGCTCTTCGTCGTTCGGAGCTTGTCAGCACGTTGACTGCCTCGGTCAAATCCTGAAACTTCGCCTCGGCTTCGGCCTTCCGCGACGCCGGCGCGCGGTCGGGATGGGCTTCTCGCGCCAGATTCCGAAACCGTTCCCGGATCTCGGCTTCACTGGCGTCTCTCGCCACTCCGAGGAGCGCATAGTAGTCAGCTTCTCGCGACATCGTGGAGGCCCTTCAAGCGCGCGGCGGAATTTTTCAACGAAGGTTAACATATGGGAAAGACCCGCCCCCCGGCAAGCTCCGCGCCTCCTTTCCGTGCCGCGCGCGCCGATCAGCCTCGCTTTTCCAGGATGATTTTCTGGGCCGCCAGTCGAATCCCCTCGGGCAGGTTGCGGTCCCGCCCGATGTTCCGGAGGTCGCGCATGTTGAGATACTTCACCAGGGGAAGCGTGATCGAGAGCGGCGCGGCGGGATTGGTGACCAGAGCGTGCCGAATTCGGGGTTTCTTGATCCACTCCCGCGACGACGCCACCTCCTGGAAGATCTCGGGCGCCAGGTGGCGCATGGAGCAGAAGGCTTCGATCTCGGCCTGCGAGATCGACTCGCAGCTCAGGACCGCCATGCTGACGATCCGGTTCGCGTCGCCGATGAGGATCCGGCGCTCTTCCTTGGTCCCCTTCTGGGCGAGCTCCACCTTTTCCTTGACCGTCATCATCGAGATGCGCCGGTAGACGGCGGCGAGTCCCGCCTCGCGATCTCGTCGACGGCGCCGCCCTGGCCCTCCTCGGCCTCGCTCCCGTCAGACTCGGTCTCCTCGGCCGTCCTCGTCGAAGACGATTCCCTCGGCCTCCTGGCGAGCGAGCCGCTCTTCCTCCTCCCGGCGCAACCGCTCCTGCTCCCGCCGCCGCTCCTGCTTGTCGAAGAACTCCTCGCGCAGCTCCGCGAGCCGCCGCCGCCCGTCGGCCGCCAGCCGTCGGGTTCGCGAGCAGCGCATCGATGAGCGCCGGCAGGCGAAGCAGGCGCACTTGATTGACGATCAACGCGTCCTGGGGCGCGCCGGTCACGATCCCGGCCAGGCGCAGGAGCGTCTCGTCGGAGGCATCGGGGTGCCGGATGATCCGTTCGAGGACGAAGGGGTCCTCGCTGATCCGGCTGACGGTGTCGAGCTCCGCCCCGGTGGGCGACGCATTCTCGAGAAAGCGGACGACGTCGTCCGGCGGCAGAGTGGCAAAGGTCTCGAGGGCGGGCGGCCCGACGTCCGGATCCTCGTCGCCCATGACGGCGAGCAGCACCCGAAGCCGGTCGTCGCTTTCGAGCGGCAGCAGGCCGCGGGCGGCAAAGACGCGCAGATCCCGCGGCGCGTCCGGCGACCGGACGATCGAGACGAGATCCTGGGGCTCGGCTGTGGTCGGGGGGTCGGTTTCGGACAAGCGGGACGTCGAGGCGCTAGCTTTGCAGGCGCGGATCGGGGACGGGCATGTCGCGCACGACCTGACCGGCGCCTCCCAGCGGCTCCATGGCGCGACCGTCGACTGTCACGCGGACGCCGCCGGCATTGCCGAGAGTCAGCCGGAACCCTTCGCGCGCCTCGAACTCCCGCTTCGTACCCCGGCGGATGAGGCCCGAGAAGACCTGGGCGCCGTCGGCGGAAACTTCGGTCCACGAATCGTCGGCGAACTCCAGGATCATCTTCACGCCGGCGGATGACGGCATGGGCTCGACCGGTGCCGGAGCCTCGTCCTGGATCCGCGGCGCCGGACCCGGCGACACGGCGACGTTCTTGAAGCTGACCGGTGCCACCGCTCTCGGCGCCTTCGTCGCGGTCGGAGCGCTGCGGCGCTCGGGACGGGCGATCAATCCGAGGAGCAGGAGAATCCCGGTGACGCTGACGACGATCGTGCCCGCCGCCCCGCGCCTCCCGCGGAAGAAGCGCGAGCGCAGCCTGCCCTTCCTCGCCGCGCCGCCGTCGCGCCCCTTGTCGGGCGCGAGATCGGCGAGGTAGGCGTTGACCATCTCGTCGGGATCGAGGCCCAGATGCCGCGAGTAGGAACGAATGAATCCGCGGGTGAAGACCGGCGCCGGAAGTCTCTTGACGTCGCTCGACTCGAGCGCGTTGAGAAGCCGGATCGAGATCTTCGTCGCGGCGGAAATTTCCTCGAGCGAGACCTCGCGGATGAGCCTCTCCCGGCGGAGGTCCTCTCCGAACGTCAGGATCGGTGTCTCGCCCATTCTCATCTCCCCGGATTGCGGATCTTTGATGCTAGACCTGCCCGGCCCGCTCCGCAAGGACTCTTTCTGCACAGGCTTTGACGAGCGTCGAGCTGCGCGGCGAGTCGCGGAGCCCCCGCAAATCCTCGAGGCTCGCCCGCGTCAGGAGGGTGAGGGCCAGGGGATCGGGCAGGTTCCGGCTGCGGAGGACGGCGCTTCGGACCCCCGGTCGCGCGCCCCATCGGGGGTGGGCGGCGATCAGGCCGAGCGTCTCCGGGGTTGCAAAGTGCTGAACCGCCGCCTGAATCACGTCCGCCTCGATGGTGAACCGGTTCTCGAGAACGGAGGCGATGACCCGAGGGTCCGGATCGAGCCGCAGCAGCAGAAGGGTTCCCCGGCCCACGTTTCGGGCCAGATCGACCTTCTCGGCGACCGCCATCTCGGGAAGTCGGCGAAGGAGGTCCTGATCGGCGGCGCGACGGATGGCCGGATGGACCCGGACGTCGGCGGAGAGGTGCGCCAGATCACGCCAGAAGAGAGTCGCGACGAGGGCCAGCGCCTCGGTCCGGGGGGTCCGTGGGTGCGCCGCCAGCGCCATCCGGACCGCGTGGTGCTTGCGAGCCGAACGGTTGCCCAGGATCTCGTCGAGGGTCTCCTGCGGCAGGTTGGCCCTGCGCAGGAGCTTGAGGTACTCCCCTTCGGTCCGCATCAGACTTTGCGGCGGCAGGCCCTGGCCAGACGGCTGGCCAGCCCGGCGACGGCCGCTTCGCGCCCCCGCCCCGCGGCCTCCGCGGCACCGACGAGAGCCGAGCCAACGACGACGCCGTCCGCAAGGGCCGCGGCCCGGGCCGCCGAGTCCGGAGTCGAGATCCCGAAACCGATCGCGAGCGGCAGCCGCCCGGCGACCCGGCGGGCGCGGCGGACCGTCTCCCCCAGGTCGCGCGGCAACCCGACGCGGGCTCCGGTCGTGCCGGGCCGCGATACGACGTACAGGAATCCGGTCGAGAGTCGCGCGGCCTCGCGCATCCGCTCCGCCGTCGACGTCGGCGAGACGAGAAAGGTCGTGTCGAGACCGGCCTTCCGCAGGGCCGGCAGGATCGAAGCCGACTCCTCGGGCGGAACGTCCGTCAGGAGGACCCCGTCGAATCCGGCGGCGCGGGCCTTGCGCGCGGCCCGCCCGATCCCCATCCGATGAAGGGGGTTCGCATACGAAAAGAGGACGAGGGCGAGCCGCGTTTCGGACCGGATTCGCCGCGCGATGGCGAAAACGATCTCGAGCGTCACGCCGGCCGCGAGCGCCCGGCGGCGGCGCGTTGGAGCACCGGGCCGTCGGCGATGGGGTCCGAGAAGGGCACGCCGAGCTCGAGGATGTCCGCGCCGGCTCTTTCGAGCGACTCGCGCGAGCCCCACGGTCGCCTCCGCTGACGGGTCGCCCGCCGTCAGGTAAGCGACGAACGCCGCCCGGCCCTCGGCCCGCGCGCGTTCGAACGCCTCCGCGATCCGGCTCATGCCGATCCGTCGCCGCGCACCCGGATCACTTCGTCGAGGTCCTTGTCCCCGCGACCCGAGAGATTGACGAGGATCCATTTCGAGCGCGGCAGGTCGCGGGCGAGGCGCGCGGCGAACGCAACGGCATGCGCGGACTCGAGTGCCGGCAGGATGCCCTCGGTCTCACAGAGGAGCGCGAAGGCGTCCAGCGCCTCAACGTCCGAGACCCTCGTGTATCGGACGCGGCGCTCGTCGTGGAGCCGTGCGTGCTCGGGGCCGACCGCGGGATAGTCGAGGCCGGCCGATATCGAGTGCGTCGGGCGCGTCTGACCCGCCGCGTCCTGCAGAAGCATCGTCCGCGTGCCGTGGAGGATGCCGACCGAGCCGCCCGAGAACCGCGCGGCATGCTCCCCCGGCCCGCGGCCGCGGCCGCCCGCCTCCACTCCGTAGAGGGCCACCCGGGTCGGCGAGGTAGGCCGAGAAGAGCCCGATGGCGTTCGAGCCTCCGCCTACGCAAGCGATCACCGCGTCCGGATCGCGGCGTGCGAGGCGGCGAAACTGCGGCTTCGCCTCCCGGCCGATCACGGACTGGAACTCCCGGACCATCGTCGGGTAGGGGTGGGGGCCGAGCGCGGATCCCAGCACGTAGTGGGTGGTGGCCACGTTCTCCGTCCAGTCGCGCATCGCCTCGTTGATCGCGTCCTTGAGGGTCTTCGATCCCGAGTCGACGCCCACGACCTCCGCGCCGAGCAGCCGCATCCTCGACACGTTGGGGGCCTGCCGCGCCATGTCGGTCACGCCCATGTAGACCCGGCAGGCGATTCCGATCCTGGCCGCCGCGGCTGCGGTCGCCACACCATGCTGTCCCGCACCCGTCTCGGCCACCACGCGCGACTTGCGCATCCGGCGCGCGAGAAGGACCTGGCCGAGAGCGTTGTTCAGCTTGTGCGCGCCGGTGTGGAGAAGGTCTTCCCGCTTCAGCGCGATCCGCGCGCCGCCGACGCGCTCGGACAGGCGCTTCGCGAACGTGACCGGCGTCGGCCGGCCGGCGTACGTGCGCAGCAGGTCGTCGAGCTCGGCCCGGAACCTCCGGTCGCGCCGCGATCTCGCGAAGGCCTCCTCGAGCTCCTCGAGGGGCGCCATGAGAGTCTCCGGCGCGAAACGGCCGCCGTACTCCCCGAAGTAGCCGCGCCGTCTAGCCACCGTCGGCCTCCCGCACCGCCTGGAAGAAGCGTTCGAGCTTGCGCCGGTCCTTGATGCCCGGTGCGCTCTCGACGCCCGATGCGACGTCGACCCCGGCCGGCCGCAGCCGTCGGATCACGTCTCGCACGTTCTCCGGATCGAGCCCACCCGCGACGTAGACCGGGACGGGCAAGGGCCCCGCTCGATCGACCATGTCCCAGTCGGCGGCGAGTCCGCGTCCGCCGCTCGAGTCCCAGAGCACCCAGCGACAGCGCGCGAGAACTTCCTCGGGTGGAAGGCCGCCGCGGCCGGCCTCCATCCGCACGGCGGGCACGACGCGGTCGGAAAGCGCGTCGATGTCCTCGGAGGTGACCCGCCGATGCAGCTGCACGATCTGCAGATCCGCCTGATCGATCGCCCGCGCGATCTCCTCGGGCCCGGCGTCGTCGAACACCCCCGCGCGCAGCGTCTCCGGCGGGGCCGCCGCGCCGATCGCCCGTGCCCGCGCCGCCGAGATCCGGCGGGGCGAGGACGGAACGAAGTTGAACCCGAGGATCGCCGCTCCGAGCTCGCAGGCCGCGGCGACGTCCTCCGCGCGGGTGAGCCCGCAGATCTTGACCTCCGTCATCGGGTCAGCGCTCTCAGGTCGTCCTCGGGATCCTCGGAGCGAAGCAGCGACTCGCCCACGAGAAACGCCCGGTAGCCGGCCGCCGTGAGGCGCTCCACGTCCGCGCGCCCGCGGATGCCGCTCTCCGCCATCGGGACCGGGCCGGCGGGAATGGCCGGCGCGAGAACTTCGACGCCGTCGAGGTCGGTCTCGAAGCTCGCCAGGTTCCGCGCGTTGACACCGAGGACGTCCGGCGTCACGGCGGCCGCGCGCCGGATCTCGGCGTCGCTGTGAGCTTCGGCGACGACCGCGAGGCCGCGCTGCCGGGCGGCGACCGCGAGTGCGGCGAGTTCGGCGTCCGGGAGCGCCCGGACGATCAGGAGCACCGCATCGGCCCCGAGCGAGACCGCGAAGTCGAGCTGGCGCTCGGAGATCACGAAGTCCTTCATGAGCGCCGGCAGCCCGGAGACGGCTTTCGTCCGGGGCAGCCACTCCGGCCGTCCGCCGAAGTGGTCCTCTTCGATGACGACGGAGATCGCGGCCGCGCGGCCGCGGCGGTAGTGCAGCGCGATCGTCTCGATCCGCCCGTCGATGCCGGTGAGGATGTCCCCGGCCGAAGGCGACCTCGCCTTGATCTCCGCCACGATCCGGGGACCCGGCTCCCGAAGCGACGCGACGAAACGTGCGCCGTCCGTCGGGCGCTCGGGTGTGCCGCGGGGGCCGTACTCGCCGCGGGCCAGGCGCGTCCGCTTATCTGCGAGAATCCGGTCCAGAACGTCGCTCATGCCGCCGCCGCCGCGCGCAGCGACTCGAAGCTCCGACCTGCGGCTCCCGAATCGACGGCCGCACGGGCGAGCTCGTAGCCCTCGACGGCGTTCTTCGCGCGGCCCTCGACGACGAGGGCAACCGCGACGTTCAGAAGCACCGCCTCGCGGCGCGGTCCCGGCTCTCCATCCAGGAGACGCACGAGCATGCCGGCGTTTTCGGCCGCGTCGCCGCCGGACAGCGCATCGACCTCGACCCGCGCCTGGCGCAGGGCGCCGCCCTCGAGCCTCCAGGGGCGCGTCCAGCCGTCTTCGACTTCGACTCCGGCCGCCGCGACTCCGGGCGTCAGTTCGTCGAGGCCGTTCTCGGAGTGGAAGACGATCGCCCGTTCGTTGCCGAGCGCCGCGAGCGCGTCGGCGAGAAGGCGCGTGAGCTCCGGCCGGCCCACGCCGATCAGCTGGCGCGTTGCGCCCGCGGGGTTGGCGAGCGGGCCGAGCGCGTTGAAGATCGTCCGGATGCCGAGCTCGCGCCGAACGGTCCCGAGCTCCTTCATGGCCGGGTGGAAGGCGGGCGCGAAGAGGAACACGAGACCGGTCTCGTCGAGGATCCGGCCCGCGCGCCCCGGCTCGAGTTCCACCGCGACGCCGGCCGCCGCGAGGACGTCTGCCGATCCGACGCGGGAGGAAATCGAGCGGTTGCCGTGCTTGGCGACGGCGGCGCCCGCCCCGGCGGCCACGATCGCCGCCGCGGTCGAGAGGTTGAACAGGTCGCGGCCGAGGCCTCCCGGCCCGCAGGTGTCGAGGATCGGAGCGCGGCGGGTTTCGACCCGACGCATCCGACTTCGCAGCGCCGCGACCGCGCCGGCAATCTCTTCCGCCGTCTCGCCGCGAGTCGCGATCCCGAGCAGGATGGCGCCCTTCTGCGCCTCGGTGGCCCGCCCGTCCATCAGGTCGCCGAACGCGGCTTCGGCCAGCGCGCGCGGGAGCGTCTTGCGCGCCGCGACGGTCTTCAGGGCATCGGCGACGTCGGGCGTCATGACGCGAGCCTCACGAAGTTCGCCAGGAGGCGCTCGCCGTCGGGCGTCAGGACCGACTCGGGGTGGAACTGCACGCCGTAGACCGGAAGCGAGCGATGGGCAAGGGCCATCACCAGTCCGTCCTCGCTTCGTGCGGTGACGACGAGCTCCGCCGGCAGCCGGTCCTCTCGCACCACCAGGGAATGGTATCGCCCGGCCTCGAATGGCCGCGGCAAACCGTCGAACAGCCCCGTTCCGTCGTGGGCGACGCGCGAGCTCTTGCCGTGGCGCGGCTCGGGCGCCCGTTCCACGATTCCGCCGTGGTGAGCGGCGATCGCCTGATGGCCGAGACAGACTCCGAGGAGCGGGATCCCGGCGCTCTCGGCCGCACCGATCATCGCCATCGAACGGCCGGCGTTCTCGGGCCGCCCGGGCCCCGGCGAGATCACGATCGCGGCGGGCCTTCGGGCGGCAATCTCTCCGGGCTCGAAGCGGTCGTTGCGCGCGACCTCGACGTCGCGGTCGAGCTTCCCGAGCGCCTGCACGAGGTTGTAGGTGAAGGAATCGTAGTTGTCGACGATGAAGATCAAGCGAACCACTCCTGCGCGAGCTCGATCGAGCGGAAGAGCGCCGCCGCCTTCGACTCGGCTTCGGCGTACTCCTTTTCGGCGATCGAGTCGGCCACGATCCCGGCCCCCGCCTGCACGCGCCACAGCCCCTTCTCGACCACCGCCGTGCGAATGGCGATCGCCAGGTCGCAGTTGCCGGCGGAGTCGAAGTAGCCGACGGCCCCGCCGTAGAGCCCGCGGCGCGCGGCCTCGAGCGAGTCGATCAGCTCCATGGCGCGAATCTTCGGCGCTCCGGTCAGCGTGCCCGCCGGGAAGCAGGCGGCGAGCGCGTCGCCGGCTCCCGCGCCCGCCCGAAGGCGTCCCCGGACCTCGGAGACCAGGTGCTGCACGTGCGAGAACTTCTCGACGGCGGCGTAGCGCGCGACGCGCACGCTGCCGATCTCGCACACTCGCCCGAGGTCGTTGCGCGCGAGATCGACGAGCATGACGTGCTCCGCCCGCTCTTTGGGGTCGGAGAGCAGCGCGGTCGCGAGGCGCTCGTCCTCGGCCGGCGTCTGCCCGCGAGGGACGGTGCCCGCGATCGGCCGCGTCTCGACCACCCCGTTTCGGCAACGCACGAGCATCTCGGGGGACGACCCGAGGATGCTCGCTTCCCGCGTGTCGAGGTAGTAGAGGTACGGCGAGGGGTTGAGCGCTCGGAGGGCGCGGTAGACGTCGAACGGATCGACCTCGAGCCGCGCGGTCCACCGCTGCGAGACGACGGCCTGGTAGACGTCCCCGGCCAGGATGGCCTCGCGAGTCGCCGCGACTGCGTCGAGGAACCTCTCGCGAGCCATGACCGGCACGAAACGCGGGTCTTCGGCGGCGCGCGCCGGAGCCGGGGGGTCCGGGGCGCGCAGAAACGTTTCGAGACGATCCAGGCGGGCGATGGCGTCCGAAACGGCCTGCTCGGCCTCGGGCCCTTCGATCGTCGTCAGCAGGAGAACCTGCTGGCGTGGATGGTCGAACGCCACGACCGCATCGAAGAGAAGAAAGAGAGCGTCCGGAATCTCGCCCTCGCGCGGATGACGTTCTGGAATCGTCTCGAAGAGCCGCACTGCGTCGTACGCGAGGTAACCGACCGCTCCCCGCGCGAGCGGCGGAAGGTTCGGGTCCGTCATGAAGTTGCTCCGGCACACGAGCCGCTCGAGCGCCGAGAGCGGCGGGCCATCGAGGACCTGGAGCCTCCCCTCGGCTTCCAGGGAAGTCCGGCCGTCACGCACCGAGAGGCGCGCCGACGGATCGGCCCCGAGGAACGTGTAGCGCGCGACCGACTCTCCGCCCTCGACACTCTCGAGGAGGAACGCCTCGCGGCCCGGACGGCGCATCCTCCGGAACAGCATCACGGGGGTGAGGCAATCCGAGGGAAAGATCCGTGCGACCGGGACGCACTCGCCGGGCTTTGCCCGCGAGAGAAAGTCGCGCCGCTCGCCCTCCCGGTTCATGCGGCGAACGCCTTTCGCAGGATGGACGTGACCTCGTCGACGGTCACGCCCTCGACTCCGAAGAGCTGAGCCTGCCGGACGGCCTGCGTGGCGAACATCTGCAGGCCGGCGACCGTGGGGCACTTCGCCGCGCGGGCCGCGCGGAGCGTCGAGGTCTCGCCGCCGTCGCGCCGGTAGACGCAGTCGAAGACGAGAGGCCGTCCCTCGAAGAGGCGGGGCGGGATCGCGGGCGGGTCGTCGTCGCGCCAACCGACCGGCGTCGCGTTGACGTAGAGGTCCGCTTCGCTGTCGGCCAGGTCCGACCAGGCCAGCGAGTCGACGTGCAGCGCCTCGGCGAGGCGGTCGGCCTCCGCGTCGCGTCGGGCCGTGACGGCGACCTCGTAGCCCAGGCGCCGGGCGGCCACGACGGCGGCTCGCGCCGCGCCGCCGGCGCCGACCACGACGGCGCTTCGGCCCTCGCCCGTCCCGTGATCGGCGAGCGGATCGAAAACGCCGTCGACGTCCGTGTTCTCGGCGCGCCAGCCGCCCCGGTCGCGCACGAGCGTGTTCGAGGCTCCGATCAGGCGAACGTCTTCCGAGGCCGCTCCCGCCCGGGCCGCCGCGAGCTTCCAGGGTTGCGTGACGGCGAAGCCGCGAAACGGGGGGTCGAAGACGATCTCGTGGGGCTTCTCGCGATCGAAGTCCGACACCTGCAGAGGCAGATACAGATACGGGAGGT
The DNA here is from genome assembly GCA_963810205.1 of uncultured Acidobacteriota bacterium. Lineage (GTDB taxonomy): Bacteria > Acidobacteriota > Thermoanaerobaculia > UBA5066 > Gp7-AA6 > DAHUXD01. The sequence goes on from CAWEMP010000003.1 coordinate 91,144, forward strand.
CCCGGGTGCGAAAGATCGCGTTGTGCAGATAGGGGGACAGCGAACGCGCCGTGCTCCCGGCAATGACTCCGAAGAGCGCCTCGATCGTCCGACGCCGGTGCACTTCGTAGATCCCGAGAAGGTCCCCGATCGCGACCTGGCCCGCCGCCGTCTCGCGCTCGACCGGCCCGTAGACCAGCGAGGCGCCGAAGAGCGCGGAGAGCACTCGGCCGGGCGCGCTCGTGGGCCCCATCGGGAAGATCGCCACCCTCGAATCGCTCCGGCTCCTCTGAAGGTCGGCGAGCCGGAGGCTTCCGGCGATGTCCGCCACGCCGGCGACGAGCTTCACCGCCCGCGCGCCGGCCTGCAGCATCGCCTCGACCCTGGCCTCCCAGTCCGCAGGCAGCCCGAAGGGCGAGTGGTGCGACACGAGAACGCGCTCGCGTTGCGGGAAACGGCGTGGATCGGCGAGCAGGCCGCGAGCGTGCTCGACGTCCACGGTCGCGCCGGCGGCATAGGCCTCGTCGAGGAGCCGCCGGTACTCGTCGGCCGAGCCGCTGAAATCGCCGCCCTCGGCGAGCGAGCGCCAGGTGACGATCACGGGACGCGAATCGAGCGCGATGAGGGCCGCCGGCGGGATGGGCCGCTCGGCGAGGTCCATGCGGAACTCGACCGCGTTGGCGGCCGGCGGAATCAGCGCGGCCAGGCGTCCGGCGTCCTCCACGTCCTTCGGCGCGAGCGATGCGATGTACGCCGGGATCGGCAGCACTCTGTCCGTCAAAATCAAAAACCCCCGAGCCTTTCGGGCCGGGGGTTTCCTTTGTCTCGTTGGATCATGCCCCGGCCGATGGTCTTCGGCAGGGCGCGACTTCGCCCTACCGGGTTTCCTCCCGCCACCACCAGTTCCACCGGGCCGGACGCGTCATGGCGGAGCGATCATCCCGCCCCCGGGGGTGACTGTCAAGGGAGGCGGCGCGGCGGTGGGTGTGGGCTCCGGATTTCGACCTCGGAACGTCAACGGGAGCACCGGCCCGTTCGTCGGGACGTCGCCCTGAAACCGGAGCTCGACACCGGCCGCGGCCGCTTCATAGAGGTAGGAGGCCGCCGGGCACACCGCTGAACTCGGGTCGACGAGCTTTCCCGGCCAGGTCCCCTCCTTCGAGGCGTCCCTTGAGAGGCGGAGCTGAAGAACTTTCAGAGTCATCTCGCGGTCCACCTCCAGGCGCGCCGCGCGGCGCAGCGCGTTGACCACGCTTTCGATTCCATGCTCGGCGTAGAAGTCCCGAAACGCGCGCTTGAGCGGATTGGTTTCCCCTTCCAGCGCCGCCGCGGCCGGACGCCAGACGTCCTCATCCGACATTTCGGTCATCTCGCAGGGTGAGATGTTTGAGAGCGATTCCGCGATCGCCGTGAATGCCTTGACCGCCACCTCGCGGCTTGCGCCGATGGAGCCGTCGTCCTGACCACGGGGTCGGAAGCGCGCGTCCTGCGCGGCGGCCTCGAGCATCCGCCGCCATGGTCCCTCTCCGCCGAGGCGCCCCAGCCACGCGAGAGAAGGTTCCTGCATCTTTCGCAGGGCCCCGTCTTGCATTCGTTCAGCCGCCATGGCGATCAGCTGCGGCATGAGAAGCCGTTGAAGCGCGACGGCGCGGCCGAGGGACCAGGCCGCCTCCATCACCCGGGCGGCGTCGATCCGGTCGCCGTCGTGCTCTTCGACGAGCGCGGCGGCGACCAGCAACCGCTCGAGCCGTACAATTCCCATGAGCGGCACCCGCAGGTTTCCTTCCGCGTCGAGATAGGGACCCCAATCCGGCTCGTCCTTTTCGAGAGTCGCGACGACGGACCAGAAGGCCTCGCGCCGTTGCTCGAGGAATTCTCGAAGCTCAGCGGGCGGGTCCCCGACCGAGTCGGCTTCGGACTGGATCTGCGCATCGACCCAAGCGCCGACGCCGGACCGATTCACCGCCTGGACATTCGCGCCCGATCCACCCTCTCCCCTCGCGGAAGGCGGCTCGAATGCGATGCCCAGCGCGGGGCCCAACTCGCCTATGGCGTCCGCCGCCGCGTTGCGAGGGTTCGGGGCCGAGATCGAAGCCGAGAGAGCGAGGAGCAGGGCCAGGACGGCCACCGGGAGATTCTACGCCCGCTTCCACCTCGTGCCGGACGGCCCGTCTTCGAGGACGATCCCTTTCGCCGCAAGGTCCTTGCGGATCCGATCGGCCTCCGCAAAATCCCGCCGGCCCCTCGCGGCGTTGCGGGCGGTGATCTGGACTTCGACCTCGGCCGGGAGGACGTCGTCCTTTGCAGGGAGCACGCCGAGCACTCCGTCGACGCGGCGAATCGCAGCGGCCGCAGCGGCGGCCCCCTGGGCGTCGAGGGAGCCCTCGACCTGCGCGGCATTCACGTCGCGCAGAAACGTGAAAAGAACGCCGAGAGCTTCGGCGGTGTTGAGGTCGTCGTCCAGCGCCGCCGAGAAGTCGGCTTCGAACTTCCGAGCGCGCTCGCCGCCGGGGAAAGCGCCGGGCTTCTCGCCACCGCCGCGCGCCACGTCGTCGAGGCGCGCCACCGCCGACTTGATCCTCTCCACCGCCGAGGCCGCGCCCGCCAGCGCGTCCCAGGTGAAGTTGAGCTTCTTGCGGTACGGCACCGAGAGCAGGAGGTACCGCACGGCGACGGGATCGTTTCGGCGGGCCAGCACGTCGTCGAGCGTGAAGAAATTGCCCTTCGACTTGGCCATCTTCTCGCCGTCGACGATCAGGTGCTCGGCGTGGATCCACAGATCCACGAACGGCTCCCCTGTCGCCGCCTCGCTCTGAGCGATCTCGTTCTCGTGGTGCGGAAAGATGTTGTCGACGCCGCCCGTGTGGATGTCGAAGTGGTTGCCGAGGTATTTCATGCTCATCGCGGAGCACTCGATGTGCCAGCCCGGCCGGCCTTGCCCCCACGGCGAGGGCCATGACGGCTCGCCGGGCTTCGCGGCCTTCCAGAGAACGAAGTCCTTGACGTCTTCCTTCTCGTACTCGTCGTCGGCGACACGCTCGCCGCGGCGCGCCTTCTCCAGGTCGATCCCCGAGAGCTTCCCGTACCCGGGAAAGGTCGAGATCCGGAAGTAGACGGAGCCCTCCGATTCGTAGGCGTGGCCTCGCTCGACGAGCCTCGCCGTGATCTCCTGCATCTCGGGGACGTGGTCCGTCGCGCGCGGGTAGCGATCGGCGCGCTCGAAGCCGAGGCGGTCGATGTCGCGGAAGAAGAGTTCCGCGTATTTCCCGGTGAACTCCGCGAGGGACTGCCCCGCCGCGGCGGCCCCCTGGATGGTCTTGTCGTCGATGTCCGTCAGGTTCATGACCTGAGTGACCCGCAGCCCCGTCGACTTCAGGTGTCGCCGGAGAACGTCTTCCCAGAGAAACGTCCGGAGATTGCCGATGTGGGCCACGTTGTAGACGGTCGGCCCGCACGTGTAGAGCCGGACGTGGCCCGGCTCCAGCGGCGCGAGGACGGTCGGCTTGCGGCCGAGCGTGTTGAAGGCGGTCAGGCTCACCAGAGACCCTTCCCTTTCTGGCGGTGGATCTTTCGCCAGGTGAGCTCCCGCTTCAAGCCCCGGAGGCGGTCGACGAAGAGCATGCCGTTCAGGTGGTCGGTCTCGTGGCAGAGCGCCCGGGCGAGCAGACCCGGTGCCCTCGATCTCGCGGATCGCGCCCGAGGCGTCGGCCGCGCGGACCCGCACCCGTGCCGGACGCATGACCTTCTCGGCGACGTCGGGACCGAGAGGCACCCCTCCTCCTCCTTCTGCTCGCCGCTCGCACTCGAGAAGGACCGGGTTGACCAGGACGATCACCGCGCCCGGGTCCGCGCCGATCGAGAGGTCGATGATCGCGACCTTCTTGTTGATGCCGATCTGGGGCGCCGCCAGCCCGACCCCGGGGGCTGCGTGGCACGTCTCGACCATGTCCGCGACGAGGCCGGAGAGCTCCTCGGCCTGCGGATCGACCTCGGCGTTGGCGGCCGTCAGCCGCTCGTCGCCGTATCGGACGATGTCCCGAATCAAGCGGACGAACCCCTCGTCCGGCGTGCCCAAGGGGCCGGCGGCATGTCCTCCGGACCCCGCCGTTTGTCGCCCCGACATGACAGGGTCCGCTTTGGGCGTCGCCGTTCCGCTGGCATAACTGCTGAGTTTAAAGCACATTCTTCGTGGGCCGACAAGTCGGCTCCGTGGCACGAGGCTCGCTATTCTGGTCGGCGGGAGCAGGATGAAAAAGATGAACGCTCGACGGTTCGCACTTCTGACGGCGTCGATCGCCTTGCTGGCGGCCGGTTCGGCCGTGGCGCAGACTGCCCGGAGCGCCTACTCGTACGTTCGCGAAACCAGCGGCGAGGTCCTGGTCGTTTCGCCTTCCAACGGGGAGGTCCAGGCCCGCCGCAACCTGCCCATCACCGCCGGCGACGAGATGAAGACCGAGGAGCCGGCGCGCGCCGAGGTGGCTCTCGCCGACGGCAACATCCTGCACGTCGGCGGCGGGACGAAGGTCCGGTTCGTCTCCCTGTACGCGCAGCAGGGCTCGGACGACGAGGTCTCCGCGATCGACCTCTCGGACGGATCCGTCATCCTCTCGGTCGTCGGGTCCGACGACCGCTCGATCCCGCGCATCGACACCGCGGACGCCACCGTCTACGCCAACTCCGGCGCGCGTGTGCGCGTCAACGCCGACGTCCGCCGCGGTTCCGCCGTGGTCGTGCGCGCGGGCTCGGTCGAGGTCCGGACACGCTCGGGCTCCTACACCGTCCGCGCGGGCAACTACCTGCTCGCGCAGGGCGATCAGGAGCCCGAGATCGCGCGCGGCAGCTTTTCGCGCGACCGCTTCGACCTCTGGGCGTCCGACCGTCTCGAGACCACTTACGACGCGCCGCAGAGCACTTCCAGCCGCTACGTCGACGACGAGTATGCCGGCGACGTCCAGGCGCTCGACGGCTACGGCGACTGGGACTACAACACGACCTATTCCAGCTACGTCTGGAGGCCCCGCGTCGCCATCGGCTGGCAGCCCTACTCCTATGGCAGCTGGTACTCCACGCCCATCGGCCTGAGCTGGTGGTCGTGGGACCCGTGGGGCTGGTACCCGTACCACTACGGCAACTGGTTCTTCGACGTCGGCTGGAGCAGCTGGTGCTGGTCGCCCGGCTACGTCTATTCGCCGGCGTGGGTCTACTGGGGCTATACGCCCGGATACTTCGGCTGGTGCCCGACGGGCTGGTACGGCGGTTATTCGCCGTGGTGGGACACCTACTACAAGAACATCGGCTGGGGCCGCAACTCCGTGGCCTTCGCGATCAACGGCCGTTTCGCGACGCGGCAAGTCGACGTCCGCGGATGGAACTTCACCGGAGTGTCCAATCTCGCCACGCGCGGTCGGCTCGAAGTCATTCCGGGCACGCGGGTGGTGGATCGGCTGGGCGGTAACATCGCCATCTCCTCGCGCCCCATCGTCCTCTCGGATCGCGGCGGCAACGCACGCGACGCCCTGCGCGATCACGTGCGCGAGGCTCCCGCACTGATCGAGCGGACCACGTCTCCGAGTGATTCGCAGCGCCTGGCGCCGGTGGTGGCCCGTGAGAGGACTCTGCCGCCCTCGACCCTCGAGGCCTTGATCCAGCGTACCGTGGTGGCCGACCGGGGACGCCTCTCGGGCCCCGGTGTTTCGGAAATGGCTCCCCGGGGCACCGCGGGAGTCGTCGAGCGCGGCCGCACGGGGCTTTCGCCGGAGGTTCGCCGCAGCGACGCTGCGGTCCCCCGCTCTCCCGTGGGCGGCCGCACGGTCGACCGCTCGCGGACGGACCAGGAGGTCTGGGACCGCGCGCGTGCGGCGGATGCCGAGCGCGGATCGCGCCCCGACGCCGGGCGCACGGTCACTCGACCGGACGGCCAGGATTCTTGGCGCGGCCGCCCCGCCGGCCCGGCGGCCCGTTCCGCCGAAGCTCCGCGGGCGCAGTCGCAGCGGCCCGCTGGCGACGACTGGCGCGGGAGAAGCGCTCCTCGAGCCTCGACGGCCGATCGTCCCGAATCGCCCGAGCGCGGCGCCCAGCAAAGCTGGAGAACGCGTCCGGACGTGCCGCCGGCGCGCCGCGTCATCGAGGGCTCCGTGCCCGGACGCCGAGCGCCCGAGGATAGCTCGCGCCAGCGCGGACGGGACGGCACGTCGGCGCCCCGAGATCTCGCGCCGCGCGGCGACGCCTACGCCCCGCGCTATTCCGCCCCGCGCGAGCGAAGCTACTCCCGCGAAGCGCCCGCTCCGCGCGGCGATGCCCCCCGCTCCATCGAGCGCTCGGCTCCGGCTCCGCGCTCAGCGCCTCCGCCCCAGGCCGCGCCGGCGCCCCGCTCGGCCCCCGCGCCGCCGTCGGGGCGCAGCGCGCCTGCTCCGCCCAGCTCCGGCGGCCACCGAGGCCGACCCTGACGCGTTCCTCCTGAGGCCTCCTCCCCTTCCTGCCGCGCCTCCGGGCGCGGTTCTTTTTTGCGGGCCCGCGACGTGCGCCGAAAGGCGACGAATGCCGAGCTGACCCCAATTAGAATCCGATCAGGTGCGTCGCGTTGTCGCGTTCCTGGGAAGTGCATTCTTCGTCTTCTACTGCACGGCAGTGGGGGTGTACCTCGTCTTGCGCCCATGGACCGTCCGATCGCCGATGCCGGGCTTCTTCGGCTCCGGCTTCTTTCGCGGGTTCGTGTCCGGTCTCGGGTTTCTGCACCTGGCCGCGGGCGCGGCGGACCTGAGAGTGCTGTCGCGGACCCTCCAGGACGAGGCGCCCCGCTCGGAGAATCCCGAATGAAGGCCCTCTACGTGACGGATCGCCCCGCCATCGGCGACCGGCGCTTTCTCGAGATCCTGGACGCCCTCGCCGGCGCGCCGATATCCGTCGAGCTCCGGGAGAAGGACGCCGACGACCGCCAGGTGCTCGAACTCGCCCGCGAGGCCCGGAAGCGCCTCGGCGCCGGGGTGCCGCTCTCGGTCAACCGGCGCTTCGACATCGCGCTCGCGGCGGGCGCCGACGGCGTTCACCTTCCGGCCGATGGCCTCCCCCTGTCCCGGATCCGCGCGCACGCCCCGCGAGGCTTTCGTGTCGGCATCTCGACCCACGCTCCCGCCGAGGCCTCCGCCGCCATCGCCGCCGGCGCCGACGCCGTCGTGATCGGCCCGATCTTCGGCACGCCGTCCAAGCGGGGCTACGGCCCGCCCCTCGGGCCGGATGCCCTCGCCGGGCTGCCGGCCGCGCGCACGCACACCTGCGCCGTCTACGCCATCGGCGGCGTCGAGGAAGGCAACCTCGCCGCCCTGGACCCCTACCGCGACCGCATCTCCGGCGTCGCGGCCATCCGCCTCTTCCAGGAATCGGCCGATCCCCGCGCCGTCGCCGCGAGGCTCGCCGCCCGATGACCGTGCGCCTGGCGAACCTCGCCGCCTCCGGCGCTCGACGCGTCCTTCCGGCGCTCGGGATCTTCGCGCTCGTCGGCGGGCTGGTGCTTCTCCTCTCGAGCCTCCACGTCCCCATGACCGACGCCCGGTCGCACGATTACGGCGCCTTCGCGCTGGGGCTGGCCGGCGCCCTGCTCGTGACGCGCCTCGTCGACTTCTTGTTCTTCGACGTCGGTTACGAGTTGCGGCGAGGCACGGCGGCGCCCGCTCTGCTGCGGCAGATCGTGAGCCTGCTGATCTTCGGCATCGCTCTCGCCACGCTCTTTCAGATCGTGCTCAGGGCGAGCCTGCCCGCTCTCCTGGCGACATCCGCGATCATCACCGCGGTCATCGGCCTCGCGCTGCAGGAGACACTCGGCAATCTCTTCTCCGGCGTATCCCTGGCCATGGAGCGCACGGTGCAGGTCGGCGACATGGTCCGCACCAGCGACGGGATCGGTCTCGTGGAGCAGCTCTCCTGGCGAGCGATCAAGGTGCGGACGATGGAAGGCCACTCGGTCCTCATCCCGAACATCCTCGCCAGCCGCGAGCGGCTCGAAGTGTTCCGCCGCGGCGGACCACCGATGGCGCGCATCCTGAAGGTCAACCTCGAATACGACCTCCCGCCTTCCAGGGCGCGCGGAGCCCTGGAGGCGGCGGTTCGCGATCTGCCGGGACTCGCCCCGTTCCCGGCTCCGCGGGTCGTGCTTCACGGATTCGCCGACTGGGCCGTGACGTACGAGCTGCGCTACTGGCTCGAGGACTACGCCCGATACATCGACGTCGATTCGGCCGTCCGCGAGCGTGTGTGGTACGCGCTCGACCGGGAAGGCTTCGCCTTCGCCTATCCCGTCATCCGCCAGCACCAGTACGCCGCCGGGCCGCTGACCCGGATGGGCCCCTCGGGCGCGATCCCGGCCGCCATCGAGGGGAGCGAGCTCTTCGCGCCGCTCTCGCCGGCCGAACGCGAGCAGCTCGGCGCGGGAGCGCGCGTTCTTCGCTTTGCCGCAGGCGAGACCGTGGTTCGTGAAGGCGACGCGACGTCGTCCATGTTTCTCATCGCGTCCGGGCGGGCCGCCGTCTCCGTGAAGGGCGATTCGGCCGGAAGCCAGAAGGTCGCGCTCCTCGAGGCCGGGACCGCCTTCGGCGAGATCAGCCTGCTGACCGGAGAGCCGCGGACCGCGACCGTGCGCGCGATCGACGAGTCCGTCCTCGTCGAGATCGACAAGGCGACGCTCGCGCCGATTCTGCGGGCCAACCCGTCTCTCGTGGAGAAGCTCGACGCCATCATCCTCGAGCGTCGGCGACACACCGCCGGCTGGCTCGGCCAGGTTCGCAGTGGAATCGAGAGCGAGCCCCAGCCGCTCCGCGGCCGGATCGCCCGGTTCTTCGGGTTGAAGGGGCTCGCCTGATGCCCGGATCCGTGGGCCTGCTGCTCGGCCTCGACCTGACCGAAATCGACCGCGTCGCGGGAGTTCTCGACCGCCACGGGGAGCGCTTCCTCACCCGGATCTTCCGCGACGGAGAGATCCGCCGGCAGCGCCGCCATCCCCGCGCCTTCGCCGCGCACGTGGCGGGGCGCTTCGCGGCGAAGGAAGCCGCGATGAAAGCCCTGGGGCTGGGCTGGCGCGGGCTCGCTTTCCGCGACATCGAGGTCGGCCGCGACCCGCGCGGCAAGCCGCTGCTGTCCTTTCACGGAAAGGCGCTGGTGCGCGCGCGCTCGCTCAAGGTGCTGTCCGCCGAGGTGACGATCACTCACGGCCAGGAGATCGCCGCCGCGGTCGTCGCGCTGCTGACCTCCGGCCGCCGGTCCTGAGGCGGGGGATCGCTCCCGTACGCTAGACTTCGCCCGCGATGACGGACGCGCCCGACTACAAGAGCACGCTCAACCTGCCTCGCACCGACTTCCCCATGAAGGCGGACCTCGCGCGCCGGGAGCCGCAGCAACTCGCCGCCTGGGAGGAGTCGAGCCTCGAGGCCAAGCGGCGCGCGCAGGCCGCCGGGCGCCCGCGCTTCATCCTCCACGATGGCCCGCCCTACGCGAACGGCAACATCCACATCGGCCACGCCCTCAACAAGATCCTCAAGGACGTCGTCGCCCGCAGCCGCGCGATGATGGGATTCGACGCGCCTTATGTCCCCGGCTGGGACTGCCACGGCCTGCCGATCGAGCAGAAAGTCGACAAGAAGCTCGGATCCAAGAAGAAGGACATGAGCGCCGTCGAGATCCGGCGGGCCTGCCGCGCCTACGCCGAGGAGTACATCGGGATCCAGCGCGACGAGTTTCGACGCCTCGGAGTCGCGGGGCTGTGGGACCGACCCTATCGGACCATGGACTACGCGTACGAGGCCGAGATCGCGCGGGCGTTCGGGACCTTCTACGCAAAGAACCTGGTCTACCAGGCGTTGAAGTCCGTCCGCTGGTGCTTCACCGACCGCACGGCTCTCGCCGAGGCAGAGCTCGAGTACGAGGAGCGCGCCGACCCGGCGATCTACGTTGCCTTTCCGACGGAGGCCCGGGCCGGCGGCAAGTCGCTCGCCAACGCCGCCCTGCTGATCTGGACGACGACGCCGTGGACGATCCCCTCCAACCTCGCGATCGCCGTCCATCCGGACGAGACCTATGCCTGGGTCGACGCCGGAAACGGCAACCATTACCTGGTCGCCGAGAGGCTCGCGGAGCGTGTCGCGACGGAGCTCGGCTGGACGGGCTGGAAGCGAGTGGTGTCGGTCCCGGGGGCGTCGCTTGCCGGAGCGGTCTACGCGCACCCCTTGCCTGCCGAATGCCGCGGAGAGTTGACGGCCGAGGAGGACGCGCGGTCTTTCCGCGTGATCCTCGGAGATCACGTGACCATGGACGCCGGCACCGGCCTCGTCCACACGGCGCCCGGCCACGGCGAAGACGACTTCCTCGCCGGGAAGCGCGAAAACCTGCCGATCCTCTCGCCCGTCGACGAGGCGGGACGCTTCACGACCGTGGCGAAGTACCGCGGACAGAAGGTCCTCGAGGCCAACGCGGCGATCGTCGAGGATCTCAAGTCGGTCGGGGCGCTCGCGGGATACGACCCCAGGTTCCGGCACGAGTATCCCCACTGCTGGCGCTGCAAGAACCCGGTGATCTTCCGCGCCACGATCCAGTGGTTCGCGCGCCTGGACGAGGCCTCGACCGACGTGCGCCGCGGCTCGCTCGAGGCGATCGCACGGGTGAAGTGGACGCCCGCGTGGGGCGAGGCCCGCATCTCCGGCATGGTGGAGAATCGCCGGGAGTGGGTCATTTCGCGGCAGCGCCGCTGGGGCTCCCCGATCACCCTGCTCTACTCCATGAAGGCCGGCGAGCGAGCGGGCGTCTATCCCTGGAGGGACGCGCCGGAGGAGCAGCGGAAGTTCTTCGAGCACGTCGCCGCGATCTTCCGCGCCGAAGGCGCCGACGCCTGGTACGCGAGGCCGGCTTCGGACTTCCTGCCGCCGGGTGCCGACCGGCGCGGCTTCGCGCCGGGCGACTTTCAGGCGGAAACCGACATCCTCGACGTCTGGTTCGACTCGGGCGTTTCGCACATCGCGGTCCTGCGCTCCGGGGCATGGCCCGAGCTGGTCAAGACGGGCGGCGGCCGACCGGCCGACCTCTACGTCGAAGGGCACGATCAGTATCGCGGCTGGTTCCAGTCGTCCCTGCTCACCTCGGTCGCCCTGTACGGCGACGCCCCGTACGACGGCGTCATCACGCACGGGTTCGTCGTCGACGGCCAGGGCCGCAAGATGTCGAAGTCTCTCGGTAACGTCGTCGCACCCCAGGACCTCATCCAGAAGTACGGCGCCGACATCGTCCGGCTCTGGGTCGCGAGCCTCGACTACCGCGACGACGATCCGATCTCCGAGGAGATCCTGGCGCGCTGCGGCGAGGCCTACCGGAAGATCCGCAACACCGCGCGATACCTGCTCTCGAACCTGTACGATTTCGACCCCGCGGCCGACGCCGTCCCGGCCGAACGCCTCTTGCCGCTCGACCGCTGGGCTCTCGCCCAGGCCCGGGCCGTGGTCCGGAGGGTGCACGCCGCCTACGAAACCTACGAGTTCCACGTCATCTATCACCAGCTCGTCAACTTCTGCGCCACGACTCTTTCGGCGTTCTATTGCGACATCCTCAAGGACCGCCTGTACGCGTCGGCGGCCGCCTCGGCCGAGCGCCGCTCCGCGCAGACGGCCCTCCACCGCATCACCCGGGCCCTGGCCGCGGCGGCGGCGCCCCTGCTTCCCTTCACGGCCGAGGAAATCTGGAAGGAGCTCCCGGGAAAGAAGGAAGAATCGGTGCACCTGGCGCGTTTCGACGGCCTGGACGACGTGTCGGTAGACTCCGTTCCCGAGGCAGCCTGGGAACGGCTCACGAAGTTGAGAGAAGAGGCCTCGGTGATCCTGGAGCAAGCGCGCCGCGACAAGGTGATCGGATCGTCCCTGGAAGGGGCGATCGTGCTTTCGAGCACCGCGGAGCTCGACGCCGACCGGCGCTCCACCGGAACCGACGGGGCGGGCCTCGCCGACCTCTTCATCGTGTCGGAAACGATCGAAGGCGGAGAGCCGCCGGAGGGGAGCCGGGAGTCGCAGGCCTACCCCGGCGTCCGCCTGGCCTTTCGCAAAGCCGCCGGCCGGCGCTGCGACCGGTGCTGGAAGGTGACCCCCGAGGCCGAGTCGACGGGCCTCTGCGCGCGATGCCGTAAAATCCTGGAGGCCGCCCGATGAAGCTCGCCACCCTCAAGGAGTCGACGCTCTATCGCGGCGCGTATCTCGCCGCCTCGCTCGCGGTCCTCTTTCTCGACCAGTGGACCAAGGGCATCGTGACCCGGACGATGGAAGTCCACCAGTCGAGGACCGTCATTCCCAACGTCTTCGACCTGACCTACGTCCGCAACAGCGGCGCCGCCTTCGGGCTCTTCGCCTCGGTCGACTCCGCGATCAAGGCAGTCGTGCTCAACAGCGTGGCGGTCATCGTCTTCCTCATCGTCTCGGCCTACGCCCTGCGCTCGTCGCACAAGAGCGTGCGCCTCCAGGTCGGGTTGTCGCTCATTCTCGGCGGCGCGGTCGGGAACCTGCTCGACCGCGTGCGTTTCGGGTACGTGGTCGACTTCCTCGACTTCTCGATCTCCGGCCATCACTGGCCCGCGTTCAACGTCGCCGATTCGGCCATCTGCATCGGCGTCGCCGTTCTCTTCCTCGACATGCTCGGACACGAGGATGAGGCGGCGCCTCGGCCCGACGCCGCGCCGGAGGGTTAGCCTCATTTTCCCGCGCCTCGTTCACATCGGGCAGTTCTACCTTCCGACCTACGGCGTCGTTCTGGCGATCGCCTACCTGACGGGCATCTGGCTGCTGCGCCGCAAGGCGCTCGCCGACGACCTGCCGGACCAGAAGGTCCTGGACCTCGCGCTCTACATCCTGGCCTCCGCGATTCTCGGCGCCAAGCTGCTGCTCGTCCTCGTCGAGTGGCGGCGCTACGCCGCCAACCCGAAGGACCTCATCGAGGTCGTGCGCTCGGGCGGCGTCTTCTACGGCGGCCTGATCGCCGCCACCGTGGTCGCGATCTGGTACATGAAGAGGAACGCCCTGCCGGCCTGGCGCATCGCCGACATGGGCGCTCCGTCCGTCGCGCTCGGGGAGGCGATCGGGCGCTGGGGCTGCTTCGCGGCCGGCTGCTGTTACGGAAAGGAAACCCACGGACCCTTCGGCGTGACGTTCACCGATCCGTTCGCCAACGAGGCCGTCGGCACGCCCTTGAACGTGCCCCTCCACCCCACGCAGATCTATCTCTCGCTCAACGCCTTCCTGATGTTCCTGATCCTCCAGTGGGCCTACCGCCGGAAGACGTTCGACGGCGAGGTCTTCTGGCTCTACGTGCTGCTCTATGCCATCACGCGCGGGATCCTCGAGACCTGGCGCGGCGATCTCGTCCGGGGCTTCGTGATCCCCGGCATCCTGTCGACGTCGCAGGCCATCGGCCTCGTGACGGCGGCCATCGCCGGGGGCATGCTCCTCTATCTTTCGCGCCGCAGCCGCGCTGCCGAGGCGTAGGCTCGCCGTGGTGCGGCGGTTCCGGGTCGGCTCCCCGTCCGCCGGCACCCGGCTCGACGTCTTCCTCGTCGCGGCGTGCTCGGACCTTTCGCGCTCGCGCATCCAGAAGCTCATCGCCGAAGAGGCCGTCCGCGTCGGCGGGGCTCCGGCGCGGCGGTCTCACGTCGTGCGCGCCGGCGAGGAGGTTTCCGTCGAGGTGCCCGAGGCTCGCGAGACCGAGCTCGCGGCCGAGGACATCCCGCTCTCGATCCTGTACGAGGACGACGAGCTCCTCGCGATCGACAAGCCCCCGGGCCTCGTCGTCCATCCGGCGCCCGGGCATCCCTCGGGGACCCTCGTCAACGCCCTGCTCCACCACGTCCGGAACCTGGCCGGGATCGGCGGCGAGCTTCGCCCGGGGATCGTCCACCGTCTCGACCGCGACACCTCGGGCGTGCTCCTCGTCGCGAAGACCGACCGCGCCCACCAGCTCCTGTCCCGGCAGATGCGCCGCCGCACGCTCCGCAAGGAGTACCTCGCGCTGGTGGCCGGCGTCCCCCGCGTCCGCAAGGGAGAGGTGTCGCTCTCGATCGGCCGCGATCCGCGCGACCGGAAGCGCATGAAGGCGTTTCGACCCCTCGACGACACCACGCCCACCGGCGCTCGCGAGGCGCGGACGCTCTACGAGATCGAGAAGGAATGGTCCCCGCTCGGCCTCACGCTTCTGCGCTGCCGCCTCGTCACGGGACGCACGCATCAGATCCGCGTGCACCTGGCGGCCTCCGCGCTGCCGGTCGTGGGCGATCCCGTTTACGGCCGCCCGCGCTACCCGCGCGTCAAGGACGAGGCCCTCGAGCGGCGGCTCGTCGACTTCCCCCGCCAGGCGCTCCACGCGGAGCGGATCGCCTTCCACCATCCGGCCAGTCAGGAGCTCGTCGAGATCGTCGCGCCCGTTCCGCCCGACCTCGCCGCGCTCGTGCACGCGATCGAAGCCGCGTCGGGATAACCTCGCGCCATGCCGAACGACACCCGGGTCCTGTACGAGGGCCGGCACCTGGTGCTCCTCGACCGCGGCGGTTGGGAGTTCGTCGAGCACCGCACGGCGCCCGAGGCCGCCATGATCGTCGCGTTGACACCCGAGGGCGGGATCGTCCTCGCCGAGGAGTTCCGTCCGCCGATGAAGGTACCAGTGATCTCGTTGCCCTCCGGCCTCGTCGGCGACGAGGGGCCCGAAGAGGCCATCGACGCGGCCAGGCGGGAGCTCGCGGAGGAAACCGGCCACACGGCGGAGAACTGGGAACGGCTCATGCGCGGCCCCGGCTCGGCCGGACAGAGCTCGGAGATGGTGACCTTCTTTCTCGCCCGCCCGGCCGTGCGCTCCGGCGCCCAGGCGGCCCACGACGTCGGGAAGATCCACGTGCACGTCGTGCCGGTCGCCACGCTGCGGGAGTGGGCGCTCCGCCGAGAAGCCGAAGGGATGGTCGTCGACCCCAAGATCTGGGCGGGCCTCTACCTCGCCGTCGGACGGTGAGCCCTTCCCTCCTGCCGGTCCTCCGGCGCGAGCTCGCGCGGGCCGGAAACCCGGAGGTCGCCCGCGGCGCCAGGGCCTACATGAAGTCGGCGATGCCCTTTCACGGCGTATCCGCCGTCCCGTTTCGGGCCATCTGCCGGCGCGCCTTCGCCGAATATCCTTTTGCGTCGGCGGAGGCATGGCGCCGGGACGTTCTCGCGATCTGGCGGGGCGCCCGCTTTCGCGAGGAGCGCTACGCGGCAATCGAGCTGACCGGCGACCGCCGCGCCGAGCCGCTCCAGACGCTTCAGGCTCTCCCGATGTACGAAGAGCTGATCGTCACGGGCGCGTGGTGGGACTACGTCGACGTCCTGGCGAAGCATCGCGTCGGCCGGCTGCTCCGAACGTATCCCGGACCCATGCGCCGACGGATGCTCGCCTGGAGCCGCTCGCGCGATCTCTGGAAGCGGCGGACGTCGATCCTCTGCCAGCTCGACTTCAAGGGCGACACGGATTTCTCTCTTCTCCGCGCCTGCATCGCGCCGTCGCTCGCCTCGAGGGAGTTCTTCCTGCGCAAGGCCATCGGATGGGCGCTTCGCCAGTACGCCTGGACGGATCCCGACGCCGTGCGGCGCTACGTCCGGGACCACGAGGCGGCGCTCTCGCCGCTCTCGCGGCGCGAGGCGCTCAAGAACGTCGGGGCTACTTCAGCGAGAGCGAGATCGTCACACCGTCCTTCTCGAGCACGACGCGGTTCTCCTCGATCTTCGAAACCGTGAACCCTTCGACGTAGCCCCCGGTCCCGACGATCCGATCGTTCAGGAGCGCGCGAGGCTCGTCTTCCGACCAGACGATGCCGCCGAGCTCGATCCGGCCTCCCCCCGGAAGGTCGACGGCCCCCACGTAGCTCCGGCCGTCGGCGATCATCCGCGGCGAGGCCGGGGCGACGGGTTCGCCGGCAGGCGCCGATTCGGCGGAGGACACGGGTCCGTCGGACGTCGCGAGCCGCGTGGGACGCGGCCGGGCGGGGGCGGCGGCCGGCGCCATGGGCGTCGTGACGACGGTCTCCGCCAGCGTGGGTGTCAGGGCTGGCAGGGTCACGACCGGGGCCGCACGCGGGCGATCCGTCGCGGGAGCAGGCGCATCCCGGACCGCGCGCACGAGAAAGACGCCCGCCGCGAGCGCCGCCGCGGCGCAGAGCGACCACGCGAGCGATCGCACGATCCGGCGACGCCGGGCGAGGCCCGCGTCCGGCAGCGGCGCCGGTGTCCAGGGCCGCGCCTCCGGCTGAGCTCCTCCCGGGCGAGTCGCCTCCTGGGCGCGCTTCAGGGCGTCGTCGATCAGGCTCAAGCGACCTCCCCTTCGAGCTCCCGGATCGCCTGGCGCACGGCGCGGCCCTTGAGCTCGTAGGTTCCGTTCACGTAGCCGTAGAGAAGCGTTTTGTCGCAGACGGCGTTGATCAGGCGCGGCACGCCTCCCGCATAGCGGTGGATCTTCCGGACCGCCCAGGCGCTGAACTCGGGACGGCCGTCCGCGCCCGCCACGCGGAGCCGGTGGGCGATGTATCGCGCGGTTTCGTCGCGGTCGAGCGGGGCGAGGTGGTATCGCACCGTGATGCGCTGGCGCAGCTGCCGCAGCCCTCGCTCGTTCAGCTTCTCGCGCAGCTCCGGCTGTCCGATGAGGACGATCTGGAGAAGCTTGCGCTGGTCGGTCTCGAGGTTCGAGAGCAGGCGGATCTGCTCGAGGAGCTCCGGATCGAGGTCCTGCGCCTCGTCGATGAGGAGCACGACGTCGTGGCCGGCGGCGGCCTCCTGGAGCAGAAAGCGGTTGAGGATCTCCAGGTACGCGGTCCGATCGACCTTGCGCGGCTCCAGGTGCAGCTCCGTCAGCACCGTCCGCATCATCTGCGTGGCGGTCACCATCGGGTTGAGGATCAGGGCCGTCTTGTACGCCGGGCCGAGCTCCGAGAGGATCGCCCGGCAGATCGTGGTCTTTCCGGCCCCGACCTCTCCGGTGATCTGGATGAACCCCTTGCGCTCCCGGATGCCGAAAAGCACGTGGTTGAACGCTTCGCGGTGCTTGTCGGAGAAAAAGAGGAAGCGGGGATCCGGTGTGATGTTGAACGGCGCCTCGCGGAAGCCGTAGAAGTCGTTGTACACCGCCCCGAGCTTAGTCCAATCCCCTCCGCTCCGCAGCGAGGCCCGCCGCGACGGCTACGAGGCCTTCGCCAGCGGCCGGCAGCCTCCGCACGGGTGATAACCGGCGGCCAGAGCCTCCGCGTCCGTGTGGAACGCGACCTGGTTGGACTCCAGAAGAGTCTCGATCCCGCCGCACGTCGGGTAGCAGTAGTGCATCGCCTTCGAGTTTCCCAGGTAGCGGACACCCGCGGCGCCGAGCTTCTCCAGCGTCTCCGGGTGCGCGCCCTCGAGCTCGAGCAGCGTCCGCTTGTTGCGTGCCCCGCCCAGCGAGTACTTCCCGATCTGTCCGTCGCTCCGCACGACGCGGTGGCACGGGATGAGCAGCGGCACCGGGTTCTTCGCGAGCGCCGTGCCGGCGGCCCGCACTGCGCCCGGATGGCCGATCTCCTTGGCGATCCAGCTGTAGGGCCGGACCTCTCCCGTCGGGATCTCGAGGGCCTTCATCAGCACGGCACGTTCGAACTCGGAGAGCCCGCGCAGGTCGTATCGCAGCTCTCGCCGGCGCTCGCCCTTGAGGTGGCCGACCAGCGCCCGCACGGCCGCCGGCGGAACCGCCTTCTCCGGATACGACCGAGCGCCCGAAGCGGCGCCGGAACGCCCTCTCGAAGTCCGCACCGGACGTCGCCCGGGTGACCATCGAGATGCCCGCCTTGCTGTGGGCGACGAACACCGGACCCACGGGCGACTCCAGCCTCCAGTAGTGATCCGCGAGCCCCACCCGCCGCAGCACGGCCGGCAGCAGCGTCTCGGGCGCCCGCTGCGCGGGGAACCCCCGCAGAGCCCGAGAGATCTCGAGGTTTCGCACTCTCTTCACGACCTCACCCCTTCCCGGCGAGACCGCGACATGGCCTCGCGCAAGGCGTTGATTCCACGGTGGACGTTGGATTTCGTCGTGCCGAGCGGCTGCCGCAGCACGGTGGCGACCTCCTCGAGCCGGAGCCCCTCGACGTAGCGAAGCTGCAGCGGCGCCCTGTACCTCTCCGGAAGCGCGTCCATGAGATCCGCGATGTCCTTGCGCTCCCGCGAGCGCTCGTACTCGCGGTCCGGCCGCGCGTCCGAGCTGGCCGGCGGCTCCCACATCTGGTCGCTGCCGGCCGAGACCGGGTGATCGAGCGATACGGTGCGGAGCTTCTTTCCGCGGAACCGATTTCGGGCGACGTTCAGCGTGATCCGGTAGAGCCAGGGCCGCAACGCGAGCCCCCGGATCCGATCCGCCGGATAGCTCGCCAGCGCCCGGTAGGCCCGGACGAAGGCATCCTGGGCGACCTCCTCGGCGTCCTCGCGCCGCCCCATCAGCCGCAGGGCATACGAGAAGAGGCGGTCCTGGTAGACGCGAACGAGCTCCTCGAACGTTCCGTCGAGGTCGTCGGCAATCGACTCCCGCAGCCGGTCTTCCTGCGACATCGCGGCTCGCCCGCCTCTCTGCTCGTCCGGCTGGCCCAGCACCAGACGGAACCCGGATCTTCCCCCGGCCGGCCACGGCACATGTTCCGAATCCGGGGCGCATTCGCTCGTCATCATGCCCTCCGCCTGCCCGTAGAACACGCTCGGAGAGCCCCGGGTTGCAGTCCTACACGGCCGCCGCCCGCAACCTCCGCTCGATGCCCGCAGCGACCCGCCCCGCGTGGTGCCGGCTGTTCTCGATGAAGATCCTCCCCGTCTCCCGGCCTCCGAGGATCGCGCCGGCGAGGTACAGGCCCGGGACGTTGGATTCCAGCGTCTCCGGGTCGTGCGCCGGCACCCGGCCGGAGCCCTCGAGCCGGATGCCGCAGCGCTCGAAGAGGGCGAAGTCCGGCTCGTAGCCGATCAGGGGAAAAACCGCCTCGGCCGGCACGACCCGTTCACCCGCGGCCGTCGAGAGCCGAACCGCGGCGTTCTCGATCGCGACCACCCGCGCCCCGTAGTGGGCGCGGATCGCGCCCGCGGCGATCCGGTTCTCGAGGTCCGGCCGGATCCAGTACTTGATCTTCTCCGAAAGCGCGGCCGCGCGGACGACCATCGTCACGCGCGCGCCGTGCCGGTAGAGGTCGAGGGCCGCCTCCGCCGCCGAGTTCTTGCCGCCGACCACCACGACCTCCCGGCCGTGGAACGGATAGCCCGAGACGTAGCGCCGGTGGACGTGCGGCAAGCCCCTCGCCCGGCACGCCGAGCCGGCGCGGGTTGTGAAAAAACCCCGTTGCGAGAATCGCCGCCGGCGCCTCGAACCGCTCCGATCCTCCGCGTGTCGCGGCCGAGACGAAGACTCCGCCGCCCGGCCGCGGCTCGACCCGCTCGATCGTGGTCTCGGAACGGACAGGGACCCCGAAGCGCTCGGCCACGCCGCGGTAGTAGGCGAGCGCCTCGAGCCGGGTCGGATGGGCCTCGGGTGAGCCGAACGGGACGCCCGCGATGTCGAGGAGATCGCGAGTCGAGAACCAGCGCATTTCTTCGGGGAAATGGTAGATCGAGTCGAGAAGTCCGCCGCGGTCGCAGCAGACGGCCGGAATGCCCCGCCGGAGGAGCTCGAC
Organism: uncultured Acidobacteriota bacterium; assembly: GCA_963810205.1. Classification (GTDB taxonomy): domain Bacteria; phylum Acidobacteriota; class Thermoanaerobaculia; order UBA5066; family Gp7-AA6; genus DAHUXD01. Next base: position 110,816 of record CAWEMP010000003.1, read on the forward strand.
GGCGCACGCGATCCCCGTCGGCCCCGCCCCGACGATGGCGACGGGCGTTTCCACGCCGCCATTCTATCGGCGGACGCTTACAACGACTGGATGCGAACCGATCCGCCGCTCGTGTGGAGCCGCAGCGTGTTGCCGCCCTTGCCGAGCGTGCCCGAGAGGTTCCCCCGCGAGATCTCGCCGCGAACGGCGAGAGGCAGATCCGTCTTGACCGCGTTGCCCGAAGCCTCGATCGCCAGGTCGGCGCCGGGATCGATCGAGACTTCGATGCCTCCGCCCGAGGTCGACAGGCTTCCGCCGCGCGAGTTGCCGCGGACGAAGCTCGCCTCGATGCCGCCTCCCGAAGTGTCGGCCACGACCCGGCCGCCGGCTTCGAGGATCCGAATCCCGCCTCCCGAGGTATCGGCATCGATGTCGCCCGACACGCGTTCCAGCTCGATCGAGCCGCCCGAGCTCTCGGCCTTGACCGATCCCGTGATTCCGGTCGCCTCGACGCCGCCGCCGGACGTGTCGGCCCGGACGTCGCCCTGGATTTCGCGCAGGGTGATGCCGCCGCCGGAGGTGTCCGCATCGACGTTGCCCACGACGTCCGTGACGCTGATGCCTCCCCCGGAGGTATTCGTCCGGACCTCGCCCGTGGATGCCGGACACCGTGATCCCGCCCCCGGAGGTGTCGATCCAGACCTTGGTCTGGGAGGGGACGCGCACTTCGTACTGAATGTACCCGCCGGAGCTCGAGAACCAGTCGAACTTGTGCTTCTTGCGGGCCGTGATCGACACGAGGCCGGGGCTCTCGTCGAATCGGAAAGTCAGGAGCTCGTCGAGGTCCTTGCGCCGGGACGTGATCACGACATGAGCGTCGGCCTCGTTCGACCCGACGAGCGTCACTTTGCCCATGTCGGTGTCCAGGCGGAATTCGCCGCCCGGCGAGAGTTTCAGGGTCTTGTCGATTCGGGTTTCGGCGAGGGCCGGAAGGGCGGCCAGCCCCAGGATGGCGAGGCTCGTCGCAAGGCGTGCGGTTTTCGGGCTCACGGTATACCTCCTCGTGCTCGTACCGGCTCGTGCTCGTACCGGCCCCGGCGAAGGGCCCCTCGGAACCGGATACGCAGCCCCGGCCGGCAGGTTCCCGAGAATCTCCGAATTCAGGCGCCGCCCGGCGCAACGAACCGGCGGATCCAGACGGCGAAGGCCGCCAGGAACCGCTCGAGGTGCCGCCGGGTCGGCTCGTCGGTCAGGCGTCCGGCGGCGTCGAACTTCTCACCGGCCTTCGCGATGAGGACCTCGGGCTTGCCCATCAGGTACGCGTCGGAGGCGAGCGACTGACGGAGAGCGAGCTGGGCTCGGATCGTGCCCCCCGTTCCCGGCGTCGCGCCCAGGATGCCGATCGGCTTGTCGGCGAATGCCGCCGAGCCAGCCGGGCGCGAAGCCCAGTCGATCGCGTTCTTGAGGACGCCGGGAACACCGTGGTTGTACTCCGGTGTCGCGATCAGGATCCCGTCCGATTCGCGCATCGCCGCCTTGAGCGTCCGGACCGGTTCGGGCGCCCCGGCCGCGTCGACGTCGGCGTCGTAGGGGAGGATCTCGCGGAGGCGCTCGAAGGTCCGAATTTCGAGCTCCCGGGGCGCGAGCTCGACCGCCGCGGCGAGCAGCGCCCGATTGTGGGATCCCGCCCGGAGGCTCCCGGCGATGCCCAGCACCCGGAGCGCCACCGGCGAGCTAACCGAGCGCCTGGGCGAGTGGCGTGTACGGGCGCCCCTGGGCCTCTGCCACCGCCCGGTACGTGAGCTTCCCGTCGTAGGTATTCACGCCTTCGGCCAGGTGGGGGTTTTCTTTCACGGCCCCCTGGAGCCCCTTGTTCGCGAGCTCGAGCGCGTAGCGCAGAGTCGAGTTCGTCAGAGCGAACGTGGAAGTCCTGGAGACGGCCCCCGGCATGTTCGCCACGCAGTAGTGGATGACGCCGTCCACCGTGTAGACGGGGTCCGAGTGCGTCGTGGCCCTGGTCGTCTCGAAGCAGCCGCCCTGATCGACGGCGACGTCGACGGCGACGGCGCCCTTCTTCATCTGGGAGATCAGCTGCCGCGAGACGAGCTTCGGAGCCGCGGCGCCGGGAATCAACACCGCCCCGATCAGCAAGTCCGCGCGGCGGCAGCCTTCCTCGAGCGTGTGCGAGTTCGAGGCGATGGTCTTGACCCGCCCGAGGAAGATGTCGTCGAGCTCCCGCATCCGATCCGGCGACATCTCGAGGATGGTCACGTCGGCGCCCATGCCCGCCGCGACCTTGGCCGCGTTGGTCCCGACGACGCCCCCTCCGATGATGACGACGTCGGCCGGCGGCACGCCCGGAACGCCCGACAGGAGCACGCCGCGCCCGCCGTTGGATTTCTGGAGGAAATAGGCGCCCGACGTGGACGCTCATCCGCCCCGCGACCTCGGACATCGGCGTCAGAAGCGGAAGGGATCCGTTGGACGCGGTGATCGTCTCGTAGGCGACCCCGGCGACCCGGCGCTCGAGCAACATGTCCGTCAGCGCCTTCGCAGGCGCGAGGTGCAGGTAGGTATAGAGGATCTGCCCGGGACGGAGTCGCTGGTACTCGGGCCCCACCGGCTCCTTCACCTTCACGATCATGTCCGCGCGGGCGAAAACCTCGTCGGCGGTCGGAAGGATCTTCGCCCCGGCGGCGACGTACTGCTCGTCCGGGATGCCGGAGCCGGCGCCCGCGTCGTGCTCCACGACGACCGAGTGCCCGGACGACGCCAGCGCCTTGACGCCCGCCGGAACGAGGCCGACGCGATTCTCGTTGTCCTTGATCTCTTTCGGCAGCCCGACGATCATGCCCACCCCTTTGCTCTCCCTGGCCGGAATCTCGCAGGATCGGCCCCGACAGCCGCCCGAGCGGGCACGAGACCCGCCCCCGTCGCTCCCGGATCAATGCGTGTCGATCTGCGCCTTCTGGAGCTTGCCCGAGAAATCCACGTAGATCGACTTCCATTCCGTGAATACGTCGAGGCCCGCGATGCCCGCCTCGCGATGACCGTTGCCCGTGTCCTTGATGCCGCCGAACGGTAGATGCACCTCGGCCCCGATCGTCGAGGAGTTCACGTAGAAGATGCCGGTCTCGAAGTCCCGCATCGCCGTGAACGCCTTGTTGACGTCCTGCGTGTATATCGAGCCGGAGAGCCCGTACGCCACCGAGTTGGCGACCCGGATGCCCTCCTCGAGCGAAGAGATCGGAACGACCGTCGTGACGGGGCCGAAGATCTCTTCGACCGCGACACGCATCTTCGCATCGGCGTCGGCGAAAACGGTCGGGGCGTGGAACCACCCCCGGGCCAGCTCGCCGGTCGAGAGCTTCTCGCCGCCCGTCACGAGCTTCGCGCCTTCGGCCTTGCCGATCTCGACGTACTTCGAGACGGTCTCGCGCTGCTTCTCCGAGACGCAGGGGCCCATGTCGTTCTTCTCGTCGAGCCCGTTGCCGACCCGCAGTTTCTGGACGCGCCCGACGAGCTTGTCGAGAAACTCCTTGTAGACCCCGCGCTGGACGAGGAGCCGCGAGGACGCCGTGCAGCGCTGCCCGGTCGTGCCGAAAGCCCCCCAGACCGCGCCGTCGACGGCCAGATCCACGTCCGCGTCATCCATGACGAGGATCGCGTTCTTGCCGCCCATCTCGAGGTGCAGCCGCTTGAACGTCGGAGCGCAGGCCTGCGAAATCCGCCGGCCCACCTCGGTCGAGCCCGTGTACGAGACGACCTTCACGTCCGGATGCTGCACGAGCGGATCACCGACCTCGCCCCCGGACCCCATGACGACGTTGAAGACTCCCGGCGGCAGGCCCGCCTCCTCGAAGACCCGCGCGAGCGCGACGACCGACGCGGGCGTGTCGGTGGCCGGCTTGATGACGATCGTGTTGCCGGCGATCAAGGCAGCCATGGACTTCCATGCCGGGATGGCCATCGGGAAGTTCCAGGGCGTCACGAACGCGCAGACGCCCACGGGCTGGCGGATGCACATCGCAAACTTGTTCGAGAGCTCCGAGGGGGTCGTGAACCCGAAGAGGCGGCGACCCTCGCCCGCGGCGAGGAACGCCATGTCGATCGCTTCCTGGACGTCCCCGCGCGTCTCGGCGAGCACCTTGCCCATCTCGCGCGTCATCAGGCGCGCGAGCTTCTCTTTGTCCCGCTTCAGGATTTCGCCGGCGGCATAGAGCACCTCCGCGCGCCGCGGAGCCGGAGTGTTCTTCCAGCCCGGGAACGCCTTCTTCGCCGCGGCGACCGCGGCGTCCACGTCGGCCTTGCCGCTCTTCGGGTAGAGGCCGATCAGGTCGTTCCGGTCGGCGGGGTTCCGATTCTCGAAGGTCTGCCCCGAGGCGGCCGGCACCCACTTGCCGCCGACGAGGTTCTGCGTCTCGACTGCGATTTCCGTAGCCATCTAGTTCTCCTCTGCTCTCGTCTTCTCGACGGCTTGTCCGGAGACCGCCGGCGTGGCCATGGCCACGTTCCCCTGGAGTTGAGCCCCCTCGGCAATCACGACCTTGGGGGCGTGGACGTTGCCCTGGACCGAGGCCGAGGCGAGCAGCTCGGCCCGCTCGTCGGCACGAACCTGGCCGACGACCCGGCCTCCCACGACGACCGCGCGCCCGTGGAGGTCGCCCTTGACCTCGCCGGAGCTCGCGACCGTCACGCGCCGGCTGACCGAGACGTTGCCCTCGAGGCGGCCCTGAATGACGATGTCGGCGTCGCCGGACACCTCGCCGACGAACCGGGTCTCGGGACCGATGACCGTCGCGGCGGCCGCGACGGAGCCGGCCGAGGGAACCGACCCTGCGCGGTCGGGCGCCGATACCTGTCCCTGTGTGTCCGACTTGCCGAAGATTGCCACCCAACCTCCCGGGAGGCGGGCTAGTCTAGCAAAAGGACCCGGCGTACCGCCGACAGCGCTCCGACTCGAACCTCAGACGATCGTGCGGAGCGCGGGCGCTGGGGCCACGCCGGTGGCCCGAGCGCGGTCCGACAGGAGTCGGCGGTCGACGAGCTCCAGAAGGCCCTCGAGCCGCTCGAGCATCTCGAAGACGAAGGCCGGGCCTTCGACCGAGGGGCAAGAGAAGGCGACGGTCCGGGTGCGCCGATCGAGCACGAACCGACGAAGCGGAACGGCCGTCTCCTGCACCGAACGGTACGCCTCGGCCCAGGCCTCGTCGGCAACCCCGCGGACGGCGATCGTGTACCGGGTGTCGCCGCCTGCGGGCTGGCCACGAAGCGAAGAGTGGTCGAGACTGACACCCGCCTCGGAACCGATACTGTCCGGTCCTGCTGTCTGTGGCATCTGCCCCACCTTTCCAGACCTGGTTAGTCGCAATTCGGAGACCAGCGACCCAACCGCCTGGAAACCAAATGCCTTGCTTGCGGGGGCCATCTGGGGCGGCAAGCAAAGCGTTACGAACGGTGACGATGCACCTGTCCCTGAGGACAGCTGCACCGGCCTCCCTACGGCGTCGCGACGAGGGGCAGCTCGATGAAGCTCGCCAAACCCGGCCCGGCCGAGTGATAGATCCGCTGGACGGCGGTCCGGTAGTCGCCGGGCTTGGCCCAGAAGACGTTGGGCACGAAGGTCTGGGGATTGCGGTCGTAGAGCGGAAACCAACTCGACTGCACTTGCACCATGATCCTGTGGCCGGGCAGGAAGACGTGGTTGGCGGTCGGCAGCGCGAACTTGTAGGACAGCGGCTTGCCGGCTTCGATCGCCTTTGGGGTCTCCAGGCTTTCCCGGTACCGCCCTCGGAAGACGTCCGCAGCGACCATGAGCTGATAGCCGCCCATCGCCGGCTGGGCGGCGACTTCGTCCGGATAGACGTCGATGAGCTTGACCACCCAGTCCGCGTCGGTGCCGCTCGTGGATGCGACGAGATTGGCCACCGGCTGTCCGCTGATCTTGACCGGAGCCTTCAGCGCCTCGGAGACGAACACGGCGACGTCCGTGCGTCCCGAAGCCTCGCGCTGGTCGTCGACCAGCCACTTGGACCAATCCGTGCCGCTGTTGGTGACCGGACGAGGTCGATACGGAACGGGCTTTGCCGGATCGGAGACGTATTCCGTGGCTTCCGCGCCCCCGATCGTTGGCGCAGCGAACCCGGCCTTGCCTCCCGCGCCCAGGTAGAGCGGCGTCGCCTTCACGGTGCAGCCGCTCGCGCAGCCGGCGGGCCAGCCTGGCAGCTTCCTCCAGGTGTTCGTCCCGGTCTCGAAGGCCGTGACGGGCGCGATGTCGGCCTTCGGCGCCCCGTCCTTCAGGTGCTGGTCGAGAAACGGCCGGAGAACCTCCTGCCGGAACGTCAGTGCCGTGTCGCTGTTGAACTTCAACGCCCCGAGAGTCGAGCCGTCCCAGATCGCCTGGCCATGGTGCCACGGGCCCATCGCGAGGAAGACCTTGTCGTTGCCAGTGTCCTTGGGCTTGATCGCCTTGTAGACGGCGATGGCCCCGTAGATGTCCTCCTGGTCCCAGAGGCTGTGGACGAGGAGGACCGGCACGGTCAGCGGCTCCGCCGCGAGGATCTTGTCGACGGCCTGGTCGCGCCAGAAGGCGTCGTAGCTCGGGTGCTCGAGGATCTTCCGCCAGAAGCCGACCTGTTCGAGCCCGTGGAGCTTCCCGAGGTCGCCCGCCGACCCGGCGCTCAGGAACATGTCGTAGTCGTCGTAGTGGCCCCGCCACCACTTGACGTCGTTCTTGCGCGTCGCTTCCTGCTCGAAGATGTAGGGCATCCCCTGCTGGCGGAACGCGCCGTAGTGGAACCAGTCGTCGCCCATCCATCCGTCGACCATCGGGTTCATCGGGACGGAGACCTTCAGCGCCGGGTGCGGCTTGACGAGCGCCATCAGAGGCGTGAAACCGTCGTAGGAGATGCCGATGATGCCGACCCGGCCGTTGGACTCGGGGACGTTTTTCACCAGCCAGTCGATCGTGTCGTACGTATCCGTCGAGTGGTCGACCGGCGTCGGGTTCTGAGGTCCCCGCAGGGGCCGGTTCATCACGTAGTCGCCCTCGGAGCCGTACTTGCCTCGGACGTCCTGGACGACCCGGATGTAGCCGTCCTCGACGATGACGTCGGTCGCATTGTCGTAGCCGTAGAGCGAGGGGCCCAGGTGCGAGCTCTGGGAGTGCGTCGTGAGCGCATCCGCGTCGTAGGGCGTCCGCGTCAGGAGCATCGGCGCCCCCTTCGCGCCCTTCGGGACCAGGATGACCGTGTGGAGCTTCACGCCGTCGCGCATCGGGATTTCGACGATCCGGCGCGCGTAGTCGAAGGTCGTCGTCGCGGGCGTGACCGTCGCCGGCATCTCGCTCGGAAGCCCGGGATAGGTCGCCGGGGGCTTGGGTTTCGCCTGGGCTTCGACCCGGCCCGGAAGCGCCAGGGCGGCCGCCCCGAACGCGAGCACGATCCGCAGGGCCATCTGCTCGATCCGCGTCATCGTGAATTCTCCTCTTGGAATGCGGCGAGAACTCTACACCGCCGGAGCGGCGGGACGGAGTGAAACCGCTAGACTTGCTGTTGCATCCAAGAGCCGAGCCATGGCCGACCCCGGGAAAACCCCACCCGCCTCCGAGATCACGCCCGAATCCGTGGCGAGAGATCGGCGTGCGTTCCTGAAGAGCTCGCTCCTCTTCACGGCGACCGCCGCGGGGGTCGGCGGCGGCCTCCTGTGGCTGACCCACGCCGCCCGCCGGACCACCCGTCCCATGGAGAGCCTCCTCCTCGAGGCGGCACGCGGCCCGTACGACACGGCGGAGGCCCGCACGCCGTACGCGGACGTCACGAGCTACAACAACTTCTACGAGTTCGGCACGAGCAAGGAGGATCCGGCGCGGGAGTCCGCGCGCTTGCGCGTGCGCCCGTGGACGGTGTCGATCGGAGGCGAGGTCCATCGCCCGCTGGAGCTCGACGCCGACGATCTCATGCGCCGCTACCCGCTCGAGGAGCGGGTCTATCGCATGCGCTGCGTCGAAGCCTGGTCCATGGTCATTCCGTGGATCGGCTTTCCGCTCTCCGCGCTCCTGCGGGACGTCGAGCCGACGTCGAACGCGCGCTACGTCGCCTTCACGACGCTGCTGGACCCGGCGCAGATGCCCGGTCAGCGCTCGCCCGTCCTCGACTGGCCGTACGTCGAGGGCCTGCGCCTCGACGAGGCGATGCATCCCCTGACGATTCTCGCCGTCGGCCTCTACGGCCGGGTGCTGCCGAACCCGAACGGCGCGCCGGTCCGCCTCGTCGTTCCGTGGAAGTACGGCTTCAAGGGCATCAAGTCGATCGTGAAGATCGAGCTGACTCGGGACCGGCCGCGGACGACCTGGAACGAGGCGGCTCCGGACGAGTACGGCTTCTACGCCAACGTGAATCCCGCCGTCGACCACCCGCGCTGGAGCCAGGCGACCGAGCGGCGCATCGGCGAGGTCGCGCGCCGGCCGACGCTTCCCTTCAACGGCTACGCCGAGCAGGTCGCCGCCCTCTACGCCGGCATGGACCTGCGGAAGAACTTCTGAGTGGCCTCCCGCAGGCCCTGGCTCAAGCCCGCCGTCTTCGCCGGCGCGCTCGCCCCGCTCGCGGCCATTCTCTGGAACGCCGCGCACCGGAACCTCGGGGCCAACCCGATTGCCGAGGCCCTGAACGAGCTCGGACTGACCGCCTTCGTGCTCCTCCTGGCCTCGCTCGCCTGCACTCCGCTGCGCGAGGTCCTCGGCTGGACGTGGGCCATCGCCCTGCGCCGGATGCTCGGCCTCTTCGCGTTCTTCTACGCCCTCCTCCACGCGGGCACCTACGCCGTGCTGGACCAGGGCCTCGCCTGGCGGGCGATCGTCGCCGACGTGACGAAGCGCCCCTTCATCCTGGCCGGCTTTGCGGCGTTCGTGCTGCTCATTCCCCTGGCCGCGACCTCGACGGCGGCCGCCGTCCAGAGGCTCGGCTTCGCGCGCTGGAAGCGGCTCCACCGCCTGGCCTACGCCGCCGGCGTGCTCGCCTCGATCCACTTCTTCCTCCGCGTGAAGAAGGACGTGAGCGAGCCCGCGGTCTACGGCGTCGTTCTCGCCGCGCTTCTCCTGGCGCGGCTCGTCCTGTTTTTCCGGAAGCGAGCCGCAAGAGCGGCGTCCGTCGCCTAGCTCCAGTCGATCAGGATCTTCCCGACGTTCAAGTTCCGCTTCATGCGGGCGAACGCCTCGGCCGCGTGGTCGGGACGAAAGGTCGAGTCGATCGAAACGGAGAGAGTCCCTGAATCGAAGGCCGGCAGGATCTCGGCTCGAAACCGACGCACGAGCGCGGCCTTCTCCGCGCGGGGGCGGGACCTCAGCGTCGAGCCGATCAGCCGCCCGCGCCGGCCCATGAGCGCCGCGATGTCGAGCGGTTGCGCGGGCACCCGACATCGTCGCGAGAAAGACGATCGCGCCCGCCCGTCGCGAGCACGCGCAGGTCTTCGGGGAGCGTTTCCGCTCCCACCGGGTCGAGGATCACGTCCACGGCCGACCTGCCCCACGCCCCTTCGATCGCTTCGGCGAAGCCGCCGGGCCCCGTCACGATGACGATGTCCGCGCCGGCAGCTTCGAGCGCGTGGGCCTTTTCCCGCGTTCTCGTCGTCGCCGCAACGCGGGCTCCGAGGAACTTCGCCGTCTGGATCGCAGCGAGGCCGACTCCCGAGGCGCCGGCGTGCACCAGCACGGACTCCCCCTTCGCCAGCGCCCCCTCCATCGCGAGATTCAGGAATGCCGTCAGGAACGCCTCCGGAATCGCCGCCGCCTCGGTCAGATCGAGCCGCAGGGGCGCCGGGAAGATCTGCCCGCGCGGCACGGCCGCATACTCGGCATGCGCACCGCCGGCGACGAGCGCGCAGACGCGCTCGCCCGTCCCCTCGACCGTCCCGGAGAGCTCCAGGCCGAGGATCGTCGGCTCGCCCGGCGGCGGCGGATACTGCCCGGCAATCTGGTGCAGGTCCGCGCGGTTGACCCCGGAGGCCGCGACGCGCACGAGCACTTCGTCCGGGCCGGGCATCGGAACGGGCACCTCCGCGAGGACGACCCGATATCCTTCGTTTCCGTCCGGGGTCGCCTCGATCGACCTCAAGCGCGGTCTCCCCGGTTCGCATCCGGAGCGGGAACGAAGCGGTCGCACTCTCCGACCGGCTGCGGCGGGTAACGCTTGAAGACCGGGCAGTAGACGAACACCGAGCGCTCCGTCCGGATGTACCGCGGGGGGGCCGCGCAGCGGTGGCAGAGGCTGGCGGGGAACGGCAGTCCCGGCTCTTCGTCCTCCGGCGGCGCGTTCACCACACCCGGACGCGGGCCTCCGGCGCGAGATACAGCTTCTGCCCCGGCTTCACGTCGAAGGCGGCGTACCAGGCGTCGACGTTGCGCGCGGTGTCCGCGCGGTACTCCCCCGGCGCGTGGCCGTCGGTCATGAGCTGGCTGCGGAGGGCCTCGGGCCGGTCCTTGCTCCGCCAGGCCTGGCCGAAGCCGATGAAGAAGCGCTGATCCCCGTCGAACCCGTCGAGCGCGGGAGTCGACGGGTAGGCCGTGCGGTAGCCGTCGTAGGCGGCGGCAACGCCGGCGACGTCGGCGATGTTCTCGGAGAGCGTCAGCTTGCCGTTGACGTGCAGACCCGGCAGCGGCTCGTAGGCGTCGTACTGCGCGACGAGCTTGTCGCCCACTTCCCGGAAGTGCGCGAGGTCCTCCGGCGTCCACCAGTTCGCGAGCCGGCCGTCGGCGTCGAACTGCGCCCCCTGGTCGTCGAAGCTGTGGCTGATCTCGTGCCCGATGACCGTGCCGATCGCGCCGTAGTTGCGCACCGGATCCCCGCCCGGGTAGTAGAACGGCGGGTTCAGGATCGCGGCCGGGAAGTTCATCGCGTTCTGGAGCGGGAGGTTGACGGCGTTGACGGTCTGAGGCGTCATGGACCACGCATGCTTGTCCACCGGCTGGCCGAGCTTCGCCACGGTCCACCGGTAGTCGAAGAGCTCGGAGCGCAGCGCGTTGCCGAGAGCGTCGTCGCGACGGATCTCCAGGCCCGAGTAGTCGCGCCACCGATCCGGGTAGCCGATCCCGACGTAGAGCGTCGCGACCTTCGCCTTCGCTTTCTCCTTCGTCGCGGGCGACATCCAGGTCAGGGCCTCGATGCGCCGTCCGAACGCCGCGACGATGTTCCGGACCATGGTCTCGGCGTCCGCCTTGGCCGAGGCCGGGAAGTATCGCTCGACGTAGAGCTGTCCCACGGCGTCGCCGAGCGCAGCGCTCGCGGCGCTGACGGCGCGCTTCCACCGGTCGCGCGGTTTCTCGGCGCCGGAAAGCGCCGTGCCGTAGAACCGGAACCACTCCTCGGCGAAGGCCTTCGGCAGAAGCGGCGAGGCCCGGTTGATCGCGTGGAAAGACAGATAGTCCTTCCAGACGTCGAGCGGCTCCTTGCCCGCGAGGGCCGCGATGCCGGAGGTCGCCGTCGGGTGCCAGACCATCAGCATCGGCTGCGCCGAGAGCCCCGCGGCCTCGAAGTAGGCGCTCCAGTCGAGGCCCGGCGCGCGTTTCGAGAACTCCGCGAGGGGCCACGGATTGTTGGCTTTGAGAACGTCCACCGAGTCGGTCCGGCTGCCGTGGACGTCCGCGATCTTCTTCTCGAGCTCGTAGATCCGGGCGCCCCGCGCCTCGGCGTCGGACACGCCCGCGAGCTTCAGCGTCGCCGTCACGTGATCACGGTACTTCCCCTGGAGCTCGACGGCCTTGGCGTCGGTGTTGCGGTAGTTGTCCCGGTCGGGCATCCCGAGGCCGCCCTGGAGAAGGTACCCCGCGTTCCGGTCGGGCTGCGCGAAGTCCGGCGCCGCCCACAGCCCGAAGGGCCGGCTCGTGTAGAAGTCGGTGTTGTTGAGCGCGTCGACGTCCGCGCGGAGCCCGGCGCCCAGCACGCGCGCGAGCGCCGCCCGGTTCGTGATCGCGGCGATCGCGTCGAGCTCGGTCTTGAGCGGCTCGAGCCCCCGCTTCTCGATCGCCTCCTCGTTCATCCAGGCGTCGTAGTAGGCGCCGACCATCCCGGCCGGCGAGCCTTCCGGCGCGTTCGCCTTCCCCGCCGCCTGGATGAGATCGACCGTGCGCTTGGTGACCGTTTCCTCGATGATCGTGAAGGCGCCGTACACCCCGCGGTCCGGCGGGATCACGGTGGCCTTCATCCAGCCGCCGTTGGTGTAGCCGTAAAAGTCGTCGCCGGGCTTGATCGACCGGTCCATGCCGGCGACGTCGACGGCGGGCTCCTTCTTCTCCGGCTTCGCGCAGCTCGCCAGCGAGCCGGCACCGGAGACGAACAGCAGCACGAGGACCGTCTTCGCGGACTTGAGCAAGATTCCTCCCTGTTCTCGACGGGTCCGAAGCCTACATCGCCCCGCGCGAGGCGGATTCTTGGATAGTGCTTGGGGCGCCGCTCAGGGCCTCGAGCCGAGGGCCCGCGCCGGCAGGAGGAAGAGCGCCCGCAGCAACTGAAGAACGCCGTCCACGGCGATCCCCAGCAGGCGGAAAGGCAGGAGGAGCAGCCAGACCACGGGGTAGAGAATCAGGGCCGCCAGCGCCACCGGCCAGCACAGCAGGAAGAGGAGAAGCCAGAGAAGGAACTTCACCATGAGCTCTGATACGCAAGAGAGCCGGCCAGGTTGAGCCGGCTCATGCGGTCGACAGACCCAGCCTCCGCTGAAGCGCTCCGAATCTCGGGTCTGCCCGGAGCGGATCGAAGCCGGGCAACCCGGTGTAGTAGAGGAGGGCCTGGCACTCTTCCTCCGCGCGCGCGAGCAACTCGAACGCGGCATCGATCTCACCGAGCGCGCCGAGCAGCCAGCCCTCGCTGACGATCGTGGGCGCGTCCGCCGGGCGCGCACGCAGCTCCTGGAGAATCGCTCGGGCTTCGTCTTTCCGGCCCGCGGTCGCGAGAGCCCACCCCAGAGCGCCGAGGAGCTGGGCACCGCGGTGCGAAACCGCAACGGCGTGCTCGAGCGTCGCAATGCCCTCGTCGAATCGTCCGAGGGCCGCCTGTGCCATGCCCGACCCAAACAGAGCCGAAACGTCCTCCTTCTCGAAGGAGAGCGCGTCCTCGGCGTAACGAATGGCTTCCTGCGGTCTCCCGCTGCACAGCAGACCCCATGCGGTGAGCATGCAGGGAAAAGACGCGAGCGGATCGGCCTCCCGCGCGCGCTCCAGGAGCCGGAATCCCTCGTCGAACCTCTGACGGATGCAGAGAACGACCCCGAAGGAGCCCAGGGCCAGGGCATGCGTCGGTTGAAGCTCGATTGCTCGGCGCCAGGCGGCTTCCATCGCCTGCCAGCGTCGTTCGATCAAGGCCACGAACGCCTCGGCATGGAGGCTGTCGGCCGACTCCCCCTGCAGCCCGACCGCCGTCGCCAGGGCCTTTCTGGCAGTCTCGCAGGCCTCGCGCGCGGGGATCAGGTTGTACTGCGCGGCGAGCGCGGTGCATTCCGCGAGCCCGGTCCACGAAGCCGCATGCGTCGGATCGAGACGGATGGCCTCCTCGAAGGCGCGAATCGCCCCGGCCTGGTCCTCCTTGACGTACCGAAGGTGGCGACCCTTCAGGTAGCAACGATAGGCGTCGAGATTACGAGCTTGCGGTCGGGCATGAATGGTCCGCTCTCCCGGGGCGAGTCGCGCCTTCACGGCCTCGACGACTCCAGCGGCGATCTCGTCCTGGACGGCGAAGACATCCGTGGCGTCGCGGTCGAATCGCTCCGACCAGAGCTGGTAGCCGCTCGCGACCTCGGTCAGCTGCGCGGTGACACGAAGCCGGTTGCCCGAGGCCCGCACGCTGCCTTCGAGGACATGGCCCACGGACAGCGCTCGAGCGATCGCCGACAGGTCGCCGCCGTCGCGCCGGGCCCGGAAGGCCGAGGTCCGGGACGCGACGCGGATCCCGGCGACCTGCGTGAGCGCGTTCATGATCTCCTCGGCCATCCCCTCGCAGAGGTACTCCTGGTCCCTGGCCTCGCTCATGTCCGAGAAGGGCAGCACCGCGATCGCGACCGCCGCGGGTTTCGGCACCGGAATCGGCTCGTGCCGGTTCGGGCACGTCGAGGCCCGCCTTGCGCCAGCCATCGATCATTCGCTCCACGTACTCGGGTTCCCACCATTTCTGGATTTCTTTGCGGACGGTGGCGGCGAACTCGGGCCGCACTCTCAGCAGGTCCCTGCACGGCCTTCCTGGCCGCATCACCTTCCCCGAGCTGCCCGCAGGCCGCGGCCATCGCCGCGTGCGAGAACCATTGGCCCGGCAGATTGACCTTGCGCGCGAATCGAGTGCGCCGCGGTCGTCGCCCTGGCGGTAGGCAGTCGTAGAAGTCGGCATACCAGTACCATCCGGGATGATTGGGATTGAGCTGCTTGGCGCGCCCTGCCAGCTCGAGGCCGCGCTCCCCGTCACCCGCGTAGGTCAGCAATTCACCGAGGAAGGCGATGGAATCGCCGTTCATGGGGTTGAGCGCGACGGCTCGCTCCGCCGCATTCCGGAAACTCTGGAATTCCTTGCGAAAGAAGAGCGCCTGGGCCAGGCTGCTATGCGCCAGGGGATTCGATGGCGCCGCCTCGACGGCCCGCCGCGCGGCGGCCAGCCCGCTCTGCCAGCGAATCGGCCTGGAGCTCGAATCCCTGCGCGTAGTCCTGAACGCACAGCAGCGCCAGCATCGCCCAGGCGTCGGCGTAGGCCGGCGCCTTCCGAACCGCCAGTTCGAGGCCGGACCGCGCCGCGACAAGCTCGTCGGCGGTGACCCGTTCCAGGTAGCCGAAGCTGCGCAGCACCGCCTCGTAGGGGCTCAACTCTTCGGGAGCGCGGCTGCGCAAGGCTCTCACTCATGCTCCGTGGCAGGACCCCGTGCATGTCGGCAACCGTCGAAACGATCCGCGGAACCACTTCGTCCTGAAGCTCGAAAACGGCTGCCGGTGGGAAGGGTCGGTCGTAGGTCTCGGCCCAGAGATGAGCACCCGAGCTCGCGTCGACGAGCTGAACGGCGATGCGAAGCCTCGAACCCGACTGGCGAAGGCTGCCCTCCATCACGTAGCGCGCGCCGAGCTCCTTGCCCGCGGAGCGAACATCCACGGCCTGGTTGGCGATGTGGGGGGTAGAACTCCGGGCGATGACGCGCAGGTACGAGAAGCGAGAGAGGCCGGTGACGATGTCTTCGGTCAATCCCTCGGCCAGGGCCGTGAGATCGGCATTGTTGCCGCCGTACTTGAACGGCAGCACCGCGATCCAGAAGCCTTCGTCGGCGCGGGCGGCGCCCGATGTCTCTTGCCCGGAGGGGCGGGCCGGGGCGAGCACGGGCGCTGCGATTCCCGCCTCAGGGGCCACTTCCAGCCCCGCCTTGCGCAGGCCGTCGATCATCTGCTCGACCAGCTCGGAGTCGTACCATTTCTCGAATTCCCGGCGCGCCGCTGTGGCGAAGTCGGGACGGAGCGCGAGCAATTCCCGCAGCTCTTTCGCCGCCGCTTCGCGCTGGCCGAGCTGGCCGAGCGCCGCAGCCCGCGCGGCATGGGCGTAGAAGTAATTGGGCATGTCGATGCGAACCGCCAGCTCGAGCGCCTCCGCGTACTGACCCTGGCCATAGGCCTTCGTGAACGCGGCGAAGCGGAACAAGCCCGAATGGTTGGGATTGAGCTGCATGGCCGCTTCCACGATCTGACAGCCCCGCTCCAACTCGCCGGCGTGGCTGATGAGCACGCCGAGGATGCCCATGACCGATCCGTCCATGGGATTGAGCGCGAGGGCCTTTTCCGCCGTTGCCCGAAAGGAAGCCGTCTCCTTGCGGAGGAAGTAGACGAAGGCCAGCGCGTAGTGGCCGAGAGCGTTCGTTGCGGCGAGATGCACGGCGCGCTGTGCCGCGGCCAGGGCGCGGTCGAGAGGATTGGGCTCGGGGTTGAATCCGTCTGCGAACTCGACGGAATACATGAGGGACAGCATCGCCCAGCAGTCGGCGTAGTCCGGAGCCTCGCGGGCGGCGCGCTCCAGAGTTCGTCTGACGACTGCGTGCTCTTCGGGAGTCACACGCTCGAAATAACCGAAGGCGCGGAGCACGGCCTCATGCGGGGTCAAGGCGTCCTCACTCTTGCTCCGCAGCGTTTCGCTCATCCTGCGAGTCAGGATGCCGTTCTGATCTGCCACAGTGGAGACGATGCGGGGCACCAGATCATCCTGCAGCGCAAAAATGTTCTCCGGGCCGAAGGTGCGTTCATAGTTCTCGGCCCAGAGGTGGGCACCGGAAACGGCATCCACGACCTGCACCGCCAGGCGCAGTTTCGCTCCAGCCTGCCGCAAGCTGCCTTCCATGACGTAGTGCGCACCCAGTTGCCTGCCCGCGGAACGCACGTCCGCCGACTCATTGGCGAAGCGCGAAGTCGAGCTGCGCGCAATCACCCGAAGGTACGAGAAGCGCGACAGGCCGGTGACGATGTCTTCGGTCAGTCCTTCGGCCAGTGCCGCGAGATCGGCGTTGGCGCCGCTGGACTTGAAGGGCAGCACGGCGACCCAGAACCCCTCGTCGGCGCGGGCGGCGCCCGAGTCGGGCGCGGAAGAACGAGCGAGGTCGGGCGCAGCCGCTGCGGCTTCCTCCTCCGGTGCAGCCTCCAGGCCCGCCTTGCGAAGACCGTCGAGGAAGTGCTCGGCGAGGTCCGGCTCGAACCACTTTCCCAGCTCCTCGCGCCCCGCCGTCGCGAACTCGGGTCGGATGGCAAGCAATTCCGCGAGCGCCTTTCGCGCCGGCCGGGTTTCGCCGAGTTGACCGAACGCGGCCGCGCAGGCGACGGATGTCCAGAAGTAGCCCGGCATCTGGATGCGAAGGGCGCCGTCGATGGCGGCGCGGTAGTCGTGCGTTCGGTAGGCGTTGAAGATCGTCGTCAGCCGGTACCAGCCGGGAAAGTGGGGGTTGAGCCGCATGGCCGAGTCCGCCACGGCACAGCCATGCTCCCAGTCACCCGCGCACCCCAACAGGAGCCCCATGAACGCCATCGTCGCCCCGTCCATCCGGTTGAGCGCGATCGTCCGCTCCGCCAGCGGTCGGAAAGCCTGTCTCTCATGCCGGAAGAACAGCGCCTGGGCCAGGGCCTGGCTGGCGAGAGCGCTGGCCGGGGCCGCCTCCACCGCCCGTTGCGCGGCCGCCAGAGCGCGTCCGAGCGGATCGGGCCGGACGTTGAACCCGAACATGTGCTCGTCGCTGTAGGTGGTCGCGAGCATCGCCCAGCAGTCGCCGTGATCCGGGGCCTTTTCGACGACGCGCTCCAGCAGTTCCCGCACGTCGGCGTGCTCCTGCGGGGTCATCCGCTCGTGCAGGCCGAACACTCGGAACAGCGCTTCGTAGGGGCTCAGTTCTGCGTCGCTCTTCTTCCGGATCGCCGCGCTGATGCTTCGCGTCAGAACGCCGTGCTGATCCGCGACGGTCGAAACGATTCGCGGGACGAGCTCATCCTGCAGGGCGAGAATCTCCTCCGCGCGAAAGGCGCGATCGAAGGTCTCGGCCCAGAGGTGGGCGCCCGTCGTCGTGTCGACGAGCTGCACGGCCAGGCGAATCGTCGGGCCCGCCTGGCGAATGCTCCCCTCCATCACGTAGCGCGCGCCGAGCTCCTGATCTCCGGACCGCACCTCGGCCGTCGAACTTCGAGAGATCACCCGGAGGTAGGAAAATCGGGACAAGCCGGTCACGATCTCCTCGGTCAACCCTTCCGCCAGGGCCGGGAGTGCCGCGTCGGCGCCGCCGTACTTGAACGGCCGCACGGCGATCCGGAACCCCTCGGCGACGCGCGCTGCGCCAGAGCCCGCTCCCGACCTCGGGCGATCGGGCCTGGCCGCCACCGTCCCGCTCCGCGGCGGCGACTCGCTCACGTCGCCGGTCTCGGGAACCTGGAGTCCCGCTTTGCGCAACCCCTCGAGAATGGGATCCATCAAGCCGCTCGCGAAGTGCCAGGTCCCGACGTTCGAGCGAGCGTGTGCTGCAAACTCGGGGTCGATCGCCAGGAGATCCCGGACCGCGGCCTCGGCTTCGGCGGGCCGGCCGAGGTGACCGCAGGCCGACGCCACGACGAGATAGGGCCAGAAGAGCCCGGGGATGTCCACCCGGTTCGCGCGCTCGAGGGCCTGCTCGTACTCGCCCTTGTGGAAGTGCTCCCAGAGCGGAGCGAAGTGCATCCAGCCCGCGTGGTTGGCATTGAGCTCCATCGCGCGGCGCACGATCGCGGCGCCTCGCTCGAACTCGCCGGTGTGGACGATCTGCAATCCCAGGATCCCGATCGCGTCGGTGTTGAGCGGATTGAGGGCCATCGCGCGCTCGGCCGCCGGGCCGAACGCCGCGAGGTCCTGGCGGAAGAAGTGCGTCTGCGCCAGCGCGACGAGCGCAAACTGGTTCGCGCGGTCGAGCTCGACCGCTCGGCGGGCCGCGGCCAGCGCACGATCGAGAGAGGTCGCGTCGCCGCCGAACCCGAACGCGTATTCGTCGACGAAGACCTGCGCGAGGCAGGCCCACAGATCCGACTGCCGGTTGTCGCGCTCCACCGCGCGCTCCAGCCGGCTCTTGAGCGCCGCGTGCGCCGAGGGCGTGATCTGCTCGCGGTAGGCGAAATACTGGAACTGCCACTCCACGGTCGTGAGATCGGCGTCGTCCTTCTGCCGGTTCGCGGACCTCATCGAATTGACGAGCACCCCGTAGCTGTCGGCGACCGTCGCGACGATGCGGGCGGCGACGTCGTCCTGCACCGCGAAGATGCTCGACGCCGGGAGGTCCCGGTTGTACGTCTCGGCCCAGAGTCGCGCGCCCGTCTGAGTGTCGACGAGCTGGGCGCTCACGCGGACGGCGACTCCTCCCTTGCGGACGCTTCCCTCCAGCACGTAGCGAGCACCGAGTTTGGCGCCCAGGGCCCGCTCGTCTCCGGCCTCTCCCTTGAGGCGAGCCGCCGAGGCGCTCGAAACGACCGACAGATACCGGAAGCGCGAGAGACCGGTCGCGATCTCCTCGGTCAGCCCTTCGGCCAGGGCCGCGAGCTCGGCGTCGGCGCCGCCGTGCTTGAACGGCAGCACCGCGACCCAGAAGCCCTCGTTGGCGCGCTCCGCACCCGAGTCGGCCGCTGCCGGGGGGCGCGAGACCGAGGCCGTCGCCGTCCGAACGGACGCCGACCCGGTGGGCACGCCGCGCAGTCCGTAGCGGAGCTCCTGCGCCGACGGAAACCGGTCCGCAGCGATCTTCTCGAGGCAGCGCTGGATCACCCGCGCCAACTCCTCGGGCAGGTCGGCTCGCAGCTGGACGACGGACGGCGGCGTGTCCCGCAGGATCGACGAGATGAGCTCGGCCGAGGAGTGACCGTGGAACGGCCGCTGCCCCGTCGCCATCTCGTAGAGGATGATGCCGAGCGAGAAGATGTCCGTCCGGTGATCCACCGCCCGGCCCTGCACCTGCTCGGGCGACATGTAGGGCACGGTGCCCATCACGACGCCTTCCTGCGTCTTCATCTCGGTCGGCAGCTCGGTGCTGTCGGTCGACGCGCCCCCGGCGGGCTCGACCTTGGCGAGACCGAAGTCGAGAATCTTGACCCGCCCGCCGCTGCCCACCATCACGTTGGCGGGCTTCAGGTCCCTGTGAATGATGCCCTTCTCGTGCGCCGCGGCCAGGGCGTCCGCGAGCGCGATGGCGATCTCGACGAGCCTGGCGACTGGCAACGCGCTCTCGGCCATGAGAAGGTCGAGCGACTGGCCCTCGACGAGCTCCATGGTGAGGAAGTGGACACCGCCGCATTCCTCGACCGAGTGGATCGTCACGATGTGCGGGTGATTGAGCGCGGCGACGGCCCGGGCCTCCCGCTGGAACCGCTCCAGCCGCTCCGGGCTCGACGCCATCTCCGCGGGCAGAACCTTGAGGGCCACGTCCCGGCCGAGCTTCGTGTCCCGCGCGCGGTAGACCTCCCCCATCCCGCCGGCGCCGATCGGCGCGACGATCTCGTGCGACCCGAGCCGGGTGCCGGGCGGGAGGGTCATGGAGTCGGTGAGAGACTACAACGTGCCACCCGGCCTCACTGATGGCATCGACGGAGACTCGGACCAACGGCGCGATCTCCCGCCCGACGGGGCCCACCGGGATTCGGTGGCGCATTCTCGGGCTTCTGTTCGCCTCGAGCTTCGTGGCCTACCTGCTGCGCACAAACATGTCCGTCGCCGGCGAGCAGATGATGGGCGACCTCGGGCTCACGCAGATGCAGCTCGGCATCGTGCTGGCCGCCTTTGCCTGGAGCTACGCGGCATTCCAGTTCGCCGGCGGCGTCTGGGGCGACCGGGTCGGAGCGCGCCGCGCCATCACGCTCGTCGCGCTCGCCTGGGGCGTTTCCAATCTGCTCATCGGAATGGTGCCCGGCCCCGGCCGAGCGTCGCTCGGGCTCACCCTGGCCGCGCTCATCGCGCTGCGCGCGCTCATGGGCGCCATGCAGGCTCCCCTCTACCCGGTAACCGGCGGCGCGCTGACCTGCAACTGGTTTCCCGTCTCGGGGTGGGCGTTTCCGAGCAGCCTCGGCAACGCGGGCCTCACTCTGGGCGCGGCGGCGACGGGCCCCCTGATCGCCTGGCTCATGACCACCTTCGGCTGGCGAATGTCCTTCGTGATGACGGCGCCGCTGGCGTTCCTGGTGGCGGGGGCGTGGTGGTGGTACGTCCGGGACTCGCCCTCACAGCATTCGCAGGTGAGCTCCGCGGAGCTCGCGCTCATCGATCGCGACCGGCCGGCGACGCTTCCGGGAGCCGGCACCGGCCGGCGTCGCGAGACGCGTCCTGCGCGATCCGCAGGTCCTGCTGCTCGTCGGCGAGCTACTTCTGCAGCAACTACGTCTTCTACTTCTTCTTCAACTGGCTGTTCATCTACCTGGTGGAGAAACGCGGCTTTCGGGTCCTCGAGAGCGGCTTCTACGCCTCGGCGCCATGGATCTGCGGCGCGATTGGCGCCCTCGTCGGCGGCATCGTGTGCGACCGCCTCTCCGCGCGATGGGGCAAGCGGCGCGGACATCGGTGGGTGGCGATGGCCGGCCTCGCGCTCGCGGGCGCGTTGATCGTCGCGGCGGCCCTGGCCTCCGCGACCGCTCGTGGCCGTCCTGCTGCTGTCGCTGTGCCTCGGGATTTCAGCAGGTGACCGACGCGGTGTTCTGGTCCGCGGCGATCTCGGTGTCCGGAAGGCACTCGTCCTCGGCCTGCGGCGTCATGAACACCGGCGGCAACGTCGTCGGCGGCGTCGGCGCGCTGCTCGTGCCGCTGACCGTGCGCTCGCTGGGCTGGCCCGCCGCACTGGCGACCGGCGCCGTCTTCGCCGCGATCGGCGCGCTGCTCTGGTGCTGGATTCGGGCTGACCGCGAGTTTCCGGCCTCTCCCGCGCCGGGTTGATGTCTAGAATCGCCCCGCGATGGATGTCACGTCGATCCGGCCAGCCTGCGCGCCGGCCGGCTCGAGCGGCTCCAGGCGACGATGCGCGCGCAGGGTGTCGACGCGTGTCTCCTCTTCAACGACCCCAACGTCCGTTATGCGACCGGCGCCTCCGCAATGCCGATCTGGAGCAACACGACGTTCGTCCGCTGCGCCCTCGTGCCGGCCGCAGGGAGGCCCATCCTCTTCGAGCACCCCAACTCGATGCACCTCTTTCGGGCGATCGAGGCCGATGTGCGGCCGATGCACGCGTGGGAGTTCTACGACGACACGGCGGCGCACGCGGCGACCTTCGCCCGCGAGACGGTCGACGCGATGCGCGAGCTCGGCGTTTCGAGCCGCCTCGCCGTCGACCGGCTGGGAACGCCCGGGTTCCTCGCCCTCCAGCGCGAGGGCATCGAGATCCTCGACTCGGCTCCAGTCACGATGCGAGCGCGCGAGGTCAAGACGCCCGAGGAGATCGCTCTCCTGGAGCTCAACGGCGGCATCGTGATGGAGATGCTGGCCCGCGTCGACCGCGCCCTCGCGCCGGGGGTTGCCGAACGCGATCTCGTGGCCATCCTCGCGGAGGCCCTCTTGCGGCGCGGAGGCGAGCACCTCGCGACGAGCACCGTGTGCTCGGGCCCGAACACCAACCCCTGGCGGGCCGAGGCGACCGATCGGGCCCTCCAGGCCGGCGACCTGGTCTATGTCGACACCGACTCGGTCGGCGTCGAGGGCTACTTCTTCTGCGTATCGCGCACGTTCCTGTGCGGCGATCGCGCCCCCGACGCCCGCGCAGCGCGAGGTCTACCGCGTCGCCCACGACTGGCTGGTCGCGCTGCGGGAGATGATCCGGCCCGGCCTCACCTGCCTCGAGCTCGCGGCGAAGGCGCCGCGCCTGCCCTCGAAGTTCCTGCCCCAGCGCTACGAGGTCATGATCCACGGCATCGGCCTGGAAGAGGAGAGCCCGAGCGTCGCCTACCCCGGCGACGCGCAGCCCAATGGCGATCGACTCCTGGTGGAGAACATGGCTCTCGTCGTCGAGCTCTACTGTGGCGAGGTCGGCGCGAGCGACGGCGTGAAGCTCGGGGACCAGGTGCTGGTCGCGCCGGGGGGTGTGAAGGTGCTGGTACCGTATCCCTGGTGCGACCGCCTGCTCCGATGAACCTCCGCGAAACCAGCCGGCTGGCACGTCCGCATCCAGCGCAGCTCGCCGTCGCGGCGCTCATCGCGCTCGCGCCGACGGTCGGCTCCATCATGGCGGGCCAGCAGGCGCCAGTTCCGGGGCCCGTTCCCGAGCTCGTCGACCCCCGCCGCCCGCCCGCGCAGGAACTGGAGACGCGGGTCCCCGACGGCTTTACGCTCGCCGCGGTCGGCGACCTGATCCCCTCCCGCCCGCTCGCCCAGACGCTCCCGACCGACCCGGGTTTCGCGGCGATCGTCCGCATCCTCCAGGACGCCGACGCCGCTTACGGCAATTTCGAAACGACGGCCATCGACTTCCCGCGTTTCGCGGGGCAACCGTATCCGGGACGCGGTGACTGGCCCTTGTCGGCCCTGCCTGGCGTGGCCGGGGATCTGCGGACCCTCGGCTTCGACCTCGTCTCCCGCGCCAACAACCACGCGATGGACTACGGCATCGAGGGAATGCGGGAGACCAGCCGGTGGCTCGATGAGGCCGGCATCGTCTACGCGGGAATCGGCGAGAATCGCGGCGAGGCCCGCGCTCCCCGATATCTCGAAACGCCGACCGCCCGGATCGGCCTCGTCTCGATGGCATCGACGTACCGCGACTACGCGGACGCCCTTCCGCAGCGCGATGGCGCCCCCGGCCGGCCCGGCATCAACGCGCTGCGCACGTCGAAGACGGTCATACTGACGCCCGAGACCCTCAAGCAACTCCGCGCGGTCAAGGCTGCGCTCGACGCTCCGAGCAGTGTGTGCGAAATGCCCGATCGGGAGGCGGAACGGCGCCGGAAGGCGGAAGCGAAGGCCTCGGAGGAGCTCACGGTCTTCGACACCAGCTTCCGCTCGGGCGCGCGGGCCGGGGTCCGCTACGAGATGAACCCGATCGATCTCGAGGAGATCCTCCGCGCCGTGCGCCTCGGCAAGCAGCACTCCGATCTGCTCGTCGCCACCATCCACGCCCACGAGAAGGGCCTCGCCTGCGAGGAACCCGGAGACTTCCTTCCCGTGCTCGCCCGGGCCGCGATCGACGCGGGCGCCGGCGTGTTCATCGCCACCGGCGAGCACCGCCTACAGCCCATCGAGATCTACAAGGGCCGGCCCATCTTCTACAGCCTCGCGAACTTCTTCTGGAGCGACATCCAGGAGCCCCTGCCGGCGGATTTGTACGAGGACCACCGCGAGGCCCTCGCCAAGGCGTTCGGCGCCGCCGCAAAACTCACCGACGCCGACGTCAACATGCTGTTGAACGCGACCGGCTTCGACGACGAGCGCGTCTTCCAGACCGTCGTGGCCGTCTGCCGGTGGCAGCAGGGCCGAGTCGCCGAGGTGCGGCTCCACCCGGTCGATCTCGGATACGGCCTGCCGCTGACGAAGAGCGGCACGCCCCGCCTCGCCCCGCCCGCCACGGCCCGGTCCATCCTGGAGCGGCTCCAGCGGATTTCGAAGCCCTACGGAACGACGATCCAGATCGAGGGCGGCGTCGGCGTCATCCGGATCCCTTGATGAATGCGAAGGCCGGGCCCGACGCGGCGCAGAGTCTCGCGGCCCTGCTGCGCGATTGCACCGGCGGACGACGGCAACCTCTTCCGCTGAGCCCGGCATCGTCCTCCCGCCGGGGGCGGATGGTCCGCGAACACTGAGCCGAGCGCCCTCTGGATGCCGGAACATCCGACATCCCATTGCGTACTCACCTTCGGGGGGAAACCACCATGCCGAAGATCCCGTCAGGCCGCTCGTTCGCCACCGTTCTCTTTGCGGCCGCCATCGTGGCGGCACCGTCCGGGGCTGCCGCCCAGGCCGGTGCGGCGAAAGACAAGCCCGCCGCCGAAAGGCCGGAGCCCTCCACCCTCGCCGTCTCGATCCCGTGGCAGTGGCTGGCCTCGAGCGGAGGCACGATGAACATCCAGTGCGACTCCAACCGCCCCGCCAACGACGAGGGCGTGAAGATGATCGAAGCGCTCAACCGCGCCGGGCACCGTGGGCGCTACGTCGGCCACAGCGACGACGGAGGGACCTTCACCGGCACCCGCAATGGCGACGACTTCACCTTCGAGGCCATCAGCAAGGACGGGTCGAAGTTCGCCCTGCAGATGCCCTGGCTCGCCGGCCGCTGCATGTTCGGCGGCGCAAAGCTCGCCGGCGCGGCCTCGGTCGAGCTGCGCGCCCGGGACATCGGCGGCCGCCTGCGTCTGGAGATCGCAGGCCAGACCAAGGGCGTCAGCGTCGAGGTGAAGTAGCCCTCATTGGCGGGGCACTTCCGATGTGGAGCGGGCAACCGGGATCGAACCGGCGACATCCAGCTTGGCGGGTCGGTCTCAGGACGCCGCAGAGTGGTCCCGGCCGTCACCAGAGCCTTGCCTGCAATCCATCGATGACGTAGAGGTCCGACTTGGTCTTCGTCCAGTAGCTGTAGGCGTAGTACCGGCCGTCGCTAGAGACAAGGGCCCTCTCGAGGCCGCCGACTCCGGCCAGGTCTACGGGCTCGAGCTTCTGCCAGGACGTCTTGCGTCCCGTGGCGATTTCGTAGCGCCGGAGCTCCACGGGGAGCACCCAGAGCGAGCGGACATAGAGGACTCCCCCATCGTCGCTCCACTGAATCACTCTCTCGGAGGAACCGTCGATGCCGGGCAGGTCCGTGGGCACGCCTCCGTCCAGGTTCCAGATCTGGAATCCGGACTTCGAGCTCAGGATAACGGCTCTCTTGCCATCCGGCGAAAACCTCGGCGAGGTGGCTGGGTCCTCGGGGCCCACGGCTCGCACGTCTCGGCCTTCCCAGTCCATGAGGTAGATGCGCTGGCTGGCGCCGGCTTTCGTGCCGAGCACGGCGATGCGCCGGGAGCCCGGAACGAAGGTCGCGTCGATAAAATCGATGTCGCCGAGCGGCACGGTCTTGACCTCGCCCGCCCCGGTCGGGAGGAGAACGAGCTTGCGCGGCAGCTCGCTGGACCGAGTCGAGACCCATTCGCCGTCCGGTGAAAGCGTCAACGGTTCGCCGTCTCCGAGACGGAGAGCCGGCGAGCCGTCGGGTTTTCGCACGAAGACGTCCCCTCGAGAGCCGCTTCCGTGAACTAGCTCCGAGAACAGGATGCGCCCGCCATCGGCCGAGAGGTCTTCGAGCATCGAACCGTCGAGCCAGGAGAGGTCCCGGACCCGACCGCTCCCCAGGTCGCCGAAGATCAAGGCCCCACGAGCGAGGTTGTCGTGCACGAGGACCTTGCCATCGCGAGAGATGTCCTGCACCTCAAACTCCTGCGAGTTCGCCAGTACGGTCCGAATGCGTCCCTGGAGAGTCGCCGCGTGGATCGACGAGTTGCCGGGACTCACGTCGGCGGAGAAAAAGACCTGCTTCCCGTCCGGCGACCAGACCGGATGACCGACGCCGAAGGACTTGATGAGCGTCACCATCCTGCCCTTCAGGTCGGCAACGCGAATCTCATCATCCCCCGTAGGAAAGTCGATGTGAAACGCAATCCGGTCGCCTTGCGGGGAGACGCGCGGAGAATAGATGAGCGTCCGGGGAATCCGGACGATGACGCGGCCGATGGGGTATTCGAGCTGATGTTCATCCTTGCTCTCTCGAACCACGGCGAGCTCGCCGTCGGGGCCCCAAGCGGCGTCCGTGACACCGGCGAGGAGGTCCCGCGGCGTGCCGCTCCCGGCGAGTGAGATTCGGGACAGGGTGGTCACTCGCCGCCCGTTCTCTCTCATGACCGCGAGCTCGCCCGTTCGCGAGACGGCGGCCAACCGCATGCCCGGCATGCCTAGAGGCCGGGCATCGTGTCCGTCCCAACGGGTGAGATAAACCTCCGTCGGACCGCCGTCGAACGCCGCCGAGTACACGACGCTCTCGCCGTCCGGAGTGAAGCGCGCCTCGGCAACGTCCCCGCGGCGGAACGTGATCCTTCGGAACGTGACCGGCTTTTCTTCCGTATGTGATCGCGATCCCACCCAGTAAAGGGCAGCGCCCAGGAGAAGCGCGACCGCGCCGAGAGGCGCCGCCCACGGCAGCTTCCGGCGAGGCGCAGCGACAGCCGGCTGTTCGCCGGAGGTCTGCGACACCGACTCGAGAGCGAAGGCGAGGTCTCGCGCTGATTGGAATCGCTCTTCGGGATTCTTCTCGAGACAGTGGCGGGCGATGCGGTCGAGGCCCGGGACGACCTTCCGTCCGGATCCCGAGAGCTCCGGCGGCTCCGAATTCAGGATGGCTGACATCGTGTCGGCGGCGGTCGCACCGGTGAACGCTCGCCGGCCCGACAGCATCTCGTAGAGCACCGCCCCCAGGCAGAAGATGTCGGAGCGATGATCGGCGGGCAGCCCTCGAACCTGCTCGGGCGACATGTATCCCACCGTGCCCATCACGGTGCCCGGCTGCGTGTGGCCGGAGACCGTCGGCGCGCTGGTCTGTTTCCCCGGGGCGGCCCTCCCGACGTTCTTCGCCAGGCCGAAATCGAGGATCTTTACGCGGCCGTCCCTGGTGACGAAGAGATTCTCGGGCTTCAGGTCCCGGTGGACGACGCCCCTCTCATGGGCGGCCCAGAGACCCTTCGCGACCTGCTGCGCGTAGTCCGCGGCCTTCCTCTGGGAGATTGGACCCGCTTCCAGCATCTCGCGCAGCGTCTTCCCCTCCAGAAGCTCCATGACGGCGAAGGCGACGCCATCCTCGTTCCCGAAATCGAAGATCGAGAGGATGTTGGGATGGGACAGCGCCGCGACCGCGTTCGCCTCGCGCTCGAAGCGCGAAAGGAACTCCGGATCTCCCGACACGTACCCGGGCAGCACTTTCACCGCCACGTCCCGCTTGAGCTTGGAGTCCCGCGCCCGGTACACCTCGCCCATTCCGCCCGCGCCGAGCGTCGAGAGAATCTCGTAGCGCCCCAGCCGCCGGCCCGGCGTCAAAGCCGGCGCGTGCCTTCGCGATTCCTCGAGGATAGCGGCCGCGGCCTCCAGCGCCGGAGCCGACAGAAAGGCATCCGCCGAGTCCGCGTCGACCAGCAGCGACTCCGCTCGCTGCCGCATCTCGTCATCCTCGCAAGCTTTCGACAGAAACGCGGCTCGGTCGGATGCGGGAATGGCGAGCGCCCCCGTCAGGACGCCTTTCATGCGCTGCCATTCCTGAGCGTTCATGAAAGCCTAGGGCGGACCCTCGGAGCGGAGTGCGTGGCGCAGGAAGATCCTGGCCGTCTGCCAGTCCCGGTTGACGGTCGGTTCGGAGATCTCCAGGATCCCGGCCGTCTCTTCGACCGTCAGCCCGCCGAAGAACCGTAGCTCCACGACCCTCCCCTGGCGGGGATCCAGCCGCGAAAGTTCGGTCAGGGCTTCATGTAGCTGGAGAATGTTTACTCCCGCCTCGGGCGCGGCGACCAGGAGGTCCTCGTCGAGGGTCACCGCGATGCTCCCGCCGCCCCTGCGATCTGCGTTTCGGCGCCGGGCGTGGTCAACGAGGATACGTCGCATCATTCGTGCCGCGAGTCCCAGAAAGTGCGCCCGGGAGACGAATCCAGGCCCGCGCTGCGCCGCGAGGCGCATGTACGCCTCGTGAACCAGGGCGGTCGGCTGGAGAGTGTGGTTGCGGCGCTCGCGGGCGAGGAAACGGCGGGCAAGCCCCCGAAGCTCGTCATAAATCAGGGGTAGAAGCTCCGAAAGCGACCGTCGCGCTTCCGGGCTGGAATCCGAAAGAAGGGCTTCGATGTCCTCTTCGGCGAGGTGGGTCAAGGGTTTGGTTCCCCCCCGGTTCCGAGTGTTTCGGGAAGGTTATCCGATTCCGAGGCGGATGATTGCCTTTCCGGCCGCATTGCGCGTTCTCGACCAGGAGGCGTTATGAACGTCAATGTTCGAAGCGGGCTTCGGTTAGGCGTGATTCTGCTGGCCGTGACGGTGGGCTCGGTAGCGGCGGCCCGGGCACAGGAGGAAGAGAGGAAATCCGGCCAGCCTCAATTCAGGGCGCGCGACATCAAGGGCCCTTACGGATTCAGCTGCAGCGGCACGGTCGTCGCGAGCGACGTGCTGCCGGTGGGGCCGGCCGCGTTGGTCGGGCAGGTGACCTGCGACGGCGTTGAGACGTGCTCTGGGACGTCCATGGCCAGCTTCAACGGCATTATCTTCTCGGCGTTGGAGCTGACCGGAATTTATACGGTGAACTCGAACGGAACCGGGTTCATTACCTACGATCTGACGATTGGGGGACAGCCAGCCGGCCAGCTCCCGACTCATTTCGTCATCACCGAAAGAGGCCGTGGGATCAAGGGATTGCCCGTAAACCCTGGCTTCGTCTTCACGTGCGACCTGCAATCTCAGAAGGGGCGTGACTAGAGCCAAGGAAAGTCCATCGGCAAATGACGAGGGGCCCCCTCAGGGGCCCCTCTTTGTCGTCGAACGATCCAAGTGTTTCCTTCATTCATCTCGCCGCTCGAGGGCCATCGGGTCCTGGCGCGCACTCGGGAGTGCGAACCTCGAGAACGTGCCGTCGTGGAACATCCGACGTCCCGTTGCGTAGGCAGATACGAGGGGGAGAACCCCCATGTCAACAACTCCGTCGGGACTCTCGGGTGCCGCAGTTCTCTTTGCGGCGGCGATCGTGGGGGCATCATCCGTGGCTGTCGCCCAGACCGGTGCGGCGAAGGATAAGCCCGCCGTCGAAAGGCCAGAGCCCTCCACCCTCGCCGTCTCGATCCCGTGGCAGTGGCTGGCCTCGAGCGGAGGTACGATGAACATCCAGTGCGACTCCAACCGCCCCGCCAACGACGAGGGCGTGAAGATGGTCGAAGCGCTCAACCGCGCCGGGCACCGTGGGCGCTATGTCGGCCACAGCGACGACGGAGGGACCTTCACCGGCACCCGCAATGGCGACGACTTCACCTTCGAGGCCATCAGCAAAGACGGGTCGAAGTTTGCCCTGCAAATGCCCTGGCTCGCCGGGCGCTGCATGTTCGGCGGCGCGAAACTGGCAGGCGCGGCCTCGGTCGAACTGCGCGCCCGAGACATCGGCGGCCGCCTGCGCCTCGAGGTCGCGGGCCAGACCAAGGGCGTCAGCGTCGAGGTCAAGAAGTAACCCTTGTTGGTCGGGGTTCTCCGAGGTGGAGGGGCAACCGGGACCGGCGCGAGCCGTCCGCGAGCGGTCACGGCTCCGATCGCGGTGGCGATTCGGTAGGGGACAAGGCGCGCAGTGCCGCAAGGACGAAGGGATCTTCACCGGCGTCCGCGCCCACAACGTCAACCACAACCTTCGGCCGAAACGCCTCGCGTGGTGTGCCGTCAACATGGTACAGGCGCTCCGCCGGGACATTCATACCAATGCCCGTATGCGGAAGACTGACGCGATACGTGGCGCCAGCGAGACCCGCCATCGACGTGCCGACAACCGTCGCAGAATCGGTGGCAGTGAACCCGATCGCGAGGCCCTCACCCATGCTCCCCGTCCAATGATTGACGAGGACCGCGACCGGCCGCCGGTAGACGAATCCGCCGCGGGGAGACACCAGTTCGAGCCAGCTGCGCCGGACCCCCGTCTCGCGCTCTTCCGAGGGCAAGACGTGCTTTTGGTAGGGCAATTCCCGACTGACGAATCGTCCGAGAATCCCTCTCGCGACATTGCTGTTCCCTCCGCTGGGCGTATTCCGCAGATCAACGATCAATGCGCGCGTCTCGCGCAAGGCTCCCAGCGCACGGTCGAACGCCTCAACGGTGGCGTCGTTCCCAAGCGAGTCGTTCAATCGAATGTAGCCGATGCCGGGACGGAGCTCCGAGTGACTGACCGGCGTCGGCGCGGCAGTCCCGAACTGATCGCGCGCCGGGAGTTCCGCGGTCCGATTCGTGTCACCTTCCCGCACCTGGAGAACCCGACGCGCGTTGTGAGGCCCGGCGAGCACGGCACGGAGAGCCCAGTCGCGCGCGGCTGCGACCGTGTGTGGATACGTACGACCCAGCCTCAACTCCACGGCGTCGGCTATTGCCATGCCGTTGATCGAGACGATGACAGCGGTTGGCTTGACCCCTGCCCGCTGCGCATCCGAATCGGCGCGAACCTGAGTAACGATCGCTTGCCCGCCGCGCCACTCCGCCCACAGGTCGCTGCCTGAGGGTACGAGGCGAGGCGACGTTGCCGTGTTGACGGTCAGCTGGGTGTGGGGGTCGTACAGCTCCTCGAGCACTCGCTCGAGGAGACCGACGAATTCGTCCCGTGTCGTAACCCGCTGTAGATCGGCGCTGTACAATCGCGGCACATCACTCCAGGAAGTCGCTTTCGCGTCGAAATACGCATACGTCGAGGCGACCTCTCGCCACGCGTAGTCGAAATCCTGATTGAAGTCGTCTTTCGTGGCATTCTGGTCTGCCGCACCGGGCAGAGCTCTGGCCGTGATCGCGATGGCGAGGATGGTTGCGACCAACAACTTTGTTCCAGGGTGGAGGTGTAAATAACTGATTTTGCGAACACGCGACACCGAACGTTTTCCATGGCGTCCCTCCGTTTCCGGAGGGCGGCTACATATTGGGGCAGTCCGGGGAACCGCAATCACGGCTTGATGACGAACTCTTCCGAGCCTCACGCGCTCGACACTTCCGCCTCGGCTTCGACTTCCACGAGATACTCGTCGCCCACGAGAGCCGCGGCGACGAGCGTGTTGGCAGGCTGGATGTGGCCGAAGCGCTCGCCGTGGGCGCGGGCCACGGCCGGCCAGTCGTCGATGCGCGCCACGAACACCCGCGTGCGAACCACGTCCTCGAGCTTCGCCCCGAGCGACTGCAGCGCGCCTTCGATCTTGTCGATCGCGAAGTGCGTTTGCGCGGCGGCATCCGTACCGCCAATCGCGCGATCGCCGTGCGTCGCCGTCGTCCCCGATACGTGCACGCGCGTGCCGCGCCGCGTCGCGCGAGAGAAACCGGCGATGCTTTCCCACGGCGTGCCGCTCAAGCAGAGCGTGCGGCCGTCGGCGCGGCGATGCACCGCGTACGGCGCCGGGAACGACTCCACGTGATGACTCAGATCGCCGGACGCCGTGAGAAACGGCGGCTTGCGGTACTCGTCGCCGCAGTCGCCGGGAATCGGGTTGAGAGTGGCGAGCGCCGCCTGCAGCTCCTCGCGATCCTCGCCGGTCAACGCGAAGGAAAAGACGCGAAGGTTGTCGGCAATGTGCTCTCGCTCACCGGGCCGGGCGCCGATGATGATGCCGGCCACGGCCGGCTGCTCGAGGACGTAGCGAGAGGCCACGTTGGCGATCGACACGTCGTGTCGACGCGCCACCGCATCCGCGGCGCGCAGCACCCGCTGCAGGGCATCCCACCCGCCGGCGACGCGCATGAAGCGGCCGTACTTCATCTGCGACCAGGTGCCGCTCGCGTTCCCAGTCGGGCTCGGGCTGACCGAGCCATCGATTCGACAACCAGCCGCCGGCGAGCGTTCCGTATGCGAGCAGCTTCACGCCGCGCGCACGGCACACGTCCGACAGCGCACCGGCCGCGCGCCGATCGAGCAGCGAGAAGCAGACCTGATTCGAAATCACCTCGATGCCGGTGGCGAGCACCATGTTGAGATGCGCCGCGTCCACGTTCGTCAGGCCGATGTGCGCGATCAATCCCTCGGACTTGAGCGCCTGCAGATGCAGCAGGCCGTCGATCCAGCTCGGATCGGCATAGCTCCACGCATGGAACTGCAGCAAATCGATCCGGCGGGTGCGAAGCCGCTGCAGCGATCGCTCGACCGCCGCACGCACGTCGCCGAGCGTCAGCGGCCCCGGCTTCGGCACCCACTTCGTGAACAGCTGCACCGGCTGCGCAGCGCTCAATCCTTCGCGCAGATGGCTCGCCACGATCTCGGCCGACCCGTAGTGATCGGCCATGTCGAACGAGGTGAAGCCGGCGTCGACGTAGGCGCGAAGCGCGCGCGCGGTTGGCTCGGGGTCGAGCGCGCGGCCGTCGCGCTCCATGTCGGCGATCTGCCACAGGCCGGTGAGCACGCGGGAGATGGAGAGATCGGGGGCCAGCGCGACCCGGTCCACAGTGAGCGTCATGAGTCCTATCCGGGAGGAAGCGTCGCGAAGCGCGCGTCGAGGTCCACGCCCTGGCGGCGCAGCTTCTGCGTTTCGCGACGATAGATGATCGAACCGACGGCCATCACCAGGAGCCACAGCGGCGTCGAGCGGAAATACCACGCGGCGGCGGGCGCCGTCACGTCCCTCCACGTGTGAACGCCGAGAAACACCGCCAGGACGACGATGGCGACGATCGCGAGCGGCACCTGCACCGCACGCGACGGGAGCACGGTGACTTCGCGCGCGAGCGCGGCGTTGCGCCCGGGCAGCGTGACCACCGAGATCGCCATCAGCAGAAAGTTGACGAGCATCGAGGTCACGAGGATATCGATGCCGAGAAAGAAGTCGCCGGCCACGTGGCAGCCGACGATGCCGAGCGTGGCCATGAAGGCGCTGGCAATGATCGCCACGTGCGGCGTGCGGAAGCGCGGATGCACCGCCGCGATCGCGCGCGGAAAGATCCCATCCTCGGCCCACGCAAACATCAGGCGCGATACCGCGAGCAGCATCGCCGGCAAGTCCTTGATCAACGCGACCGCCGCGCCGGCCACGATCACCACCGTCCACGCCGGCGGCAGCAGATATCCCAGAAGACCGGGGGCCGTCAGGTCGCGATGCTGCGCTTCGGCGGCGATGAACTGCCACGGCACGGCGTGATACACCGCGCCGGTGAAGAGCATGTAGAAGATGCCGACCGACACGACGCAGATGCCGATCGCGAGCGGCAGGTTTCGTCCCGGACGCTTGGACTCGCCGCCTGCCTGCGCGATCGAATCGAAGCCGATGAACGAGGCAAACAGCAGCGCCGACGCCGGCAGCAGGACCGACAACTGGAGCGGCGGTGCTTCGGTGGCGGCCACCGCACGACCCTCGCGCGCCTGTAGCGCCGCGGCGAACGCGGCATGATCGAAGGAGAACCCGGCGACGATCACCACGCCGCCGAGGATGAACGTCAGGAACATCAGCGGAACGATCAGGCGTTCGTAGGCTTTCACGCCGCGAACGTTGACGAACACGGCAGCCCAGAGGAACGCGAGCGAGATCGTCAGCCGGATCGGTCCGGTCTCGAGCGTCGCCGCCACCGCCGTCGATCCCGCGGCCACGGCGATGTCGCGCAGGAACGGAACGATGAGGTAGGAGACCACACCGATCGCCACGCACAGCGAGAACCACTGCGAGAACGAGGCGACGAAGCCGAGGTAGGGATCGAGCGCGCGGCTCGCGTACACGTAGCTGCCGCCGGCGCGCGGCATGGCCGAGGCCAGCACCGCATACGCCAGGCCCGCCAGCACGGCCGGCAGCGCCGCGAAGATGAATGCGGGCAGCACGTTCGGACCGATGCCGGGTGCGTGGCGCTGGATCATGAACGGGATGACGTTGATGCCCGCGCCAATCATCGAGCAGACACCGGTGGCAACCAGGCCGAGCAGCCCCATCTCACGAGCCAGTCCGGACTTCGGAGGCGCAGCCGGGGCTTGAGCTTGCGGGATCGTCATATCGTGGCGCTTCTGTATCACGTGACGGCTGAGCGTACCTTGTTGCTCTCGCTCCAGTTGCAGGCCATCGCGCCGTCGAACGATTCTGGCGCCCTGTCTGAGATCAGCTCAAGTCGTTCGCGAGATTGAAGCCAGGATGGAGCGGGCAACCGGGATCGAACCGGCGACATCCAGCTTGGGAAGCTGGCGTTCTACCGCTGAACTATGCCCGCATCGGAGCGGATCTTAGCGAAGGAGGCGTTCGGGAACAACGGCCCCGGATGGATCCGGGGGAAGGCGGCGTGGGCGTCGGCGTGGGTGTGCGATCGGGTGGCGGGGTCGCGCTGCGCTCCGGGGACGGGGTCAGGGTGACTCCTCCTGGGCCGGGAAAGGTCAGATGGACTCCCCCCACGACGCGAGGGTCGATCGGCCCGAGGACGACCTCGACGCAGCGACCCAGGATCACCACCCCGAGGTCGCCGCCGCCGCCACTGCCAGCCGCATCGATGGAATCGTGTCGAGGGCGCGACGCGGCCACCAGATTCGACCGCATCAGTCTGTGCCCGCGGGAAGGCACCCGCGCAGCTCGATCGGTCTCAGCGCGGAGCCGGCGGCTGCGCCTTCCTCAGCTCCTCGATCTCCTTCACCACCGCCTCGACGAGCGCCTCGGTCACGATTCTCCCCTTCTCGCGGGTCGCGAGCGTGGCGTCGCCAAAGACGCCGGAGGTCGAGTAGACCTTCCCCTCGGCCTTGGGATCGCGCGTCAGGCCGCCCTGGCCAGGGTGGTAGTCCTTGACCGCCTTGCTCATGTCGGCGTCGGCCGGGCTCATGTAGAGGATCATCGACGTCTCGATCTCGTCGGCGTGCGTGCCGCCTTCCTGGCGGCTGACCGACTTCTCGGCGGGCTCCATGACCTTCAGAAGGTCCGTGTAACGCATCAGGATCCCCTCGGCCGCCAGGATCTCGACCGCGGGCGCGAGCGCGCGGTTCGTCGACACGCCGGTGTTCAGCACGTAGAAGCGCTTCGGGCCGAACCGGGCGAGGCCGCGGCAGATCTCGACGATCATGTCGCGCGAGGTCTCGAGCGTCAGGCTCGTCGCGCCCGGGTACTCGACGAAGGCCGGGTAGAAGCCGTAGTTGACGGTCGGCGCGACGACGACGGCGGCCTTTTCGAGCACCCGCTTCTTCAGGTACTCGGCGAGGATGAAGTCGTTCTTCAGCCTCAGGTGGGGCCCGTGCTCCTTCGACTGGGCGCCCAGAGGGATCACGACCACGGCTTCCGGCGTCAGCGCCTTCTCCGCCTCGATCCAGGTCAGGTCCTCGAGGAGGACACCGGGGGCCGGGCGCGGATCGGGCCCGCTCCCGACCGTGGACGCGAAGAGCAGGGCGAGGCAGGCCACGGTCACGCGGATGGGATTGTAGTGTGTCCAGGCCGTTACGCCCGGGGCCCACGGCTTCTTGAACGGCCATCCCCCTTGTGATCTGCTTTCCTCAGCCCTGTCCAGCCGGAGTGTCTCGGAGGCGCAAATGCTGTCGCTTCACGACGAGGGGATTCGATCCGAGGTCTCGACGATCGCTCGCCTTCTCACCACGCCATCGTCCGTTTTCTCGGCAAGTGATCGGCTTCATCGTTCCGACTCCCGGCCAGGCGTGACCCCAACGCAACCGTCGTTCAGGAGGTCCTCGATGCTCTCGACAGTCCACCCCGGCGCATCGCCCTCTCCCTTTTCCCGGGCGCTCCAGACGCTGGCTCGACTCGCTCTCCTCGCCTCGGCGCCCTGGGCGCCGCGGCGGGCGTCGCCGGTCAGACCGCCGACTTCACCATGACGCCGATCGCGCCGACGCCGAGCGTCCACCGTCACGTTTTCCTACGTCGGCGCCTGCCCGGGCGCGCTCACCTCTGTCACCTGGGAATTCGGCGACAATCAGAGCATCACCCAGGATCCCAACGTCAACGGTTGCAACGCGAGTCACGCCTATGCCAGCGCCGGGGTCTACCGCGTGCGCCTCACCGTCTCGCCGAGCGGGAGCACGTTGTCGAAGGATCTGGGCGTCCGGACGACGCCCAACGGGCAGAGCGCGCTGAATCCCGCGTTCACGTGGTCTCCGTTGACTCCCGCACCCGCCCAGCCCGCGCTCTTCGCGGACGATACGACGCCCTCGAACTCGGTCGGTCAATGGACCTGGGAGTTCGACGACGGCAGCAAGTCCTACATCCGCAACCCCGAGAAGAGCTTTCCCGCCGGTATTCACGGCGTCCGCCTGACCGTGCGGAACCAGGCCGACACCGAGCAGGTCACGCTCTTTCTCGAGGTTCTTCTCCCCAATCCGCCCACGGCGGCCTTCACCTTCACGCCGACGCATCCGACGCCCGGCACCCTGGTGCAGTTCCTCGACGCATCGACCGAGAGTCCCACGGCATGGGCGTGGAATTTCGGCGACCCGACCTCGAGCTTCCCGAACACCTCGACGGAACAGAATCCCACCCGCCGATACTCGAACGCGGGGTCTTACACCGTGCGGTTGATCGCGAGCAACGCCGGCGGACCGTCAACGCCGCACACCGAGGTCGTGACCGTGGGCCCGATCGGGCCGATCCCGGTCGCCAGCTTCACCTATTCGCCCGCGGCGCCGGTCGCGGGGGATCAGGTCCTGTTCACCGACACCTCGACGGGGTCGCCGACCTCCTGGTCGTGGAACTTCGACGATCCGGCCTCGGGCGGAAGCAACACCTCGACCCTTCGCAACCCGTCGCACGTCTTCGGCGAGGCGCGCTCGTACAACGTCACACTCCGCGCGACCAACGGCAGCGGGACCTCCGACCCGGCGACCCAAGCCGTCGCGGTGGCTCAAGCGCAGGGCACCTGCCAGTCGAACACGACCACGCTCTGCCTGCAGGGCAACCGGTTCAGCGTCACCGCGGCCTATCGAACGAACGCCGGCGCGACGGGTTCCGGACATGCCATCGTCCTGACGGCGGATTCCGGCTACTTCTATTTCTTCGATCCGAACAACGTCGAGGTCGTGACGAAGGTTCTCAACGCCTGTGTCAATCCGTTCAATTCGTACTGGGTCTTTGCCGCCGGCCTGACGAACGTCGAGGTCACGCTCACGGTGACCGACACGAGCAACGGGACCGTCAAGACGTACCGAAATCCTCTCGGGACCCCATTCCAGCCGATTCAGGACACGTCCGCATTCGCGACATGTCCGTAGGCTGAGGAATGATCCGGGCGCGCCGGCCTCGCCGCCGAAGCCGGCTACGGCCGCCGGCCCGCCTCCTGCCCCGCCGCGGCGCGGAGGAGACGGAGCCGGGCGGCGAGCTTCGGGATCCGGCCCTTCGCGAACAACCGCCCGTTCACGAAGAGCACCGGGATCGCGTCGGACCAGCGCCGGGCGATCTCGTCGTCCGAGTCCACGTCGACGATCTCCCACCGGTGCCCTTCGCCGGCGAGCAGCCGATCCACCTCCGCCCGCATCTCCTCGCACAGGTGACAGCCCGGCCGGGAGAGCAGGCGCAGGTCGATCACGGGGTCACGCGACCGGCTGCTCGGGATTGCGCGCGACCCGGTAGACGTAGTCGAAGCCGGAGAAGACCGTCATCGTGGCGGCGGCGCCGAACGCCACCAGGACCACCGGGCGCGGCCAGTCCCACAGGTTCGCGCAGAGAACGAAGAGGACGGTCACGATCAGCGTCACCGTCGTGACCTTGCCCGCCCAGCTCGGAGGGAAGCTCTTGCGCCCGGTCGTCAGGATGAGCAGGAGCCCGACGAGCAGGAGCAGGAAGTCGCGCGAGAGGACGAGGACCGCGAGCCAGACGGGCACCTTCACCCTCGCCGGGTAGGACGGGACGGCGAGAAAGAGGTACGACGTGATCAGCAGGAGCTTGTCGGCAATCGGATCGAGGTAGGCGCCGAGCGCCGACTTCATCCCGAGGCGGCGGGCGAGGAAGCCGTCCACGCCGTCGGAGAGCCCCGCCACCACGAAGATCAGGAGCGCGATGTCGAAGCGGCCGTCGGCGATCGAGACGAGGAAGAACGGGAGCGCCGCGAGGCGGGCGAGGGTGATGAAGTTCGGCAGGGTCCACGGACCCCTCAACGGCGCCTCCACTCGTTTTCGCGGGCGCCGGCCGGGACCTCGGACGGCACCCACACCGTCTGGCCCTTCGTGCGAATGAGCTTTCGATCCTCGAACTGCTTGAGCATCCGGGTCACGGTCTCCCGGGTGGCGCCGATCGAGTTGGCGATTTCCTGGTGCGTGGGCCGGTTGACGACGAAGTACCCGTCGACCGGAGGCTGCCCGGACTCGTCCGCGAGCCTCAGGAGATAGCGCGCCAGGCGTCCGCCGACGTCGAGCAGGGCCATCGACTCGATCACGTCGTTGGCCTTGCGCAGGCGCGAGGAGAGCGTCTGCAGGATCTTGCGTGTCAGGGAAAAGTCCCGCGCGAGCACGGCGAGGAAGTCCGCGCGGGCGAGGGCGACGAGCTCGCACTCCGTGAGCGCCGTGACGGAGGCGCTCCTTCCTTCGCCGCCGAAGAGGGCCATCTCTCCCACGAACTCGCCCGCCTGCAGGTGCGAGAGCACGACCTCGCGGCCGTCCGGGGAATCCACGGACACCTTGACCTCGCCGCGCAGGATGACGAAGAACAGGTCGCCCGGTTCGGCCTCGCGGATGATCGCGGTGCCGGCCGGGAACGACCGAATGGACGCGACCCGGGACAGCGCTTCGAGCTCTCCCGGCTCGAGCTCCGAGAAGAACGCGACCTTGCGAAACACGGCGGCATCAATCACGATTCACGGCCTCCCCGGCCGGAAAAAGCGAGCGGAGACAGTCCAAACCTCGCGTGAACTCCGCACCGCTGACGACCGAGGCCCCTGATTCTGACAGCAGTTTGCATCGCACCGCCACGCGAATCGCCTCCTGGCCGCCCTTTCCCGGGCCGGGCGCCCCCTGGAAGCATTCGGGCGACGGCCCGGGGCCGGCGAGGCGGGCGGCGAGGAGGAGCAGCATGCGGGCGGCCGCCGCCCGCGTCAGCGGGGCGTCCGGGCGGACGCGGTGCGTGTAGGGGTCGACGTCGAGGAGGCCGAGCGAGACGGCGCGCATCAGGACCCGGCTGTCCCGGCGCGCCAGAACGTCGGTCGCCACGGCGCCGGCGGCCGCGACCTGCGCTTCGCGCACCTCGGGAAATGCCCACCAGGCCAGCAGCGCCGCCCCGGCGCGGGTCAGCCGGCGGGACTGCGCCGCCTGCCGCTCCGCATCCGGCCAGTTCGCGATCCGAAACGCCAGCCGGGCTTCGGCGGCCCGGTCCGCGAAGCGCGGGTCCTGCGCCGCGAGGCCGTCGAAGATCGACACGGCGGCGGCGAAGTCTCCGAGCTCCAGCGCCAGGTCGCCCGCGCGTTCGTCGACGGCGGGGTCGCCGCCCCCGAGCGCGATCGCCTCGCGGTAGTACTCGAGCGCTCTCTCGCGCTCGCCCAGGGCGCACTCGACGTCCCCCGCGCGCGCGAGATTGGCCGGCGAACGGGGTGTCCAACCGAGCGCACGCGCGAGTTGCCGCTGGGCCTCGGCGCGGCGCCCTGCGGAGGCGTTCTCGAGCGCCGTCCCGAGGAGAACCTCCGCCGCGTCGACGCGCAGCCCGTCGGCCCGTTCTGCGAGGCCGGGCCGATCCGGGGCCATGGCGACGGCACGCTCGTAGAGCTCGATGGCTCCGACGGGGTCCGCCGTGCGGGCGTGCGCCTCGCCGCAGGCGACGAGCAGCGGGACCGTCGGCTCGTCTCCGGACAGGGCTTCGGCGCAGGGCGCGATCGCTTCGCTCGAGTGGCGGCTCGCGACCAGGGCCTCGATCGTGCCGATGGCCGCAGCGCGCGCGGAGGCGCCCTCGGAAGGGCTCCCGAAACTCGCGCTGCGCCAGCGCTGCGTCTCCGGCGAGCAGGGCCCTCCACCCGCGCGCGATCGCGGCATCGAAGGGACCCGGCAGGCCCTCGCGGGGGTCGAGCGGAAACCGATCGCGGGGAGCGGGAGGCGGCGTGCTGGAACACCGGCACAGCACGACCGCACAGAGGGCCGCGAAGATCCGGCCGCGGAAGGCCCGACGAGAGGGGCGGCCGCGGCGCATGCCCGGCAGGGTCAGGGGCGGGAGGGCGCGATCATGAGCCGGCGGGCAGACTCTCCGGGCGAATGGAGGCGATGGCGTGCTTGTAGATCATCTCCTCGCGCCCTTCGACCTCGAGCACCAGCGCAAACTTGTCGAAGCGTCGCAGTCGGCCGAGCCGCTCCTCTCCGGATGTCAGCCGCACGGTGACCGGCACGTTGTCTTTGCGCAAGTTGTAGAAGAAAGAGTCCTGCACGTTGATGGGCGCCTTGTTCATCGCGTCTCCTCGTCGGTCGCTTCAGAAAGAAGCGCGGAAGCGGCGGCCAGACCCTCTTCGGGACTCACCCACCGAATCCCGCGCTCGCGCGAGAACCACGTCAGCTGGCGTTTGGCGAGGCTTCGCGTTGCGGTCACGATCTGCTCCTGGACCTCACTTCGAGAGAGGCGCCCGAACACCCACTCGGCCACCTCCCGATACCCGATCGCCTGAAAGGAATTCGAATCCCGGGGAAGACCGCTTTCGAGGAGCCGCCGCACCTCCTCGTCCCAGCCCGACTCGAGCATCCGGCGGACTCGATCTTCAATCCTAGCATGGAGTTGCGCTCGCGGCGGGAGGAGGCCCAGCTTTCGAACCCGGAACTGCAGCGCCCAGTCGTCACCCGAGACCGGGCGCGCCGAAGCGGGAGCCCCGGTCGAAAGCAGGATCTCGAGCGCGCGCAGCGTGTACTTGAGGTTGCCGACCGGGATTCGCGCCGCCGAGACCGGATCGTTGACGCGGAGGAATCGGTGTGCCGACCGGGGCCCCCGGAGCTCGGCCCAGCCGGCCAGCGCCGGTCGGAGCCTCTCGTCGCGGGCGGGCTCCGGAGGCAGTCCGCCGAGGAGCGCCGCGACGTAGAACCCGCTTCCCCCGCAAACGATCGGGAGCCGCCCGCGCCGGGCGATGTCTTCGACGATCGGGCGCGCCTCGCTCGCGTAGCGTCCGGCCGAGAATGGCTCGCCCGGATCGGCGACGTCGACCATGTGGTACCGCACCCGGGCGCGCTGGTCCCGCGACGGCTTGGCCGTCCCGGCGTCGAGCCCGCGGTAGACCGCGAAAGCATCGGCCGAGACGACTTCCCCGCCTTCCCGCAGCGCGACCTCGTGGGCGAGGTCCGTCTTGCCCGAGCCCGTCGGTCCGAGGACGGCCAGAAGCTGCGGGCGCCCGCTCACGGCTTCGTCATCCCCCGCCAGCCGAGGCGGGTGTTCCCCGGCAGAAGCTCGACGAGGCAGTCCGACCGCTGATCCGTGCGGAGGAGCACGACGCAGAAGCGCGAGAGGGCCGCGAGCGTTCCCGGCGCCGGGTGGCCGAAACGATTGCGCCGGCCGCAGGAGAGAAGGGCCACGCGCGGGCGCGACGCTTCCAGGAACGCCGGCGTCGTCGACGTCCGGCTGCCGTGGTGCGCGACCTTCAGAACGTCCACCCCGCCGGTGGCGCCGGACCTGAGGAGCGCCTCCTCCGTGGGTGCGCCGATGTCCCCCGTGAGCAGGGCGCTGCGGCCGTCGCGCTCCAGGAGAAGGACGGTCGACTGGTTGTTGACCGTGTCGGCCTTGCGAACCGGCCCGCCCGAATGCAGGACCGTCAACCGCGCGCCCTCGAGCTCGAATGACTCCCCGGCGGAGAGCTCCCGGATCGAGACGCCGCGCCGCGCGGCGAGCCTCGAAAGGCGCTCGCCGAATCCCCCCTCGTCCTGGCCTGCGGAGAGCCAGAGCTGCCCGACCGGCAGCTCCTCCAGCACGGCGAAGAGGCCGAGGGCATGGTCCGGGTGCGGATGCGTGAGCACGGCCGCGTCGAGGCGCGTGACTCCGCGATCGAGAAGCTTCGGCACGACGCGCGTGCGGCCGAATTCCGTGGCTTCGGGGTCGAACGGTCCGCCTCCATCGACGAGTATCGCCCTCCTCTTCCAGCGCAGGAGTATCGCGTCTCCCTGCCCGACGTCGAGAGCCTCGATCGAGAAACCCCGGTTCGGACCGGCGCGGCCGGGGGCGAGCACGAGCCCCGCAAAGAGCAGGGCGGCCCCGCCCGCCGCCGCACGACGCAGGCGGTTCGGCCCCAGGGCCGCGGCTGCCAGCAACGCGCCGACGGCGAGAACGAGCGGAAGCGCCGGCGTCGGCCGCAGAAACGCGACCCCGGCCGCTCGTTCGGCGAGCCACTCCAGAAGCCGCGATCCCAGTCCGAACAGGGCCGCGAGAGGCCCGGCCGGAAGGCCGCACGCGGAGGCGACGAGGAGGGCGCCGCCGAGAGCGATCAGCGCCCCCGAGAGCGGAATCGACAGGGGCGCCGTGAGCCAGGCGCCCGCCGCGACGAGGTTGAATCGCCAGAAGAGGACCGGCGCGGTGGCGCACTCGGCCGCCAGCGCGGCCGCGAACCCCGACCACAGCCAGTTCGGCCGGGCCGGCAGCCTGGCCCGGACCGGCTCCGCGAAGAGCGCGATACCGCAGACCGCGGCGAATGTCAGCACGGTCCCGACGGAGAAGAGCGCGGCCGGCGCGGAAAGGAACAAAGCGAGCGCCGAGAGCCCGATCGCCTGCGCCGAGCCGATGGGCCGCTCGAGCAGGCGCGTCGCGAGGAAGACCGCGACGACGAGGCCGGCGCGCACGGCGGGCGGGTTCGCCCCGCCGACGAGAACGAAGAGGAGGACCGACCCGAGGAGAATCAGGTCGCGCGACTTGCCCTCGACTCCCGCGAACGAGAGGATGAAGAGCACCAGCCCCGCCTCGAGCACGATGTGCAGCCCGGAGACGACGAGCAGGTGATACAGGCCGCCCCGTCGATAGCGGGCAATCATGCCGCGATCGAGCTCGGAGGTCCTGCCCAGCAGCAACGCCGCCAGCGGCCCGCGAACGTCCCGCTCGAAGGCGGCGTCTCCGCGCTCCGACGGGAGCGACGCGTGGAGCGCCCGATTGGGCCAGGTCAGCGCCGAGAGCAGGGTGCTCCCCCTCGCCTCGACCATCCTGGCGCTCTTGACCGAGAGACGGAAGCGCGGCCACGGCAGCGCCAGCTCGCGTTCCGAGGCCGGCAGGTCTTCCGGCTCGAGCCGTCCCGTCACGCGGACGCGGTCGCCGCGTCCGGCCGTAATTTCGACCGGGGTCTCCCCCGACACGAATACGGTCACCTCGGCCGGGAATCGCCGCCAGGCGGACCCCGTCCACAGCCGCTCGGCCGCCAGCGTCGTCCGCGCGCGGGGCGGCGTCCCGCTCCAGAAGTCCGCGAGGCGGCCCTCGACGACATCCGCTCCGAGGCGCGAGGCCGACAACGCGGCGAACGTCCGGGCCGCCGCACGCGCGGGCTCGGCGATGCGGACGGCGCCGGAGACGAACCCGGCGGAGAGCCAGAAGGCCCCGAAGGCGGCGCGCCATGCCAGACCACGCCCCCGCTGTGCCAGGATGGCGAGCCCGGCCGCCGAGACCGCCGCGAGCGCGCCCCCCGCCGCCGCGCCCCCGGACGACCACGCCCCGAGGAGGATCCCGCACACGAGCCAAACCGCCGCCTTCGCCGCCGGCGCCCGGCCGCCGGCGAGGACGGGGCGGATCACGCCACGCGCTCGAGGGCGACCAGGGCCTCCACGCGGTGCGTGAGCGCAAAGAGATCGAAGAGCCGGGCGTGCCGGATGGCGAAGCCCTCGGCCAGGAGGGTGGCGAGGTCCCGCCCGAGCGTCGCCGGATCGCAGGACACGTAGACGAATCCGCGTTCGGCGCGGCGGGCGAGCTCGCGCGACAGCTCGACCCCGAGCCCCGCGCGCGGCGGGTCGGCGACGACGCAGGAGAAGCGCCTGTCGTCGCGCTCGAGGAAGGCGGCGACGTCGGAAGCCACGGTCTCGCATCGCTCGCGATCGGGCCAGGCCTCGAGAGTGCTCGCGGCGTCCGCGGCCGCGCCGGCCTCCGATTCGACCGACGTCGACGCGGTGCCCGGCATCGAGAAGCGCCCCGGCCAGGAGGCCCGCGCCTCCGAAGGCGTCGAGCGCGTCGCCCGGCGGCGCGAGCCGCGCCGCCTCGCGGACGGCCGCGTAGAGCGGGCCGACCAGATGCCGATTCCCCTGGAAGAACGTGTCGACGGACACGTGAAATGTGCGGCCCTCGACGTGAAGCGCCAGGCGTCCTTCTCCCCTCCGGACCAGAAGCGATCCGTCCGGGCCGCGAAGGACGACGCCCGCGAATGCCGACGCGAGGGACGCGGCGAGCTCGGCGGCCGCTCGCGGCGCCCCCGAGACGGTCGCGCGGAGGAGGCGACGGGCGCCTGCGATGTCCTCGAGCAAGGCGACCTCGCTGACCTCGGCCCGGCTTTCGCGGATCGCCGCCTCGATTCCGGGCAGGAGCGCCCGCGTCGGCGCCGCGATCGCCTCGCAGCCCTCGGCGGGCATCAGGCGATGCGTTCCGGGAGCGAAGTAGCCGAGAGTCCCGCGCGCGGCATGGAGCCGCGTCCGCAGGCGGTGGCCCGGCGCCGACGCAACGATCGGCAGCTCGCCGAAGAGCTCGGGGCCGATCCGCGCCAGCCGCTGCATGGTCTCGAGGAAGAGCTCCCGCTTCGACCGGCGCGCGGCCGCCGGCTCGAAGTGCGCCCAGTCGCAACCCGCGCACTCGGCGTGCG
Organism: uncultured Acidobacteriota bacterium; assembly: GCA_963810205.1. Classification (GTDB taxonomy): domain Bacteria; phylum Acidobacteriota; class Thermoanaerobaculia; order UBA5066; family Gp7-AA6; genus DAHUXD01. Next base: position 155,629 of record CAWEMP010000003.1, read on the forward strand.
GCCCGTAAACGCGATCGGGAGACGGCTCCCGCACGGCGGCCACGCTTCCCCGCCAGAACTTCTTCTTCACCTGATAAACAATTGTCGCGACGAGCTCCCCCGGGAGCGCGCGATCCACGAAACCCACGCCGCCTTCTCCCCGGGCGAGGCCTTCCCCGGTCGGCGCGAGCTTCTCGATCCGGACGATGCGCGGCTCCCGAGGTTCCGGGAGGACGGTCACAGAAGGCTCAAGCGGGGCAGATCCAGCCTCTCCCGGACGACGCGCCGGGTCAGCGCCCGCGAAGTCTTCGCGAACGTCACGGCATCCATGCGGTCGCCGGCCCCGGCGAGCAGTTTCGAGACCTCGGCATCGACCAGTTCCTTTTCCGCCTCCGGCATCGCCTCCGCGATCTCGCGTGCCAGGCGGCGGTCGAGCCGGGCGAGTGCATCCTCGATCGCTTCGAGCGTCTTGCCGGACGCCCCGAGCCGCTCGAGCGAGCGCCCAACCGAGACCAGCGGAGCCGCGAGTTCGGGCCGGCGGCCGGCGATCGCCTCGATGCGTTCCCGGAGCGCGCGCAGCGCCGCCGGCGCGTCGACCGTTCCTGCCCCGCCGCCATCCGCCTCGCTCCCACGGCCGCGAGCCGTCTCGGCGCGCCGCTCCCACGCCTCGAGCACCGCGTCGCGGCAGTAGGAGAGGGAGTTGACGCGCCCGACGGCCGAGCGCTCCTCGCGCCGGGAGAAGGCGTCGTCGATCCCCTTCTCCACCGCTTCGAGCGGGACTCCGAGCGCCCGCCACTCCTTCAACAAGGCGAAATCGCGCGGCGAAAGGAGAAACGGCGTCCCGCGGCGCCGCACGAAGGCCGCTTCGGCGGCGGCGTAGTAGGCCCTATCCTCCTCGGTTGCGCTCATCGATCAACCGCAGACCATGGAGGGTCAGAAGCGGGTCGACCTCCTCGATCCGCTCGGATCCGCCGCCAAAGAGGCCGGCGAGGCCTCCCGTCGCGATGACCCGGGGCTTGCCCCCGATCTCGGAGACGATTCGGTCGATCATCCCGTCGACGAGTGCGAGGTAGCCGAAGTACAGGCCGGACTGGATCGATTCCGCGGTCGTCTTTCCGACGACCTTCTCGGGCCGCTTGATCTCGACCCGCCAGAGGCGGGCGGCCTTCTCGAAGAGCGCTTCGGCCGAGATCGCGATGCCGGGCACGATGACCCCCCCGGAGTATTCGCCTCGGGCCGTCACCACGTCGAAGGTCGTCGCCGTTCCGAAGTCGACGACGATGCAGGGCCCGCCCACGCGCTCGAATGCGGCGACGGCGTTGACGATTCGGTCCGCTCCGACCTCCTGGGGCATCTCGTAGAGGATCGGCATGCCGGTCTTCACGCCGGGCTCGACGAAGAGGGGCTCGCGTTCGAGCAACTGCCGCAGCGCCTGTCGCAGCGAGAACTTCAGCGACGGCACGACGCTCGCCACGATCACGCGCATGGGTGAAATCTCTTCCGGCCTGGGTCCGGCGGCGAAGAGCCCGCGGATCGAGAGCGCGATCTCGTCGGAGGTGGCGTCGCGCCGCGTCGTCAACCGCCAGTTGCGGGCGAGCTCGGAGCCGCGCCAGAGGCCGAGGACGGTGTTCGTGTTGCCGACGTCGACCGCCAGGAGCGGGATGCCGGGGCCGCCCGCCGCTACCATCGGGCGACCTCTCCGGCGGCGACGATCGTCTCGCCGGACGCGGTCTTCAGTCGGAGGAAACCGGCCGGGTCGAGTCCGAGGTACTGGCCGGAGAGCTCCTCGCCGTTGCACCGAATGGTCAGCACGTCCCCCGGCCGATGCAGCGACGCGAGCTCCCACGCGTGGACCTCCTCGCTCCAATGGGGCGCCGCGAGCTCCCGGTCGAGCCGGTCGAGGAGAATCTGCAGCAGCGGCGTCAACGCGACGCCCCGGCCCGTTTCGGCTTCGAGGGTCGTCGCGCCGGCGACGCCGAGATCGCCGGCGCGGCCGAGCACGTTGATTCCGATTCCGACCGCGATGTAGGTGTCCTCGCCCTGGGTGCGCGACTCGGCGATGATCCCCGCGAGCTTGTGGCGGCCGACGTAGAGGTCGTTGGGCCACTTCAACGACACGGCGGCGCCCGTTTCCGCGTGCAGGACCTCCCGAGTCCACCGCGCGACCGCGATCGGCACGATCGAGAGCGGCTCGGCTCGCTCGGCTTTCCGCACGACGGTCAGGTAGATGCCCCGGCCCGCCGGAGCCACCCAGGCCCGGCCATTGCGGCCGTACGCCTCCGTCTGCGCCTCGGACACGAGCACCGTCGCGCGCAGAACCTGGTCCTCCGCGAAGTACACGTCGATCAGGTCCCGGGCGAGCGCGTTCGAGGAGGGAATCGCGTGAAAGCAGACGCAGTTCTCGAGGACCTGCCACCGGCCCGGGTCGAGAAGCCCCCCGGACAACGCGATCACGACCGCACGAGCGCCGCTCGCTTCTCCTCGAGCTCGAAGAGGCGGGCGCGTACCTTCTCGACGACGGAGGCCGGAGCCTTTCCGAGAAACTCGGCGTTTTCGAGCTTCGACTTGAGCGCGGCGATCTCTTCGTTGGCGGCGGCGACCGACTTCTCAACCCGCTTCCCGGCGTCCGCCGAGCCGCCCCGGGGCAGGGTCAGGCCCAGCGCGAGGCCGCCGACCACGTCCGCGAAGGCGCCCGCGCCGGCCCGCTCGAAGCGCAGCTCCGAGAGCCTCGCCAGGTGCGTCAGAAGACCCGAGAGCCTCTCGACCACCGGCACGAGCGCGCGGTCGGGGGAAGCCGGATCGATCGTCAGCGAGACCGGCTCGGTCGGCGAAGCGCCGCGCTCGGTGCGGAACGTGCGGACGCGCGTCACGACCGCCCGCAGCGCCTCGACGGCCGATTCGGCCGCGGCATCGCGCCAGCGGCCGTCGCTCGCGGGATACGCGGACACGATGAGGGTCCCGGCGCGGCCGGTGAGCTTCTCCCAGATTTCCTCGGTCAGGAAGGGCATGAACGGGTGGAGGAGCGCGACCGAGCCTTCGAGACAGCGGCGAAGCACGCCGCGAGCCGTCTCGGCCGCGGCGGCATCGTCCCCCGCGAGCACCGGCTTGACCATCTCGAGATAGCCGTCGCAGAGCTCGTGCCAGAGGTACGCGTAGATCGCGCCCGCGGCTTCGTCGAACCGGAAGGCCTCGAGGTGCCGATTCACGTCGGCGGCCGTCGCCTCGAATCGCGACAGGATCCAGCGGTCGGCGAGAGTCAGCGTCCGGCCCGTCAAGTCCCGGGCCGCGGGCCGTCCCCTCGAGCTGCGCCAGCGTGAACCGCGCCGCGTTCCAGAGCTTCGTGGCGAAGTTGCGCGAGCCCGCCATGCGCCCGCGCTCGACCGAGACGGTCGGCCCCGTGGACGCGGCCGAGGCCAGCGTGAACCGCACGGCGTCGGCGCCGAACTCCGCGATGGCCTCGAGCGGGTCGATGACGTTGCCTTTGGTCTTCGACATCTTCTCTCCGCCCACGCGCACGAGGCCGTGCAGGTGAACGGTGTGGAACGGCGCCTTCCCGGTGAAGCGCAGGCCCGCCATGATCATCCGGGCGACCCAGAAGAAGAGGATGTCGTAGCCGGTGACGAGCACGTCCGTGGGATAGAAGTTCTCGAGGTCCTGCGTCTCGTCCGGCCACCCGAAGACGGAGAAGGGCCAGAGCTGCGAGGAGAACCACGTGTCGAGGACGTCCGGATCCTGCTCGAGCTTGCCCGAGCCGCAGGTCTCGCAGGCCGCCGGGTCTTCCTCGGACACGGTCACGTGCCCGTTCTCGCAGGTGAATGCCGGGATCCGGTGGCCCCACCAGAGCTGCCGCGAAATGCACCAGTCGTGGATCTCGCGCATCCAGGCGAAGTAGGTCTTCGCCCAGGACTCGGGGGCGAAGCGCACGGTCCCGTCCTCGACCGCCGCGATCGCGGGATCGGCCAGAGGCTGGATCTTCACGAACCACTGGTTCGAGAGGTAGGGCTCGATGATCGTATCGCAGCGCTGGCAGTGGCCGAGGTTGTACCGGTGCGGCTCCGTCCGGACGAGCCGTCCCTCCTCCTCGAGGCGCGCGACGATGCGCTTCCTCGCCTCGAAGCGGTCGAGGCCCGCGTACTCCCCCGCCTCCGCCGTCATCTTCCCGTTGCCGCCGATGACGACGACCGCGGGCAGGCCGTGGCGCCTGCCGGACTCGAAGTCGTTGGCGTCGTGGGCGGGCGTCACCTTCACGATGCCCGTGCCGAACTCCCGATCGACGAGGATCGGGTCCTCGATGATCGGGATCTCGCGGTTCATGATCGGCAGGGTGGCCCGGCGGCCGCGCAGCCCGGCGGTCCGTGCGTCCTCGGGGTGGATCGCCAGCGCCGTGTCGCCGAGCATCGTCTCGGGACGCGTCGTCGCGACGATCGCCCCCCCGGGGACGCCTGCGACGTCGTAGCGCACGTGGTACAGAGTCCCGGCCGTTTCACGGTGGACCACCTCGAGGTCGGAGACGGCGGTTTCGCAGCGCGGGCACCAGTTGACCACGTAGCGGCCCCGGTAGATCAGGCCGTCGCGGTACAGGCGCACGAAGGCGTGGCGAACGGCGCGCGAGAGGTCCGGGTCCATCGTGAAACGCAGCCGGCTCCAGTCGAGCGAGCAGCCCAGCCGCCGCAACTGGGCGAGGATCATGTCTCCCGACTCCCGGCGCCAGGCCCAGACGCGCTCGACGAAGGCTTCGCGCCCGAGATCGCGCCGCCGGATCCCCTCCTTCGCGAGCTCCCGCTCCACGACCATCTGGGTCGCGATCCCCGCATGGTCGGTTCCCGGCAGCCAGAGCACCCGGTGGCCGCGCATCCGCTTCCACCGGGCCAGGATGTCCTCGATCGTCCGACCGTAGGCGTGGCCGATGTGAAGGCGACCGGTCACGTTGGGCGGCGGGATCACCATCACGAACCTCGGCGAACCGGCCGGGCCGTGAGGCTGAAAGCGTCCGTCCTTCTCCCAGCGGGAGTACCAGCGATCCTCGAACTGCGCCGGATCGAAGGTCTTCTCGAGGCTGTCCACGACTGGCTTTTCGCGCATCAAAAAAGGGCTCTTGGGAGCCCTTTCATATATCAGAACTCCCCCGGAACCCTACTCGACGCCCGACTCCAACTCTTTGATGCGCTGCTTGATGACGAACTCGGCGACGTCCGGGATCACTTCCCATGCGATCTCCCGAACGATCTTTTCCGACAACCGCTCGACGACGCGCGAAGCGAGTCGGTCGATCTCGTCTTCCGTCAGGCCGCCTTCCGGGCGCGAAACCGAGGACAGCATTTCCTTGAGCTGTCCGATCGACGTCGTCGAGGCCAGCTCCTCGATCTCGCGAGGCACGCGCGCGGACTCTTCGGCGGCCGGCGGGGCCTCCGAGGGCCCCGGAGGCGGCGCCGCGAGCGGGCCCGATGAGACGATCGGGATTTCCGCCGTGTGCTCCTCCGCGGACGGCGCGGTTTCGTCGGTAATGCGGTCCGAGGTGGACGGCGAAGGGTCCTCGCGCCGGAGCGCGGCAAAGTCCGCCGAGAGCCGGATCTGCTGCGTCGGTGCTTCGTCGGCGCGGGTCGGCTCGGGCTGCGTGCGGCGACCGGCCGAATCGTCTCCCGCAAAGGGAATGGGCGCCAGCTCCGGCTCGGGCTGCCGGGGCACCCAGAAAGGCGCCGGCGCGGGCGGCGGCGCAACGACGGAAGGAGATGCGGACTCGGCCTCCGCCGCCTCGCGGAGCCAGCCGTGCTCGTGCTGCCCCTCCGGTTCCTTCTTCTCTTTCTCGCTTTCGCTCCCCGGAGCCTCCTGGCCGTTGCCGGGCGTCATCGCCGCCGCGGCGGCAGCGTCCTCGACATAGGAGAACTCGGGATGCGCCTTCTCGAATGCGGCGATCGCGGATTCGACGTCGGCCTGCCCGTACTCCTCCTCGAAGAGATCCGGGCCGCCGGCGATGTCGGCCGCGCGCGGAATGGACCCGGTGAAGTCCTCGGAGGAGAAGCCCGTCTCCGCCGGCGGCCGGTCGGCCGCGGAGGCCACGGGTGGCGGCGGCGAAGCGGGCTCCGCGGGGGCCATGATCGGGATCGCCATCGTCGAAGCCGATGGCACGTCGCGAGGGTCCCGCGCGAGCAGCGCCTCGACCTGCCGGAGCAGCTGTTGAGAGTCGAAGGGCTTGGAGACGATGGCGTCGCAGCCGAGTCGCTCGGCCCGGTCGCGATCAAACGGCTCGAACGTGCCGGACAGCAGAATGACCGGGATGCGAGCAGTCGCGGGGTTGGCCTTGATGGCCTCGCAGACCTCATAGCCGTTCTTTTCCGGCATCACGACGTCCGCCAGAATCAGGTCCGGCGCGTGCTCGAGCGCCCGGTCGAGCGCCCGCTGCCCATTGGGAACGCAAACCAGATCGTACTCGCTGTCGGAAAACGTCAGCTCGACGACCTTTTGGATCGTGAGGCTGTCGTCGGCCAGAAGAATGCGTTTTGCCACGCGCTTAACCTTCAGTAAATAAGAAGGTTACACAGATCGGTCCGGTCTGTCAACGGCTTTCTCCCGAGACGGCCGCGAGGTAGCGGCCTGGCGGCCGCCGGCCGAGTCTTTCGGAAACGAAACGCGAGGCTTCGACGACTTTGGCGAGGGTCACACCCGTCTCGATCCCGAGACCTTCCAGGAGATAGAGCAGGTCTTCGGTGGCCAGGTTGCCGGAAGCTCCCGGTGCGTAAGGACATCCTCCCAGTCCGCCGGCCGAGGCGTCGTACGTCGTGACACCGCATTGGAGGCCCGCATAGACGTTGGCGAGCGCCGTGCCGCGGGTGTCGTGGAAATGAAGCGCGAGAACGGCCCGCGTCACGCCGGACTCGTAGAGCGTCTCGATGACGTCGTAAACGTCCGCCGGCGTGGCCACGCCGATCGTGTCGCCGACGGAAATCTCGTCGACCTCGAGGTCGAGCAGCTTGTGGATCACCTCGCGCACGGCCTCGGGAGCGATGTCTCCTTCATAGGGACAGCCGAAGGCGGTCGAAACGTAGCCCCGCACGCGGATCTTCTCCTCCTTCGCGCGGGAGACGACCGGGCGGAACCGCTCGATCGACTCGTCGACCCCGGCGTTGATGTTCTTGCGGTTGAACGTCTCGGAAGCCGCCGTGAAGACCGCGATCTCCCGCACGCCGACCGAGATCGCGCGCTCGAGACCCCGGAGGTTCGGTACGAGCGCCGGATAGCGAACGCCGCTCACCCGATGGATCAGGCGGTAGAGCTCCTCGGTGTCGGCGAGCTGCGGGATCGCCTTCGGCGAAACGAACGACCCGGCCTCGATCGCGGGCAGTCCCGCGTCGGCCAGCCGATCGACGAACTCCGCTCGCACGGCGACCGGAAGCGTCTCCGCCTCGTTCTGCAGGCCGTCGCGCGGCCCCACCTCGTACACGGTGACGTGCTCGGGCAGATGCGGGCGGCGGATGGCGTGGCCTTCCCAGGACTCCATGTTGCGATTATCCGCCAGCCCGTCGGCGGCTACGCCAGCTCGACCAGCTCGACGCCGGACTCCACCAGTTCGCCCTCCGTCACGCAGACCCGGCGGACGACGCCGTCGCGGGGCGCGCGGATCGAGTGTTCCATCTTCATGGCTTCCAGAACCAGGAGGGCATCGCCGCGCTTCACCGTCGCCCCTTCCGCGACGAGGACGCGCCGGACGCGTCCCGGCATGGGTGAAACGAGGCCGCCGTGGTGCTCCGCGCCGGCGGCGGGCCGGCCGCCGCGGGCCGTCTCGAACTCGTAGGCTCGACCGTCGCACCACACGAAGATGCGGTCGCCGGTGCGGACGGCGGCGACGCGATGCGGCCGCCCATCGACGATGAGCGAACGGACGGGCCCGTGCGCCGGCGGACGTTCCAGCGTGACGGACCGACCGTCGAGCGCCGCCGCCGCCTCCTCCAGACGGACCTCCTTCGGAAGGCCGCGGTGCGAGAGCCTGGCCGGCTTCACGAGCCGATCCTCCAGGAGTCGCTCGCCCCCCACGGGTCGGATGCGCCTTTGGGTCCGGCGGCAGCGGTCGTCGGCCCGTCCGCTTCGGACCGAGCCAGGGCCGCGGCGATCCAGGCGGCGTCTGGCGGGTCGGAGTCCCCGAGAGGGGGAATCCGATCGAGGATGTCGGTAGCGTATCGGCCGGAGCGAAACAGCTCCGACGCGCAAACGGCGTCGAGGAGCGGCAGGTTCGTCTCGACTCCGAGCACGACCCATTCGGCGAGCGCCCGGCGCGCGCGCGCGATCGCAGCGTCGCGGCTCCCGGCGGAAACGACGAGCTTGGCCAGGAGCGGGTCGTACTCCACGCCGACGACACTCCCCTCCTCGACGCCGGCGTCCACGCGAACGCCGGGTCCCGAGGGCTCGCGGTACAGCAGGATTCGGCCCGAGCGCGGCAGGAACTCGTGCGGGTCCTCCGCGTAGAGCCGCAGCTCGATCGCGTGGCCGCGGGGGGACAGCGATCCGTCGTGACCAGGAGGACGGCAGCGGGCGGCCGGCCGCGACCTCGAGCTGCGCGCGGACGAGGTCGATCCCGAGCGTTTCCTCGGTGATGGGGTGCTCGACCTGCAGGCGCGTGTTCATCTCGAGAAAGTAGAAACGGCCGCCGGCGTCGACGAGAAACTCGACCGTCCCCGCTCCGACGTAGCCGACCGCGCGAGCCGCGGCGACCGCGGCGTCGCCCATCGCGCGGCGCAACTCCGCGTCGAGAGCCCCGCTGGGCGTCTCCTCGACGATCTTCTGGTGCCGCCGCTGCACGCTGCACTCGCGCTCGAAGAGATGCACGACGCGGCCCGTGCGGTCGCCGAAGACCTGAAACTCGACGTGGCGGCAGCCCTCGAGGAGGCGCTCGAGATACACCGAGCCGTCGCCGAAGGCCGCCTGCGCGACGCGGCGGCCCTCGGAAACGGCCGCCTCGAGGTCCTCGGGGCGGTCCACGCGGGACATGCCCTTTCCGCCGCCGCCGGCGGACGCCTTGACGAGGAGCGGAAAGCCCAATCGCTTCGCTTCGGCGGCCAGGTCTTCCGCTCCCCGGCGCGAGCCCGGCACGACGGGCACACCCGCCTTCTCCATCGCCTCCCGCGAGCGGAGCTTGTCGCCCATCGTCTCGATCGCCGCCGGGGGCGGGCCGACCCACGTGAGACCCGCCGCCTCGACCGCCCTCGCGAAGGACGCGTTTTCGGAGAGGAAGCCGTAGCCCGGATGGACGGCGTCGGCGCCGCTCGCGCGCGCGGTCTCGAGCACGCGCGCGCTCGAGAGGTAGGTCTGGGACGGAGGCCCCGGACCGAGGGAGACCGCCCGGTCCATCTGGCGGACGTGGAAGGCGTCGGCCTCCCCTTCGGCGTGGACGCCGATGGCCTCGATCCCCATCTCCCGGGCCGTCCGCGCGACCCTCGACGCGATCTCGGCGCGGTTGGCGATGAGAAGACGAGAGATCAATTCCGCGCCCGCCCCCGGTTCCCGGCCTCCCACTCGTCCCAGAGGCTGTAGACCCTCATCTGCCGGTCGAGCTTGCTCGCCTTCAGGAGGTCGTCCACCTGCGCCCGCGTCTGCCGCGGCCCGATGCGGGACGGCGCATTGGCGAGGCCGAGCGCAGCGACCGCGGCGACGGCGGCGTTGCGGCGCGCGGTCTCGAGGTCGACCTTGTCGAACGTGTCGGACTCGGCGTGATAGTCGGCGAGGTAGCGGCTCGTCTCCTGGTTGGCGACGAAGTTGGGGACGCCCTCGAGGAGAAAGTCGAAGTTGTCGGTCCCGAGGATCGCCTCGTCATTGGTCGTGTCGGCGCCCCAAGGGGCGACCGGTGCGAGGATCGCCTTCAGCGGCGCGGCGAGATCGGGCCGGCCGTCGGTGAAGTAGCCGACGACCTGGCCGTCGCCGATGTCGTGGATGAGGACGCCCACGTGGCGGTCGAGCTCGTCGCGGTGCGTGCGAACGTAGCCCAGAGAGCCCAGGAGCCCCGTCTCCTCGCTCGTGAAGAGGACGAAACGGATCGTGCGCTTCGGCTTCGGCCCCGCGGCGATCGCGCGCGCCGCCTCCGTGACGAGAACGCAATTGACGCCGTTGTCCAGGGCTCCCGTGCCGAGGTCCCAGGAGTCCAGGTGGGCGCCGAGCAGAACGATCTCGGCAGGCTTCTCGGACCCCCGAATCTCGGCGACGACATTGGCGGCCTGCCAGGGTCCGCCGACCTTGTTCCGAAGATCGAGCGTGACACGCACCCCCCGGCCGGCCTGCAGCAGCCGGCCGAGGCGCAGGCCGTCCTCGCGGGCCACCTGGGCCATCGGAATCGGCGCGAGCGGCCCCCACGTGATCGTGTGACGGTAGAGGAGGTCGCGCGGGCGTGTCGACACGAAAAGAATCGCTGCGGCGCCGCGGGCGACCGCGGCCTGCATCATCTCGGGGGCCCTGAGGTACTCGGCGAAGAGGTCGTCGAAGGAGGTCATCGGGTTGGACCGAACGAGCGCGATCGCCCCTTTGGCAGCCGTGCCCAGGCGGTCGAAGTCCGCTTTCGCTCCGGCGCCGGCGTCCACGAGCGGCGCGGTCACGGCTCCCGGGGTCGAGGGGGCGAGGCCGAAGGAGACGACCCGGAGAGGAAAGGCGCTCGGCGCGACGACCGAGGCCGAGGCCGAGACGGCCTCCCACTTCACCGGCGCCGGATACGTCTCGAGCTTGACGGAGTCGACGCCCGCGGCCTTGAAGGCATCGATTCCCCACTGCAGGGCCTTCTCGTAGCCGGCGCTGCCCGTGACCCGGCCGCCGATCTCGTCGGTCAGGCGGCGCAAGTCCGCCTCCATCCGGGAGGACGGACCCGTCAGCCGTTCCATCGCGGCCGCGACGGGGTCCTGCGCCAGAGCGCGCGCGGCGCAGGCGAGAGCCAGCGCCGCGGCACTGAGCGTCCTTCTCACGACGGCTCCGCGGCCGGGGCCGGAGCCGGCGGTGTTGCGGCCGGAGCGGGCGCGGACGCTGGAGCGGGAGCGGGAGCGGGCGGCGCGAGCGGAGGACGGCGCGCGGCCTCGTCCTGGAACGTGTGCCCGCAGAAGTAGCACTTGACCTGCGCTCCCGGAAGCTCGTCCGGCCGCCAGGCGAAGAACACTTTTCCGCAGTTCGGGCAGACCATGCGCTGCTGTTTTCCCTTCATTCCTTCGCCCCCCGCGACCACGACGGCTTGCGCTTCTCGAGAAACGCCGTCAGCCCTTCCTTCGCTTCCGCCGAAGCGCGCCGCTCGGCGATCGTCCGGACGGTCAGCGCCATCGCTTCCTCGGGACTCTTCCAGGCGACCTCCTCGATCAGCCGCTTCGCGACGCGCACGGCCTCCGGCGCCGACGTCAGGATCGAGGCGACCTTGCGCGCGCCCGCCGCCTCGAGCTCCTCGGCGGGAACCACCTGGTGGACGAGCCCGATCCGCAGGGCCTCCCGCGCGTCGAAGCGGTCGCCGGTCAGGAACAGGTCGCGCGCCGCGCGCGGACCGATGGCGCGCAGCACGTACGGCGAGATCACCGCCGGCAGGATCCCGAGCTTGACCTCGGCGAGGGAGAACACGGTCCCCTCCGCCGCGATCGCGATGTCCGCCGCCGCGACGAGCCCGACGCCTCCGCCGATCGCGGCGCCGTGGGCGAGCGCCACCACGGGCTTCGGGCACGCGTCGATGCCTCGAAGCATGCGCGCCATCCGCTCGGCGTCCGCTTCGTTCTCCGCCCTCGAGTATCCGCCGGCCTTGCGCATCCAGGCGACGTCCGCTCCCGCGCAGAATGTCGGACCGTCTCCCGCGAGGAGGACGACGCGGGAGTCCGCGTCCTCGGCCGCCTGCCGGAAGGCGCGTGTGACTTCCTCGATCACGGCGTCGTCGAAGGCGTTGCGGGCCTCGGGCCGCGCGAGCGTGACGCGCAGGACCGGGCCTTCGCGCTCGACACGCAGGTTCCGGAACGCCTCGCTCACGATGCGTCCGTCAGGTGTCCCGAGAGGTCGAGCGGCACGACGACGTCGCCGCCCTTGAGCCTCAGGACGAGCCGTCCCTTGAGGCGCACCGCGACATTCCCGCCCGAGACGAGCGCCTGTCCGGCCGCCGCGATCAGCGAGCCGTGGTCGATCTCGATCGGGAGGCTGAGGACGTTCTTCTGCCCGGCATGGAGAATCATGCCGCGCGCGGCGCCGTCGCCGACCTGCTCCCCCTCGGCGAGGAGAACGTACTGCGCCTCGGCGATGCGAAGGTCGAATCCGAGGGGGTTGAGGATGGCCAGGTCGCCCACCGCCTCGCTCGAGAGCAGGCTCATCTCGGTCAAGCGGACGTCCTGAAGGGAGAGGAACTTCTCCGCATCTCCCCCCTCGACCTCGACGTCGTGGAACGACTCGGTGCCCGTCCACTCCCGGGGCGCGCCGCCCGCCCCGCCGGTCGAACCGCGGAGTCGGTAGGCGAACGTGTCGGTCCGAAAGCCCTCGGTCCACGCCGCCGGGACGTCCGCGTATTTCACGACGACCGGCAGCCGCCAGCGGTCGCCGGAATGCGTCACCGTGCCCGCGATCGCAAGCTCCGCGGCGGAGCCGTTGATTGCGAGTGAACCTCGGAAGGGGCCGGGCGCCATTTCGGCTGCGGGGCCGGAAATCGTGGCGCGCACGTCCTTCTCGCCCGCCACCTGGATGCCGAACTTCAGGGAGCCGGCGGGCGGCGAGGCGAGGAGGCCCGCGAGGAGCCAGGCGATCGGTTTCATGTCACATCCGGAAAACGCCGAATTCCGTCTCCGGAACCGGCGCGTTGTAGGCCGCCGAGAGGGCCAGAGCGAGCGCGACGCGGGTCTCCCCCGGGTCGAGCACTCCGTCGTCCCAGAGGCGGGCCGTCGAATAGTAGGGATGGCCTTCGATCTCGTACTTCTCGCGCGTCGGGCGCTCGAAGACCGCGACTTCCTCTTCGCTCATGGGAGGCTTGCCCGCCCGGGCGAGCTGGTCCTGCTTGACCGTCGACAAGACGGAGGCGGCCTGCGGTCCGCCCATGACCGAGATCCGGGCGTTGGGCCACATGAAGAGGAAGCGCGGCGAGTACGCCCGGCCGCACATGCCGTAGTTCCCGGCGCCGAAGGAGCCGCCGATGATCAATGTCAGCTTCGGCACGGCGGCGTTGGCCACCGCGTGGACCATCTTGGCTCCGTCTTTCGCGATTCCGCCGCGCTCGTACTCCTTGCCGACCATGAAGCCGGTGATGTTCTGGAGAAAGACCAGCGGCACCTTCCGCCGGGCGCACATCTGGACGAAGTGCGTGGCCTTCAGCGCCGACTCGGAGAAGAGGATCCCGTTGTTGGCCACGATCCCGATGAGAAAGCCCGAGAGCCGCGCGAACCCGCACACGAGCGTCGTGCCGTAGCGGGCCTTGAACTCCTCGAAGCGCGAGCCGTCCGACCAGGCGCGCGATCACCTCGCGCACGTCGTAGGGCTGGCGCGCCTCCCGCGGGAGGATCCCGTAGATCTCCCGGGGATCGTACGCGGGCTCCTCCGGCTCTTCGCGGTCGACGGGAAGCGGCTTCGAGGTGTGGAGGTTGCCGACGATCGACCGGGTGATCTCGAGCGCGTGGGCGTCGTCCTCGGCCAGATAATCGGCGACGCCCGAGATGCGCGTGTGGACGTCGCCGCCCCCGAGCTCCTCGGCCGTCACGTCCTCGCCCGTCGCCGCCTTCACGAGCGGAGGGCCGGCGAGGAAGATCGTCCCCGTGCCCTTGACGATCACGGCCTCGTCCGACATCGCGGGCACGTACGCCCCTCCGGCCGTGCAGGAGCCCATCACGACGGCGACCTGCGGGATGCGCGCCGCCGACATGCGCGCCTGGTTGTAGAAGATCCGGCCGAAGTGTTCGCGGTCCGGGAAGACCTCGGCCTGGAGCGGCAGGAAGGCACCCCCCGAGTCGACGAGGTAGACGCACGGCAGCCGGTTCTCCCGGGCGACCTCCTGGGCGCGCAGGTGCTTCTTGACCGTCATCGGGAAGTACGTGCCGCCCTTGACGGTCGCGTCGTTGGCGATGACCATCACCTCCCGCCCGGACACGCGCCCGATTCCGGTCACGAGCCCCGCGCCCGGCGCCTCGCCGTCGTACATCCCGTGGGCCGCCAGCGGCGAAAGCTCCAGAAACGGCGAGCCGTGATCGAGCAGCGCGTCCACGCGGTCGCGCACGAACATCTTCTTCTGTTCGGCGTGGCGTTCGCGGCCGGGCCCGCCGCGCCGCACCTTCGCGAGCTCGTCGCGCAGGCCCGCCACCAGGCCCTCCATCGCGCGCGCGCGCTCCTGGAAGTCCGGAGCGGCGGGGTCGACGCGTGTGGGGAGCCGATCCATCAGGAGGGCGTCAGGCCCGCGCGACCTTCGCTCCCGCTTCCCGCTGGATGAACTCCACGAGGGTCTGCGTCGGCGTGCCGGGCAGGAAGATCTCGCGGATGCCGATCGCCTTGAGGGGAGCGATGTCCTTCTCGGGAATGATCCCGCCGGCGAGCACCAGGATGTCTTCGCCGCCCTTTTCCTTCAGGAGGTTCAGGATCTCCGGAAAGAGCACGTTGTGGGCGCCGGAGAGGATCGAGAGGCCGATCACGTCCACGTCCTCCTGGACGGCGGCGGCGACGACCTGTTCGGGAGTCTGGCGCAGGCCCGAGTAGATGACTTCCATGCCCGCGTCCCGCAGCGCGCGCGCAATCACCTTGGCGCCGCGGTCGTGCCCGTCGAGACCGGGCTTGGCGATCAGGACGCGGATCGGTCGGGACATGCCGGCTGGCGAGTGTATCAGTCGACGAGGGCGACGGGGTCGCCCACGCGCAGGCGATTGCCCGTGAGGGCACGGGCGCTGACGCCGATCATTCCGCCACGCGCGCGCAGGATGGCGGACAGGAGTCCCGGCGAGCGCTCGGGCGTGTCGGCGTCGAGCGTCGGCACGATCGCGCGCTCGCACTGCGACACCAGTTCCAGGAGCGCGTCGCCCACCCAGACCTGGCGGCCGATCCAGCGGTCCTCCTCGAACGGCCTCGCGTCCGGGAGATCGAGGAGGAGGTTCGCGCGCAGTCGGAGGGGCTCGATCGGCCCGCCATACTGCTGCTCGAGGAAGCGCACCGTCGGGAGCGAGAGCACGTGGAGGGGCGCGGGATCGCTCGCGGCATCCGCCCGCGCCCGCAGGCTCATGGGCTTGCCGCGACGCCGCGCGACGTCGTCGATCCATGCGGTGTCGACGAGCGGCACCTCGACGCCTCCGGGCATCCTCACGCGGATCCACGCCGAGAGGTCCGTTCCCCGGACCATCCTGTCCATGTACCGCGCCCGGTAGCGGAGCAGAAACGGCGCGTCGCGCGAGCTGACGAGGGTCCGGTCCTCTTCGTCGTAGAGGTCGTAGATCCGGTCGCCCGCCAGCGTCGACCCCTCGACCAGGCACTCGTCCGGCGACTCGCCGCCGAGCGAGCGCACGGGAAAGCGCCGCAGCCCGGCCAGCTGTCCTACGACCTCCGCAAGTTCCATCGGGAAGCCGACAATCTAATGCACCGCGGCCGATTCGACAACCCGCAGGATGCGATCGTCGCCGGGGCGGGGCCGGCCGCGGCCGTCCCGATTGCTCGTGGCGACGTACATCGCGCCGTCCGGGCCGAAGATGACGTCGCGCAGGCGGCCGTAGGCCTCCAGAAAGAGCTCCTCGGTCTCGACGACCCGCCGGGGGTCGGCGGGATCGAAGCGCACGCGGATGAGCCGTTCGCCCCGCAGCGTCGCAAAGAAGAAGTCTCCGCCGAACGCCTTCATCGCGCCGCCCCGCGCGAACGAGGCGCCCGAGGGGGCCACGGCCGGGGTGTACTCGAGCAGCGGCGAGACCATCCCGGCGGCCGACTCGCGGTGATGGACGACGGGCCAGCCGTAGTTCTTCCCCGCTTCGACGAGATTGACCTCGTCGCCGCCCCCGGGCCCGTCGAAACCCGAGGGTCCGTGCTCGGTCTGGTACTGGTGCCCGGTCGTCGGATGCCAGTCGAGCCCCTGCGAGTTGCGGTGGCCGTACGAGAAGACCGGCGAGCCGGGAAAGGGGTTGTCGGCCGGGACCGTGCCGTCCGGCCGCAAGCGCAGGGTCTTGCCGCCCAGCGACTGGAGATCCTGAGCGATCTTTCGGTCCGTCGCGTCGCCGGTCGTCACGTAGAGCATTCCGTCCGGCCCGAAGCGCAGCCGGCAGCCCGCGTGGTTGCGGGCGGCCGGGATCCCGTCGAGGATGACCTTCCGGCCGGTCAGCGCGTCGCCCGCGTCTCGAAACTGCAGAATCCGGACGGCCGATCCCTGCGGGGCATCGTAGGCACACGCGAGGTACACGAGCTTCGAGGTCGCGTAGTCGGGGGCGAGCGCGATCCCCATCAGGCCGCTCTCCCCCCGCGCCTCGACGTCGGCGATGACGGCCAGCGGTTTTTCCTCGAGGACGCCCTTCTCGACCACCCGCACGCGCCCCGGCCGCTCGGTGACGAGCATCCGTGTGGGCGAGGTGAACACCATCGACCACGGGACTTCGAGGCCGGTGACGAACGTCTCGACCTGCAGGCTCGGTCCCGCGCGGGTCGCCGCGGTGCCGGACGCAGGCGGCTCGGCGGGTGTCGCGCAGCCGGTCGCCATCGCGGCCAGGAGTGCGGCCGCGGTCCCGCGACGCACCCTCAGCCCCTTCGCGCCAGGGGAAGCTTCGCCGCGATCGCGTCCCACGCACGGCGCCGATGCGACACGGCGTCCTTCTCCTCGGGGCGCATCTCGGCAAATGTGAGGTCGAGTCCTTCCGGCACGAAGAGAACGTCCCACCCGAAGCCGTGGGATCCGCGGGGCGAGGAGGCGATGCTTCCCCGTGCCAGCCCGCGGGCGCTCACGACCTCGGCGCCGTCGCAGTACGCGATCGCGCAGATCGCGGTCGCCGAACGGTCGGAGAAGGCATCGAGCATGCGCGCCAGCGCCGCCACTCCGGCGCTGACCTCGAGCCACTTGACGAGCGCGCCTGGAAAACCTCCCCAGGCGGCGATGGCGAGGCCGCTGTCCTCGACGAGGACCGGCCGCGAGAGCATCGCGAAAGCGGCCCGAGCCTTCGCCTCGACGATCGCGGACGGATCGAGCGCCTGCGGCTCGGGCAGGTCGACGTCGAGGCGTTCGATCGCGAACCCCAGCCGCTCCGCCTCGCGGGCCTTTTCGGCGCGGCTCGTGACGAACACGACGGGCAGCGGCTCCACGCTCCGATTCTGCCACGCCCGGGAACTTAGAATGTCGCCGTGGCGACGGAGGAACGCACGTGCAGCCGCTGTGGAGCGACCGTGCCCGGGCAGGCGCGGTTCTGTCCGGCGTGCGGCTCGACGGTCACGCGTCTCTCGACCGGCCAGGTGCTCGACGGGAAGTACGAGATCCTGGACAAGATCGGCGAGGGCGGGATGGGCGAGGTCTACCGAGCGCGCCACGTCCATCTCGACGAAGTCCGGATCATCAAGGTGACCAAGCCGGGCGCCGCCGGGGACGTCGGCCAGGCGCGCCGGTTTCAGGAGGAAGCGCGGATCGCCACCCTCGTCCGCCACCCCAACGTCGCCGCCCTGTACGACTTCTCGCGCATGCCCGACGGGTCCTACTACATGGTCTGGGAGTTCATCGACGGCGTCACTCTGGAAACCTGGCTTCGAAAGCGGGGCCCGCTGCCGCTCGCGCGCGCCCTCGAGGTGGCGGGCCAGGTCCTGTCCGGGCTCGCCGAGATCCATGCCCAGGGCATCGTCCACCGCGACCTCTCGCCGGACAACGTCATGCTGCGCGAAACGCCCGGCGGGCGACTCCAGGCCAAGATCATCGATCTCGGCATCGCCAAGCGCGTCGCCTCCGAGCCGCTCGCGATGACCGGCACCGGGCTCTTCCTCGGAAAGCTCAGGTACTGCTCGCCCGAGCAGGCCGGGGCCCTGCCGGCCGGGCAGACCCTCGACGGGCGAAGCGACCTCTACTCCTTCGGCGCGGTCCTGTACGAGATGGTGAGCGGGAAGCCGCCTTTCGAGTCCCCAACGCCCGAGGGCTACATCGGCAAGCACCTGCACGAGGTCGCCGCGCCTCTCGACCCGTCGAAGCTGCCGGGCGAGGCCGGCCGGGCGCTCTCCGCCGTGCTCGCGAAGGCGCTCGAAAAAAAGCGGGAGCGTCGCTATTCCGACGCGCGGGAATTCGCGCAGGCCCTCGCGCGGATCGAGGCCGTGGTCGGCCAGGAGAGCGCCGAGAGCTCCCCGGAGCCGCCCGCGACGCCTCACTCCCGGCGGCTGCGCCTCGCGGCGCAGGCCGCCGCGGCGATCGCGATCGTCGTCCTCCTGGGGCTCGGCGCCCATGCGTGGAGCCAGCGCAGGCAACCGCGAAAGACGACCGCGGCGCGCGGAAACGCCGCCGTGCGGAAAACCCTCACCCCCGCCCCGGCACCCGCGACCGCGACGCCTTCCGTCGCCGTCACGGCGGCCGCCGAACCGCCGACGCCGCCTCCGACGGCGGCCCCTCCGGCTCCCGAGGCGACCCCGGCCGCTCCCCGGGCCGGTCCCACGCCGGCCGAAGCGCGCAACGCGCTCGCGCGCTGGAGAGCCCGGCCCGCCGAAGCTCGCGCCCGACGGGCGCCCGAGGTGGCCCGCATGGCCGACCGCTTCGTCGAGTCGCATCCCGACGACCCGCTCTCGGCCGAGATTCGCGAGAGCCTACCCGTCTTCCTGCGTTCCCAGGCGGCCGATGCCCTCGACCGCGCGCAGCCGCTCAACGCCCTCCTCTACTTCCGGGCCTACAAGCAGCTCTCGTTCGCGCCGCCGGCTCCCGAGCTCCAGTCGCGGATCGAGCGGCTGAAGTAGGCGGCGGCGCCTAGCCGGGTTCGCGCGAGGAGAGAATCTTGTAGAGCGGCACCTGGGCGCTCAAGCCCTTGAGGGCGAAGAAGCCGAGCTGGACGACCTCGAAGCGATCGCGAATCGCCTCCCACGTCTCGGGGCCCACGACGATGTCTCCCGGCTGGGCGACGAACTCCTCCATGCGCGCCGCCACGTTCACCGCGTTGCCGACGACGGTGTAGTCGACGCGCCGCTCGGAGCCGATGTCTCCGACGATGGCCTCGCCGGTGTTGATCGCGATGCGCACCTCGAGAGGGGGATCGCCCCGGCCGGTGCGCTCCTTGTTCCACTCGACCATTCCCTCGCGGATCTTCATGGCCGCGGCGATGGCGCGCGCGGCGTGGTCCGGCTGGTCGAGCGGGGCCCCGAAGAACGCCATGACGGCGTCGCCGATGAACTTGTCGATCGTCCCGCCGCAGGCGAACACGGCGTCCGAGGAGAGCGTAAAGAACTCGGTCAACAGCCGCGAAAGCCCGTCGGCCGTCATCTTCTCCGACCAGGTCGTGAAGCCGACGATGTCGGCGAACAGGATCGTGACGACCTTCGTCCGGACAGCCTTGAGGTCGCCCGACGCCGTCCCTTCCGTGATGATCTCCTCGATCACGGCGGGCGAGTGGTACCGCTCGAGCCGGCCTCGGATCCGCTTCTCCTCGACGACGCGCTCGTGCAGGCGAGCCCGCTCGATCGCGACGGCGGCGAAGTTCGCGAGCGCCGTCAACAGGTCCAGGTCCTGCTCGGAGAAGCTCCCCGCGTGCATCGGCGAATCGACGTAGATCACGCCGATCACCGACTCGCCGCGCCAAAGCGGCGCGCACATCGCGGACCGGATCTGCTGGATGCGGATCGATTCGCCGCTCTCGAACCGCTGGTCGGTCTGGGCGTCCGAGGTCAGGATCGCGACCTTCTGCTTCACGACCATGTCGACGATCGTGCGCGAATAGGGCGCCGTCCCGTCGGAAGTCATGCGCTTCTTCGACTTGAAGCGCGAGATCGAGAGCGTGAGAGTCCCGTCGGCCTCCTCGAGGAGGAGGAAGCCGCGGTCGACCGGCAGAAACTCGAAGATCAGGTCCATGACCTTGTCGAGCACCGCCGAAAGATCGTCGGCCGAGATGAGGGCCTTGGCCACCTGCACGAGGATCTCGAAGACCTTGTTCTTGTACGCCACGTCGAGGACGACGCGCTTTCTCTCGGCCGTCGTGTCGGGAACGGAACCGAGGTCTTTCTCGAGGCCGAAGTCCAGGTTGAACTCGGAGATCGGCCGGATGCGTGTCGAGGTCGAGTCGATCGCCCGGGCGGCCGCCGGCCTTCCGGCCGCAGCTTCCGGCCCGTTGCGGAAGCGGAGGACGAAAGTGCCGATCAGGACCTGATCGCCGTCCTGCACCACGGCACTCGGCACGCTCCGGTCGTTGACCTTGACGCCGTTGGTCGACTGGTTGTCGTAGATGACCCAGGCGTCGTTCTCCTTCTTGAGGTACGCATGGCGCCGCGAGACGGAGAAGTCGTTCAGGACGATGTCGTTGTCGTTGGCGCGCCCGATCGACGCGACATCCTTCGAAAGGGTGAAGACCTGAGTCCGCCCTTCGGCTTCGAACAGGACCTGGAGCATGGAGCGTCTGAAATTATATGCGCGTTGAGCGCGAAGCTCACTCGGGCTTCAAGACGAAGCGGATTCTGACGCTCTTGCGCGTGGCGACGGGCCCGGCCGCGGTGCGGGCGGGCTTGTAGGTCCACTGGTGCACCGCGTCGGCCGCCGCCTGCGAGAGGCCGAGCGGGAGTCCGCGAACGACCTCCACGTTGGTGACCTTGCCGGCCGCGTCGATCGAGACCTCGAGCTCCACCGTGCCGTCGATGCCCGCGCGGCGCGCGAGATCCGGATAGACCGGTTCGACGCGTTTGAGCACAACGGGGCCTTCCACGAGGCCCGGCGTCGCGGGCTCGGCCGGGGCGGCCGGCGGCGGCGGGACGGCCGGAGCGTCTTCGCCGGCCTCGGCGGCTTCGGCAGCCTCCGCGGCTTCGGCGGTGGCCTCTTCCTCCGGCGGCGGCTCCTCCTCGAGATCGATGATGGTCAGGTTCTTCAGCGGCCGCACTTTCTCGGGGGAGATCGCGGGCTCTCTCGGGTCGGGCGGGATGAGATCGACCGCGGACGAGTTCACGAACGCGACGCCCCAGGTCTTGTCCCGAAAGGCGAAGTACGAGTGGTCGACCGAGTGGATGGCGATCACCGTCCCCTTGGCGAGCCGCCCCCCGCGCGCCGCGAGGGGGTACGGCGCGAGCGCCACATCCGCCGCCTCGCCCACGACCCCGTACACCGGCGTGAACCCCAGGAGCACCTTTTCGCGCCGCTGGCGGGCTTCGCGATCGGAGCGGCGCTCGACGGAGTCCGCGGGCAGGAACCCGCGCTCTCCGGACTCCGTCTCGGCCTCGATCCAGGGCCCCCGGCCGGCGAACACCGTCACGCGCGCCCCGGCCGCGAGCGTCGCCACGGACTCCCCGTCCGCCGCCGGCGCCCGGCGAAGCGCCGTCCCGTCGAGCGTGACGTAGGCGGGAGCGCCCGACGCGGCCTCGGCGGCCGCGCCGCCGGCCCGCGGATGGAGAAGAAGAAAAACCGCGAGAAGCGTCGCGGCCACGATGCCCGCGAACGCAAAGAACGGCCAGATTCTCACGACGACATTCGGGGCCGGCTCCACGGAGGCCTTCGTCGCCTCCTCGGCGTCCTCCCCCGCTTCGGGAACGAAGGGGATGTCGTCGTCGGTCATCGCGCGGGGCGGATGAAGGTGCCGGTCTTCCCTTCCAGGGCATCGGACAGCGATTCGGCGCGGGTCACCAGGACCTCGTGTCCGCCGGCCTCGACGAACCGGATCGCCGCGTCCATCTTGGGGCCCATGCTCCCCGGCGGGAACTGCCCCTCGGCCAGGAGCTTCTTCGCCTCGGTCACGTCGATCGCGGCGAGCTCGGTCTGCGTGGGCTTGCCGAAGTCCTTCGACACCCGGTCGACCCCGGTCAGGATGATGAAGAGATTCGCCGAGAGCGAGGCCGCGAGCATCGACGCCGAGTAGTCCTTGTCGATGACGGCTTCCACCCCTCGCACTTCGCCCTCGTCGGTCACGACCACCGGGATACCGCCCCCGCCCGCCGCGATGACGATGTGGCCCCGATTGATGAGAGCGGCGGCGACCTCGACGCCTCGCACGGCGCGCGGCTTGGGCGACGCGACCACCTTGCGCCAGCCGCGCCCGGCGTCCTCGACCATCGTCCAACCCGCGGTCTTCTTCAGGACTTCGGCGCGGTCCTGCGGGAAGAACGGCCCGACGGGCTTGGACGGCTTCAGGAACGCGGGGTCGGCGGCGTCCACCTCGACCTGCGTCATGATCGTCACGACCTGTTTGCGAAACCCGGCGCGCGGCAGCTCGTTGTCGAACGCGAGCTCGAGCAGGAACCCCATCGACCCTTCCGTCTGCGCCACGCAGAAGTCGAGCGACTGCGGCGGGACCTTCTCCGCGGCCTCCTCGGCCTGGATCAGGATGTTCCCGACCTGCGGCCCGTTGCCGTGGACCACGATCAGCTCGTATCCCTTGCCGATGATGGGGATGAGCTTTCGGACCGCTTCGCGTGCGCGCTCGAGCTGCTCGGCCGTCGTGCCCGAGTCCTCCGGGCGCAACAGCGCATTGCCTCCGAAGGCGACGACGGCGAGCGGACGGACGAAGGAGAAGAACGGAGTCGGATTCACCGCCCGCCGTCCGCCGTCTGTCGTCTGCCGCCCGCGCCCGTCACGGCTTCACGTCCTCCCGCACCAGGGGCATCGTCATGCAGCGGGGGCCGCCGCGCGCCCGCGAGAGCTCGTGGGCCGCGAGCAGGATGACGTACTTCTTCTTCGGCTTCCAGAGCTCGAGCTCCTCGCGGCCGAGCAGCAGGTCCGCCTCGTCCACGACCGTGTAGCCGGCCCGGCCGAGCTCGGCCGCCGTCGCCTCGTTGCGGTCGTACATGAGGACGACGCCCGGCGCCAGCGCGAACGCGTTGGCTCCGTCCGTCCACTGCTCGCGGCGTTCGGCGATCGGGTCGTCGCCGCCGCACCGAATCGCCTTCAAGTCCAGCTTGGCGGCCTTCAACGCCGACAGCAGGTCCTTCTCGGTCGTCCACGTGATCTCGCGTTTTGTCAAATCGCACTCGTAGACGTCGGCCTCCTCGGCGCCATCCGGAAGGATCATCGGCCCGTACACGAGGCATTCGTCCTGCGAGATCATCGTGAAGACCGTGTCGAGGTGCATGAACGAGCGCTCCGGCGGGATGGCGACGACGATGATGCGCTTGATCGGCGACTTGAGCTTCTTCAGCGACTCCGCGAGACGCTCGATCGTCGTCTTCTCGGTGCGCTCGGAGTACCCGATCGCGAGCAGGTCGTCGCGAAGGACGAGCACGTCCCCGCCCTCGAGCGTCGGCCGCATGCGGGCGTAGGCCGAGGGCTTCGAGTAGTCGGCGGAGAACTCCTGGAACCAGAACTTGCCGCCTTCGGGGCTGGCGAAGCGCGGGTGGAGCGACATGACGTAGCCCGAGAGCAGTGGCTCGCGCAGGCGCGCCGAAGTCGCCATCGAACCCCGGATCGCCCGCTCCCCCACGACGACCAGCGGATCGCGCTGGAAGAAAAAGTTCGGAATCGGGGGCAGGAAGTAGAGCTCCGCGGCCGCGCTGGCGATCCCCGGCGCCGGCTTCTCGATGCCCGTGATCAATGCGGATGCGAGCTGCTCCGCCGTCAGGTCCCGCAGCCGATAGTCCATGTCCGGGCCCCAGCCGAGGATGTTGCCGAGGTCGTCGAGGACGGCTCCCCGCTGCTCCGGGACTTCGAGGACCTCCTCGAGCAGGTCCTGGATTTCGAGCACTTCGTCGGCCACGTAGCCCAGAACCTGCTGAAAGCGCCGGTGCTCCTCGCGGGCCCGGTTGCCGTAGAGGATGTCGTCGAAGAGGAGCTCCTCCATCATCGACGGGACCATGCGGTCGATCTCCGGTCCGGGCAGGTGCACCAGGACGGACTTCAGCTTGCCGATCTCGGAAGTGACTTTGAGGCTCATGCAGGCACCGACAGGAACGCGGGATTCTACAGGAGTGGCCGGCGGGGCCGGAAGTCAGCGGGCGGCGGCCGGCATCGAGGCGGCGGAAACCCCGGCGGGCTGGACGATCTCCCCGGCCGCGGGGGCCCGACCCTCAGGCGGGCGGCAGCAGCGAAAGGCGGCCCTCGTCATTGTTCGACTCCGTCTCAGCCTCCGCCTTTTCGGCAATCGTCTCGAGGCGCGCCGCGAGGCGATCGAAGGCCCGCGAGGTCTCCTCGTACTGCTTCTGCGCGTTGCCGAGGTGGACGCCGAGCTTCTCGAGCGGCGCGCCGGCCCGGTCCCAGAGCCGCGCCAGCTCGGCCAGGTTCTGGTGCACCTCGCGGGCATTCTCCTGAAGCTCGATGCCGCGGAGGCCCAGGGCCACCGTGGACAGATACGCATAGAGAAGCCGCGGCGAGACGGGGATGACCCGTTTGCCGGAGGCGTAGTCGGCGATCGAGCCCTCCTCCGTGTCGCCGACGATCTCGGCGTAGACGGCCTCGGCCGGGACGTACATGAACGCGAAATCGCAGGTGCCGCTGGCCGGCCGGATGTACTTCTCGGCGATCGCGTCGACGTGCTTGCGGACGTCGCGGCCGAACTGCTGCTTCGCTCGGCGCCGCTCGCCGTCGTCCTCGACCTCCCGCGACCGCCGGAAATTCTCGAGCGGAAACTTGCTGTCGATCGGAACCAGCCGCTCCTGCACGAAGACGACCGCATCGACGACGACTCCGTCCCCCAGCGGATGCTGCGTGGCGTAGGCCCCCGGCGGCAGGACCTGCGAGAGGGCCTGCTCGAGGAACATCTCGCCGAGCGTGCCCCGGAGCTTGGGCGGTTTCAGGAGGTCCTCGAGCCGCGTGACGTCTCCCGCGAGCTTCTCGATCTTCTGGGATGCCTCGTGGAGGCGGCCGAGCCGCTCGCCGATCTCCTTCAGGAGGTGGCCGGACTCGCCGAGGTGGTCGACCACGCTCTGCTGACCCGCGGCCAGGCGCTTGTCGATCCCGTCCACCCGCGTGTCCATCGACCGCCGCAGCTCGTCGAACCGCCGGTCCACGGACTGGGACGCCTCGCGGGCGCGGGCGGTCTCTGCCAGCAGCCGGTCGAGGCGCCCCGCCGCCTCGCGGGACCGCGCGAGAAACACGACGGCTGCGCCCGCCACGGCGGCGAGCACGAGAATCGCCAGAACGATGAGGACAACGCCGGAACCCATCGTTTACAGGATAGCCCCCGAAATGGACAAATGACGTCCGAGCGGCCGTCTTTCTCCGATCCCGCGACGATGCGACAATAGGCGGATGAGCAGGGAAGGCGGCCCCCCCAAGAAACGCTCCGAAGACCAGGAGATCGAGTACCTGATGTGCTCGCACTGCGGCACGCCCTGCTACGTCTTCGAGATGGACGGGAGCCGCATCGTCGAGGCGACCTGCCTCGTCTGCGGCAACGACGAGGCCGGGATGTTCAACCTCGGGGAGGAAGCCGGTCCCGACGATGACTGACGCGTACGTCAACCCTCTGACCGAGCGCTACGCCTCGACGGAGATGTCGAGGATCTTCTCCCCCGGCTACAAGTTCGAAACCTGGCGTCGTCTGTGGCTCTGGCTCGCGGAAGAGGAGCGCCGCCTGGGGCTCCCGATCTCCGACGAGGCGATCGCCGAAATGCGCGCCCACCTCGCCGACATCGACTTCGCCGCGGCCGCCGCGGAGGAGTCGAAGACCCGGCACGACGTCATGGCGCACGTGCGCGTCTTCGGCGCGGCGGCGCCGGCCGCCCGCGGGATCATTCACTGGGGCGCCACGTCCGCCTACGTGACCGACAACGGCGATCTTCTCCAGATGCGCGAGGCGCTGGCGCTGACCGAACGCCGCCTCGTGTCCGTGCTTCGGAAGCTCCGGGACTTCGCCCTCGCCCACCGGGACCTGCCGGCCCTCGCCTACACGCACTTCCAGCCCGCGCAGCCGACGACCGTCGGAAAGCGGGCCGCGCTCTGGGCCTCGGATTTCCTCCTCGACCTCGAGCAGGTCCGCGCGGTCCGGCAGGGGATGCGCTTTCTCGGCGCCAAGGGCGCGACCGGCACGCAGGCCTCGTTCCTGCGTCTCTTCGAGGGCGACTCCGGCAAGGTCGAGGATCTCGACGCCGCGCTCGCCCGGCGCGCGGGGTTCGAGCGCCGGCAGATGGTCTCGGGCCAGACCTACACGCGCAAGCAGGACGACTTCGTCGTTCATGCCCTCTCCGGAGTCGCGCAGTCCTCGCACAAGGCGGCGACGGACCTGCGCCTTCTCCAGCACGAGGGCGAGCTCGAGGAGCCGTTCGAGTCCTCCCAGGTCGGCTCGTCGTCGATGCCCTACAAGCGCAACCCGATGCGCGCCGAGCGCGTCTGCTCGCTCGCGCGCCACGTCATCGCGCTCTCCCTCGACACGGCCATGACGGCCGCGACGCAGTGGCTCGAGCGCACGCTCGACGATTCGGCCAACAAGCGGATCGCCGTCCCCGAGGCCTTCCTCGCGACCGACGCGATCCTGGTGCTCCTCGAGAACGTCTTCGGCGGCCTCGTCGTCCACCCCGAGGTCTCGCGGCGCCGCCTCGAGGCCGAGATCCCGTTTCTGGCGACCGAGAACGTCATGATGGAGGCCGTCCGCCGCGGCGGAGACCGGCAGGAGCTCCACGAGAAGCTCCGCGTGCACGCGCGTGCGTCCGCCGAGGCGCGCTCGGCGACCGGCGCGCCGGCGGACCTTTTCGACCGTGTCGCGGCCGACGCGGCCTTCGGGATGAGCCGCGAGGAGCTCGTCCGCGCCTCACGGCCGGAGACTCTGGTCGGCCGAAGCGCCGCGCAGGTCGAGACGTTCGTCCGCGAAGAGCTCGACCCGGCCCTCGCCGGGGCCGCCGCCGCGCAAAGCGCGCCCGTTCGCGTGTGAGCGGGCGCCGCCCGGGCGGCCCTCTTCTCCTGCTCCTGCTCGTCTCTGCCTGCGCTTCGAGCCATCCGAGCCGCCCCGTTTCGCATCCCATGGCCCCGGGCGCCGCCTCGTCCGGCTGGAGCGAGGAGGGCCTCGCGTCCTGGTACGGCGGCGACGACGGGTTCGAGGGCAAGCCCACGGCGTCCGGCGAGATCTACGACTCGTCGAAACTGACGGCCGCCCACCGGGATCTCCCGCTCGGCACCGTCGTCAGCGTGACCAACCTCGACAACGGAAAGAGCGTGCAGGTGCGGATCAACGACCGCGGGCCGTTCGTCCACGGACGCGTGATCGATCTCTCCCGCGCCGCGGCCAACAAGCTCGGCCTGCTCGGCCCGGGCGTGGGGCCGGTGCGCCTCACCATCGTGGCCGTGGGCCCCGTGCCGACGCCGGCGCCGCCGGGCGGCCAGTGGGCCGTGCAGGTCGGTTCTTTCGGGGAGCCCGGCCGGGCGCAGCGCCACGCGGAGCGCATGCGCGAAGCCGGGTTCCCCGTCTACCTCGAGCCCTACGAGGGCCTGACGCGCGTGAAGGTCGGACCGCTCGACTCGCGCGCCGCTGCCGAGGCGAAGCTCTCGGAAGTCGAAGCGGCGGGGTTCGAAGGGATCGTCGTCCCCAGGTAGGGGCGGGGGTAACCGCTGGCCTTCGGCCAGCGTTGCCTACGGCCGGGGGCTTTCCTCTGGTGGTCGGCTTGTCCCCGCCCTGGCCAGAGTGCAGTTTAGAATCGCCGCTCCCATGAGCGCCTCTCCGGCCCCCGCCATCTCCTGCCGCGGACTCAAGAAGCACTACGGAGACGTGAAGGCCGTCGATGGCCTCGACCTCGAGGTCCATCCGGGCGAATGCTTCGGTCTTCTCGGGCCCAATGGCGCCGGCAAGACGACCACGATCGAGATCCTCGAGGGGCTCACGACGCCCGACGAAGGCGAGGTCACGGTCCTCGGCCGCCGCTGGGGCAGCCACGAGCGGGAGCTGCGCGAGCGCCTCGGCGTCTCGCTGCAGGAGAGCCGGCTGACCGAGAAGCTCACCGTGTACGAGACGCTCGAGCTGTTCCGTTCCTTCTACGCCCGCGGCCGCTCGCCCGAGCAGCTCCTCGCCGACCTGTCGCTCGAGGAGAAACGCGACGCCCGCGTCGGCAAGCTCTCGGGCGGCCAGCGCCAGCGGCTCGCGGTGGCTTGCGCGCTCGCGGGCGATCCGGAGATCCTCTTTCTCGACGAGCCCACGACGGGCCTGGATCCGCAGAGTCGCCTTCAGCTCTGGGAGCGGATCGCCGTGCACAAGGCCGCCGGTCGCACGGTCCTGCTCACCACGCACTACATGGAGGAAGCCGAGCGGCTGTGCGAGCGCGTGGCGATCGTCGACCACGGACGCATCATCGCGCTCGGGACGCCGGCGGAGCTCATCGCGCAGCTCCACGCCCCCCACATCATCGAGTTCTCGACGGAGCCGCCCGTGTCCCAGGACGTGCTGTCCCGCGTGCCGGGCGTCGGCGAGCCGCGCCAGCGCGAAGGCCGCTGGCTCCTCCCGGCCTCCTCGCTCGCCCAGGCCGTGCCGGCGCTCCTCGCCGTTCTCGACACCGAGGCCGCGAAGCTGGTCTCGCTGTCGACTCACCGCTCCACGCTCGAAGACGTCTTCATCGCCCTGACGGGACGCGAGCTGCGCGATGAGTGAGAAGCGGCTTCACCCGCTCTACGCTCTGACGCGCACGCGCATCCTCGAATTCGTACGCGAGCCGGAGGCCCTCTTCTGGGTCTTCGCTTTCCCGATCCTCATGGCCGTGGTTCTCGGATTCGCCTTTCGGGATCGGCCCCCCGACCCGGTCCCGGTCGGAGTCGTCGCCGGCCCGCCGGAAGCCGCGATTTCCAGGGCCCTGGCCAAAGCCGGCACCGTGCGGCCGTCCGCCTGCGCTTCGCTCGCCGAGTGTCTCGAACGGCTGCGGACCGGCAAGATCACGCTCGTCGTCGAAGAGGGCCCGGCGGGGCTCGTCTACCACTTCGACCCCACCCGGCCGGACGCGCGCCTGGCGCGCCTCGAGGTCGACGACGCCATCCAGATCTCGCGCGGCCGCCGCGACCCCACTCCTCCGAAGGTCGATCTCGTGCACGAGAAGGGCTCCCGCTACATCGACTTCCTCCTGCCGGGAATCCTGGGCCTCAACCTCATGGGAACCGGGATCTGGGGCATCGGCTTCTCGATCGTGAACACGCGCCTGAAGAAGACGCTCAAGCTCATGGTCGCCACTCCGATGAAGAAAAGCGACTACCTGGTCGCCCAGATGCTTTCGCGCTTCTTCTTCCTGATCATGGAGGTGGCGCTGATCCTGGCTTTCGGCGTCGCGGCCTTCCACGTCCCGATCCGCGGTCCGCTCTGGGTCCTCGCCCTGTCGACCCTCGTCGGCTCTGCCTGCTTCGCGGGCCTGGGCCTCCTCGTCGTCGCCCGCGCGCGGACGCTGGAGGCCGCGAGCGGGTTGATGAACCTCGTCATGGTGCCGATGTGGCTCCTCTCGGGCGTCTTCTTCTCCTCGGAGCGCTTCCCGAAGGCCGCGCAACCGGTGATCCAGGCCTTGCCGCTGACGGCCCTGAACAATGCGCTCCGGGGCGTGATGCTCGAAGGCCAGACGCTCGCCGGGATCGCGGGCGAGCTCGCGATCATGGCGGCCTGGGGAGTCGTGAGCTTCGCCGTCGCGCTGAGGATCTTCCGGTGGCAGTAGAGCACCCGAAGGAATATCCTCGACCGACGCTTCGCCGATTCGTTTTCCAGTCGCTTCGAGGGCAGGGAGGGGCACGCGCGTGTTCGAAGTTCTGATCGTCAACCAGAACGAGGTTCCCAGACTCCTCCCGATGAAGGAGTGCATCGACGTCATGGCGCGGGCCTTTGCCGCGCTGTCGCGCGGCGAGGCCGAAATGCCCGTCCGCCAGATCCTGTGGCTGCCGGAAAAGGCCGGAGCGCTGGGGCTGATGCCGGCTCACCTGGCGGGGACGGCCGTGCTCGGACTGAAGGCCGTGACCTTCTTCCCCCGCAACGAGGGCACCGACCTCGACTCGCACCAGGGCGCCGTGCTTCTCTTCGAAGCGGGGCGCGGCCGCCTGCTCGCAATGATCGACGCCACCTCGGTGACCGCCGTCCGGACGGCCGCCGTCAGCGGGCTGGCCACCCGCGTCCTCGCGCGTCAGGACGCCGGCGATCTGGCTCTCGTGGGTTCGGGCGTCCAGGCGCGCACGCACCTCGAGGCCATGCTCGCGGTGCGCCCGATCCGCCGGGTCCGCGTCGCGAGCCAGACTCGGGCGCGCGCGACGAGCTTCGCCGAGCGCGAGGGCAAGCGGCACGGAGTCGCGATCACGCCCTGCGGCTCGGTCGAGGAGGCGGTTTCGGGCGCCGACCTCGTCTGCACCGTGACCTCCTCGCGCGAGCCCGTCGTGCGCGGCGAGTGGCTCTCTCCCGGAGCGCACGTGAACGCCGTCGGCTCGAGCGTCGCGACCGCGAGGGAGCTCGACACCGCCGCGGTCCTCCGGTCGCGCCTCTTCGTGGATCACCGGGAGTCGGCCTCGAGGGAAGCCGGCGACTTCCTCATCGCGCGCAACGAGGGCGCCATCACCGATGCCCACATCCTCGGCGACCTCGGCCAGGTCTTGAACGGCTCCGTCCCGGGCCGCACGTCCCCGACCGACGTCACGCTCTTCAAGTCCGTCGGCCTCGCGATCGAGGATGTCGCCGCGGCGCAGCACATCCATTCGAAGGCCCGCGGCTCCGGATTCGGCAAGCTCGTGGAGTTCGGCGGGGGGCGCCACGACGCCGATTGAGCCGGTCGGCCTCGAGGACATCCGCGAGGCCCGGGCCCGCGTCGCCGGCGCGGCCGCGCGCACCCCGCTCGTTCCGCTCTCGCCTCGACTCCGGCCGTGAGATCTGGCTCAAGCTCGAGTGCCTCCAGCCCATCGGCTCCTTCAAGCTGCGCGGCGCGGCCAACGCGATGGCGCTGGCTTCCCCGGAGGCGCTCGCTCATGGCGTGTGGACCGCGAGCGCCGGAAACATGGCGCAGGGCGTCGCCTGGTGCGCGCGGAAGGCCGGCATCCCCTGCACGGTCATCGTTCCCGAGCGCGCCCCGCGAACCAAGCTCGAGGCGATCGAGCGGCTCGGCGGCCGAATCCTCAAGGTCCCGTTCGAGCGCTGGTGGCAGGTCTTCCTCGAGCACGAATACCCGGGCATGCGCGGGCTGCTGATCCATCCGTTCGCCGACCGGGCCGTCATCGCCGGCAACGGCACGATCGGCCTGGAGATCCTCGAGGAGCTTCCGGACGTGGACGCGGTTCTCGTGCCCTGGGGCGGCGGCGGGCTCGCCTGTGGAATCGCGTCGGCGATCCGCACCGCGCGCCCGCAAGCCCGGGTCTTCGCCTGCGAGGTCGAAACCGCGGCGCCGTTCGCGGCCTCCCTTGCGGCCGGGCGGCCCGTAGTCGTCGAGTACACGCCGAGCTTCGTCGACGGGATCGGGGGACGGAGCGTCCTGGACGAGATGTGGCCGCTCGCGTCGACGCTCCTCGAGGGGTCGCTCGTCGTCTCGCTCGCCGAGGTCGCGGCCGCGATTCGCCTCCTCGCCGCCCGGGCCCGCGTGGTGGCGGAGGGTGCCGCCGGCGCGGCCGTGGCCGCCGCGGCCTCGGACCGCGCCCCGGCCGGAAAGCTCGTCTGCGTCGTGTCGGGCGGCAACATCGACCCCGCCGTTCTGGCTTCGATCCTCGCCGGGACGAATCCCTAGTGGCTCAACGAAATCGCCATCCCCCGAGGAAGACGAAGGAGTTCAGGCCGTAGTTGGGCAGAACCGTCCCGGCGTTGGACGTGTGCGCGAACCGGACTTCGAACGTCCACCCCGACGCATCGGTCACCCGACGACGCACGCCCACCGCCCCCTCGAGCCGGAAGTTGAAGCGGCGGCTGATCTCCGGCAGCTGTTCCAGGTCCGTCCACCCGAAGCCGCCGCCGATGGACCCGTACGGCAGCCACGGCTCGCGGCCGAACGAGACGCGGACCCCCACGGGAACCACGCCGATGAAGTACCCCTCCGGCGTCAGGTAACGCTCGAAAGTCGCCGCGGCCAGGATCTCCACACGCGAGGAGATCCGGAACCCGACCGACGGCGAGAGCACGACCTGGTGCTCGGCGGAGTTGCCAGGACCGAAGTCGGCCGGGATCCCGTAGCCCGCCGCGAGGCCCCACTCCGGCGGGCGGCCCGCGGGCAGCGGCCCTTCGGCGATCGCGGCCCCTGCACCGAGCAGCGCCAGGCCGATCGCCCCGGCGGCAACCCATCCGGATCTCAACCGATCGGCCTCTTGCGGTCCTCGAGCTCCTCGAGCGTGCGCGGCCAGTCGCCGCGCAGAAGCTGCGAGAGCGCCCGGTCGGCGAGGAGCTTCCCGCCGGTCTGGCAGGTCGCGCAGTAGTTCGCCTCATTCTCGGCATACACGATCCGCTGCACGGGCGACCCGCAGGCGGGGCAGGGCTTCCCGTATCTCCCGTGAACGGCCATGCCCTCGCGAAACGCCGTCACCTTTTCCGGAAATGCCTTGCCGGCCTCGGTGGAAAGCCGGTCGACCCACTCGCCGAGAACCGCCCGGACGGCGGCGTGGAGCCGGGCGACCTCGTCCGGCGACATCTTCTGCGTCAGCTTCGCCGGCGAGAGTCGCGCGCGGTGGAGGATCTCGTCGGAGTAGGCGTTCCCGATCCCCGAGAAGAGCCGCGGGTCGGTCAGCGCGCGCTTCAACGTGTGGTTCTCGCGGACGAGCGCTTCACGAAAGCGCGGCAGGTCCGCGTCGAGCACCTCGATCCCTCCGCGGTCGAGGTCCTTGAGATTGGCCTCCCCCGCGACGACGTGAAGCGAGGCTCGCTTTTTCGTGCTCGCCTCGGAGAGAACGAGCGCTCCGTCGGGAAAGTCGAAGGACGCCAGCGCTCCGCGGCCGCCCACCTTGCCCGGCCGCTTCTTCCAGTGAAGCCGGCCGGCGACCATCAGGTGCAGGACGAGAAAGAGGTCGCCCTCCAGCGCGAGCACGATGCGTTTTCCGATCCGACGCACCCCGACGACGGCCCGGCCCTCGGCCGCCGAGACCGGCGGAGCCACCGAGCGCAGCAGAAACGGGCTCCCCAGCCGCACCGACTCCAGGCGCTTCCCCACGATGCGCGGCTCGAGGGCCGAGAGGTAGCCGAGGATGTCCGGAAGCTCCGGCATGGCCGCGAAAGCTTAGCTCGATACAATGTGCCCCGACGCCCACGGACGCAAGGGCACCTCCTTCCCTGGAATCTCGGAGGAACGACACGATTGACCGCTCGGCGCACGATCTGCGGACTCTTGCTGGGCATGCTGGCGGCTGCTTCTCTGCGCGCCGGCGTCGACCACTGGACGAGCAACACGCCGGCCTGGGGTCCGGAGTTCGTCCTCGGCGTCGCGGTTCATCCCCGAGCTCCCGGTGTCGTCTTCGCTCGGGGCGAAGGACTCTGGCGAAGCGACGACGGAGGCGCGAGCTGGCGCCGCCTTCCCGTCCCGCAGAAGCTCGTCCTGAGCGTCGCTCCGGACCCGAGCTCGGAAGACGTCATCTACGTCGACAGAACGGGCGGCGGAGTTCTTCGAAGCGCGGACGGCGGCCACGCCTGGGCGCCCGTGGCGGCCCCGGGCACCGCGCCGCCCGTGGTCCAGCAGTTGACGATCGCGTCTTCCGATCCCGAGACTCTTTTCGCCTACGCCACCGGCTCCTCGCCGGGCCTGTATCGCAGCCGGAACTCGGGGGCGACGTGGCAGATCGTCCTGCCCAGCACCCCGTTCGTTGCAGTTGCGGTCGATCCATTCGACGCCCGGAACGTCCACGTCGCCGCCGGCGACCAGGGCGTGCTCCAGAGCACCGACGGCGGCGACCACTGGATCCCGTCCAACACAGGCCTGCTGACCCTCGCGGCAGTCTCGATCGCGATCGACGCGCAGGACGCACGGCGCCTCTATCTCGTCAACGGGAGCCTGATCTACCGCTCGACCGACGGCGGAGGAACCTGGCTGCCCCTGTTCGGGATCGCCAATTCGGTCGAGGTCGCGAGCGACCCCCTCGCGGCGAACGTCGCCTACGTCCGTACGGGCCCGACGGTGGGCTTCGATGGTCTTCTCCGCACCACCGACGGCGGCTTTACCTGGAGGGCGCTGTCTCCTCCCGCGGGCGCCGCGAAGCTGACCGGCATGGCCCCCGATCCGGGGCACCCTGACGGCCTCTATGTCGTGACCGATCTGGTTCTGAAGACGGCCGACGCGGGAACGACATGGACCGCGCTCGGCGACGGTCCCGCCGAGGTGGCGGCCCGCGGGCTCGCGGCTTCGCCTTTCGAACCGGGAACGGTCTACGCCGCGGGAGGGCTCGCTCGGTTCTCGCTCTCCAGCGATTCGGGCGGGAGCTGGCACTCGCCGGACAATGCGGGCTTCCCGCCCGTCGCGACCAACAACCTCGCCGCGGCGTCGACGACGCCGGAAACGGTCTACGCGGGAACGGTCGCCGGCCTGTTCCGCACGCAAAACCGGGGGGCCACCTGGAGCCGTGTGGGGCCGTTCAACGAATCCACGCTCGTCCTCGTCGGCGCCGGCCAGAACGGGAGACTCCTGGCGGTCACGACCCCGTGCGATCGCCCTTTTGATTGCCCCACCCGGAGCTTTCAGTCGACCGACGGTGGGGCGACGTGGCCGGAGGTCGTGAGCTCGGGTGGCGGTCCCGTGTTCGTCAAGCTCCTCGTCGAGACCGTGCCGCCGGTGCTGCTCGCCACGGCCGATTTCGGGCAGGCGCTTCTCCGAGGCGACGCCGGCCGTCCTCTCGTGTCCGTGCCGGGGGCGCCGCGGCTGACGCTCCTCGCCGCCCACCCCCTCGACCCCTCGGTGATCTACGGCGTCGGTTCCCTGCCCGGCGACAGCGTCGAGCGTTTCTTCCGCAGCAGCGACGTCGGGTCGACATGGTCCTCCGTCGGGACGCTGCCCGCCGCCACGATCCTCGCTCTGGCGATAGACCCCGTCGAACCGACCCACATGGTCGTCGGGACCGATTCCGGCGGCGTGCTCCAATCGACGGACGGCGGGGTAAGTTGGAGGCCCTTCAACGTCGACCTGTTGGAGGCCACCATCGATTCGCTCGCCTTTTCCTCCGACGGCCGCACCCTCTACGCCGGCACCGAGCACGCGGCCTACCAGTACGACCTCTGCGGCGACTGCGAGCCGGTCAAACCCCGCCGGCCGCCGACGCGGACAATGCCGACGCGACCCGTGGGCCCGGGCGAGTGAGGCGCGGCGCGGCCCGAGGAAGACCGTTCGTCACCTCTCCGCCTCGCCGCTCGCCGCGCTAAACTTCCCGGCCCCATGATCCTCGTCACCGGCGCCACGGGAACGATCGGCCGGGAGCTCGTCCGATTGCTCTCGGCGGGACGGGCGCCGTTTCGCGCGCTCGTCCGGAGCGTCGGGAAGGCGCAGGCGATCCGCGAGGCCGGGGGCGACGCGGTCGTGGGCGAGTTCGCGGACACCGCCGCGGTCGAGGCTGCGCTGCGGGGCGTCGAGAAGCTCTTCCTCCTGACGAACTCCCTGCCGGACCAGCCCGAGACGGAGGCGCGCATCGTCAATGCCGCGAAGTCGGCCGGCGCGAAGCACGTCGTCAAGCTCTCCTCCTCGGGCGCCGACGCGGAGAAGCCTCCCCTCTTCCTGAAACTCCACCGGGACGCGGAGCGCCACGTCGAGGCCTCAGGCCTCGACTGGACCTTTCTCCGGCCCAGCTTCTTCATGCAGAACTATCTCGACTTCGCCGACGCGATCCGAACGCACGGCGTGCTCGCCGCGCCCGCAGGGGACGGTCGGCACCCCGACGTCGACGCGCACGACGTCGCGGCAGTCGCGGCGCGGGTTTTGACGGAGACCGGGGCACGCAAGCCGCGCTTATGAGCTCACGGGGCCCGAGGCGCAGTCGTTCGCGGACGTGGCTCGGCGCATCGCGACGATCGCAGGGCGCGAGGTCCGATACGTCGACCTGCCGCCGGCCGAGGGCCGCCGAAGCCTCGTCGCGCTCGGCGAGTCGGAGTGGAGCGCGGACGCGTTCGTCGAGCTGTACGCGTGGTTCCAGGAAGGCCAGGGCACGACCAACGGCTCGGCCGTCGCTCTGGGCGTCGAGGAGGTCCTCGACCGGCCGCCGCGCTCCTTCGAGAGCTTCGTGCGCCACAACGTCCGCGCCTTCGGCGGATGACGCTCTCGCGGCCCTCGTCTCCCTCTGGCTCGCCGCAGCACCAGCGGCTACCCGCCGCGTCGCCGTGACGATCGACGACCTGCCCGGGGCACCGCGCGGCGTGCGTCGGCGGAGACCTCGCCGCGTTCCAGGCCATGACGGCGAAGCTGCTCGCGGCGGTCAAGGCGTCCGGGGCTCCCGCGATCGGCTTCGTCAACGAAGGCAAGCTCGCGCCGCAGGGAGCCCGCGAAGAGGCTCGGGTCGCGCCTTCTCCGGGCCTGGCTCGACGCCGGGATGGACCTCGGCAACCACACGTACTCGCATTTCGACCTGCATCGCACTCCGCCCGAGGAGTTCGAGCAGGACACCGTCCGCGGCGAGGAGACGACCCGGGCGCTCCTCGCGGAGCGCGGGAAGACGCTGCGCTACTTCCGACATCCCTTTCTCCACACCGGTCGAAGCCTCGAGACCAGGCGCGCGTTCGAGAAGTTCCTCGCGGCACGTGGCTACACGATCGCTCCGGTCACGCACGACAACGGGGAGTGGATCTTCGCCGGCGCCTACGCGAAGGCCGGCAACCGCGCCGACACGGCCGCGCAGCGCAGAATCGCCGAGGCCTACGTCCCGTACATGGAGGCCAAGTTCGACTACTTCGAGCGCGAATCCCGGGCGCTGTTCTCGCGCGAGATCCCGCAGGTTCTCCTGATCCACGCCAACTCGCTGAACGCCGACGCGTTCGGTCGGCTCGCCGCGATGATGCGGAAGCGCGGCTA
The DNA here is from genome assembly GCA_963810205.1 of uncultured Acidobacteriota bacterium. Taxonomy (GTDB): domain Bacteria; phylum Acidobacteriota; class Thermoanaerobaculia; order UBA5066; family Gp7-AA6; genus DAHUXD01. The sequence goes on from CAWEMP010000003.1 coordinate 192,487, forward strand.
CGCATTCGTGAGCCTCGGCGAAGCCATCGAAGACCCGGCCTACCGGTCTCCCGACACGTTCACGGGCGCCGGCGGGATCTCGTGGCTCCACCGCTGGGCCCTGACCCGTGGAGAGAAGGGCCTCGTCCTTCCCGACGAGCCGACCGTGCCGAAGTTCGTTCTCGAGACCGCCGGCGTCGACGGCGAGTAGAGCTCAGGAGGCCGGCAACGGGCCGTCGTCGTACTCCTGCCGGTAGAGCAGGACCCACGGCGCCGCGCCGCGCAGCTTGTCGATCCGGATCCGATGGGGACCGGGCTGGCTCACCGGCTTGGCGAACGTCACGACGTAGTGGCCCTTCACCGCCTCGCGCACGACGCCCATCGCCCACTCCGGGAACGTCTCGGTCCGCATGTAGAAGCCGCCGGTCTCGAAGGAGAGCTGCTTCAGGCCGGCGCCGAGCTGGTGCGGGCCCGAGCTGATGTCGAGCGTGAAGACCGGGGCCTGCGCCGCGGCGAGCGCCTGCTGCGCCGCCTCGAGGTCCTGCGTCGACACGAAGTGCCCCATGCCGGAGTTGGCCGACGTCTCGGACGAGCGCGTTCCAGCGGCCCACGGCGTATCCGAAGAAGAGGATCGCCTTCGACCCGGGCAGCGGCCGCAGCGCCCGGCCGATCGCCGACAGGCCCTTTTCCATCGAGGTCGCCGCGCGCTCCTCCTCGTGCGACAGGTGCGCGCCGATCGACGGCTCGGGCGGGCTCGTCGGCACGCGCCGTCTCTTCCTTGCGCGGAGCCGACTGGATCGCCTTCCGGATGACGGCGCGATCGGCGGTGAAGTCCTGGGACAGCCAGAGCCGCGAGCCGAACACGAGCAGGGCGACTTCGTCGGCGGGCCCGAGCGTGTCGAGGAAATTGAGGGCCTGCCGCTTCATCCGCATCAGGCCTTCGTCCTTCTGGCCTTCGATGTGGGACTGAAAGACCATGACGATCAGACGGCCCTCCGGCGCGGCGGGAGCCTCGGCGGCGGGCGCATCGGTGCGGACGAGCGTCGCGCTGCGGCTCGGCGCGGCGGCGGACAGCGAGCCCACCCACTCCACGGACTCGATCGAAACGGGGTTGTCGTCGACGAAGAGCTGGAAGTCTTCCTTCTTGAGGTCGGGCACGACTCGCCCCTGCTTGTCGGTGACGTGGAGCGTGACCTCGACCCGCGAGACCGTGACCTGTTCCTGAACCGGCTCCTGTCCGCGCAGCCCCGGCGGCCGCGAGCGCCGAGGACGATCATGAAGGCCGCGAGCCGACGCGTCACCCCAGCTCCGCCGGGGGCCTGGTCAGGAGCCGCGCGCGACGCCCGTGTCGCTCGAACGCCAGCCGGATGAGCTCGTCGAGGAGCGCCGGCAGCGCGAGCCCGCTCGCCTCCCAGAGCTTCGGGTACATCGAGATCGCGGTGAATCCCGGCAGCGTGTTGACCTCGTTGACGAGCAGGCGGCCCGTTCCGCCGCTCGAGGAAAAAGTCGACGCGCGCCATGCCCGAGAGCCGGCAGGCGCGAAACACCCGGACGGCCATGGCCTTCGCCTCCTCGGCGACCGCCGGCGTCACGGGCGCCGGCACGAGCAGCTGCGCCTTGTCGTCACGGTACTTGTCGTCGTAGTCGTAGAACTCGTGGCCGGGGACGATCTCGCCCGGCACGGTCGCCTCCGGCGCGTCGTTGCCGAGAACCGCGCACTCGAGCTCGCGCCCGTCGATGCCCTCCTCGACGAGGGCGCGCTCGTCGTACGCGAGAGCCGTTTCGACGGCGGACGGAAGGTCCTCCCAGCGCTTCACCTTGGTGACGCCGACGGAGGACCCGCCGTTGGAGGGCTTGACGAAGACCGGCAGACCCACCCCGAAGCGCTCGAGCTCTTCGCGCGCCCGCATCGCGCCGGCGGCGGTGTCGGCGATCGCGGCGCGGGGTGTCGGGATGCCGGCGTCGCGCATCAGGGCCTTGAAGACCGATTTGTCCATCCCGACGGCCGAGCCCGTCACGCCGGCGCCGACGTACGGCACGCCGAGAGTCTCGAGGAAGCCCTGCAGCACGCCGTCTTCACCGCTGGTGCCGTGAATGATCGGAAAGACGACGTCCGCGCGCCCGGGCGCGATCTCGGCGGGAACGAGCGCTCCCGTCCCCTGGTCGCCGCGGCGGAACCGCTCCGGAACGGGGCCCGCCGCCAGCAGCCGGGCCGACTCGGTCGCGGGCAGGAAGCGCCCGTCCTCCCCGACGGCCACGGGCACGACCTCGTACCGGGTCGGGTCGAGGGCTCCCGCGATCGTGCGCGCCGAAATCCGCGAGACTTCCCGCTCGACCGACCTGCCCCCGAAGAGCACGACGACCCGGGTGCGGCTCACCAGGTCACCACGCGAACCTCTTCGACCGCGGCGAGCCCCCGCAGCCGGTCGAGCACCGCCGCCGGCGGGGCCGTGTCGACCGCGATCACGGCCGCGGCCCGCGAACCGTCTCCGCGTGCGAGGGAGAAGTTCGCGATGTTGACGCCGGCCTCGCCGAGCACCGTGCCGACGGCGCCGACGACGCCCGGAACGTCGCGGTTGCGGATGAAGACGACCGTGCCCTCGGGATGAAACTCGAGCGGCAGGCCGTCGACCTCGACCACGCGCGCGTCCCGGCCGGTGAAGAGCGTCGCGTCCGCGCTGCCCTTCGAGGCGGCGCCCGTGAGCGTGATGCGGATCGAGCGGGCGTACAGGCCGGGATCCTCGTGGCGCGTGTCGCTGACGGCGAGCCCGCGGTCGGAGGCCATGTAGAGGGCGTTGACGTAGTTGACGACGTCGTGGGTCTGGGCCTCGAGCGCGCCCTTCGCGGCGGCGACCGCGACCGGCCGCACGAGGTCCTCGGGCAGGCCCCATGTCTCGATCGCCAGGCGCGAGAGGCGGCCGCCCGAGAGCGCCGAGAGGAAGTGCGCCGTCCGCTCCGCCAGACGCATCCAACCCGCGGCCCCGCCCGCGTCCTTCGGGCCGCGAAACGGGAGGTTGACCGCGGGCACGTACGGCGCGCCGGCGAGCGCCTCGAGGAGGGCCTCGACCGTCTGGATCGAAACGCGCTCCTGGGCTTCGACGGTCGAGGCTCCGAGGTGCGGCGTGGCGACGACGTTGGGAAGCCTCGGCAGCGGGTCGTCGGGGGCGGGGGGCTCCGGGTCGAAGACGTCGAGCGCCGCTCCGGCGAGTCTCTTGTTCTGCAGCGCCTGGGTCAGCGCGACCCGGTCGATCAGGCTCCCGCGCGCGACGTTGACGAGCACCGCCGACGGCTTCATGAGGGCCAGCTCCGCGGCCCCGAGCAGGGGCTTGCCCTTGTCCGTCGCCGTCGAGTGCAGGGTCACGACGTCCGACTGCGCGAGCAGCGTTTCGAGCGGCACCAGCGGCACGCCCATCTCCTGCGCCTTCTCGAGCGGCAGGAACGGATCGTGACCGAGCAGCTTCGCCTCGAACGCACGCGCCCGCGCCGCCACGCGCGAGCCGACCTGGCCGAGGCCCACGATGCCGACGGTCTTTCCGGCGAGCTCCGACCCGACGAACTTCGCCTTCTCCCAGCGGCCCTGCGCCATGGACGCGGCGGCCTCCGGGACCCGGCGCAGCAGGGCGAGAAGCACGGCGAACGTGTGCTCGACCGCCGAGACCACGTTGCCCGTCGGCGAGTTCAGCACCATGACGCCGCGCGCCGAGGCGGCGGGGACATCCACGTTATCGACTCCGACGCCGGCGCGCCCGACCACCGTCAGCTTCGGCGCGGCGGCGAAGAGGGCGGCGTCGACCTTCGTCGCGCTGCGGACAAGAAGCGCGTCGGCATCGTGCAGCGCCGCGAGGAGCTCCTCCCGCGTCGCGCCCGAGAGGTCGACGACCTCGTGCCCGGCCTTGCGCAGCAGCTCGAGGCCCGCGCCCGACACCTTCTCGGCGACGATGACGCGGCTCACGCGGCGGCCTCCCCCGCGGCTTCGTCGAGCGCCTCCAGGAGCCGGTCGAGGGAGGCCAGGTCGACGTCCCCCATGTGCCCGATCCGGAAGGTCGAGGGCTTCCACTTCCCGTACCCGCCGCCGATCGTGAACCCGCGCTCCTTGACCTTCGCCACCAGGGCTTCCGAAGAGACCCCGGCGCGCGGCCGGACGCAGGACACGGTCCAGGAGCGCGCGCCCGCCGGGGGCGCGAAGCCATGGCCTCGCTCGCCGGCCCAGGCCTCGACACGCCGGCGCATCGTCTCGTGGCGCGCCCAGCGGGCCTCGATCCCCTCCGCGAGGATGTGATCGAGCTGCACGTCGAGCGCGAAGAGGTGCGGCGTCGACGGGGTGTAGGGCGTCTGGTGCTTCTCGGCGAAGGCCTCGGCCTCCGAGAGGCGCAGGTAGTGCGCGCGGGAACGCTCGCGCGACCGGGCGCGATAGCGGTCGGAGGCGAAGGCCACGCCGAGCCCGGGCGGCAGGGCGAGGGCCTTCTGGGAGCCGGCGAGCGCGAAGTCGAGACCCCACGCGTCGCATTCGACGGGCGAGCCCGCGAGCGAGGTCACGACGTCGCAGAGGAGGAAGGCGTCCGAGCCTTCGCGGACCGCCCGCGCGAGGGCCGGAAGGTCGTTGAGCGTGCCGGTGGAGGTCTCCGAGTGCACGACCGTCACGGCCTCGTATCGGGCGCGGTCGAGGGCCCTCCGGATTTCGGCCGGATCGACCGGAACGCCCCAGGGGACCTCGAGGACGTCGACCGCGAGTCCGAGGTCCCGGGCGCAGGCCGCCCAGCGCTCCGAGAAAGCGCCCGACGCCACGGCGAGGACGCGCTCCGGGGCGAGGTTCAACAGCGCCGCTTCCCAGAGTCCGGTCGCGGCCGAAGTCGCGGTGAAGACGAACCGTTCCGTCCGAAAGACCTTCTGCAGCCGGGGCGGGATCCGCGAGTAGAGCTCCGCGAACGCCTTGCCGCGATGCCCGATCGCCTCGTGGGCCATGGCCTGCCGCACCGCGTCGCGCACCCACACCGGCCCGGGAAGAAAGAAGCGCACCTGCCCCGGCCGCCCGCCGGTCGGATCGAAAGGCGTCGTCATGAGGGGGGCGATTCTACGCGAGCCATGCCGGCAGGGCCGCGATGGAATCGAGGAAGCCGTCGGCGTCGACGCCAAGAAGTTCCTCACGGGAGCGGGAACCGCTCGGGATCAGCACGACCCGGCAGCCGGCGGCCCGGGCAAACTCGGAATCGACCTCCATGTCCCCGACGCACAGCGTCTGGACCGCTTCGGACCCGGACGCGGCCATCAGGCGGCGGAGCATCGCGGGGTCCGGTTTGGCCGGGGTCTCGGCGTCCGGGCCGGCGATCGCCTCGAACTGCGAGGCGATGCCCTTGGCCTCGAGGATCATCCGGGAGAAGGGGGCCGGCTTGTTCGACGCGAGCGCCATCCGGTGCCCGCGCTCATGGAGCTCGGCGAGCGTCTCGGCGACGCCCGGCAGCAGGTGCGACTTTTCGACGGCGACCTGCGGGTAGCGCTCGCGGAAGAGCCGCACGCCTTCGCCCGCCCGCGCGGAGCCGACCGCATCGGCGACCAGCTTCTCGAGTCCGTGGCCGACCATCGTCCGCACGCGGATGTTCGGCAGGGGCTCCTCCCCGAGCGCCCGCATCGCATAGGCCAGCGCGTCGCCGATCGCGGCGTACCCGTCGATCAGCGTGCCGTCGAGGTCGAAGACGAGAAACGGGAGCCGGCTCAATTCGCCTTCCGGCCGACCGACTCGCGCCGGTGGAGCCCCGCCAGGCGCAGGACCATCGTGGCGATGGCCTCCCAGTCGCCGAAGGAGAGCGTCGGCACCGATCCGGCGAAGGGGCCGTCGGAGATCCTGGCCGACGGTTCGACGACGTCGGGCCGCGCGACGCCCGTGCGCACGACCTCGATCTTCGGAAGGGGAAGGGACTTGTACCCTTCGACGAGCACGAGGTCGCAATCGGAAAAGTCCCGGCGGAGCACGTCCTCGAGCGGTTCCTCGTCGCCGAAACGGCGCACGGTCGTCCGCTGCGGCGTGACGAAGGCTCCCGCCGCGGCACCCGCCCCGGCGTGCCGCTGCGAGTCCTTGCCCGGAACGTCGTCCTCGGCGTCCTTGGTCGTGTGCTTGACCGTCCCGACCGCGAAGCCCCGGGCCTTCAACCGCGGCAGCACCTCGACGATGACCGACGTTTTGCCCGAGTCGTGCCCTCCCACGAAAGCGACGGCCGCGGGCTTGCGGTCCGGATAGAGCAGGAACGGCTCGCGGCGGGAGAAGAACGGCTGCGCCGCGTCGTAGTGGCGCGTGATCTCGGCTCGAAGGTTGCCGCCGCGCTCGACGATCTCACGGAAGCGCTCGGACCCCGTCAGCAGGTCGATCGCCGGCCGGTCGTCGTACTCGTAGCGCTCGGTGCGCCAGCGAAAGTCGAGCGGCGCCAGGCGCCGCGCCGTTTCGATCACGCGCATGCCCGTCTGGAACGGGCGGAATGCGGCCCGTTCGGTCACGTGGATCTGCGCTCCGCCGCAGGCCTGGCCGGCGTGCTTGTCGAACATCGGCCGGAACCGGACGGGAAGGAACTGGACGCCGGGCAGGGCCAGCGCGTTCAGGGATTCGGCCAGCGAAATCGGCTCGAGCCACGGCGCCCCGAAGACCTCGAAGGGACGCGTGGTGCCGCGGCCCTCCGAGAGGTTGGTGCCTTCGAGCAGGCACATCCCCGGGTAGACGAGGGCGGTGTCCGCCGTCGGCATGTTCGGAGACGGCGCGACCCACGGCAGCCCCGTCTCGGCGTACGACATCCCGCGTGCCCACCCCGCTGCCGGACACACGACGAGGTCGAGGTCGAGGCGCCGCTCCGCGGCGAAGAGGCGGGCGAGCTCCCCGGCCGTCATCCCGTGGCGGACCGGGATCGGATGGAGCCCGACGAAGGTCAGGTATCCCGCCGACTGCGGCGCGCCCTCGACGGCGCCGCCGATCGGGTTGGGACGGTCGCAGACGACGAAACGCAGCCGCGAGCCCGCGCACGCCTCCATCGCGAGCAGCATCGTCCAGATGTAGGTGTAGTAGCGGCTCCCGACGTCCGCCACGTCGAAGACGATCGCCTCGAGGTCCGCGAAGTCCTCGCGCCGCGGCTTCAGGCCCTCCGCGGTCGCGCCGTAGAGCGAAACCACCGGAAGGCCCGATGGCGGATGGATCGAGGAGCCGACCGCCTCCATGTAGATCGCCCCGCCCTCGAGGCCGTGCTCCGGCCCGAAGAGACGAATCAGCCGCACGTTCGACGCCCCGCGAAGCGCCTTCCACGTCGGCACGCCCGCGGAAGTCATGCCCGAGCCGTTGGTGATGAGACCGATCCGCCGCCCGGCCACCGGCCAGGGGCTCTCGAGCAGCCCGTCGACCCCGAAGCGCACCTTTCCCATGATCGGCACGCGATCTTACCTGCGGGCCCGGATCACGCGGAGGTCACGGCGCGCTCGGGTGCTCGGGGCGGTGTCCCTGGAGAAGCGAGACCGCGTGGGGAACCAGACCCAGGATCGCGGTCAGGCAATCGGCCGCGCCCCGGGGCGATCCGGGGAGCGCGACGACGAGCGTCTTGCGGCGGACACCGACCACCTGGCGCGAGAGGTACGCGGCCGGGAAGCCGCGCGAGGTCTCCGCGCGCATCTTCTCGGCGAGGCCCGGCACCTCGAAATCGATGACTTCCCGCACGGCCTCCGGCGTCCGGTCGCGCGGGGAAACCCCCGTGCCTCCGGTCAGAACGATCAGGTCCGCTTCCTCCGCGTCCGCGCGCACGCGCACGGCCCGGGCGACCTGCTTGGGCTCGTCGGGGATCGTCTCGCGGGCGACGATGTGGTGCTCGATCCCCGAGGTGCGCAGGACCTCCTCGCAGGCCGGCCCGCCGAGGTCGTGCCGGGCTCCCGCAGCGACGCCGTCGGACACCGTGATGATCGCGACCCGGATGCTCATCCCACCCCGTCCATGCGATTAATATAGTCCCCCCATGGCGACCTTCGATTCCCTCGGCCGCCCTCTCCGGAACCTCCGGTTGTCGGTGACCGACCGGTGCAATCTGCGCTGCGCCTACTGCATGCCGGAAGCGGACTATGCCTGGCTGCCGCGCGAAGACCTGCTCCACTTCGAGGAGATCGGGCGCCTCGTCGACGTCTTCACCGGGCTCGGCGTCGACAAGGTTCGGCTGACCGGCGGCGAGCCGCTCGTCCGGCGCGACCTCCCGGAGCTCGTCCGGATCCTCGCGGCCAAGCCGGCCCTGACCGACATCGCCATGACGTCGAACGGGGTGCTCCTCGCCGAACACGCGGCGGCTCTGAAGTCCGCCGGTCTCCACCGCATCACGGTCAGCCTCGACACGCTCGACGCCGAGCGGTTCCGCGCGCTCGCGCGCTTCGACGAGCTGCCCCGCGTTCTCGCCGGCATCGAGGCCGCCGCCTCGGCGGGATTCGCCTCGCTCAAGATCGACTCCGTCGTGATCCGGGGAGTCAACGACGACGAGCTCGGGCCGCTGCTCGAGAGGGGACGGCGATGGGGCGCGGAGGTCCGCTTCATCGAGTACATGGACGTCGGCGGGGCCACCCGCTGGTCGCGCGACCGCGTCGTCTCGCGCGCCGAGATCCTCGAGCGCCTGGCCGAGCGCTACGGCCCGATCGTCCCGATCCCCGGGCAGGGCTCGGCGCCGGCGGAGCGCTTCCGCCTTCCGGACGGTCTCGCCTTCGGCATCATCGCGTCGACCACGGCTCCGTTCTGTCGCGCCTGCGACCGCAGCCGCCTGACGGCCGACGGTCACTGGTACCTCTGCCTCTACGCGACCCGCGGCACGGACCTGCGGGGGCCGCTCCGGGCGGGAGCGAGCGAAGAGGAGCTGCGGCAGATTCTGGCCTCCGCCTGGCGTCGCCGCGACGACCGGGGCGCCGAGCAGAGGCTGGCGATCGCGGAACGGGCGCCTCTCCTGCCCCGATCCGAGCTCGCGCGCGACCCGCACCTCGAGATGCACACGCGCGGCGGCTGATCCTCGGCCTATGGAACCTCGATCCAGCCTTCGCTGACCAGGACGGCCGTTCCCGCGATCCAGGCGGCGACGACGGTTCCCGATCTTCTTCTCCGCGCGGGCCTCGAGGACGCTCGGCCGGCCCATCTCGACACCCTGAGCGATGCGCCAGCCGAAGGTCCCGTCCTCCCGGGGATCGTGGTGGGCCAGCATGGCGGCGAGGGCGCAGTTGGCGCTTCCCGTCGCCGGATCCTCGGGAACGCCGTCGAGCGGCGCGAACATGCGCGCGCGGAGGTCGAACTCGTCGGCGCTGCGCACGTACAGGTGGACGTCGGCAACGATTCCCCGGGCGGCCAGGGCTTCGACGCCCGCCATGTTCGTCCGCGCGCGCTCCAGCGCGGCGCGATCGCCGAGCTCCGCGACGAGAAACGGCAGCCCGACGGAAGCCACCCGCGGCTCGTGCGTACGGGTGACGACGTCGTCGGGCGAGAGCGACACGGCCGCGGCGACATCCGCCGTGTCGACGGACGCGCCGAGCGAGAGAGTCTCGGGAGCCGCCAGCTCGCACCAGATGGCTCCGCCTTCGCGTCTCGCGATCGTGATCGGAACGAGCCCCGCCTTCTCTTCGAAGGTCACCTCGAGGGTCCGGTCGAGCGGGCCCAACTCTCCCGCGCGGGCCAGGGCGAAGGCGGTGCCGACGTTGGGATGGCCCGCGAACGGCACCTCCGTCGTGGGCGTGAAGATGCGGACGCGGCGGGTCTGCCCGCGCTCGGCGGGCAGCACGAACGCGCTCTCGGAGAAATTGAACTCCCGCGCGATCTGCTGCATCTGCCGGTCCGAGAGTCCCAGGGCCTCGGGCAGCACGGCGAGGGGGTTGCCCCCGAAGAGCCGGTCGGTGAAGACGTCGCAAAGAAAGTAGCGGTACCGCATGCCGGCGCCTCAGGCCCTCCGGTACGTCCCGGAGCGGCCTCCGGTCTTCTCCACCAGCGCGATCTCCCGGATGACGGCCGCGCGATCGAGCGCCTTGATCATGTCGTACAGGGCGAGGCAGGAGGCGCTCGCGGCGGTGAGGGCCTCCATCTCGACGCCCGTCTTTCCGGTGATGCGCGCGGTCGCGGTCACGACGGCTTCCCGCTTTGCTCCGTCGAGCGCCACGTCGACCTCGACGGACTCCAGGGCGAGCGGGTGGCAGAGGGGAACGATCTCGGACGTGCGCTTGGCGGCCTGGATGCCCGCCAGACGCGCCACCGCGAGGGCGTCGCCCTTGGCGAGCCGCCCGGAGGCGAGGGCGTCGAAGGCGGTCCGGCTCATGGCGAGCGCGCCGCGCGCGACGGCGATCCGCCGCGTCACCCGCTTGGCGCCGACGTCGACCATCCGCGCGCGCCCCCGCGCGTCGACGTGGAGGACGCTCCCCCGCAGGCGCGCCCCTCCGCGGGGCCTCCTCGGCTTGCCCGGCGCGGGCTTCTCGTCGCTCATGCCCGCTCCCGGAGCGCCGCGTAGCGCTCGAGCGTGTTCAGGTTTTCGAAGGCGTTGCCGGAGGGATCGAGCTCCCGCCATTCGGGCTCCTCGATGACCTCGGCGCCGGCCTCCTCGGCCAGGCCGTGGAGCGAGAGCTCGCCCGCCGCGAGGCGCCGGCGCGCGACCGGCAGCGCCCCGCGCCGCCAGACGCCGGCCAGGGGCTGGAGCCGTCCCTCGGCGCGAGGCAGCGACCGCGGCGGCGGGGCTGCCGAGGCTCCGGGCGGCGATCGCGCGGATCAGCGCCGCCGGGAGGGCCGGCAGGTCGACCGCGAGAACGAAGATCCGGTCGGCGGCCTCTTCGAGGGCTCGGACCAGGCCGTGGATCGCGGCATGCTCCGACTCTCGGTCGAGCACGACCCGCGCCGGACCCGCATCGAAGGCCGGCGGCTCCTTCACGACGACGAGGACCTCCTCGAAGATCTCCGCGAGTCGTGCCGTCTGGAACCCGAGGAGGGTCGTCGCGCCGTACGCGAGCGCGGCCTTGGGCCGGCCCATCCGCCGCGACGCGCCGCCCGCGAGGACCGCGGCCGGCATGGGAATCCGCACGACCGGCCTCGACCCTACTTGGAGTCGCCGCCCAGGATGAGCGGCAGCCCCTTCGAGTTGCCGATGACGACGATCTTCGAGTTGGGGCTCGAGGCCAGCTTCTCGGTCGCCTCGATGCCCTTCCACTCGAGGAGCTGCGCCGAGATGCCCTGCGCGACGATCTTCTGGAAGTCGGAGATGCCCTGGGCCTCGATGCGCTTCCTCTCGGCCTCCTGCGACTCCTTCTGGAGGACGAACTTCATCTGCTCGGCTTCCTGCTCCCTCTTCAGCTTCTCCTGGATCGCGTTGGCGACGATCGGCGGCAAGCCGATCTTGCGCAGCAGGACGGCCTCGGTGATGATCCCCCGGCCGCTGGACATCTTCTGGAAGAGCTCGAAGGTCTCGCGGGCGATCTGCTCGCGCTCGGCCGAGTAGAGAGCCTTGGCCTCGTAGGAGGCCGTGATCTCGCGAATCGCCGAGCGCATCTGGGGATGCACCGCGATCTCCTGGTAGTTCTTTCCGACGGTCTTGTAGATGTCGGCGGCCTTCGTCGGGTCGAGCCGGAAGAGCAAAGAGCCCTCGAGGTCCATCATCAGGCCCTCTTTCGAGGGGACCTCGGTCGTCTCCTTCACCTCCTGCGTTTGGATCGACATCTTGATGACGCGGGTGAAGGGCAGGACGAGGTGGACGCCCGCCGTCAGGACGTTGGGGGACACGTTGCCGAAGAAGTCCTTGACCCCGACGTGCCCGGCCGGCACGACCGTGATCGGCCCGCCGATGATCAAGAGGACGAAGAGGATGAGCGCGATGATCGCGTTTCGAACGAAACGGGATCCGGAACCCGAGGGCGGGACGAGCTCGAAGGTCTTGTTCACGGGTGTCTCCTGTGGCGGCGAATGCGGCGCGCGGCTAAACGAGCTTGAGGAGGTGCCCCATCTTGTTCTTCTTGGCCTCGAGGTACTTGCGGGAGCGCTCGGTGGGGTGGACCTCGAGGGGAACGCGCTCCACGATCTCCAGCCCGTAACCGTCGATGGCGACGTACTTGGACGGGTTGTTGGTCATCAGTCGCATCTTGCGGACCCCGAGGTCGCGGAGAATCTGGCAGCCGACGCCGTAGTTGCGGATGTCGGGTGGAAAGCCCAGCTTCTCGTTGGCGGATACGGTGTCGTGCCCCTGGTCCTGGAGCTCGTAGGCCTTCAGCTTGTTGACGAGCCCGATGCCGCGCCCTTCCTGGAGCAGGTACAGGAAGACGCCCCGGCCGGCCTCGACGATCTTCTCCATCGCCAGCTCGAGCTGCTCGCCGCAGTCGCAGCGCGCCGAACCGAAGACGTCGCCCGTCAGGCACTGGGAATGCACCCGCACGAGCACGGGCTCGTCTTCGGCGATCTCGCCGTGGACCAGGGCGAGGTGCTCCTCGTGCGTGACCTCGCTCCGGTAGGCGTAGAGCCGGAACTCGCCCATGCGCGTCGGCAGGTGCGGAGAGGCGATCCGGTGCACCAGCCGCTCGGTCTTCATCCGATAGCGGATGAGGTCGGCCACCGTCACCATCGCGAGGCCGTGCCGCGAGCAGAACTTCGCGAGGTCGGGCACGCGCGCCATCGTCCCGTCTTCGTTCATGACCTCGCAGAGGACCGCCGACGGATTCAATCCCGCGATCCGCGCCAGGTCCACCGACGCCTCGGTCTGTCCGGCGCGCTTCAGCACGCCGCCCGCCTGCGCGCGCAGCGGAAACATGTGGCCGGGGCGGTTGAGGTCCGACGGCTTCGTGGCCGGATCGATCGCGGTCAGCACGGTGGCCGCGCGGTCGGAGGCCGAGATGCCGGTCGTCGTCCGGCCGCGCGCCTCGATCGAGACCGTGAAGGCCGTTCCGAAGTTCGAGGTGTTCTCCTCGACCATCGGCGGCAGGCCCAGCTCCGCGCAGCGCTCTTCGGTCAGGGCGAGGCAGATCAGCCCGCGGCCCTCCCGGGCCATGAAGTTGATCGCCTGCGGTGAGGCCTTCTCGGCGGCGAGGACGAGATCGCCCTCGTTTTCCCGGTCCTCGTCGTCGACCACGACGACGAACTTTCCGGCCCGCAGGTCCTCGAGGGCCTGCTCGATGGTGGCGAACGGAGTGTCGGACATGAGCCCTCTATTGTAGAGCTAGAAAACCGCGGGTTCCTCGTAGGTGGCGAAGACTTCCCGCATGACGTCGGAGATCTCCCCGACCGTGGCGTACGTCTTGACCGCGTCGATCAGCGGCGGCATCACGTTTTTTCCTTCCGCGCATGCCTGGCGCAACGCCGCCAGCGCCGAGCTCACGGCCTTCGCGTCGCGCGTGCGGCGAAGGTCGGCCACCGCTTTCTTCTGCAAGTCCTCCACCGCGTCGTCGATGTAGAGGATCTCGAGCGGATGCTCCTCCCCGTCGACGAAATCGTTGACGCCGACGACGATCTTCTCCTTCGCGTCGACCGCCCGCTGGTACGCGTACGCCGCGTCCATGATCTCCCGCTGGGGGAACCCGGCCTCGATCGCCTCGACCATCCCGCCGAGCTCGTCGATGCGGCGAAAGTAGTCGAAGCAACCGCGTTCCATCTTCGTCGTCAGGTCCTCGACGAAGTAGGAGCCGCCGAGCGGGTCGATCGTGTTCGCGACGCCCGACTCGTGGGCGATGACCTGCTGCGTGCGCAGCGCGAGCTTGACGGCGAAGTCGGTCGGCAGCGCGAGCGTCTCGTCGAGCGAGTTGGTGTGGAGCGAGTTCGTCCCGCCGAGCACTCCGGCGAGCGCCTGGAGGGCCGTGCGGACGACGTTGTTGTAGGGCTGCTGCGCCGTCAGCGAGCAGCCCGCCGTCTGCGTGTGGAAGCGGCACATCCAGGAGCGGGGGTCCTTCGCGCCGAAGCGCTCCTTCATCGTCTTCGACCAGATCCGCCGCGCGGCGCGGAACTTCGCGATCTCCTCGAAGAAGTCGTTGTGCGAGTTGAAGAAGAACGAGAGACGCGGCGCGAACTCGTCGACCGGCAGGCCCGCGTCGATTCCGTACTTCACGTACTCGACGCCGTCCCGCAGGGTGAACGCGAGCTCCTGGAGGGCCGTCGAGCCCGCCTCGCGGATGTGGTACCCGGAGATCGAGATGGTGTTCCACCTCGGCACGTGCTTCGCGCAGAAGGAGAACTGGTCCGTCACCAGGCGCATCGAGGGGCGGGGCGGGAAGATGTACTCCTTCTGGGCGATGTATTCCTTGAGGATGTCGTTCTGGAGCGTGCCGCCGACCTTCTCCCACGGCGTCCCGTGTTTCTCCGCCACGGCGAGGTACATGGCCAGCGCGATCGGCGCCGTCGAGTTGATCGTCATCGACGTCGTCACGCGCCCGAGGTCGATGCCGTCGAAGAGCACCTCCATGTCGCGGAGCGAATCGATGGCGACGCCGCACTTGCCGACCTCGCCGCGGGCCATCTCGTGGTCCGAGTCGTAGCCGTAGAGCGTGGGCAGGTGGAACGCCGTCGACAGTCCCGTCTGGCCGTGCTCGAGCAGGTAGTGGAAGCGCTGGTTGGTCTGCTTCGCCGTGCCGTAGCCGGCGAATTGCCGCATCGTCCAGAGCTTGCCCCGATAACCCGTCGCCTGGACGCCGCGGGTGTACGGGAACTCTCCCGGCCACCCGAGGTCGCGTTCGAAGTCGAAGCCCGGCTGCGTGTCCGGCGCCGCGAGCGGCTCGACCGGCGCGCCCGAGACCGTCGTCCAGTCCTTCTTCCAGGACGGCGCCTTCGCGAACGCCTGGCCGGCCTTGTCGGCGGTGCGCCGGCGGCCGGCCGCGATCGCGTCGGGAACCAGCGGATCCTTGTCGCTCATGACGCGAATGATACGACGGGCGGCCGGACGGGATAAGATCCTCGGCGCCTGCAGTTTGGGAGGTGCGCGTGAAGGGTGATCCCGAGATCCTCAAGGTCCTCCAGGACGTCCTCTCGGCCGAGCTGACCGCCATCAACCAGTACTTCATCCACGCCCGGATGCTCCGCAACTGGCGCTACATGCGCCTGGCGGACCACACCGAGAAGGAGTCGATCGGCGAGATGAAGCACGCCCAGGAGGTCATGGACCGGATCCTCTACTTCGATTCCTCGCCGAACATGCAGAAGTACATGAAGATCAACGTCGGCAAGACCGTGCCCGAGATGATGAAGGTCGATCTCGACCTCGAGCTCGACGCGGTCCAGCGGCTGAACGCCGGCATCCACCTCGCGACCCAGAAGGGCGACAACGGGTCGCGCGCCCTCTTCGAGAAGATCCTCGTCTCCGAGGAGGAGCACATCGACTATCTCGAGGCCCAGATCCAGCAGATCAAGGACATGGGCGCCGAGAACTACCTGGCGCAGCAGTTGTCGGCGTAGCTTCGCTCGGGGCCTGCGCCTGCGGGCGCATGGCGCAGCTACTTCACCCGTTCCCAGACGACACGGAACGTCTTCTCGTCCGAGAGGACCAGCCGGTCGCCCTCGAGCTTCGCCGGGCGCCGCTGGTCGGTCCCCAGGTAGCTCGGCCGCAGGCTGCCTTCGACGTGGTGGGTCACGACGCCCGCCTTCTCGTCCACGCTGAACGTCCCGAAGTACGCGACGTACCCGAGGTAGACCGCGAGGGCCTCGTCCGGCGTCGGAGTCCAGTCGTCGCCCGACGGCGAACTTCGGCGGCGCCGGCGTCTTCTCGAACTGCACCGCCATGTGCCCGGTCGCGTCGTACATGATGTAGCCGCGCGGGCTATCGCCGAACCGGCTCGCCCACGCCTGGTCCGCCGACTCCCGGTTCTGGACGGAAACGAGCTTCCACGTGCCGAGGAGCCGCTGGCGCAGGGTCTCCGCCGCGAACGCCGGTGCGGAGAGAGTCGCAAAGGCCAGGAACGCCGCCAGGATCCTCTTCACGGTGGACCTCCTTCTAGAGCGCCGGCAGGACCGCCGACTTGATCAGGTGGGCCGCCCCCTGGACGGAGAACGGCAGCGACGACGTCATGAAGCAGGAGTGGGTGCACCAGCACTCGCGGTTGGCGATCCGCCGGCGCATCTCGACGGCCTTATCCGAGAACCACGCCTTCTTGAAGGAGTAGCCGAAGTCGCGGATGTTGCCGATCTCCCACTGCACCTCGCAGAGCGAGACGGTGCCCTCCGGATTGAGGACGCCGGAGATGGTCCCCGCGTAGCACGGGTAGACCATGCGCTCCTGCTCGAGCGTCGCGAGCTCGGCGGTCCGCGCCCCGACCTTGAGGTTGCGCAGGACCGGGTTGTAGTTGCCGAACTTCGCCCAGTAGGGGCGCAGGAAGCGCAGCGCCGCCGGCGTACTCGGCCGGCGTCAGCGCGCGGATCGACGGGTCGGGAAACGGCGGCCGCAGCAGCTCGAAGGAGTGGAAGTTGATCTCGGGCAGGTTCGCGCCGACCCAGCTCGTGATCTCCACCAGATCGTTCATGTTGAACGACGCCAGCACGGTCTGGACGTTCAGCGTGAAGCCGCGGGACTTCCGCTTCAGCGCGGCGAGCCGGCGGTAGGTCTCTTCGAGCTTCACGAAGTTGCCGGGCGCTCCGCGGATGAAGTCGTGCCGCTCGCCGAGGTGATCGAGCGAGAGGCCCACGGTGAAGGTCTGACGCTCGTCCTTGCGCGACTCGAGCACGCGCGCCACGATCGACTCGACCTGGTCGGGGATGATCGAGTTGGTCGGCATCGTCACGTTCGTCGCGTCGTGGCGCCGGTAGAGGAGCTTCGTGATCTCGGGCAGGTCGCGGTTCAGGGTCGGCTCGCCGCCCGTCAGGACCACCGAGTAGAGCGCGCCGAGGTCCGCGAGGGCCCGGTCGTACTCCTCGAGCTTCATCTCGAGGTGCCGGTTGACGTTCAGGTGGTCCCAGTAGAAGCAGGTCACGCACTTGGAGTTGCAGAGGTTGGTCATCCCGAGGATGAGGTAGCGCGGGAGCGTCTCCCTCCCCCGCAGCCAGTGCGCGGCGAGCTCGAGATTCTTCATCGCGCCGCCGTCCCGAGGACGCCGCGGCCGATCCCGGTCAGCAGTCCCGCGAGGTACGTCGCGTGGTGGGTCGCGAAGGCGAAGGGCACCGCCGGAAAGAGCGCGAGGTCGCGCCGCCAGATCGGAAACGACAGCGCCCAGGTGGCGAGCGCGTAAGCCCCCGCGGCCGGCAGCAGGAACCGCCCGCCCCAGAGCGCCGCGCCCGGCCGTCGCCGCGAACGCCGCCGTCAGAAACGCCGCGACGCGACCGCGCGCGTGGAGGCCGGGCCTCTCGACGAGGAGCCGCCCCGTCTTGACCCGGTAGCGCCAGCGCTGCGCCAGGTACGGCCCCGGAAACGCGCGCCGGCGGTGGCGCACGCGGACCGACGGGTCGAGCACGACCCTCGCTCCGGTGTCGAGCGCGCGCCGGACGAAGTCGGTGTCTTCCCCGATGTAGCCGAAGGACTCGTCGAAGCCGCCGAGCCGCTCGAAGGTCTCGCGGCGCACGAAGAGGTTGCAGAGCGCCACGTCGTGGGCCGACCGGACCGGGCCGCCCTCGCGGGTTCCGCTCGTGCGCGGGGATGCCGCTGCCGATCGCGGGGGTCGCGAGGAGCAGGTCCGAGAGGCGCTCGCCGTACGGCGCGTCGCGCGGACCGGGATCCGGGCCGCCGACGACGTCCGCCGCCTCGCAGGCCCGCGCGCCCGCCGCGAGCCACCCCGGCTCGGCCGTCGCGTCGTCGTCGAGAAAGGCGAGGACCCCGGCGCGCGCCTCCCGCGCGGCCGCGTTGCGCCGCCGAGCCGCGTTTCGGGCGTCGGCCTTCGCCCAGCGAACCGGAAACCGGAGGCCTTCGCCCGCCGGCGGCTCTGCCGAGCAGACGACCACTTCGAACTCCGGGCCGCCCCGCTCTCCATCGAGCGAGCGAAGACACTCGGGCAGAAGTGTCTGCACGCGGTCCGAGGCGATGAGGACGGACACGGAAGGTCCCACGGCCCGATGATAAGCGCCCGCCCCGGCCCGGCGCGAATCGCCCCTCGTATAAACTCGGGTCTTTCGGAGCCGGAATTGGACCTGAGCCGCGAACAGAAGCTCGAGCTGTACCGCTTCATGCGGTTGAACCGCGTCGTCGAGGAGCGGCTCGTCAACCTCTACCGCCAGGGCAAGGTCGTCGGGGGCCTCTACCGCTCGCTCGGCCAGGAAGCCACGTCGGTCGGAACGGCGTACGCCCTGCGCAAGGGCGACATCGTGGGGCCGCTCATCCGCAACCTCGGCGTCGTTCTCGTGATGGGCTACACGCCCCGGGACGTCATGACTCAGTACATGGCGCGCGCGACCTCGCCGTCGGGCGGCAAGGATTGCAATCTCCACTTCGGAAAGCCCGAGCGGGGCGTCATCTCCCCCATTTCGATGCTCGGGGCCCTCGTGCCGGTGATGGCGGGAATCGCCCTCGCCGCCCGGATGCAGAAGAAGGACATCGTGACCATGACGTGGATCGGCGACGGCGGGACGTCGACCGGCGCCTTCCACGAGGGCATCAATTTCGCGGCCGTCCAGAACCTGCCGCTCGTCGTCATCGCGGAGAACAACGGCTGGGCGTACTCGACGCCGTTCCGAAAGCAGACCGCGGCCCGCTGCCTCGCCGACAAGGCGGCGGCCTACGGCATCCCGGGCGAGCAGGTGGACGGCAACGACGTGCTCGCGGTGTACGCGGCGGCGCGGCGCGCCGTCGACCGGGCCCGGGGCGGCGGCGGGCCGACGCTGATCGAGGCCATGACCTACCGGATGAAGGGCCACGCCGAGCACGACGCGCAGGCCTACGTCCCGAAGGCGGAGCTCGAGGAGTGGCGCTCGAAGGACCCGATCGAGCGCTACGCGCGGACCCTCGTCGAAGTCGGCGCCGCCTCCGCGAACGAGCTCGCCGCCATCGACCAGGCGATTGCCGAGGAGGTCGACCGCGAGGTCGAGCGCGCGGAAGCGAGCCCGCTGCCCTCGCCCGAGTTCGCGATGGAAGGCGTCTACGCCCGCGCGGCGAACACCGAGCCGGCTGCTTCGCCCGCCCGGAGGCGCTCGTGAGCAGCGGCGCGCCGCACCTCGGCGGCGACTCGCGGCGCGCCGGCCGCTCGGGGTCAGACCACCTACGTCGACGCCATCCGCGAAGGGCTGCGCGAGGAGATGGCCCGCGACGAACGGGTCTTCCTCCTCGGCGAGGACATCGGCGCCTACGGCGGCGCCTTCAAGGTGACCGACGGCCTCATGTCGCAGTTCGGCGAGGAGCGGGTCATCGACACGCCCCTCGCCGAAACGGCGATCGTCGGCGCCGCCGTCGGCGCGGCCATGATGGGAATGCGTCCCGTGGCCGAGATGCAGTTCATCGACTTCATCTCCTGCGCCTTCGACATGATCACGAACTTCGCGGCCAAGTCCCGATATCGGACCGGCGTCGGCGTGCCTCTCGTGATCCGCGGCCCTTCCGGCGGCGGCGTTCACGGCGGACCGTTCCACTCCCAGAATCCGGAGGCGTATTTCGCCCACACGCCGGGCCTCAAGATCGTGCAGCCGGCCACGGCCTACGACGCCAAGGGGCTCATCAAGGCCGCGATCCGCGACGACGACCCGGTGCTCTTCTTCGAGCACAAGTTCCTCTACCGGCGAATCAAGGAGGAGCTGCCGGCCGGCGACTACATCGTTCCGATCGGCAAGGCGGCCGTTCGCCGGGCGGGGCGGGACCTCTCCATCATCACGTACGGCGCGATGGTCTGGACCGCGCTGGAGGCCGCGAAGACGCTCGAGGCCGAGGGGATCGACGCCGAGGTCGTGGACCTGCGCACGCTCTTCCCGATGGACGAGGAGACGATCCTCGAGTCCGTGGCCAGGACCAACAAGGCGATCCTCCTCCACGAGGCCACGCGCACCGGCGGGATCGGCGCCGAGATCGCGGCGGTGCTCTCCGAGCGTTGCTTCGAGTATCTCGACGGACCCGCTCGTGCGTGTGACCGCGCCGGACACGCCGGTGCCCTACTCGCCGCCGCTCGAGGAGTTCTTCCTTCCCAACTCCGAGAAAGTCTGCAAGGCCGCCCGGGCCCTCGCGGGTTACTGAGGCCTTCTGTGAAGTTCGACGGCACGGTCACGATCAAGGCCCCCCGCGCGAAGGTCTGGGACTACCTGACCGATCCGAACAAGGTCTCCAAGAGCGCGCCCGGCCTCGAGAAGCTCGAGATCATCGAGCCCGGAAAGAAGTTCCGCGCGACGACCTCGGTCGGCTTCGGCGCCGTCAAGGTCCGCTTCGTCAACGACGTCGAGTGGGTCGAGCTCGATCCGCCGAACATGGCGCGGATGAAGGCGCACGGCACCGCGCCGGGCTCGGGCGTCGACGCCACGACGTCGATGACGCTGACCGACGGTCAGGACGGCGCGACGGATCTCGCCTGGACGGCCGACGTGAACGTCGTCGGCACCGTCGCGAGCATGGCGGCGCGCCTCATGGGCGGCGTCACGAAGAAGCTCACCTCCGCCTTCTTCGACAAGGTCCGCGAAGAGATCGAAACGAAGGCGTAGCTCCGAATCGCGGTGGTAGACTCCCGCCACTCTGCGGGAGGAGTCATGCCGTATCCCGTCTCGGTCACCGTCAACGGCGCGAAGCGAAAGCACCACGTCGAAGCGCGCCTCCTCCTCGTCCACTACCTCCGCGAGACTCTCGGCCTGACCGGCACCAACGTCGGCTGCGACACCGGCCAGTGCGGGGCGTGCACGGTGCTCGTGGACGGCAAGGCCGTCAAGTCCTGCACCATGCTCGCGGTCCAGGCCGACGGAGCGAAGATCACGACGATCGAGGGGCTCAGGACAAACGGCAAGCTCCATCCCCTGCAGGAAGCCTTCTGGGAGAAACACGGCGCGCAGTGCGGCTTCTGCACTCCGGGGATGATCCTGACCGCCTGCAACCTGATCGAAAACAACCCGAAGCCGACCGAGGCCGAGATCCGCCACGGGCTCGAGGGCAACCTCTGCCGCTGCACCGGATACCAGAACATCGTCGCGGCCGTGAAAGCGGCGGCGGCGCGGATGTAGGAGGAGCCATGGCGTCGCGCATCTTCGGCTCCGGCATCAAGCGCCTCGAGGACCCGCGGCTCATCACGGGCCAGGCCAAGTACACCGACGACTTCGTGCTGCCCGGCATGGCGCACCTCGCCGTCGTCCGCTCCCCCTACGCCCACGCGAGGATCAAGGCGATTCGCACGAAGAAAGCAGCCGCGATGGAGGGCGTCCTCGGCGTGTTCACCGGCAAGGACATGAAGGACGCCGGCTTCGGCGGCATCCCCTGCGCGTGGGTCGTGCCGGGCTCGGACACGAAGACCCCGGCGTACCCGCCGATCGCGATCGACGTCGTGCGCTACGTCGGCAACGCCGTCGCGATCGTCGTCGCCGAGGATCGCTACCTCGCGCGCGACGCCGCCGACGCGGTCGAGGTCGACTACGAGCCGCTCGGAGTCACCGTCGACGCCGAGAAGGCGACGAAGAAGGGCGAGCCGCAGCTCCACGCCGAGGTCCCCAACAACGTGTGTTTCCACTGGAAGGTCTCGGGCGGCGACGTCGAGGCGGCCTTCAAGTCCGCCGACGTCGTCGTCAAGGAGCGGATCATCAACCAGCGCCTCATCCCCAACGCCATGGAGTGCCGGGCGGCGCTCGCCCATTACCTTTCGGCGACCGGGGAGTTCACGCTGTGGGTGACCTCGCAGAACCCGCACATCGCCCGGTTCCTCCTCTCCCTCGACACGGGGACGCCCGAGCACAAGATCCGCGTCATCGCGCCCGAGGTCGGCGGCGGCTTCGGCAGCAAGATCCCCCACTACCCGGAAGACTCGATGGTGGTCTTCGCTTCCAAGATGACCGGTGTCCCGGTCAAGTGGGCCGAGACCCGCAGCGAGAACTACCGCTCCACGATCCACGGCCGCGACCACATCCAGGACGTCGAGATGGCCGCGAAGAAGGACGGCACGATCGTGGGCCTGCGCGCGAAGGTGTGGGCCAACCTCGGCGCCTACCTCTCGACGGCCTCGACGGGCATCCCGACCATCCTTCACGGCCTGATGCTCTCGGGCGCCTACGACATCAAGAACATCCACGAGGACGTCTTCGGCGTCTTCACGAACACGACGCCGACCGACGCCTACCGCGGCGCGGGTCGCCCCGAGGCGACCTTCATGGTCGAGCGCCTCGTCGACCTCGTCGCCGCCGAAGCTCAAGATGGATCCGGCCGACATCCGGAAGAAGAACTTCATCCCGCCCTTCAAGGACGGCTTCACCGTCGCCACGGGCCTCACCTACGACTCCGGCAACTACATCGCCGCCTTCGACAAGGCGCTGAAGATGCTCGACTACTCCGGCCTGCGGAAGAAGCAGGCCGAGGGCCGCAAGAAGGGCGAGCACCTGGGGATCGGGATCTGCACCTACGCCGAGATCTGCGGACTCGGCCCCTCGCAGGTCGCGGGCGCGGTCGGCTTCGGCGGCGGCCTCTGGGAGAGCGCGATCGTGCGGTTCCACCCCTCGGGGAAGGTCAACGTGATGGTCGGCATCTCGCCGCACGGGCAGGGCGAGGAGACGACCTTCGCCCAGATCGTCGCGAGCGAGCTCGGCGTGGCGCCCGAGGACGTCGAGGTCCGCCACGGCGACACCGAGCGCACGCCGATGGGCTGGGGCAGCTACGGCAGCCGCTCGACGCCCGTCGGCAGCGGCGCCCTCATGGGAGCGATCACCAAGATCAAGGAGAAGGCGAAGATCGTCACGGCGCACCTGCTCGAGGCGGCCGTCGAGGACATCGAGTACGCCGACGGCAAGTTCTTCGTCCGAGGCGTGCCCGCGAAGTCGAAAACGATCCAGGACATCGCCCTGATGGCCAACGTCGCCTGGAACTACCCCAAGGGTCTCGAGCCGGGCCTCGAGGCCTCGGCCTTCTTCGATCCGTCGAACTTCGTGTACCCCTTCGGCGCCCACCTCGCCGTCGTCCGGGTCGACATCGAGACCGGCGAGGTCAAGCTCGAGCGCTACGTCGCCGTCGACGACTGCGGCCGCGTCATCAACCCGATGATCGTCGAGGGCCAGATCCACGGCGGCGTCATCCAGGGAGTCGGCCAGGCGCTCTGGGAAGGCGCCGCGTACGACGAGAGCGGCCAGCTTCTGACGGGCTCGATGATGGACTACGCGATTCCCAAGGCGGACTACTTTCCCAACCTCGAGCTCGCCATGACGGAGACGCCGACCAACGTCAATCCTCTCGGCGTGAAGGGCATCGGCGAGACCGGCACGATCGCCTCCACACCCGCCGTCTACAACGCCGTGATGGACGCGCTCGCGCCCTTCGGCGTGGCGAAGCTGGACATGCCGTTGACGCCGGAGCGCGTGTGGCGCGCGATCCGGGACGCGCGGAGGTAAGGCCATGTACTCCTCGAGCTTCGACTACTTCCGCCCGAAGACGCTCGCCGAGGCGGCGCAGCTCCTGAAGAAGCACAAAGGGGCACGGCTTCTCGCCGGAGGCCACAGCCTGCTTCCCGCCATGAAGTTCAAGCTCGCCACTCCGAAGGCGCTCGTCGATCTGGCGGGCATCAAGGGACTCTCGGGCATCAAGGCGAAGGGCAAGGCGCTCGAGATCGGCGCGACGACGACGCATGCCGAGATCGCCGGCTCGGCGCTCGTGCGGAAGTCCTGTCCCGTGCTCGCCGAG
Organism: uncultured Acidobacteriota bacterium; assembly: GCA_963810205.1. Lineage (GTDB taxonomy): Bacteria > Acidobacteriota > Thermoanaerobaculia > UBA5066 > Gp7-AA6 > DAHUXD01. Next base: position 216,147 of record CAWEMP010000003.1, read on the forward strand.
GCCGCCGCCCAGATCGGCGACCTCCAGGTCAGGAACCGCGGCACCATCGGCGGCTCGATCGCCCACGCCGACCCGGCCGCCGACTTCCCGACCGTCCTCGTCGCCCTGGGAGCCACGGTCCTCGCCAGGGGCCCGAAGGGCGCGCGCAAGATCCCGGCCGAGAAGTTCTTCGTCGACCTCTTCACGACGGCGCTGAAGCCCGGCGAGATCGTCACGGCGATCGCCGTGCCCGGCGTACGGCAAGGGCACCGGCGCCGCCTATCTCAAGCACCCCCATCCGGCCTCCCGCTACGCCGTCGTCGGCGTGGCGGCAATCGTCGAGGTCAGGGACGGAAAGGTCGCGCGCGCCAGCCTCGTCGTCGGCGGCACGACGCCGAACCCTGTGCGCGCTGAGGCCGCCGAGGCCGCGTTGACCGGACAGAAGGCGGACGCCTCGACGATCACTGCAGCCGCCGGGAAAGTCGCCGCCGCAATCTCGGACCCCCTGAGCGACACCTATGCGTCAGGCGAGTTCCGCGTGCACCTCGCGACGGTCCTTTCGAAACGCGCTCTCGCGATCGCCGCCGACCGGGCCGGGGGCTAGCCCCCCGACCATCCGATCCCGCTCGAGCTCGAGCGACTGCAGAAGTCATAATCCCCCCGACATGCGCGACGTTCTGGCCGACATCGACACCTGGCGGGCCGAGGGACGGCAGGTCGCCGTCGCCACCGTCGTCGAGACCTGGGGCTCGGCGCCGCGGCCGGCGGGCGGAAAGATGGCGCTCACGGCCGACGGGCGGATCGCCGGCTCGGTCTCCGGCGGCTGCGTCGAGAACGCCGTCGTCGAGGCCGGGAAGAAGACGCTCTCTTCCGGAAAGCCGCAACTCCTCCACTACGGCGTCTCGGACGACACGGCCTGGAGCGTCGGGCTCGCCTGCGGCGGATCCCTCGATGTCTTCGTCGAGCGGCTCGACCCGGCGCTCTTCCAGCCCGTGGCCGACGCGCTCCAGCGCCAGAAGCCGGTCGCCGTCGCGACCGTGATCCGCGGCCCCGAGGCCGAGCTCGGAAAGAAGGTCGCCCTCTTCGAGGACGGGAGCGTGCGGGGCGCCATCGACGAGGCCGCGCTCGCCGAGACCCGCGCGGCCCTCGCGTCGGGTGCCAGCCGCCGAGTGGCGACCGAAGCCCGCGAGCTCTTCGTCGACGTGCTCCTGCCGGCGCCGCGCCTGGTGATCGTCGGCGGCGTGCACATCGCGGTCACCCTCGTCTCGCTCGCGAAGACGCTCGGCTTCCGCACGATCCTCGTCGACCCGCGGGAGGCCTTCGGCAACGCCAAGCGCTTCCCGCACGCCGACGAGATCGTCAACGACTGGCCGGACAAGGCACTCGCGCGCATCGCGCCGGACGGCTCGACCGCCATCGCCGTCCTGACCCACGACCCGAAGCTCGACGACCCGGCGCTCCTCGCGGCCCTGCCCGGCCGCGCCTTCTACGTCGGCGCGCTCGGCTCCAGGCGCACCCAGGAGAAGCGGAGGGCGCGGCTCCTCGAGGCGGGACTCCCGGAGTCCGCCCTCGCCCGCCTCCACGGCCCCATCGGCCTGCCGCTCGGCGGCCGCTCGCCCGAGGAGATCGCGGTCGCGATCCTCGCCCAGATCGTCGCGACGCGGAACGGCGCCGTAGGACGGCTTGCCGCCTCAGGCGGAGCCGAGACGGAGCAGCGCGCGCCGAAGCCTCGCGTGCTTCTGCAGGAGCCGCAGGTATTCCCGCTCGTGCCGTCCGGCCTTGGCACGCACGATCTCGGCAATGGCGGACCGCTCGGACTGGTCCCATCGCGAAAGGTCCGGGACGAGATCGAGCACCAGCGCCAGGTCCCCGAAAAAGCCGCGGGCGAGCGGTGAGAGCGATCGCGGCGCGATGCGCAGGGCTCGCGCCGCGCGGGCCTGCGCCTTCTCGCGCAGCCGGACCGCGTCCAGCCTCCGTTCTCGCATCCGGCGATTGACGGCGAGCCCGAGGCGGCGGACGTGGAAGCGGTCCCAGGCTCCCCGCGGCGTGCCGGGAGCGTCGTAGATCAGGTTGCGCTCGACGAGGCGCTTCGAACGTCGCGCGTGACGACCGATGGCCGGGGTCCTGCGCGATGCGAGCCTCCTCCCGCTCGACCAGCATTCGCGCGTCGGGGCTCGTCGGTCGAAAGCCGAGCTTGCGGTAGAACCAGAAGGCCCCGGAGTCGAGAGCCTCCTCGTTCTCGAAGCCGAGCTGGTAAGGATCGATCGAGAAGGACGTCACGCCGAGGGCGTCGCGGTGGAGCTTCAGGACCTGGGCGTAGATCCAGGCCGACTCTCCCTCCCGGAACGTGTAATACATGTTGAAGCCGATCTCGAGCCGCTCGAAGAGCGCGAGGCCCTCGATGTAGCCGATCGGCACGCCGTTCTTCACGACGAAGCCGCCGTAGGCCGAGCGCAGCGGGAGACGCTTCTCCGGCAGAACGCCGACGAGGAAGAGCTCGACGCCTCGTCCCGGGCGCGCCGCGAGGACGGAGGTCGGGTCGGCGTGCGTGAACGTGTAGAACTCGCGATAGCGCGCCGTCGTCGCCTCGCGCATCCGGTCGCAGAGCCGCTCCCCTTCCCGCCGCGAGAGCCTCCGGAGCGCGAGACGGGGCCCCGACATCACGGCGTCGAGCGAGACGTCCCGCCGCGAGAGAAATGGCGCGTCGTGAAAGAACGGCGCGGGCCCCGGCACGCGCATCCGCGTCCGGGACGCCGGGCCGTCGCCGAGGTCCCAGGCGATCGGGACCTCGAGGGCGTCGAATCGATCGGCGGCGAGGGCGGGCGGACCCGAGAGCCGTTCGTAGCGGTCGAGCAGCCAGGCGGGCTCGTCCCGGCGCCGTCCCGGCGGCCGCGGCGAGCCAGTCGAGGTACGGGACGTTGGCGTCGGCGAGCGCCTCCTCCTCGAGGAGCGGCAGGAACTCGGGCCACGTCGACCGCATGCGCTCCTCCGAGGCTCCGGCGTCCCAGGCGAGCCGCACGCGGCGCGGGAAGCGCCGCGAGAGCCAGCGCACGAGCTCGAAGGAGAAGTCGGTGCCGATGGTCGTGCCCGCGATGCCGGCGACCTCCGGCGCATCGAACGGCGCCAGGTCCGCCCCGGCCGCCTCGAGCGCGGCGACGCGCCGTGCGGTCGTCGCGAGGAGACGTTCGGCGAGATCGCGCACGCGCCGGTCGTGCGGATACGCGCGGAGAAAGCAGAGCGCGTCATGCAGCCGAATCAGGTCTCCCGCGTCGCGCTCGACGAGGCCGCGCGCGTCGCGGATCGCCCGCTCGGCCTCGCGCGCCCCGGGACGCCGATGGCGGACCTCCTCGAGTCGGCGCAGGATCGTCTCGGCTCGGCTCGGCACGGCGCGCATGCTACTTCGATATATGCTCCGCCGCTCGGAGGAACCATGACCTCGCCCCGCACGACGCTGCTCGCGGCCGCTGCTTCGATCGCGCTCTCCGCATCGAGCCCAGGCGCCGGCCCCGGCGCCCCGCGAGCCGCGGCGTCGCTCCCTCGCCGAGGCGCAGGCGGCCGGCAAGCAACTCTTCGCGAAGGTCGTCGCGTGGCTCGGCGGGGAGAAGAAGCTCTCCGGCGTCCGGGACGTCCAGACGAAGGGTCAGCTCACGGCCAAGACGCCCGATGGCGAGGCCACCATGGAGGTGCAGAGCGCGATGGTCTTCCCCGACCACCTCTTTCAGCAGATCGATTCGCCTTACGGCCGAATCGCGATGGTCGTGACGCCGAAGGAGGCCTTCCTCTTCGGCCCCAACGGCTCGCAGGACCTTCCGCCGGTCGTGCGCGGCGAGCTCCTCAAGCAGGTCCAGCGGATCCCCCTGCATCTGGCCCGGAAGGGCGGCGATCCCAAACTCGTGGCTGCGGCGGCGGGCACGGCGAAGGTCGGCGCCGTCGAGGCGGCCGTGCTCGACATCCGCTACGGCGACGTGACGGTGCGCTGGTACGTGGATCCCGCCACGGGCAGGATCCTGCGGACCGAGCACACGACGACGACGCCCGAAGGAAAGTCGGCGCAGATGGTCTCGGACTACTCCGACTACAAGCCCATCGACGGCTTCCCCATCGCGCATCGCCTCGACGTGTCGACCAACGGCGAGAAGGACCAGACCCTGGTCATGGAAGAGTGCAAGATCAACGCGGGCGTGGACCCGAAGCTCTTCGAAAAGCCGCTCCCGGCCCCGGCCCCCACGGCCGCCGCAAACTGAACCCGGGCGACCCGACGGGCGCCGGAATCGATTGTTGTAGATTCGGCGCGACTCGCGCCGAGGAGGAATCGATGAAGCGACTCGCATGGCTCGCGGCTCTTCTGCTCCTTGCGGCCGGCCCGGCCGCCGCCCAGATGGCCAGGCTCACCGACATCGAGGGGATCGGGCCCGCGAACGCCGAGAAGCTCGCCCAGGCCGGGATCAAGACGCCCGCGGACCTCCTCAAGGAAGGCGCGACGTCCACCGGCCGGAAGCACCTCTCCGAGAAGACCGGGATCTCGACCGAGCACCTCTTGAAGTGGGTCAACCGCGTCGATCTCTCGCGCGTCAAGGGGATCGGAACGCAGTACTCCGACCTTCTCGAGGCCGCCGGCGTCGACACGCCGAAGGAGCTCGCGCGGCGCAACCCCGACAATCTGCTCGAGACGCTCAAGAAGACGAACGAGCAGAAGAAGCTCGTGCGTCAGCTCCCCTCGAAGTCTCAGGTCGAAGGCTGGATCGAGAGCGCGAAGGCGCTGCCGGCGCCGAGCGCTCCGTGACGCTCGGCTAGAGCGACGGCGCCGCGCAGCCGTTTTTCGCGGGCTTCCCGTCGAGGCGGTCGCGCATCCACTGGATCGCGCTCGTCGCGCTCGCGCGCCCCGCCCGCATGTGGTCGACCCCCGGAAAGGACTCGAAACGGACGACCTCGGCCTGCCGGCAGAGCCCGGCGACGAAGTCGGCCGTCACGGACGGGCGCACGATCTCGTCCTCCTCGCCCTGCGCGACGTAGACCGGCGCGCGGATCGGCGAGCCGCCCGGCCGGTTCTCCTCGAGAAGCCTCTTCCACGGCGAGGCTTCGTAGGCGCCGTCCTTCAGGAAGCCGTCGTGGAGGGGCAGCGAGTCGAAGACCGCGCGATAGGCCTCGCCGGTCGTCTCGATGCAGTCGGCCGCGACGCGATCGATGGCCGGAACTTCCGCGGCCGGAACGACCGCCGAAAGCGTCACGCCGTACACCCGCGACCAGGACCAGAAGGAGTAGGAGGCGATGATGCGGCCGGACCTCTCGCCGACGTCGTCCTTGAGAAGCTGCTCGAGGTCGGTCGCCGGCGCGATCGCCGCGACGCCGGAGAGCTCGAGCTCGGGAGCGTATGACCGGGCGAGCTGGCCGGCGAAGAGCGCGGCCTGGCCGCCCTGCGAGTGGCCCCAGGCGACGAAGCGCCGGCCCGCTCCGGCCGACGCGAGCTCGCGTGCGGCGCGGACCGAGTCCAGGACCGCCCTCCCTTCGCTGACGCCGACGAGGTACGGATGCGGGCCGGGCGTGCCGAGGCCCGGATAGTCCGTCGCGGCCACGACGTAGTCGAGGGCGACGAGCGCCGTCAGGTGCGGGATCGACTCGAAGAACTGCCGGCGGAGCGACGGCGCGCAGTCCTTCGCCACCCCCGTCGTGGGATGCGCCCACGCGACCACGCCGCGGCCGGCGGCGGGCGCGGGCAGATCGGGCGCTACGACGACGCCCGAAACCTCGATCGGGCGGCCGTCGAGCCCGGTCGAGACGTACAGCACGCGCCACCCGGTCGACCCCGGAGGCGCGCCGTCCATCTTCTCGGAGCGGATCAGCCGCCCGGGAGCGCTCGCGGGTACGTCGGGACGGGCCGTGTAGAACGGTCCGGGTGCGGGAGGAGCGCAGCGGAAGGCCAGCGCGGCGGCAAATAGCGCGACGGAGAAACGCACGCGAAGAGAGTCTACCGACTCACCCGAGCAGCGCCTTCAGCCTCGTGTAGCCCTCCCGGCTGACGGGCACGCGGCTGCCGTCGGAGAGCACGGCCATGTAGCTGCCTTTGGCGAACGTCTCCAGCCTCGCGATCGCGTCGAGCGCGGACGAGGTGCGAGCGGTGCACACGCACGAAGCGGCCCGGGTCGAGGGCCGAAGCGAGGCTCGCGAGCGTCTGCGACTTCAGGTACGTCTTCCCTTCGCTCGAGAGCTCGACGTAGTCGTCCTGCGCGCGCGCGCCGACGAGCTTGTCGGCCGGGATGATGTGGACACGGGCCCCGTCGCGGACGACGATCCGCTCCTGCCACGTCCCCGCGGGACGGGCTGCGGCCGCCAGGGCCGCGGCGTCGCGCGGAGCGCGGGAGCGCAGCCGCTCCCGCGCGCGCTCGACCGCCTCCGCGATCCGCGCCGGCTCGAAAGGCTTCAACACGTAGTCGACGGCGTGGACCTCGAAGGCCTTGACGGCCCAGGCGTCGTAGGCCGTGACGAACACCGCCGCGATCCCGGGATCGAGAAGCTCCAGGACCTCGAAACCGGAGAGCTTCGGCATCTCGATGTCGAGAAAGACGACCTGCGGCGAGAGCTCCCCCGCCGCGCGGAGCGCCTCGACGCCGTTGGCGCAATCGGCGACGACGCGGACCCCGGCCACCTTCTCGAGCTGTTCTCGCAGGATGCTTCGTGCGGGCGCCTCGTCGTCGACGATCAACACGCCGAGCTCGGAAGGGACGGCGGCCGGCTTCACGCCGGCAGCTCCACCGGCACCGAGATCACGACGAGAAACCGATCCGCCAGGCGGCGAGCCGCGAAGAGCCCTTCCTGCCCCCAGCGCGCCGCCAGGCGCTGGCGGACGTTCGCGAGGCCGACGCCGGTGCCCGGGCGGGACGGCGCGTCGGGGTCGAGCGGGTTCTCGATGAGGATCCGGAGGCGCCCGCTCGAGCACGCGACGCTCACGCGCAGCTTGCCGCCCTCGATCCTCGAGGCGATGCCGTGGCGGACGGCGTTCTCGATCAGCGGCTGGAGCAGCAGCGGCGGCACCTGGCAGCCGTTCGCCGCGCTCGTCGAGGTCCTCCTCGACTTCCAGCCTCTCGCCGAAGCGCAGCGCCTCGACCTGCAGGTAGGCCCGCGAGAGCGCGAGCTCCTCGGCGACGGAGATCGTCTTGCGCTCCCCGACGGCGAGGCTCTTCCGCAGGAACTCCGCCGAGCCGGACGCACATCTCCTGCGCCTTGGGCGGGTCGGACGTGGCGAGCGCCGGAGATGGAGTTCAGGCTGTTGAAGAGAAAGTGCGGCCGGATCTGCGCGCGCAGGACGGCGAGCTCGGCCTCGCGTGCGAGGATCTGCAGCTCCGCCTCCCGCCGCTCCGCCTCGGACGCGGCTTCGAGCGCGAGCAGCACGTAGGACAGCGCGGCGGCCAGCAGGTACAGGAGGACGCCCGCCGCGAAGAGCGTCACGCCCTGGGAGGCCAGCCGGCCCCGGAAGACCGCGAAAAGCCGGGCAGCGAGCCGTAGGCCGCGCCGAGCAGCACGGCGAGCATGACCCAGAGGCCGGCGATGAGCGCCGCCGCGAGGGCGTGCGTCAGGACGAGCGGGAGGGCGCGCGACCGCGTCAGCGGGAACTGCCGGCACGGATACCAGGCCGAGAGGCCCATGAATGCGTAGGCGACCGTCAGCGGAACCGCGAGGGCGATCGACTCGCCGAGGAAGAGGCCGCCGCGCCGCGCGAGGAGGGCCGTGATGATCGCGGCCAGCGGCAGGCAGGCCGCGAGATACGGGAGCAGGCGGCCGGGTCGGGCGCAGGATCGGGTGCATCGATCGGCTCAGTGCTTGACGTCCACGCCGCCCATGAACACGAAGCCCGAAACGGTCAGCACCTTCTGCGGACCCTCCGTCGGCGGCTGCTGACCCCGCTTCCGATAGTTCGCCCCGCCCATGAAGGCGGTCACGTCGATCACGACCCGCCAGCTCTCGGGCACCTTCAGGTCGATGCCGCCCATCATGACGAACACTTCGATCCTGGCGGAGTCGCCGGCCATGACCGCGTCGCGCAGGTCGATGTCGAAACCGCCCATGATCGCGGTCACTGTGCCGCCGCGGAAGGCCGGAGAGCGGATCGTCCGGTCCCCGCCGCCGAACATGGCGAACTCGTTCAGCACGTCGCCGGCCGACGAGACCGGCGTCCGCAGATCGCGGCTGGCCTCGAGCCCGGCCATCGTTCCGTCGTGGACCCTCTGGCCGACCGAGTCGCCGCCGCTCGGGGGCTGGCTGCGCGAGTCGATCGCCCGCCAGACGAGGTAGACGCCGATCGCGACGAGCACCACCGGCCAGACGTGCCGGACGCTGATCCAGACGATGTCGAGGTTGCGCAGCAGGAAGAGCGTCCCGACGGCGATGAGGATGACGCCCCACAGCCGATCGGCGTTCTTGCGCGGCCACGCGAGGCTCGCGACACCCGGGACGATCAGGAAGAGGGGCCAGTAGTCCCCGATGCTGACCCGCGTCGATGACGCCGAAGCTGTCGAGCGTGAAAAGGACACCGAGCGCGATCAGGACGAGTCCCGCCATGACGCGGGGAGAGAAGGCGGAGCGTGGCGTTTCGTTCATCATGTGACCTCCCCTTCAGTCTACGAAGGCGCCCCGGACGTGTCCGCGGCTTTTCGGCCAACGGTGTCTTCCCGCCGGCGAACGGATGCTATTCTTCGGTCGTCGGGCGCAAGGAGAGGAGCGACCTCATGTCCACGCCAATCATCATGCCCCAGATGGGCGAGTCGATCGCCGAGGGCACCATCACCAAGTGGCTGAAGAAGGTCGGCGACACCGTCAAGCGTGACGAGCCGATCTTCGAGATCTCGACCGACAAGGTGGACGCCGAGATCCCGTCGCCGGTGGCGGGGACGCTCACGGAGATCAAGGTCGGCGAGGGCCAGACCGTCGCAATCAACACGGTCGTCGGCGTGATCGGCGAGGCCGGGGCTGCCGTCGCATCGGCCCCGGCCCCCGCACCGGACGCGCCCCCTCCGGCTCCGCCGAAGGCCCCGGAACCGCCGCCGGCTCCGAAGGCCGAAGCCCGGCCGGCGCCGCCGCCCCCGCCCGCCGCCCCGCCGGCGGCTCCCGCTCCGGTCCCCGTCGCGGCGCCTCGCGTGGAAGCGCCGACGGGTGGACAGGTCGAGTCGATCGAGGAGCGCATCCGCCGCAGGTCCTCGCCGCTGGTCCGAAAGATCGCCCAGGAGAACGCACTCGACATCTCCGACATCGAGGGGACCGGCATCCACAACCGGGTCACCAAGAACGACGTCCTCTCGTACCTCGAAAACCGCAAGGTCGCCCAGGCGCCCGTCCGCGGCTCCGCCGTCCCGGCCGAGGCCCTGACCCTCGGTCGCGCGGAGCCCGCGGAGGCACCGCTGCCGCGTCCCGCGATTCCCGTCACCGAACGCGACGAAGTCGTGCCGATGACGAAGATCCGCAAGATCACGGCCGAGAACATGATCCTCTCCAAGAGGACCTCGGCCCACGTGACGACGGTCTTCCAGGTCGACTACACGAACATCGCGAAGATCCGGAGCAAGCACAAGGACGACTTCCTGGCCAAGAACGGCGTCAAGCTGACCTACCTCCCGTTCATCTTCCGGGCGGCGATCCAGGCGCTTCGACAGTTCCCGCAGGTCAACGCATCGATCGACGGCGAGAGCATCGTCTACCACAAGGACGTCCACCTCGGCATGGCCGTCGCCCTCGACTGGGGCCTCATCGTCCCGGTGATCAAGAACGCAGACGAGAAGTCGATCCTGGGCCTCGCGCGCGCCACGCAGGACCTCGCGGAACGCGCGCGCACGAAGCGCCTCAAGCCGGAGGAGATCCAGGGCGGAACCTTCACCGTGACGAACCCGGGCGGCTTCGGCTCCCTCTTCGGCACTCCGATCATCCCGCAGCCGCAGGTCGCGATCCTCGGCGTCGGGGCGATCGAGAAGAGGCCGGTCGTCGTGACGGACGAGAGCGGACAGGACGCGCTCGGCATCCGCACGGTCGGCTACCTGGCCCTATCCTTCGACCACCGGCTGATCGACGGCGCCGACGCCGACAAGTTCATGGCCGCCCTCAAGACGACGCTCGAAACGGGAGAGTTCGATCTCGGGTAAGTCCCCGGAGGTTCCCCGTCTCGGCCGCCGCGTCTGCGCGGCGATCTTCCTCGTCGCTCTCGCCGCGCGCCTGGCCGCAGCGGCGGGCGTCGGCTTTTCGACCGTTCGCTTCGCCGACGCGCCGGCCTATCTCTTCGGGGCCCGCGCGCTCGCCGCGACGGGCCACTATCCCCGCCGAACCGACGCCTTCCTCTTTCGGCCACCGGCGTACTCCGCTTTTCTGGCGGCAGTCACCCTCGGCCATCCCGAGCGCATCGCCGCCGCCAAGGCCGCCAATGCGGTCCTCGGCGCCCTGTCGGCCGTCCTCCTCGCCGCCCTTTCCGCGCGCCTCTTCCGGCGGCGCGAGATCGCCATCGCCACGGGCGCAGTCGCCGCTCTCCATCCGACGCTTCTCCTGGCCGCCGCCGACATCCAGTCCGAGCCGCTCTTTCTCCTGCTTCTGCTGTCCTCCGCGTACCTGCTGCTCGCGGCCGCAGACCGGCCGTCTTCGAATCTTGCCGTTCTCTCCGGCGGGTTTCTGGCGCTCTCGGCGCTGACGCGATCCTCCGCGCTCGCGCTCACGCCGCTGCTTCTCGCTCCTCTGTTCGACCGGCGGCACCCGCGGCGAGCCGGAGTTCACGTCGCGCTGTCGGCCGTTCTCGGTTTCGGCCTCGTGCTTTCGCCCTGGGTCGTGCGCAACGCGCTCGTCTTCGGCGAGCCCATCCTCGTCAACGACGGCGCCGGCTACGTCTTCTACGGACGCAACTCCGATGCCGCGCTCGGGCTCGCCGCGGCGCAAACACGCGAGGAGCTGGCGTCGGCCTCCGCGGCCCTCGAAAACCGACGGCTCGAGTTCATCGCGGGCCTGCCCGCCGAAGTCCGGGAGTCGCCGGGGCGTCTGTCCCGGGCCCTTTTCTCAGCCGCGATGTCGCAACGGCTGGCGGACCCGGCCGGTTCGGTCCGCCTCCTGGCCTGGAAAGCGGGGGACTGGCTCCGGCCGTATCCGGACCCGAGGTTCTGGCCGCGCGGAGCCGTCGTCGCGCTCGGCGCATATTTCACGCTTCTCGCCCTATTCGCCGCGGTCGGCTTCCTCCGCGCGGAGCGCCGGGGGGCCCGCGCCTTCTGCCTCGTCTTCCTGGCGGCGACGCTCGGCTTTCACCTGATCTTCGAGACGAGCTGGAGGTACCGGGCCGCCTACTGGGATCCCGTGCTCGTGCTGTACGCCGTGCCGGGCGCCGCCGCGCTCGTCCGGCGGCGGCTACCCCTGCCGGCCGTCCCATGAGGGTCGGATGGCGGGCCGGCCTCTCGATCTTCATGCTGGCCCTGGGCGTGCGCCTCGCGGCCACCGCCGTCGTCGGATTCCCGACGCCCGGCTTCGGGGACGCGGGCCGCTACCTGTTCGCGGCCTCCGAGCTCGTCCGCACCGGCCGGTACCCTGACCGGACGGAGCCCTTCTTCTTCCGGCCGCCGGCTTATCCGGTCTTCCTCGTCGCCGCCACGGCCGGCCGGACCGAGTGCGTGCCGTGCGCGAAGACCGCGAACGCCCTCCTCGGAGCAAGTGCAGCACTGCTCCTCGCGGTCCTTTCCGCGCGAATATTCGCCCGCCGCTCGATCGCCGTCGCGACCGGCCTGGTCGCCTCGGTGCACCCGAGCTTCGTTCAGTTCTCGACCGACGTTCAGAGTGAGCCGCTCTTCCTCCTCTTTCTCCTCCTCGCCGCCCTCTTTCAGCTGACGGCGGCCGACGGGCCGTCCCCGAAGTGGGCCCTCGCGGCCGGTGCGGCGCTCGCTCTCGCCGCGCTGACCCGGCCCTCCGCGCTCGCGCTGGCCCCGCTCCTCGCTGCGCCTCTCCTCGACCGTCGCTGGCCGCGCCCCGCCAGGCTCCGGGTCGCCGCCGCGGCGCTCGCGGGTTTCCTCGTCGCCCTCGCCCCGTGGACCTTGCGCAACGCGCTCCGGTTTCACGAGCTCATCCCCGTCAGCGACGCGGGTGGCGTGAGCCTCTACGCCGGCAACTCCGCCTGGACGCGCCGCTTTTACGCCGTGCGCACCCGGGAGGAGTACTTGCGGTGGCTCGCGGCCTTCGACCGGGACCTGCGCGACCGTCTCGCGCGCATCGAGATGGCCGGCGCCGCCACCCCCGGCCGGCGTTCGGCCGGCTTCTCGCGCATGGCCCTCGATGAGATTGCAGCCGATCCCGGCGCGAGCACGCGCCTCCTGGGGCAGAAGATCTGGCACTGGCTGCGCCCCTATCCGACGCCGTGGTTTTGGCCGCGGACCGTCGTGGCAGCCATCGGGCTCCTCTACCTCCTGCTGTACGCGTTCGCGGCGCGGGGATGGCGGCGGGCGCCCCGGCGCGGCGTCGCCGCCTTCTGCGTCGCGGTGCTCCTCGTCTCCATGCTCGTCCACGTCGCTCTGCAGGTCGTCTGGCGGTACCGTGTGCCCTACTGGGATCCCGTGCTGATCCTCTATGGTGTCTACGGGGTCTGGCGCCGATGATCGCCGACGCGCTTCGCACCGCCCGAACGGGCGCGCTGCGGCTCGCCGGGCCGTTCGACCGCCTGTGGCTCCTGGCGACCGGCCGGGCGCACTTGCCTCCCCTCTGGCTGCGGCGCCACACGGGGGCCGTGTCGGAATTCGAACGCGCCGCGCGCGAGACCGCGGCGTTCCTCGATGGGCTCGGTCTCTTTGCGGGTGCGCGCTGCATCCTCGACGTTGGCTGCGGCGCGGGGGCCATGGTGGACGAGATCGACCGGCGCCTGCCTGCGGACGGCCGTTACGTCGGCCTCGACGTCCACGCGCCGTCGATCCGCTGGTGCCGGCGGCGCTGGGCCGACAATCCGCGATTCAGTTTCGACCTCGCTGCGATCGCGTCGCCGTACGGCTCGGCGAGGGGGGCACCCACGGCGAGTTACCGCTTTCCGCTCGGCGATGGCCAAGCCGACCTCGTCCTCGCCAAGTCCGTCTTCACGCACCTCCTCGAAGCCGACGCCCGCCACTACCTCGCCGAAACACGGAGAGTGCTGCGGCCCGGGCGCGCGGCCGTCGTCACCACCTTCCTCTTCGACTCGAAGGATCCGGCGGTGCGCCAGGCGTTTCCGTCCGCGGCCGGAGACGGCCTGCGCGTCCGGTCTCGGGCGCGGCCCACGGCCGCGGTCGCCTGGGACAAGTCCCGGTTCGTCCGTCTCGTCGAGGAGGCCGGCCTTCGACTCCAGTGGCATTCCCCCGGCTACTACCCCGGCCGGGAGTATTTGACCGCCCAGGACGTCCTGCTGCTCGGACACTGAGTAGACTTGCGCGATGGAGGCGGCTGCCGTTCGATCGGAACGTACGCTCCGGGCCCCGTGGCTCGGGCGAGTCGACTACGACCGGGCGCTCGCCCTTCAGGCCGAGGCCGCCGCGCGGGCCCTGGAGGGGGAGGAGACCCTTCTGCTGCTCGAGCACGAGCCCGTCTTCACGCTCGGCCGCAACGCCTCCCGAGGCGATGTGTTGTTCACGCCCGAGCGCTGCCGGGAGCTGGGTGTCGCCGTGCGCGAGTCGAATCGCGGAGGCAAAGTGACCTACCACGGCCCCGGGCAGCTCGTGGGATACCCCATCCTGAACCTGGCCCCTGACCGCAAGGACGTCAAGCGCTACGTCGGGGACCTCGAGGAGGTCCTGATCCGCACACTGGCGGACATCGGCATCCGGGCCGCGCGGTCGCCCATCCGGGAGCGGGTGACCTCCGTCTGGGTCGGCAACGACAAGATCGCCGCCATCGGCATCCACATCTCCCGCTGGGTGACTACGCACGGCTTCGCGCTCAACGTCACCGACGAGCCGCTGCCCGGGTTTTCGGGGATCGTGCCCTGCGGCATCACGGACGGAGGCGTGACGACGATCGAGCGCGAGCTCGGACGTCGCCTCGCGCCGGAGGACCTCGCGGCGCCGGTGCGCGCACATTTCGGCGCCGTCTTCGGTCGGGAGATCGTCCCGGCTTAGGTCGAGCTCCGAGAGGGTCCGGTCGGGCCGATCGGACTAGACCGGCTTTTCCTCGACAACGACGTATGGAACCGTGGCGTCGATGTCCAGCGTGACGAAACGCTGCTCATTTCTTTGTCGTTGCGGGTCTGCGCTCGTCTCGAGATATGCGTAGACGAAAATATGGTACTTGCGTTGCATGACGGCGAAGACTTCACTCGCCAACCCATCACCGACTGTGGCCGCGCCTCCCGCCGTCACGCCTGTCATGTAACTCTGCGTGTTCTGCGACCAAACCGGAATCCACTGGTCGAGATCGAGATTGTACCCTCCACCGCTGAGCGCCCAGCTCTCGACCAGAATGCCGAGAGACGCGACGGCCGTGGCCGGCGCGACGTCGTTGCCGGTGAAGCTGGCGCTCGTGAGCCACTGGACGTAGGGCCGGATACTGACTTTCGCATCGCCGAATTGCGGCCGGAAGAACAGGCCAGCGCCAGCCAGCGCGTAAGAACTCTGGCCGGAGTACGCATAAGAATTGCACCCGAGCTTTCCTTCCCGAATGATCTGTTGATCCGTTGAATAAATGATGGCGTTCGGCCCCTTGTCCGTCCACGCGTATCGGTAGTACCGCGTCGAGTCCTGTGTGTTGTCGCGATCAGGCCCGTAGACATGGAGCAAGTCGCGAGCCGTCGGAGCAACAACGGCACTGCCCAAATGGTGAGTCCCGACCGTCACGAGCGTGCCGGAGTCGTACTTGTGGAACACGCCGCCGTGGAGGTCGTGGAGTCGAAGAGCGCCGACATCCGCTTTGAACCTGTCCATCAGATCGCGAACGTGCTCGTGGATCGGCTGGCCACTGGGCGTCTTCCACACAGGATCCTTGGCGTTGCAGTCGGTCCGGATGAAGCGTGCCTTGAATGGTGCGGACTTCAAGGATTCGATGGCGGCCCTCACCTCGCGTTCGTCGGATTCGCCGGTCACGATCGGTTCCTTCATCGCAGCTCCTTCCCTGATCGGTTGGCTGGCGGGACACGGCGCGGGCGCATGTTGCCAGCAAGACCTTGCGCTTCGCGCCCAAACGGATGATTATTCTGTCGGGTCGGCTCAGGCAAGGGGTTTCCTGGGCATCGACCGAGCCAAGGACGCGGGCCAAGGCCAGAACCGGTTCCCGGGAGATAATCGAAGGGTGAGCGTCAAGGAGTTGCCGGTCGCCGGCCGCGCGACCCGCCTCGACCGGCCCGAGTGGCTGAAGGTTCGCCTCAACACCACCGGCGAGTACGAGGAGGTGCGGCAGATGATGCGGCGCCTCTCGCTCGTGACGGTGTGCGAGGAGGCCCGCTGCCCGAACATCCACGAGTGCTGGGCGCGGGAGCGCACGGCGACCTTCATGCTCCTCGGGGACATCTGCACCCGGCACTGCGGCTTCTGCGCCGTCGGCAAGGGCCGGCCGGGAGCGCTCGATCCGGAGGAGCCCGAGCGGGTCGCCGAGGCCGCCCGCGAGCTCCGGCTGGCCCATGCCGTGATCACGTCCGTCAACCGCGACGACCTGCCGGACGGCGGCGCGTCCCATTTCGCCGCGACGATCCGCGCGGTCCGGCGGCGGAACCCCGGATGCACGGTCGAAGTTCTGATCCCGGACTTCCAGGGCAACTGGGCCGCACTCGACACCGTCCTCGAGGAGGCCCCGGAGATCCTCAACCACAACGTCGAAACGGTGCCGCGCCTCTACAAACGCGTGCGGCCGGACGCGAAGTATCTGCAGTCGCTCGAGCTTCTCGCCCGCGCGAGCGAGCACCGCGGCCGCTCGAGTCTTTCGATGCGGACGAAGTCGGGCCTCATGGTGGGCCTCGGCGAAACCGTCGACGAGCTGCTGGCGACACTTTCGGACCTGCGCGCCGCCGGCTGCGACATCGCGACGATCGGCCAGTACCTCCAGCCGCACGAGCGCCGGCTTCCGATCGAGCGCTACTACACGCCGGAAGAGTTCGCCGCGATCCGCGAGCGCGCCGAGGCCATGGGCTTTCTGCGCGTCGAAGCCGGGCCGCTCGTCCGGTCCTCGTACCACGCCCGCCGCGCTTTCGACGGCCCGGCGGCCTGAGGAGATCCATGTCCTTCTCGCGACACCCGGCCACGCTGCTCTCCGCCTGTCTCCTGGCTTTCGCGGCGGCCTCTTCGCCCGGCCAGACGCGGGCCGCCACGCGGACGAAGTACGTGCCTCCGGTCTATCCGGAGAACGCCAGCAAGAACGACCTGCAGGGCAACGTCCTCCTGATCGGCCGGATCGACAAGCAGGGAAACGTGAGCGACCTTCACCTCGACTCCGCCTCCCTCCCGGAGTTCGTGCAGCCCGCGCTAGAGTCCGTCCGCGCCTGGAAGTTCTCGCCGGCGCTCCGCGACGGCCGGCCGGTCGAGATCGCCTTGAATGCCGGCGTCCGGTTCCGCGTGACGGGCAAGGGGCGCGGGCAGATCCCGTTGCCGACCCTCGGCGACCTCGCCGTGTTCCCGGCGGATTCGGCGGGCGCGAAGACCGCGCCCGAGGGTTTCCCGCTTCGCAAGGGCAAGGACGCGGCGTTGCGCGCCGAGGTCCTCCTGGACGTTCCGCCCGCCGAGCAGGCGCGCACGCTCGGCGTCCGGATCGAGGCCGTCTCACCGAAGGGCCGCAAAGTCCCGGTCTTCCATCCGCCGCTCGCGGTGCCGGCCCTCGCCGCGGAAGTGAACTTCCCCGTCGTCGCCCCCGTTGGCGCGGACTGGGAGGAGGGCGTGTGGATGCTGCGTTTCGCCATCGACGGCCAGAGTGCCGGGGGCGGTCAGTTCTGGCTGGCCACGGACCCCGCGACGTTCCCGTTCGTGCTACCCACCCTGAGAGCCCTGCCGTGAGGGTCGCGACGGCGACGATCCTGATGACCTCCCTGGTCGCCATCTCCTGTGCGGGCGCTCCGTCGGCGAAGCCGGACGCGTCCGGCACCGGCTCGCCGTGCGCGCTGCTCACGCCGCCGCGCCGTCTCACGACCAAGCCGGTCCCCCTGCCTTCGTCCCTCACCTCGGCGCGCGTGGGCGGCATCGTCGTCGACGAGGCCGTCATCGGCCCCGACGGCGCCGTCTCGGACGTGCGCCTCGTCCGCGCCACCTTCGAGCTCCTGGCGGCATTCGGCGAGAAATCCGTCCAGGATTCGCTGTTCCAGGGGGGGACGCTCGACGGCCATCCCGCGGCGATGCGCGTTCGCGTCTCGACGAGCCTCGGCAGCCAGGCCGGCGTGGGTGAGGCGCCCGAGTACGACAGCGTCTGGGCGCACGTGCCGGCGAAGGCCTCGCGCGAGGCGGCGTGGCAGCTCGCCGGCAGCGTCGAGCGGCTGACCCTCGTCGTCCACGTCGGCACCGCCAACGCGGGCGCCGAGGTCGTGGCACGCGCCCCGAGCGACGAGGAGCGCGTGCTGCTGAAGGTCCCGCCGACGGATCGCCCGTTCGACTCGAGTCCGACCGTGGCGACGGGGCGCTTCTTCGAGCGCGCCGGAGACTATCGCATCGAGCTCCGCGCCGCCGGCAAGACGCTGGCTTGGACGACTCTGACGATCGCCGACGACTACACGCGCGCGATCGTCAACACGTGCGATCCGATCTGAGCGTCGCGCCCGGCCGCAGACAAGTTGGGCCGGGGCACCCGGCCCCGGCCCGCACGCGATTCCTCGGCTTCCCGTCCGCCACCAGTCTCGCACGCGGACTCCCCTCGTGTCGACTGGTCCCCTCGCCGCAAACTGCAAAGTCCGATGCCGGCCGGCGGATCAGGGGCGGGGCGCCTCAGCGGAAGTCGCGCACGTCCTTGAAAGGCGTATCGCGGTCGGTGAAGTCGGGCCGGTAGTACTTGTTCGCGGTCTCGAGCTCCTGCTCGAAGCCGTGCGCGAGGCCGTTGCCCTCGAGCGCTTCGAGGGCCTCCGTCCACTCGTCCGCCGTGATGGAGCGCGAGAGGGCCCGGTACTTGTCGTTCGAAGCGGCGCGGTGGATCGGGTAGTACTGGGCCATGAGCGAGATCGCGACCTTCGGCGAGAGCGTCTCGGCGATCCACGCCAGGGACTCCGACACGCCGGCGACGCCGTTGGGCAGCACGAGGACGCGCACGAGCAGGCCGCTCTTCAAGAGCCCGTCCTCTCCCATTTCGAGCCTCGCGCCCTTCTGGCGGTACATCTCGATCAGGACTTCGCGCGAACGCTCGGCATAGTCCGGAACCTTGGAGTAGAGCGCCCCGGCCGCGGAGTCGGCGTACTTGAAATCGGGCAGGTACACGTCGACGACGCCGTCGAGCAGCCGCAAGACCTCGACCGAGTCGTAGGCGTTGGTGTTGTAGACGATCGGGACCGACAGCCCCTGCCGGGCCGCCAGAAGGACCGCCTTCGCCATCTGCGGAGCGAAGTGGGTCGGCGACACGAAGCCGACGTTGTGGCAGCCGCGCCCTTCGAGCTCGAGCATCATCTCCGCGAGTCGCTCGACCGAGATCTCGTTCGACTTCTGGACGGCGTAGTCCTGGCTGATCTGGAAATTCTGGCAGTAGACGCAGCGCAGATTACAGTTGCCGAAGAAGATGTTGCCGGCGCCCTTCGTCCCCGCGAGGCACGGCTCCTCGCCGAAGTGCGGAGCGAACGCCGACACCACGGGCCGCTCCCCGGAGGCGCAGGAGGCGAGCACTCCGGCGAGCCGGTCGTTGCCGCAGTCGCGGGGGCAGACGGTGCACGCGGAGAGGAGCCGGTAGAGCCTCTCCACTCGTTCCTCGAGCTCGCCCGACGCGAGCAGCCGCCGGTATCCGGGCTCGTACATCGCGCGAAAGCTTAGCATTGGGCATGCCGGAATCCTGGCGCACGCGGGTGACCCGCTGGGGGTTCAATCTCTTTCCCGCGTGGAGGGGCACGGGCGCCCGCGTGACGTACATCGCGTCGGACTGGCGCGAGGTCCGCGTCCGGGTGCCGCTCTCGTGGCGCACGCGCAACTACGTCGGCACGATCTTCGGCGGGAGCCTCTACGGCGCTGCGGACCCGATGTACATGATCATGCTGATCCGGGCCCTGGGTCCCGCCTACACGGTCTGGGACCGGGCCGCGACGATCCGGTTCCGAAAGCCCGGCCGCTCCACGCTCTTCGCCCGCTTCGCGCTCCCGGAGTCCGAGCTCGCCGAGATCCGTCG
Organism: uncultured Acidobacteriota bacterium; assembly: GCA_963810205.1. Lineage (GTDB taxonomy): Bacteria > Acidobacteriota > Thermoanaerobaculia > UBA5066 > Gp7-AA6 > DAHUXD01. The sequence continues at coordinate 235,353 of CAWEMP010000003.1, forward strand.
GCTCCTCGAGTCCGCCCCGTCGATCGACCGCGTGTACACGGTGGACCTCGCCGACGCCGACGGCGTCGTCCACGCGACGGTCGAGAAGACGATCTACATGAAGAGGAACGCCTAGGCGAGATGCGGCAGCGCCTGCTGCCGCCTCCAGAAGCCGGCCCACGGGTCGGCCTTCGCGAGCCGCCGCTCGAAGTTGCCCAGGTGGAACTTCGCCGGATCGAGCGACGCCTTCACCTCCGACCAGGCGAGCGGCGTGGAGACGGGAGCGTGCGCGCGAGCGCGGACCGAATACGGCGTCACGACGGTCTGGGCAAAGCCGTTGCGCGCGGCGTCGAGGTAGAGGCGCCCGCGCCGCTTCGCGATCCGAGGCTCGACGGTCAGCTCCGCCGGATGCGCTTCGGCGAGCCGGCGGCCGATCTCTCGCGCGAACGCGAGGACCTCGTCGGCATCGGGACCCACGCGAATCGGAAGGAAGACGTGGAGCCCCTTTCCGCCGGAGGTCTTGGCGTATGACTCGAGCTCCAGGCGGCCGAGAGCCTCCCGCACGAGGACCGCCGCCCGGACGGCGTCGGGAAAACCGCCCGCGCCCGGGTCGAGGTCGAAGCAGACCCAGTCGGGCTGGCGCGGCGCCGGGGCGCGGCTCCCCCACACGTGCACGGCGATGCAGCCGAGGTTGGCGAGCGCGAGCTGCGTCTCGCGTTTCCCGCCGACGACGTAGCGCGTCACGCCCTTCTCGTGGCGGATCGCCTTCGTCGGCGTACCGGGCGGCAGTCCCGCGGGCGCCTGCTTCTGGAAGAAGCACTCCCCGGAGAGGCCCTCCGGGCAGCGCTCGAGCGAGAGCAGCCTATCCTCGACCCAGGGTTTCAACCTCGGGAACACGCGGTCGTAGAAGAGGGCGACGTCGAGTTTGGTGTAGCCCTCGCCGGGAAAGAGCACCCGGTCCGGGTGCGTGATCGCGACGGGAAGCCGCTTCGCGCTCATGGGGCCTCGGGCATGCGAACCTCGCGCGGGCTCTTGTCGTCGCGCAACCCGAGGAAGACCGGCTGCCGGAGTTTCGCATCGGCCGTCCACTCCTGGAACGCGACCTGCGCCACGAGCGTCGGCGCGAGCCACACCGCGCCCTTCTCCTTCGGCGGGTCCACGAAGGCGGGCCGGGCGCGCGTGAGCGGGCGGAGCCTCCGGGCCAGGTCCGCGAGCGTGTCCTCGGAGAAGCCCGTGCCGACCTTGCCGACGAAGTGGAGGTCCGTGCCGCGGTAGGCACCGAGCAACAGCGCCCCGAGATGCGCGCGCGATCCGCGCGGAGCCGTGTAGCCCGCGACGACCAGCTCCTCCTCCTGGTGCACCTTGACCTTGAGCCACGCCGTGCTCCGGCGTTCCTCGTACGGCGCGGCGGCGTCCTTGGCCACGAGTCCTTCGAAGCCCCGGCGCTTCGCCGCGCGATATGCGGCGAGGCCGTCGGATGCGAGTCGCCGGGACAGGAGGAGCCCGGCCGTTCGGTTGCCGACGGCAGCTTCGAGCTCCCGGCGGCGTTCGGCGAGGGGCCGGCGCCGCAGGTCCCGGCCGTTGCGAAACAGGCAATCGAAGACCGCGAAGGTCGGTCGCGACGCGCCGCGCTGGAGGAGCTGAAAGCGGGACACGCGCCTGCGGTCGAAAGCCACCGCCTCCCCGTCGAGGAGGAGCGTCCGGTCGGGGAGACGTTCGATCGCCGCGGCGACCTCCGGAAACGTCGAGGTCCGGTCCTTGCCGTTGCGGGACACGAGCTTCACCCGATCGCCCTCCTTGTAAGCGAGGATCCGGTATCCGTCGTACTTCTCCTCATAAACCCAGCCGGGGCGGTCGAAGGGCTCGCCCACGAGCGTCGCGAGCATCGGTCGGACGCGAAACGGAATGCGGGCCGTCATCCGCGCGCTCTCCTGCGCCGATGCCGCGGCGCCGGGTCGCCTTCCGCCGCGGCCTCGACGTCGCCTCCCGCGGCGGAGGCGATCTGCGCCAGCGTGCGCCGGGAAAGGGCGGAGCGGAAGGAAGTCTGCGTGACGTCGCCTTCGGAGGCGTGCGCGTCGCGATGCTTGATCAGCAGCCATGAGGGTTTCTTGCCGCCGAAGCCCCGCGTCCGCACGAGCGCCCATTCGCCCTTCAGCTTCCGTCCCCGCAGCCGAAACTTCAGGTCGCCCCGCGAGAGCGCGTCGTCGACGTCCTCGACCTCCGGCTCCCAGGTCCCCGTGTCCCAGACCATCACGGTGCCGCCCCCGTACTCGCCTCCGGGGATCACGCCCTCGAAGGCGGCGTACTCGACGGGATGGTCTTCGACCTGGACCGCCAGACGCTTGACCGACGGGTCGCGCGACGGGCCCTTCGGAACGGCCCACGACAAAAGGACTCCCTTCCACTCGAGGCGGAAGTCGTAGTGAAGGTGCGACGCGCGGTGCTTCTGGATCACGTAGCGCAACCGATGCGCCGCGGTCTTCCGGTGCGCCTTCCCCGCCGGCTCGGGCGTGACGCCAAAGCGGCGCTTCGCGCGATACCGATCAAGTCCCACGCGCTTCCGTCGTGCAAGCGGAATGCCGCCGCTCGTCTACAATGGCGGGCAGACGCATGCGGGACATTCTGGCATGGGCCCTGGCGACCGAGATCCTGGGCCTCGCCGTCCTCCCGCTCCTGCGCGCCTTCTTCGGCAACCGCCGCGATGCGGCCCTCCTGTCGCGCCCCCTGGGACTCGCCGTGGTCGCCTACGTCGCCTGGGCGCTGTCGCTTCTGACACCCTTCGGGTTCCAGAGGTTCACGGCGGTCCTCGCCCTCGCCCTCGTGGGCGGCGCCGCCTGGCTCGCCCGCCGCCGCTCGACCGACGAGACGATGAAGGCGGGGGTCTGGGGCGACGAAGAAAAGCTCGCCGCCGCCATGTTCTGGGGCGCGGCCGCGGTCTTCCTCGTCATCCGGGCGGCGGGCCCCGCGATCCTCGGGCAGGAAAAGTTCATGGACCTGGCATTCCTGAGCTCGCTCGGACGCTTCGCGGGGATGCCTCCGGCCGATCCCTGGATGTCGGGCAAGACGATCAACTACTACTACTGGGGATACCTCCTCGCCGCCACACAGCGCAAGCTCTCCGACGTGGCGCCGATGGTCGCCTACAACCTGTCGATCGCGAGCTTCGCCGCCTTCTCGTTCGTCTCGGCGGCCTGCCTGGGATTGCGCCTGTCGCGCGGCCGCCTCAAGGTCGGCCTGGGGGCGGCCGGCCTGACCGTCTTCGCAGGCAACCTCGCCGGAGCCCTGGATGCGTGGGCCAACCCCTTCGCCCGCGACTTCGACTACTTCCACGCCTCGCGGGTCATCGGACCCGAGCAGTTCAAGACGATCAACGAATTCCCCTTCTTCACCTTCTTTCACGCGGACCTTCACCCGCACCTGCTGGCCTTTCCGTTCTTCATCGCCGCCTTCGCCGTGGCTCACCGGTGGATGGAGACGGGCGCCGAGAAGGGTCCGCGCCGGTGGCTCGGCGTTCTGCTCGTCGCTCTCACGGCGGGGACCGCGCGGGCGGCGAGCCTCTGGAACATGCCGGCCCTCGCGATCCTGCTCGTCGTCTGCGGTCTTCTGCTCGCGACCGGCGGCGCGCGGCTGCCGGACCTGCGCGGCGCGGTCCGCGGCGCCTTCACCGGCTTCGCCGTCTTCGCCGCGTCGCTCGTCCTCTTCTACCCCTACACCGCCTCGTTCGAGCTCGAGAACAAGGGCGTCGGCCGGACGACGATGTTCTCGGGCGTCTTCGAGTTCCTGGGCGTCTGGGGAATTCTCTTCGCGATCGGCTTCCTCGGCCTCTGGCCGCGCGGCGCCGAGGAGACTGAGCGCGCACGGCGGCGCCGCGACCTCGCGCTGACCCTCGCGGCGGGCGGGGCGCTCGTGGTCGGGTTCCTCCTCAAGATGCCGGCGATGCCTCTCGTCCTGGCGCTGGCGTTTCTGGCCGCGCGGGCCGGGTGGAAGAGCCTCCACGCCCCCGAAACGGACCCGGACGGCGTCTTCGCGGCGTTCCTGGTCCTTCTCGGCCTCGGCATGGTGGCGGGCTGCGAGTTCGTCTACCTCAAGGACAGCTATGGCCAGGACCTTCAGCGGATGAACACGATCTTCAAGTTCTACCACCAGGCCTGGCCGCTGCTGGCGATCGGGTGCGCCGTCTACGCGGGTCGGACGTGGGAGGGCGCGGGCCGAAGGCGCCTGGCCATCCGCGTCGCCCTCGGGGCCGCCGCGTTCGCCGCGCTCCTCTGGCCGGTCAACGCGGCGATCTCGCGTCTGCGCCAGAAGGACGGTCCGTTCACGCTCGACGCCCAGGTCGCGCTCGCGCGCCGCAGCCCCGCGGACGCGGCGGCGATCGCCTGGCTCACGAAGAACGCCCCGCGCGGGTCGACCGTCCTCGAGGCTTCGGGGGACCCGTACACGGAGTTCGCCCGCATCTCGTCGCACACCGGGATCCCGACGGTGCTCGGCTGGGCCAACCACGAGGGTTTGTGGCGCGCCAACGACCCCGAGGTCGCCGAGCGCCTCACGCGGGTCAAGGCCTTCTATTCGACGCCCGACGTCCGCGCGGCCTGGGACACCCTCCAGAAGTACGGCGTCACGCACGTCGTCGTGGGCGACATGGAGCGCCGGGCGCATCCGGGCGCCGACATGGTGGCCCGCATGCCCTTCCTGACGCCCGTGCTCACGGGCGAAACCGCCGTCTACGCGGTCGCGCGCCCGGAAAAATGAAGGTCCTCATGGCGATCGACTACTACCGACCCAACGTGTCGGGGCTGACCCTCTACGTCGAGCACCTGGCCGAGGGTCTCGTCCGCCGCGGGCACGACGTCCGGGTCCTGACCGACCGGCACTTGCCGGAGCTTCCCCTGTCGAGCGTCGAGAACGGCGTGACCGTCGTGCGCGCCCCGGTGGCGCTGCGCGTCGGGAAGGCCCTCGTCGCGCCGGCGATCCTGGCGCGCGCGCTCGCGGAGCTTCCCCGGGCGGACGTCCTCCACCTCCACGCCCCGACCGTCAACGCGATCCCGCTCACCTTCCTCGCCGCGTCCCTCCGGGTCCCGATCGTGGTCACCTACCACTGCGACCTCCAGCCGCCGCCCTCTCGCGGCCAGGGGCTCATCAACGTGCTCGCCCGGGCTTCGCAGCACTTCGCGCTCGAACGCGCGGACCGGGTGATCACGTACACCGAGGACTACGCCCGCCACACGCGGCCGCTGGCCGATCGCCTGGAAAAAGTCGGCTGGATCCTGCCGCCCGTCACCGATCCGCCCCGGACGGGCCGCAGCGCCGACGAGGTCCGGACGCGCTACGGGATACGCGGCGGCCCGGTCCTGCTCTTCCTCGGCCGATTCGCCGAGGAGAAGGGCCTCCCTCTGCTGCTGACCGCCTTCTCGGAGGTCCGCCGCCGCTTCCCGCAGGCCGTCCTTCTGCTCGCCGGCGCCAAGCACGTCGCCGGCGAGACCGTCTGGAAACGCGTCGAGCCGCTGGCCGCGGACCCGTGCTCGGGCATCGTCGCGCCCGGCATCGTCCCGCCCGATGAGATCTCGGACCTCTTCGCCGTCTCCGACGTCCTCGTTCTTCCCTCGATCAACTCGACCGAGTCCTTCGGCCTGGTCCAGGTCGAGGCGATGCTGTCGGGGGTGCCCGTCGTCGCGTCGAACCTCCCCGGTGTCCGCCAGCCGACGCGCATGACCGGCATGGGTGAGATTGCCCCGGTCGGAGACGCCGCCGGCCTCGCCCGGCAGATTCTGAGGGTCCTCGAGACGCCGAACCGCTATCGCCGCCCGGTCGCTCAGATCCGGGCCACGTTCCCCGTCGAAGGCACCCTCGACGGGTACGAAGCGGTCTACCGGTCGGTCGCCGGAGGCGGCGGCCGGTGACGGCGCCGGATCGGTCCGAGAGGATCCTGCGCTCGCATCTGCGCGAGATGCCGTTCCACCGCGTGATCATGCGCTCGATCGAAGCGCGGATCCTGTCCGAGGTCGACTTCCCTCGGCCGATTCTCGACATCGGCTGCGGCGACGGGCACTTCGGATCGGTCGTCTTCCCCGGGGGGGCCGACGTGGGCCTGGATCCCGGGCTCGCCGACCTCTCCGAGGCCGCCGCGCGCGGCGTCTATCGCCTCCTCGTCGGCGCCGACTCGGGGGCGATGCCCTTCCCGGCGGCGGCTTTCGCGTCCGTCGTCTCCAACTGCGTCTTCGAGCACATTCCCGACATCGATCGGACGGTCGCGGAGATCGCCCGCGTGCTCAAGCCCGGCGGGACTTTCGCGTGCACGGTCATCGGCGAGCGCTTCAGCGAGTTCCTGACGGACGAACGCGCCTGGCGGCGGCTCGGCCTGGCGGGCGCCCACCGCGCGTACCTCGCGTGGTTCAACCGGAAATCCGTCCACTTTCACTTCGACTCGCCCGAGACGTGGAAGGCCCGCTTCGAGAAGGTCGGCCTGGACGTCGTCACGTGGCGCTACTACCTCTCGCCGCGGGCGGCTCACGCCTTCCACTGGAGCCACTACGTCAGCCTCCCGCACCTGCTGGCGAAGCGCGCGACCGGCCGATGGGTGCCGTTCCCGTCCCTCACCGACAACGCATTCTGGGTTGGGCGCCTGCGGCGGCACACGGAGGAGCCGGAACCCGAGGCCGGCTCGTGCATCGCGTTCGTCTGCTCCCGGCGAGCCGATTCTCCTGTAAAATGAAGGGCTTAGTGCCGGCCGACGCCGTCGAAAAAGGAAGCGAATGCGGTTCTTGATCACCGGCGGCGCCGGTTTCATCGGCTCGAACGCGGCCCGCCGGTTCCGCGAGCTCGGCCACGATGTCGTCGTCTTCGACAGCTTCGCCCGGGCCGCATCGCGGTTCAACCGGGCCTGGCTCGAGAGCACCGATTCGGGCATCCGCTTCCTCGAAGCCGACGTGCGCGACTCCGGCGCCCTGCGCGCCGCGCTCGCCGAGCCCTACGACGTCGTCCTCCACCTGGCCGGCCAGGTGGCCGTCACGACCTCCATCCTCGACCCCGCGGCCGACCACGAGATCAACGCGATCGGGACGTTCCGGCTGCTCGAGGAGCTGCGGCGGCGCCACGCCGGCGCGCCGGAGAAGGCCCCGCTCCTGATCTACGCCTCGACCAACAAGGTCTACGGCCACCTCTCGATGGGCGACACGATCCGCGACGGCCGCTGGGACTTCCAGAACCTCCCCCAGGGCGTCTCCGAAGAGGAGCCCCTCTCGTTCGAGTCTCCCTACGGCTGCTCGAAGGGGGCCGCCGACCAGTACGTCGTCGACTATCACCGCAGCTTCGGCCTTCCGACCGTCGCCATGCGCCAGTCGTGCATCTACGGCCCGCGCCAGTTCGGCGAGGAGGACCAGGGGTGGGTGGCGTGGTTCGCCCTGGCGGCGGTCTTCGGGCTGCCGATCACCTTTTACGGCGACGGTCTCCAGGTCCGGGACCTCCTCTGGGTCGACGACCTCGTGGCCCTGTACCTCGTCGCGGCCGAGAAGAAGAGCGTCGTCGCGGGCCGGGCCTACAACGTCGGCGGCGGTCCGGCCTTCCGCATGTCGCTCCAGGAACTCATGGCCATCCTCGGCGAGCGCTTGAAGAAGGACATCCCGATCGCCCACCAGCCCGCGCGCCTGGGCGACCAGCGCGTCTTCTACTGCAACGTGGATCGGGCCGCCCGCGAGCTGGCGTGGCGGCCGCGCGTTTCGCCCGCGGAGGGCGTCGACCGGCTCCTCGCCTGGATCCAGGGCAGCCGCGAAGAGATCGCGCGGTTCCTCTCCCGCAAGGGCATCCGCGTCGCGTGATTCGACTGTCTCGAGCTCGCGCCCGGGCGATCCTCCTCGGGATTCTGCTCCTCGGAGCGATCTTCCGCTTCCAGAAGCTCGACTGGGACGAGGGCCACCACCTCCATCCCGACGAGCGGTTCATCTCGATGGTCGAGGAGAAGCTCGCCTTCCCGAAGGGCCCCGGCGACTACTTCGACTCGCGGAAGTCGACGCTCAATCCCTACAACCGCGGCGAAGGCTCGTTCGTCTACGGCACGCTGCCGATCGTGATGGCCAAGGCCGTCGCGCCGCTGCTGGGCAAGAAGGGCTACGGCGAGACGCACCTCGTCGGCCGGTCCCTATCCGGGATCTTCGACCTCCTCACGGTCTGGCTGGTCTATCGCATCACGCGGCGATTCGCGCACCGGCGCGCCTCGCTCCTGTCCGCCGGCCTGTCGGCCTTCTGCGTGCTCGGCATCCAGCTCTCGCACTTCTGGGCCGTCGACACGTTCCTGACGACGTTCACCGCGGCGGCGCTCTACGGCGCCGTCCGGATCGCGCAGGATCGTTCCGGTCCTGCGGGCGACGGGCTGACCGGGGTCGCGATCGGCCTGGCGGCCGCGTGCAAGATCACGGCCCTCGCGCTGTTTGCGCCCATCGGCATCGCCGTCCTGGTCCGGGCGCTCGGCCGCGGGCGCTCTTTTCAGTCGATCCTGCGGGCCCTGCCGCGCGCTCTGCTCCTCTTCGTCGCGGCGGCGGCGACGGTCCGCGTCTTCCTCCCCCACGTCTTCCTCGGCCCGAGCCCCCTCTCGTTCAAGCTCGACCCGCGCTGGATCGACGACCTTCGGCGGCTCAAGATCCTGTCGAGCTCCGTGGCGGGTTTCCCGCCCGCGCTGCAGTGGGCGGGCCGCACGCTCCTCTATCCCGTCGAGAACTTCGTTCTGTGGGGCGCGGGGCTCGCCTTCGGGCTCTGCGCGATCGCCGCGTTCTTCTGGAGCTTCGCCGCGATCCTCCGCCGGAAGGTCCTCGCACTGGCCCCGCTGACGGTCCACGTCCTGTTCCTCTTCCTCTACCACGGCCTGACGATCGTCAAGTCGATCCGGTACTTCTACCCCGCCTACCCGGCGCTGGCCGTCCTGACGGGAGTCGCCTTTTCCTCGTGGATGTCGCACGCCCGGATGCCGCGGCTCGCCCGCGCGGCGGCCGTCGCGGTGCTGGGCGCCACGTTTCTCTGGGCGATCGCGTTCACGTCGATCTACCGTCGGCCGCACACCCGGGTCGAAGCCACCCGCTGGATTTATTCGCACGTGCCGCAGGGAAAGGCCTTCGCCAACGAGACGTGGGACGACGGCCAGCCGATGCCGATGCCGGAGCACGACCCCGGCCGCTACGCGGGCCCCGCGATTCCGCTCTTCGATCCGGACTCGCCGCAGAAAGTCGAGATCGTGGTCAAGGCTCTGTCCGAGGCCGACTGGATCGCGGTGACCTCGGGGCGCGTCTACATGAACGTGACGCGCGTCCCTTCCGTCTTCCCGATGTCGATCGCGTACTACCGGGCCCTCTTCGACGGCCGCCTCGGCTTCGAGCGCGCGGCCGACTTCACCTCGTACCCGTCGCTCGGGCCGGTGCGCTTCCCCGACGACCGCGCCGAGGAGCAGTTCACCGTCTACGACCATCCCCGCGTGCTGCTCTTCCGCAAGACCCCCGCGTACTCTTCCGCGAAGGCGCGGTCGCTCCTCCTGTCCGCGATCCCGCAGACGCCGCCGACCATGAACGACTGGGAAAGGTGGCCGCGGGGACTCCGCCGCGTGTCCGCACCGGTCCGGCCCGACCACAAGCCCGAGGCCGAGACGGCCGGGTTCGCCGAGCCGCAGGGCGGAAACTCGATCGGCGCAGCGATCCTCTGGTACGCCGCGCTGGCCGTCGTCGGCCTGCTGGCCGCGCCGCTGTGCTTCGCGGCGTTTCCGCGCTTCTCCGACCGAGGCTTCGGCTTCGCCCGGCTCTTCGGGCTCGTCGTCGCGACGTACCTGATGACGCTCGGCGTGACCCTGCGCCTGCTTCCCAACGGGCGCGGCGCCGCCGCGACCTGCCTCGCCCTGCTCGCCTTCGCATCGGCCTGGGCCTTCCTGCGAAACCGCCACGACTTTCTCCGCTTCGTTCGCGAGAACCGGCGGCCGCTCCTCCAGAGCGAGGTCGTCTTCGCCGCCGGATTCCTGCTCTTCCTCGGGATCCGGGCGCTCAATCCCGAGATCTACTGGGGCGAGAAGCCGATGGACTTCTCGATCCTCAACATTCTCGTGAGGACGCCGTCGCTTCCCGCCGTCGGACCCGTGGCTCGCGGGCGCGCCCCTCGGCTACTACACGTTCGGCCAGGAGATGGTCGTCTTCCTGACGTTCCTGACGAATCTCTCCACGCGCTTCACGTTCAACCTCGCGTTCGGCTTCCTCGGCGGCACGATCCTGCAGGGCGCCTTCGCGCTGGCGCGCAACTGGGGCGGGCGCCTGCGCGCCGGCATCGCGGGCGCGTCGCTGACGCTCCTGCTCGGCAACCTCTCGGGCCTGCGCGAGTGGCTCCTGAAAAAACGCCACCTCGACTGGGACTACTTCTGGGCGACCTCGCGCGTCATCCGCGACACGATCAACGAGTACCCGTTCTGGAGCCTCGTCTTCGCGGACCTGCACGCGCACGTCCTCGCCATTCCGGTCTTCCTGCTCTTTTCCGCCGCGGCCCTCCACCTCGTCCGCGTGCATGGCGACCCGGCTTCGACCTGGCGGCAGCGCCTCGGCGGCGCGGCGCTCGTGGGCTTCGTCGCCGCGTGCCAGGCCCTGACGAACGCCTGGGACGTGCCTCTCCTCGCCGGGCTCGTCATCGTCGCCTCGCTGACGCTCGCCCTCATGCCCGCCCGGGTCTCGCTCGCATCGTTCGTCAGGGCCGGCGCCGCCTTTGCGGCGGCAGCCGCCTCGGCCTATCTGCTGGCACTCCCCCTCTGGTTCCGCGCCGGGGGCCGGCCGGGGGTCGGCAGGAACCTCGAGCCCTCCTCACCCGGCGTCGACCAGCTCACCGTGTTCGGCCTCTTCCTGGTTCTCGCGGTGGGGTGGTGGCTGGCGGTCGTCTCGCAGAGGATGGGCGATCGGGGGTTCGGCCGCGCAAAGCGCTGGGCCGCCGGCGTTGTCGCGATCGCCGCTCTCGCCTTTCTGGCGGTGCGCTTTCCCGACGCGTTCTTTCTGGCCGGCGTGCTCCTCTTTGCCGCCGCTTACTTCTTCCTTGCCGAGGAGCGCGAGGACCGGCTCGCGATCGCCTTCCTCGCCACCGCCTTCTTCCTCGTGCTCTTCACGCAGCGTCTCTACATCGTCGATCGGATGAACACGTTCTTCAAGCTGTACCTGGAGGCCTGGCTGCTCTTCGCCATCGCCACCGCCGTCCTCGTGTTCCGCCGGCCGTCCCATCGAGGCACGATCGATCGCTGGCCGCTGGCGGCGAAGGCCGCGGTCGCCCTGCTCGCCGCGGCGGCCCTCTTCACCAGCGCGACGGCCGGGCGCGCGGCCGTCGGCCGCCATTTCGCTCCTTATTCGGGCCCGTCCCTCGACGGGCTCCGGTACCTCGAGGAACAGCGTCCGGGCGAGTATCGCGCCGTCGAATGGCTGCGGAGAAGCGTCCCCGGCACGCCCGTCCTCCTCGAAGCGCAGGGGCCGTCCTACCAGGACTTCGGGCGCATCTCGATGCTGACGGGCCTCCCCACGGTTCTCGGCTGGGACTACCACGTCAAGCAGCGCGGCAATCCCGAAAGCGAGATCGAGGCGCGCAAGCTCGCCGTCAAGGCCCTCTACTCGAATCCCGAGGCCGCCTCCGTGGAAGCCCTCCTCAAGCGCTACCGCGTCGGCTACGTTTACGTCGGGTGGCTCGAGCGCAAGACGTATCCGGCCGTCGGCCTCCTCAAGTTCCGGACCAATCCGGACCTCTTCCAGCTCGCCTACGAGAACCGCGACGCGGCCGTCTACCGCGTCGCCGGCGGCCCCGCGCAGGACGTGCTCCTGCCGGCCCGCGAGACGCTTCCGGAAAGCGGCGAGTCCGGCCCGCCGCCGGACGAGCCCGAGGAGCGCCCGGCGATCGCCGCGCGGGCGGCCGGCGCCGACGCGGCCTACGCCGGCCTGCGGGAGCCGCGCGGTGCCGCGGTCGACGACCGGGGGCGCCTGTGGATCGCCGACTTCGGCAACTCGCGCCTGCGCGTGTTCGACCGCGACGGCGGGCGGCTCGGCGGATGGGGCGGGCGCGGCGCCGGGGAGTTCGGCTTCCGCGAGCTCTGCGGAGTCGCCATCCGCGGCGATGCGCTCTACGTCGCCGATACCTGGAACGGCCGCGTCCAGGCGTACACGGTCGAGGGGATCCTGCGCGGCACGGCGAGCGAGCTCTACGGCCCCCGCGGCATCACCGTCGCGCCGGACGGCCGGGTCTGGGTCACCGATACCGGCAATCACCGGGTCGTCTCCTACGGGCCTCTCCTGAACGACGTGAAGATCGTCGGGCAGAAGGGCTCCGGCCCCGGCGAGTTCGCGAGCCCGATCGGGATTGCCGCGTCTCCGGGCGGTGAGATCTTCGTGGCCGACACCGGGAACCGCCGCATCCAGGTCCTGGCCCCCGACGGCGGCCTCCGGCGGGTGCTTCCCTTCTCGGGCTGGGGCGAGAACGTGGAGCCCGGCCTCGCGATCGACTCCGACGGCACGATCTACGCGACGGACCCCGGCTCCCGCAGCATCGTCATGCTCGACCCTTCCGGGCGCGAGAAGGGCCGCCTGACCGCCGACGAGGCCGGAAAGCCCTTCGAGAACCCGACGGGAATCGCCATCGACCCGAAAGACCGTATTCTCTACGTCGTCAACTCGGGCACGAGCTCGATTGCCAGACTGAAACTCGGGAGGACGCCTTGAACGACGCGGGAGCCATCGCGGGAGGCGCGCGGCCTCGGATCTCGGGCCGCGCGGCGGCGGCCCTCCTCCTCTTCGCCGCGCTGGCGGTGGCGACGCGCTTCTGGGCCCTCGGCGACCGGCCGCTCCACCACGACGAGTCCATCCACGCCTACCAGTCCTGGACGCTGTCCCGCGGCGGCGACTGGCGCTACGACCCGGCGTACCACGGGCCGTTCCTCTACTACGCCAACGCGCTCGTCTACAAGATCGTCGGCGCCACGGACGCCACGGCGCGCTTCATGCCCGCGATCTTCGGCCTGATTCTCATCGCGTTCGCGTTCCCCCTGAAACGCTGGATCGGCCGCAACGCCGCGGCGGTGTACGCCGTCTTCGTGCTGCTGACGGCGCACTTCTGGTACTTCTCGCGGTTCATCCGCGAGGACCTCTATTCGCTGGTCTTCACGTTCGGGACGATCGTCGCCTTCCAGCGGTTCCTCGAGACCGACCGGGCCCGCTGGCTGCTCGCCGCGGCGGCGGCGTTCGCCTTCGCCGGGGTGACCAAGGAGAACGCCTACATGACGGGCGTCCTCTTCGTGGCGTACGGGCTCTGGTGTCTCGTCCGGACCGCGACCGACCCGCGGGGGCCGAAGCCCCGCGCCGCCCTCGCGGCCGCCGCGCGCTGGTCGGCCGCGCGGTCGGGTCCGATCGTGACCGCCGCGATCCTGTTCCTGATCATCTGGGCCACCATGTACACGGCCTTCGGAAAGTACCCGGGCGACTGGCTCGCGATCCCCAAGGCCGTCAAGTACTGGATGGGCCAGCATGCGATCGCGCGCATCCCGGGCCCGTGGTGGTACTACTTCCCGCAGCTCGCCTACTACGACACCGCGATCCTCGTCGCCGCGATCTACGCGTTCCGGTGGCGCGACTGGCGCTCCGATCCGCTGCTGCGGACGGTCCTCGTGACCGTGCCGCTTCTCGCGCTCTACGTCGTCGTGCACCTGAGGATCCCGACGCTCGGGGCGGGCCCCGCGACGCTCATCGCGCTCGTTCTGTTCATCGCCGGCTATGTCGTGGCCGCCTTCGTCTTCAAGCCGCCGCCCGAGTCGACGCTGACCCCGTTCGTGCAGTTCCTCGCGTTCTGGGCCGTCGGGGCGCTCGCGATCTACGCCTGGGCCCGGGAGAAGGTCCCCTGGCTGACCGTGCATCCCCTGCTTCCGCTCACGATCCTCGGAGCCATGGGCGTGGCCCGCCTCTGGGACGAACGCGGGCGTCCGTCCCGGCGCGCCGCCCTCGCGGCTATCGCCGTGCTGCTCGCCATCAACACCCGGGGCGCCTATCTGGCGGTCTTCCGCTACGGCGCTCACGACCTCGAGAGGGAGCCGGGCCACGCCGAGATGCTCGCCTACGTCCAGACGTCGAAGGACCTCGTCCGTTCTCTCTCGGTGGTCGACCAGGCGCGCGCGCGCGTCGCGCCGGGCCAGAACATCATCACCGTCGCCGGGGAGAGCGCATGGCCGTTGACCTGGTATCTGCGCGACGTGCCGACGGCCTGGGCGACGCGGATCGAACAGGCTTCGACGCCCATCATCGTCGCCGACTGGGATCCCGAGGGCGCGCTCGAAAAACAGCTCGCCCCCCGGTACGACGCGAAGCGGGTCCCCATCCGGGCCTGGTGGTTCCCCGAACCGAAGACCGAGGCCGGCAAATCGCGCCCGACGCTCAAGGACTTCTTCCGGTGGTGGCTCTTCCACGAGATCTGGAGCCCGATCGGCTCCCAGGACGCCACGCTGTACGTGCGCAAGGACCTCGGCGGCAGCGGGATGCTCGAGCCCCTCGAGATCGCCGTCCAGGACACCTCCGCCCGGGACTATCCCTCCGACGGTGTCGAGCTCCCGCCGGGCCGGGCCTTCGGGGGCCCCGGAGCCGGCCCCGGACAGTTCGCGGAGCCGCGCGGCGTCGCCGCCGACCCCCGCGGCAACCTCTACGTCGCCGACACCAAGAACAGCCGCATCGAGATCTTCGACGGCAACGGCGCCTTCCTGCGCGCGCTCGGCGGCGTCAAGGGCGCGGGCGACGGCCAGCTCAACGAGCCCTGCGGCGTCGCCGTCGGTCCGGACGGCGAGATCTACGTCGCGGACACGTGGAACCACCGCGTCGCCCGCTTCTCCGCGGACGGCCAGTGGCACGGCGAGTGGAAAGACCCCGAGCGGGGCTTCTTCGGCCCGCGCTCGGTCGTTGCCGCGAAGGGCTTCGTCTACGTGTCCGATACCGGAAACAAACGCATCGTCAAGTTCGACGCGGACGGCCGGGTCGCCGGATCCTGGGGCTCCGCGGGCAACGGGCCCGGCCAGTTCGTCGAGCCGGTCGGCATCGCGGCGGACGCCTCGGGCCGGATCTACGTCGCGGACACGGGCAACCATCGCGTCCAGGTGTTCGAGGGCGACGGGACCTTCGTCCGCCAGTTCCCGGTTTACGGGTGGAAGGACTTCTATACCGAGCCCTACCTCGCCGTCGGCCCGTCCGACAGCGTGTTCGTCACGGACGCGTGGAAGGGCCGGATCGCGCAGTACGACGCCGCCGGCAACCTCCAGAAGTCGTACAAGGCCGACGGTCTCAAGTCCCCGACCGGAATCGCCCTCGACCCATTCGGCCGGCTCGTCGTCTCGGATCGCGGCCAGAGCCGCGTCCTCTCCTGGAGCCTGTCGGACTTCCTGCGCTGAGCGCCGCCCTCGCGCTCAGCGCAGCCGCACTTCCCGCAGGTGCACCGGCTGGGGCTCGGCGGAGTTGATGTCGCGGACTGCGATCCGCAGCTTCGCCACGGGCCCCCCGATCGCCGGCAGGTCGAGGTCGACGGTCGGATCGAGCGGCAGGTTCTTGTAGGTGCGCGCGACCGAGGCCTCGCCCGACGGGCCGGAGACTTCGACCGTGACTTCCATCTCCATGCTTCCGGTCGTCAGCGAGACCCGACGCAGGGTCCGCGGCCGGGCGAGCTCCACGACCACGACCGCGGGATTGGCTTTCTCCGTGCGCACGAGCGTGCGGTCGTCCCCGTCGAAGAGATGCCGGGCCTCTCCGACGTCGAAGATCGAATGGGACACCCGGGCCTTCTCGCCGCCGATGTCGACCTCGTCCTCGACGAGCCGGCGCCAGCCTTCGCGCTCCTGCGCCAGGAGGGCGTCGAAGTTCGCCGCGTAGCCGAGCCAGACGAACCGGAAACCCGGGCTCCCGTCAGGATACGGAAGGGTTTTCTCCAGCCGCAGGTTCGCGAAGCGCGGGTCGGCGAGCGCCGCCTGATACTCCGTTTCGGTCATGACGGCGAGGGTCTCGGGCGGGATGTCGCGTCGCGCGTAGCGCAGCCAGTCGACGTTGGCGAGCACGATCCGATCGTTCCCCGGGAGGAAAAAGTCGAGCAGGTCCTGGACGCCGTTCGCCCACACCGGGGTCAGGAGAATCAGGGCGTCCGGGTGCGCCTTCCGCAGCCTCCCCACTTCGCCGAAGACCTCCCGCGCCCCCCACTGCATCCCGTAGAGGCCGTACTCCCGGTACCACGTCGGCCCGTTGCGCAGGGCGTCGGCGAGCATCGCCGCCTGCGCGCCCGCGAGGCCGGCCCAGACGGCGGCGCCGACCAGAACGGGCCGGAGCCATCGGGAGACGAGGCGCAGCAGCGGGTCCGCCGCCACGCCGACGAGCATCCCGAGCACGACCACGAGGGTCATGGAACGCGTGATTCCCGAGCGGACGATGGCGCCGCCGGCCGGCGCAGCGGCGAGCGCGACGAGCAGCGTCCGCTCGCCGGGCGACCGGACCCGGCGGGCGCAGAGCAGGATCCCCGCGACCGCCAGCGGCAGCGCCGCGAGGGGCACGTGCCCGTAGCCCTTCATCATGTGGCGGCCGATGTCGCCCGGCGGGTCCGGCAGGAACCAGTACCGCGGCGAGAAGGCGCGGATGTACTCCTTCCCGTAGAGGCGGAGCTTGTCCGGCAGCGTCCGCGCCGGGTCCGTCCAATAGGAGTCGAGGCTCCGGAGCCGCTCTCCGACCTCGCGCGAGTGCGTCCGCACGAACCGCACGTACGGCAGGGCGAGCAGCGCGAGCAGCAGCACGGCCCGCGCCACGGTGCGGCGGTTGCGCCAGTGGTACGGCGCGTCCACGGCCGCCAGGACGAGCGCCGTCGCCGCGATCACGGGCTGGAAAGTGTTGTACCCGTAGAAGGTCAACGCGCCGAAGGCGGCCGCCGCGTAGAGAGAGCGCGCGCGGCCGGCCCGGTAGCTCAGGTAGAAGTACAGGAACCAGACGTAGAACGCCGTGGCGAGCATCAGCTCGAACGCGATCCGCGTGTGGAGGAACCATCCCGGAAACCCGGAGAGGGCCAGAGCGCCCACCCACCAGAAGCGCAGGCGCAGGAAGTCGCGCAGCATCAGCCCCACGGCCGCCATCGCGGACAGGAGCACGGCGATCGGAACGGCGCGCGCGACGAACACCGAACGCGGCAGGAGACGCGCGGGAAGGACCTGGAGATACACGCCGACGCTCAGGTTGTAGAACTCGGTGTTGCGCAGGTAGGTCGGGAGGAACGTGCCCCGATCGTCGCGCATTCCGTTGTCTGCCAGGCGCGCGGCCTGCACCGTCTGGACGGCCTCGTCGCAGAAGAAGTAGATCGGGAACCGCTCGAGGCCCCAGAGGCGAGTCACGAGAAAGACCGCCAGCGTCAGGCCGAAGAAGACCCGATTCTGCCGCGGGGTCGGGCCGTCGCTGGCCTCGCCGGCCGGAGCAGTCGCGCTGGGGTCCATCCGCCCTGGCTGACCCTACGGCAGCCTGACGGTCCGGATGTGGATGTGCCCGTCTCCGCCGTTGACGTCCCGGATCTCGACCCGGAGCGACGCGATCTTCACCTCGCCCGTGTCGAAGTCGAGGTCGAGCGTCGGATCGGCGGGCATCTGGCGGAATTCGCGCGTGTACGTTTTCGGCGGGCCGCCTCCCTCGGGCTGCAGCGTCGCGGTGACCGCGAAATCCCGGCCGCCCATCGTGATCGAGATGCCTTTCAGCGGCCGCGGCTCTGGAAGCCGGAACTCGAGCACGGCCGGGTTGGCGTTCTCGGTTCGCGCGAGTGTGTTCGCGTCCGTGTCGAAGAGATCGGCCGTGCGTCCGCCGTCCCACGGACTGTGGGCGACCTGCACGAGATGCCCGTCGACGAGCGCCTTGTCCGAAACCAGACCGCCGGCCGCGGGGGCGACGGCGGCCGCTTTCCGTCCGCAAGCGGCGGCGAGAGCGACGACCGGGAGCAGTGCGATCAGAGCTCGTTTCAGACCCGGCCTCCTCGTGTGTCTGCGGTGGTCCGATTTTACCGCACCGCGCTCGTGGGCTATCATGACCGCACGCTTGGACAAATCGCAGAACCTCGAACCCGCGCCTGACGAGCCGGGCCCGACGCTTTCTGCGCGCGACTCGCGCGGTCCCGACGCTCTGCTCGCGCTCGGCATCGCCGGCGTGCTTCTGCTGACCTCGGCCTGCTGGCCCATGCAGCGCCACACCCTCCCGCCCTGGGCCGCGGCCGCGCTCGCGGCGGGCCTGCTCGCCTGGCTCGCGGTCGCGTGGAAGTCGGCGGGCGCGCCGGAAACGCTCCCCGGCGTGGACGCGGCGCCGGCTTCCCTCGATCGCCTGGCCGCCGGGCTCGTCGTCTCGCTCGGACTCGCCGCGTTCTCGTGGACCCGCACGGCCGACGGGCGCTTCGACGGTCTCGGCGTCGGGGCCTGGCTCGCCGCGATGGTCCTCTGGTTCTGGGCCTGGTCGCGGAGGGCCGCCGGCGCGCCGCCGGCGCAGGCTCCGGCGCCCCCCGCGCCGCGCCGAGTCGCGATCGGACTGGCCCTCCTGGCGATCCTCGCGATCGGCGCGTTCTTCCGCTTCCACCAGCTGTCGGAGATCCCTCCGCATCCCGGCAGCGACCACGCCGAGGACCTCCTGAACATCGAGGAGCTCGCCCAGGGCGAACGGCCGGTCTTCTTCCCGCGCAACACCGGGCAGGCTCCCCTGCCCTTCTACTTCGAGTACCTTCTCCACCGCCTCGGCCTGCCGATCAACTACCTCACGCTCAAGATCTCGACGGCGTCGATCGGGATGCTGGCGGTCCCCGCGATGTACGTCGCCGGCCGCGAGCTCGGCGGCGCGCCGCTCGGCCTGATCGCGGCGGCCCTCTGCGCCTGGAGCAAGTGGCCCACCCTCGGCGCGCGGCGCGGCCTGACGTTCGCCTGGGCGGTCTTCCCCGCAGCGCTGTTTCTCGCCGCCCTCCTGCGGTACATGCGGAAGGGCGACCGCGCGAGCGTCCTGTCGGCCGGCTTCTGGCTCGGCCTGGGACAGTACGGCTACAACGCGTTCAAGATCGTCCCGGCCATGGTCCCGATCGCCTTCGGCCTCTCGCTCTTCGATTCGCGCTGGAAAGGAAACCGCGGACGCCTCGTGCGCGACGGGCTCCTCCTGACGGCTACGGCCCTCCTCGTCTTCCTGCCGCTCCTCCAGTACATGCTCCAGCGCCCGCAGGACTTCTGGTACCGCGCCATGACGCGCGCCGGCAGCCAGGAGCGTCCCCTGCCCGGCACGCCCGCGGCTCTCTTCGCCGGCAACCTCGGGCGCATGGCGCTGGCCTTCCACTTCCGCGGCGACGAGGCCTGGATCAACACGGTCACCGAGGAGCCGTTCCTCGATCCGGTGACCGGCGCACTCCTCCTCGGCGGACTCCTCGTCGCCGCCGTCAAGGCGATCCGCGGATCGCGGCGGTGGGCCGCCGTTCTCGTCTCGCTCTTCGTGCTCACGCTCGCGTCGACGCTCGCGCTCGCCTTCCCGGTGGAGAACCCGGGGATCAATCGCGCCGCCGTCGCGATCCCCTCCGTGCTGGTGCTCGCGGGGCTTCCCGCCGCGTGGCTCGTCCGCCGCGCCCGCGAGCGGGGCCGGGGCGCCGGAGTCGCCGTCGGCCTGACACTGGCGGGCCTCGGCGCGCTCTCGATCCAGCAGAACTACGAAAGCTACTTCGTCCGCTTTCGAGCCGAGCAGGTCACGATCCTCGAGCCGACCCTCGACGTCGTGCGCGTGATGCGGGAGTACCGCGACGCGCGCGGCGTCCCCTTCGACAACGCCTACCTCCTGAACACCACCAACTGGATCGACGGCCGCTGCATCGACTTCGAGATCGGCGACCGCCTCTGGTCCGGACCGCACGACGTCCCGCCCGCCCAGCCGGTGCCGTTCATCCTCGACCGGCCGCTGCTCTTCTTCGTCCACCAGAGCGACGCCGCCCGCCGGGCGCAGCTCCAGGAGGTCTTCCCGAACGGCCGGGAAGAGCTCGTGAAGCAGCCCTTCAAGGACCGGAGCTACTACACCTACTTCGTGCCCCGCTGAGCTTCAGGCCCGGAAGACCTTCTCCTCGGTCCCGTCCAGCCAGCGGTCGACGAGCTCGACGCCCTGCATGAGCGAGTGGTCCTGGTTGCCGATCTCGTACTTCCAGGAGCCGAACCGGCCGCGCGAGAAGATGCCCCGGGGCTCCAGGTACGCGTGGATCGTCTCGAGCGCCGGGTTCCGGTCGGTCGACGGGATCGGATACGAGTGGCCCGCGTGGATGAGGAAGACGGTTTCGATGAGGGGCAGGTCCGACGGCTGAAGGATCCCCTCGGCGAGGAGCCCGTCGACGACCGCTTTCCCGAAGTCGCCCTCCGGCAGCGGCTTGAACTTCGAGTACGACGTCTCCGTGAGAACGGAGAAGTATCGGCTGGTGTCGCCGCCCGGCACGATCTCCGGCGAGTAGTTCGAGAGATACGTCATCCGGTAGAAGGGCGTGTTGGGATTGGGAAAGTAGATCCAGTTCTTGTCCGACGGCGACGGGCGCTTCAATCCCACGCCGACCGAGAAGAGGCGGTTGAAGAGGAGCGTCGCCGCCGCCTTGCGGACGGCCTCGGGCGCATGGGTCAGGCGCGCGACGAACGCGTCGAGAGGCATCGTCGTCAGGAGCCGATCGTAGGACCGCGTCGAGCCGTCGGAGAACGCGATCTCGCGCTTCTCCTCGTCGACCGACACGGCCCGCTTGTGGAAACGCACGCGGTCCCCGACAAACGACAGGGCGGCCTTCCACAGGCCAAGCGTGCCGCCGTGGAGCGGATAGCCGAACTTGGCGTTCGGGCCCCAATCGGTGGCCTTCGGAAGGAGCGTCGTCTCGATCGCCTTGCGCCAGTCGACCACGGAGACGCGCTCGGCGATCCAGTAGTAGCCCATCTTCTCGAGCGGGGTCGCCCAGACCTTGAAGTTGTACGGGTTCATGAAGTGCTTCGCGACACCGGCTCCGAACTTCGCCAGCACCCATTCCTCGAAGTTCGAGAAGGCCCGGTCCTTCTCGATCGTCTGCGACTCGACCAGGCCGATCAGGCACTCGAGCATCGCCTGCTCGGGCAGCGACGAGAGGTGGTTCTGGAACGGGTATCGGACGTACTTGTCCTCGAACTTGATCCAGCTCTCCCGATCGATCCACCGGATGCCGTCCTTCCCGAGGACCTTGCCGAGGAAGTCGTTGAAGTACTTGTAGCCCGAGAAGATGATGTGACCCGAGACGTCCCAGGTCCATCCTTTCGGGTCGGTGAAGCTCGTGGCGAGACCGCCGACCTGACCCGAGCGCTCGAAGATCTCGAATCCGGTCTCGCCGCGCTCGACGAGACGGTAAGCCGCGCCGAGGCCCGTCGGACCGGCGCCGAGAATGACGATGCCGCCGCTCACTTCTTCTTCCTCACCAGGCGATCCAGGGCCTCCGCCTGATGGATCTCGGCGCGCAGGTCGAACAGGTACCGGATGACGCGCGCGATCGTGCCGAGCATCTTGAACGGCCGGTGGATCGATTGCCCCGCCTCCCGCGGGAAGTGCTGCACGACGACCTCGTCGACCTTCCACCCGGCGATGCGGCAGCGGGCGTAGATCTCGTCGCCGACGAAGTTGATCCGGTGCTTGATCTCGATCCGACGGGCGACGTCCTTGCGGAACGCGCGGCACCCCGCGTTGATGTCGTGGAGCGGCGAGCCGAGAATCCAGTGCGACAGGACGCGCAGGCCCCGCGACAGGATGAGACGCCCGACGGGGTCGTGGCGCACCTTCTTCCAGCAGAAGACGACGTCGGCGCCGCGGTCGATCGCCTCGAGAAAATTCGGCGCGTCGGCCATCGTGTGCTGGCCGTCTCCGTCGACGACCATGACGACCTCGCCCGGAACGTTGCGCAGGGCGGTCTCGGTGGCCACGGCGTAGCCCTTGTTGCCGTCGTGGTGCACGACGGAGACGCGCGGGTCCTCCTTCGCCAGGCCCTCGGCGATCTCCCCGGTCCGGTCGCGACTGCCGTCGTTGACGACGACGACGTGCCAGGTGAGGTTCGGGATCGCCGAAAGCGACGAAACGGCCTCGCCGACCGTCTTCGCGATCAGCTCCTCTTCGTTGTAGGCGAGGAAGCCGACGCCCAGGCGCACGTTGCGCTCCTTCGGCGGCGGGCCCTGCGGGGCGCCGACTTCCCGATCAGCGCCCATAGATGATCCATCCCGCCATCGCGACCCAGCCGATCACGATGACCAGGAGCCAGGGGTCGTCGGTGAGAGAACGTGTCGGGTTGCCCCCTCCGCCGCGCCGGTAGACCAGCCGAACGTAACGCGCGATTCCGAGGATCACGAAGGGAACGGTCAGCGCGAGAGACCGTCCGTAGTGCGAGATCGTGTCGGGCGCCGCGCTGTATCCCGCGTAGCCGGCGACGGTCGTGAGAGCCGTGATCAGGAAGAGGTAGTCGAGCCCGCCCTCGCGGTAGGAGGAGAGGGCCGGCCGGTGCTCCGAGGCAAACCGGTTCCCCGCGTGCAGCAGCTCCCACTGACGCTTTCCGGCCACCAGGAAGAGGGCGAGCAGGTAGGCGCAGCCCATCAGGTACGGGGAGGGCCAGACCCCGGCGAGGGCCGCGCCCGCCAGCGCCCGCAACGGCATTCCCGCCGCCACGATGAGGGCTTCGAGGAAAGGGATGCGCTTCCAGGCGAGCGAATAGGTCAGCATCAGGGCCGCGTAGGCCAGGCACCAGAGGCCGAACTCCTTGCGGAGGGCGAAGGCCGCCAGAAGCCCGACGATCTCGAAAGCGACCGCCGCCGCCGCCGCCGTCGAGACCGCCAGTCGCCCCGAGGCGAGCGGCCGGTGCTTCTTTTCGGGATGGGCGCGGTCGCGCTCGCGGTCCATGATGTCGTTGACGAGGTAGACGCCGCTGGTGACCAGGCAGAAGATCGCAAAGCCCGCCGCCGCCAGCCCCCATCCCCGGACGGTCCCCAGCGCGCCGCCGAAGAGAAACGGGAGCGGCAGAACGAGATTCTTGACCCACTGCGCGGGGCGTACCGCCTGCAACAGCGCGGCGCCGCCGCCGCCCGGACGCTCTGCGGGCGTGGAATCTCCCGGCGCTGCCGCTGACATTTTCGCCATTTTAGAGCAACGAGGGCCCGAAGTCTCCTGTCGGGCATAGCATCGGCGAGCCGGAGGGGCTTTCATGCCGGACCAATACGTCGAGCGCGTCGTCGACCTGACCGACCCCGACGCCAACCGCATCCCGAACATGTCCCTCGCCGACGCGCGGGCCCGCGTGGCGCGCGGCTGCCCCGAAGACGTGCGCGGCATCGCGGGATCTTTCGCGCTCGTGGGCCGAGAAGGGCGCCGCGTCCGGCTGGCGCGCTCGCTCGACCGGCCCTTTCGCTACTTCCTCGCCAAGCAGAGCGCCGGCCCGGCACTCGTCGTCTCCGACCGCATCGACGCGATCCGCGACTGGCTCCGGCGCGAGGGCCTCGCCGGCCAGTTTCACCCGAGCTACACGCGCATGGTTCCCGCACATCACGTCGTCGAGATCGAGCTCGTCGGCTGCCCCGACCCCGAGGCGTCCTGGACCCGCTTCTTCACCCCCGCCGCCGAGCCGCTGCCGGCGGACCCGGACGTCATCGGCCGCCGGTACGTCGGCGCCCTCGCGGAGGAGATCGCGGCCTGGCTGACGCGGGTTCCGCCGGCGGAGCCGATCGGCGTGGCCTTCTCCGGCGGCATCGACAGCGGGGCGGTCTTCCTTCTCACCCACCACGTTCTGCTTCGGCTCGGCCTGCACCCGGGCCGTCTCAAGGCGTTCACCCTGTCGCTCGGGAGCGGGGCGGATCTCGAACAGGCCCGGGCCTTTCTCGGCGCCCTCGGTCTGGGGATGTTCCTCGAGCCGATCGAAGTCGACCCGAGCTTCGTCGACCCCCTCGAATCGGTCCGCATCATCGAGGACTACAAGCCGCTCGACGTGGAGTCCGCGACCATGGCGCTCGCCCTCTGCCGCGGGATCCGCGAGCGCTACCCGAACTGGCGCCACCTCGTCGATGGAGACGGGGGCGACGAGAACCTCAAGGACTACCCCATCGAGGACAACCCCGAGCTCACGATTCGAAGCGTCCTCCACAATCCTCTGCTCTACCAGGAGGGCTGGGGCGTCGGACGTATGAAGCACTCGTTGACCTACTCGGGCGGCCAGAGCCGCTCCTACTGCCGCACGTGGGCGCCGCTGCGACGCTGGGGCTTCGAGGGCTTCAGCCCCTACACGCGGCCGGCGCGTGATCGAGGCGGCCGAGGCGATCCCCTTCGTCGACGCTCACCCGCTACGACCACCAGCGGCTCTACGCGCTCAAGGGCGAGATCGTGTCGCGCGGCGTCGAGGCGCTGACCGGACGGGCCATGCCGGTCTTTCCCAAGCGCCGGTTCCAGGACGGCGCGCTGCCCGGAGGGCGAGGCGGGCCGGTTTCGTTCGGACGAGGCCCGGTACCGCGCCCACTTCCTCTCCCTGTACGCGTGAGCCGGCGGTGAGCGCGGGCTACCCGTACCCGGACTCGGCCCGGGCGCGCGACCGCTGGATCCTGGAGCGCCGGCCGCGCCGCCATCGACTCGATCCCAGGCGCGCCTATGGCGCCTTCGTCGAAGCGGAGGCCGACGAAACCGGCCGGCCCGCCGACGTCGCGACCATCCTCCTGACGAACAAGGAGTGTCCCTGGCGCTGTCTGATGTGCGACCTCTGGAAGAACACGCTCGAAGAGAGCGTGGGCCCGGGCGCGATCCCCGAGCAGATCCGCGAGGCGCTTGCGATCGCTTCCCCCTGCCCGCCGGATCAAGCTCTACAACGCCGGCAGCTTCTTCGACGGACGGGCCATACCGCCCGAGGATCACCCGGCGATCGCCGCGATGCTCGCGTCCTTCGAGCGCGTCATCGTCGAGTCGCACCCCGCCCTCGTCGGGCCGCCGGTGTTCCGGTTCCGGGACCTGCTTCGCGGCGCTCTGGAGGTCGCGATGGGGCTGGAGACGGTGCATCCCGGCGTCCTTCCGCGGCTCAACAAGGGAATGACGCTCGACTCCTTCCGCCGCGCGGCCCGGATGCTCGTCGACGGCGGAATCGCCCTGCGCGTCTTCGTTCTCGCCGGGCTTCCGTGGGTGACGCCAGCGGAGGCCGGCGCCTGGGTGCGCCGCTCCATCGAGTTCGCCTTCGACTGCGGCGCCACGGCGGTCTCCGTCATCGCGACGCGACCCGGCAACGGAGCCATGGAGGCGCTGCGCGACGCGGGAGACTTCGAGCCTCCGACCCTCGATCTCCTCGAAGACGGACTCGCGGACGGGCTGCGCCTGCGGCGCGGACGCGTCTTCGCGGACCTGTGGGACCTGGACGCGCTGGGCCGTTGCCCGGCATGCCTCGACCCCCGCCGCTCACGCCTTTCCGCGATGAATCTCTCCCAGACCTTCCTGCCCCCCGTCACCTGCGCGGACTGCGGGGCCTCGTGACCCGGGCCGACCTCGACGTCGCCGTGATCGGGTCGGGCTTCGCCGGCTCCCTCGCGGCGATCCTGGCCCGGCGCCTCGGCCGGTCGGTCGTGCTCCTCGAGCGGGGATCGCACCCGCGATTTGCGATCGGCGAGTCCTCGTCGCCGCTCGCGAATCTGCTTCTCGAAAGCCTCTGCGACCGCTACGACCTCCCGCGCGTCCGGCCGCTGGCCGCCTGGGGAACCTGGCAGCGCGAGCGCCCGGAGATCGCCTGCGGATTGAAGCGCGGGTTCACGTTCTACGCGCACGAGCCGGGCCGGCCGTTTGGCGCGAACCCGGAGCGGCGCGACCAGCTCCTCGTGGCGGCGAGCCCCTGCGACGAGGTGGCCGACACGCACTGGTACCGCCCGGACTTCGACCGGTTTCTCGCCGCGGAAGCCGAACGCGAGGGGGCCGTGTACGTCGACCGAACCGCGATCGACGGCCTGACGTTCGAGGGCGACCGGGCCGTGCTCGAGACCGAGCGTCTCGGCCGGAGGAGCAGGTTCAAGGCGCGGCTCCTCGTCGACGCCTCGGGGCCCGGCGGGTTCCTTCATCGGGCGCTCTCGCTTCCATCCGCCGCGTTCCCCGACCTGCCGACGACGGCCGGACTCTACACGCACTTCACGGGGGTCCGGCGCCTCGACGAGACGGGCATCTTCCCCTCCGCCGAGGCTCCGCCCTATCCCGTCGATGACGCCGCTCTGCACCACGTCTTCGACGGCGGCTGGATCTGGGTGCTGCGATTCAACAACGGGCTGACGAGCGCGGGCGTGGCCGCGGAGCCTCGGCTCGCCGAGGAGCTCCGCCTCGTCCGAGGGCGCGCCGGCCTGGGAGCGGCTGCTCGCGAGGCTCCCGACCGTCCGCGAGCAGTTTGCCGACGCGCTCGCTGCACTTCCGTTCATCCACCGCGCGTCGCTCCCCTTCCGCAGCCTCGCGGCCGCCGGGCCGAATTGGACTCTCCTGCCTTCCGCCGCGGCCTTCGTCGATCCCATCCTCTCGACCGGCTTTCCGCTCACGCTGCTCGGCCTCGAGCGGCTGGCGGCGACGATCGAGCGGTCCTGGGGCACGAAGAGCTTCGGCCTCGATCTGGCGCGGGACGGAGAGAAGACGCTCGCCGAGGCCGCCACGGCGGCGCGCCTCGTGGCCGCCCTCTGGGCGCGCTTCGACGACTTCCCGGCCTTCGCCGGGCTCTCGTTCCTCTACTTCGCCGCCGCGAGCTACGCCGAGGCGGCGCGGCGCCTCGGGCGCCCGGAGCTCGCCGGGTCGTTTCTCTCGGGAGACCACCCCCGGTTCGGCCCGGCGCTCGCCGAATGCTGC
This sequence comes from uncultured Acidobacteriota bacterium, assembly GCA_963810205.1. Lineage (GTDB taxonomy): Bacteria > Acidobacteriota > Thermoanaerobaculia > UBA5066 > Gp7-AA6 > DAHUXD01. Next base: position 262,172 of record CAWEMP010000003.1, read on the forward strand.
GCCCTCGCGCTCTCCGGCGCCGATCGCTCCGTGCTCGACCGGAAGGTCCGCGACGCGATCGCGCCCCTCGACGTCATCGGCCTGTCGGACGTCCGCCGGCGCAACTGGTATCCCGTCCTCGCCGACGATCTCCTGGACGCCTGCGACAAGCTCGGGGCGACCCGGACGCAGGTCCGGGAGATGCTCGCCCGCATCATGCCGGCGCCGGCTCCCCCTCCGGCTCCGGCAGCCGGCCGCGCGTCAGGTCCCGTTCTTTCAGCAGCGTCCAGATCACCGGCGTGACGATCAGGACGTGGACGAGCGAGCTCAACATGCCGCCCAGCACCGGAGCCGCGATCGGCTTCATCACCTCGGAGCCGGTCGCCGTCGACCAGAGGATCGGAAGGAGCCCGAGGACAACGGTGGACACCGTCATCAGCTTCGGGCGTAGCCGCAGCACGGCGCCCTCGATCGCGGCCTCGCGGATGCCCTCCCGCGTCAGCGTGCCCGAGGCGGCTCGCCGATGCAGCGCCTCTTCGAGGTAGACGACCATCACGACGGCCGTCTGCACGGCCGTGCCGAAGAGCGCGATGAAGCCGACCCAGACGGCGACACTCAGGTGGAACTCCGTCTTCCAGCCGTTCGCCACCGCCAGCGTGTGGAGGACCCAAAGGAGGAGGTTGCCGCCCGTGAGGGCGAACGGGATGGCCAGGATGACGTGGGCGGCCTCGCGCGCCGAATGGTACGTGACGTAGAGCAACAGGAAGATGATCGCGAAGCAGACGGGGACCACCAGGGCGAGGCGATTGCGGGCGCGGAGCTGGTGCTCGTACTGGCCGGCCCACTGGGTGAAGTAGCCCGGCGGCATTGCGACCTCCGCCTCGACCGCGCGCTTGGCCTCGTCCACGAAGGAGCCGACGTCCCGGCCGCGCACGTTCAAGAAGACCCGCTCGCGCAGGAGCCCGTTCTCCGCCGACACCATGGACGGGCCGGGGCGAATCTCGATCTTCGCCACCTCGGCCAACGGTACCTGCGGCATGACCCGGGCCGACTGCATGGGCGCCGAGCCCATCGCGGGCACGAGGATGCGTCCGAGCTTCTCGATGTCGTCGCGCAGCTCCCGCCCGTAGCGGACGCGGACCGGAAAGCGGTTGCGCCCTTCGATCGTCGTCGTGAGGTTCTCGCCGCCGATCGCCGTCTCGATCACCTCGAGGACGTCGCCCACGCGCACGCCGTAACGGGCCGCCGCCTCGCGGTCGACGCGGATCTCGAGGTACGGCGTGCCGAGGATCTGCTCGGCGTAGACGTCGGCCGAGCCGGGGATGCCGCGGACGACCTCCGCGATCTCGTTCGCCTTCTTCTCGAGGACGGCCAGGTCCGGCCCGAACACCTTGACCCCGACCTGGGTCGGGATGCCGGTCGCGAGCATGTCGATGCGGTTGCGGATCGGCTGCTGCCAGATCGTCGTGACGCCCGGAAGCTGCGAGGCCCGGGTCATCTCGGCGAGCAGCTTCTCCTTGGTCATCCCCGGCCTCCACGCGGCCGGGTCCTTGAGCTCGATCAGGGTTTCGTACATGTTGATCGGCGCCGGGTCGAGCGGGCTCTCGGCGCGGCCGACCTTGCCGACGACCGAGGCCACCTCGGGAATGCTCCGCAGGATCGCGTCCTGCTTCTTCATGATGTCGATCGCCTGCGTCAGCGAGACGGAGTTGGCGGTGACGGGCATGAACATCAGCGTTCCCTCGTCGAGCGGTGGCATGAACTCCTTCCCGACCCCCGGCGCCACGCTCCGGTCGAGCCACGCCTGCGCCCCGGCGATGGAGTCCGCGGCCCGCTGCACCCGCTCGCTCCCGGTCAGGGAGGCCGCCAGGGCCACCGGTGCCGCCGCCGGCGCGAGCAGCATGCCCCCGCCCGCGACCAGCACGAGGCTGACGACGAAGGCCGCGGCCGCGATCGCGATCGTCGCGAGCTTGTGCCGCAGCGCCGCGGCCAGCACCGGCTCGTACACGCGGTGCGCCAGCCGCATGACGGGGTTGTCCTCCTCCCGGTGGACCCGGCCCCGGACGAGGAAGGTCGCCAGCACCGGCACGAGCGTCACGGAGAGGATGGTCGCTCCGATCATCGCGAACGTCTTGGTGAACGCCAGCGGGTGGAAGAGCTTCCCCTCCTCCCCGGCGAGCGAGAAGACGGGCAGGAAGGCGAGGAGGATGATCACCATCGAGAAGAAGATCGGCCGGCCGATCTGCCGCGAGGCCTCCCGCACGATCTCCGGGACGGACTTGCGGCCGGCGTCCGCCTCGTAGTGGCGGAAGACGTTTTCCGTGATCACGATCCCGGCGTCGACGAGGACGCCGATGGCGATGGCGATGCCGCCGAGCGACATGATGTTCGACGTGATGCCGAAGACCTTCATCAGGATGAAGGAGGTCAGGATCGCCAGCGGCAGGGGCAGCGTGACGATCAGGATCGACCGGAAGTGCATCAGGAAGACGACGTGCGCGAGCGTCACGAGCAGGATCTCCTCGAGGAGGGCGCGCTTGAGCGTCCCGACGGCCCGGGCGATCAGGTCCGACCGGTCGTAGACCGGCACGATCGTGACGCCCGGCGGCAGCCCCTTCGACACTTCGGCGAGCTTGGCGCGGACCCGCCGGATGATCTCGGGAGCGCTCTCGCCGTAGCGCATGGTCACGACGCCGCCGACGACCTCGGCCCCGTCCTTCTCGAGGGCCCCCCGCCGGAACTCGGGGCCGAGCGTGACGCGGGCGAGGTTCGAGATGTAGACCGGCGTGCCGCCTCGAGCCGTCACGACGATCTTCTCGACGTCGGAAACGTCGTGGATCAAGCCCAGGCCCCGGACGATGTACTCGACTCCCCCCTTCTCGAGAACCTTCCCGCCGACGTTGTTGTTCGACATCTGGACGGCCTCGATGACGTCGCGGATCGTGAGGTCGTAAGCCGCCATGCGGTTGGGATCGACGTCGATCTGGTACTGGCGGACGAACCCGCCGATCGAGGCCACCTCCGCGACCCCGGGAACCGACGCGAGCTGGTAGCGGACATAGAAGTCCTGGATCGCGCGCAGCGTGCCGAGGTCCTGCCCCGGGCCCTCGACCGTGTACCAGAACACCTGCCCCACCGCCGAGGCATCCGGGCCGAGGACCGGGGTGACGCCCTTCGGCAGCAACGACCCGACGAGGGAAAGGCGTTCGAGGATCCGCGTTCGCGCGAAGTAGAGGTCCGTGCCGTCTTCGAAGATGACGTTGATCATCGAGAACCCGAAGGCGGAGCTCGACCGCACCGCCCGCACGCCGGCCAGCCCCTGGAGGTTCACGACCATCGGATAGGTCACCTGGTCCTCGACCTCCTGCGGCGAACGGCCCGGCCAGTCCGCGAAGACGATGATCTGGGTCTCGGAGATGTCGGGGATCGCGTCGACCGGGTTGGTGCGGACCGCGTGAATCCCGGCGGCCGCCAGGAGCAGCGTCAGCCCGAGGACCGCGAACCGGTTGTCGAGCGAGAAGTCGATGATGCGGTTGATCACGGCCGGGCCCCCGGCGTCGTCTTCACGTCGAGCGCGCCGCTGTACTGGACGGAGGCGCCGCCCGAAAGCTGGGCCTGCGAGTCCACGAAGAAGTTGGCCGCCGTGACGACTCGCTCGCCCTCCGCGAGGCCCTCCAGCACCGCCACGCGGTCGCCCGAGGCGTCGCCGGTCTTCACGTCGCGAGCCGAGAACGTGTTCGGCGCCGTCTCGACGTAGACGATCCGCCGGGCGCCCGTGTCGATCAGCGCGCTCTTCGGGATCGTCAGCCCCGGGGCCGCCGGAATCTCGAGGCGCGCGTCGGCGAACATGCCCGGCTTCAACTCGCCGCGGGGGTTGGGCAGCGCGATCCGTACCCGCAGGGAGCGGGTCTCGCGGTCGAGCACCGGCTCGATGAAGGCGATCCGGCCGCGGTAGGTCCGGCCGGGCAGCGCCGAGACCGTGACCTCCGCCGTCTGGCCGACCCGAAGCCGGCCGAGCTCGTACTCGTAGACCTGGGCCATCAGCCACACGCTCGAAAGATCGGCCAGCAGGTAGAGCTCGGTGCCTTCCGTGACGTACTGGCCCTCCACGGCCGTCTTCTGCAGGACGGTGCCGGTGATCGGCGAGGGAAAGGTCATCGACGCCTTCGGGCTGCGGTCCTTCTCGAGCGCGGCGATCTGGCCGGGACCGATGCCCCAGAGGCGAAGCCGGTCGCGCGAGGCCGCCACGAGCTCGTCGGCGGACCGGACCGCGTCGGCCGTGCCCGCCGCGAGGCGCTGCCGGTTCTCGAGAGCCAGCAGGTACTCGCGCTGCGTCGCGACGAGCTCGGGGCTGTAGAGGGCGTAGAGCGGCGCGCCGGCCTTCACCTCCTGTCCGGTGAAGTCGGCGTAGAGCTTCTCGATTCGCCCCGCCACGCGGGCGGCCACCCGCGCCTGCCGCGTCTCGTCGATCTCGATCGACCCGACCGTCCGGATCCCGCGGTGGAGCGTCTCGCGCAGGACCGGCGCCACCGTGACGCCCGTCGCGCGGATCGCCTCGGGCGAGAGCGTCACCGACGCGGCGGACGCCCCGCCGCCGCCCGAGCCCGGCTCGTCGGCGTACTTCGGAACGAGCTCCATGTCCATGAACGGCGACTTGCCCGGCTTGTCGAACTTCGATCCCGGCGCCATCGGGTCGTACCAGTAGAGGACCTTTCTCCCGGACGCATCGGCCTGCGCCGGCGTTGTCGCGGCGGAAGCCGCTGCGCCCGGCTTCCGTTCCCCCGCCGCCGCGGACGCAGGTTTCTTCGAGCACGCCGAAAGCGCGGCCGCCGCCGCCAGGGTTGCGAACAGGACGGCAAGCGCCGGGCGCGGCCTAGTTTCCGGCATGGGGTTCTCCTTCCGCAGGGGCCGGCGGCACCAGCCGCAGCCCCGTGGCCATCTGGAGCGCCGCGAGCGCTCGCCAGGCGTCGGCCCGGCGCATCGCGAGCTCGGATTCATAGAGGTCGAGGTCGAGCGACGCCGTGACGAACGTCAGGAAATCGATCTGCCCGACGGCGTATGCCTCCCGCGCCGCCGCAGCGCTGGTCTGCGCCTGGGGGAGGATGGAGCTCCGGTAGAGGTTCGCCTGTTCGACCGCGCGCTGGAGCTGGGCCCAGGCCTCCCCGACGCCGCGCGCGATGTCGTTGCGGGCCATCGCGAGGCTCGCCCGCGCGCCGGAGAGCTCCGCCTCCTTCTCGGCCTTTCGCGCGTCGAGGCGCCCGGGCTGGAGAAACGGCAGATTCAGGCCGACGAAGGCACCGACGAGGTCCTCGTAGTCCACGCGGTGGCCGTAGTACGCGGTCGCCGTGAAGTCCGGCCGGCGCTCGAGCAGGGCGAGCTCGCGCTCCTCGTCGGCCCGGCGCACCTGCGCGGAAGCGGCCGCGACGACGGGGCTGCGCTCCTGGGCTTCGCGGATGAGCTCGCCGGCCGGCTCGACCGAAGGCTCCTCATCGGGAATCGGGATCGGCGCGACGGGCGCGTCCGGCGCCAGCGCCTGGAGCGCGTTCAGTCGCGCCACGGCCATCCGCCTCTCACCCCGCAAGCCGGTCAGCCGCTCCTCGAGGGCCGTCGCCGCGAGGTTCGCCCGCAGCACGTCCGCCAGCGCCCCCTTCCCGACGCGATACCGCTCCGACGCCGAAGCCGCGACACCCTTCGCGCGCTCGCGGCTCGATTCGAAGATCGCGATCCGGGCATCGAGGTCCGCCACGGCGAAGAACGCGTCGGCGACTTCGCCCGAGATCCGGACGACGTGCCCGGCGTGTTCCGCCGACACCGCGTCGAGCTCGGCCTCGGCCGAGCGCTTGCGCGCCGGTCGCTTGCCCGCTCCGGGGAACGTCTGGCGGGCCAGCACCTTCTCCATCGTCATCTCGTCCTGCGAGAAGGACCAGCTGGCCGGCGGGATGTTCTCGATGCCGACCTCGATCTCGGTGTCCGGGAGCGCCGTCGCCTGCCCGACGCGCTGCTCCACGGCCGCGATCCTCGACTCCATCTCGGCGACCGACGGGTTCTGCGCGACGGCGCGCGCGACCGCTTCCTCGAGGCGGCGCTTCCAGTCCCCCTCATCCGCGCGAGCGGAGACCGAGACGAACGTCAAAACGAAGGCAAGACGAAACCGTCGCATGGCCAGGCTCCCTCTCTCGGACCGGGCCCGTCCCGGTCCGCACCGACTCCGGAGTCGATTCGAGAGGAGGCCTAGAGGCGCAGAGGGGCGGACGAGGCGCGAGGCGGGAAGGCGCGGTCCGCGTCGCGGCCGACGACACGCGGGGTCGTCTCGACGGAAAGGGGCCCGGCCGCGGGAGCGAGGAGGAGGACGTGCGAATCCGAAGGAGCGACCGTGCTCTTCGCCGTCAGCGACGCCGGGTCCGGCGCCCGGTCGACCGTCGGCTCGCAGTCGCCGCAGCAGTCCGCGGGGGAAGCCAGGGTGGTCTGTGCCGACGACTCGGGGCAACAGGCCCCGCACGCCGCGGCCACCGGCCCGACGAGCAGGGCCAGCGCGAAGAGAGCCACGGTCAGGGCGCGTTTCATGGGTCCAGCCGAATTGTCGGCAGTCTCCCGTGAAAAGGCAAGATCCACCCTCACCTATTCCCGCGTCAACTTGCGGTAGGTCCGCAGGTGGCGGAGGGCCTCGGCGGGCCGGCCCAGGCGTTCGGCGAGCGCGGCGGCGTTGAAGTGGGCGTCCGCATTGGACGGGTCGATGCGAACGGCCCGCTGGTAGGCGAGAAGCGCCTCCGGGAGCCGCCCCATGTCCTGAAGCGCGACGCCGAGGTTGAAGGCCGCGGTGGCGTCGTCGGGACGCGAGGCCAGCGCCGCCGCGTAGTGCGGCTCGGCCGCGGCGGCGTCGCCGGCCTCGTGGAGGAGCCTTCCCGAGGTTCACGTGCGCGTCCGGGTGCGCCGGGTCGAGGGAGAGCGCGCGGCGATAGGCTGCGATGGCTTCACCCGGCGAGCCCGGCTCGAGCTCGCAGCCCCACTCGAACCAGTCGTCGGCGGAAAACTCGGTTCCGCTCCTCCTGCGCCTCGCGAAAGGCGCGCCGCACGATCGGCGCGACCTTCTTCGCGAGGTCCGCGACGCCGAAGTCGAAGAGGATCTGGCCCGACTCCGGCTGCCAGCGCCGCGCGCCGTCCTCGACGACGATGCGGCTGCCCTCCATCGCGATGCGCACTCCGGTCAGCGGCCGGCCTTCCGGGAGCTGCTCGCGCAGGCGCCGCAGGGCCTTGCGGATCCGCCGCGGAGCCACGCGGGCCGACGTCAGCCCGCGCGCCGTGCGCAGGAATACGAGATCCGGGAAGGAGAAGACGAGCCGGCCGCCGGGTCCGCGGCCGGGCGAGAGAAACCCGGCGCGCACGTAGCCGCGAACCTGAGACTGGGAAAACCCGAGGAGCCTGGCGACTTCGGAGGTCGAGTAGCCCTTCAACGAAGCGCTACGCCTTGCGGCCCGCCTCCGTACGCATCTGGGCGACCCGGCCCTGCGCCCGCTTGGCGGGCTTGCGGGCCGGGGACTCGTCGGAGCTCGCGGCCTTCTGCGCCGATCCGGCGCGGCCGTGGTCGAGGCCTCCGGCTTCTTCGCGAGGCTCGCCTTCAGGGCCTCCATGAGATCGATGATCTGCCCGCCTCCGGCCTCCGGTCGGCGCGATCGAGATGTCCTGCCCGTCGACCTTCTTCTGGATCAGGCCGAGGACGCGCTTCTTGACGTCGTCCTCGTAGGTCTCGGGCTTGAAAGTCTCCGTCGCGCGCTGCTCGACGAGGAGCCGGGCGAGGTCGAGCTCCTTCGGGCTGACGTCGGCCGGCTCGAGCGGAACTTCCGTGAACGACCGGACCTCGTCGGCGTACATGAGCTGCTGCATCACGATGCCGTTCTCGAACGGCCGGAGCATCACGAGGTACATCTTTCCCCGGGCCGCGTACCGGGCGAGCGCGACGCGCTTGGTGTCCTTCATGACCTCGGACAGGAGCGCGTAGGCCTTGGCGCCGCCCTTGTCGGGACCGACGTAGTAGCTGCGGTCGAAGTAGACCGGATCGACCTTCGCGATCGGCACGAACTCGACGACCTCGATCGCCTGGGTGGACTGCTCTTCGAGCGCTTTGAGCTCTTCGGGCGTAAAGGTCACGTACCGGTCCTTCGAGAACTCGTAGCCCTTCACCATCTGGTCGCGCGGGACGATCTCGCCGTCCTTCGTACAGGTGTACTGCTGCTTGAGGCGGGCGGAGTCCTTGGCGTGGAGCATGTTGAAGGAGACGCCGGCGGAAGCGTCCGCGGCGGCGTAGAGCTTGATCGGGATCGAGACCAGCCCGAAGGAAATCGTCCCTGACGCTATCGGCCTTGCGCTCATAGGTTTAGGGACCGACAAATGTAACATGGGCCGGGGATTTCAAGGCGTGCCGCTCGAAAAATACCGGGAAAAACGCTCCGCCGACACCACCCCCGAGCCCTTCGGCCGGGGGGGCGAAAACCGCCCGCATCTCTTCGTGGTGCAAAAACATGCGGCCACCCGGCTCCATTACGATTTCCGGCTGGAGTGGGGGGGCGTCCTGAAGTCCTGGGCCGTTCCGCAGGGCCCCTCCCCCGACCCGGCCGACAAGCGCCTGGCCGTCGAGGTCGAGGACCACCCGGTCGAGTACGCCGACTTCGAAGGCGTGATCCCCGAAGGCAACTACGGCGCCGGCGAGGTCATCGTCTGGGACCAGGGCCGCTGGACTCCGCTCGCCGACCTCGACGAGGGCATGAAGAAGGGCAAGCTCCTCTTCGAGCTCCACGGCTACAAGCTGCGCGGAGTCTGGACCCTCGTCCGGATGAAGACGAAGGGAAAGACGACCGGCAAGGAGTGGCTCCTCATCAAGGAGCGGGACGGCTGGGCCAGGAAGGGGCCCGAGGCGGCATACCCGCCGGAGTCGATCTTCTCCGGCCTCACGCTCGAGGACCTCGCTACGGGCGGGAGCCGCGCGGCCGAGATCCGGACCGAGCTCGAGCGCCTCGGAGCGCCGACGCGCCGCGTCCGCGCCTCCGACGTGAAGCTGATGCTCGCGGAGTCTCGCGACGCCGCGTTCTCGAAGCCCGGCTGGATCTGGGAGCTCAAATACGACGGCTACCGGCTGCTGGCGGGCCGCGAGGACGGCAAGCCCGTGCTTCGCTACCGCCACGGGATGAACTCGACGGCGACGTTTCCCGAGATCGCGCGAGCCGTCGGCGCGCTCCCCTACGATTCCTTCGTCCTCGACGGCGAGGTCGTCGTCCTCGATGCCAAGTCGAAGCCCCGCTTCGGCCTCCTCCAGAAGCGCGCCCTCCTCCAGCGCCGCCCCGACATCGACCGCGCCGCCGTGGAGCTACCGGCGACGCTCTTCGCCTTCGACCTGCTCGGTTTCGAGGGCTTCGACCTGCGCCCGTTGCCCCTTTCCGACCGCAAGGCCCTGCTCGAGCGCCTCCTGCCCCGCGCCGGGCCGGTCCGCTTCGCCGACCACGTCGAGGCGAAGGGCGAGGCTCTCCTCGAAGCTGCGGGCGAGCTCGGCCTCGAGGGTGTGGTCGGAAAGAAGGCCGATTCGCCCTATCGTGGGGCGCGGTCGGGCGACTGGATCAAGGTGCGTCTCGACCGCGTCGGAGACTTCGCCGTCGTCGGATATACGAAGCCCGAAGGCGCGCGCTCCGGATTCGGCGCGCTTCATCTGGCGTACTGGCAGGATGGCGGCCTCGTCTACGCGGGCCGCGTCGGGACGGGGTTCTCCGACAAGCAGCTCGCCGCCATCCACGCCCGGCTCGAGAAGGCCGTCCGCCCGACTCCGGCCTGCGGCGGTCCCGTTCCCACCGGACGTGGCCACGTCTGGGTGGAGCCGGAGATCGTCGCCGAAGTGCGCTTCAAGGAGTGGACCGGAGAAGGTCTGCTCCGGCACCCGGCGTTCCTGCGGCTCCGGGACGACAAGCCGATCGAGGAGTGCGTGCGGGAGGACCTCGATGCGGCGCCCGAGCACGAGCCTCCCCCTCCTCCCGTTCGCGACGCCGAGCCCCGGGAGAAGTCCGTTCCGTTCTCCAACCTGTCCAAGGTCTTCTGGCCCGACGAGGGCTACACGAAGGGCGATCTCATCGAGTACTACCGGGCCATTTCGCCGTGGCTGCTCCCGTACCTGGCGGACCGCCCGCTCGTCATGACCCGGTATCCGGACGGGATCACGGGCAAGTCGTTCTTCCAGAAAGACGCCCCGAACTTCGCGCCCGACTGGATCCGGCTCGAGCGCATCTGGAGCGAGCACGCCGAGCGCGAGATCGACTACTTCGTCTGCGACGACCTCGAAACGCTCCTCTACGTCGCCAACCTCGGCTCGATCCCGCTGCACGTCTGGGCGAGCCGGGTCGCGGCGCCCGAGCGCCCGGACTGGTGCATCCTGGATCTCGATCCCAAGGGGGCGCCCTTCTCGCACGTCGTCGAAATCGCGCAGGCGATTCACGCGCTCTGCGCGGACATCGGCCTGCCCGACTTCATCAAGACGAGCGGAGCCACGGGCCTCCACGTTCTCCTGCCCCTCGGGGGCCAGTGCACGCACGCCGAGGCCCGCGTGCTCGGAGAGATCCTCGCCAAGGTCATCGAACAGGAGCACGGAAAGGTCGCGACGACCGCGCGCTCGCTCGGCTCGCGGGGCGGCAAGGTCTACGTGGACTATCTCCAGAACGGGCACGGGAAGACGATCGCCGGCCCGTTCTCCGCCCGTCCCGTCCCCGGCGCGACCTGCTCGGCGCCCTTGAAGTGGAGCGAGGTCGACCGGAAGCTCGATCCGAAGACGTTCACTCTCAAGACGCTGCCGGCGCGGATGAAGAAGCTGAAGGACGACCCGTTGGCGCCGGTGTTGACCCTGAAACCGGACCTGCAGACCGCCCTCGCCCGTCTCGCCGAGCGCCTGAAGTCCGGCGCCCCCGGCGCCTAGGCGAAGATCTCGAGCAGCTTCGCCGCGAGGCGGGGCCCCGACCCGGCGTCCTCGTGTTTGAAGAAGACGTAAGCCTCGCTCCAGGTCTGGCCCCGGACCTTCTCGGCCCAGGCGGCGACCGCGGCGTCGTCGTAGTCCTGGCGGCGCAACCGCAAGTACCCCCAGCCGGCTGTGGCCACGAGCGGGGTGGCGAGCTCCTCGTCCTCGGCGACGCAGAGCGCCGCGCCCCGCCCACGGAGCGCCTCGAAGACGTCGTCTTCGAACCACGAGGCGTGGCGGAACTCGAAGGCCGCGCGCGCGCCTTCGGGCAAGACCGCGAGGAACGCCTCGAGCCGCGGCAGGTCCTTCTTGAGATTCGGCGGTAGCTGGAAGAGGGCCGGTCCGAGGCGGTCGCCGAGGGTCGACGCCGTCTGGAAGAAGTATGCGACCTCGCTGCCCGCTTCCTTCAGGCGCTTGTGATGCGTGATCCGTTGCGATGCCTTCAGCACGAACCGAAACTGCGGCGAGACCTGCTCCGCCCACGAGGAGAGCAGCGCCGGCTTCGGCATCCGATAGAACGTGTTGTTGATCTCGACGGCCGGGAGGCGGGCGGCGTAGAAAGACAGCATCTCCTCGGCGGGAAGATCTTCCGGGTAGAAGCTTCCCTTCCATTCCTTGTACGAGAAGCCGCTCGTCCCGGCGAGGACGTGCATCCCGAGACTCTATACTCTCGGGCTTCCATGACCGCTCCCCGGTTCGATCCGAAACGCCGCCGCATGGTGACGGTGGCGCTGATCCTCGTCACGGCGCTGGCGTCCTTCGAATCGACCGTCGTCTCCACCGCGATGCCGACCATCATCGGCGACCTCGGCGGCCTGTCGATGTACTCCTGGGTCTTCTCCATCTACCTGTTGACGGCGACGGTCATGATGCCGATCTACGGACGGCTCGCCGACATCTACGGCCGGCGCCGGATCCTGCTGACGGCGATCTCGGTCTTCCTCGCGGGCGCCGTCGCCTGCGGCCTCGCCCGCTCGATGCCCCAGCTGATCGCGGCGCGGGCGCTCCAGGGCCTCGGCGCCGCGGGCCTCGTGCCGATCGCTCTCACCGTCTCGGGCGACATCTACTCCCTCAAGGAGCGCGCCAGGGTCCAGGGGCTCTTCTCCGGCGTCTGGGGGCTCGCCAGCCTGATCGGTCCGCTGCTGGGAGCCTGGATGACGATGAGCTTCGGCTGGCGCTCGATCTTCACGATCAACATTCCGCTCGGCCTCGTCGCCTTCGCGCTCGTGGCCGCCAAGATGGTGGAGTCCCGGGCCGACCTCCCGGACCCGCTCGACCTCGCGGGGGCGGCGACCCTCGCCTTCGGCGTCACGGCGTTGCTCGTTTCCGTCCTCCACCGCCCCGGCGAGGGCGGGCTCGGGCTTGCGGCGCGCGCGGGGATCTTCGCCGCGGCGCTGGCCTCGTTGACCGTGTTCGTGCGCCTCCAGACGCGCCGCGAGCATCCCCTGGTCCCCCCGGGCCTCTTCCGGCGCATGTCGACGGCCGCTCCCTACCTCGCCGGCGTGCTCCTCGGCACGACGATCTTCGGCGTCGACACCTTCGTGCCGCTCTTCGTCCAGGGCGCGCGCGGCGGCACTGCCGGAGCCGCGGGCGCCGTCGTCACGCCGCTCGTCCTGATGTGGGCCGTGTCGGCGGCCGCCGCCGCGCGGTTGATCGTTCGATTCGGATTCCGCCGGACCGCGCGGTGGGGAGCCCTGCTCGCTCTCGCGGGCCTCGCGGCCCTCGGCACGGCGGCGTGGGCGAACGCCTCCGTGCCCTGGATCTCGGCGGCCTGTGCCATCGTCGGCGCGGGCCTCGGCCCGTCGTCCATGTCCCAGGTCCTGGCGATCCAGAACGTCGTCTCCGAGCGGGAGCGGGGGGTCGCGACGAGCCTCGTGCCTTTCTTCCGGGCTCTCGGCGGTGCCGTCGGCGTGGGCGCGCTGGGCGGTCTTCTCGCAATGGGCCTGTCGCGCCGGCTCGGCCCCGCCGCCGAAACCGCGGGGCGCCTGCTCGTCTCCGGCCACGCCGGGGCCGGCGCGGGAAGCCCGGCCGTCGATCCGGCCGCCTTCCGGCTCGCCATCGAACATTCGTTGCTGCCGGTCTTCGCGATTCTCGTCGCGCTCGCGGTCGTCAACGTGTTCGTGACGGCCCGCTTCCCCGATCGGGCGGTCGAGGCGGCGGAGGGGACGGCCGAAGACGTGCTCCTTTCCGTCGATTGAGCTCGGCGTAGCCGTAGACCAGGGCCAGGCTGCGGTGCGGCGCCCAGCGCTGCGAGAAGCGCCGCATCTCCTCTTCCTTCGCCCTCGACGCATGCCCGAGGAGACCCTGCGCCAGGTACTTGACGACGCCGAGGTCGCCGGCCGGGAAGATGTCGGGGCGTCCGAGCCCGCGCAGCAGACCGATCTCCGCCGTCCACCGTCCGACACCCGGAAGCTCGGTCAGCCTCCCGATCGCCTCCTCGTCGGGGAGCCCCGCCAGGCTCGTCTTCCGAGAGTCCTCCGCCGGCAAATGCCCGGGCGAGGCCACGGATCGCGACCGCCTTCGACCGCGACAAGCGGAACCGGCGCAGGCGAGGGAGCGTCGCCGCCGCCATCGTCTCCGGCGCCGGGAATGCCACCCAGGTCTCGCCGAAGAACCGCGCCTTCGCGCCGTACTCGAGGGCGAGCTCCCGGCGGATGTCGTAGGCGAACGTGAGATTCACCTGCTGGGCGAGGACCGCCGTGACGAGGGCCTCCCACAGCGACGGCACCCCGGCGACCCGCAGACCGCGGAAGGCGCGGATCGGGGGACCGAGCACCGGATCCTCGCGGTGCGCGCGGTAGAAAGGGGCGACATCGGACGCGGCCCCGAGGCTCACATCGGCGACCCGCCGCGCGCCCGTCCGCGCCGCGTCGGAATCCGCGAGACGCCCGTCGAGTCGTATCTCGATGCTGGCGGCGGAGGTCTGCGCGACCGAGAGCAGCACCCCGCGCCCGATCGGCAAGAGCCTTCTGTACACGCCCCCCTCGTATCGGTCGACGATTTCGGGGAAGCGCGTATAGCGTTCGGCCGTCAGCGCGAGCGAGTACGGTCGCCTCGGGACGATCGGGAAGCGGACGGTCACCGGGACACGGACTGGGCCGCGAGGAACTCGAGAACGGCGCGATCGAACGCCTGCGGCTTCTCCATGTTGGAGATGTGGCCGGCCCCGGGAATCACGACCTTCTTCGCCCCGACGATCTCCGAGGACAGCTTGTCCGCGACCTTCTGCATGTGCGGCACATCGCGGTCGCCGATGACGACGAGGACAGGCACGTGAATCTCCGCCAGGCGCTTCGCCGCCGGAGGATCCTGCCGGATCTCGAGCAGCGGGTTCGCGAGCCACGCCCGGGCGTTGGCGAGGGCGAGCTCGCGAAGCCGGGGAGCCAGGTCCGGGTGCTCCATGGCCGGGACCATGAAGGGGTCCTGGAGCCAGAGTGTCGCCGCCGCCTCGCCTCCCTTCTCCTGCGCGGCTCGCCACTGCGCGACCCAGCGCTCGTCGTCGTCGGATGGAAATCCCCGCAGGCCGGGAGCGACGGCCGTCAGCGACGCCACCCGGTCCGGATGCTCGAGCGTGAAGTCGATGGCAATCCTCCCGCCGAGCGACAGCCCGACGAGATGGGCTTTCCGGATCCCGAGCTGGTCGAGGAGGGCCACGAGGTCGGCGACGTCCGAGTAGGGCAGGGTCGCCGTGGCGGAGCGGCCGTATCCGCGCACGTCGTACCGCACGACGCGGTACGTCTTCGCGTACGGAAGGAACTGCGGGTCCCACATCCGGCGATCCATCTGCCCGCCGTGGATCAGGACGACCGGCGCGCCGCGGCCCGCCGCCTCGAAGAAGATGACCGGCTCTGCCACGCGCGCCATCCCCGACTCGACCTCGTCCGCGGGCCCCACGCCGCGCATGCCCGCGGCCGTCGACGCCAGGGCCAGGAACACCGTCGCCCCAATCCGCATGGGCCCACCCCCGGGGTCGAATGATGACACCGCGGCGCGGCTATGATGAGCCCCGGGAGGCATCGATGCGCTTTCTCCTTCGGCTCCTGATCAACGCGGCGGCGCTCTGGGTCGCGGTGGCCCTCATCCCCGGAATCACCTACACGGGAACCTGGCTCCCCTTCCTCGGCGTGGCCCTGGTCTTCGGGGTGCTGAACGCCTTCGTGCGCCCGCTCGTCAAGCTCCTGACGCTCCCGATCATCTTCCTGACGCTCGGTCTCTTCGCCCTCGTCGTCAACGGCCTGATGCTGTGGCTGACGGGGAAGCTCTCGGCCGCGCTCGGCCTCCAGTTCCAGGTCGACGGCTGCCTCTCGGCGATCCTCGGCGCCCTCGTCGTCAGCGTCGTGAGCGCGATTCTGTCGATGGTCCTCGCGGACGGAGACTAGAGGCGAGCCCTCGTCGTAGGGGCAGGCTACGACCGGGGGTTCTCGTGCACGGCCTGGAATCGTCCCGAGAGAACCGCCATCCGCCGCAGGCGCGTGGCGTCTTCCGGGCGAAACGCCCAGTCGGGCGCGCGCCAGGTCCAGTTGCCGGCGGGCGCGGCCGGCGTGTTGATGCGGGCCTCGCTCCCCAGACCGAGCACGTCCTGCATCGGCACGATCGCCCGGCGGGCGACCGAGCCGTACGCGGCCCGGATCAGGGCCCAGTGAATCTCGGCGCCCCCGTCGGCGCCGAGGTAGTCGTACACGCGCTCCCGCTCCTCGGGCTTGAGGTTCGCGTACCAGCCCTTCGCCGTGTCGTTGTCGTGCGTACCGGTGTAGACCACCGCGTTCTCCGTGTGGCGGTGCGGCAGATACTCGCCGTCCGCCTCGTAGAACGCGAACTGCAGGACCTTCATCCCCGGAACGCCGAGCTCGGTCAGCAGGTCGCGGACCTCCTCGGTGATGACGCCGAGGTCCTCGGCGACGATCGGCAGCGGCCCTCCTCCCAGCTCCGCCCGCACGGCCTCGAACAGCCTGGCGCCCGGGCCCGGCTTCCAGGCTCCGTGAAGGGCGGTCGCCTCCGACGCGGGAACCGACCAGTAGGCCGCGAAGGCGCGGAAGTGGTCGATGCGCAGAAGGTCGCACAGCCGCAGATTCGCGAGGACGCGCGCGACCCACCAGGCGTAGCCGGTCTCCTCGAGGCGGCTCCAGCGATAGAGCGGATTGCCCCAGAGCTGCCCGGTTTCCGAGAAGTAGTCCGGTGGAACTCCCGAGACCGAAGTGGGCCGGAGCTGCGCGTCGAGCTCGAAGAGCTCGGGGTGCGCCCACACGTCCGCGCTGTCGAGCGACACGTAGATCGGCATGTCGCCCATCACCGTGATGCCCCGGTCCCGCGCCGCCGTCCGGACCCGGTCCCACTGCCGGAAGAAAAGGAACTGAAGATACGCCTGGTAGGACACCTCGGCCTCGAGCTCGCCCGAAGCCCGGTCGAGAGCATCCTCGTCGCGCTCGCGCAGTCCCCGGTCCCACTCGAGCCATCCGCGGCCCGAAAACCGCGCCTTCAGCGCCGAGAAGAGCGACCAGTCCGTCAGCCAGGCCGCCTGCGCCGGCGCCCGCCGGAACGCCTCGAGCTCGTCGCGCGCCGGGTCGCCCGCGTGAGACTCGAAGTGCTCCCAGGACTGACGGAGGATCCGGTCCTTCCACGCGATCACGGCCTCGAAGTCGACCCGTTCCTTCGGAAGCGTCGGGAGATCTTCGAAAGCGGAGACGGGGAGGAATCCGTCGCGCAGGAGAAGCTCGGGCGAGATCAGGAGCGGATTTCCGGCGAAGGCCGACGGCCCGCCGTAGGGCGACCCGCCGCCGCCGATCGGGGACAGCGGGAGCACCTGCCAGAGGGTCTGCCCCGCCGCGACGGCCCAGTCGAGAAAACGGTCGATCCACGGGCCCAGATCGCCGATTCCGAACGGGCCGGGCAGGGAAGCGGGATGGAGGAGGATGCCGGCGGAGCGAGTCCCCGGAGACGACGTCACGGAGCGGGAGTGTAGCGCCTCGCCTCGCGGCTCTTCCCCCACCACAGAACGAGGCCCAGATCGTTGGGGTGCGCGAGGTCGCGGTGTGTCGGACGCACGCGCACCGTGTACCCCAGCGTCTCGGCCTTGGTCTTGCGGTGCCGGAGGCGGAAGACGCCGGTCTCCCCTTCACGCGCGACGGCCTCGAGCCGCGTGGGCGTGCCGGACTCGAGAGTGCCGTCCGGCTCGAGGGGGCCCTCGAAGAGCTCGACCGAGACTTCCGAGGCGTCGAGAGGCCCGAGCGCCACCCGCGCCACCACGTCGAAGGGAGCGGCCGGCGGAAGTGTCGCGGGATCGGGCTGGACTTCGACGCTCTCGAAACGCACTCCGGGCCAGGCGCCGCGGATGCGCTCCTTCCAGGCCACGAGCCGCTTCAACGGCTCGCGGTCCCCGTCCTTCATCGCGCGCCGGTAGAACGCGCCCGGCAGGTAGCACTGCTCGAGGTATTGGGCGACCATGCGGTCCGACGAGAACTCGCGCGCCACGCGCGACGCCGCGACGATCATCCGGTCGATCCAGCGCTGCGGCAGGCCCGAGGCGTCGCGATCGAAGAACATCGGAAGGACGCGCTTCTCCAGCGCGTCGTAGAGCGCCCGGGCGATCTCCTCCTCCGGCGCCTGGTCCTTGGCCTCGCCCACGACGAATCCCGCCTCGTCGTGCGGCGCCTCGTCCCACCAACCGTCGAGGACGGAGAGGTTGAGGACACCGTTCATCGCGGCCTTCATGCCCGAGGTCCCCGAGGCCTCGCGCGGCCGTTCCGGCGTATTCAGCCAGACATCGCAGCCGCCGACGAGCTTCCGGGCGAAGCCCATGTCGTAGTCGGGGAGGAACACGATGCGGCCCCGAAACTCCGGCCGCTCGGCGGCCGTCGCGACGGCGCGCAGAAAGGCCTTGCCGTCCTCGTCGCGCGGGTGCGCCTTGCCCGCGAAGAGGATCTGCACCGGCCGCCCGATCTGGTGGAGCAGGTACTCGAGGCGCTTGGGCTCGCGGAAGAGAAGCGTCGCGCGCTTGTAGGTCGCGAACCGGCGGGCGAAGCCGATCGTCAGCGCCTTCGGGTCCAGGGCCCGAGCGGCCTCGGCGACCTCCTCCTCCCGCGCGCCCTGTTTGCGCTTCTCCTCGACGAGTTTCTCGCGGCAGGACGCGACCAGGCTCGCGCGCAGGGCCTCGTGCGCAACCCACAGGTCCCCCCGGTCGACCGACTCCGGCGTCTCGAAGACGCCCGTGCGGGCGATCTCGGGAGCGGTCCAGGTCGGCGGATGCACGCCGTTGGTGATCGGGATGATCGGGATCTCCGAGACCGGCAGATCGGGCGCCACGCCGCGCCAGAGCCGGCGCGAGACCTCGGCGTGAAGCTTCGAGACGGCGTTCTGGTGCGTGGAGAGCCGCATCGCCAGGACGGCCATCGAGAAGAGCTCACGGCCGTGCTCGCCGACTTCGCGGCCCAGGTCGAAGAACTCGTCGAAGGTGATGCCGAGCTCTTTCACGTAGCCGCCGAAGTACTTCCAGAGCAGCTCCGGCGTGAACACGTCGATGCCGGCCGGCACCGGCGTGTGCGTGGTGAAGATGTTGGCGCTCGTCGCGGCCTCCCTCGCCTCGGCGAACGTGAGGTGCTCCTCCTGGACGAACCGGCGGATCCGTTCGAGCGAGACGAAGGCGGCGTGGCCTTCGTTGATGTGACGAATCGTCGGCATCCCGACTTTCCCGAGCGCGCGCAGGCCGCCGATGCCGAGCACGATCTCCTGCTGGAGACGCATCTCGTGCCCTCCTCCGTAGAGGCGAGCCGTGATCTCGCGGTCCGGCGGATCGTTCTCGGGCAGGTTCGAATCCAGGAGCAGGAGCGGCACGCGGCCGACCTTGGCCACTCGGATGAGCAGGTCCACGGTGCGGCCCGCGAGATCGACGCTGACGATGGGCGGGCTCCCGTCCGTCGGCTCCGCGATCGAAAGGGGGAGTTCGTCCGGCTCCAGCACCGGGTAGGCCTCGGACTGACGGCCCTCCTCGCTGATGATCTGCCGGAAGTACCCCTCGCGGTAGAAGAGCCCCACGCCGGTCAGCGGGACGCCGAGGTCGCTCGCGGATTTCAGGAGATCGCCCGCGAGCACTCCGAGACCGCCCGCGTAGATCGGGAGGACCTCGGTCAGGCCGAACTCCGCCGAGAAGTACGCGATCCGCTCGCCGCGCGCGACCATCTCCCGCGCGGCGGGGTCGCGAGGCTCGGCCCTGTCCTCCTCGGCGAGACGGCCGACCATCTCCTGAAGGTCAGCCTGATAGATCGGGTCCTCCGCCGCGTGCCAGACGCGCTCGGCCGCCGCCTCCCGGAAGAGCCGGATCGGATTGCCGCGGACGCGGTGCCAGGCCTCGGGGTCCAGCCGCTCGAAGAGCGCGCGGACGTCGGCGCGCCACGTCCACCTCAGGTCGTGGGCCAGGGCGAAGAGGGGAAGCAGCTTCTCGGGAACCCCGGAAACCCGGAGCGCTTTTTCGAGAACGGGTGTCAACTCGCTTCGCAGTTTAGCAGACGCCGTGCGCCGCCCGCCCGCACTAGGCGTCGTCCTCAGCCACCCGCACCGAGAGATTCTCGCCGAGCGCGAGAAATTGCGCGACCCACTGGGCGGCGCCTTCCGTGCCCGCGCCGGCCGCGCGCCGCATCGCCGGCAGCGCCGTCCGCGCGAGCGCGTAGTACGTGTTCTGCACCTTGGCGAAGTCGACGTCGAACGGCAGCGCTTTCGCGAGCGCGACTACGCCCTCGAGCGTCTCGAGCCGCGAGACGTCCTCGGGGAGAGCCGCGAGCTCCGCGCACAGACGCTCCAGCGCCTGCTCGAACGCCAGGCCCAGCCCGTCCTCGTGAAGCGCGATGCCGGCGCGGCCGGCTTCGTCCAGAATCGCGCGCATCCGCGGCACGTCCGCGGCCGGCGCTCCGAGCGCCTCGCGCAGGCTCGTCGCCAGGGCGCGCTCGGCGGCCATGGCGAAGCCGCGGGGCTGCCGCACGCCGTGGCCGGAGAGAAACCGCATCAGCGGGGCATGCTCTTCGTATAGCCGCCGGTACACGGCGTCGGTCTCCTCGAGCGCCGACTTCAAGAGCTCGCGCACGACCTGCCGCTGCTCGTCGCGGAAGAGCAGGCGCAGCGAGTAGACGCCCGGCCCGAACCGGCGGTCCACCAGCCGCAGCGTCTCGGTGAGATCCGCGGCCGCAAAGGGCTCGGAGATCTCGGCGACGAGGGCGGCGTAGTCCTCCTCACTCGTGAACGGAGCGACTCCTCCGGAGAGATTGTGGTCGCCGAGGTGGAGGATCCCGAAGACGACGCGCCCGGACTCCTCGGTGATCTTCGAGGTCACCCGCACGCGGCCGAGCGCGAGACGGGACCGCCCGCTGACGGCCAGGTGGTAGTCCTCCCGCTCGACGCGATAGGCGTACACCTCGGCCTCCTCGCCGTACGCGCTGAAGAGCGAGTGGACGGCGTAGTGGGCGCCGACCCGCTCGAGCGAGACCATCGCCGGGCGAACCGATTCCTCGTAGATGCGCCGTCCGTCACGAGCCTCCGCGAGGTTGCTCCGCGCCCGACCCAGGGCCTCGAGGAACGGGGCTTCCAGGTCCGCGTCGGGGAAGAGGTCCCGCGACAGCTGCAGCGCGCGCCCGGCGTACTGGATGATCTGGCGCGCCTCGATCCCGGAGACGTCGTCGAAAAACCAGCCGCAGCTCGTGTACATGAGCTGGGCGTGCCGCTGCATCTCGAGCAGCTTCAGCGCGCGCGTGCGATCCGCGGGCGAAAGGAGCCGCGGGGCGTGGCGACCGAGAAAGCGGTCGACGCTCTCCGGCGAGCGGTCGAGGATGACGTCGATGTAGCCGTCGCGCGCGCCCCACGGATCGGACAGCACACCCGCGGAGCCTTCCTCGAAACGGGGCGCGAGCTCGTCGCGCAGGAGGTCGAGCGCGGAGCGCAGGGGGGCCCGCCAGGCCTGGCTCCACCCCGGGTGGACTCCCGTGTGGCACCCGCAGTCGCTCCGCCAGCGTTCCACGCCGTGAGCGCAGCTCCAGGAGGTCGCCTCGACGATGCGCGCTTCGTGCGACGGCGGGTTCTTCTCGAGAAACTCCGCGTAGTTCGTCAGGCGCGCGCGCTGCCCGGTTTCGATCGTGTGGGTCGCATAGGCCAGGGCCATCTCGCCGTAGCGGTGATGGTGGCCGTAGGTCTCCCCGTCGGATGCCGCGTGGACGAGCTCGGCCCGCCCGCGTTCCTCGGAAAACGCGCCCATGAGCCGTTCGGCGAAGGTCTCCCCCTTCGAGAGCAGCGTCGGGTCGAAGGCCACGGCCCGCGAAACGGGTCCGTCGTAGAAGAAGGCCGCGATGGAGGCGCCCGAGGGAAGCGCCAGCCGGTAGGGCCGCGTGGGATCGATCTCCTTTCCCGCCAGCTCGGTCCACGCCTCCTCGCCGATCGGGCGGATGGCGTTGGCCTGGTGCGGAGCGAGGATCGTGAACCGGATGCCGTGGGCGGCGAGAGCTTCGAGAGACGCGAGGTCGACGGCGGTCTCGGGCAGCCACATGCCCTCCGGCCGCCGGCCGAACCGCCGCTCGAAGTCGCGAATGCCCCAGGCCACCTGGGTCGCCTTGTCGCGCGCGCTGGCGAGCGGCAGGATCATGTGGTTGTAGGGCTGCGCCAGCGCCGAGCCGTGCCCCGAGAACCTCGCCTCGCTGCGACGGTCCGCCTCGAGAATCGCGGCGTAGACGTCCGGCCGCGCCGATTCGAGCCACGACAGGAGCGTCGGCCCGAAATTGAAGCTCATCGAAGCGTAGTTGTTGACGATCGCAACGATGCGGTTCTCGCCGTCCAGAATCCGGGCCGTCGCGTTGGCCGCGTAGCACTCCGCCGCGATCCGCTCGTTCCAGTCGTGGTACGGGTACGCCGAGTCCTGGAACTCGATCGCCTCGAGCCAGGGGTTCTCGCGGGGAGGCTGGTAGAAGTGACCGTGGATGCAGACGAAGCGTTCCATGACTTCCCGGCCCTGCTAGCAGGCTGCTGAAAAAGGGACGCGGGCGTCGTGTCCGGGGCTGTCGGCCGCGGGCGTTCGCTTCGCGAACGGCGGCCGAGAGTCTTTGCTACCGGAACCCATCAGTGCCTCGGCCGCAACAAAGCCGCGAACGCACTCCGCTCCCGTCGGGCGCGACGAGCGCCCCTCAAAACACCTCATCGCTCCTCGACGATGCTCGAGCATCGCCGTCGTCGCGCTTCCTTGCATCTGACCCCGCGGCGCTCGTAACGCCATCCCACGCCCTTTTTCAGCAACCTGCTAGGCCCCGGCGAGCGCCGGCTCGGCCTCCTCCTCGGCTTCGGGCTCGGCGGCCTCCTCGGCCGCGATCGGTTCCGTCTCGGGCGGCGGGAGCGGCTTCAGGAAGAGCGCCCCGAGCGGCGGCAGCGCGAGGGAGAGGCTGTGCGAGCGGCCATGAACCGGGACGGCCAGGGAGATCGCGCGCCCCATGTTGCCGACGCCGCTGCCCCCGTAGACACCCGCGTCGCTGTTGGCGATCTCCTCCCAGTCCGCGCCGCCGTCGACGCCGACGAGATAGCCGTAGCGCGGCACCGGCGTGAAGTTGAAGACCGCGACGACGCGGTCGGCCGGATCCTTGGCCCGCCGCTCGAGCGAGACGATGCTGTGGTCGGCGTCGTTGCAGTCGATCCACTCGAAGCCCCGCGCGTCGAAGTCGAGCTCGTGGAGGGCCGGCTCCGCGGCCAGCATCCGATTCAGGTCCCGGACCCACAGGCGAAGGCCGGCATGGAGCGGCCGGTCGGCGAGGTGCCAGTCGAGGCTGGCGTCGTGGTTCCACTCGCCCCACTGGCCGAACTCCCCGCCCATGAAGAGGAGCTTCTTGCCCGGGAGCGCCCACATGTAGGCGAAGAGCAGGCGCAGGTTGGCCGCCATCTTCCAGGAGTCGTGTCCGGGCATCTTCGAGATCAGGGACTTCTTCAGGTGCACGACCTCGTCGTGGGAGAGCGGCAGCAGGAAGTTCTCCGAGTACGCGTACATCCGCCGGAAGGTCAGCTTGCCGTGGTGCCACTTCCGGAAGATCGGATCGAGCGACATGTAGTCGAGGGTGTCGTTCATCCAGCCCATGTCCCACTTCATCGAGAAGCCGAGCCCGCCGACGTAGGTCGGGCGCGAGACCATGGGCCAGGAGGTCGACTCCTCGGCGATCGTCACGGCGTCGGGGAAGCTCCGGCCGACCTCTTCGTTGAACTTCCGCAGGAAGACGATCGCGTCGATGTTCTCGCGGCCGCCGTACTCGTTGGGGATCCACTCGCCGGCCTTTCGCGAGAAGTCGAGGTAGATCATCGAGGCGACCGCGTCGACCCGGAGCCCGTCGGCGTGGAATCGGTCGAGCCAGTAGAGCCCCGAGGAGAGGAGGAAGCTGCGCACTTCGTGGCGCCCGTAGTTGAAGACGCAGCTTCCCCAGTCGGGCTGGTAGCCCTTGCGCCAGTCGGCGTGCTCGTAGAGGTGCGTGCCGTCGAAGTACCCGAGGCCGTGCTCGTCGGATGGAAAGTGGGACGGCACCCAGTCCAGGATCACGCCGAGACCGGCCTGGTGCAGCGTATCGACGAGGAACATGAAGTCCTGCGGCGTGCCGAAGCGGGAGGTCGGCGCGAAAAAGCCCGTGCCCTGGTACCCCCAGGAGCCGGAGAACGGGTGCTCCATCACCGGCATGAGCTCGACGTGCGTGAACCCCATGGCCTTCGCGTAGGCCGCCAGGTGCGGAGCGATCTCGCGATAGGTCAGCGAGCGATTGCCCTCCTCGGGCACGCGCCGCCAGGAGCCCAGGTGCACTTCGTAGATCGACATCGGCGAAGAGGTGAACGGCGTTCGACTGCGGCGGCGCATCCACTCCGCGTCGCCCCACGCGTAGTCGAGGTCCCAGACGACCGAGCCCGTCCGCGGCGGGACTTCGTGCCGGAACCCGTACGGATCGGCCTTGTCGACGCGGTAGCCCGCGACACGCGAGGCGATCCGGTACTTGTAGACGTCGCCGCGGCCCACGCCGGGGACGAACCCCTCCCAGATCCCCGACTGGCCGATCGTCCCGAGGGGATGACTTTCGCCGTTCCAGCCGTTGAAGTCGCCCACCACCGACACCGAGGCGGCGTTGGGCGCCCACACGCCGAAGGCCGTTCCCGCCGCGCCGTCCCGGACGCCCGGATGCGCTCCCAGCTTCTCGTAGAGCCGAGCGTGATTTCCCTCGTTGAAGAGGAAGAGGTCGTCGGCCGTCAGCAGCGGCTCGCCGTGGCGAACCGCTCCCGCGCGCGATGGTGACCGGGCAACCTTCTTCCCTGCCAGAGCGGCCCTCCCGTTGAGGGAGGCAGTTTACCCTCTCGCCCGCGTCACTCCGCGCGCAGCGCCGTCATCGGGTCGACGCGGGCCGCCCGGCGCGCCGGCAGGAGCGCGGCGAGCGCCGCCGCCGCGGCGAGCACTCCGGCCGCGCCGGCGAGCGTCGCCAGGTCCCTCGGTCCGACGCCGTAGAGCAGCTTCTCGAGCAAGCGCGTCAGCACCGCAGCGCCGGCCAGCCCCGCCGCGACACCGCCGGCGACGAGGCCGACCGCCTGCCGCACGACCAGCCACACGATGCCGGCCGGACGTCCGCCGAGGGCGAGGCGCACGCCGATCTCGGCGGAGCGCTGCGCGACCGAGTAGGCGAGCAGGCCATAGATGCCGATCGCGGCCAGGGCGAGCGCGAGCCCGGCCAGCACCGCCGCGATCACCGAGGTGAATCGCGCCGCCGCGCCGGCCTGCAGCACGTAATCCTCGAGCAGCCGCACCTTCGACACGGCGAGGTCCGGGTCGAGGCGGGCGACTTCGCGGCGGGCCGGGCCGGCGAGGCCCCGCGGGTCCGTCCCGCCGGCCGCGCGCAGCGTGAAGGCGAGCTCGGGCCGGACGCTCTGCAGGTAGGGAACGTAGATCTGCCCGCGCCCGTCGGCGCCGAGATCCCGGTAGCGGACGTGGCGCACGACGCCGACGACCTCCGCCGGAGTGAGATCGAAGGAGCCCTCGTGGATGAAGGTCGAGACGAGGCGCTTGCCGATCGGGTTCTCGGAGCCCCAGGTTCGCTTCGCGAGCGATTCGTCGACGACGACGACGTTGGGATGCCCGGCCTCGTCGGCGTCGGTGAAGGCGCGGCCGCGCGTCACCTCGGCGCCGATGCTCGCGAAGAAACCCGGCAGCACGGCCCGATGGTCCGCCATCGCGGCGGTCTTCTCCGCCTCGGGCGCGCCCTCGCGCCAGTAGTACTCGTACCAGTTGGGATAGTCGTCGAACGGCAGGTGCGACGCCGCGCCGACGGAGGACACGCCGGGCAGCGCGGCGAGCCGGGCGGAGAGGTCCCGCGCCAGAAGCCGCCGCGACGCGTCGTCCGGATAGCGTCCGCCCTGGAGCGACACCTGAAAGGTCAGCGTTCCGTCGGCGCGGAATCCGGGCTCGGCCCCCGAAAGCGCGGCGAAGGTGCGGACGAGCAGGCCCGCTCCGGCGAGGAGCAGGAATCCGAGCGCCACTTCTCCGAACACGAGGATCCTCTGCGGCCGGGTCCGGCCGGCGGAAGCCCCCCGACCGCCCTCCTGGAGCGCCCGCGCGAGGTCGCGCCGCCCGATCGCGGCGGCGGGCGCGAGGCCGCAGAGAATCCCGGTCGCCCCGGCGAGAAGGAGCGTGAAGAGGAGCACGCTTCCCGAGAGCCCGGTCGCGTCCAGGCGCGCGAGCCCGGCGGGCCGAAGGGCGAGCAGGGCCGTCAGGCCCGCCCGGCCGATCAGCAGGCCGAGGACGGCGCCGAGGCCCGACAGCACCACGCTCTCGGTCACGAGCTGCCGCACGATCCGGCCGCGACTCGCGCCGAGGGCGGCGCGCAGGCCGATCTCCCGCTCCCGCCGGGCCGCCCGCACGAGGAGCAGGCCCGCCACGTTGGCGCAGGCGATCAGGAGGACGAGGCCGACGCCCGCGAAAAGGGCGAGCAGCGCCGGGCGAACCTCCCGCACGGCGTCGGCGTGGAGCGGGACGACCTCGAGCTCGAGGCCCGGAGTCGCGTATTCGGCGAACTCCGCGCGCAGCCGTTCGGCGATCCCGGCGAGCTCCGCTTGCGCGCTCGCCGGCGTCGCTCCCGGCGCCAGGCGCGCCACCATGCGGATCCAACCCATGTCGCGGGGGTACTCGGCGAGATCGCGGCCGAACGTCGTGAAGACCTCGATCCCCGGCGGCACGCTGGCGTCTCCCGCGAAGACGACGTCGAAGCCCGGAGGCATGACGCCGACGATCGTGACGAGGCCGCCGTCGATGCGCACACCGCGCCCGACGATGCCCGGGTCGGCGCCGAAGCGGCGCCGCCAGAAGGCGTCGGAGAGCACGACGGCGCGATCGCCGGACTCGCCCTCTTCGGAGGGCAGCAGGGTCCGGCCGAGCTGCGGCGGCACGCCGAAGATCGGGAGGAAGTTCGAGGTCGTCAGCGCCAGGCGCACGCGCTCCGGCTCCCCCTCGCCCGTCAGCGAGCCCGCGCCGACCCAGATGCCGCCGACCTCCTGCAGCTGCCGGCTCCGGCGCCGGATCTCCAGCAGCTCGTGCCCGGACGCCGGGACGCGCGGCTGCTTCGACTCGCGAAAGTCCGTCCACAGCATGACCAGCCGCGATGGCTCCGCGTACGGCAGCGGCGCGATGAGCGCCGCCTCGAGGACCGTGTAGATCGCGGTGTTGGCGCCGATGCCGAGCGCGAGCGTCGCGATCGCGACGGCAGAGAACCCGGGGCTCCTGGCCAGCATCCGCGCGGCGTAGCGCACGTCCTGCCACAGGGTCTCGAGGAGAGCGCCTGCGCGCGTCTCGCGCACGGCCTCCTTCACCTGATCGACGCCGCCGAGCTCCAGCCGCGCCTGGCGCCGCGCTTCCCGCGGATCGAGCCCCGCGGCGACCTTTTCGTCGACGAGCATGGCCAGGACCGAGGCCACCTCGTCGTCGAGATCGTGCTCGACGCGGTCGCGCCGGAAGAGGTTCCGCAGGAGGCTCCGGATGCGACGCGCCGCGCTCATCGGTCTAGGCGGTGCCGAGCGCCAGGCCGATCGCGCTCGCGATGCGCGTCCACTGGCGCGCCTCGGCCGCGAGCTGCTTCTGGCCGGCCTTCGTGAGCGTGTAGTACCTGGCCCGGCGGTTGTTCTCCGACCGGCCCCAGGAGGCGGCGACCCACCCGCTCTCCTCGAGCCGGTTCAAGGCCGGAAAGAGCGAGCCGGGCTTGACGTCGAAGGCGCCGCGCGTGATCAGGCCGATGCGCCGCGAGACGCCGAGGCCGTGGAGCGGCCCCCCGGCGAGGGCTTTGAGGACCAGCAGGTCCAGCGTTCCCTGGAGGAGGTCCGTCTTGTCGGCCGTCATGCGCGCTCCTACAGACTTTCTATACGAGGGTAGCCGCCTTCGGGTTTCGGTGTCAACGGGCGCCCGGCGGATTCGTCGCATAATGCGCCCGCCATGGACGGGACCGCGATCGTCGTCTGCGACGGTTTCTTCGCCACCGCGAACGGGAAGACCGCGCACGGCCTGGTGCGGGGGACGGAGCGCTACCGGGTCCTGGGCGTCATCGACGCCCCGACCGCTGGCCGCGACGCCGGCGAGGTCCTGGACGGCCGGCCCCGCGGCATCCCCGTCTACGCCTCGATCGCGGAGGCCCTGCGCGCGGGGGCCAGGCCCGAGTTCTGCGTCGTCGGCGTCGCGACCTCGGGCGGCCGTCTGACGCCGGGCTTGAAGAGCCTGCTGCTCGAAGCGATCGAAGCCGGGATGTCCGTCGTCAACGGCCTCCACGAGTTCCTCTCCGACGACCCGGAGCTCGCGGCCGCGGCGGCCCGGAAGGGCGTCTCGATCGTCGACGTCCGGAAAATCGCGCCGGCGCACCGAGCTCCACTTCTGGAGCGGCGAGATCCTCGAGGTCGGGGCGCCGCGCATCGCCGTCCTCGGGACCGACTGCGCTCTCGGAAAGCGCACCACGGCGCGGTTCCTGCTCGAGGCCTGCCGGCGCGCCGGGATCTCGACCGAGCTCATCTTCACCGGCCAGACGGGCTGGATGCAGGGGGCGCCCTTCGGCTTCATCTTCGACTCGATCCCCAACGACTTCGTCTCGGGCGAGCTCGAGCACGCCGTCGTCTCCGCCTGGCGGGCGTCGCGGCCCGACCTCATCCTCCTCGAGGGCCAGTCCGCGCTGCGCAATCCTTCCGGTCCCGTGCGGCTCGGAGTTCCTCATCTCCGGCCAGGCCCGGGGCGTGATCCTCCAGCACGCGCCGGCCCGCGCCTTCTACGAGGGCCTCGAGGAGCTCGGCCTGCGCATCCCGCCCGTCGCCGACGAGATCGCGCTGATCCGGACGCTCGGCGCCCGCACGCTCGCGGTCACCCTCAACGGCGAGCACATGGCGCCCGACGCCCTGCGCGCGGAACGGGACCGTCTCCGGGCGGAGCTCGGCATCCCGGTCGTCCTGCCCTCTCGAGGAGGGCGTCGAGTCGCTCGTGCCGGTGGTGCGAGAGTTCCTCGCGAGCGAGGGCCGGCGATGAAGGTCCTGCGCGTCGCGAGCACGCTCGAGGAGTTCGCCCTCACGCGGCCGTACGCCATCGCCGGGCAGGAGCCGGTGACCCACGTCGGAAACCTCGTGGTCCGCGTCGAGACCGACGCCGGGATCGTGGGACTCGGCGCCGGCTCCCCCGGCGAGCACGTCACCGGGGAGACGGTCGAGGGCTGTCGCGCCGCCCTCTCCCCCGCCAACCTCGAGTGGCTTCGCGGCCGCGACGTCCGCTCGCTTCCCGCGCTCTGCCGCGAGGCCGAGGACCGTTTCCCGCTCACTCCCGCCGCGCGTGCGGCCGTCGACATCGCCCTCCACGACGCCCTGGCGCAGCGGCTCGGCGTCCCCCTCGCGGAGATGCTGGGCCGCGTCCACGAATCGCTGCCGACCTCGATCACGATCGGCATCAAGCCGGTCGCCGAGACGCTCGCCGAGGCCGACGAATACCTCGGGCGGGGGTTCCGGGTCCTGAAGGTGAAGATCGGGGACTCCCTCGACCAGGACCTCGAGCGCCTCGTCAGGCTGCGGGAGCGCGTCGGCTCGCGCGCCGTCATCCGCGTCGACGCCAACATCGGCTACACGCTCGAGGAAACCGCGAGCTTCTTCGAGCGCGCGCAGGCGCTCGACATCGAGTTCGTCGAGCAGCCCGTGACGCGCGAAGCCTTCGACGGCGTGCGCCGGCTGCCCGCGGCGTGGCGGAACAGGATCGCTGCGGACGAAAGTCTTCACGGCGAGAAGGACGCTCTCTCGCTCGCCGGTCCGGAGCCGGCGTGCGGGATATACAACATCAAGCTGATGAAGTGCGGCGGCGTGTGGCCGGCGCTCCGGATCGCCGCGATCGCCGAGACCGCCGGCGTCCGCCTGATGTGGGGCTGCATGGACGAGAGCCGCATCTCGATCGCCGCCGCCCTCCACGCCGCCTTCGCGTCGCCGGCGACCCGCTACCTCGACCTCGACGGCTCGCTCGACCTCGCCCGCGACGTCGTCTCGGGCGGCTTCACGCTCGAGAACGGCGTGATGCGCACGACAGGGGCCCCGGGGCTGGGAGTGAAACCGGTCTAGGAGTTCGAAGGGCGGGGACAAGCCCCGCCCCTACGACGAAAGCCCGAACATTCGGATCGGGTCCCCGGTCGTAGGGGCGGCCTTCGTGGCCGCCCCGTCATGACGACGTGATCGAATCGCGCGAGCTTCTAGCCCCAGGCGGGATCGCCGCCACGGTACGGAAGCCAGACGAGCCCGACGCGCCGCAGGGTGATGTCGGTCTTCTTCGGGCGCAGCGCGACCTTCTCGAGCGCCTCCGAAAGCGGATCAGTCGCCGAGGCCTGGGCCGCGAGCTCCGCCTGGAGCTCGCCTTCGAGCGCCGCGATCTGTTGCTGGATGGCGCCTTCGGTCTCCTCGGCTCGCTGGACGTCCCCGGCCTGCTTCATCGTCCGTCCGGCCGACCGCGCCGCCGTCGTCGCCTTGCCGATCGTCGCGGAACTGATCGTCTTGCGGCCGAAGATCGCGCCGAGCACGGTTGCGCCGACCGAGATCGCCGTCTGGACTCCCGCCTGCATGGACTCCTGCTTCTCGCGGCCGACTGCCTGCTGCGCGCGGCGCAGCCGCTCCTGGAGCGAGGCGAGCTTCGACGCGTACTTCTCGCGGAGCCGGTCCGCGGCGGCGTCCCGCTTCTCGCGCGCTTCCTGCTGCAGGCGCGCCCGGAAGTCCGCCTCGCTCTCCCCGGGCTTCGAGATCACGCTGGCCGACGGGCTCTTCCAGAGGTCGACCGTCGACTCGCGGTAGATCCAGGCGGCAAAGTCGCGGCCCCAGCTTTCGGCGCTCTTGCCCCCGAGCGCCGCTCCGGCGTCCGCGAAGGTCGAACCGCCGGCCGGCTCGGCCTCGAGATCCCCCGCGGCAAAGTCCGGCTCCTCGCCGGCGCTCCAGTCGAGCGGGGCGGCGAGCGGCGCCACGCGGGAGACCGTGCGGGTCGCCGAGAGACCGCGCTTGCCGTCGGCGAAGTACACCTCGGCGTCGCCGAGGACCGCCGCCCGGTAGACGATGCCGCCCTCGGCGCCGCGCGCCGGAACGAAGAGCTGGGTCACGCCGGGCGGCAGGACGGGACGCGGGCCTCCCGCCGACGAGGCCGCGGTCGCCGCCTTTGCCTTCGCCGGTCCGGCCTTCGCCTCGGCCGCCGCGCCGCGGATCCATCAGCGTCTTGATTTGCGCCCGCGTCAGCGGGACCACGCAGGTAGGACAGGGCCCAGCGCGTCTCGAAGACCTCCGGCGCGTCCTCGTGCACGTTGTTGAGGAGAAACACGCGGCTGCCGAGCGCGGCCAGCGTTTGCTCCATCTTCCCGCGATCGAACTTCTGCGAGGCGCTCGCGGCCACGCCCTCGAGCCCCTCGAGCACGCGGGCCTTGTCGCGCTCGGTCTGGAGGCGCCCGAGAAACCACGTCCCCGTGTTCGCCAGGCCCTTGTAGTCGAGGTCGACCGGGTTCTGCGTCGCGAGCACGACGCCGAGGCCAAATGCCCGGCCCTGCTTCAAGAGGGTCAGCAGCGGCGCCTTCGCCGGCGGGGTCGCGACGGGCGGGAAGTACCCGGCGATCTCGTCCATGTAGAGAATCGCCCGCAGGCTCGTCGTCCCGGACTGCGTTCGCATCCAGGCGACGGTCTGGTTGAGAAGGAGCGTCACGAAGAACATGCGCTCGGCGTCGGAAAGATGCGCGATCGAGAAGATCGCCACGCGCGGCTTGCCGGCGCTCGTACGCAGGATCGATCCGACCTCGAGCGGGTCGCCTTCCAGCCACGACGCGAAGCCCGGCGCCGCGAGCAGGTTGTTGAGGCTCATGGCCAGGGCGAACCGGTCCTTCGCCGGGAAGAACGACTCCAGGTCGACGACGCCGACCTTCGTGACCGGCGGCGTCTGGATGCGCGCGATCAACGCGGCGAGGTCGAGGTCCTCCCCCTTCTGCCAGGCGGCGGAAAGGATCGTCGACACGAGGATGTGCTCGCGGCTCTTGAGCGGGTCCGCGTCGACGCCCGCGAGGGTCAGAAGTCCCGTCGCCGTCGACCCGACGCGTTCGCGCATGGCCTCTTCGTCGTCCCGCGCCTCGGGCGGCGGCGCCGCGAAGGACTTGAGGATCGAGACGGGCAACCCGGCGTTCGAGCCCGGCGTGTAGATCGCGAACTCCGCCGCCTCCTGGAGCCGCCGGATCCGGGCGCCGTCCTCCCCCCAGTCGGCGAGCCCGTTCTTCCAGAGGTCGGCCTGCTGCTTCGCGAAGTCGTCCGCCGACATGCCCTTGCGCGCGGCGTCGTCCTCGTTGATCCACGGCCGGAAGTCGGCCGGGGCGAGGTCCGGGAACGTCAGGAGCAGATTGCAGAGGTCGCCCTTCGGATCGATGAGGATCGCCGGCACGCCGTCGATCGCTGCTTCCTCGATGAGCGAGAGGCAGAGGCCGGTCTTGCCGCTGCCCGTCATGCCGACGCACACGGCGTGCGTCACGAGGTCGCGCGAGTCGTAGAGAAGGAGACCGTCCTGGCGCTTCTTCTTCGCAAGGTCGTAGGACTTGCCCAGGTAGAAAACGCCGAGCTTCTCGAAGTCCTGCATGATACGGATCATAGTCAGAACAGGAGCTTTTTCGACTAGACTCCCGGCGTCTTGCGCGTGACCGGGTGTTGATCAGCACCAAGCTCGGGAAACCGCTACGAGATCCTCGGGGAGCTCGGCCGCGGCGGCATGGGCGTCGTCTATCGCGCCCGCGATCCGCTCTTGAACCGCGAAGTCGCCGTCAAGCTCATCTCGTCGACGGACCTGACTCCCGACCTCGAGGAACGCTTCCAGCGCGAGGCCCAGCTCGTCGCTCAGATGGACCACCCGGCGATCGTCCCGATCTACGACCTCGGGCGGGACGAGGGCTCGCTCTTCTTCGTCATGCCGGTGGTGAGCGGAACCAACCTGCTGCGCCTGATCCGCGACCAGTCGCTGCGCCTCGGCGAGGTCGTGGACATCGGCATCCAGGTCGCCGAGGCCCTCGACTACAGCCACTCGCGCGGCGTCGTCCACCGCGACATCAAGCCCGCCAACATCATGGTCACCCGCGAGGACGGCGGCTCGGGAGTCCGTGTCCGCGTGATGGACTTCGGCCTCGCCCACGCCGCGACCGAGTCGCGCCTGACCAAGACGGGCACGCTCGTCGGGAACGGTCGCCTACCTCTCGCCCGAGCAGGTCGCCTCGCGGGCCTTCGACGGCCGCTCCGACATCTACTCTCTCGGCGTCGTCCTCTACGAGTGCCTCGTCGGCGAGCCGCCCTTCACGGGGGAGGTCCAGTCCATCCTCTACCGCATCGTCCACGAGGTCCCGCAGCCGCCGCGCGCGCTCGGGCGCCGAGATCCGCGAGGAGCTCCAGGACATCCTCCTGCGCTGCCTCGAGAAGGACGCCGGGCAAGCGCCCCCAGAAGGCGGGCCAGGTCGCCGAAGCCCTCAAGCGCCACCGGTCGAGCCTCGCGAGCGACGAGTTCCGCATGTCGGTCGTTCTCTCCGCGAGCCGCGTCATCCAGCGCCCCGCGTCCTCCGTCTTCGTCGGCCGCGAGAAGGAGTTCGCGGAGCTCCAGCGCCGCCTGAACGCCGCGATCGCCGGCGAAGGCCAGTTCGCCGTCGTGGCCGGGGAGCCCGGGATCGGCAAGACGCGCCTGCTCGAGGAGCTGAAGAACCTCGCCGATGGTCCGGAAGATCCGCGTCCTGTACGGACGCTTCGTCGAGCAGGACCGGTCCTTCTCCTACCAGGGCTTCTGCGAGCTGATCGAGGACTACTTTCAGTCCCGCGACTCGGGCGCCTCCTCGGAGCGGCCCGACTTCGCGGACCTCGCGGCCGATCTGATCGCCCTCTTCCCCCAGCTCTCCGAGATCGGGGAGCTGCGCTCGGCCGTCAGCGGGGACTCCCGCATCGCCCGCCCGGCCGAAGACAAGAAGGCCGAGGACCGGATCCAGGTCTTCGAGCTCATCGCCCGGACGCTGACGCGGATCGCCGGCGGCAAGCCGCTCGTCCTCATCCTCGACAACCTGCACGGCGCGGAGGTCTCGATCGAGGCCCTGCAGTACATCGTCCGGCGCCTGCGGCCGACGCCGACGTTGATCGTCGGCAGCTACCGGCAGACCGAGACCGACAAGCGCCATCCGCTCATCCGGATGCTCGAGTCCTTCGCGGACGACCCGCGCTTCGTTTCGATCACGCTCCCGCCCTTTTCCCCCTCCGAGCACCGCTCCCTCGTCGAGTCGCTCGTCGGGGCTCCGAAGGTCTCGGACGAGCTCGCCCGGCGGCTCCGGGACGCGACGGAGGGCAATCCCTTCTTCACGCGGGAGCTCATCCGCTCGCTCGTCGAGTCGGGCGGTATCGCGAAGGACGACACCGGGGCCTGGAGCTTTTCCAAGGAGGCCGAGATCTCGGCCGACGCCCTGCCCGCGACGATCCAGCAGGCCGTCGAGAAGCGCATCGAGCGACTCCCCCAGGAGCTGCGGGACCTTCTCTCGGTCGCCTCCGTGCTCGGCAGGACCTTCGACTCGAAGGACCTCGAGACGCTCGCGGAGCGACGCGAAGGACCTCGACGACGACATCGACCGGCTCGTCCGCGAAGGGATGCTCGAGGAGGAGCGCGAATCGCGCGGCGACCGGCTCACCTTCTCGAGCGGCATCGTCCGGGATGCGCTGTACGCCGCGCTCTCGCGACGCAAGCGCCGGACGCTCCACCGGAAGTATGCCGAACTCGTCGAGACTCGGAATGCCGGACGGCTCGAGCGCGTCTACCCCGAGCTCGTCCACCACTACTCGCAGGCGGACGTCCCCGAGAAGGCTGTCGAGTACGCGTTGAAGCTCGCACAGAAGTCGCTCGACGCCTTCAGCGCCGAGGACGCGGTCCGGGTCGCGAAGATCGCTCTCGACTACCTCGAGGACGCCGAGGATGCCGAGGACCGCAAGCGCGAGGGCGAGGCCCGGCTGCTCCTCGCCCAGGGCCATCGCATGGCCGGCAGCATCGACGCGGCCCTCCGGGAGGGGGAAGCCGCCGTCCGCGTCTTCGAGGCGGAAAAGCAGCCGGCCCGGGCCGCCGCCGCCGTCCTGCTCGTGGCGGAGACCGCCTGGCAGGCCCGCCGCATCGACGACGCGCGCCAGTGGGCCGAGCGCGGGATCGAGACGGCGCGCGCGAGCGGCGGACGCGGAGCATCTGGCGAGGCTCCTGTCGCTCGCCGCCACCCTCGCCAACCTGCGCGGCGAGTATGCGAAGGCGGCGGCGTACCAGGCCGAGATCGAGAGGCTCACTCCGGCCGAGGAGGCGGCCGAGGAAGAGCTCCCGCGCGGAGGGACGCTCGTCGTCGCCGTCGCCAACCCGATCGCGGCGACCGAGCCCGGCCTCTACGAAACCAACGAGGAGCAGGAGGCCCTCGCCAACGTCTACGAACGGCTGGTGACGACGGACCCCCAGGGCAACCTCGCTCCGGCGCTCTGCGAGAAGTGGACCTTCGAGGACAACGGGCTCGCGGTCCGACTCCACCTGCGCCCCGGGGTCGTCTTCTCGGACGGCACGCCTCTGACCGCGGCGGCCGTCAAGGCCTCGCTCGAGCGCTCGATCCGGCTCTCGAAGGACCAGATGCCCGCGGCCTTCGCCGCCATCCGCGGCGTCGCCGAGCACGTCGCCGGAAAGACGGAGGGCGTCGAGGGCATTTCCGCTCCCTCCGACCGGGAGATCGTGATTCGCCTCTCGGACCCTCTTCCGATCTTCCCGTCGCTCCTGACCGATCCGCGCACCGCCATCGTCGCGTCGCCCGCGTCGGGAGGCGGCGCCGCTCGGCACGGGACCGTTCCAGGTGGCCCTCCACAACCCGGATCGCGTCGATTCTCGAGCGCAACCCCCGCTACGCAAAGGAGCCGGCGCGCGTGGACCGGATCGAGTTCCGGGCTTCGCTCGCGGCCTCCGCGATCGCGGACGGCCTGCGCGAAGGCTCGCTCGACGTCGCGCGCGACCTGCTCCCGCAGGACCTCGAGTCGATCCTCCGCGAGCCGCGCTTTCGCGCGGGCCTCGTCGAGACGCCCAAGAAGAACACCTATTTCGCCGTTTTCCACACGGGCAGCCCGGCGGGATCCAACGAGGCTCTCCGGACCGCGCTCGCCAGCGCCGTCCGGACCCAGGACCTCGTCTGGGGCGCCCTCGGGCGCTTCGCCCTGCCCGCCACGGGCCTGATCCCGCCCGGGATCCTCGGGCACGACGCGGGACGCCGGCAGGCGCACCTCCCGCGCGAGAAAGCCGTCGAGCGGCTTCGCTCGGCGGGCCTGTCCGCGCCCATCCGGCTCCGGGTCGGCATTCACCCGATCCTCCTGAACCAGTACGCGGCGCTCACGGAGGCTCTCTTCCGCATCTGGGGGGACCTCGGCGTCGAGGTCGAGCTCGCCACGAAAACGATGCCCGAGTTCCTCGAGTCGTGGCACGCCAACAACGGCATCGACGTCATGCTCGGCCGCTGGATCGCCGACTACGACGATCCCGACAACTTCACGTTCACGCTCTTCCACTCGGGAAACGGGGCGGCGCGCGCCTACTTCTCGTCGCCCGAGACCGACCGCATCCTCGAGGAGGCCCGCGGCGAAGCGCGGCCGGCCGCGCGCGAAGCGCTCTACCGGAAGTTCGAGCACGCCCTGCTCGACCCCGCGATCCTCGTACCGCTCTTCCACGACGTGGACTACCGGATCGCGAGTCCCCGGGTCCGGGGCCTCCAGCTCCGCAGCACCGCTCCCTACGTCAACTACGCCGAGCTCGGAAAAGCCGAGGCGTCGGCGGATCGAGCGCCCGGCGCACGGGCGAGCGGCGGGATCCTGAACGTGCCCATCGCCGGCGTCGTCCGCAGCCTCGATCCGGCCCTCTGCGAGACCCTCGAACACAGCGAGGTGTCGCCCAGCCTCTTCGAGACGCTGACGCGGGCGCTCGAGGGCACGCGCATCGTGCCCTGGATCGCCTCGGAGGTGTTGACGGAGAGCGACGGGAAGCAATATCGGTTCCGGCTGCGTCCCGGCGTGCGGTTCCACGACGGGCGGCGCCTGACGGCGCGCGACGTGCGCTTCTCCTGGGAGCGGCTTCTGATGACGGAGACCGTGAACCGGTGGCTGCTGTCGCCCATCCGCGGCGCCCGGCGGCTCATTGCCGGCGAGACCACCGACCTCGAGGGCTTCCACATCGTCTCGCCGAGCGAGTTCTTCATCGACCTCGAGAAGCCCGTCGCCTTCTTCCCGGCCGTCATCTCCTATTCGCCGACCGCCATTCTCCCGGAAGGCACCGGCGCCGTCGGCGCGAGCGGAGGAGGAGGGAGCCGTCGGGACCGGTCCCTTCCGGATCGTGGCCTTCGACCCCGGACGGCGGCTCGAGCTCGAGCGCAATCCGACGTACTGGCGGGAGGGGTACCCGCACTCCGACGGGGTCGTTTTTCGTTTCGGCGTCTCTCCCGAGGAGATCCGCAGCGAGTTCCTCGCCGGCAGGTTCTCGCTCGCCTTCGACCTGCTCCCCGCCGACGCCGAGACGTTCCGGCACGATCCCCGGTTCGCCTCCCGCTACCGGGAGAATCCGCGACTGACGACCTACTACGTGACCTTCAACTCCCGCGTCGGCCCGCTCACCGACGCGGAGCTGCGTCGCCGCCTCGTGCGCGCCGTCGACGTCGCCGGGTTTGCCCGCCGCGCGATCGGAAGGCTGGCCATCCCCGCCCACGGCATCATCCCGCCAGGCCTGCTCGGCTACTCGGCGGCGAGCCCGGCCTCCGGCCCCGTTTCGGGGGCCTCGGGATCCGGCGACAGCTCGGTCGAGGCGACCGTCTCACGGGAGACGATCGAGCTGACGGCCGGCGTCCACCCCGTCTTCTTCGGCGAGTTCTCGGCGTACTTTCGAGAGCTCTCGGAGGCCTTTCGCGAGATCGGATTCCGCATCAAGCCGCTCAACAAGACGATGGCCGAGTACATCGAGCTGCAGCGCGCGGGAGTCGGCGACCTCAACATCGGCCGCTGGAATGCCGACTATCCCGACGCGGACAACTTCGTGCATACGCTCCTGCACTCCGACTCCGGGTTTCTGGGCCGGTTCGTCGCGCAATCCCGAGCTCGACGCGCTCGCCGAACGCGGGCGCGCCGAGACCGATCCGCGCGTCCGGCACTCGATCTACCGCCGCGTCGAGGAGCTGATCGTCCGAGAAGCGCTTCTGCTCCCTCTCTTCCACGACCAGACCTATTGCTTCGCTCGACCGGAGGTCGAAGGGCTCTCCTCGGTCAGCCAGGGCAATCCGATCGTCGACTACGAGAACCTCTGGACCCGAAGGTAGATCCAACGACCGGAACACCCGTCGCGCTCGAGCCACGCACCGGCGGCGGGCCGATGAGCGACGAAGGGCGCGCGAGATCGCGGCCCCCTTTCCTCGTCCGAGCCGGCTCGCGCTGAAACGGAATACGACGCTGCCGCGAGTCCGACGGATCCGGAAACGTGTGTCGGTCAGAATCCGAACAGCGAGCAGAAGAACCTTGCGCGCTGGCCGAATCCGAGCTCCGCCGGGGGCATGCCCCAGATGTGGAGGAGGCTGTAGAAGAGCCAGACGCCGGCGATCGCGCGAAGCCGGCGAAGCGCCGGCCAGCGGAGATCGGGCGGAGACGGCCTTCCGCGACGTTCCTTCTCCCGGAGCATGGAAACGAAGATGCCGACGCCGAGCAGAAACGAGTAGAGGGCGCGACTGGCGATCCACGATGCGGCCTCGGCGGAAGGCATCCGAAACAGAAGCGGAGAATCCCGCATCAGGTGGTAATAGAGATTTCCCGCGCCGGCGGCGGCCATCGTCGCTGCGAAGATCCGCAAACGCGGCCGGGCCTTGAAGGCCTTCAGGAACGTCGGGAAGAAGAAGAATTCGACCAGCAACTCCTTGAAGTAGTAGTTGAAGCGGTTCCAGAAATCGACGAGCGTCGTGGACAGCAGAGGCTTGTAGACGTTTCGAAACACCCGGAACCCGAAGAGACGCAGGACGCCGACGGCCACGTGTCCGACAATCGCCGACTCGCAGCGTTCTCGAGAGGAGATCGATCGCGAGAGACGCCCAGAGCGTTCCGGCAGCCCACTCTCCGGTGCCCGTGGCGGCGACGGCCCCGCCGAGCGTCGGTATCCCGAGATTCCATCCTTCCAGGAATGCGGTCATGCGTGGCGCCGCGTCGCCGTGAACGACCGCGCTCACCAGGCGTTCGGAGCCCGCTCCAGATCCAGGCCAACCCGATGAGCTTCAGACCGCCCAACTGCGCCGCGGCGATTTCCTCCGGCGCGTCCGCGCGCGTTTGCCGGAAGTAGTCGTACCCTTTGCCGGTCGGCGTGTTCGACCCGCCCCAGATCGGCAGGCAGTAGAAGACGTGATCGCGAAATCGGCTCTGCGACGCGGAGCCCCGTTTTCCCGAGAGAATCACATAGGACAATCGCCAGACCAGGAACGGCCCGACGATTCGATAGGTCCCCACCAGAGCGGCACAGGAATGTGCCGTCGGCAACCGGGAGCAGGTAAGAAAGCGCCAGGCTCCCGTAGAGCGCCGCGTGGAGTATCAGGAAGGGATGACGCTGCACCCATCGGGGAAGCCTTCGGAAGTCGCGCGCCGCGCGGAAGACCAGCGCGACCATGGCCAGCATGAGCAGCATGCCGGCCAGCACGAAGAGGGGACCCGCGCGCGCACCTCTCGGCACGAAACGGTACGCCACGCCGAGAGCCCCCAGCGCGAGCAGGTCGATGCGCCACGCCGGAAAGGCCATCGCCAGGGCCAGAAGCGGCAGCACCAGCGGAGCCAGCGGCCCGAGCCTTGGAGCCAGCAGCAACGACGCCGCCGCCCACACGGCGATGCGGCCGAGAGGGGTCGTGGCCCACGCAATGAGTCCGGGATGCTCGTGCCAGTCGAGCATTCGCCGCGATCGGGCCGCCAGGGTCATGGCGTCCGTTGCTCGATCAGATCGAGGAGGCTCGGGATCGTCGTGAGCCGACTGGGGTCGATGCCCGCGTCCCCGAAGTCGACCCCGAACTCCGTCTCGAGAAACGCGACGATCTCCAGCAAGGCGAGCGAGTCGATCAGACCGGTCCGCACCAGGTTCGCCTTCGGATCGATGGGATCGATCCGCCTGTCGGGCCGGCGGATGGTCTCCAGGAATCGGATCAGGCGGTCCCGGTTTTCCTCCCGACTCACGACGTCCGACTCAGGATCGCGCGCAGATCCAGAGCGGGAGCGGTCCGGCAGACCTCCGCGATCTGATCCCGGTTGACCTTTCCGCGCGAGCTCCGCGGCAGCGTCTCGAGCAGGTGCCAGCGGATGGGCATCTGGTGCTCGGCCAGGTGCGCCCTCAGCCATTCGTGGAGCTTCCGGATGGAATCGTCGTTTCCGTTCGGCAGCACGAGCGCGAGCCCCACGTTCTGGCCATAGTGCGGATCTTCGATCGCAAAGCAGCAGAAGTCCGCGACCCCGGGGAATTGCTCGACCACGGCCTCGATGTCGGCCGGGTACACCTTGGCACCGCCCTTGTTGATCTCGTCCCGCACCCGGCCGCGCAGATAGAGGTAACCGCGCGGATCGAGGAAGCCCAGATCGCCGGTGAGGAACCAGCCGGCGCGAACGCATTGCGCGGTCAGGTCGTCGCGATCGAGATAGCCCCTCATCAAGGCCGGCGTGTTGAGCCAGATGAAACCCGATTCGCCCGTCGCGCAGAGCTCGCCCACGCCCGGCGGTCGATCGGCGGAGCCCTCCGCGGTCACGGCGATGACGGCGCCCCACGGCACACCGATCAGTCCGTCCTCCGGCTCGAGGTCCGGAATGGTGGTTCCGGCCACCCAGCTTCCCGTTTCCGTGATTCCGTAGGCGTTGCACACCTCGCGCGTGCCCGACCACTGCTGGACCTGGCGCCAGAGGTGCGCGGACAGCGGTGCCGAGCCGACGAAGACGCGCTCGAGGGTGCCCGCCTGCGGCGGGCGAGCGAGCTTGACGGCGAGGCGCCACACGGACGGCACCGAGGAGAGGAACGTGATGCGGTGCTCGTCGAGGATCCCGCCGAGCTGCATCACGGCCTCCGGAGTGAAGGGCGGGAGGATGAACAGCTCTTGTCCCGAGAGCCAGGGGAAGAGCGAATTGCAGATCAGACCGTGCCCGAAATGCGTGGGCAGCAGGCAGAGGGTCCTGCGGTACTTCTCCAGCCCGAGGCTCTGGCGCAACGTCACCCACCGGGCCCGCAGCGACCGGTGGGTGTGCACGACGCCCTTCGGATTGCCCGTGGTGCCCGAGGTGAAGAGGATGAGGGCATCGTCGTCCAGCGCGAGCGTCGATGCGCTCTGGACTGTCGCCCTGGCCTCGCCGGCCGATCTCCTCGGAGTCGATCATCCTCACTCCGAGGTCCCGAAGCCCGGCGGCGAGCGCGGAGTCCGCGACGCCGAGTGCGATGTAGGCCTTCGGCCTCGCCGCCTTCGCCAGCGTCTCGATCTCGAAGCGGGTGAGCCGCGCGTCGAGCGGCACGGCGCATCCACCGACGTGCCAGATCGCCAGCAAGTCCGCGAAAAATTCGAGCCGGTTTCCGAAGCCGAGGAACATGCGATCTCCCCGGCCGAAGCCGAGCGACCGAAACGCGGCGGCCCGCCTGCGAACCTGAAGCTGGACTTCGGCCGGCTCCCACCGGCGGCCGGCCAGCGGTTCGATCAGGGGACCGGGGCTCGGAGCGAGGAACACGGAAACCGCCGGAGGGTCGCTTAGCAGCGCCCCGTGGACCGGGCGTCGAGGTTTTCGCGAAGCCGCGCGTTGGCCAGCGCGAGGCTCACCCGCGGCGGTGCCGGCTCCCGAAGCCGCCCATCGTCGTTGCGCAGCGTCGCCAGCTCCTGCTCGATCGCCTCGTGCGCCGCGAAGAGACAGGGCGTGCTGTAGATGATCACCGAAACACCCGCCTCGCGCAGCTCGGCCCAGCTTCGGGCCGGGGATTTCCCGCCCGCGATCTGGTTGAAGGCGAGCGGTTTCTTCACTTCGCTTCGCAACTGGCGCACGAAATCCATGTCTGCGATCCCGTCGACCAGGATCGCGTCGGCCGCCGTTTGATCGAAGGCCCTGGCGCGCCGGAGCCGCTCGGCAGGATCGGCGGCGTCGGTGCGAGCGATCACGACCAGGTCGCGCCTCGTCGCGAGCACCCGTTCGAGCTTCTGCACGTAGCCTTCGAGATCCATGACCTGCTTGCCATCCAGGTGGCCGCACTTCTTCGGGCGGAGCTGGTCTTCGAGAACGATTCCCGACGCGCCTGCGGACTCGAGCATCGCCGCCGCGTGCGATGCGACTCCGGGATCGCCGTATCCGTCGTCCATGTCCACCAGAAGGTGCGCGGCCGGCGCGACGGCCCGGATCCGCTGGGCGCAGGCCACCATGTCGGGCCAGGCAATGAAGCCCTCGTCGGGCAGGCCGTAGTGAGCTGGCCGAGAAGCTGAATCCACTCAGAAAGAGCGTGTCGAACTGTCTGGCGGCGAGCGACGCGGAGTAGGCGTCGTAAACCCCGATGAACGGGAGCGTGGGACGGCGGAGGAGCTCGTCGCGCAAGCTGCGCCCGTGCGAAGCCAGGGGGTCGGACATGGCGTTTGGCCCAGTGTGGCAGAAGTCCGGCACGGCCGGCAAGCGGTGGGTCAGGACCTGCTCGCTCCGACTTTCAACGCGCCCTGCTCGACCCAGTGGGCGAGCACGCGGCGGATGCGGTAGGAGTCGGCGGCGACGACGTCCTCGAGGTCCTCGGGGGTGCCGCCCTGGCTCGCCCGCTCCCAGAGCGCCTGCAGGAGGCTTCCGTCCTTCTCCCCCGGACTCGGCGTGGGCGCCTGCCCGGTCGAGACGAGAAACACGGTGTCCGGCACCAGGGCCGAGGCCTCCTGCAGCTCGTCGTAGCGCCGCATGGCTTCGAGCGTGAGCGGCAGGATGGCGAGGGGTTTCGTTCCCGCGGCCGCCGGCGGAGCGCCCTTGACGAAGGCGAACTGGCCGGGTGTCGGGCGCTCGAGGAGCTGGTAGAACGCGTCTTCGCCCGAGAGCTTTCCGCGCCGGATCTCTTCGAGTTTCCCGTCGCGCAGCGTCAGTGTCGAGAACACCGGCCCTCCCTTCGGCCCTCGCAGCGTCAGCGTGCCCGAGGCCGAGGAGTCGGCGAGACTCTGCAGCAGGGCCGGCAGGCCGAAGACCTC
This sequence comes from uncultured Acidobacteriota bacterium, assembly GCA_963810205.1. Taxonomy (GTDB): domain Bacteria; phylum Acidobacteriota; class Thermoanaerobaculia; order UBA5066; family Gp7-AA6; genus DAHUXD01. Next base: position 304,865 of record CAWEMP010000003.1, read on the forward strand.
GAGATCCCCCTGGAGGCTCGGGGCCGGCGCGTCGGATGCCGGCGCGGCGCTCGCGGACGCGGCCGCGCGCGGTCCTTCCGCTGGGCCCGCCGGCTTGTCCCACGCAGCCATCGCCCGCGATGCCGCCCGGGCCGCCTCGTTGTCCGGGAAGCGCGCGACGACGTCGTCCAAAGCCCGCCGCACCGTCGGTGTCGGCGTGCCCGAGAGCGCTTCGACCAGGCGCACCAGGTTCTGGTCGTTCTGCCGGAGCGTCAACCCGAGAACTTTGAACGGCAGGTTCGCCTTGATCATCTCGATCAGCTGATCCACGGTCTCGCCGTCGTCCGCGAGGCTCTGGGAGGACAGCTCCGAGAGCCGCGCCATGGTGTCGCCGAGCTGCACCTGCTTCCTGCCGGCGTGCTCGATGAGCGTGCGGCGCGCCGGCCGCGAGGGCAACCGCGCGAGCGTCGACGCGACCCGGTCGAGCAAGGCCCGCAGGTCCTTGGCCTCGTAGATGGCCTTTTCGGGCGGCTTGACGAGCATGGCCTCGATGTCGTTCATCATCTGGGCGAGGCCGACCTCGGTCTTCTCGTCCTTGAGCTGTCCCAGCGCGGCGGCGGCTTCCTTGATGACCAGCAGCGGCAGACCGAGCCGGCAGTGTTGCAGGACCACGTCGATCTCGGCATCGATCGGCGGCGCGTCGGCCCCGCGCGGGATCCGCCGGAGCAGGTAGAGAAGGTTGCGCCGGAAGAACCACTCCTCCTCGCCGACCTGCGGGCCGAGCGAGCGCGTCAGCCGCTCGAAGGCCTCCTGCCGCGCCGGAGCGCCGTGGACCTCGAGCAGCAGGAGCATCAGCCGGCGGCGGTCGCGCTTGGGCTCGCCGGGCAGCGTTTCCATGAGGCCTTCGACCTGGAGGCTCGTGAAGAACTGGAGGACCTTGCGGAGCTGCGCCTGGTCGCTCGTCTGCTCGGCGAACTTCTTCAGCTTCTCCCAGTCGAGCGAGTCGCCGAGCTTGCGTCGCGCGATCTCGGCGCTTCCCGCGTCGACCTTCTTCTCCGACACGAGCCGCTCGGCGAGCTCCAGCATCTGGACGGCCGCCGGCAGCGAGCTCTCGTTGAAGCGGTCGACGCCCGCCTTGACCAGCTCGTGGTAGCGGCGGGACGCCTCGAGGGGATCGTCGGCCCCGGTGATGATGCGGCGCATCGCGCCGATCGCCCCGGCCTCGTAGCCGGGGACTCCGGCGGCGGCATCCCCCGCGGGCACGACCCAGCCGGGGACCGTTTGCGCGAGTGCCCGGAAGACGTCGCCCGTCCCGGTTTCGAGACCGAGGGACTTGAGCCGCGCAAGCGTCTGCTCGAGCTCCTCCCGGGACTGCGAGCTCCGAGCGGCGAAAGCCAGCGCCTCGGCCGCGGCGGGCCGGTTCAGCGACGCGGGAGTACCGGCGCCCGCCGGACCTCCCATGGCCAATCCCCCCTGGGCTTCGAGCCGTTCGAGGAGCAGACCGACGCGCTTGAGGCCCTGGAGCGCTTCGCCGGCCGCGGCGGCGCCCTCGCCGGCCGCCGCGGGAGCGCCCCGGCGCGCGGCCGCGGAGGCCATGGGCGCGGACTCGGACACGGCCTGCCGGTGGATCTGCTGGACCGGGGAAACGGTCGCCGTCGTGGTGGTCGACTCCCCCAGCCGGCTGAGGTTCTCGCTCAGGATCTCCCGATCCTCTTCCGGGCAGAGCGCGACGACCACCGGTTTCAACTGCCCGAGGTAGGCGTTCATCGGCTCCTGCGCGACGAGCTTGAACTCGCTCAACATGTGGATCTTCTTCAGGGCATGGAAGAGGTAGTCGGATACCGGAACGCCGGCGCCGGCGCCGCCCCGGTACTGGCCCGCGGTCCAGGCGCGGATGGTCGGGATGACCGCCTGCGGGGGGTATTTCATGAGAACGGAGACCGAGTCCGCCACGACGAGGGGCGGAACGCTGTCGGAGAGGTATTGCTGCAGCTCGAGGAGCGCTTCCTGGAGCTCGGCGTTCGGCGGCTGCCCGGACATGAAGTTTCTCCGCCTAGGGTAACCCAAAGACGCCTCCAGAACTCCGGAATCGCGCGGCCGTATGAGACTCCGGGTGCAGACACTTCCCTCTCCGGCTCCTGCGCGCTCGCTCTTCTGGCTCCTCCAGCTGGGAGGCTGGGCCCTCTTCGGCGCGGGGATGTTCGCGGCCGGGGTTTCGCACTGGCCCGTCCTCTACGCCGCCGTCGTCAAGACGAGCCTGACCGTCTTCGGTTTCGCCGCGAGTCTCCTGCTCCGCGCGGCGTACCGGGAGCTCGGCCGGCGCGGCGCGCCGCTGCCCGCGACCGTCGCGGCGGCGATCCCGCTCTCCTACGGCGCGGCGGGCCTCTGGATGGCGCCGCACAACCTGGTCGTCGCCTCGTACCTGGCCTCGGCGCGCGCGGGCGGAACCCGGCTGGCGACGGCGGGTTTCCCCGACTTTTCCAACACGATCTATTTCTTCTTCGTGCTCCTGTGCTGGAGCGCGCTCTACTTCGGCATCGCGGCCTACCGGGACCTCGCCGCCGAGCGCGAGCGGGTGCAGCGCGCGGAGGCCCGCGCCCACGCGGCGCGGCTCGAGGCTCTGCGCCTCCAGCTCAACCCGCACTTCCTCTTCAACGCCCTGAACGCGATCTCGACGCTCATCGCCGAGAACCGGCCGTCGGAGGCCAATCGGATGCTCTCCCGCCTCGCCGACTTCCTTCGTTCGACGCTCGAGAGAACCGACACCGCCGAAGTGCCGCTGTCCGACGAGATCGACTTCGCCTGCCAGTACCTCGAGATCGAGGAGATCCGCTTCGGCGAGAGGCTGCGGGTGGACATCGCGGTCGATCCCTCGGTGGAGTCCGCCCTCGTGCCGCCGCTGATCCTGCAGCCGCTCGTCGAGAACGCGGTGCGCCACTCGGTGCTGCCGCGCTCGGACGGGGGCGCGATCGCGATCGTCGCCGCCCGCGACGAGGACTGGCTCACGCTCGGCGTCCACGACGAGGGTCCCGGCGCGGGCTCGCGCCTCGAGCGGCGCACCGGCATCGGCCTCGCCGACACCCGCCAGCGGCTCGAGGAGCTCTACGGCTCGCGGGCCGAGCTGACGCTCGATGCGAGCGCCCGCGGCGGCCTGGCGGTCTCGATTCGCCTGCCCTATCGCCTCGCGCCGGAGGCGGCGTGATGCTGTCGGCCGTCGTCGTCGACGACGAGCCCCTGGGCCGCCGCGGATCGTGTCGCGCCTGGCGAAATCGGATCGCGTCCGCGTCGTGGCGGAATGCGGCGACGGCCGGGAGGCCGTCGAGGCGGTGCGCCGGTGGAAGCCGGACATCCTGTTCCTCGACGTCCAGATGCCGGGCCTCGACGGATTCGGCGTCGTCGACGCGCTGGCTCCCGAAGCCCGGCCGCACGTCGTCTTCGTCACCGCCCACGACCGGCACGCGGTCGAGGCCTTCCGCGTCCGTGCGCTCGACTACCTCGTCAAGCCGATCGACGACGCCCGTTTCGCCGACGCGCTCGGGCGAGCCGTCGAGGCGGCCGAGGCCCCGTCCGCGGCCGGGGCGACCTCGCCGCCGGAGGTCCCGAGCCGCTGCTTCCGCGTTCGGGCGAAGGGCCGGCTCACCCTCCTGCGCCATTCGGAGGTCGACTGGATCGAGGCCGAAGGCGACTACCTCTGCCTCCACGCGGCGGCGGCGCGAGATGCTCGTCCGCGAGACGATGGCTTCCGCCGAGCGGCGCCTCGACTCCCGGTTCTGCGCATCACCGCTCGGCGATCGTCAACGTCGACCGGGTTCGCGAGCTCGTCTCCTGCGAGAACGGCGACTTCCGAGTTTTCCTCGAGGGCGGAGAGGAGCTGCGCCTCTCGCACCCGCCGGCACGCCGTCGAGCGCCTGACGCGCCGCTCATAGCAGGCTGGTTCGCCCCCCGGCGCGCGCACGCCCGGCTCGTCGCAAAGCCTTCGCCGCCGGGCGAAGATCCGCCGTAATCTCGCGCCGTGGCCAGAGACTTTTCCCGGCGGGAGGCGATTCTCATGATGTCCGCCGCCGCCGCGGGTGTGGCATCCGGGCGGCCCGAACCCGCTTCTTCGCCGCGCCGGCGCCCGATCCCTTCCTCCGGAGAGCTCCTGCCGGTCGTCGGGCTCGGCACCTGGCAGAGCTTCGACGTGCCCTCCGCGGGCCCCGCATTCGACGCGGTCGAGGCCGTCCTCGCCCGCTTCGACGCCCTCGGCGGCCGGCTGGTCGACACCTCCCCGATGTACGGCCGCTCGGAGGCCGTGCTCGGCGGGCTCACCGAGAGGCTCCGGGCTCGGAAACCTCTTCATCGCCACTAAGGTCTGGACGAGCGGCCGGCCGCAGGGCATCGCCCAGATCGACGAGTCGCGGCGGCTGCTTCACCGCTCGACGCTCGATCTCGTCCAGGTTCACAACCTGCTCGACGCCGACACGCAGCTCGAGGCCCCCTCCGGCGGCAGAAGGCCGAAGGCCGCATCCGCTACGTCGGCGTGAGCCACTACACGCCGGGCGCCTACGGCGAGATCGCCCGCCTCCTGTCCACCGAGCGGATCGACTTTCTCCAGATCAACTGCACCGTGCTCGAACGCGAGGCCGAGGAGCGCCTTCTCCCGCTCGCCGCCGACCGGGGCGTGGCTGTCATCGCCAACCGGCCGTTCGCCGCGGGCGACGCCTTCCGGCGGACGGGAAGCCGCCCGCTGCCGGCCTGGGCCGCGGAGATCGACTGCATTTCGTGGGGCGAGCTCTTCCTCAAGTGGATCCTCGCCCACCCCGCGGTCACGTGCGTGATCCCTGCGACCGACAAGCTGCGCCACCTCGAAGACAACATGCGCGCGGGCCTCGGCCGGATGCTTCGCCGACGCGGGAGAGCCCCGTCCTCGAAGCCCTGGTGTCGGCGACGAGGCCGGGGCCAGGCGCGCGGCGGCGATCCGGACGGCCCTCGCGTTCGCGCACCTCTTCTGCATCCTCGCGGCCTACTACGCCCTTCGGCCCGTGCGCGACGAGATGG
>CAWEMP010000004.1:0-305231 GCA_963810205.1 uncultured Acidobacteriota bacterium
CCCAAGAACGACAAGATCCGCATCCGCCTCAAGGCCTTCGACTACCGGATCCTCGACCAGTCGGCGAGCGAAATCGTCGACACCGCGAGGCGCACCGGCGCGAAGGTCGCGGGCCCGATTCCTCTGCCGACGGCGGTCTCGCGGTACACGGTGAACCGCTCGCCGCACGTCGACAAGAAGTCGCGCGAGCAGTTCGAGATGCGGACGCACAAGCGCCTGCTCGACATTCTCGAGCCGACGTCGCAGACCGTGGACGCCCTCATGAAGCTGGAGCTGCCGGTCGGCGTCGACGTCGAGATCAAGGCGTTCGGAAAGTAGAGCCATGGCCGTACACGGAATCATCGGCAAGAAGGTGGGGATGACCCAGCTCTTCGCGGCGGACGGCACGGTCGTGCCGGTCACCGTCGTGCAGGCCGGGCCGTGCCTCGTCGTCCAGAAGAAGACCGCCGACAAGGACGGCTACGACGCGCTCCAGATCGGCCTGGTCGGCCCGCGTCCGGACCGCCGGGCGAACGAGGCGTCCAAGGGCCGGTTCGAGAAGGCCGGCGTGGCGCCCATGCGGACCCTGATGGAAGTCAAGGCCGACAAGGGCGACGAGCTGAAGCCCGGCGACAAGGTCCTCTGCGACTCGTTCGCGGAGCAGGACCACGTCGACGTCATCGGCACGTCCAAGGGCAAGGGGTTCATGGGCGTCGTCGCGCGCCACGGCTTCCGCGGCGGCGCGGCCACCCACGGCTCGATGTTCCACCGGGCGCCGGGCTCGATCGGCCCGTCGGCCTTCCCGTCGCGCGTCTTTCCCGGCACGCGCTCCTCGGGCCGGCTCGGCGGACGCCAGTCGACGTCCAAGAACCTGGTGGTCGTGCGCGTCGACGCCGAGAAGAACCTCCTCTACATCTCCGGCGCCGTCCCGGGGGCCCGGAACTCGATCATCAAGATCGTGCGCTCGAGCTTCGGCCGGAGGAAGGCGTAAGAGCATGGCCAAGATCCCCGTTTTGAACTGGAAGAACGAGCAGGTCGGCGAGGTCGCCCTGCCCGAGGACGTCTTCGCGTACCCGTACCGCCGGCATCTCGTGTGGGAGGTCGTCAAGGCCTACCTCGCGGGCCAGCGCGCCGGCACGCACAAGACGAAGGTCCGCTCCGAGGTCTCGGGCTCCGGCAAGAAGCCCTTCAAGCAGAAGGGGACCGGCCGGGCCCGGCAGGGCGGCGGCCGCCCGCCGATCCACCGCCACGGTGGAACGGTGCACGGGCCCGTGCCGCGCTCGTACGCGCAGGGAGTCTCGGTCGGCGAGAAGAAGAACGCCTTGAGGGCGGTGCTCTCGCGGCGCGCCGCGGAGGCGCGCATCGTCGTCGTCGACAAGCTCGACGTGGCGAGCACCAAGACCAGGGACCTCGTCACGGCGGTCGGCGCGCTCGGCATCGAAGGCAAGACACTCTTCGTAGACGCCCGTGGCAACGAGAACTTCATCCGCGCCTCGCGCAACGTGAAGGCCTGGAAGCTCGTCGATCCGCTCGCGGTCAATACGTACGACGTGCTCGCCCACGGGACGCTCGTGCTGTCGAGGCAGGCGTTCTCGCGCGTCGTCAAGAACCTGGGAGGCGAGTGATGGATGCCCAGCGGATCATCCGGAAGCCCCTGATCACGGAGAAGGCGGCGTTGATGAAGGAGGCGTCGAACACGATCTGTTTCGAGGTCGACAAGACGGCCAACAAGATCGAGGTTCGGCGCGCGATCGAGAAGCTCTTCGGCGTCAAGGTGCTCGACGTCCGGGTCGCCAACCGTGAGGGAAAGTGGAAGCGCATGGGCCGGTTCGTCGGCCAGCGAAAGGCCTGGAAAAAGGCCTACGTCCGGCTCGCGCCGGATCAGAAGATCGAGTTCTTCGAGGGCGTGTAATGGCAGTCAAAAAGTTCAAACCGACCTCCCCCGGAGTCCGGTTCCAGACCAAGCTCGACTTCCAGGAGATTTCTCCGGTCCGTCCGGAGAAGCGCCTGACGGTCGGCCTGCGCGCGACCGGCGGCCGCAACAACCAGGGCCGGACGACGTCCCGGTTCATGGGCGGCGGCCACAAGCGCCTGTACCGGATGATCGACTTCCGGCGGGACAAGCAGGACATCCCGGCGAAGGTCGCGACGATCGAGTACGACCCGAACCGCTCGGCGCGGATCGCGCTGCTCCATTACGCCGACGGCGAGAAGCGCTACATCCTCGCGCCCAACGGCCTGGCGATCGGCGCCACCGTGGTCTCGGGCCCCTCGGCCGACATCCTGCCGGGCAACGCCCTGCCGCTCAAGGCGATCCCGCTCGGGACGACGATCCACAACATCGAGCTGACCCGCGGCAAGGGCGGCCAGCTCGTCCGCTCCGCCGGGGCCGCCGCGCAGCTCATGGCCAAGGAGGGCACCTACGCGCAGGTGCGCCTGCCCTCCGGCGAAGTGCGCGAGGTCCACAGCGAGAACTACGCGACGATCGGGCAGGTCGGCAACCTCGAGCACGAGAACGTGTCGATCGGCAAGGCCGGCCGCAACCGCTGGCTGGGCTGGCGTCCGCACAACCGCGGCGTCGCCATGAACCCCGTCGACCACCCGATGGGCGGGGGCGAGGGCAAGACCTCCGGTGGACGCCACCCGACCTCGCCGTGGGGCTGGAAGACGAAGGGCATGAAGACTCGCAACAACAAGCGCACCGACGGATTCATCGTCCGCCGGCGCAAGTCGAAGGTTTAACCGATGGCACGCTCAATCAAGAAGGGCCCGTTCGTGGACGACCACCTGCTCAAGAAGGTGGCGGCCCTGAACGCGACCCGCGACAAGAAGGTCGTGAAGACCTGGTCCCGCCGCTCGACGGTCATTCCCGACATGGTCGGGCACACGATCGCCGTGCACAACGGGCGCAAGTTCATCCCGGTCTACGTCGCGGAGAACATGGTCGGCCACAAGCTCGGCGAGTTCGCTCCGACGCGGATCTTCAAGGGCCACGGCGGCAAGAAGGCGGCGGAGGCCGGAGCGGCCGTCGCGGCCGCCGGCGCCGGCAAGCCGGTCTCGGCTCCGGGCGCGGCCCCGGCCGCGGCGGCGCCGAAGGCCTGAGGGAAGCCATGAAGGCCACGGCCAGGCTCCGGTACATGAAGGGTTCCGCGCAGAAGGTGCGCCTGGTGGCGGACCTCGTGCGCGGCAAGAAGGTCAACGACGCCGTCGCCATCCTGCGCCACGCGCGGAAGGTCGCGGCCCGCGACATTCTCAAGACGCTCCGCTCGGCCGTCGCCAACGCGGAGCAGAAGGAAGCCCAGCTCGACGTGGACCAGCTCGTGGTCCGCAAGATCACCGTCGACAAGGGACCGCAGGAGAAGCGGGTGCGTCCGGCGCCGATGGGGCGCGCGTTCCGCGTCCTGCACCGAAAGAGCCACCTGACGATCGAACTCTCGGACGAGGCTTAAGGAGCACCATGGGGCAGAAAGTCCATCCCTACGGATTCCGGCTCGGTTTCAACCGGACCTGGCACTCGCGCTGGTTCTCGGAGAAGGACTACCTCAAGTTCCTTCACGACGACCTGAAACTCCGCAAGGAGCTCAAGGGCCGCCTGTCGCATGCCGGGGTCTCCGAGGTCGACATCGAGCGCTTCTCCGGGAAGCTCAAGGTCAACATCCAGACGTCGCGGCCGGGCATCATCATCGGCAAGCGCGGCGCCGAGGTGGACCGTCTCCGGGACGAGCTCCAGAAGCGGACCGGGACCGAGGTCCACATCAACATCATCGAGATCCAGCGCCCCGAGACCGACGCCCAGCTGGTCTCCGAGTCGATCGCCCTCCAGCTCGAGCGGCGCGTGGCGTTCCGGCGCGCGATGAAAAAGGGCATCGAGTCGGCATTCCGGTTCGGGGCCCAGGGGATCAAGATCCGGTGCGCCGGGCGCCTGAACGGCGCCGAGATCGCGCGGTCCGAGTGGTATCAGGAGGGGCGGCTCCCGCTCCACACGCTGAAGGCCGACATCGATTACGGGTTCGCCGAGGCGAACACGACGTACGGAAAGATCGGCGTCAAGGTGTGGATCTACCGGGGCGAGCAGCACAAGGCCAAGAACCGCCGCAAGAGCGCGGCGTAAGCGAGTTCCGTCATGTTGATGCCTTCCAAGGTCAAGTACAGGAAACAGCAGCGCGGGCGCATGCGGGGCAAGGCCTTCCGCGGCGGCGAGCTGGCGTTCGGCGACATGGGCCTCCAGGTCCTCGAGCCCGGCTGGATCACCGCCCGGCAGATCGAGGCCGGCCGCGTCGCCATGACCCGCGCCGTCAAGCGCGGCGGCAAGATCTGGATCCGGATCTTCCCGGACAAGCCGTACACCAAGAAGCCCGCCGAAACGCGCATGGGCAAGGGCAAGGGCGCGCCGGAGGGATGGGTCGCGGTGGTCAAGCCCGGCCGGATCCTCTACGAGATGGAAGGCGTCGACCTCGCCACCGGCACGGAGGCCCTCAAGCTCGCGGCCGACAAGCTGGGCTTGAAGACGCGCCTGGTGACCCGCGCCTCCGAAATGGAGATCCGATGAAGAAGAAGGAACGCGAGACGTTGTCGCTGCAGAGCGAGGCGGACCTCGCCGAGAAGGAAAAGGAGCTCAAGGCGGCGTCCTGGAAGCTCCGGCTGCAGAAAGCGACCGGGCAGCTCGAGAACCCGAGCCGCCTGAAGACGATCCGGCGCGACATCGCGCGCATCAAGACGTACCAGCGGGCCCGAAAGGCGGAGGCAGGTCAGTGAACGAAACGGTCAAGCCGAAGGGACGGGCGACGAAGGTCGGGCGCGTCGTCTCCGACAAGATGCAGAAGACGATCGTCGTCGAGGTGGAGCGCCGGGTGCAGCACGCCGAGTACACCCGCACGATCAAGCGGACGAGCCGTTTCCACGCGCACGACGAAGCGAACGCCGCGCACGTCGGCGACCGCGTCCGGATCGAAGAGACCCGCCCGCTCTCGAGGCTGAAGCGGTGGCGTCTGCAGGAAATCCTCGTGAAGGCGCAGGCGTAGGGAGAAGCCGATGATTCAGATGGGGACCATCCTCGAGGTGGCCGACAATTCCGGGGCGCGCAAGATCGCCTGCATCCGCATGCGCGGCGGCTCGGCCGGCCAGTACGCGGGCCTCGGCGACATCATCACGGCCTCGGTCAAGGAGGCCGCTCCCGACTCGCCCTTCGTCGAGAAGCACGGGAAGCGCGTCGTCCGGGCCGTCATCGTCCGGACCCGGCGCAACCACCGGCGCAAGGACGGGTCGTACATCCGGTTCGACGACAACGCCGCGGTCCTGATCTCCAACGAGGGGGAGCCGATCGGGACGCGCGTGTTCGGGCCGGTCGCGCGCGAGCTGCGCGAGAAGAAGTTCATGAAGATCATTTCCCTCGCACCGGAAGTGCTGTGATGCCCAAGCCCAAGTTGAAGAAGAACGACATGGTCGTCGTGATCGCGGGACGCGACCGCGGCCGGCAGGGCCGGATCCTGCGGGTGATGCCCGAGAAGGGCCGCCTCATCGTCGAGCGCGTCAACATGATCAAGCGGCACACGCGCCCGAATCCGGGCAAGAACATCGCCGGCGGCATCTCGGAGAAGGAAGCCACGATCCACATCTCCAACGTGATGCTCGTCGACCCGGACCGCAACGTCGGAACGCGGATCGGCCGCCGCCGCGACGCGGAGGGCAAACCCGAGCGCGTCGCCAAGAAGAGCGGCGCGGTGCTCGCGTAAAGGAACGCCATGGCAGCGAGACTCAAGGAACGGTACGCCAAGGAAGTCGCCCCCGCGCTCCAGAAGGAGTTCGGGATCGACAACGTGATGGCGATTCCGCGGCTCGAGAAGATCGTCCTCAACATGGGCCTGGGAGAGGCGGTCGCCAACCCCAAGATGCTCGAGGGCGCCGCGGAGGAGCTGTCGTCGATTGCCGGCCAGCGCGCCAACGTGACGAAGGCCAAGAAGTCGATCGCGACCTACAAGCTCCGGACGGGGATGCCGATCGGCGCGCGGGTGACCCTGCGCGGCGACCGGATGTGGGAGTTCCTCGACCGGTTGATCAACATTGCCCTGCCGCGCGTCCGCGACTTTCGCGGCGTCTCGGGCAAGGCGTTCGACGGGCGGGGCAACTACACGCTCGGCGTCCGCGACCATTTCATCTTCCCGGAAATCGACTACGCGAAGACGGACAAGTCCAAGGGACTGAACGTGACGATCGTGACGACGGCGGGGCGGGACGACCGGGCGAAGGCGCTGCTCGCCGAGCTCGGCATGCCCTTCGCCAAGTAGGACAGACAGGAAACAGACGATGGCCACACGTGCAATGCGAATCAAGGCGGCGAGGAAGCCGAAGTTCATGACCCGGACGATCCGGCGGTGCCGCGTGTGCGGCCGGCCGCGCGCGGTATTCCGCAAGTTCGGCCTCTGCCGAATCTGCTTCCGTCAGAACGCCAACCAGGGGTACATCCCGGGCGTTCTGAAGGCTTCGTGGTGACGCGATGAAAACCAGCGACCCCCTGAGCGATCTCCTGACCCGCTTGAAGAACGGAATGCGCGCCGGGCACGAGCGCGTGGACGTGCCCGCTTCGCGGGTCAAGGAGGCCGTCCTGAAGGTCCTCGAGGAGGAAGGCTTCGTGGCCTCCTTCCGGAAGGTCCAGGAGGCCGGGCGGCCGGTCCTGCGCGTCGGGCTCAAGTACGACCACGAGGGCGAGCCGATCGTCTCGGGGATCGAGCGCGTCTCCCGGCCCGGCCGCCGCGTCTACGCGAAGGCCGAAGCCATCCCCAAGGTCCTGGGCGGCCTCGGCGTGTCGATCGTGTCGACCTCGAAGGGCATCGTGACCGACCGGACGGCGCGGGAGTCGCGCCTGGGCGGCGAAGTTCTCTGCAACGTCTGGTGAGGCGAAGAGGAGCAAACCTGTGTCGCGTATAGGGAAAATGCCGGTTTCGATCCCCAAGGGGGTCGAGGTCAAGGCGGACGGTGGAACGGTCCGAGTCAAGGGGCCCAAGGGTGAGCTTTCGAGCGCTATCCCGGCCGGCCTGACCGTGGCCGTCGCCGATGGTCAGGTCCGGATCGCCCGCGGCTCCGACGAGCCGAAGGCGCGCGCGGTCCACGGGCTGCTCCGCAGCCTCGTGGCCAACAATGTCGAGGGCGTCACGAAAGGCTTCACCCGCGAGCTCGAGATCTCGGGCGTGGGCTACAAGGCCGAGGTCAAGGGCAAGTCGGTCGTCTTCTCCCTCGGGTACTCGCACCCCGTCGACTTCCCGATTCCCGAGGGAATCGCGATCGCGATCGACGCCAAGGCCGGGAAGATGACGGTGACGGGCGCCGACAAGCAGCGCGTCGGGCAGACGGCGGCGGAGATCCGGAAGCTCCGCGTGCCCGATCCGTACAAGGCCAAGGGAATCAAGTACGCCAACGAAGTGATCAAGCGCAAGGTCGGCAAGGCGGGCGGGAAGTAATCATGAACACGTCGCAAGCACGAACGGAAGCCCGGTCGCGGGTTCGCCTCCGGGTCCGCGCCAGGGTCAGCGGGGCCGCGGAGCGTCCGCGCCTGGCGGTCTTCAAGAGCGGCCGGCACATCTACGCCCAGGTCATCGACGACGGGCAGGGCTCGACCCTCGCCCATGCGTCGTCGCTCGACGCGGGCCTGCGCAAGGACGGTCCCAAGGGCGGCTCGCGCGAGGCGGCGACCCGGGTGGGAACGCTCGTGGCCGAGCGCGCGAAGAAGGCCGGCGTCACCAAGGTCGTCTTCGACCGGGGCGGGTATCGGTATCACGGCCGCGTCAAGGCGCTGGCCGAGGGCGCCCGTTCGGGCGGCCTGGAGTTCTAGGATGGTCGGGATCACGAGGAGAACGGAACGATGAGCAGCAACCGGGGCCCGCGGGCGCCGCGCGAGCGCGAAAAAGAGCGCGACGCGCAGGGTCGCGAATTGATCGACCGCGTCGTCCACATCAACCGCGTCACCAAGGTCGTCAAGGGCGGCAAGAACTTCTCGTTCTCCGCGCTCGTCGTCGTGGGCGACGGGCAGGGTCGGGTGGGCTACGGCTCGGGCAAGGCGAAGGAAGTCCCGATGGCCATCAAGAAGGGCATCGAGATGGCCAAGAAGAACATGCAGAAGGTGTCGCTCAAGGGCACGACCATCCCGCACGCCATCATCGGCGCGTACGGCGCGGGACGCGTCCTCCTGAAGCCGGCCGCGGCCGGCACGGGCGTCATCGCGGGCGGGCCGGTCCGGGCGGTGCTCGAGTCGGTCGGCATCCAGGACATCCTGACGAAGTCGCTCCGGACGACCAACCCGCACAACGTGATCAAGGCCACGTTCGACGGGCTCCTGCGGCTGCGCAACGAGGACGAGTTCGCGCGCCGGCGCGGCCGCGCGGCGGCGGCGCCCGAGGTCGCGGTGGAGGAGAAGGCGTGACCGAGGCGGCGAAGGCCTCCGAGAAGCGGGGCAGGAAGGACGGCGGACGGCTGACGATCACGCAGGTCAAGAGCGGGATCTGCACGCCGAAGGACCAGAAGGCGACGTTGGTCGGCCTCGGGTTCAGCCGCATGGGACAGAAGGTGGTTCGCGAGGACTCGCCGGCGGTGCGCGGAATGATCCGCAAGGTCCGCCACCTCGTCGAAGTGGCGAAGGGCTAACTCATGGTCGAGAAGAAGAAGACGACGAAGGCGGCTCCGGCCGCGAAGAAGCCCGCGAAGGCGGCGCCGAAGGCCCACGCGAAGGCGGCGGCCGCGAAGCCCGCGGGCAAGCCGGCCCCCCCGGCGGCCGCCCGTCCCCCGAAGGTCGCGAAGAAGGCGGCCCCGGCCCCCTCGCGTCCGCCGGCGCTCGGCGTGCACAGCCTCGGTCCGGCTCCGGGCTCGACCCACTACCGCAAACGGGTCGGCCGCGGCCCCGGGTCCGGGCACGGCAAGACCGCCGGCCGCGGAAGCAAGGGCCAGAAGTCGAGGACCGGCTACCGGCACCAGCGGGGCTTCGAGGGCGGCCAGATGCCGCTCCACCGGCGGCTCCCCAAGCGCGGCTTCACGAACATCTTCCGCGTCGAGTACGACATCGTGAACATCTCGGACCTCGATCGCTTCGACGCCGGAGCGGCCGTGAACCCCGAGATGCTCGCCGCTTCGCGCCTGACCCGGAAGAATCGGCTCATCAAGATCCTCGGTGACGGGGAGATCAAGAAGGCCCTGACCGTCTCCGCCCACAAATTCTCGGCGTCCGCCAGGGCTTCGATCGAGGCCGCCGGCGGCCGCTGCGAGGTGCTGTCCCGTTGAGCGCTCTCCAGAGCTTCGCCAACATCTTCAGCGTGCCGGACCTGCGCAAGCGGATCCTGTTCACGTTCCTCGTGCTCGCCGTCTATCGGCTGGGGGCGCACATCCCCACGCCGGGCGTCGATCCCGAGGCGATCAACGCCTTCTTCAAGGCGTCGGCCGGGTCGATGTTCGGCTTCCTCGACATGTTCTCGGGCGGCGCGCTGCGGAGGCTCTCCGTCTTCGCGCTCGGCATCATGCCGTACATCTCGAGCTCCATCATCCTGCAGCTGCTGACGGTCGTCTGGCCCTACCTCGAGAAGCTCTCGAAGGAGGGCGAGATGGGCCGCAAGAAGATCACGCAGTACACCCGCTACGGCACGGTGGCGCTGTCGTTCATCCAGGCGGCCGGCATCGCCCTGTGGCTCGAGAAGCAGTCGGCGCCGGGCGGGGCCCCGCTCGTGCCGCATTCCGGCTGGGGCTTCCGCCTCATGACCGTCCTGACGCTGACGACCGGCACGATCTTCATCATGTGGCTCGGCGAACAGATCACCGAGCGGGGGATCGGCAACGGCATCTCGCTCATCATCTTCGCCGGCATCGTGGCGAACCTGCCGCGGGCCATCTTCGGGCTCTTCCAGCAGATCCGCAACCAGACGATCAGCGTCCTGGTCCTCCTCGTCGTCCTCGTCTTCATGGTCGCGATCGTCGGCACTCGTCGTGTTCGTCGAGCGGGCGCAGCGCCGGATCCCCGTCCAGTACGCCAAGCGCGTCGTCGGGCGCCGGGTCTACGGCGGCCAGAACACCTACCTGCCGCTGCGGGTCAACACGGGCGGCGTCATCCCGATCATCTTCGCGATCTCGATCCTGCAGCTGCCGGCGTACCTCGCCCAGATCTCGGGCGCGGACTGGATGAAGCGCATTGCCGAGTCGCTCTCGATGGGGCATCCCCTCTACCTCTTGCTCTACGCCGCGGGTATCCTGTTCTTCTGCTACTTCTACACGTCGATCGTCTTCAACCCGACCGACACGGCCGACAACATGCGCAAGTACGGCGGCTTCATCCCCGGCATCCGCCCGGGCAAGAAGACCGCGGACTACATCGACGCGGTGCTCTCGCGCATCACGGTCGTAGGCGCCGCGTACCTCGCGTTCGTGGCCCTGCTGCCGGACATCCTCAACAACGGCCTCAAGATCCAGGGCGTCCCGGGCATCGGGCCCTGGCTCGACGGCGTCTTGCCGAAGTTCCTGACGCAGGGCTTCGGGTTCAACTTCTACTTCGGCGGCACGTCGCTCTTGATCGTGGTGGGCGTCGCCATGGACACGGTGCAGCAGGTCGAGTCCAAGCTCGTCGAGCACCATTACACGGGCTTCCTCAAGAAGAGCCGGATCCGGGGACGGCGAGGCTGATGCGCATCGTTTTCCTCGGACCCCCGGGCAGCGGCAAGGGCACCCAGGCCAAGCTCCTCGCGGAGCGGCTGGGCGTCCCCGCCATTTCGACCGGCGAGATCCTCCGCGAGGCCGTCCGCCAGAAGACCTCCCTCGGTCTCCAGGCGCAGGCCGTCATGGAAAAGGGCGAACTCGTCTCGGACGACCTCATCCTGGCCCTGATCGCCGAGCGGATCGGGGAGCGCGACGCCCTCGGCGGTTTCATCCTGGACGGCTTCCCGCGCACGCTCGAACAGGCCAGGGCCTTCGAGTCGATGCTCGCGAAGACGGGGGAAGGCCTCTCGGCGGCCCTCAACTTCAGCGTGCCCGAGGCGCAGCTGACCGAGCGCATGCTCGCCCGCGCGAAGGCCGAGGGCCGCGCCGACGACCGCCCGGAGACGATCCGGGAGCGCCTGCGGGTCTACCGCGAGAAGACCGAGCCCCTCGTCGGCTTCTACCGCGACCGCGACCTCCTCGTCTCGGTCGACGGGGTCGGGACCGGTGTCCGAGATCGCCCACCGGATCGACGAAGCTCTCTCGCCGGTGCGGCAGGCCGGTTCGGGTTCGGGGAGATCGGCGTGATCACGATCCGGAGCCACGAGGAGCTCGTCAAGCTCGAGGAGGCCTCGCGCATCGTCCTCGAGACGCTCGACGTCGTCGAGGAGGCCGTGGCCCCGGGTGTCACGACCGACGAGCTCGACGCGATCGCGGAGGCGGAGATCCGCCGGCGCGGCGGCCGTCCCGCCTTCGTCGGCTACCGGGGTTATCCCAAGACCCTCTGCACTTCGATCAACGACGAGGTCGTGCACGGCATCCCCGGAAAGCGGGTCCTGGCGGAAGGCGACGTCGTCGGGATCGACTGCGGCGCGGTCTTCGGCGGCTACTACGGCGACGCGGCGCGGACCCTGCCGGTCGGCCGCATCCGGAAGGAGACGGCGAAGCTGCTCGAGGTCACGAAAGAGGCGCTGCAGGCCGGCATCGCCGCGGCCCGCCCGGGCGGCCGGGTCTCGGACATCGGGGCCGCCGTCGAGGCGGTCGCCCTGGTCCACGGCTACGGCGTCGTGCGCGACTTCGTGGGCCACGGGGTCGGGACCGCGCTCCACGAGGAGCCCCAGATCCCCAACTACGGTCCGGCGGGGCGGGGCAGCGTGCTGAAGGCCGGGATGGTGCTGGCGATCGAGCCCATGTTCAACCTCGGCCGGGCCGAGGTGGCCGTCGACTCCGACGGGTGGACGGTGCGCACGCGCGACAAGTCGACGTCGGCGCACTTCGAGTACACGATCGCCCTCGACCCCCGGGGAGCGGTGATTCTGGGAACGGGCGCCCTGTCCGCGTTGCGGACGGCGGCGGTTTCGGCGTAAGGACGATGGCCAAAGAAGACGCGATCGAGGTCATGGCGACGGTCGTCGAGCCGCTGCCGAACGCGATGTTTCGGGTGGAGCTGGAGAACAAACACCAGGTCCTGGCGCACATCTCGGGCAAGATGCGGAAGAACTTCATCCGCATCCTCCCGGGAGACAAGGTGCTCGTGGAGCTTTCGCCCTACGACCTGACGCGGGGCCGGATCATCTATCGGTACAAGTGAGCAGGGAGTCATCGTGAAAGTACGAGCGTCGGTCAAGAAAATTTGCGCCAAGTGCAAGATCGTGCATCGCAAGGGAGTCGTCCGGGTCATCTGCACGACGCCCAAGCACAAGCAGAGGCAGGGGTAGGACATGGCACGCATTGCTGGAGTCGATCTTCCGCTCAACAAGCGGGTCGAGATCGGGCTGACCTACATCTACGGCATCGGCCGGCCGAAGGCGAACTTCATCCTCGAGAAGGCCGACGTGCGGCCCGACACACGGGTCAAGGACCTGTCGGAGGAAGAGGTCGTCCGGATCCGCAAGGTCATCACCGACGACGTCAAGGTGGAGGGCGACCTGCGCCGGGACATCTCGGTCGACATCAAGCGCCTGATGGACATCGGCTGCTACCGGGGCACGCGCCACCGGCGCAACCTCCCCGTCCGCGGGCAGCGGACCCACACGAACGCCCGGACCCGGAAGGGACCGCGC
Source organism: uncultured Acidobacteriota bacterium (assembly GCA_963810205.1). Lineage (GTDB taxonomy): Bacteria > Acidobacteriota > Thermoanaerobaculia > UBA5066 > Gp7-AA6 > DAHUXD01. Next base: position 12,705 of record CAWEMP010000004.1, read on the forward strand.
AAGCAGACGATCGCCGGCAAGAAGAAGGCGACGAAGAAGTAGGAAGTAAGAGGAAGACATGGCTGAACCGACACCCGCATCCGCCGTCCCCGAGAAGGGCGCCAAGCCCGCCAAGGGCAAGCGCGCCCGCACCGGGAAGAAGGAAAAGAAGAACATCCCGCACGGGATGGCGACGGTCAACGCGTCGTTCAACAACACGATCGTCTCGATCGCGGACGCCGAGGGAAACGTGCTCGGCTGGTCGTCGGCCGGGCGGATCGGGTTCAAGGGCTCGCGCAAGGGCACGCCGTTCGCCGCCCAGCTCGCGGCGGCCAACTGTGCCGAGCACGCCAAGGAGCACGGCGTGCGCTCGGTCGACGTCCGCGTGACGGGGCCGGGCGCCGGCCGCGAGTCGGCCATCCGGGCGCTCCAGGCCAACGGCATCGACATCAAGTCCATCAAGGACACGACCCCGATTCCCCACAACGGCTGCCGGCCGCGCAAGCGGCGGCGGGTCTAGCGCGTAGGGAATAGGGGTTTGTTGACATAGCCGCCGGCCCTTCGCCGACGGCTCGTCCGTAAACCGACGCTTCGGTCCCGGTCGGGAAGAAGGACGTAAAGCGAGGAATGGGGTCGAGGAGGTAAAGGGTTTGGCCCGTTATAGCGAGTCGGTCTGCCGGCTGTGCCGGCGAGAAGGCATGAAGCTGTTCCTCAAGGGGGACCGCTGTTTCAAGGACAAGTGCGCCATCGAGCGGCGCAACTATCCCCCCGGCCAGCACGGCCGGAGGCGTTCGAAGCTCCTGGGCTACGGCATCCAGCTCCGGGAAAAGCAGAAGGTCAAGCGGATCTACGGTCTCCTCGAGAGCCAGTTCCGCCTGGCGTTCGTGCGCGCCGAGCGGCGCAAGGGAATCACCGGCGCCAACCTGCTCGAGGAGCTCGAGCGCCGTCTGGACAACGTGACGTTCGCGCTGGGCTTCGCGGCCTCGCGCGCCCAGGCGCGGCAGCTCGTCCGCCACGGGCACGTCACGGTCGACGGACGGAAGGTCTCGATCCCGTCCTTCCGCGTGGGCAAGGGTCAGGTCATCGCCATCAAGGAGAGGAGCCGCGCCAACGAGCAGATCAAGTCCTCGGTCGAGACCGCCCGCGCCCGCGGCGTCCCGTCGTGGCTCGACCTGACGCCGGAGGCGTTCTCCGGACGGGTCGTGGAGTTGCCGAAGCGCGAAGACATCAAGCTGCCGATTCAGGAGCAGCTGATCGTCGAGCTGTACTCGAAGTAAGTTCCTCAGAGGAGAGTTCCATGACGCTTTGGAAAGGTTTTCAGAAGCCCAAGCGGCTCGAGATCGACACCGAGACGCTGACGTCGACCTACGGAAAGTTCTACGCCCAGCCGTTCGAGCGGGGCTTCGGAACGACGATCGGCAACGCCCTGCGCCGCGTGCTGCTGTCCTCGATCGAGGGGGCGGCGATCACGGCCGTCAAGATCGAGGGCGTGCTGCACGAGTTCTCGTCGCTGCCGGGGGTCGTCGAGGATGTCACCGACATCATCCTGAATCTCAAGCAGATCCCCATCAAGATGCACACCACCGAGGAGAAGATCCTCACGATCGACGTCGAGCGCAAGGGCAAGGTCACGGCCGCCGACCTCCAGGGCGATTCGGCGATCGAGATCCTCGAGCCGGATGCGCCGATCGCGACGCTGTCGGAGAACGGCCGCCTGCGGGCGGAGCTCCGGGTCTCGACGGGCCGCGGCTACGTGTCGGCCGACAAGAACTTCGACGACGACATGGGCATCGGCTACATCCCGATCGACTCGGTCCACTCGCCGGTCCGCCGCGTGAACTATCACGTCGAGGCGGCCCGCATCGGGCAGGCCACCGACTACGACCGCCTCGTCCTCGAGGTCTGGACCAACGGCACGATCTCCCCGACGGACGCGGTCGGCCTGGCGTCGACGCTGCTCCGCGACCACCTGACGATCTTCGTCAACGCCGACCACGAGACGGCGCTCGAGGGCGCCGGCGAGGGCGAGCTGCCGGAGAACCTGGCCGAGTACCTCAACAAGTCGGTCGACGAGCTGGAGCTTTCGGTCCGGAGCGCAAACTGCCTCAAGAACGCGGGCATCCGGACGATCCGCGACCTCGTCCAGCGGACCGAGAAGGACATGCTCGAGACCAAGAACTTCGGGCGCAAGTCCCTGAACGAAATCAAAGACATCCTCCGGCCCATGGGCCTGTCCCTCGGGATGGAACTCGAGCCGGTCGAAGCCAAGAGCGAGTAGTGTTTGGTGGCCGGGATCATGAGGCGCTCCAGGTCGACTCATCCGCGTCGGGACTCGGGTACGAGAGAACCTGAGCGGCATTTCGGCCTCGAGATTGATATCCGGACTTTTGTGATAGGACAATAGACATGCAGCACAACCGCGCGGGGCGCAAGCTCCGCCGCACGACGCCCCACCGGCTGGCGATGTTCTCGAATCAGCTCGCGTCCCTCGTGACGCACGAGCGGATCGAGACCACGCTGACCAAGGCCAAGGAGCTCCGGCCGATCGCCGAGCGCCTCGTGACCCGGGCCAAGAACGACGGGGTGGCGGCGCGCCGCCACGTCGCCCGCTGGATTCCGGACCGCACGACGGTCAAGAAGCTCTTCGAGGCGATCGCACCGCGCTTCGTCGATCGCCCGGGCGGCTACACGCGCATCCTCAGGCTCGGGTCGCGCAAGGGCGACGCCGCCGAGGCCGCCATTCTCGAGTTCGTCGACTTCAAGTTCGAGCCGAAGGAGCGGGGCCCGAAGAAGGAGTCCCTTTCGGACCGGGCGCGCCGGGCCGCCGGCGGGCGCGTCGAGACGGTCCGCAAGCAGAAGACCGAAGGCGAGGGCGGGGAGGAGGCCCAGGGCCAGAAGCCGCCCCGCAAGGCGGCGGCGCCCAAGGCCGAGCGGGTCAAGCCGGCCGCCAAGCCCGCGCCGAAGAAAGGCCCGTCGCGGACGGGTCCGTCCAAGCGCGGGGCCTAGCGATTCGAGGACCTTCCGCTTCGAGGGCGTCGCGCCTGCGCGGCGCCCTTTTCCTTTGGCTGATGACGGTCCAGCGGGCCCGCACCGCGGCGATCGTCTGGGGAGTCTTCCTCCTCGCCCTGACCTCCTGGCCGTCCCCGCCCGAGGTGCCTGTCGTCTCATGGATCCCGAACTTCGACAAACTCGTGCACGGGTTCCTCTACGGCGTCGAGGGCTTCCTGCTGTATTTCGCCATCGTCTGGCGGGTACCGGCGGGGCGGTTCGCCTGGCGCCGGGCGCTCGCAGTCGGGGGCGTGCTCGCCGCCTGGGGAACGCTCGACGAGATCCACCAGGCGTTCATCCCGGGGCGGTCGATGGAGGCGGGAGACGCCCTCGTGGACGCCCTGGCGGGCTTCCTGGGCGCCCTGGCCGCCTCGCGCTTTGCGGGAAGGGGCGGCCCGGCTACTTCTTGAAGAAGCCGCCCTGGCCCGCCGCGGCCTTCGGGCCGCCTTCGGCGAGGACGAGGCGCTGGTTGAGCTCCTTGATGCGTTCGTTCAGCTGCGCGATCTTCTGCTGGAACTCGCGGGAGATGCGCTCGGCGTCGGACTTCAACCGGGTGTTCTCGGTCTCGGCGTCGTTCAGGACGGAGTCGCGCCCCTCGATGACGCGGCGCTGGTCGCGCAGCTCGACCATGTACTTGTTGAGCTCCTCGTCCTTCTCGGTGAGCCGGAGCTTCCACTTCTCCTCCTGCTCCTCGTAGAGACGCTTGATCTCGATCAACTGGGTGATCTGGGAAAAGTCGTTGTCGGACGCCATCAGGCCACCTCGCTGGTTTTCCTCGATCTGGGGGAAGAGCTTGCGGAGCTTGAGGGAAAGGTCTTCGGGGTCGGTCGAGAGCTCCATGGCCTTCGCATACGTGATCCGCTTGTTGACGAGCAGCGCGATCAGGCACTGGTTCATCGACTGCATCTTGTAGTAGTTGACGGAGTTCTCGATCTCCTCGTGGATCTCCTTGACCTCGCCGTTCAGGATGTGCTTTTCGATCTTGGGCGAGTTGATCATGACCTCGACCACGGCGCAGCGGCCGGAGCCGTCCGAGGTCTCGATGAGGTTCATGGAGACGATCGCGCGCAGGACGATCGAGAGCTGGGAACGGACCTGGGCCTGCTGTTCCTGGGGGCAGGAGTCGATGATGCGGTCGATCGACTGCGCCGCGCTGTTGGTGTGGAGGGTCGAGAACACGAGGTGGCCGGTCTCGGCCGCCGTGATCGCCGTCTGCATCGTATTCCAGTCGCGCATCTCGCCGACCATGATCACGTCCGGGTCCTGCCGGAACATGTTCTTCAGGGCCTCGTTGAAGCTGGGCGAGTCGGTGGAGACCTCGCGCTGGGAGACAGCGGCCTTGCCGTCGGCGAACAGGAACTCGATCGGGTCCTCGATCGTGACGATGTGGACCGGCCGCTTCTCGATGATCGAGCGCATGATGCCGGCGAGCGTCGTGGACTTGCCCGACCCCGTCGGCCCGGTGACGAGCACGAGCCCCTTGGGCAGGTGGACGAAGCTCTCGAGGACCTCGGGAAGGTTCAGCTCCGCGATCGAGGGCAGCTTGAAGGGGATCCGCCGGAAGACGGCCGCGAACGAGCCTCGCTGGACGAAGATGTTGCACCGGAAGCGGGCGACCCCGGTCAGGCCGTAGCCGACGTCGACCGACTGAGTGCGTTCCAGGCGCTCCTTCTGGGCGGGGGTCAGGATGCCCAGCAGCATCTCCTCGAGGTCCTTGGGCTGCAAGGCGTCTGCATTCAAGGGGATCAGTCGTCCCTTGATCCGGAGCAAGGGGGGCCGCATTGGCTTCAAGTGGAGGTCGGAAGCCTCCTTCTTGGCCATGAACTTGAGCAATTCAGCGAGGGTCAATGTTCCGAGATTATAGCCGGTGCGAGGCCTTCCCGAACCTGTACGGACAGCCAGTCCCGGGCCTCACGCCGCGTCTGCACCTGGCCGCACGCGGCCGCCACGGCGAGCTCCCGGAGCAGGGCGCCGACCGCCGGGCCCGCGGGGATCCCGAGCCACCGCAGCACGTCGTCGCCGCCGACGTCGAGGCGGCGGGGCTTGCGACGCGCGAGGCGGGCGAGCCGCGCGGCGAGCCGGGTCTCGCCCCGGCGCGACAGCAGGCGCGCGGCGTCGTGGGCGAGCGGCCCCGCCTCGAGCACCCAGCGCCAGGCCCCCTTTCGGTCGCCCGGCCGGATCGACGCCGCCCCTTCGACCAGTGACGTCATGCGCGCCGCGTCGTCCGCCTCCCGCCGCGGCAGCCTTCGCCGGGAAAGCCAGCCGAAGGCTCCGCGCCCCGAAAGGCCGAGCGCGAGAGCCAGGGCGGCCAGTCGCAGGCGCCGCCGGCGAGGCTCGGGAAGGCGGCGCGTCCCGGCGTCGTCGAGCGCGGCGAGGGCGCGGGCGAGGGCCCGGGCGCGCCCGGGGGACAGGGGAAGTCCGAGGGTCGCCGTCAGGAGACCGGCTTTCGCCGCCCAGCCCAGGGCCGGGGCCGCGCGCGGGCTGCCGAGGATCCGCGCGAGCTCGCCCGCGATCCGTTCGGCGGCGACGCGCTCGAGGCCCGACGCGGCGGCCCGGGCGGCGGCGAGTGTCGCGCGGTCGGGGTCGAGGCCGTGGGTCGCGAGAAAACGGGCCGCGCGCAGAGCCCGGAGCGGATCGTCGAGGATGTTCTCCCGGCGCACTGGACGCAGACGCTTCTTCGCAAGGTCGCCGAGCCCTCCGAACGGGTCGAGGACGTCGCCCGGTCCCCCGTCGACCGGGAGGGCGAGGGCGTTGACGGTGAAGTCGCGCCGCGCGAGGTCCGCTTCGATCGAAGCTCCCTCGACCTCCGCGATGTCGAGGGGCCGGCGGCCCGCCACGCGATAGACGCGGGGCCCGGGTCGATCCCGGGACAGAAAGACAGCGCGGCCGGCGCCTTCCGCCTCGAGGGCGCGGGCTGCGGCTTCGGCGTCGCGCGCGATCGCGGCGTCGACCTCCGGGACCGGAAGTCCGAGCCACGCATCGCGCACCGCGCCGCCGACGAGCCACGCGTCGGCGCCCTGCCGCCGCGCGACGCGTGCGAAGGCCCGCACCTCGCGGCGCCGGAGCAGGCGCGCGAGGCCGGGGGAGCGGCGGTGCCGGGGGTGCTCGGACATACGGGCTGGTACAATTTTCAGGATGTCATCCTCCTCCGCGGTTGTCACTCCCGAGGTCGTGCGCAAAGTGGCCGAGCTCGCGCGCCTGCGCCTGCCCGAGTCGGACCTGCCCCTCTGGACGGGCCAGATCTCGCGTGTCATCGGGCACATCGAACAGCTTCGGCAGATTCCGGAGGAGGCCTTCGCGGTCCCGGCCGGCGCCCCCGCCACTCCCGTCCGCGACGACGCGCCGCGGGACGGCCACGGCGCCGAGGCTCTCGCTGCCAACGCTCCCCGGCAGGTCCACGGCTACGGGGTCGTGCCCCGCGTCGTCGGCTCGGGAAGCTGAGCATGGCCGGCGTCATCGAAACCGCGGTCGACGTGGGCGCGCGGCGCCGGTCGGCCGTGGAGGTCGTCCGCGAGTCGCTCGAGTCGATCCGGGAGGGGGACGCCCGCCTCCGCGCCTTCCTGGAGGTGACCGGGGACCTGGCCCTGCAGGAGGCCGAGGCGGTCGACCGCCGGGTCTCCGCCGGGGAGTCGCTCTCGCTCGCGGGGGTGCCGCTCGCGATGAAGGACAACATCTGGGTCGCCGGCCGGCGCACGACCTGCGCTTCGCGGATCCTGGACGGGTTCCGGCCGCCGTGCGACTCGACGGTCGCGGCGCGCCTGCGCCAGGCGGGCGCCGTATTCATCGGCCGCGCCAACATGGACGAGTTCGCCATGGGCTCCTCGACGGAGAACAGCTCGTTTCACGTGACCCGCAACCCCTGGGACACCACCCGAATCCCGGGCGGGTCGTCCGGGGGCAGCGCGGCGGCCGTCGCGGCGCGTTTCGTTCCGGCCGGCTTCGGTTCCGACACCGGGGGGTCGATCCGGCAGCCCGCGGCGTGCTGCGGCGTCGTCGGGTTCAAGCCGACCTACGGCCGCGTGTCGCGGTACGGCCTCGTGGCGTTCGCCTCGTCCCTCGACCAGATCGGTCCGCTGACGCGGAGCGTCGCCGACGCCGCGCGCCTGTACGGGGTCGTCGCGGGAGCGGACCCGCTCGACTCGACCACGGCGGACGTGCCGGTCGGGTCGCCCGAGGCCGCGCTCGGACGGGGCGTCGAGGGCCTGCGGGTCGGCTTCCTCGAGGAGGCCGAGGACGGAGGTCTCGACCCGGAAGTCGCGGCGAACCTGGAGGAGGCGCGCCGGATCTTCCGCGAGGCCGGCGCCGAGGTCCTGCCCGTCTCGGTGCCGCGGGCCCCGGCTGCGATCGCGATCTACTACGTCATCGCCAGCGCCGAAGCGTCCTCCAACCTGGCGCGCTTCGACGGCGTCCGCTACGGGCCGCGGCCCTCCGACACCGATCTGCTGTCGGTCTACGTCACGAGTCGCACGTCGGGCTTCGGGGCCGAAGTCAAGCGCCGGATCCTGCTCGGGACCTTCGCGCTCGCCTCCGGCTACTACGAGGCGTACTACGGGCTCGCGACGCGGGCGCGCCAGCTCCTCTCGGACGACTTCACCCGCGCCTTCGCCGCCGTCGACGTCATCGTCTGCCCCTCGATCCCGGGGCCGGCCTTCAAGATCGGCGAGAAGACGGACGACCCGCTGACGATGTACCTCTCGGACGTCTTCACCGTCCCGGCGTCGCTCGCGGGCCTGCCGGCGATCTCGATTCCGTCCGGCCTGACGCGAGGAGGCCTCCCGCTCGGAGTCCAGGTTCTCGGGCCGCGCTTCGGAGAAGAGACGATGTTCGCCGCGGCGCGGGCGTTCGAGGCGGGCGCCGGCTTTCCGGATGCGCTTGCCCCCGCCTCGGGCTAGGACGCGTCTCGCGGCGGCGCTCCTCGGAGCCGTCGTCGTCGCGACTCCGGTGTCGGCGCGGGAGAAGACCGTCGTCGTGTCGCCCGAGATCCGCGTCACGATCGCTTCGGGCGACGAAATCTCGCTCGCGGCCCGGCCGCTTCCCGGCGAGGGCGTCGACGCCTTCGTCAAGCGCCTGACCGAGGACCCGAAGACCAAGAAGGAGATCCTCCAGGGCAACGGCGGGCTCCGGCGTCTCCGCACCGACCGCTACGTCCGCGTCCCGTACCGCCTGCTCTCGCAAAGCTTCCGGAAGATCGCGATCGAAGCGCTGTATCCCGAGGACCGGGCAACGACGTCGGGCTGGGAGCATCGCGTGACGGGCCTGACGGGATCGCCCGAGAGCCTCTGGCGGATCGCCGAGTGGTTCACGGGGGACGGCACGAACTACCGCCTCCTTCGGAAGGAGGGCGCGATCGCGTCGCTCGAAACCCGGGACGGCCAGGTCGTGGTGGTCCCCGGCAGGCTCCTGACCCACGCCTTCCGGGAGGCGGTCGACGCCGCCGCGCCGGCCGCCGAGACGCCTCCACCGCTCGAGTTCGCCTCCGACGCCGCGGGCCGTTACGCCCTGTACCGCCTGCAGAAGGGCGAAGCCCTGTACTCGGCGGTCGTCGTGCGGTTTACGGGCCGCGTCCACGCCGAGGACGTCAACGCGAAAGCGGCCGAGATCGCAGCCCGCAGCGGGATCGACGACGTGCGCTCGATCCCCGTCGGGTTCGCGATCAAGATTCCGATCGCCGACCTCGCGCCGGAGTTCCGGCCGCCGAACGATCCGGCGCGGATCGAGGAAGAGAAAGCCCGGCTCGAGGCCGCCCAGTTCGCCAACACCGTTCGGACGGCCGATCTCTCGGGCGTGACGGTCGTCCTCGACGCGGGCCACGGGGGCCGCGACACCGGCGCCATCGTCGACGGGATGCAGGAGGCGGCCTACGTCTACGACATTGCGTGCCGGGTCGAACGGCGGGTCCGCGACCGAACGAAGGCCCGCGTCGTGCCCACCGTCGGGCGCGACGCCCCCTGCGCCGCCGCCCGGTCGGACGGGGTGGCCGAGTTCCGCAGCGCGCGCGTGCTGACGACGCCGCCGTATCCGATCGAGGACTCGGTCGCCGGAGTGAACTTCCGGTGGTACCTCGCCAACTCGGTCTTCCGCAACGTCGAGAAGAACGGAGGCCAGGAGGACCGCACGGTCTTCCTGTCGCTTCACGCGGACTCGCTCCACCCCGCCGTGCGCGGCACGATGATCTACGTTCCCGGCGAGAAGTTCCTCGACGGCTCCTTCCAGAAGACGGGTGAGCCGTACACGTCGCGGCGCGAGGTCCGCGAGTCCCCGAAGGTGTCGTTTTCGCGCCGCGAGAGGGTCGCGGCCGAAGGCGTCTCGCAGGACCTCGCCGACCGCGTCGTGGCCGCTTTCCGCGAGGCGGGCCTGCCGCTCCACGCCTTCCAGCCCGTGCGGCGCAACGTCATCCGCGGGGGGCGCGAGTGGGTGCCGGCGATCCTTCGGTACAACCGCATCCCGGCCCGAATCCTCGTCGAGATCTGCAATCTCAACAATCCCGACGATCGCAAGCTGTTGCGCACCCGGGCCTACCGCGAAAAGGTGGCCGAGGCGCTCGTCGACGCGCTCATCGACTTCTACGGCGGATCGGCGGGGGACGGCGCCGCGAAGGCATCGTCGGGCGGCAGACGCTGACGGCGGACGGCGGTCCGCGGCTCCGCTCTGCGTTCCTCCATATACTTTCTCTCCGCAGGAGGACCTCCGCATGCGTCATCGCTCGATGTTTCTGGTGACCGCGCTCGCTCTGATTCTCGCTCCGCCGCTCGCCGCCCAGGAGTGGCGCGGCAGGGCGCGCGTCGACGGCCAGGTCAAGAACGACAAGGGCGAACCGGTCGACGGCTGCGTCGTGAGGCTGCGCTGGGGCAAGAGCGGGCACGGCGGGCCCGACCAGAAGACGGACGCGAAGGGCAAGTGGGCGATCTTCGGGCTCGCGGGCGGACCCTGGGACCTCGATTTCGAGGCGCCCGGGTACAAGAAGAAGCAGATCCAGATCACGCTTCAGGAGACCAACCGCAACGACACGGTCGAAGTCGCCCTCGAGCCGGCGCCCCAGGCGGTCGCGGCCCCGGCCCCGACGCAGGAGATCCTCGTCGGGGGCCAGAAGATCTCGAAGGACACCGCGCAGTCGATCCAGGCCGGGAACGCGGCCATGAGCGCCCAGAACTGGCCCGTCGCGCGCGAGAACTACGTCAAGGCGCTCGTCGAGCTCCCCGACAACACGGCGCTCATCGAGCGCGTCGCGGTTGCGTACCTCGCCGAGGGCAACAAGGACGAGGCCCTCCGGTACGCGCGGATGGCCTCGGAAAAAGCGCCGGCCGACACCCAGCCGTGGCAGATCATCGCCGAGGTCGAGATCGAAAAAGGCAACGCCGAGGCCGGGCTCGCGGCCCTCGACAAATTGCCTCGGGAGAGGATCCTCGACCCGGCCCTGTATCTGAATGCCGGGATCCTGCTCTACAACGCGAAGAAGCTGCCCGACGCCGTGGCCGCCTTCGACAAGGCGATCGGGGTCAAGCCGGACGCGACCGCCTACTATTACCGGGGGCTCGCCGAGCTCCAGCAGAAGAAGAACGCCGAGGCCAAGGCCGATTTCCAGAAGGCGCTGGAGCTCGCCCCCGACGGCCCCGACGCCAGGGACATCAAGGACCTCCTGAAGTCGATTCGGTAAGGCCGCCGGCCGACCCCGCCGCTAAGGGGCCGCCGTCTCCTCGCCCAGGAACGCGACCCAGCCCGGGTCCGTCGCGATCGCGAGATAGGCGGGGTCGCTTCGCAGCGCCCGCCGGTCGAGATGGCCGTCCGCGGCGAGCGGGCGAAGCGCCGCGATCGCCGCTGCGGCGTTGCCCGCGCGCGCGTAGATCTGGGCTTCGAGCTCCGCGCGCTTCCAGCCCTCGGGCAGGAGCGACCGGGCCTCGCGGATGGCGCGCACCGCGGCCGGCGTATCGCCGAGGTTCGACTCGACGACGGCGAGCGTCGAGAGCGTGTCCGGATCCGGGCCCGCCTCCCGGAGGTACCGCGTCAGGAGCGTGCGCGCCTCGGCGTTGCGGCCCTCGGCGAGGGCCATGACCGCGAGCTCCTTGGCGGCCCCGGGCGCGGGGGGATTGTCGGCCAGGGCGCGCTCGAAGTCGGCGCGGGCGGCCTCGGGCTCGCCGGCCGACCGCGCGGCGAGCCCTTTCTGGTACTCGATCGGCGCCCGCGGGGCGCCCGCCTCGAGGGCTTTCGTCCAGGCCGCCTGTGTGGCGGCGGCGTCGCCCTCGCGCTGCGCCTGACGGGCCGCTTCCTCGAACGGGCGCCAGGGCTGGGGGAAGCTTCCGCGAGCGCGAATGGCTCCGAGAGAGTGCGCCGGATGGCAAGAATGCCGTCGACGGCGAAGAGAACGGCCGGCACGGCCGCCGCGAGCCACAGAAGGCGGCGGCGCTCGGCCGGGAGTTTCCGGCCGAAGACGAGGAGGACGGCCACGATGGCGACGAGCCCCGCCAGGCGCGGCCAGGCCCTCGACCGGGCCTCCGCGGCGCCCTCGCGGCGCCTCAGCGGCTCGGGTCCGAGGAGCCGCCCGAGCTCCCCGGCGAGCGAGAGGCCCGGGTCGACGAGGACGACGTCCTCGACCTTCCAGCCCCGCGGGCCGCGCCGAACCTCCCATCGCGTCTTGAGCACGCTTCCCCCGTAGCGCAGGCCCAGGTCCACGAGGACGGGCGGTCCCGGCACGCCGGGGAGAGCGGCCCAGGCGACTTCGGAAGTCGTGTTGGACGGGGCGGCGAGGGCGCGGGCGAAGTGATCCCGGGCCGTCGCGGCGAGGAGCGCCTTCTGCCGGTCCGTCAGCCCGCCCCAGACAGGTGCCCCGAGGATCCGGCGCAGGACGGAGTCCGCGTCGAGGGACTCGAAGAAGATCTTCGGCGGCCCGTGGAGCGCCGCCGACGCGGAGCGCCGTGCGAAGTCGGCGGCCTCCTCGGCGTCGGGGAGGGTGGTCTCCTGGGCCGGCAGCGCGCCCGCGACGAGGAAGAACGGGAAGACGAGAACGGCGAATGCGCGCGCCCGTCCGCGGGCGCTCATGCCGCCGAGGCCCGGCGGGTCAGTAGCCCGTCGCGGTCTCGCTCGTGTGGGGCTTGGAGATGATCTTCATGACCATCGGGACGCTGCCGATCCGGAGCTCGTCGCCGTCCCGCAGCGCGATCGGCTGCGAGAGCTTGATCCCGTTGACGAACGTGCCGTTCTTCGAGCCGAGGTCTTCGAGGGTCGCCAGGCCCATGTCGATCAGCACGCGCGCGTGGCGCCGCGAAACGCTCTTCGAGTCGATCCAGACGAGCGAGTCGTTGCCGCGGCCGAGGATGTTCTCCCCGTCGCCGAGCGCAACCTCGCGCTGTCCCCAGAGGAGCCTGAAGATCTGGTCTCCGTTGGAGGACCGGGAGCCCTCGCCCTTGACCGTCGTGGCGGCACCGGAGAACGCGTAGCCGTAGCCGTAGACGGTGCGGATGAATTCCGGCGCGCGGGCCCCGTCGCCGATCGCCTGCCGGATCTCGGCGATCAGCGTCGGGAGGTTGACCTCCGACACGATCGTGTCCGGCCAGAGCCGCTGGTGCAGCTCGGCCTTGGGGATCGCCCTCGGCCGTCCTTCGAGGAGCACCTGGAGGAGCTTGAAGGCCTTGGGCGAGATCGCGACGTTGCGTCCATCCCGGGTCAGCGCCCGGCAGTCCGTATCGAGCGTGAAGTTTCCAAATCGGAAGGTCATAACGTCTCCATGAAGACGGTATCGCCTTCCGCTGGCGAGGGGATCGGCTCGGGGACGAAACCGGCGATTCGCGGGACGAAGCCGTGCCGCCGTCGCGCGGGCGCATCCGCTCAGGCCGGCAGCGGGTCCAGCCGCTCGACGCGGGGCGACAGCGACTCCGCACCGCGCGCCGTACAGACGATGTCGTCCTCGATGCGAACGCCGAACTTTCCGGGCAGATAGATGCCGGGCTCGGAGGTGAACGTCATGCCGGGCTCGAGGACCGTGCGGTCGTGGCCCACCATGTAGGGCGGCTCGTGGACGTCGATTCCGAGACCGTGGCCGAGGCGGTGCGTGAAGTAGTCGCCGTACCCGGCCTTCTCGATCACCCGCCGGGCCGCCGCATCGACCTCGAAGCAGGGCACTCCCGGCGCCGCCTTTTCGATCGCCGCGCCCTGGGCCTCGAGGACGATCGACCAGACCTTGCGGTACTCGTCGGAGGGACTTCCGAAGAAGGTCGATCGCGTGATGTCGTAGTAGTAGCCGTCGGGCTTGTCCCAGGCGTCGATCAGGACCGCCTGGTTCTTCGAGAGCGGAGTGGGTCCCGAGGCGCCGTGCGGAAAGGCCGAGGACGGCCCGAACTGGACGACGTTTTCGCCGCCGAAGGCGTGGGAGATCTCGGCCTCCGTCGCGCCGGGCCGGAGCGACTCGAAAGCCCGGCGGAAGCGGGGAAGGGCCACCTCGATCGCTTTCCGCATCAGCTGGATCTCGTCCGGGGTCTTGATCATCCGGAGGGCGCCGAAGAGCCCCGCAGCGGAGACGGGCTGCCAGCCGGGCCGCGCCGAGAGCAGCCGCTCGACGTCGTCGTAGGCGGTGGAGGGCTCCACGGCGAGCGTGCCGGCCGAGGCCGGGAAGAGCTTCGCGGCGGTCGACCAGGCGTCGCCGGTCTCTTCCCAGGTCACGACCTCGCCGACGGCCGACATGCCCTTCAGCCGCGCGGCCTCGAAGGCGGGGCAGACGACGACGGGATCGCGGTCCCGGAAGAGAAACAGGGCGGTCAGGCGTTCGCTGCGGTGAAAGTCGATGCCGGTCAGGTAGAAGAGGTTGGAAGACGGTGTCGCGAAGAGGGCGTCGGCGGCGACCGACCGGAGGCGCTCCCGCACGGTCTCGAGCCGTCGGAGATAGATTTCACGCGGAGTCGGCATGGCGCGGATGCTAGCAGAGTCGAAACATCGGGGGGCGGCCGTCGCCCTCGCCGCGGCGTTGGCGGTCGCGGGCGGGCTCGCCGGCTGCCGACGGGAGGACAGGGCCGTATTCCGCGGGGCCCCGGTCGTGATCATCTCGGTCGACACGCTGCGGGCCGATCACTTGCCGGCGTACGGCTACCGGTCGGTCGAGACGCCGAACCTCGACGCCTTCCGCCGCGACGCCGTCCTCTTCGAGAACGCGTACTCCCACGTTCCGCTGACGCTGCCTTCCCACACGACGATCTTCACCGGCCTGCTGCCGCCGCAGAACGGCGTGCGCGACAACCTCGGCTATGCGCTGTCGGCGGGACCGCCGACGCTCGCCGGATACCTGAAGGCGAAGGGCTACGCCACCGGCGGCGCGGTGTCCTCGATCGTGCTATCCCACGCGACCGGAGTCTCGCGGGGCTTCGACTTCTACGAGGACAACGTCGAGCCGACGAAGACGAGCCAGACGCTGTCCCGGGTCCAGCGCAACGGGGGCGAGACGGCCGCGCTGCTGGAGGACTGGATCGGCCCGCGCGCCGACGCCCCGTTCTTCGCGTTCCTTCATCTCTTCGAGCCTCATTCGCCGTACGAGCCGCCGGAGCCCTACGCCAGCCGGTACAAGCTGCCCTACGACGGCGAGATCGCGCGGGCCGACGAGATCGTCGGCTCGTTCCTGAAGTACCTCAAGGACCAGGACGTCTACGACCGGGCCCTCGTCGTCTTCCTGTCGGACCACGGAGAGGGGCTCAACGACCACGGCGAGGACGAGCACGGCGTTCTCCTCTACCGCGAAGCGATTCACGTTCCCCTGATGATCAAGCTGCCGCGCTCGCACCGTGCGGGCGAGGCCGTGAAGGGGCCGGTCGCCCTGACGGACGTCTTCCCGACCGTCGCGGCCGTCGCGGGCCTGCCGGTCCCGCCGGGTCTCGCCGGGCGGCCGCTGCTGACGCCGTCGCCGGCGGCGGGCGCCCCTGAGCGGCGCATTTACGGGGAGACGCTCTATCCGCGGCTGCACCTGGGCTGGAGCGACCTGGCGTCGCTCGTCGATTCGGCTCACCAGTACATCGAGTCTCCCCGTCCCGAGCTCTACGACCTCGTCGCCGATCCCGGCGAGAAGAACGACGTGTCCGCGGGCCTGCCGCCGGCCTTCCGCTCCATGCGTGCGGAGCTCGCGCGGATTCCCCGTCCGCTCCAGCCGCCCGGAGGTTCGGACCCGGAGCAGGTCAAGAAGCTCGCCGCGCTCGGCTACATCAGCGCCTCGACCGCCGACTTCGCGAAGAAGGACTTGCCCGCGCCGCGCGACCGCATCGGCGCCGTCGAGCAGCTCAAGGCCGGGTTCGGCGCCCTGCAGGCCGGGCGCTACGAGGAGGCCGCGAGGGTCCTCTCGAAGCTCCTCCAGACCGAGCCCGGAATGACGGACGTCTGGCAGATGTACTCCGACGCCCTCATGAAGCTGGGCCGCGAAAAGGAGGCGCTCGAGGCCCTGCAGACGGCGGCGAAGCTGTCTCCCGGAAATCCCCAGGTCCTCATGGCGCTCGCCGACTACTTCACGATCACGGGGGACTTCGCTCAGGCGCGCCGGCACGCCGAGCTTCTCGGCGAGGCGGGGACGGCGAGCGGGCACGAGAACCTCGCCCGGATCGCGCTCGCCGAAGGGGATCTGGCGACCGCCGAGCGCGAGGCCCGGGCCGCGATCGCCCGTTATCCGACGCGCCGGGTCCCGCGGATGATCCTGGGCCGCGTCCTGCACGACCGGCGGGACTATCGCGGCGCCCTCGCGGAGCTCGACGAGGCGGCGCGGGGCCGCGCGGGGGAGACCGGCGTCACGCTCCAGAATCTGCAGTTCCTCCGCGGGGACTGCCTCGCCCGCCTCGGGCGCGCGCCCGACGCGGAGGCTGCCTTTCGCGAGGAGATCCGACTCTTCCCGGGCAACCCCGCACCGCGAGCCGCGCTCGCGATGCTCTACGCGAGCGAGGGTCGCGAGACGGAAGCGCGCCTGGCCTTGACCGAGCTCGTCCGGCAGCTCGGCACTCCCGAGGCCTACTTCGCGGCCAGCCAGACGTACGAGATTCTCGGCGATGCGATCTCCGCGGCGCGCCTCCGCGTCGAGGCGAAGCGGCTGTTTCCGACGGCGAAGGAGCGCAAGGCCACGGGCTAGGCCGAGAGCGGCTAGTTGTCGTTTCTCAGGACATTGTTCACCGGTGGGCGTCAAGTAAGAGAACCCTCTCCCCCCCGAAAGGGGGAGAGGGCAGGGTGAGGGGGTTGGGACCACTTGGCCAGATGAGAATCGTTGTGGGCCGATCGAGCGGGGAGTGCCCCTCACCCCGACCCGATACCGCCGGCGTACGCCGGCGTTGCCTACGGCGGCGGGCCTGCCTCTGGTGGACGGCTCCCGCCGGGAGAGGGGGAAAGGCCGCCCAGCCCGATCGTGGCCATGAACAACGTGTTGAGAATCCACAGCTAGGTCGAGTGGAGGAGGTCGTGCCCCTTCATCTCCGGCGGCGCGACCAGGCCCTGGAGCCCGAGCAGAGTGGGCGCGACGTCCGCCAGCGTTCCCCCCGACGCGAGGGCCGGTCCCGGGGCGCAGACGACGAACGGGACCGGGTTGGTCGTGTGCGCCGTGTGCGGCTCTCCGGTCACCGGGTCGAGCATCTGCTCGGCGTTGCCGTGGTCGGCCGTCATCGCCAGCACCACGCCCGCGTCGCGGCAGGCCGCCTCGAGGATGCCGAGGCATCGGTCGAGCGTCTCGACCGCCGCGATCGTTTCGGGGAGCTTGCCGGTATGGCCGACCATGTCGGCGTTGGCGAAATTGACGACGTACGCATCGTGCCGGCGCGCCGCCAGGGCGCGGACGGCTTCCTCGGTGATCTCCGCCGCGCTCATCTGAGGGTGAAGGTCGTAGGTCGCTCCCTTCCAGGAGGGGACGAGGATGCGCTCTTCGCCGGGATAGGCCTTCTCGACGCCGCCGTTGAAGAAGTAGGTCACGTGCGCGTACTTCTCGGTCTCGGCGAGGCGCAGGTTCTCGACGCCGGCCGCGGCCCACACGTCCGCGAGAATGTGGACGAGGTCCTGGGGCGGGAAGGCCGCCGGAAGGCCGAACTCTTTCTTGTATTCGGTGAAGCCCACGAAGTGAATCCGGGGCGGCTTCGGCCGAGGGAAATCCGCGAACCCGGGCTCCGTCAACGCCCGCGTGATCTGCCGGGCGCGGTCCGCGCGGAAGTTGAAGAAGACGACGGCGTCGCCGTCGTGGATCGGGCCGACGGGCTCACCGTCCTCGACGAGGACGGTCGGCTGAATGAACTCGTCGGATTCGCCCCGGGCGTAGGCCTCGGCGACCGCTTCGGCGGCGCTGCCCGCCCGGAGGCCGGACGAAAAGACGAGGGCTGCGTACGCGCGGGCGACCCGGTCCCATCGCTTGTCGCGGTCCATGGCGTAGTAGCGGCCGGAGACGGTCGCGATCTTCATGGTCGACGGATCGAGCATGGCCTCGAGCCGGGCGAGGTAACGCTCGGCGGATTTCGGGGGCGTGTCGCGTCCGTCCGTGAAGGCATGGATGCGCACGCGGGGCACCCCCTCCCGCGCCGCGAGCCGCAGCAGCCCTTCGAGATGGCGCTCGTGGGAGTGGACCCCGCCGTCGGAGAGAAGGCCCATCACGTGGAGCGTCGCGCCGCGGCGCCGCGCGGCCGCGCAGGCCCCGAGCAGCGCGGGATTCTCCTCGAACGAGCCGTCGCGCAGCGCGAGGTCGATCCGCAGGAGGTCCTGCGGCACCATGCGACCCGCGCCGAGCGTCAGGTGGCCCACCTCCGAGTTGCCCATCACGCCGGCGGGAAGCCCCACCGCCTCGCCAGAGGCCTCGAGGAGAGTCCAGGGGTACTCGGCGAGCCACCGGTCGTAGATCGGCGTGCGCGCCAGGGTAATGGCGTTGCCCTTCGAAGGCGGAGCGTGACCCCAGCCGTCGCAGACGAGGAGGAAGACCGGCGCCGCTTTTTTCAAAGTCGGGCGGGGGCGCGGCCGGGCGCGGCCGCTGCGGAGGGCCGTCGGGCCGGGCGGGGGAGGCGCCGCTCGAGGTCCGACAGCACGTGCATGAAGGCAATGTACGCCTCGTACGGCGATTCGTGGGGCGAGAAATAGGCGTGCACCTCTCCGTCCTCCGCGGCCTTCGTCGCCATGTAGTAGAAATGATCCGAGGTCGTCAGCCTCCGGAAGTCCGAGAAAAGGTCCGGCGAGCCGGCCGCCCGGACCCGGGACTCGAGCGCGAAGAGCCGCTTCAGGGCGTCGCGCTGGAGGTCGTTGCCCTGCCAGGCGGACACGTCCCGCGCCTCGTCCGCCCAGGACAGCGTGCGGGGACAGGAGAGCCGGTCGCCGTGCGGCCGCTCCGCGATCGCCCGGGAAGGCGTCAGGAAACCGTCCCCGGGGTGCTCGAGGTGCCGCCCGACCCAGGTCTCGAAGAACTCGAAGATGCCGGTCCCCCGGCCCTGGTGCTCGCCGAAGGTCTCGAAGTCCATGAAGAGCGAGAGGAGTTCGCCGTCGAGCCGGGAGATCCAGCGGTCGTACTTCTCGGGCGTCAGCGGCCACTCGCTCCAGGACCGGTTCGAGAAGCGGAAGGCGATGTCGTCGGACAGGCGGTAATCCCGAAGGAGAAGCGGCAGGCCGCCGGGCGTCGCGGCCCGGAAGACGCCGCGGGCCGAGCGCGGCCCGGTCAGGGGCTCGACGCCGTCGGCGAGCACGCCCCGGTATCCGCGCTTCTCCAGGTGCGCCGCGAGGGCGTCGGAGTAAATGAGCTCCGTGTTGCGGAAAACCCGCGGCTCGCGGCCGAAGATCTCTGCGACCGTGGCCCGGTGAAGGGCGATCTGCGCGTCGAATTCTTCGAGCGACGCGAGCCAGGCGAGGGAATGGTGCGACGTCTCCGCGAGGATCTCGACGCGCTCGTCCGACGCCAGCCGCCGGAAGGCGGCGAGGACGTCCGGCGCCCAGGCCGAGAGCTGCTCGAGGAGCGTCCCGGAAAGCGAGAACGCCACCGAAAAGCGGGCATGACGCGCGAGGAGCCGCTCGAGCATCGCGGTGGCGGGCCGGTACGACCGCTCGTGAGACCCGTGACAGGATCGCGCGGTTGGCGTCGTCGTCGAAGTAGCGGTGCTCGCGGCCGACGTCGAAGTACGTGTACCGGCGAAGGCGGTGCGGCTGGTGAACCTGGAAGTAGAGACAGACCGGAATCATCGGTGCGGCCTCATTCTGCCACCACCTCGCGGTAGATCGTCCGGCAGCGCCAGGCCGCCTCGCGCCACGACAGACGCTCGACCTCGGCCCGGCCGCGCGCCGAGAGCGCCTGGGAGAGCGGCGGAAACAGGAGGACCGAGAGGATCTTGGAGGCGAGGTCCTCGACGTCGCCGAAGCGGACGCGCAGGACGTGGCGGACGACCTCGGAGACTCCGGCCGAGCGCGAGACGATGGCCGGCGTGCCGTGCTGGAGCGCCTCGAGCGCGGTGAGGCCGAAGGGCTCCGACACCGACGGCATCACGTACACGTCGGCCCGCGCATAAAGACGGTCGAGGTCCTCGGGAGGGAGGAAGCCCGTGAAGAGGAACCGGTCCTCGAGGCCGGCGTCGGCCACGCGCTGCATCATGGGCCGCAGCCGGTCACCGGCGCCCGCCACCGCGAACTTGACGGAGGACATCTCCGCGGCGACGCGGGCGGCGGCGTCGACGAAGTAGTCGGGGCCCTTCTGCCACGTGACCCGGCCCGCGAAGAGGACCAGGGGATCGTCCGCGCCGACGGTCCACCGGGGGCGGTGCGCGCGGACGTCGATCGCGTTGTGGACGACGCGAAGCTTTTCGCCGGGGACGCCGTACCGGGCGGCCAGGACCTCGGCCGTGTACGCGGACACGGCGACGACCCGGTCGGCCGCCGCCAGTCCGGCCCGCTCGACACCGGCGACGAAGCCGCCGTCGACGTGGCCGGAGCGGTCGTATTCGGTGGCGTGCACGTGGAGGACCAGGGGCTTGCCGCTCGCCCTCTTCGCCCGCATCCCGGCCATGAACGTCAGCCAATCGTGCGCGTGGATGACGTCGAAGGGCTCGCGGGCGGCGATGCGCGCGGCCTCCTCGGCGTAGCGCAACACCTCCGCGTGAAGGTTCGGGCCGTAGAGCCCGGGCCGGCGCGCCGCGCCGCGGGAGATCGCGAAGAGCTCCTCCTCGTAGACCTCCTCGGTGAGATAGGGCTTGAGCAGCGTCCGGACGCGACGGATCCGGAGTCTCGGCCGCCGGGCTCGCGGGGCCCGGTCCCGGCTCTCGCCGGAACGGCCGGCCGTGAGGATCCGCAGGCGTGGAGAGAAGCTCGGGACGCGGCGGGGGAGCACCAGGGAAATCTCGGTCGACAGCTCCAGAAGGCCCCGCACCAGCCCCTCGCAGGCCACGCCGAGACCGCCCGACACGTACGGGGGGAACTCCCAGCCGAACATGAGGACCTTCATGGACGGCTCAGAAAGCTCGCTCGTTCCTCATTCCCCTCCCCGCATGTGCGTGTACAGGACCCGCGCGATCTCGCCTTCGCTCCAGGCCGAGGCGAAACAGCCCCGCGGGGTGTGCGGTGGATCGCCGTCGAACATTTCGGCGACGTGCCCGAGGCCCGCCTCTCGCACGTGCGCGCGCAGGGGAGCGAGCAGCGCCCGCATCGTCCGGCGCGACTGCTCGTTGTTGCCGAAGACCCGGAAGTGCGCGTCGGCGAAGGCTCCCATCAGCCATGGCCACACGGTTCCTTGGTGCAGGGCCGACAGGCGGGAGCGTTCGTCGCCCGTGCACTCGCCGCGATAGCGGGGGTCTTCCGGATCCAGCGTTCGCAGCCCGAAGGGCGTCAGCAGGTGGCGCCGCACGCACCAGTACACCGAGCGCGCGCGATGCGGCGGGAGCAGATCGTCCGTCAGCGCGACGGCGAAAATCTGGTTCGGCCTCACGCTCGGGTCCGGCCCGAAGTCCCCGACGACGTCGTAGAGGCAGCCCTTTTCGGCCCACCAGAAGGTCTCGTTGAACCGCCGCGCCAGGTGCCAGGCTTCCGACTCCAGCTCCCGCGCCCGCCCGGTTTCGCCGGCGAGCCGTTCGAGCCGGGCGGCGGCCTTGAGGGCCGCGTACCACAGGGCGTTGACCTCGACCGGCCGGCCGGCGCGCGGCGTCACGGCCTGGCCGTCGAGGACGGCATCCATCCAGGTCAGCGGTCGCCTCGCGGAGTCGCCGGAAAGCAGGCCGTCGGGCCCCACTCCGATGTGCGAGCGCGTTCCGCGGCGGTACGCGTCGACGATCGCGCGCACCGCGCCGAGGAAAGGCGACGGCCGCGAGGGGTTGCGCCGGGCGCGTCCGAACCACTCGACCGCGAGAATGAACCAGAGGGAGGCGTCGATCGAGTCGTACTCCGGCTGGCCGGCGTCGCCGTCGTAATGGCCCGGGATGAGGCCGTCGCGCTGGTCGGCCCCGAAGGTGTTGAGGACCCGTGCGAGCGCCCCTGCACGGCCCTGGGCGAGCGCCAGCCCGGGAGCCGCGATCATGGCCTGGCGGCCCCAGTCGGTCAGCCACGGATACCCCGCGAGCACCGTCGTCCGGCGGTGATCCGACTCGGCGACGAAGGCTTCGGAGCGCCGGGCGAGCTC
Organism: uncultured Acidobacteriota bacterium; assembly: GCA_963810205.1. Lineage (GTDB taxonomy): Bacteria > Acidobacteriota > Thermoanaerobaculia > UBA5066 > Gp7-AA6 > DAHUXD01. The sequence continues at coordinate 34,291 of CAWEMP010000004.1, forward strand.
GTCGAAAACGGAGTCGCCGGTCGGGGCAAAGTGTTGCCGCCGCTTTCGCTCGGCGTCCAGGAAGCCGTCGGGATCGCCCGCGACCTCGTCGAGCGAGAAGAGCGCGAAGGCCTGCGCATCGGGGCGCAGCGTCCACTCCCACTCGAGCGGGCTCCAGAGGTCTTCCTCGCAGTCGTAGCCGCGGGCGGCTTCCTCGGCGTACCGGAACCGGCGGTACCAGGCCGGGTCGCTCCGCGTCGCGGCGAAGACTCCGCGCAGGAAGAGTCGGGGCAGGTAGGGAAACGGCTTGACCCACGACGTCTCGCCCCGCACCTCGACGGAAGCGTCCCAGTCGGCCGTCTCGGTCTGCAGCCGGTGGAGGCCGCGGAAGGCGAGGAGGGGCCGCACCCGCAGCGTCAGCTCCGCGGTCCCCCGGTTGACCCAGCGCACGATCGTGACGGCGCGGTCGCGGACGAGGCAGAGCGAACGCTCGACGGCGAAGTCCCCGGTTTCGTGGCGCCAGGTGGGGAAGGGCTCGAGCCGGAAGCGCGAAAGGTTCTTCATCCCCTCGGGATGGAAGATGTCGTGATACTCCTGCGTCGAGATGCCGGTCGTGCGGCCCCGCGCGGTCACGAACTCGTCGCAGCCCGACACGAGCATCCAGCGGCGGCGGGGCGGCGGGATCGCCGGGACGTGCCACCCGTGGTAGCGCCGGCTCCGCGGGCCGGCCACCGTGCCGCACGCGAATCCTCCGAGACCGTCGGTTTCGAGCCATTCCATGGAGAGCGCCCGGTCGGAGAGGTCTCCGCCGGTCCACTCGAGGGGATTTCGGGCGCCGCGGGGCGCGGTTACGGATTCGATCTTCACGGGAATCGGGTCCTCGCGCCCCGATTCTCTACCAGAACGAGCCGCGGTTCGCTTCAGTGAAACTCCGCACTGGCTGCGCGCCCCGTTTCGCACCCGCGTAATAAGATCCGGCCGAGGAGGCCCGCTTGACCACTGCCGCGAAGTCTCTCGAAGAGCTCGCGATCGACACCATCCGCACCCTGTCGATCGACACCGTTCAAAAGGCGAATTCCGGCCATCCCGGCCTGCCGCTCGGAGCCGCGCCGATGGCCTACGTTCTCTGGCACCGTCATCTCTCGCACAATCCCCGTAATCCGCACTGGCCGGACCGCGACCGGTTCGTCTTGTCGGCCGGCCACGGCTCGGCGCTGCTCTACAGCCTCCTCCATCTGACGGGCTACGACCTCGGCCTGGATGATCTCAAGGCCTTCCGCCAGTGGGGCAGCCGCACGCCCGGGCACCCCGAGGTTCACCTGACCCCCGGAGTCGAGGCGACGACGGGCCCGCTGGGCCAGGGGACCGCCAACGCGGTCGGCATGGCGATGGCGGAGCGCTTCCTGGCCCACCGGTTCAACCGTCCCGGCCACGAGATCGTTTCGCACCGGACCTTTTGCCTGGTCGGCGACGGCGATCTCATGGAGGGGATCTCCGGGGAAGCCGGCTCGCTCGCCGGGCACCTGAAGCTCGGCAAGCTCGTCTATCTGTACGACGACAACCACGTCACGCTCGACGGTCCCGCCAAGCAGAGCTTCACCGAGGACGTGCTCGCGCGGTACGCGGCCTACGGCTGGCAGGTCCTGCGCGTCGAGAACGGGAACACCGATCTCGACGGCATCGACCGCGCGATCCGGACGGCGGTGTCGCAGGAGGAGCGGCCGACGATGATCGCCGTGCGCACGACGATCGGCTACGGCTCGCCCCACAAGGCCGGGACGAATGCCGCCCACGGGAGCCCGCTCGGCGTCGAGGAAGTCGCGCTGACGAAGAAGGACCTGGGCTGGGAGTGGACGGACGCGTTTCACATCCCGAAGGAAGCCCTCGAGCACCTGCGTTCGGCCGTCGCCCGCGGCGAAAAGGCCGAGGCCGGGTGGCTGCAGCGCTTCGAGGAGTACGCGAAGGCGTACCCGGATCTCGCCGAGGAGTGGCGCGCCGACGCGAAGGGCGAGCTGCCGAAAGGCTGGGACACCGACCTTCCGAAGTGGAAGGCGGGCGAATCCCTCGCGACCCGCGTGGCGTCCGGCAAGGCCATCAACGCGATCGCCAGGCACGTGCCGGCGCTTCTCGGCGGCGACGCCGACCTCGCCGAGTCGACGAAGACCCACATCGACGGCGCGGCCGAGTTCGACGGCCGGACGGGCGCCGGGAACAACATCCACTACGGCGTGCGCGAGCACGCGATGGCGGCGATCGCCAACGGCATGGCCTGCCACGGAGGGGTGCGTCCGTTCGTCGCCACCTTCTTCTGCTTCTCGGACTACATGCGCCCGTCGATCCGCCTCGCGTCCCTGTCGCACCTGCCGACGATCTTCGTCTGGACGCACGACTCGATCGGGCTCGGCGAGGACGGGCCCACGCACCAGGCCGTCGAGCAGCTCATGTCGCTGCGGGCAATGCCGCACTTCTCGATCGTCCGCCCCGGCGACGCGAACGAGACCGCGGAGGCCTGGCGCGCGGCGATCGAGCACCGCGAGGGGGCCGTGGGCCTCGTGCTCTGCCGCCAGAACGTGCCCGTCCTCGACCGGTCCGGCGCGAAGGGCGACGTCTCGCGCGGCGCCTATGTCCTGGCCGAGGCGTCGGGGGGAAAACCGCGGCTGATCCTGATCGGGACGGGCTCCGAACTCCAGCTCGCCGCCGCGGCGCGCCCGAAGCTCGAGGCCGAGGGAATCCCGACCCGGGTCGTTTCGATGCCCTGCTGGGAGTTCTTCGAGACGCAGCCGAAGGAGTATCGCGACGAGGTGCTCCCGCCGGACGTCCGGGCGAGGCTCTCGATCGAGGCCGGCGTGACGCTGGGGTGGGAACGGTACGTCGGCGACGGGGGCGGGTCGATCGGCGTCGACCGCTACGGGGCCTCGGCGCCGGGAGAAATCGTGATGAAGGAATACGGGTTCACCGTCGAGCACGTCGTGAAGTACGCCCACGGAGTGCTCGGCAGGCAAGGAGGCAAAGCATGAGCACGAATTCTCTGAAGCGGCTCGGAGAGCTCGGTCAGAGCGTCTGGTACGACTACATCCGGCGGGACCTCTACACGGGCCCGGAGCTGAAGAAGCTGATCGCGGAGGACGGCCTGCGCGGCATGACGTCCAACCCGACAATCTTCCAGAACGCCATCGCGAAGAGCTCGCTCTACGACGAGGTCATCCGCGGCGCCGCGGGGCAACCCGCAGCCGCGATCTACGAGAGCCTGGCCGTGGCGGACGTCGCCGCCGCGGCCGACCAGTTCCGCCCGGTCTTCGACGCGAGCGGAGGGGATGACGGCTTCGTCTCGATCGAAGTGAGTCCGCATCTCGCCCGCGACACCGGGGGCACGATCGCCGAGGCCCACCGTCTCTGGGACAGGTGCAAGCGGCCCAACGTCATGGTCAAGATTCCGGGAACGGCCCAGGGCGTCCCGGCGATCCGCCAGTGCCTCGCGGACGGCATCAACATCAACATCACCCTCCTCTTCGGCGTCCCGCGCTACCGCGAGGTCATGGACGCGTATCTCTCGGCGCTCGAGGAGCGGGTCAAGCGCGGGGAGCCGATCGACCGCATCCGCTCGGTCGCGAGCTTCTTCGTGTCGCGCGTCGACACCAACGTCGACGCCAGGCTCGACGCGCTGACGAAAGCCGGGAATCCGAACGCGAAGACGTGGCGGGCCAAGCTCGGGGTCGCCAATGCGCGGATCGCCTACGAGGCCTTCGAGGAGGTCTTTGGCGGCGCCCGGTTCGCGGCGCTCAAGGCGAAGGGCGCCCGCGTCCAGCGACCCCTCTGGGCCTCGACCTCGACGAAGGACAAGTCGCTTCCCGACGTCTATTACGTCGAGGCGCTGATCGCGCCCGATTCGGTCGACACGATCCCGCCGGAGACCTTCGAGGCCTACCGGGACCACGGCGACCCGAAGGTCCGCATCCACGACGATCTCGAGGCCGCCCACGCCGCGTTCCGCGCCCTGCCGGACCTCAAGGTCGACTTCGCCACGGTCGTTAAGGAGCTCGAAGACGAGGGCGTCAAGAAGTTCTCGGACTCCTACGACAGTCTCCTACGGGCGATCGAGGAGAAGGAGAAGTCGATGAGGGTGGCGTGACCGGGTCTCCGGAGCCTCCCGAGACACTTTGCGCATGAGCTCCCCGACCGGTTTGGCGCCCGGAACGGCTCGGCGCTCCGAGGAGGAGATCCGGCCTCCGTGCACGCTCGTCATCTTCGGCGCCTCGGGCGATCTCACGCGACGCCTGCTCGCGCCCGCCATCGCGCACTTGAACCGCGACGGCGCGATCTCGCCCGACTTCGCGATCGTCGGCATCGGCCGAACGCACTACACCGACGAGGAGTTTCGCCGGCACCTCGAGGAGGGCGCCCGCGAGTTCACGCCGCCGACCCAGGGGCGGCCGGGAGACCTCCCGGCAGTCGTCCGATACGTGGCGGGCAATTTTGGCGACCCGGACCTCTACCGGAACGTCCGCGGCGCGCTCGACGCGATCGAGGGCAAGCGCTCGGGCGCGCGCAACCGGATCTTCTATTTCGCGACACCCCCCGACGCCGACGAGCCGATCCTCCGTGGCCTCGGCGAGGCGGAGCTGACCCGGGTCGCGAACGGCTGGGTGCGCGCGGTCGTCGAGAAACCGTTCGGCCACGACCTCGCGACCTGCCGGCACTTGAACGAGGTCCTCCTCAAGGTCTTCCCCGAGAAACAGGTCTACCGGATCGACCACTACCTCGGGAAGGAGACGGTCCAGAACATCTTCGTCCTGCGCTTCGCCAACGGCATCTTCGAGCCGATGTGGAACCACCGCTACGTCGACCACGTCCAGATCTCGGTCGCCGAGTCGGTCGGGGTCGGGCATCGCGCCGGGTTCTACCAGGAAGCGGGCGTCGTGCGCGACATGTTCCAGAACCACATCATGCAGCTCCTGACCCTGACGGCGATGGAGCCTCCCGCCGCCTACGAGGCCGACGCGATCCGCGCGGAAAAGGTCAAGGTCCTCGAGTCGATCCGCCCCTTCGAAAACGACGGGATCGCCGAGTGGGCCGTCCGCGGGCAGTACGGCCCGGGCGTCGTCAACGGCAAGCGCGTGCCTGGCTACCGCGAGGAGGAGAAGGTCGATCCGCAATCCCTTACGCCGACCTACGCCGCGATCAAGGTGGCGATCGACAACTGGCGTTGGGCGGGCGTGCCCTTCTACCTGCGTTCCGGCAAGCGGCTGGCCAAGCGGGTGACCGAGGTCGCGATCGAGTTCAAGCAGGTGCCTCACCGCTTTTTCAGCAAGGCCTCGGGCGAGCTCTCGCCGAACGTGCTGCGCCTGCACATCCAGCCGGACGAGGGCGTGTCGCTGAAGTTCGGCGTCAAGGTCCCCGGCTCGGTGCTGCAGGTCCAGTCGGTATACATGGACTTCCCGTACTCGAAGCTCGGCGCGCCGATCGCCGGCGGGTACGAGCGGCTTCTCGTCGACGTCACGCACGGGGATCAGACGCTCTTCATCCGTGGCGACGAGGCCGAGCACGCCTGGGAGGTGCTGACCCCGATCCTCGACGCGTGGGAGCGGACGCCGCCGGCGGATTTCCCCAATTACGCCGCCGGCACGTTCGGCCCCGAGGCCGCCGACCGCTTTCTCGAGAAAGACGGAAGGCGCTGGAGGACGCTCTGAGTCCGTGAAGCGGGGGGCCGGCGTGGCCGTCGCCCCGATCGACGATGTCGTGACGGCCCCCGCGGTTCGGCTCCCGCCGCCGGCGCCTAGGCTTCCTTCGCCTCGCCGCCCTTGCCGGACTTGGACTGCGCGATCACCTTCTCCTGCAGCGCGTGCGGGACCTCGGCGTAGTGCGAGAACTCGAGGTGAAACGAGCCGCGGCCCTGGGTAATCGACCGCAGCTGCGCGCCGTAGGTCAGGAGCTCCGACATCGGCACCTGGGCCTTGATGACGGTGTCGTCTTCGGCGGCGTCCATGCCCTCGACCTTGCCCGCGGCGGGAGGAGAGGTCGCCCATCAGGTCGCCGACGTACTCGTTCGGCGCCGTGATCTCGACGTTCATGACCGGCTCGAGCAGCGTCGGCCGGGCCGCCGCCATGGCCTCCTTGTAGGCGAGCGCCCCGGCGAGCTTGAACGCGAGTTCCGAGGAGTCGACGTCGTGGTACTGCCCGTCGTAGAGGGTCACGCGGAAGTCGACCATGGGGTAGCCGGCGAGGAAGCCCTTGCGGCGGACTTCCTGGATGCCCTTCTCGACGGCGGGGATGAAGTTGCGCGGGATCGCTCCGCCGTAGATGTCGTCGACGAACTCGAAGTCCTTGCCTCGGGGCAGGGGCTCCACGCGGATGCGGCAGTCGGCGAACTGGCCGTGGCCGCCGGTCTGCTTCTTGTGCCGGCCGTGGGCCTCGGCCTTGCGGGTGATGGTTTCGCGGTACGGGACCTTGGGCGGATGGAGGATGACCTCGACGCCGTAGCGCTTCTTGAGCCGCGCGACGGCGATCTCGACGTGGAGCTGCGAGGCCCCGGCGAGATGGAACTCCTTGGTCTCCTCGTCGCGCTGAAAGGAGAGCGACGGATCCTCCTCGATCAGCTTGTGGAGGGCAGTCGAGATTTTGTCCTCGTCGCCCTTGGCCTTGGGCTCGATGGCGTAGGCGATCGAGGCCTCGGGGACCTTGAGCGCCGGGATGACGACGGGATGGTCCTTGGCCGTCAGCGTGTCGCCGGTCAGCGTCTCCTTGAGCTTGGCGACGGCCACGATGTCTCCGGCCTTCGCCTCGGCGACGCTGACGTGCTCCTTGCCCTGCGGCAGGAAGAGCCCCGAAAAGCGCTCCGGAACGCTCTTGCCCGAGTTCCAGTATGTGCCGTCGGACTGGAAGTGGCCCGCCAGGACGCGCAGGTAGGAAATGCGGCCCGCGAACGGGTCCGAGACCGTCTTGAAGACCTGGGCGACGGCCGGGTCCTTTTCGTTGCAGAAGATCATCGCGGGCTTCCCGTCCTTGCCGACGGCCTCGGTCTTGCGCTCGTCCGGCGACGGCAGAAGGGCGACGCACGCGTCCAGGATCCGCATGGCCCCGACGGTGTGGGAGGAGGAGGCGCAGAGGACGGGGAAGATCTTGCGCTCGACGATCTCACGCTTCAATCCCGGGACGATGTCCTGGGCCTCGAGAGTGCCCTGGGCGAAGAACTTCTCCATGAGGTCGTCCTCGCCCTCGGCGACCGCCTCGACGAGAGCCTCGTGCTCGGCCCTGGCCCGCTCCGCGAGCTCGGCCGGGATCGGGCCGTCGCTGCGCTTCCCGTCGTCGTTGACGTGCGCCTCCATCCGGACGAGATCGACCGTGCCGTGGAAGGCCTTCTCCTCGCCGATGGGAATGTGAAGGGCGACGACGCCGCGCCCGAACTTCTTCTGGAGCGAGGCGACCGCCCGGTCGAAGGACGCGCGCTCGCGGTCCATCCGGTTGACGATGAAGAGGACCGGCCGGCCGAACTCGGCGGCGAACTTCCAGACGCGCTCGGTCTGGACCTCGACCCCCGAAACGGCGTCGAGGACGATGATCGCGGCGTCGGCGGCGTAGACGGCGGCCCGGGCCTCGGTTGAGAAGATGCCGTAGCCGGGGGCGTCGATGAAGTTGATCTTCGTGTCGCGATGGAGGACGTGGGCGCAGGCCAGGTTGATCGAGATCTTCCGGTCGATTTCCTCGCCGTCGAAATCCGTCGGGCAGGTGCCGTCCTCGATCCGGCCGGCCCGCGTGGTTACGCCGGCGGCGTACAGGAGCGAGGCCACGAGCGTGGTCTTTCCGACCGTGTTGTGACCGACGACGGCGACATTGCGAATGTCCGGAGCGGAGAATGACTTCATGGCGCCGGATTATATTGAAGGCCTGGCGCAACCCCGGGCCAAAAGGACCCACAGAAAGACCGCCGCGGCCGCGAAGATCACGCCCGCGAGCAAAAGCGCCGCCGCGACGGCCTTGCCGCTTTTGAGCCGTTCCTCGGGGTCCTCGCGCGGCGTCACGGCCGCTCCGGCGACAATGAGGGCGTCATGACCGCGCTCTCGTGTGTCGGCATCGGCCTCGCCTTCGCGATCGCCGTCGGCCTGCTCGTCTTCGCGGGCGTCCTGCTCGGCTGGGTGATCCCCGGGATCATCGAGCGCGCGCGGGAACGGCGAGGCGGTCCTCCGCCGAATAGAGATTGAAGCCCCCCTCGCGAAGGAACCCGACGAGAGCCACGCGCGCGGCGCGCGCGAGATCGATCGCCAGCGAAGAGGGCGCGGATACCGCGGCGAGGATGGGCACCCCGGCCGCCACCGCCTTCTGAACGATTTCGAAGGAGGCGCGGCCGGAGACGAGCAGGACGTGTCGCGACAGGGGAACGCGGCCCTCGCGGAAAAGGTGCCCGAGGACCTTGTCGACGGCGTTGTGGCGCCCGACGTCCTCCCGCGAAGCCAGGAGCTCGCCCTCGAGCGTGAAGACGCCGGCCCCGTGCAGTCCGCCCGTCTCGGCGAAGGCCGCCTGCGCCCGGCGCAGTTTCGCCGGCAGCTCGCCGAGGACGTCGGGGGAAATGCGGGCGTCGGACTCGACCGGCGGGAAGCGTCCGTGGATCGACTCGATCGACCCCTTGCCGCAGAGACCGCAGGACGAGCTCGTGAGCAGCAGCCGCTTCGCGCGATCGAGCCCGCCCGCGGGCGCGGTGGAGCGGACGATGACGACGTTGCCTTCCTCTTCCTCGGAACGGACCTCCCGGCAATGTTCCAGCCGGACGATCTCCTCGGGTCGCCGGACGATGCCCTCGGAGAGAAGCCAGCCGGCCGCCAGATCGAAGTCGTGCCCGGGGGTCCGCATCGTGACGGCGAGCGTCTCGGCCCCGACGCGGATCTCGAGGGGCTCTTCGACCGTCACGCGGTCCTCGCGGGGCTTGCGCCTCGCCGGCCTCGTACCGAACGATGCGCTCGCCGCGGACCGGGTCCATGGACGCAGAATACCGCTCGAATAGGGCCTCGGACGAGGCCCGGAGGGCGTCCGGGATGCCCCGATTCACACGCCGATCCGGCCAACCTGCTAGAATTTCGGCGGTCCGGCGTCCACTTGCATCACCGCGGGTCGTCCGCCGGGCGGGGAGGGACTCGTTCCGAGCCTATGGCGGAGAAAGTAGCGGGAGCGCGCGTGGGCAGGCTCGGCCGCTACGAGGTCTTGAACGAGCTCGGCAAGGGCGCGATGGGCGTGGTGTACCTCGCCAAGGACCCCGTCATCGGCCGGCTCGTCGCGATCAAGACGATCAAGACCTCCCAGGGCGACGAGGACGACTCCGAGTCCCGCGAGTTCCGGGAGCGCTTCGTGCGCGAGGCCCAGACCGCCGGGATCCTGTCGCACCCCAACATCGTCACGATCCACGACATCGGCGAGGACACGGAGAGCCGGGCGTCGTTCATCGCCATGGAGTACATCGAGGGGCGCAACCTCAAGTCGCTCCTGACCGACAAGAACCGGTTCACCTGGGACGAGATCGCGGACCTCGTCGCCCAGATCGGCGAGGCTCTCGACTACGCCCACCGCAAGGGCATCATCCATCGCGACGTCAAGCCGGCGAACATCATTCTGACGACCGACGGCAAGGTGAAGATCACCGACTTCGGGATCGCGAAGGTCGCCTCGTCCAATCTCACGACGACGGGGCAGTTTCTCGGGACACCCAACTACATGTCGCCCGAGCAGGTCTCGGGGGCCCCCGTCGACGGCCGGAGCGACATCTTCTCGCTCGGCGTCGTGCTCTACGAGCTCCTGACCTTGCGCAAGCCTTTCCAGGGCGACAATCTCACGGCGATCTCCTACAAGATCGTGCACGAGGACTTCACGCCGCCGGCCGAACTCTCGACCGACGTGCCCCCTGAGTTCAACCCGATCGTCGCCCGCGCGATGGCCAAGGACCCATGGAACCGGTACCAGCGCGGAAAGGACATGGCCCTCGCGCTCTATCAGCTCAAGGCCCACATGGAGGAGCAGAAGGCGCTGCAGGACCTCGGCACGATGGTCTCGGCCGCCGAGAACCTTCCGACCTTGAAGCTCGCGAATCTGCAGGAGCTCGCCGCGCAGGGCGCGCCGCGGGATACGACGAACGTCTTGCCGCCCCCTCCGGCCGTTCCGCCGCCGCCCGGCCCGCCCGCCCTCGCCCGCCGGAATGCCGGGTGGCGAAGACGACCACGAGGCGACGAACCCGGTGCGCGCCGTTGCCGCGGAGTCGGAATCGGAGGCGGAGGCGGTGGCGCCGATTCCCCTGGAGGGCAGTTTCGAGAACGCCGACCAGCTTCCGCCGCTGCCCGGCTCGACGCCCGTGGCGGCGCCGCTGCCCGTTCCGGCGCAGGAGTGGAAGAAGATCGCGAAGGCCGAGGTCAACCCCAAGTGGTTCTGGCGCGTCGTGGCCGGAGCCGGCGGGCCTCGCGATCCTCGTCATCGGCTTCTTCGCGATGCGGGCGAAGTCGGCGTCGACGCCGACGGTCGCTCCCGACACGGCGCTCGAGCAGGAAGTGCACGACCGCAAGCAGGCGCTCGAGGAAGGGCAGAAGCTCTTTGCCGAGGGCCGGTACGCGGAGAGCCTGGCGAGGTTCCGCCAGGTCCTCGCCCGCAGCCCCAACAACGAGGAAGCCCGCAAGTACGCGCAGATGGCGGAGAACGCCGTCAAGACCCAGCAGGAAGAAGCGCAGCGCCGCGAGCAGGCGGCCGCCGCGATCGCAGCCGCCCGCACCGCGCTGACCGAGGGCCGGCCCGAAGAGGCCAGGCAGAAAGCCGACGAGATCCTCGCGGCCGACGCGGCCAATCCGGACGCGCTGGCCGTTCGCGAGGAGGCCGACGCGAAGATCGCGGAGAAAGTCGCGGCGGAGGCGGCCGCGCGCAAGAAGGCCGCCAGGCCCAGGGAGGCGCAGACGGCCGCCAAGAAGGGAGCCGTTCCCACGCCGGCCGGTGGCCCCGCCCGCGCCGCGGCTTCCGCGCCGCCGTCCCAGGGACCCGCCGCGGCGACGGCCCCGGGGACCGCGACCGTCCGCCTCGTGTTCGATTCGCCGCTTCCCGAAGGTCACGTCATGATCGCCGTCAACGACCAGATCCTTCTGCGCAAGCCCTTCTCGTTCAAGAAGGGCGAGAGCCGCAGCGTGATCGCGAGCCTCACCGTTCAGCCGGGGCCCGCGACCATCAAGGCCTGGCTCTCCGGCCCCGACATGCCGTCGGCCTTCGCCACGACGACCGCGCAGATCTCGGGCGGCGAGACGAAGACGCTTCGCCTCGACTATTCCGGCGGAAAGCTCGGGATCCAGCTCCAGTAAGGCCCGCGCGGCTCCGAGGCCTTTGCCAAACGGCCCGGAATCGCGTATAACCCGCACCTCCTCGGGGCGTAGCGCAGCCTGGTAGCGCACTCGGTTCGGGACCGAGTGGTCGGAGGTTCAAATCCTCTCGCCCCGACCAATCCTCTCCGGCGGCATAGAATCTTTGCCGCCGTTCCATGACACTTCCAGCGGGGACCCTCGGCCCCTGCGAGATCCTCGCTCCGCTTGGCGCGGGCGGGATGGGAGAGGTGTACCGGGCGCGGGACGAGAGGCTGAAGCGGATGTCGCAATCAAAGTCATACCGTCCTCTTGCTCGAGCGACCCCGAACGCCTGCGCCGTTTCGAAGCTCATTCTGCGGCGCCACCGTTGGGCAGAAAAGGGAGGTCCTTGTCTCCCCTCCTTGCCGGGAAGATGCAAGGACCTCCGGAGAGCGGCCGACCGATACTGCTCCGAGCCTATTGCACGTTGACGTTGAACGGCTGCGAAGGAATGCCGTTAGCGACGACCTCGAGTTTGCTCGGGCCCGTCTCCTGGTTAGCCGGCACATCGAATTGAGTCGACACGATGCCGTTGAATGCAACGGCCATGCTGCTGTGGTCATGCGTCCGGCTGTAGAAAACGTGGCCGGTTGCATTGTTTGTGATGCGGACGATCGGGTAATTCGTGGCGCCTTGAGCATCGTCCCCGTAAGCCGCTCCCTGTGACATCCCGTTGAAAAGATGTCCGGAGATAGCGTAGGACCCTCCGGGACTCACTGTCTTCGGAGCTTTCTGGATCACGGGCTGCCAGGCCGGATTGTAGGTTCCCGTGGGGTTGTAAACCGAGACAAAGAAGAAGTCGGTGAACAGAATCTGCCCGGTGGGAAGGACCAGCATGTTGCCGTAGAACGACGAGTCGAAGTCAGCGTTCGGGGCGGGCGGAGCCGTCGTGAGGTTATTACCGTCCCACTCGAAGAAGGTTGAAGGCGCGTTGAAGACCGTTGGGCTCGCCATCATCAGAACCTTCCCGTTGGGCTCGAGCGCGGCGGGACCATCGGCGATCCCGAGGTCGTCGGGGAAATCCGGACCCGCCTTCCAGCTTCCCTTGTAAATCGCGGTGTGAGCGGCTCCGCAGCTGTTGGCTCCGGTGGCGAAGACGCTCCCGTCGGGCATCAAGACCGCGGGGCCGACCTCAGCCGTCTCGGCATTCGCTCCGCCGCAATCCGCCGCGGAGTCCCAGAGCTGCACAACCGTGCCTCCGCCGGGACTCGTCCACTTACCGGACGCGGGGTTGTAGAGCTCGAAGTTCTTGCCCGTCGGGTCGTACTGAAAGACGTAGGCATCGACTGTCAGCACCTTCTTGTTGGGCAACAGCGTCCATCCCTCTTCATCGTGGATGTCGAACTTGCCCGCGCCGGTGGGCGTCCAGGTGAGAGTCTTGGGATCGAGCAGAGCCTCGTCTCTAGTGCAGCAATCGGCCTGCATGTAGGTTCCGTCAGAAAGAACAGTGGCCTGCGCATCGCCAATCGTCTGCGCAAAGGGTCCGAAGCCCCCAAAGAACGGAGGAGGAGCGACCGACGTCCAGATATCGGTCAACGGGTCATAAATTGCGCCCTGGGCGGTCCAGCCTCGGTTGCAGGAAGTTGTATTCGCCGCCCTCGATGATGACCCGGCCGTCGGGGAGAACGGCCGTCGAGTGATACAGGGGGCTGTAGCCGCCTGACAGTGAGGCTAACTGAGTCCAGGTTCCGTTCACGTAGCTGCCGAACGCGTCGGGGGTGAGCTTCCACCAATCCTGACAGCCGTGGTCCTGCACCATCACGGTGCCGTCCGTCAGCAGCACCGGGCTACCCGGGCCGCAATCGAAATAATCAAGCACCGGGGGTTGGTGCACCAGCAATTGCCACGGTGCCGGCGCGGCGGCGAGAGCGAGAGCATTCTTAGATTTCACCGTGGCGGCCGTGTTCTTCTTCGGTGGTAGGGGTTTTGGCCGGGGAAAAGATTGTGCGCTGGCAAGGCCGGGTCGAGCCAGCGACGCGAGCAATACAACTGCCAGTATCCTGAGAATCCGAACGTGTCCACCTTTCATGAGTCCTCCTTTACACACCTCTGGTTGAACCAAATGGAGTCTTCACCGGGATCCCAAGGCTTCGATCGGGGACTGGCAGGCGGGTTACCGTCCACATTTTTCTTCCGCAACAAGAACGGAGCACAGTGACTCGAGTTCAGACGGCACGAAAACCAATCAGGAGAATTTGTTTTGCGGTTCACTGATTCGCGTCCTGGATCGGCCGTCGGCGCTGGTCGTCGTGTCGCCGAGCTTCTTCGGCACGCTTGCACCGGCCTCCCACAGTGTGACCGTCGGGAGATCGGAGCACCCGCGGCCACGGACAATCGACCCGCAACTCTTCGATACCGGGGATCCGCTCCGAGAGACATTGCTACTCTTCTCTCGTCGGACTTCGCGCCATGCACGAGTTCGCGGTGGGTATCAAATCATGACGAATTGGAGCCGACAACACGTGCTCGCTAGGTGTGCCGAATTGGCACTCGCCCGCTGGCTCAAGACCGATCCCAACTTCGACCCGTCGCGCAAGAACCCGAGATTCCAGAGGCCCGCCGCCGGCTCGAAGTGACTCGGACGATAGGCGAGTTTTTTCATACCCTCAATATGGGAGGCGACCCTCTCGGCGGAGCGGCTCGCTGGCGGAGGTCTGTCCACCCCCAGGCTGTCCCACTTCTGTCCCACTTCTGCAGTCCGCTGGCGTGATCAGGAGAGTCGGCGCAAGCGATAACTCGTTGGAATCGTAGTCCCTGGGGATCAGGGGAGATCCCCAAGGATCACCGGTTTCCGGTTCGGGACCGAGTGGTCGGAGGTTCAAATCCTCTCGCCCCGACCAATCTCATGAGCGACTTACCTAGCTCCTCTGGGCCGCCCGGCGTGGGGAAAAGACCGGCCGAACATCCTCGTTCTGGGCCATACTGTCGAGGCGCGGCATCGAAATTCGCTTCTATTTCCAGGAGGAGGGCGATGACTCGACATCCCGCCTTCACCGCCGCCGGCTTGCTTTCGTTGGTCTTCGTCGCAGGCTGCCGCGTCCATCTGAGACAGGATCCGCCTGCAATCCCCCCGGCGTTTGCCGATTTCAACGGAAACGATTTCAACGCGGGCCGGGTGCAATCCATCGCGATCAGCCCCGTAGAGCGCAACCGCGCTCTTGTGGCGATGGAGTTCGGGGGCCTGTGGGGAACGATCAACGGCGGGGAGAACTGGTTCCGAATCTTTTCGCTTCCCGCGGTCATGATGGGCGACGTCGAGTTCGGCTCGAACGGAACGACCGTGACCGCGACGGTCTTCCGCGACAACCAGGTCACGAACGGCGGCGGTATCTACGTCAGCCACGACCGGGGCGGGACCTGGACCCGGCCGGCGACCGGCGTCGTGCCGGCGGCTCCGTTTATCGCGCGCACGAGCGCGTATGGGATTTCGCAGGCGCCGGATGTGCCCGGTCTCTGGTATGTCGGGACGGACTTCGGCGTGGCGATCAGCACGGACGATGGCAACACGTGGACTCACAAGAAGCTCGAGGCCACGTCGCCGCCCATGGTCCAGGCGACGCTGGGGTTCCCGGGCGGGCAGGTCTTGGCCCTCGCGACGAACGGGCTCTATCGCAGCGACGATCGCGGCGCGACGTGGCGCAAGGTGATCACGGACTCCTTCAACTTCTACTTCAACTACGGCGTCAACAAGATGGACCGCTCGCCTTACTCGCCGTGGGCCTTCATTCTCCGGGAGTATCGGTGGGGGGATCCCGCTGTCCGCGGCGGAACGATGTGGTTCTACGAGCTCGACACCGGCCAGCAGACCCTGCTTCAGACGCCCCAGGGCAACTCGCGCGGACCGTTCGTCCGCGTCACGAAGGAGCGTGGGCCCGAGTTCGGGCCGTGGCCGATCACCATATGGACCGGGCATGGCTGGGACGGATGGCGAGTGACGCGGGCGACGGTGGAGGAGTTCCGGGCGCTGACTCCGACGGACTGGGTCAGCTACATCGCCACGGCCGGCATCCATGCGGACATGAGCGATCTCGGTGTGGATGCGGGCCTCAACCCGGTCTTCCTGGGCAGCGATGGCGGCCTCTTCAAGCCGCGCCCGCCTTCGTTGCCCGGGAACCGCGACTGGGTGAGCGCCGCCGCGCCCGGAAGCGGAATGAACTCGCTCCAGATCACGGACCTCGCCGGCACGAACATGCGGCGGAACGACGGTGCGGTCCTCTCGACGAACCTCTACTTCGGCACGCAGGACAACAACCTCTGGGCTTCTACGGACGGTGGGAACACCTGGCCGGGCACCGACGGGGCGGAAGGCTACGACCTGGAAGTCCGGACCGACGCCCGGCCGGGCGAGCCCATCACGGTGGGATACGTGGAGATCGGAGGCAACTGGACCGAGCAGTTCGCCGACGCCAACTTTTCCAACCAGCGCGTCGTTCCGGATGTCGATCAGAACGGGCAGCCGCTCGATTCGGGGCAGATGAAGCAGGCGTTCTATCTCGAGCCGACGGCGGGAGGAACTTCGAGCAGCTGGCTGCGCCTTCGGCTCGGCGGCGGGCCGAGCAACGGGATCTACGTTTCGATGAACGGCGGCAACACGTGGCGGCGGCGTTTCGACCTCAACTTCGGCTGGCCGGGCGCCGTGCAGCGCACGAACCTGAGGGGCCCCGTTGCGACCGAGGCGGCCGCCGCGCACGTGGCTCCCGACGTCACCGGCGGCCTCCCTCCCGAGGGCATCATGGCCTGGGTGCCGGTCTACCTCGGCACAGGTGGAATCGGCCTCGTCCCTCTCTCGAATCTCTACGCCGATCGCGTGGACACGATCGACGACAGCGACGCCGTCCGACTCCCCGGCAATGGCAGTCTCGGGCGCCGCGGGGCACAGTGGGATTTCCATGCAGTGTTCGGCGTCGATCCGTACGACTGGCAGTTTCTGATCGCGCCCGACAGGATCGCCGGGAACGTGAAGGTCAGTCACGACGGCGGCGAGACGTGGGCGACGGACCAGCGACTCACGGCCCAGGTGCTGAAGGGCGGCCAGCTGAAGATGTACGACATCGACGACTACCACATGCAGGTCACGAAGATCGCCTTCGACCCGTACATGGAAGGGCGCATCCTCGTCGGCACCCGCGACGCGGGGGTGATCTGCACGACGGACGACGGGAAGACGTGGCGCACGATCAAGCAGTCGGACCGGATCAGCTACGTCACGGGCTTTCACTTCTATCCCAACGGCGCCGTGCACATCGCGAGCTGGGGCCACGGGATCTGGTACCTCGACAGAACGAACGGCTGCTCCGAGACCGATCCTCCTTACTGGGAACGGCGCCCGCCGGTCGGGGAGATCGAGGAAACCGGCGGCGTCCTGGCGGCTCGAAAACCGAAAGAGCCTCCGGCGCCGAGGGGCGAGGCATACCCCGGCGTCGCCAAGCTGCTCGTATCGTCGGCGTATCCGTCGAGCGGGGTCGCGGCGCTGGGGCCGGACAACCGGCTCGAGGTCTGGGGACGCGGCTTCCCCGCGGGGCAGGAGGTGACGCTCCGCATTCGCGAAGACGACCCGCGGGCTCTCCGCGAAAAGGAGCCGCCGAAGCAGAGCATGCGCGCCGACAAGGTCGGCGTGTTCTCGACGTCCTGGACCGTGCCCGAGGACCTGCCCCCTGGGACGTACACGATCGAGGCCACCGGGCCGGAAGGAAAGGTTCTCGCCGTCGCCGACTTGGTGAAGTCCTACGCGGACGAACCTCCGCCGAGAGGCGACAACCCGAAGTAGAGCGAAGTTACTTGGCGGCCGGGAGCGCCGCGAGAAGCACGTCGCGGGGAAATGAGTCGGCGGACAAGAATTGAGGCCGGTCCGCCCGGCAACCGCTGGGCGGGAATCTAATCGTGGGCGGGCTGGTACCACACCCGGCAGGGGGATCCCGAGATCGGGGTGCTGTGTCCGTTTTGTGCCCGTTCGCTCCGTTGAATCCTGTTCTCGTGGGTATCGCGGAAGGGCTGAAACCCGCCGATTTCTGTTGTGAGTGTCGTGGGTTGATGTGGGTGACCAGAAAAACTCCCTTCGGGACCGAGTGGTCGGAGGTTCAAATCCTCTCGCCCCGACCAATCCTCTCAATCACTTGCGAGAGGATCCTTCGCTCGATCCTGATCCGAGTACGCTCAGATTGTCCCTCTTCTGTCCCACTTCTCCCGCTTCTCGCCGGTAGCGTTGCGTCCGCTCGAGTCCCGATCGCACTCGGTTCGCGGGGGGATGGAAGACAAGGGAGAAGCGGCACGTCATCTGCGACATACTGTGGGGGGGCGGCATCGAAATCCGCTTCTATTCCCGGAAGGGAGGGCCGATGCCTCGCTATCCCGCCCTTGCCGCAGGTGGTCTGCTGTCGTTGGTGGTCGTCGCGGGCTGCGAACGCGTGCACCTGATCCAGGATCCTCCACCGATCCCGCCTTCCTTCGCCGACTTCACCGGAAACGACTTCAACGCAGGCCGCGTGCAATCGATCGCGGTCAGCCCGAGGGACCGCAACCGCGTTCTCGTGGCGATGGAGTTCGGCGGATTGTGGGGAACGGTCAGCGGCGGGGAGACCTGGTTCCGTGTCTTCTCGCTCCCGGCGGTCATGGTCGGGGACGTCGAGTTTGGCGCCGACGGGACAACGGTGATCGCGACGGTGTTTCGCGACAACCAGGTGACCAATGGCGGAGGCATCTACGTTAGCCGCGACCGCGGTGGGAGCTGGACCCGGCCGGCGACCGGAGTGGTGCCGCCCACGCCTCAGATCACACGCACGAGCGCGTACGGGATTTCGCGGGCGCCCGACCAGGAAGGTCTTTGGTACGTCGGAACGGATTTCGGGGTGGCGATCAGCTCGGACAACGGCGCCACTTGGACCCATAAGGGCCTCGCGCAGACGTTTCCGCCCCCCATGGTGCAGGCCGTCCTCGCATTTCCGCAGGGGCAGGTTCTCGCACTCGCGAACAGCGCGCTCTACCGCAGCGACGACCGCGGCGGCACCTGGCGAAACGTGATCACCGACGATTTCGATGACTTCTTCACGTACGGCGTCAACAAGATGGATCGCTCGCCCTACTCGCCGTGGGCTTTCATTCTCCGGGAGTATCACTGGGCCGACACCGAGGAGGAGCGGTTCGGCACGATCTGGTTCTACGAGCTCGATACCGACACGAAGACGCTGGTGACGATGCACCAGGGCCGCTCGCGCGGCCCGTTTCTCCGAGTCACCGCGGAGCCGAAGTCCAGCGAGTTCGGGCCGTGGCCCATCAAGATCTGGACCGGTAACGGTTGGGATGGGAGACAGGTGACACGGGCGACGGCCGAAGAGTTCCGGGCTTTGACCAAAGGGGACTGGACCAGCTATATCGCCACGGCCGGCATCCACGCCGACATGAGCGATCTGGGTGTGGATGCGGCGCTCCAGCCAGTCTTCCTCGGCAGCGACGGCGGCCTCTTCAAGCCCCGCCCGCCCAACGTACCGGGCAACAAGGACTGGATCAGCGCCGCCGTCCCGGGCAGCGGAATGAACTCTCTCCAGATCACGGATCTCGCGGGCACCAACATGCGGCGCAACGACGGCGCGGTCCTCTCGACGTCGCTCTACTTCGGCACGCAGGACAACAACCTCTGGGCCTCGGCGGACGGCGGAAAGACCTGGCCGGAATTCGACCAGGCGGAAGGTTACGACCTCGAGGTCCGTCCCGACGCCCGGCCAGGCGAGCCGATCACAGTGGGGTACGTGGAGATCGGCCTCGACTGGGCGGAGCAGTTTTCGGACGCGAACTTCCTCCACCAGAGACTGGTTCCGGACGTCGACACGAACGGGCAGCCGCTCGATTCAGGGCAGATGAAGCAGGCGTTCTACCTCGAGCCGTCGGCGGGAGGAACGTCGAGCGCCTGGCTGCGCCTCCGCATCGGAGGCGCTCCGAGCAACGGGATCTACATTTCGAGGGACGGCGGCAACACGTGGCGCCGGCGCTTCGATCTCAACTTCGGCTGGCCGGGCGCCGTGCAGCGCACGAACCTCAAGGGCGGCGTCTTGACCGAGGCGGTCGCGGCGAGTGCGGCCCCCGACGTCACGGGAGGTCTGCCCCGCGAGGGCGTGATGGCGTGGGTACCGGTCGTACCTCGGCGGCTTCCCTTCACGCATCGGGCTCGTCCCTCTGTCGAACCTCTATGCCGATCGCGTCGACACGATCGACGACAGCGATGTCGTCCGACTTCCGGGCAACGGCAGTCTCGGGCGCCGCGGGGCCCAATGGGACTTCCACGCCGTGTTCGGCGTCGATCCCTACGACTGGCGCTTCCTCATCGCTCCCGACAAAGTGGCCGGGGACGTGAAGGTGAGCCGCGACGGCGGCCAGACGTGGGTGAAGGATCACCGGCTGACGGCCCAGGTCCTTCAGGGCGGGCGCCTGAAGATGTACGACGCGAGCGACTACCGCATGCAGGTGACGAAGATCGCCTTCGACCCCTACAAGGAGGGGCGCATCCTCGTGGGCACGCGCGACGCGGGTGTCATCTGCACGACGGACGACGGGAAGACGTGGCGCACGATCAAGAATTCGGAGCGGATCAACTATGTGACGGGCTTTCACTTTTATCCCAACGGCGCCGTCCACATCGCGAGCTGGGGCCATGGAATCTGGTTCCTCCAGAAGACGTCGGGCTGCTCCAAGACGGATCCTCCGTACTGGGATGCAGCGTCCGCCGGTGGGGGACATTGAACCGACCGGAGGCGTGCTCGCCCGAAAGGTGGAGGAGCCTCCGGCTCCGCGGGGCGAGGCCTATCCCGGCGTTGCCAAGCTGCTCGTGTCGTCGGCGTATCCGTCGAGCGGCGTCGCGGCTTTGGGGCCGGACAACGTGCTCGAGGTCTGGGGGCGCGGCTTCCCGCCAGGCCAGGAGGTGACTCTGCGCATTCGCGAGGAAGCGACTCCGCGCCCTCGCGAGATGAAGCTGCCGGAGCCGAAAGTGGCAGCCGGCAAGGACGGCGTCTTCTCGACGTCGCTAAAGGTGCCCGAGGACCTGCCCTACGGGATGTTCACCATCGAGGCCTTCGCCGGGCCGGAGGGCAAGGTCCTCGCTGCCGCCGAGTTCATCAAGTCCTATTCGGACGAACCGCGGGAACGCATCGAATCCCCGAAGTAGGGGGCGAAGCTACTTCGCGGGCGGGAGAGCCGCGAGAAACGGCATCTCGGCGCGCCAGACGGTGTCTTCCCGGCGGGGTCCAGTGGAGATGCGACGTTCGGCGACGTTCCGATCAATCATCCGTACTTCCAATTCATCGAGGCCCTGGCGGCTTCGGGGATCACGGGCGGCTGCCATGCTTCGCCTCTGCTGTATTGTCCCGATCGGGAGATCACGCGAGGCGAGATGGCCGTCTTCCTCGCGAAGGCGCTCGGCCTGCACTTCCCGAACTGAAAGGCGGTCAGAAGGCCGGCTCGGCTGTTTGTCAGGGTCGAGGTCCCGCAACCGAACCGGTGAGTCAGAAGAAGGGAGCGGAGCCGAAGCCCCGCCCCGAGCTGTGAAAGCGTAGCTATTCCGTAGCTGTTCTCTCGATTCCAACGGGTGTCAGGCGGTGTCAGCGATTTGAAGAAACCCGCCACGCAGAGTCAGTTAGCTTCCTGCGTTTCCACCATCTTCCCGTTCGGGACCGAGTGGTCGGAGGTTCAAATCCTCTCGCCCCGACCAATCCTCTCGATCAATTGCGAGAGGACACTTCGGCTCTCACCTCGCCAGGAATAGCGGTGCCGCCCTTTTCCACACGACTTTCCGCCAGCCCGCGCTTCCCTGGCAGTCCGAGGATTGACAGGGCCTCCAACTGGTCTATGATTGCGGGTACTTTCGTTTCCTTTTGTTTATTTGCAAGTGCCGGGCGAAGGAGGGTCTCGAGCGAGGGTCAACGGAACCGCCTTCCGTAACGGCCCTGGCTCGCTCGCTCCTTCCCGCCCGGACGTTCCGAGGCCGTCGGACCAAAGGAGAGGACATGAAGAACTCTCGACGTCTTCCGATCTGGCTCATCCTGCTCGGCTTCGTGGCGGTCCCGTCTCTGGCGCAGGTCGACACCGGGGGGATTCTGGGCACGGTGCGGGACCCGAGCGGCGGGGTCCTCCCGGGTGCCACGGTGACGCTGACCCATAAGCAGACGGGCATCGTCACCCGAGCGACCACCGACAGCCGTGGCAACTACGAAGCGGTCGGTCTTGCGATCGGAACCTACAACGTGACCGTGTCCCTTCAGGGGTTCCGAACGGCCGCCCGGGAGAACGTCGACGTGCGGATCCAGGACCGGCTCCGGATCGACTTCAGCCTCGAGGTCGGAGGCGCTACCGAGGCGGTGGTCGTCACCACCGAGGCGCCGATTCTGCAGACACAGGAGGGTTCCCTCGGTCAGGTCATCGAGACCAAGCAGATCCAGGAGCTGCCCGTCAGCGGGCGCAGTTTCATTCCTCTCGCCGCTCTCTCGCCCGGCGCTTTTCAGGTGGGCGGATCGACCAACGGCAACGCGGGAGAGGAGGACACGCTCATCGTCAACGGAATGCGAGCCTCCTCGGTGAACTACCTGCTCGACGGCGTGGACAACAACAACAACGACAGCCCCGGACACCCGATCCTCGAGCCCAACCTCGACGCCATCGCGGAGTTCAAGGGGCAGACATCGAACTACTCGGCGGAATTCGGCCGCAGCGGCGGCGCCGTCATCAACATGACGATCAAGTCGGGAACCAACGACACGAAGGGCACCGTCTTCCTGTTCGGGCACGAGGGCGCGCTCGACTCCCGGGACTACTTCGCCGACCCGAACGAGCCGAAGCCGCCGTTTCATTACTACCAGTACGGCGGAACGATCGGCGGACCGCTCGCCGCCGGCCGGGCCTTCTTCTTTGCCGATTTCCAGGGCACGAACCAGACGCGTTCGGACACGCTGACCTTCTCGGTCCCGACCGACCGGATGCGGGCGGGGGACTTCTCCGAAGAAGGCAATCCGGTCCTCATCGATCCGCAGACCGGCACAGCCTTTCCCGGGCAACATCATCCCGGCGAATCAGATGTCTCCTCTGGCACGGAACTTCATCAACCTCTATCCGAGCCCCAATCGCGAGGGGCTGCGCAACAACTACGTCGTTTCCCCCACGGTCACGCAGGACACGTACCAGGGCGATTTGCGCTTCGACGACAACATCACCGACCAGGACCAGGTCTTCGCACGCGGCTCGTACGTCCACCAGGGGAGAGTGATTCCCGCCCCGCTGCCAGGGATCGCCGGCGGCGGTGACTACGGGACCGGGGACACGACCCGGGAGACCTGGGGCGCGGCCGGCGGGTACACGCGGACCCTGACGGATCACTCCTTCAACGAGTTCCGCGTCGGGTTCAACCAGCTGTCGACGAGCGTCGGTGTCCCGCTGGGAGGGACCTACATTCCGCCGGCGAACCTCCAGGTTCCGGGGGTACCGCTGGACCCGCGGGTCAACGGCTTGACCGTGTTCGCTCCCGATTCCTATTCGTTCATCGGCGATCCGGAGTTCAACCCGACCTACACGGGGAGCCAGGAGCTCCAGTTCGCGGATACGGTCACTTACCTCGTCGGGAATCACAACGTGCGCGGCGGCGCCTCGGTTCGGCAGTCGAAGTTCGACCTGTTCCAGATTCCGCAGCCCCGCGGCGCTTTCCGGTTCAGCGGCGAGTTCACGGGAGATCCGCTGGGCGACGCGTTCCTGGGGTACGCCTCCCAGACGGACATCCAGAACATCACGGATGTGAAGAACACGACCTGGTACTACGCCGCCTTCCTCCAGGACGACTGGCGGGTGACCAACAACCTGACGTTGAACGTAGGCCTGCGCTACGAGTACACGTCCGCCACCACGGAATCGCTCGAACCGCCAGAGCAACTTCGACTTCGCGACGGGCCAGATCGAGGTGGCAAACCAGAACGGGAACTCGCGCGGACTCATCAACGTCCAGGAGAACAACGTCGCGCCTCGGCTCGGGTTCGCCTGGACGCCCGGCGGAACCGGCACCTGGGTCGTTCGCGGAGGCTGGGGCATGTTCTACAACAACCAGGAGCCGCGCACCGCGTTCCAGCTCGGCTTCAATCCGCCGTTCTTCTTCTCGATCAGCCGTTTCAGTGACTTCGGCGTGACACCCGCGGCCATCGTCGATAGGGCTTCTCGGTCTGGACGAGGGGTTCCCCTCGGTCGATCCCAACGACGCGGAGTTCCCGCTGCTGATCACCGTGGACCAGAATTTCAAGAGTCCCTACTACGAGCAGTGGAACTTCGCGGTGCAGCACTCCCTGGCATGCGACATGGCCGTCGAGGTGGCCTACGTCGGGACGCGCGGGTTGCATCTGCAGGTCCTCCGGGACCGCAATCAGCCCACACCTGGACCGGGCGACGTCCAGGAGCGCCGCCCCTATCCGCTCTACGGCAACTTCGCCTCGATCGAGAACGTCGGCAAGTCGGAGTACAACGGGTTTCAGTTCAAGCTGAGCAAGCGGCTCAGCATGGGGCTCTGGTTCCTGCTCTCCTACACCTACGGCGTCGCCAAGAGCGATCAGGGCGAGATCGGCCTCAACTCGCCGTGGCCCCAGAACAGCCTCGACGTCGCGTCCGACTTCGGACGTTCGGACGGCGATCAGACGCACAAGGTCTCGGCGAGCTTCACCTACGACCTCCCGTTCGGCCGGGGCCGCCCCTACCTGAACTCCCCCGGGATCACCGACTCCCTGTTCGGCGGTTGGCAGTTCGGCGGCATCATCACGTACGGGTCGGGATTTCCCTTCACGCCCCTGATCGGCGTGGATCCGTCCAACACCGGCACCTTCGGCTCCGTCCGACCGGACCTGGTCGGGGATCCGCACGTCGACCATCGCTCGCCGGATCGCTGGTTCAATACCGGCGCCTACGCCGTTCCCGCGGACTACACCTTCGGGAACGCGGAAAGAAACAGCATCATCGGCCCCGACTTCTTCGACGTCGACCTCTATCTCGCGAAGCGCTTCGGCCTCGGAAGGGATCTCTCGCTCGAGTTCCGCATCGAGGTCTTCAACGTCGCCAACCGCGCGAACTTCGCCCAGCCGGATCCGTTCATCGACAGCGATTCCGGCGGTACGATCACGGGCCTGGCCGGAACGATGCGGGAGATCCAGTGGGGCGTGCGGCTGTACTTCTGAGCCCGAAGCGAGCCGGGGGCGCCGCGGCCGCCCTGCTCG
This sequence comes from uncultured Acidobacteriota bacterium, assembly GCA_963810205.1. Classification (GTDB taxonomy): domain Bacteria; phylum Acidobacteriota; class Thermoanaerobaculia; order UBA5066; family Gp7-AA6; genus DAHUXD01. Next base: position 58,841 of record CAWEMP010000004.1, read on the forward strand.
GAGCCCTGATCCTGCCGGCCGCGGCGGGAGCGGTCACTCTCCAGGGCAAAGGCATCGAGATCGAGTTCGATGCCCGGCTGCACAGCCGCGTGGTCGCAGTCTTCGAGGGAAGTCGCATCGAGATCGGCCCTCTCTCCGCTTCCGAGACGGTGCGGACAGCTGCCGGAGAGCGCAGGGATTTCGCCTTCGTGGATCACGCCGAGGAAGCCTTTCTCCGATTCCATCGGAACCGGCCGCAGGCACCGCATCGTCGGGCGGGGAGCCGACCTCGAGAAGACCCTGGAGATCGTTTTCTACGACGAGTGGCCACAGGTCGCGGTGGTCCAGGCGACCTACTCCAACTCCGGCACGCAGGCCGTCGTCCATCCAGTCCTGGGGGCAGAGCGTCTACGCGATCGCCGCCGGTCCCGGCGACGCCGAGCCCGCGTTCTGGTCTTACCAGAGCGGCTCCTACGAGAAGCGGCCGGACTGGGTGCTTCCGGTTCCGAGGGGCTTTCGCCAGGAGAACTACCTGGGCATGAACGCCACCGATTACGGCGGCGGCACGCCGGTCGTCGACGTCTGGCGGCGCGACGTCGGGCTCGCGGTCGGCCACCTCGAGCTCACGCCGAAGAACGTCCTTCTTCCGGTCTCCCGGCAGACGAGCGACCGTGCGGCGACCCTCGGCGTGAGAGCGGCCCTCCCGCGGACGCTCGCGCCCGGGGAGCGGTTCACGACACTGAAGACCTTCGTCGCCGTGCATCGGGGCGACTATTTCCCGGCGCTCGTCGCTTACCGGCAGCTCATGCTCCGGCAGGGGATTCGACTCCCGACGGCGCCTCCGAGCGCGTTCGAGCCGATCTGGTGTGCGTGGGGCTACGGGCGAGAATTCACGACGGACCAGGTCCTCTCGACCCTGCCTCTGGTTCGGCGGCTCGGCTTCGGCTGGGCCACGCTCGACGACGGATGGCAGGTGGCCGAGGGCGACTGGACGCCGGTCCCCGCGAAGTTTCCGCGGGGCGACGCCGACATGAAAGAGCTGGTCGGCCGCATCCACGCCGCCGGCTTGAAGGCGCAGCTCTGGTGGAGCCCCCTGGCCGCGGACCCGGGATCCCGGACCGCGCGCGAACATCCGGAGTGGCTCCTGAAGAATCCGGACGGCTCGACCCGCGAGATCACCTGGTGGGATGCGCGCTACCTCTGCCCGGCGCTCGAAAGCGTGCGGGAGGACGCCGCGGCCTTCGTCCGCAAGGCCCTCGGGGAGTGGGGATACGACGGTCTGAAGATCGATGGCCAGCACTTGAATGGCGCGCCGGCGTGCTTCGCGCCGCCCCACCGGCACGCGTCGCCCGAGGAGGCGTCGGAAGGCGTCCCCGCGTTTTTCCGCGCCATCTGGGAGGCGGCCATCGCGACGCGACCCGACGCCGTCGTCGAGATCTGCCCGTGCGGCACGGCGTACTCGTTCTTCACTCTGCCTTACCTCAACATGACGGTGGCCTCGGACCCGGAGAGCTCGTGGCAGGTCCGCCTGAAAGGCAAGACGCTGAAGGCGCTCCACGGGGACTCCATCGCGTACTTCGGTGATCACGTCGAGCTGTCCGCGGGTGGCGAAGACTTCGCGTCGACCCTCGGCGTGGGCGGCGTGGTGGGCACCAATTTCGCCTGGCCCGGAGCGCCCGGCAAGAAGGACCAGACGCTCCTGCTGACTCGGGCGCGGGAAGAGAAGTGGGCTTTCTGGGTGAAGCTCTACCAGGAGAAGCGGCTCTCGCAGGGCGAATACCTGGGGACCCTCTACGACATCGGCTTCGACCGCCCCGAAGCCCACGTCGTCCGGAAAGGGGAGTCCCTTTACTACGCGTTCTACGCCGATCGTTTCCAGGGAAGGGTCGAGCTGCGCGGCCTCGAGGGGCGCCGCTACCGCGTTCGCGACTACGAGGCCGGCCGCGACCTCGGTGTCGTCGAAGGGCCGCGGGCGGCTCTCGCCGCGTCCTTCAAGGACCACCTGCTTCTCGAAGCGCGGCCCGAGTAGATCGGGGCGACTCTCAACCGACGCCGCGAGTTCGCCGGAGCCGCAGCGATCCGTCGGGCTCGAGCTTCTGCTGGCAGGCCCACCGGACGGGGTGTCGCATTCCCTTGACGTGGAGCTCCGCGCCGAGTCGTAGCCCCTCCCAGGCGGTCCCGGTCGGCAGCGGCATCCGCGCCTGTCGGATCTTTCCCGGCACCGGGTGGCCCGCATCCACGCAGCCGCTGACGAGGATCCTTCCGGCGTCGTCGCGGAGCGTCAGTCGAAGCACGCCCGGAACTCCGGCGATGCCGTCGTTGGCGAGGCCCAGCACGAGGCCCGTCTGGCCCTTGCCGTCGTAGGCCCAGACCCAGGACGGCCGGACGCGGTAGCCGATGCGCCGGGCGATCGCGTCGATCATCTCGGGACGCTGGCGGTAGTAACGCAGCACGTTCTCCGCCTTCTCGGCGTGCCAGTTCCAGAGCGACCAGTAGTTGGCGCCGAGGTCCGTGACGTGCGCAATGGCGTTGTCGGTCAGCGTCACGCCCTCGTCGATCTCGAGCGAGTCCGGCCGTTCCGTCGGCCATGGAGACCTCGAGGATCGCGGCGACCCAGGGAGGCCGGTTGGAGATCGCCTCGATCTGCTCGTTCTCGATGAAGATCGTGTCGGTCCGGAGCCAGTTGTGGCTGCGCACGGTCCGATCGACCAGCTCCGAGTTCCCGACGCGGCTGAAGTCGGGCTGGGTGTTCGTGACGAGCGGCGTCTTCTTCCAGTGCTCGAGCTGGACGTCGAACATCCTCACCCACGTGCGCTCCGCGGCCGCGTCGTCCGTGAAGGGATGGTTCGTGAACGGCCAGGTGTGGCCCTCGCCCCAGAAGCCGTACATGAACGTGTCGAAGTACTCGACCAGCGGGTTGCCGTCGAGCTCGGCGGCCAGCAGTGCCGTTCAGCTCGCGGAAGGCGTCCTGGAAGAACGGATCGTCGTAGCGGGGCTCCTCGTAGAACGTCGGCTGGCGCTCGGCCTCGCGGCCATGGCGCTTCCACTCGCCCTGGAGCCGCACCATGGGGACGCGCTCGAGGACGAAGTCCGGCAGAGACGGCGCGCGGATGTCGGGGCAGCTCATCATCACGCGCAGTCCGACCCGCTTGCCGTGCTGTCGCGCGGCGGCGAAGGTCGCCTTCCAGTACGGTTCCGGATCGAGGCGGCCCGGTTTCTTCTGCAGCTCGCGCCAGGTGGGGCGGATGTAGAGCTTCTGGCCCATCGGGATCGCGGCCAGATCCTCGATCGCCTTCTCCATGTCCATGCCCCGGAAGGTCTCCGCGCCGAAGTCGCCGGTCACGTAGGTGACGAGCCCCATGCCGTAGCCCGGCACGATCTCGCGCGAGGGAGTCGTGGCCATCACGACTTCGGAGCCGGGGAGCACTTCTTCGGGCGGGTACTGGGGAAACGGCCCCTGGTTCAGACGGTCCGGGACTTCGGGCGCCGTGCCCCAGTCGTAGCCGTCCCAGCCATGTGCCGGAACGAATGCCGGAGCGGCGCGCGGAGCGGAGGCGGCGCCTGCGGCCGCCGCCGCGAGCTGGAGGAGCCGGCGGCGGTTCACGGCGCCGGACTCCTGCGCAGGATCTCCTCGGCGTTCTCGACGTAGATCCGCCGGAGCGTCGCCGGCGGCAGATTCATGCCATACCCGCGCCACCACTCGCTGTCGGCGGGCCAGAACCACTCGTCCTCGGTCTCGAGCTGACGGACGTGGGCGGCGTACATTCCGAAGGTGGGATCGTTGTCGGTCCCGAAGAGGATCCGGCTCGCGTACGCGTTGAAGAAGCGGCGCGCCGAGAACGGCTGCCGCGCGAGCTCCCACATACGCGCGGCGAAGTCGACCTGGACGTTCGGATGGCGATCGAGGAGCTGTCCCACCTGCCCGAGGTCGTTGGCGAGATTGAACGCGTGCACCGCGACGAACCGGGTCCGCGGGAAACCGGAGAGCACGCGCTCGAACTTCTCGAGCATCGCGGCAAAGCCGGGCGTTCCCTTCTCGTAGAGCGACCAGTTGCCCGAACGCCGCAGCTCGTTCTTCCCGTCGGCGGCATCGTAGAAGGCGGCGGGCTCGGCGATGTGAACGAAGACCGGGATGCCGAGGCGGCCGGCCTCGTCCCACAGCGCGTCGAAGCGCGGATCGTCGATGAAATACGCGCGTTCGCCGGCGCGGACGAAGCCGCGGCCCTTGTCGGTCAGCTCTCCCAGCGCGACCGCGCCGGCCGCGACGTCGGCGCGGACCGCGCGGCGGAGGCGCTCGGGGTAGTCCTTCGCTTCGACACCCTCCTGCAGCATTCCGGCGCCCATCAGGAACCGTCCGGGATGGGCTCCGGCGTAACGGGCCGAGAGCTCCCGGAACTTCGCGCCCGTCTCTCCGGTCAGGATCAGCGATTGTCGGACGCCGATCCGGTCCATCAGCGCGACCCACGCGGCGACCTGCTCGGTCGTTTCGGCGTAGGCGTGGCTGTGAACGTCGACCACCGGGACGAGGAACCGCTCGATCTTCGTGCGAGGGACCACGAGCCGGCTCTCGGTCTGGCCCGGCGAGAAGCAATCGCCGGAGGGGAGATCCTGTGGCCCGGGCTCTTCGTCGCCGGCGGCGCCGGCCTCCACCGGAGCCGGTGTCGGCGAGGGGAGGGTGAGGGGTGTTGCGCGGCATTCGCCGCCGACAGGGCCAACAGGAGCGCCAGGACCGCGGCGCTCATCCCTGCGTCGCCATGAGAGCCCGGGCCTCGGCGAGCTCCGGCTGCGTCGCCGTGCCCCCGAGACCTCGCGTCGAGAGGGCGCCGCAGGCCACGCCGAGCTCCAGACAGTCGTTCAGCTCCGCGCCCCCGAGCCAGGCGTGGAGAAAGCCCGCGTCGAACGAGTCCCCGGCCCCCGTGGTATCGGTGACCTCGACCCGCGGGGCCGGAACGTGTACCGGCCGGCCGCCGCCGTCGATCGCCATGGCTCCCCGGGCGCCGAGCTTCGCGACGACCTGCACGCGGGTCGAGCCCTTCTGGAGCCGCCGCACCGCCTCCTCCGGATCGTCGGATCCGCTGAGCCCTCGCAGCTCGACCTCGTTGGGGAAGAAAACGTCCACGGAGCGCAGCGTGTCGATCAGATCGGGGTCCCACCGCTCGCTCGGATCGAAGCCGGGATCGAGCGACGTCGTCAGCCCGGCTGCCCGAGCGTCCCGGAAAAGCTTCTCCACTCCCGGCCGCAGCGCCTCCTGCAGATAGAACGAGGAGACGTGCACGTGGTCGGCGCGCGAGAAGAGCGCCCGCGGCACGTCCCGCTCGCTCATCGACGCGATCGATCCCAGGAACGAGACGAGCGCGCGATCGACGGTGGAGGTGATCGCGACCGTCACGCCCGTCTTCAGTCCGGGATCCACGACGACCGCATCGAGGTCGATCCCTCGCGCGCGCATGGCGTCCAGGCAGAAATGCCCCGCGGGGTCGTCGCCGACCTTGCCGAAGAACGCGACGGGCGTGCCGAGCCGCGCGAGCCCCATCGCGCAGATGGCCGAGGCGCTCCCGAGCACCATCCGGAAGTCGTCGACGAGGACCTCGCGCCCGGGGGACGGAAAGGCGTGATACCCCTGGCAGATCAGGTCGATGTTGATCTCCCCGACCACGAGGACGCGCTTGGGACCCTTATCCATGAATCGCGAAGCCTTCGACGACCCGCTGGATGACCCCCGCGGAGGGTCGGTCGGGCCGGCCGCCGCCGTGAAGGCAGCGGAAGAAGGCGAGGAGCTGGCCCGCCACAACGTCCAAAAGGCTCAGCTCTCCGTCGTCGAAGGGCCGGCTCCCGCCGCTCACGTCGAGCCGGACGTCCTCGGATTCCCCGGCGAGGTCCGGAGGAATGCGTTCGCCGACGAGGAGGCGCCACCGGCCGAGATTCTTGCGCCGGAGCTCCGCGAGGACGTCCCGCTCGTACGCGCGGACGACCGGGTCGGATGAGAGAAACGCGACGATGAGGCTGTCCTCGCCGACCGCGGCCATGGGACCGTGGCGCAGCCCGAGGAAGGATTCGGCCATCGTGGGCACGCGGCCGCCGTTGGATTCCAGCATCTTGAGCGCCGATTCGTGAGCGGCGCCCAGCCGGTGGCCGCTTCCCAGATAGACGACGGCGGAGTATCGGCGGCGCGCGAGGGTCGCGAGGTCTCCCGCGCGCTCCTCGAGAAGAGTGCGGGCCGCGGCGGAGAGCCTCGCCGCGCTCTCGAGATATCGCTCGTCCTGTCCGGCGAGCGAGTGCGCCGCCAGAACGAGATTGGTGAAGCTGCTGGTCATCACCAGGCTCTGATCGTTCGTCTCCGGCGGCAGCACGATCGACTCGATGCGCGGCCTCGAGCGGAAGCGCACGGCAAGCGCGCCGTCCCGATTGCAGGAGATCAGGAGCTGGACGGCACGCTCCTCGTGGAGGAGGCGCTCCACGACGGCGCCGCTCTCGGGGCTGTCGCCGGAACGCGCCAGCGAGACCGCGAGGAACTTTCCGGACGGAGGCAGCGATCCGCGCGGGTGTGTGAGGATGAGGCCGGCCGGCAGGGCGCTCGCCGTCACTCCGAGGGACTCCTGGAGTGGCCCCGCGGCGCACTCGCAGGCGTAGAAGGAGCTCCCCGAGCCGGTCAGAATCAGGCTCCCGGCGCCGTCCGCGATGCCGCCCGCGCCCAGGACGCTCCGGAGCCGATTCGCCCCCTCCGCCATCGTGGACGCGGTCCGAGGCCATGTCAGCGGCTGCTGGCAGATCTCGCGCAGCGTGTGGCCGTATCCGCGCTCGACGCTGCTCCGTCCAGGGAACGTCGACGAGCGGGGCGAAGGCGGCGACGGAGGCGAGTCGGGCGAACCAGGCCTGGAGATCGCCGGAATCCTTCTGCTCCGCGCCGTCCGCCGGGCCGCGCCGGCCGTCGTGATGAGCGTCGTTCAGAATTCCCCCGCTCGACCGGACCTTCTCGACAAGGATCGCTGGCGAAGTCTAAAATATTAGGAAAGCATGCACAACCGTACGAAATCAAACGAAAACCCCGTCGCCGGGGAACCGTGAGGGCCGGCGCGACCCGCTCGAAGTCGCCGCTCTTCCTCGAGGAGCGGCGGTCGCGAATCAACCGAGCTCATCGAGAGCCGCGACCGGGCCACGGTCCGCGAGCTCGCCAGGCAGTTCGGCGTCTCGGTCGTGACGATCCGCAGCGACCTCGATGCGCTCGCCAGCGCCGGCGGCGTGATCCGCTCGCACGGAGGGGCGCTTCGCCGGGAGGAGACCGAGGACGTCCCGCTCCTGCTCAAACAGCGGCTCCACCGGGCCGAAAAGACGCGCGTCGCGCAGGCCGCGGCGCGGTTGATCCGCGAGGGCGAGACGATCATCCTCGATTCCGGCACGACGACGGCGAGGATCGCCGGTGAGATTCGCCGCCTGCGCCTGCGCCCCCTGACCGTGATCACGAATGCGCTGAACATCGCCACCGCCCTCGCCGACCTCGAGCACATCCGCCTGATCATGATCGGCGGCCTGCTGCGTCCTGTCTCTTCCTCGCTCGTCGGACCGCAGGCGGAGCAGGTGCTGCGCGGGCTGCACGCCGACCGGCTGTTTCTCGGCGTCGACAGCCTCGATCCCGAAATCGGGCTGATGACGCCCGACGTTCTGGAGGCTCAGCTCAACGCCCTGATGATCGAGGTGTCCCAGGAAGTCGTGGCGGTCGCGGACGCGTCCAAGTTCCACCGCCGGAGCCTCTCGGTCATCGCCGGGGTCGAGAAGATCCACAAGCTCATCACCGACAGCGCGGCGAGCCCCGACGCGGTCGAGGCGCTGCGAGCCCGGGGCGTCGAAGTGATTCTCGTCTGAGGTCGAGCGGTCGAGCGACGGTCCGGGGCGGCCGGCGCCGCGCAAACGGAGAGCGACTCGGTGGAAAACTGGCTGACGTATGCGGTCATCACGACGCTCTTCTGGGGCGTCTGGGGCGCCTTCATCGAGGTGCCCGAGAAACGCGGATTTCCGGCGACGCTCGGCTACGTCGTCTGGTCGCTGACGATGGTCCCGTGCGCCCTGGTCGCGCTGTCCCTCGTCGGATGGAAGGTGGAAGCGAGCCCGAAGGCGGTCATTCTCGGTGCGGCTGCCGGGCTCCTCGGCGCCGGAGGCCAGCTCGCCCTGTTCGAGGCACTGAGACGGGGTCCGGCGTATCTCGTCTTTCCCATCGTGTCGCTCTCGCCGGCGATCAGCGTCGTCATGGCGGTGGCGTTGCTCGGCGAGTCGACGACTCCGCGCGTGTGGACGGGGATCGTGCTGGCGCTCGTGGCGGTGCCTCTGCTCTCCTATCAGCCTCCGAGCGGCTCACAGGCGGCGCGCGGGCGCCTGTGGCTCGGACTGGCGCTCGCGGTGTGTCTCGCCTGGGGAGTTCAGGCCTACGTGCTGCGCTTCGCCAACCAGGTCATGCGGAGCGAAAGCATCTTCGCCTACATGACCGCGACGGGGCTCCTGCTCGTGCCGGTGGCGCTGTGGATGACCGACTTTCGCAAGCCGATCCAGTGGGGGCTCCAGCGGCCCGTGGCTCGCCGCCGCCATCCAGTCCCTGAATTCGATCGGGGCGCTGATGATGGTCTACGCGTTTCGCTACGGCAAGGCGATCGTCGTCAGTCCCCTCATCAATGCGGTCGCGCCCGCGATCACCGTCCTGCTGTCCCTGATCCTCTACCGCACCATTCCGCACAGAATCGTCGCCGCCGGCATGGTGCTCGCGGCGATCGCGTTTTTTCTGATGGCGTGACGGGACCGTGCGCGCGCTGACCGTCGGGCAAGCTGCGCGGGCTGCGCGAGTGCTCTGCGAGCGGGGGCACCCTGTCGCTGCTCGCCCTCGATCACCGCAACAATCTGCGCAAGGTGCTCCGGCCGGAGGCCCCCGCCGAGGTCAGCGACGCGGAGCTCACGGCGTTCAAGAGCGAAGCGGTGGCGGCGCTCGCCCCCGCGGCCACGGCGGTGCTGCTCGACCCCGAGTTCGGAGCGGCGCAGACGATCGCGAACGGAGCCCTGCCCGGCGACCGGGGCCTGATCGTCGCCGTCGAGCAAACGGGATATGCCGGGCCGTCGCACGCTCGGGAGAGCCGCCTCCTGGAAGGTTGGGGCCCCGCCAAAGTCCGGCGCATGGGTGCGAGCGCGGCGAAGCTGCTCGTCTACTACCATCCCGACTCGGCCACCGCGAGGGGAATCGAGGACCTGGTCCGGCAGGTGTCCGAAGAGTGCGCCCGAGAGGACCTCTTGCTCGTGCTCGAGCCGCTGGTCTACAACCCGACCCCGGGCGCGGAGCGCCTGACGCCCTCCGCCCGCCGGCACGCGATTCTCGAGGCTGCGCGACGGCTGGCGGCTCCCGGCGTCGACGTCCTCAAGTCGGAGTTCCCGGCCGACGCCGCGAACGAAACGGAGTGGCTGGCCGCCTGCCAGGAGCTCTCCGCCGCGAGCCGCGCGCCCTGGATCCTCCTTTCCGCCGCGGTCGACTTCGAGACCTTTCTGCGCCAGACCGAGCTGGCCTGCCGCGCCGGAGCTTCGGGCGTCGCCGTGGGACGAGCGGTCTGGAGCGAGGCGCCGCGCTTGACCGGCGAGGGCCGCGCCGCCTTTCTGCGCGGGGAAGCGCGCCGGCGGATGGCGGCCGTCACCGCGTGCTGCGCGGAGCGGGCGCGCCCGTGGTCGGAGCTGTACTCGGCTCCGGAAATCGACGCGGGATGGTTCTCGCGCTATTGAGGGCGGGGAGCCGCGACATCCCATGAATCACACGGCGAGCGGTGAGGTCCTCTGTGTGACGCCCAATCCCGCGCTCGACCGGACGCTGGAGGTGCCGGGGTTTCGGGCGGGGGAGACGATGCGGGCCGAGGCCGCGCGCGTCGCGGCGGGTGGAAAGGGCGTCAATGTCGCGCGCGCTCTCTCGGTGCTCGGGGCCCGTTCGCTCTGCATGGGTCCGCTCGGGGGGGCGAGCGGACGGATGCTGGCGGACCTGGCCTCGGCCGAGGGTCTCGCCGCTTCCTGGACGTGGTGCGACGTCGAGACTCGCAGCTGCCTGATCCTCGTCGACTCCGTGGCGGGGCAGGCGACGGTGGTCAACGAGGCCGGGCCGCGAGTTCCTGCGGATGACTGGAAGCGAACCTGTCAGGACGTCCTGGCCCGCGCCGCCGGGGCCGGGACAATCTGCTTGAGCGGCAGCCTGCCCCCGGGCGTTCCCTCCGAAGGACTGGCGGAGCTCTGCCGCTCTCTCGTCGAGTCCGGCCACGCGCCGTGGGTGGATTCGAGCGGTCCGCCTCTCTCCGCCGCGCTGTCGGCACGAGGCGTGCGTCTGAAGATCAATCGCGAAGAGGCCCAGGAAGTCCTCGGTCTCCGCCTGGACAGCGTGTCCGCTTGCGGCGCGGCGTCGCGGCGGCTCCTGGAACGAGGTCCGCTCACCGTCGTGATGACGCTCGGCGCCGAGGGGGCCGTGCTCGCCGACGCCGCGGGATGCTGGCACGCGCGCGGCGCCGCCCGTCGAGACCGACAGCGCCGTGGCGAGCGGAGATTCGTTCCTCGCCGGTCTCGTGGCGGCGTCGACCTTCGGGCGAGACCTGCGGGAGGCCCTGCGCTGGGGGGTCGCCGCCGGTACAGCCAACGCCCTGGCCAGAGGCGGAGCGCGCTTCTCCCGCGAGCAGTTCGACTCCGCCCTGGCGCGAGTCCAATTGTCGGACCTCCCGAGTTTTCCGAGATAGGCGAGGCCTCGCCGAAAGGCGCAACGACCGCGGCCACTGTACTGGCCCGAAGGAGATCATCCCGACGGGTTGATCGTCTTCGGAAGACTCGGTCATGAGAGTTCAGGCGACTCCACGCGATTGAAGAAACCCGCGCCACAGACTCACTTGGTCTCATGCCTGTGCAGCTGGATTCGCTGCTATCCCGTTCGGACCGAGTGGTCGGAGGTTCAAATCCTCTCGCCCCGACTCCGCCGGGTCCCGCGAGGAACGACTCGCGGATCCTGCAGTTCCAGAAACTCCTGCATCTGCTGCAATGCCTCGTCCAGTGCCAGCTGAAAGGCGCTGCTGCGTGGCCGCGGGCCGGCGAAGCCCAGCTCGTGCTGCAGCCGGCCTTCGACCACCTTCAGATTGGCCCAGCCCAGCATTTGCTCGCGCCATAGCATGGGCATCGCGTAATGGCCCATGCGGCGCATGTGGGCCGGCACATAGGCCTCCAGCTTGTATTCCCAGCCCCAGAACAACCGGAAGCGCCGGCGGTCCCATACCACGGGATCGAAGGGCGTGAGGAAGCGCAGCCTGTCATCGACCTGGTGCCGGGTGGCCACGGGATTCTCGCCCTGCGGCCAGAACCACAGCAGGCCGTCGACCTGGGCATGGGCATAGCGGGATTTGGCGTGCTCCTGGACCTGCCGCGCTTCGGCGGCCAGGTGCGGTACTCCATAGCGCAGTAGTCCGCACAGATAGCCCAGGCTGGCCGCAGGCAGCGGCGCATAGAGCTGCACCAGCATGTCCAGCAATTGGCCGGCGCGCGCGAGCCGGGCCTCGGGGCTGTCGTCCTGCGGCGGGCGCTCGATCGCCTGGTAGACCCGGATGCCGGCCTCGCGCCGCGCTACGCGCAGCAGCCCGCGATAGTGCAGGCCCTCCAGCAGATGCTTGCTTACGTTCAGGTCGCCGCCCCAGCGCTTGATGCGGCCATGGTCGAAATGCGACTGCACGTCCTTGGGGTAGGTGCGACCACGCTCGCGCACAAAGGCCAGCACCTCCTGTGCGCGCGCCTGCATCCTGGCGTCCCAGCCGCGCGGCGCCCCGCGCGGATACAGCAGGGCCAGGGTCTCGCGAGGCAGGAAACCGTAGTTGACAAAGAAGGCCTCTTCGATCGCCAGGCGCGGGTAGCGGCGCTCCAGTTCGCCGGCGCGATAGTCCTTAACGCGGTGCGCGAGGATTAGGTCCTGGGCGCGAGCGGGCGCGCGCATCGGGTCGGCCTGGACAAAGCCCAGGCGCGCAATTGCCCGCGGCAAGCTGGTGGGCTTGAAAAGGCTGCGCGCGATCGTGTACCGGCAAAGCTGCCGGAGACTGGGGGCTTTGAGAGGGCTCACGCGCGGCTCCGCTCTTCATCTGCGCGATATCCGACGCCTTCGCGATCCTCCTGATCCTGGAGATGGATCGGCCGTTCCAAGGCGCCCTCCAGATCTCCGAGGCGCCGCTGCGGGAGGCTCTCGAGCGTCTGGGCCGTTGATGTTCGGGGCGCGGAGCAAGCGCGGACTGCACCCCACTCCGGCGGAGCAGCACGGGCACCTGACTCCACTCCGCATCTGAGGGCCATTTGCGTTATCTGACGGATCGCTGATGGAAAAGCTGTTTGACGGTCCGGAGCCTGCGACGTAGAAGAACTATTGGGGCGGGAGATACTACTAGAATCCGCTCCCGAGGGAGGGTCCCATGCTGTATTCCCCACGCCAGCAGGATCGTCGACTCCTTCTGACGACGTTTCGATTCTCTTTCGTGCTGCTTCTGTTCGCCGCCACCCAAGCCCGCGCTCAGACGATCACGGAGTATCCGGTTCCGACGCCGGCCTCCGTGCCGGTTGACATCACCGCCGGTCCGGACGGTAATCTGTGGTTCACCGAATTCACGCCCGGCGTTCGAACGATCGGCCGGATCACTCCGGAAGGCGCCATCACGGAGTTCCCGCTCCCTCCCAATCCGGCGAATGGACCGTTCGGTATCGCAGCGGGCCCCGACGGGAACCTCTGGTTCACGCTGGCGCCTCTGTCGGACCTTCCCGGGAATTCCGCGATTGGCCGGATCACTCCGGAGGGCGTCGCCATGACGGAGGTTCCGCTGCCCGATGGGAGCGAACCTCTGGGAATCGCCGCGGGCCCCGATGGGAACCTCTGGTTCGTCTTGGCAGGCACCAACGCCATCGGCCGCGTCACGACGTCAGGGGTCGTCACGGAATTCACGATCCCAACGGCCCTCAGCACGCCCGCGGCAATAGCCGCCGGAGCCGACGGAAACCTGTGGTTCACGGAGCTCGATGCGAACAAGATCGGCCGCATCACGACGTCGGGGGTCATCACCGAGTTCCCGATTCCGACGCCCGGCAGCGAACCGGCGGAAATCACTGCCGGTCCGGACGGAGCCATTTGGTTCAACGAGCTTGCCGCCAACCAGATCGGCCGCATCACGACCGGAGGGATCATCACCGAGTTCCCGGTTCCGACGCCGAACGCCTTCCCCGAGGGGGCAGAAATCGCCGCCGGTCCCGACGGAAACCTGTGGTTCACGGAGAACTCGGCAAACAAGATCGGCCGCATGACGACGTCGGGGGTCGTCACGGAGTTCGCGGTCCCGACGGCCAACAGCGGGCCCTCCGCCATCGCCGCGGGACCCGACGGAAACATCTGGTTCACCGAGGAGCTCGGCAACAAGATCGGCCGGATCACGACCGGACCCACCGGACCCTGCGCGCCGGACGGGCACACGCTGTGTCTGAACAACGACCGCTTCTCGGTAACCGCGTCGTTCCGGGTCACGCCGACGGGTCCTACGGCCCCGGCCACGGCGGTGGAGTTGACCGGTGACAGCGGCTACTTCTGGTTCTTCGACCCGAACAACGTCGAGCTCGTCCTGAAGGTTCTCAATGCGTGTGTCGAGCCGTTCGACTCGTACTGGTTCTTCGCCGCCGGACTGACCAATGTGGAAGTCGAAATCACGGCCGTGGACAGGCACACGGGCGAGTCGAAGATCTACAGAAACGAACGGGGCACGCCTTTCGCACCGATCCAGGACACGGCGGCGTTCGGGACTTGTCCCTGATCGTCGGCCCGAGCGTAGCTAGACTGTTTCTGTTCTCTCGATTCCACCGGGTGTCAGGCGGAGCGGTGTGGTGAGTGCGAGGCCCGACGGTCCACCATCCTGCCGAACTACTGCACCTCTTCGAGGCGAAGGTTGCGCCCGTAAACGTCGAACAGGGCGATCGCTCCGTCCGCCTCGCGTTGACGACATTGTCCGACGAACGACGAATCCAGCCAACAGCCCTCGAGCGGGATCCGCTCGTCCTGGAGGGTGAAGTCGTAGTAGGCGAGGACATGGTTTCCCTGGATGTCGGCGTCCACCGTGATCCAGTCGGGAAGGTTGTTGGCGCGTTCCGCCTGACCGGATGCAAGGAACAAGATGGTGGGTCGAATCTGGATCGTCGCGTTGCCCCTCTCGGCGGCGCTCGAAGGGTGAGGCGGAATCGGTGCCGCCGTTTTCGCGACGGCTGGCTCGTGGCCAGAGACCGGGCTATCGCAAGAATAGGCTTTGCCGGTGAGGGTGGTCAGGCTGAAGCCGTATCGGAAGCTCTGCGTGTTGCTGGTCAACTCCAGACTGTTCGCACCGTAGCTGCTGGCTCTGGCTTGCAGCAGAGTAATGGCCGGTGTGCCGGTGTCGTAGACGATTCCTGCTTTGCTGGTGTACCCGGTCGCGGCGATCGCACTCAAGAACTTGCAGCCGGCGACCGCCGCCGGCTCGCTGACGACACGGACTTTGGCGGCGCTCTCCACGAGCTCCGGGCGAAGCTGGGCGGAGGAACAGCCGGCGGCGAGAGCGACCGCAGCGAGCCACGACAGGCGATGCAGAGCGACCTGGCGCGCGCTCACGCTTCCACCCCGGCGACAGGGCGACGAGTGGAATCCTCGACAGCGCGCTGGCGTGCCTGTGCCATGCCCATGAGCGTGGACCTACTGTTTTAATCGCTTGACGAGGCCCAAAAGACTACGAAAAGATTCGCCTATCTGCAGGGGATCCGATGGATGCTCGATCGCAGCCGGTCCCGGTCGAAGACGGCAAGGCTCCGTACACCGAAGTCGCGATCCTGAAGATCTATGCCGAGATCCGGCGGGCGTGCCTCTTTGCGGGCCTCAGCGTTCGCGACGCCGATGACGTGGCGCAGGACATCTGGGAGTGGCTTCTGCGGCGGGGGAGCCCGGAGCTTGCGCTCACGACGCCGTGGCTGGGCGCCGTCGTCCGAAACTTCATCCTCCGGTTTCACAGGCGGCGAACGAGACATGGATTCCAGGAGGGCGTGCCGCTCGAAAACGCTCCGGAACCGCAGGTCCCCGCCCCGACGCGCTTTCTCGAACACAAGGAGATACTCGACCGCGTGGCGGCGAGCGTTCCGACGATCGAGCGCCGCATGCTGATCCTGATCCGACAGGGCCACACCGTCGCCGAGGCCGCGAGAATCCTCGGGGTGCCGAGGGGAAGCCGGGCGTATGTCCACGACAGGCTGATCGAATACGCGCGCTACAAGGTGCGCCCGAGGCAAGTGCGCCCGAGGTAGCGGTTCCTCGATCTAGGGGCCGCCCGACGCCCTCTCCGAGATTGCGGTCAAGCCGACGCGACGCAGCAGATCCGGAAACTGCGGGTCCCGGCGGAGAGCGTCGTATCTCGAATCCACGCCGAGGAAGATGAGGCCGTGGGAGCGGGCCGCGTAGGCCTCCTCGAGCAACTCGAAGGCGCGCTCGCGATCTCCGAGCTCCGCGTGGATCAGGGCGACCTCGTCGGCCGGGACATAGCGGGTCGAGGCGTCCAGGTCCGCGAGGACGCGCCTGGCATCGCCGTGTTGGCCGGCGGCCGCGAAGGCGTGGCCCAGATGCCAGAGAAAGAGGGAGCCCTTGCCCGAGAGCTCCCGGGTCCTGCGGTGCTCCTCGATCGCCTCCTCGTTCCTGCCGAGCTGGACGAGCGCCAGGCCGCGCAATTCTGTTCCTATGAAAGGTCCGGAGCAAGGGCCGGTGCGGTCGCCTCAACGGTCCAAACAAGACCGCGCGGCGCCGACACGCTCGGCCGCGCCGATTCCCGCCGCCCGTCCCGTCGCCCAGGCCCACTGGAAGTTGTGCCCTCCGATCGGGCCGAAGGCGTCGAGGATCTCGCCGCACAGAAAGAGGCCCGGATGCTTGCGGCTCTCCATCGTCGCCGGATCGATCTCCGCGAGACTCACTCCGCCGCCGGTGACCTCGGCCTTCTCGTAGCCTTCGTGGCCCGTCCAGGGAAGGTCGCCGCGGGTCAGCGTCTCGATCAGGCGGATGCGCTCTTCGCGGCGGAGCTGCGCGAGCGTTCGTGCGGGGTCGACCCCGGCCTGCATGCAGAGCGCGACGGCGAGGCGGTCGGGGAGCTCGCCGCGCAGAACGCCACCAACCGTGCGCGAGCCCGCGGGGCGCAGGGAAGCTTCCCACGCCTTCTCGTCGGATCGGGTCCAGCGTACGGTCAGGCGAGCGGGCAATGCCCCTGCATCCAGGGACCGGACGGCGACGTGCGAGACGTCGAGCACCGAGGGGCCGCTGTAGCCGCGGTGCGTGAAGAGGAAGCCGCCCGTCGCCGAGGCGTTCTCGCTGCCGGAGCGGGCGGTGATCGTGACGGGAAGCGAGACACCCGACAGGGGAGTGAACGCGGACGGGCGGCGCGGTCAGCGGTGTCAGCGCGGGGTAGGTCGCGTGAATCGTGTGGCCGAGGCGCCCGAGGATCGAGAGGCCGATCCCGTCGCTGCCCGAGCGGGGGATCGAGAGTCCGCCGGTCGCCACGATGACGGCATCGGCCTCGAGAGGCGGCGCGGCTTCCAGCTTCGACTTTCCATCGGCCGTTCTCGGGCCTCAGGTCTGCGACGAGCGCGTTCATGCGGACATCGACGCCGCGCCGCCTGGCGAGCGCGAGCAGGGCGTCGCGAACGTCGCGCGCGCGGTTCGAGGCCGGGAAGAGCTTCGAGGATTCTTTTTCCTCGGCGAGCGGAATGCCGAGGTCGCTCTCGAAAAACGGGATCTGCTCGCGCAGCGGCCAGGATCGAAGCATGCGCGCGAGCATGCGAGTGGGGGAGGCCGTGACGAACCGCGATTCTTCGGACCGGGCGGGGAGCACGTTGCAGCGGCCGCCCCCGCTGATGAGGATCTTGCGCCCTCCGTCCGGAGTGCGCTCGAGCAGGAGCGTTTCCGAGTCGCCTCCGGCGGCGAAGATCGCGGCCATCGTGCCGGCCGCGCCGGCGCCGATCACCGCGATCCGTCTTCGGTGCGCCGGCACGACTCGGAAGATAACCGGGCCGCGGCCGAGGGAGCTGTCGCTAACGCCGGAAGCTGACGGTGCCGCCCGGATAGACGGGACGGTCGCCCGTCACGAGCGGCTTCTTGAATTCTCCGATGGTGAACTGCAGGCCCGTGTCCGTCATGGTTCCGCTCACGGCGCCTCCGGTGCAGCCCATCATGTTGACGCTTCCCGTCAAGTGGATGCCATCGACCGTCCCTTTGAAGGTCCCGTCGATGCCGCAACCCAGGGCCTGGAAGGAGCCCGTGACATGCGTGCCGTTCTGGGTCAACGACGCGGTAGCGGCACTCCCGCTGCACATCGAGGGGCTGTCGGACTGGAAGTCTCCGGTCCACGTCCCGGCGACGTTCGTGGCCGTCCCCATTCCCCCGGGGGAGGTGACGTCGTTCGAGTTGTTGCATCCCAGGGAAGCCATCGTCGCAGCGCAGGCCAGAGCGGCCAAAAACTGGAATCGCATCGCTCGCATCGGAGCTCCTTTCCGTGGCACTCGTGCGCCACTGGATTCTTGGATCATCATTACCACCGTTTTTCGGCCGCGGAATGGAATTGAACGGAGGTCAAGGTGGTGTGCGGGCAGGCGCTTGACTTACGCCTCTTTTGCGCCTAGGATGTGTCGTCAAGGCCGATGGGCCGACCCGCTCAGGCCTGCGGGCGGCCGCGGTGGTTCCCTCGGCCTTATTTTATTAGAAGCGAGTTCTGTGTCACCTTACTTGAATTAGGTACGGGTCCGTAATTAGGCTACTTTAATTCGACGTGAGTCGGAGACTGTTGCTCCGAATTATATTGTGTGTGAGACTTAATGTCTACGAATTATTTTAGGTAGTAGCGTGAACCTTACCAAGAGACAGAAGGAAATCCTCGACTTCATCCGTAAGTATCGAGCCGAGAATGGAATCTCGCCGACGCAGCGCGAGATCCGGGAGACGTTCCGTCTCTCCTCGTTCGGCACCGTGCAGAAGCACTTGAAGCGTCTGGAGGAGAAGGGCGCCCTTTCACGAGAGTGGAACCGCAGTCGGGGGATTGCGCCCAAGGAGGAGCCTTCCGGAGCCCGAGGCGTGCCGCTCCTGGGCCAGGTCGCCGCCGGGCGGCCCATCGAGCCCTTCCCCAACGAGGAGTCGATCGAGGTTCCCGCCGCCCTCCTCGGCAAGGGCGACCACTTCGTTCTGCGTGTGCGTGGCGAGTCGATGGTCGAGGACGGAATCCTCGACGGGGACTACGTCGTCGTCGCCAGGCGCTCGAAGGCCGACAGCGGACAGACGGTCGTGGCCCTCGTGCGGGGAGAGGCCACCCTCAAGCGCTATTACTCCGAAGGGGCGCGGGTGCGCCTGCAGCCCGCCAACGCGACGATGCGCCCCCTGACCTTCGACGCCCGCGACGTGACGATCCAGGGTGTGGTCACCGGCCTCATACGGGACTACGCGCGGGCCGCCCGCTGAAGCATGGCCGGCGGCCTGCGGTAGAATCCGCCGTTCGAAGGCGACGTACCCAAGTGGTTAAGGGAGAGGTCTGCAAAACCTTTATTCGGCGGTTCGAATCCGCCCGTCGCCTCCATTCCGACGTCGGCAGGAGGCAGGCGGCAGGATGCGGGGGCCGGTCGTGAATCGTCGATGGTCTGCAGCTCCCGCCTTACGCGGGTCGACCGACTTCGCCGGAGTGGCGGAATGGGCAGACGCACGGGACTTAAAATCCCGAGGGCCGCAAGGCCCGTGCCGGTTCGACTCCGGCCTCCGGCACCACTGACCCGGGCATGAACGGCACCGCCGCGGACACGGTCTCCGCCTTCCAGGCGCGGCTCAACTACGAGTTCAAGAGCCTCGACCTGCTCGAGCGGGCACTGACACACAAATCGTTTTCCAACGAGAACCGGGAGCTGCGCTCGCCCAACAACGAGCGTCTGGAGTTCCTCGGCGACGCCGTCCTCGGCTTCGTGATCGGGGAGATGATCTATCGCTCCTTCCCGAATCTGCAGGAGGGCGCGCTCTCCAAGATCAAGGCGCACCTCGTTTCGGCCAGCATGCTGTCGGCCAAGGGCCGCGCCCTCGAGATCGGCCGCTACCTGCGCATGGGCGCGGGCGAGGCGCGTTCCGGGGGCGCGGAGAAGCTGTCGCTCCTGGCCGACGCATTCGAAGCGGTCGTCGCCGCGATCTACC
Source organism: uncultured Acidobacteriota bacterium (assembly GCA_963810205.1). Lineage (GTDB taxonomy): Bacteria > Acidobacteriota > Thermoanaerobaculia > UBA5066 > Gp7-AA6 > DAHUXD01. The sequence continues at coordinate 78,042 of CAWEMP010000004.1, forward strand.
TCGATGGGGGCGTTGCTGCGACCGAAGCCTTCGTCCGACGCGTCTTCGAGCCCGAGGTCGCGGGAATCGACATCGGCGACCTCTCTTTCCACGACTACAAGACGACCCTTCAGGAGACGGCGCAGAGCCTGGGGCTTCCTCTTCCCGATTACCGGGTCATCGAGGAGTCGGGGCCCGACCACTCGAAGGCCTTCGTCGTGGAGCTCGCCTGGGACGGCGAGCCCTTCGCCCAGGGCCAGGGGCCCTCGAAGCGCGAGGCCCAGCGCAAGGCCGCCAAGGAAGCGCTGAAGAAGCTGGGGCGGCTGCCCGCGTAACCGTCGCTCGCGCTTGCGCAGGACCTGCGCCCTCCGGGCGCACCGGCTTGCGGCTCGCCTGTGGGCTCGACCGCAAGCCTGGTCCCTCGCCGCGCGCTCGCTCCCGCGGCGCGAGGCTCCTCCCTCGATTACCTCGGGAGACTCCTCGCGCCGCGAAACGAAGGTCCTACTGCGCGGCGCGTTGGATGCGCTTCAGGAACGCGTCGGCGTCCTCGAACCCCACCAGGCGCAGGTCCTGGCGCTCCTGCCCGGCGGCGTCCAGGAAGATCACGGTCGGCACGCCCAGGATCCCGAACTTCTGCGCGAGGGCGACCGACTCGGGCGAGCCGAGCCGGGTCATGTCGGCCTTGAAGAGGTCGCGGCCCGCGAGCGCTTTCCGGACGCGGGCGTCCGAGAAGGTCCGCTTCTCGAGCTCGAGGCACGGCAGGCACCAATCGGCGGAGAAGTCGATGACGGTCGGCCGGCCCGTGGCCACGGCCCGTCCGGCGGGGTAAGGCTGCCAGCCGGACAGCGTGCGCGGAACGAAGAAGAGCGCGATCGCCAGAAAGAGCGCGGCGACCCCGGCCCGCAGCGGCCATCGCAGGCCGTAGCCGCGCACGAGAACGGCGACCAGGGCGATGGCGAGGACCACGGGCAGCAGCCAGTGGCCGAGCGGCCGCGGCAGGACGCTCCGCAGGAAATAGGCCGCCATCGCGAGCAGGATCCAGCCGAAGACCTTCTTGACCGACTCCATCCAGGCGCCTGCGCGGGGGAGGCGCGACAGGCTGCCGGAGAAGGCTCCGAGAAAGAGGTAGGGCAGGCCCAGTCCGAGCGAAAGGACGAAGAACATCAAGAGCCCGAGCCCGGGATCCTGCCGCGCGGCGACGAACGCGAGCAGTCCGACGATGAAGCCGCCGACGCATGGCGCCGCGACGACGCCGACGAAGAGCCCCATCCCGAAGGCTCCGGCGACGCCGCTGCGCGCACCGGCGCGGTTCATGAGGGACGTCGGCATCCGGATCTCCCAGTAGCCGAACATCGAGAGCGACATGAGGACGAGAACACCGGCGATCGCGGCGAGGACGAAGGGATTCTGGAGGAGCGAGCCGAAGAGCTTGCCCGAGAGCGCCGCCGCCACACCCAGCGCCGAGTAGGTCGTCGCCATGCCGAGCACGTAGAGCGCGGAGAGGCCGAAGGCGCGCGAGGTCGAGCCGCGGGCCTCGCGGGAAAAGAAGCCGACCGTCAGCGGGATGACGGGGTAGACGCAGGGCGTCAGATTCAGGGCCAGTCCGCCCAGAAAAATCGACAGCAGCACGATGAAGAGGCCGCGCTTCTCGAGGAGCGCCTCGAGCTCGCTCGAGCCGCTCCCGGCGCCTCCCTGGACGCGCCGGGCCTCGGACAGCGGCACGGCGCCGCCGGTCAGCGGCGAAGTGGCGGCCGCCGCGGCCGAGCCGCCGCCCGTCGCGAACTTCACGCTCGCCGGGGCGAGGCACTGCGTGTCGTTGCAGGCCTGGTAGCCCAGGGCGCCCGACAGCGCGGGCGTCGCGGCGCCAGTCCACCGGACGGGAACGTCGATCCGGAACTCGCCGGCGTAGACGGAGAGCGGCGTCTCCGAGAACGAGAACTTCTCGAGCTTCCCGTCCGGGTAGATCGGTTCGCCGTACGTCACGCCGGCCGCCGGCGTCAGCGTGGCTTCGGTCGCGATCAGATAGTCCTCGGTCGGCTTGTGGCTGTTGACGTGCCAGCCTTCGGCGAGCTTCGCGCGGATCGTCAGCGTTCCCTGGCCGGCTTCGGCGCCGGGGGAGACGGAGGCCTCGACCGTCATCAACGTCGCGGGGTCGGGCGCCGCCGCGGACAGGAAGCCGGGCGCTGCGAGAACGACGCCGGCGGCCGCGATGCGGGCGAGCGGGCGAGGCGATTCATTGGGCCGGGGCCGGCTCGAGGCGCGCGATGAAGGACTGCACGCGCTCGTTGTACTTCGAGTCGGGGTGGTCCTTGACGAACTGCTTGTAGAGGGCGAGCGCCTCGGCGGGCTTGTTCTGGGAAAGCGGGATCTGCGCGCGGAAGAGCTCGGCGCGCTCCTTCTGGTCCGGGTTCTTCGTCGTCGCGATCAGCTTGTCGATCGTCTTGCGCGCCGCCGCGGCGTCGCCCGCGTCGAACTCGACGGCGGCGAGCCCCTCGAGCGCGGTTTCGCGGACCCCCGGTCCGGGATTCGGCGCGGAGGCCGCGCGCTTCAGGTACGGCCGCGCCGCCGCCGGATCGCGGCGGTCGTAGAGCTCCCGGCCGATCGCGAGCGCATCGTCGGCCGAAAGCTTGTCGACGGGCTGCGCGAGCTTCTTCGCAAACTGGCGGTACGCGTCGAGGTCCTTGTGCGCGTGGCTGTAGAAATCCGGCGCGTCCTGGAACCCCTGCATCAGAAAGACGAGGCGCCCTTCCGGCGTCGTGATCAGGACGGACGGCGTCTCGGTGATGCCGTAGCGCTCCTCGAGCGGCTTGGCGTCCGGCGAGCCCAGGCTCAGCTTCACCGGCACCATGCCGATCAGGAGCGCCTCGAAGTCGAAGGCGGGGTAGAGGAGGCTCTGCATTCGCCGGCAGTTGCCGCAAGCCTCACCGTCGAACTCGTAGTAGACGAGCTTGCTGTCGGCAGCCGGCGCGGGTCCGGGCTTCCTCGGCAGTCGTCGCCCACTGCGCGTTGCCGGGGCTCGTGACGGGCCGGTTGGCGTGGGCCGGTGTCGGTGCGGGCGGCGTCTGGCCCGCTGCGGTCTCCGCTGCGATACCGAGGGCGAGGAACGCAATCGCGGTCCCGTGGCGTCCAATTCTTGGCAACATCTGGCCGGCAAACCCTTCCGCGCCCCGTGGAATTCCCGGTTCCGGCGAGCGCTCGGCCTATGATCTCCCATCATGAGGAAACGCACTCTCGCATCGGGAATTCTGGGAGCGATTCTGGCGGCGGTGCCGGCGCAGGCCGACTGGCTGCAGTGGGGTCGCACGCCCCAGCACGGAGGCGCGGCGCCCGTGCAGGGACAGCCGCTCCAGGCGATCCTCGCCCGCGTCGTCTACGACCCGTTCGTCGAGCAGATGAAGGCGGACTCGGGCGGCAGCCTGCTCGCGCACTACGCCGTCCCGCTCGTCGATTCCTCCGGCGTCTACATGGTCTTCAAGACCGGGACGTACACGGGCTTCGGAAACTGGGACTCGATCACCTGGACGGTCCGCAAGCTCCGGTGGAACGACGGAGCGCTCGAGACGGTCTGGACGTTCGCCAGCGACTGGAAGCCCGAGCCTCTGACACTGACGGCGTGGGAGTCGGTATTCCTCCCGGCGATCTCCGGCCACGACATCTACGTTCCGGGTCTCGGGGGCACCGTGTTTCGCGTGAACAAGGACACCGGCGAGTCGGAGGGGCGCGTCAATCCGTTCAATGACGTCGACCCGGACCGCTACGTGGCGGGGGGTCTCGCCGTGGCGCCGGACGGCGGCGTGCTCTACAACGTCCTCGGCCTCGCGCACGGTTCGGAGGAGCTGGCCGGCGCCTGGCTCGTCCGCGTCGAGCCGGAAGGCGGCGCCTCGCGCGTCGACTTCGCGACCATCGTGCCGGGCGCTCCGGCCGCGACGGACCCGTGTGTCGGCACGTTTCTGCCGAGCGAGCGCCCGTGGCCGCCGTCGACGACTGCGACGCCGCCCTCGGCGCCCTGCGGCGCGCAGCGTCCCGGCATCAACGTCGTTCCGGCGATCGCGCCGGACGGGACGATCTACACCGTGAGCCGCGCCCATCACAACGACCGCTACGCGTACCTCGTGGCCGTGCATCCGAACCTGACGCCGGCCTGGACGTCGTCGTTTCGCGGAATTCTCAACGACGGCTGCGGGGTCCTGCTCGAAGACGACGACTCGAACCTCGGTTGCCGCGCGGGAGCCAACCTCGGCGTCGACCCCGCCACCAACGACCGGCCCGCCGGGCGCGTGCGAGACGCGGGCACGTCCTCGCCGGTCGTGCTGCCCGACGGCTCGGTGCTGATCGGTACGTCGACGTCCTACAACTTCAGCCGCGGACACCTGTTCAAGCTCGATGCGACCGGCGGCGTGCTGGCGACCTACGACTTCGGGTGGGACATCACGCCGGCGTTCTTCGAGCACGACGGCACGTACTCGATCGTCATCAAGGACAACCAGTACTTCGGTCCCGACGGCGCCTACTACGACGTGACGACGCTCGACGCCGATCTTTCTCCCGTGTGGTCCTACCGTTCGAACAACACCGAGAGCTGCGCGCGGCTGCCGAACGGGACGGTCGAGTGCGTCAACGACCACCCCGAGGGCTTCGAGTGGTGCGTCAACCAGCCGGTGATCGACGCCGACGGCATCGCTTACCTGAACGGGGAGGACGGCGTCCTGTACTCGTTCAACCGCGACGGGCACGTGCGCGGCCAGATCTTCCTCGACACGGCGCTCGGCGCCGCCTACACGCCGCTCTCGCTCGGGCCCGACGGCATCATCTACACGCAGAACAACGGCGTCCTCTTCGCCATCGGGGGGGCGCCGGCCCCGCGCGGCGCGCCGGAGCGCCCGTCCGCGGGTCAGGATCGGAGCCCGCGGGTCCTGGAGAGACAGCCTCCACCCGCGTTGCCCCCGCCTGGCGATTCCGCTAGACTCCGCGCTCCGGTTCGCGGGCTTTCCGGACGCCCAGGTAGCTCAGTTGGTAGAGCAAGGGACTGAAAATCCCTGTGTCGGCGGTTCAATTCCGTCCCTGGGCACCATTCTCCGCCCCGCCGGCCACGAGAGACGCACGATGATTCTCAAAGTCGCCAAGCTCGGCGTCAAGACGCTGCGGCAAATCTCCCAGGACGTCGACCCGAAGGCTCTGGCGCGAGGCGACTACGAAGCCTTTCTCTCCGATCTCGAGGACACGATGCGGGAGTACGACGGAACGGGCATCGCCGCTCCGCAGGTCTTCACGCCTCTGCGCGCCTTCCTCTACGAGGTCCATCCCGAGACCCGCAAGCGCAAGGAGCCGGAGGTGCCGCTGACGGCGCTCTTCAACGCGACCTACGAAGGCGTGGGGACCGCCATGGAGGAGGATTCCGAGGGCTGCCTGTCGGTTCCGTTTCTCTGGGGCGGCGTGGTGCCGCGCTTCCAGGCGGTGAAGGTCGACGCGCTCGATCGCTCCGGCAAGAAGGTCTCCTTCGAGGCCTCCGGCTACCACGCGCGCGTCCTCCAGCACGAGATCGACCACCTGAACGGCCTCGTCTACCTCGACCGGATGCCCGACATGAAGAGCCTCTCCTACACGGTGAATTTCGGCTAGACGGGTTTCGCGGCCGCCGCGGCTTTTGCAATAGAATCCGGCTCCGATGTCTCTCTTCCAGAAGAAGAGCACGCTGCCCGCTCACCCGCCGGCCCGGGGCGACGGCGGGGCCACTTCGGACTTCCTGGTCACCCGCCTCGAAGAGATGGTCGGCTGGGCGCGCAAGAACTCGCTCTGGCCGTTTCCCTTCGCCACGGCCTGCTGCGGCATCGAGTTCATGTCGGTCGCCGCCGCACACTACGACATCGCGCGGTTCGGCGCGGAGGTCGTGCGCTTCTCGCCCCGGCAGGCGGACCTGTTGATCGTGGCGGGCACGGTCACCGACAAGATGGCTCCGGTCCTGCGCAAGATCTACGACCAGATGCCCGAGCCCAAGTGGGTCATCTCGATGGGCGTCTGCGCCTCGTCGGGCGGGTTCTATCGCGCGTACCACGTGACCCAGGGCATCGACGAGATCGTCCCGGTCGACGTCTACGTTCCCGGCTGCCCGCCGACGCCCGAAGAGCTGATCTTCGCGATCATGGAGCTCCAGAAGAAGATCGCTTCCGGCGAGAAGTCGCGCGACTCCCGCTCCGCGCGCTTCGCCGCGGAAACCCCGGCGTGACGGTCGCCGCGGCCGCCGTCCTCTCGCCCGCGGCCGAGAAGCTCCGCGAGAGGCTCGAGTCTTCGCCCGTGGGCACGCGCGCGACGGTTCTGGACCTCGACCTCCCGACGATCGAGGTCGGCCCGCCGGACTGGCTGACGCTGGCGCGGTTCCTCCGGGACGATCCCGGCTGCCAGTACGACCTGTTCCTGGATCTCTGCGGCGTCGACAATCTGAAGCGCCGCGAGCCGCCGCCGGCGACCCGCTTCGAGGCCGTCGTGCACCTGCACTCGCTCTCGAAGAACGAGCACGTGCGCGTCCGGGTCGTGCTGCCGGACAATGCGGAAGGCCGCCCCTCGCTCCCGAGCGTCGAGAGCGTCTGGCCGGCGGCGGACTGGTTCGAGCGCGAGGCCTACGACCTCTACGGGTTCGACTTCGCGGGGCATCCGAACCTGCATCGGATCCTCTGCCACGACGCCTTCGTGGGGCACGCCCTGCGCAAGGACTACGCGCCGGGCCAGCGGTGGTTCTACGCCGAGGAGGACCTGCGTTTTCCGGAGTGGGCGAAGCACACCGAGGAGAAGGCCGGCCACTTCGAGACCCAGACGATCTCGATCGGCCCGTCGCACCCGACGACCCACGGCATCATCCACCTGATCGCGCGGCTCGACGGCGAGACGATCGTCAAGGCCGAGACGATCATCGGGTATCTGCACCGGTGCTTCGAGAAGATGGCCGAGAAGCACCACTGGAACCAGGTCATCCCCTACACCGACCGGCTCAACTACGTCTCCGCGATGTTGAACGGCGTCGGATACGTGCGGACCGTCGAGAAAATGCTGGGGATCGAGGTCCCGGACCGCGGCCGGCTCGTGCGGACGATCCTCTCCGAGTTCACGCGCATCATGGATCACTGCGTGTGCATCGGAGCGAACCTCGTCGACATCGGGGCGCTGACGAACTTCATCTACCTCTACCAGAACCGCGAGAACATCTACGACCTCCTCGAGTCCTGCTGCGGCGCCCGGCTCACGGTGTCCTACGTGCGCGTCGGGGGGCTGGCGATCGACGTCCCGGACGACTTCGTCCCGCGCTGCCGGCGCCTTCTCGAGACGATCCCGTTGCTCCTCGACGACGTCGAGAAGCTCGTCACGAACAACCGGATCGTGCGCAATCGGCTCTCGGGCACCGGGATCGTGACCCGCGAGCAGGCGATCGCCTGGGGAATGACGGGCCCGATGCTGCGCTCCTCGGGCGTGGCCTACGACGTGCGGCGGGCGCGGCCGTACGACTTCTACGACCGGTTCGACTGGGACGTCGCGATCGCGCAGGACGGCGACAACTTCGCCCGGTACCTCGTGCGGCTGGAGGAGATGCGGCAGTCGCTGAAGATCATCCGGCAGGCCCTCGACATCTTCCCGGCGAAGGGCCCGGTCAACTCCGACGACTGGCATGTGGTCCTGCCGCCCAAGGACGCCGTCTACCACGACATGGAGTCGCTCATCTATCACTTCAAGCTCACGATGGAGGGCATCCGCGTGCCGGCCGGGGAGCGGTACGAGTGGATCGAGGGCGCCAACGGCGAGCTCGGCTTCTACGCGGTCTCCGACGGCCGCGGCGGGCCGTATCGGCTCAAGGTTCGGCCGCCGTGCTTCCCGAACATGGCGGCCTTCGAGAAGATCGTCGTCGGCGGCTCCGTCTCCGATGCCGTGGCCACGCTCGGGACGCTCAACATCATCGCCGGGGAGCTCGACCGATGAGCGGCGTGATCGACGTCAGCCGGCGCGTGCCCGAGCGCCTGACGCTCCTCCAGAAGCTCTACATCCCGGAGATCCTGAAGGGGATGGCCGTGACCCTGCGCCACCTCGTGAAGAACCTCGCGAACATGAAGGGCCTTCCGACGATCCAGTACCCCGAGATGCTCCGGAAGTACTCGAACCGCTTCCGCGGCAAGCACATCCTCAAGGCGCGCGAGGACGGGACGCTCAAATGCGTCGCCTGCTACATGTGCCAGCAGGCCTGCCCGGCCGAGTGCATCACGATCGTGGCCGGCGAGCATCCGAAGATCGCGTACGAGAAGTACCCGGTGGTCTTCGACATCGACATGATGCGCTGCGTCTTCTGCGGCTTCTGCGTCGACGCCTGCCCGAAGGACGCGATCTGGATGACGCGCAACTACGAGATGGCCTTCTTCACCCGCGAGGACGCCGTCTTCTCGATCGACCGCCTCCGCGAGACCCCGGCCGAGATCGCCAAGCACGGCTACGGATACCGGCCGTACTACCCGGGCGACGGAACGACGCCGCCGGCCGACGCCTCGATGCTCCCGATGCTGCCCGGCAGCGGGGAGCGGGACCGGCTCCGCCAGGAGGCGGTCGCCCTGCCCGACCGCGATCCGGGCCCGGGCCCGCTCAACGCTCCGAGCCAGGCTCAGAGGTCGTTCCCGGCGTAGCGCGTCGGCCCGAGCATTCCAGCCGTCATCCCGAGCGAAGCGAGGGATCCCGGGCTCGAGGGGCGACGGGGCGTGTCGAGTACGGGATCCTTCGGCGCTGCGCGCCTCAGGATGACGGTCGCGCGGTGCTCGCTACGCGAGCGGCGACGTTAGGCCGGTCATCCTGAGCGCAGCGAAGGATCCCGGGCTTGAGGGGCGACGGGGCGTGTCGAGTACGGGATGAACGCCGCGCTGCGCGCGACGTTGCCTACTGCCGGGGGTCGGCCTTCGGTGGTCGGCTGTCTCGGCGCTGCGCGCCTCGGGATGACGGTCGCGCGGTGCTCGCTACGCGAGCGGCGGCGTTAGGCCGGTCATCCTGAGCGCAGCGAAGGATCCCGGGCTTGAGGAGCGACGGGGCGAGTCGAGTACGGGATCCCTCGGCGCTGCGCGCCTCGGGATGACGGTCGCGCGGCGCTCGCTACGCGAGCGGCGCGACCGTCACTTCAGGCTCTCCATGATCTCGTCGAGCGCCTTCTTCCCCGGCCGCAGGCGCGCGTCCGCCATCGCGACGATGGGCTCCTCGCCGAGACCCGAGAGCGTGAGGAAGTCCTTCTTCGCCGGCTCGACGTAGATCAGGCCCGTCAGGAACTCCTGCTTCTGCTGGGACTCCTGGCAGAGCGCCAGGGCCTGCGACTTGTCGGTCGCGTCGTAGTCCGCCCGCAGTTTCTTCAGTCGGATGTGGGAGCCGTCGTGGAGCTCGATCTCCTGCGTCGTGCCGGGGTCGTAGTCGACCGAGATCTCCTCGTAGTAGGGGATGAAGCCGATCTCGTGGATCGGGATCTCGTGGTCCTTGGCCCACTTGTACGACTTCGTCGAGCTGTCGTGGTTGTTGAAGGTCACGCACGGCGAGATGACGTCGAGCAGCGCGGTGCCGCGATGCGCCAGCGCGCCCTTCAGCAGCCCGACGAGCTGCTTCATGTCGCCCGAGAAGGAGCGCGCGACGTAGCCGCAGCCGAGCTCGATCGCGATCGCACACAGATCGATCGCGGGCAGGTCGTTCACGACGCCCGTCTTCAGCTTCGAGCCCGCATCGGCCGTGGCCGAGAACTGGCCCTTGGTCAGGCCGTAGACCCCGTTGTTCTCGACGATGTAGACCATCGGGACGTTGCGGCGCAGGAGGTGCACGAACTGCCCGGCGCCGATCGAGGCGGTGTCGCCGTCGCCGGACACGCCGATCGAAAGCAGCGACGGATTGACCATCATCGCTCCGGTGGCGACGGCCGGCATGCGCCCGTGGACCGCGTTGAAGCCGTGGCCGCGGTCGGCGAAGTAGGCCGTCGTCTTCGACGAGCAGCCGATGCCGGACATCTTGGCGATCCGGTGCGGGGGAACCGACATCTCGTAGATCGCCTGCGTGATCTGGCGGGTGATGACGTCGTGGCCGCAGCCCACGCAGAGCGTGGACTTCAGCCCGCCGTAGTCCTTGGCCGACAGGCCGACGCGGTTGACGGGAGGCGCTTTGGGCTCGGTCGTGCTCGTCGCGGAGGACATCACTTTTTCTCCCCGGCTTCGATCCCCTCGATCACCGTTTCGGCGTCGAGGGGGAAGCCGTCGTAGTGGCGGATCGAGCGCAGCTTCGTCGCGTCGGCGTCGACTTCGAGGCGCAGCAGGTCGTACATCTGCCCGTCCCGGTTCTGGTCGACGACGTACACGCGGTCGTGGGCGGCGACGAAGGCGGCCGTTTCGGGCGTGAAGGGGAGAGCGCGCAGTCGCAGGTAGTCGACCTTGAGTCCCTTGCGGGCGAGCAGCGTGCGTGCCTCCTCCACGGCGAAATCGGAAGAGCCGTAGGCGATGACGCCGACGCGGCTGCCCGAGCCGTCCGAGACGGCGGGCTTCGGGACGTACTTCTTCGCGGTCTCGAACTTGCGCGCCAGGCGGTCCATGTTGTTCTTGTAGTCGTCCGGCCGCTCGGTGTACGTGGCGCGCTCATTGTGCCCGGAGCCCCGCGTGAAGTAGGCGGCGCCCGGGATGTCGAGGAAGCCGGGCAGGGTGCGGTACGGGACCCCGTCCCCGTCGACGTCCCGGTAACGCGCGAACTCCTTGAACTTCGCGATGTGGGCCTCGAACTCGCCCTTCGTGCGGAGGACCTTCCCCCGGTCGAGGGGTTTGTCGACGTACGGGAAGGGGTCGGCCATCCAGTTGTTCATGCCGAGATCGAGGTCGGTCATGAGGAAGACGGGAGTCTGGAAACGCTCGGCGAGGTCGAAGGCGTTTATCGCCATCTGGTAGCACTCCTCGACGGACCCGGGAAGCAGGAGGATGTGCTTGGCGTCGCCGTGGCCGAGGTAGTAGGTCGAGGTGATGTCGCCCTGCATCGTCCGGGTCGGCAGCCCCGTGGACGGTCCGACGCGCTGGACGTCGACGATGACCGCCGGCACCTCGGCGTAGTAACCGAGGCCCGTGAACTCCGACATCAGCGAGATGCCGGGGCCCGACGTGGTCGTCATCGCGCGCGCGCCGGCCCACCCGGCGCCGAGCACCATGCCGAGCGCGGCCAGCTCGTCCTCCGCCTGCACGACCGCGAACGTCGAGTGGCCGGTTTCCGGGTCGATCCGGTGCTTCCCGGCGTAGTCGATGAGCGCTTCGGCCAGCGAGGACGACGGCGTGATCGGGTACCACGCCAGGAACTGGACGCCTCCCATCATGCAACCGATCGCCGACGCCGCGTTGCCCTCGATGATGATCTTGCCCGCGGTGGCGTTCATGCGCTCGAGGCGGAACGGGTCTTTCTTGGTCAGGTTCTTCTGCGCCCACTCGAACCCGCCGCGGATGGCCTTCATGTTGATCTCGACGGCCGTGGCCTTGCTCTTGAACTGCTTGGCGACGGCCTTCTCGATCTCGGCCATGTCGACGCCGAGCAGCCACGCGGCGACGCCGACGTAGATCATGTTGATCGCGAGGCGGCGCAGCTTGCCGTCGTGCACGAGCTCGAGGACGAGCTTCTGGAACGGCACGGGGTAGAAATGGACGTCGTTGCGGAGCGTGTCGAGCTTCAGGCTCTCCTCGTAGATGACGGCCGCGCCCGGGGCGACGGTCCGCACGTCCTCGTGCGCCGTCTCCGGGTTCATGCAGATGAGGACCCCGACGTCGCGCCGGCGGGCGATGAACCCTTCCTTGGAGGCCCGGATCGTGAACCAGGTCGGCAGCCCCTGGATGTTGGAGGGAAACAGGTTCTTGCCCGAGACGGGGATCCCCATCTGGAAGATGGCCCGCATGAGGATGCTGTTCGAGGACTGGCTGCCGGATCCGTTGGCCGTGGCGACGTGGATCGAAAAATCGTTGACGACGGGCGAACGGCTCGGAGCGTCCGCGCGCTTCTCTTCGAGGACCTCGGTGGCCATGCTTCTCCCTACGTTTTCCGCGGGCCTGGCCGCGGGGCGTCGATGATACCAAAGGGGCTCGCGGCGAGGCGCCCGGTCCGGGGCGGGTAGAATCGCGCGCCGGGGAGGATCCGCATGCGACTCGCTCGCCTTGCCATGCTTTGCGCCGCTCTGGCCGTTTCGCCGCGTCTGGTGCAGGCGCAGCGCCCCTTGCGCTTCGAGGAGGCCGTGCAGCTCCAGCGTCTCGGCGGCTTCTCCGTGTCGCCCGATGGACGCCAGGTGGCCTTCGCGGCGGCGACGCCGGACGTCGAGGCGAATACTTCGCGCTCGGCGATCTGGATGATCCCGGCCGGGGGAGGGGAGGCGGTGCGGATGACCTCGGGCGAGAAGCGGGACTCCGATCCCCGGTTCTCCCCCGACGGGCGCCGGCTCGCGTTTCTCTCCAACCGCGACGGCGGCTCGCAGATCTGGGTGCTGAACCTGGCCGGCGGCGATCCGTCGAAGGTCACGTCCTTCCCGACGGAGGTCAATGGCTTCACCTGGTCTCCGGACGGGCGGTGGTTCCTGATCACCTCCGACGTTTTTCCGGAGTGCGCCGACACGGCCTGTCTCGAGAAGACGCTCAAGAATCGGGCCGACGCCCGGGTGAAGGCCCGGATCGCGGAGCGGCTCCTCTTTCGCCACTGGGACTCGTGGAAGGACGGCGCGCGCACCCATATCTGGAGAATCCCGGCTGCGGGCGCCGGATCGGCCGTCGACCTGACGCCCGGCAACCGCGATGCGCCGCCCTTCGCGGTCGGCGGCGGAACGGACTGGGACGTTTCGCCGGATTCGGCCGAGCTCGTCTATGCGTCGAATCCCGACGAGGATGAAGGGCTTTCGACCAACGCCGACCTCTATACCGTCGCGCTCGCGGGCGCGGCGACGCCGAAGGACCGGACGGCCGACAACCGGGCCTTCGACGGATCGCCGCGCTACTCGCCGGACGGCAAGTGGATCGCGTACCGCGCCCAGAAACGGCCGGGCTTCGAAGCGGATCGGTTCCGTCTGATGCTCCTCGATCGGGCGACGGGCGCGAGCCGCGGGTTGACCGACGGCTTCGATTTCTGGGTGGAGGATTACCGCTGGGCGCCGGACTCGAAGAGCCTCGTTTTCGCCGCCCAGGTGCGCGGTCGCGAGACGCTCTACCGCGTGTATCTGGCGGGCGGGGCGCCCGTGCCCGTCTGGACCGGCGGCGGAATCGCCGCGCTCGAGGTCGCCGGAGGCCGCGTCGTCTTCTCGACGAGCTCGCTCTCTCGCGCGCCGGAGCTCTGGAGCGTCGGCCTCGACGGCAAGGGTCCAGCGCCGCTGACCCGCCTCAACGAGGCGCGCTTCCGCGAGCTTGCGCTCGGCGAGGTCTCCGAGCGGTTCACCGACTCCTCCGACGGCCGCAAGCTCCAGGCGTGGGTGGTCAAGCCGCCCTTTTTCGATGCCGCGAAGAAGTACCCGGCGGTCTTCTTCATCCACGGCGGGCCGCAGGGGGCCTGGACGGACTCCTGGTCGAACCGCTGGAACCCGCAGATCTGGGCGGCCTACGGCTACGTCGTCTATGCCGCCAACCCACGGGGCTCGACGGGCTTCGGCCAGGACTTCCTCGACGCGATCAGCGGCGACTGGGCGGGCCAGGTCTACGACGACCTCATGCGCCAGGCCGACGACCTGTCGGCGCTGCCGTTCGTGGACAGGACCAGGATCGGCGCGGCCGGGGCCTCCTACGGCGGCTACATGGTCAACTGGATCGCCGGCCACACGAACCGCTTCCAGGTCCTCGTCTCGCACGACGGCACGTTCGACCTGCCGTCCAAGGCGCTGGAGACCGAGGAGCTGTGGTTCCCGAAGTGGGAGTTCGGAGGCTGGCCGTGGAACTCCGACCAGTACGTCAAGTGGAACCCCATGCTCTCCGCCGGGAACTTCAAGACGCCGACGCTCGTGATCACCAACGAGCGCGACTACCGCGTGCCGTTCGGCCAGGGCCTCCAGATGTTCAGCGCTCTCCAGATCCAGAATGTCCCCTCGAAACTCCTGACGTTCCCGGACGAAGGACACTGGGTCCTGAAGCCCGGCAACTCGTGCCTCTGGCACAACGTGATCATGGACTGGCTGCACCGTTACCTGGGAGGCGCGGAGGCGGACCCGAAGGGGCTGGCGCTGGCCTACAGCGTGACGAAGTGAATCCCTAGTCCGCCGGAACGCACCGGCCCGCCGCCCACGCGCGCAGGGCGTCGATCGACTCCGCGCGGACGACCGAGAGGGGGCGGGTCGAGCGCAGGGCCGTGACGACGGCGGCCGAGTCCAGCGGGTAGCGGCCGGCACGGGCCTCGTAGAGGGCCGAGACGACCGCCTGCTCGATCTCGGCGCCGGAAAAGCCCCCGGCGGCGCCGGCGAGACTCGGGAGGTCGAAGCGCGCCGGATCCTCGCCCCGGCGCCGCAGGTGAAGCCGGAAGATCTCTTCGCGGGCATGGGCGTCCGGCAGGTCGACGAAGAAGACCTCGTCGACGCGGCCCTTGCGCATGAACTCCGGAGGCAGCTCGGCGACGGAATTGGCGGTGGCGACGAGGAAGACGCGGGCGGCGCGTTCCTGCATCCAGGTCAGAAGCGTCCCGACGAGCCGCTTGGACACGCCGCCGTCCGACTCCGAGGAACGCCCGGAGACGAACGCCTTCTCGATCTCGTCGATCCACAGGACGCACGGCGCCATCCGTTCGACGCGCCGCAGGGCCTCGCGCAGGTTCCGCTCGGACTCGCCGATGTACGGCGCGAGGAGCTTGCCGGCGTCGAGCGCGAGCAGCGGCAGCCCCCAGGTCGAGGCGATCGCCTTGGCAGCGATGCTCTTGCCGCAGCCCTGAACGCCCAGGAGCAGGATCCCCTTGGGAGGATCGAGGGGCCGGTCGCCCGCGTCGGGCAGGAAGCCCACGCGCCGGGTGGCGATCCACTTCTTGAGCTTCTCGAGGCCCCCGAGCTCGTCGAGGCCCTCGGGTGCCGGAATGAACTCGAGCAGCCCGCCTCCCTCGACGAGCCCCTTCTTGGTCTCCCGGATCCGCGGCCGGTCGGCAACCGACAGACCGTTGTCCTCGACGATCGCCCGCGCGAGGGCGCGCTCGGCCTCGAAGACCGTCAGGCCCTGGAGGTCCGTGACGATGCCCTCGGCCTCGGCGCGGGTCAGGGAGACCCGGACGGTCGGGTTTTCGCGGGTCGTCCGACGGATGACCTTTTGAAGGAGGTCGCGAAGCTCCTCCGGCCCCGGCAGGGCGAACTCCAGGCGGACCTGGAGGTCCTCGAGCTCGGGCTTGGGGGGCATGGAGGGGCCGACGAGAACGAGAGTGCGCGATGATCCGGCGAAGTCCTGCGCCGTCTCCCGAAGCAGTCGGAGAGTGGCGGCCGCCTCCAGGTGCGGCATCGGGTCCTTGAGGAGCCAGGTTCCGTCCCCCGAAGCGCGTCGGATCAGTCGCAGCGCCCAGGCGAGGTCGGTCGATTTCTCGGCGTCGGTCGGGTGAGACGGCGAAAGGCCGCTCGCGGCGCTCCAGCTCCAGAAAGGGATCGACAGCTCGCTCGACACCGCGCGCACGAGGGCCTCGAATCGCTGCTCCTCGATCGTCTCGCAGACGACGAGCGGGTGGCGCGATCGCAGGAGGAGGGCGAGGTCTTTTGCGGTGACGTCCAAACTGGCGCTTAGTGTAGCGAAGCGAGGAGGCATAGACTTCGCCCGTGCCGCCGATGCGGGTGGTTTCTCTCTGCCCGTCGATCACGGAGACGATCGTCGCCATCGGCGGCCTCAAGGCGCTCGCCGGCGTGACCCGCTATTGCACGCGCCCGAAGGGCATGCTCTGGGGACTGCCGAGAGTTGGAGGCACGAAGAGCCCCGACATCGGCCGCATCCTGGACCTGAAACCGGACCTCGTCTTCGCCAACGCCGAAGAGAATCGAAAAGAGGACGTGGAGGCGCTGCGCGCCGCCGGCGTCGAAGTCGACGTCACGCTCCCCAAGACCGTGGCCGAAGTGCCGGAGGCGATCCGCCGGTGGGGCACGCGGCTCGATACCCTCGACGAGGCCGAGCCGCTCGCCGGGCGGGTCGAGGCGGAAATCGCGAGTCTCGAGGCGTCGCCGGCCGGCCAGCCGTTTCGCTATGCCTACTGGATCTGGAAAGACCCCTGGATGACGATTTCCGACGACACCTACGTGGCGGACCTCATCCGGCTCGCCGGCGGAATCAACGTGTATGGAGGCTCGCCCGTCCGATACCCGACGACACACCCCGCGGAAGCCCTCGGCTTCGAGCCCGAGGTCCACATCTTCCCGAGCGAGCCGTTTCCGTTCACGGAAGAAAAGCACGGCGCGATCGTCGAGAAGCTCTTCGGGGCCCACACCCGGAGGCTGTTCGTCGAGGGGGACGACTATTGCTGGCACGGGGTCCGAACGATCGACGGTCTGAGGGCCATGCGAACTCTAATGAAATTAGTTAAGAGATAGGATTTACCTAATGATATTCGGACGTACTGCCCTCCTCGCCTCCGTGGCCGCCGGAGCAGCCGCAGCCCGGTTGGTCGCCAGCCCCGCGCCCGTGACGGTGATTCGCGCGGGCACGCTGATCGACGGAACCTCGGCGACGCCTCGGCGGGACCAGGCCATCGTCGTCGCGGGCAACCGGATCGAGCGGATCACGGCCTGGTCGGCCTCCGTGGCCCCGGCCGGTGCGACGGTCATCGACCTGTCGGGATCCACGGTGCTTCCGGGAATGATCGACGCCCACACCCACCTCCTCCTCGATCCGAAGGAGGACGACTACGACATGAACATCCTCAAGGAGAGCGTGGCGTTCCGGGCGGCCCGGGCGACGGCGCTCGCCGGCCGGATGCTCGAGCAGGGATTCACGACCGTCCGGGACGTCGAGACGGAGGGCGCCGGGTACGCCGACGTCGGCGTCAAGCAGGCGATCGACAAGGGCTACGTCGCGGGGCCGCGGATGTTCGTCTGCACCCGGGCCATCTCGTCGACGGGCGGGTACGCTCTCGACGGCTACTCTCCGGACCACGACCTGCCCAAGGGGGCCCAGCTCGTGGACGGCCCGGTCGAGGCGCGCAAGGCGGCGCGCGAGCAGCTCGCCAACGGCGCCGACTGGATCAAGGTCTACATGAACCATCGCTCCTGGGTCGATGCGAAGGGCAACCTCGTGTCGCAGCCGACGCTGACGCGCCGAGGAGCTGGCGGCGATTCTCGACGAGGCGCATGGACAGGGAAAGAAGGTCGCCTGTCACGCCTACAACGGCATCGGGATGCGGCGAGCGCTCGACGGGCGCTGCGACTCGATCGAGCACGGCCTCGACTTGACCGACGAGGACGTCGCGCAGATGGTCCGACAGGGGACCTGGCTGTGCCCGACGATGATGCCGTACTTCTACCTCTGGGCTCCGGAAGGCACTCCGGCGGGAGCCAAGGACCGCAAACGCGCCGAGGTCCATGGTCCGTCGCTCAAGAAGGCCGTCAAGGCCGGCGTGAAGATCGCCTTCGGCACCGACGCCGGCAGCTTCTCGTGGGACGAGCCGCTCGCCAGGGAGTTCGCGCTGATGGTCGATGCCGGAATGACGCCGATGGCCGCCATCCAGTCTGCGACCTCGCGGGCGGCCGACATGCTTGGGATGGCGGGACAGCTCGGGGTCGTCGCGTCGGGCGCCTATGCCGATCTCGTGGCCGTCACCGGCGATCCGCTCGCGGACGTGAAGGCGCTCGAGCGGGTCTCGTTCGTCATGAAGGACGGAAAGGTCTACCGGGGCCCCGGCAAGGCCTGCGAGTAGGAAGCCGGCGGCTAGCCGGCCCGGCGGTTCAGGAGGTCGAGGAACTCCTCGCGCACGGACTGCGTGTTGAAGATCCCCCGGATGGCCGAGGTCACGGTCAGCGCTCCCGGCTTCTTGATGCCGCGCATTTCCACGCAGAGGTGGCGGGCCTCGACGACCACCATGACGCCCTGGGGGTCGAGCTTTTGGGCCATGAAGCCGGCGATCTGCTCGGTCAGCCGTTCCTGCAGCTGCGGCCGGCGAGCGTAGAACTCGACGATGCGCGCCATCTTCGAGAGGCCCACGATCGACTGGTTCGGGATGTACGCCACGTGGGCGTGCCCGTAGAAAGGCACGAAGTGGTGGGAGCAGAGCGAGTAGAAGGGGATGTCCTTCTCCATGACCATCGAGGTGTAGCCCTCGTCGTTCGGGAAGAAGGTGACCCGGGGCTCCGCGCCCTCGGATAGTCCCTCGAAGAGCTCGAGGTACATCTTGGCCACGCGCTCGGGGGTCTCGACGAGGTTCGGGTCCTCGAGGTCGAGACCCAGGAGCTCGATGATCTTCCGGAAGTGCGACGCGATGTCGCGTATCCGGCCCGTGTCGGCCAGCGTCGGAACTCCGAGCTCGCTCATCGCGCTGCGATTCTCCACGGGGTCCTCGTGTCGTCGCCTGTCTGTCGAGGTTCGCGCTACGCGGCGCGTGCGGTCTCGATCAGCTTCGCGATGTCGCGGGCCACGGGGATCTCGCTGCCCACGATCTGCTTGATCTTGCCGTCCTTGCCGATGATGAACGCCGTCCGGGCCGAGATGCCCTTGTCCGGGAGGTAGACGCCGTACTTCTCGGACACCGCTCCCTTGGGGTGGAAGTCGGCGAGCAGGGGATACGCGGATGCCCTGCTGCGCGGCGAAGGCCTTGTGGGTCCAGAGGGAATCGACCGACACGCCGAGGACCTCCACGCCCTCGCCGCCCTTCGACGGGAGCATCTCGGCGCACTGCTTCGTCTCGACCGAGCAGACCGGGGAGAAGTCGAGCGGATAGAAGAGGAGGATGACGCTCTTCTTGCCGCGGTAGTCCGAAAGCGTGACCTTGTCGCCCACCGTCGAGGGGAGCGTGAAGTCGGGGGCGGTATCGCCGGGCTGGAGGGCCATGGGAGTCTCCTTCGTCAGCCGCGGGGTGGTGCCCCGCCGCGGAGGCGGGATTCTATACGAGGTAGGATGCCGGCCCGATGAAGCTCGACCTCCACAGCCACTCGACGGTCTCCGACGGTCTCGACTCCCCGACGGCCCTGGTCCAGCGGATGGCGGACGCCGGCGTGACCTGCTTCGCTCTGACGGACCACGACACTCTGCAGGGCCTGCCCGAGGCCCGGCTGGAAGCGCAGCGGCGGGGAATCGAGCTCATCTCGGGAGCGGAGATCTCGGCCGAATGGGGCGGCCAGGACGACATCCACATCCTGGCGCTCTTCGTCGACGAGAAGAATGCGCCCTTCCACGACCAGCTCGCCGTGCGCCAGGAGGAGCGGCGGAGCCGGGGGGAACGCATGGCGAAGAAGCTCGTCGAGCACGGCTACGCCATCGATCTCGAGGCCATCCGGTCAGACGTCGGAGACGGGGTCTGGGGCCGGCCGCACCTGGCCCGGGCGCTCATTCGGGCCGGATACGCGGCCTCCAACGACGAGGCGTTCGACCGCTTCCTCGGGCGAGAGCACCCGTGGTACGTGGCCTACGAAAAATGGAAGGCCTCCGAGGTCGTGCGGGCGATCCGCGCCGCCGGAGGCGTGTCTTCGCTCGCGCACGCGGTCTGGTACAAGAACACCGACGCCCTCGTCCGGGCGCTCGCCGCCGACGGCCTCGACGCGATCGAGGTCCTGCATCCCGACCACGGACCGGAGGAGGAGCGCCGCTTCGGCTCCCTGGCGCGAGAGCTGGGGCTGGCGACGACGGCGGGCAGCGACTTCCACGGCACGCCCGAGGGCCGCAAGCGCCCGGGCGGCGTCTTCGGCGACGCGGCGATGCTCGCGGCGCTCCGCGCGCGGCAGCCGTAGCCTTTTCTCCCGGCCCGGACGTCATCTGTCCGGGCCCCCGCGCGTCAATGGGGCTGCGGAAAAGCTCGCGATTGCGGAAAAGAAAAATCTTTCGCCGTCCTCGTCGAGCGCCGCGAGGCAAACGCGCATGCGGAAATCCTGGAGCCGATTGACAGCGCTCGAGAGCGGATCGAGAATCGCCGCCACTTCCGAAATGCTCGACTCCGTCACCGCCGAAAAGACGCTGCCTCAGAACCTCGAGGCCGAACGCTCGGTCCTCGGAGCGATCATGCTCGACTCGGCGGCGCTCGCCTTCGTCGTGCCCCTCCTGACGCGCGACGACTTCTTCCCGGACACCCACCGGCGGATCTACGACGCGATGCTCGAGCTGTCGCAGCGCTCGGCCGAGATCGACGTTCTCACGTTGAAGGAAGAGCTGGATCGCGGGGGCTCGATCGAGAAGTCCGGAGGCGCCGCCTATTTGACGTCCCTCGTCGACGCCGTGCCGGACGTCGGCAACGTCGAGCACTACGCGAAGATCGTCAAGGAGAAGTCGACGCTGCGCCGGCTCATCCGCGCCGGCCAGCGGATCGTGCGCGACGGCCTCTCCGGCGAGCGGGACGCGGAGGCGCTGCTCGGCGAAGTCACGGGGGAGATCTTCGACATCGCCGAGGGTGCGGTCAAGGGCGGCTTCGAGCCCATCGGACAGGTCGTGCGCCACAACCTCGAGATCATCGAGGACGCCCGCGGCCGGCAGGGCATGCTCTCCGGCCTCGCGACGGGGTTCACCGAGCTCGACCGGATGACCTCGGGCCTCCAGGGAACGGACCTGATCATCATCGCGGCGCGGCCGTCGGTGGGCAAGACGTCCTTCGCGCTCAACGTCGCTCAGCATGTCGCCATCCGGGAGGGGCGGTCGGTGGGGTTCTTCTCGCTCGAAATGTCCAGGGAGCAGCTCGGGTTCCGCGTTCTCTGCTCGGAGGCCGACGTGGACGCCAAGAAAGTGCGCGACGGCTTCGCGTCCAAGGAGGCGATGCAGCGGCTCGTTCTCGCGCAGTCGAAGATCCACGCGACGCGATTCTTCATCGACGACAGCGCCCTGTTGAACGTCCCCGAGATGCGCGCGAAGGCGCAGCGGCTGAAGCGCGAGAAGGGGCTGGATCTCCTCGTCGTCGACTATCTGCAGCTGATGGCGGGCCACGGCCGCTTCGACAACCGCACTCAGGAAGTCTCGATGATCTCGCGGGGCCTGAAGCTGCTGGCCAAGGAGCTGCGCGTCCCGATCGTGGCGCTGTCCCAGCTCTCGCGCCAGCCGGAAGCGCGCAAGGGCGACCAGCGCAAGCCGCAGCTCGCCGACCTGCGGGACTCCGGTTCGATCGAGCAGGACGCCGACGTCGTCGTCTTCCTGTACCGCGAGGAGCTCTACGACCGGGACACCGAGCGCAAGGGGATCGCGGACGTGATCATCGCCAAGCAGCGCAACGGACCGACGGGGGATTTCCCGCTGGTGTTCCTGGGCGACCACATGACCTTCGCCAACTACGTCGGCGGCCAGGCCGCCGAGCCTCCGCCGGGGCAGCCCTTCTAGCCGGGGTCGAGGCTCCGGCGTCGAGCGGCGGCCGCGCGTCGCATCAAAACGCGAGAGAATCGCGAGCCAGTGAACCCCCGATCCTCGACCGTCGACTCTCCACCCGCCGTCCGCGCCCTCGTCGACCTCGACGCCATCGCGTCGAACTATCGGTTCCTGGCGGCCCGGGTGGCGCCGCGGCCGGTCTACGCCGTGGTGAAGGCCGACGCCTACGGGCACGGCGCCGGGCCGGTCGCGGCGCGGCTGGCGCGGGAGGGAGCGGACCGCTTCGCCGTCGCCAACGTCGAGGAGGGCGCGGCCCTGCGCCGCGCCGGGGTCGCCGGAGAGGTGCTCGTCCTTTCGCGCGCGGAGCCCGAGGAGCTCCCGAGGCTCTCCGCCTACGGCCTGACACCGGCGCTCTACGATACGAGCCAGGCCGAGGCGATGGCCGCCGCGGCCGGGCGGCGGGCCGAGCCGCTGCGCGTCCACCTGGAGATCGACGCGGGGATGGGCCGTGCCGGCATCCGGCCGGAAGAGATCGACCGCGTCATCGGAGTCCTGCGAAACGCTCGCGGGCTCGCGCTCGCGGGGACCTTCACCAATCTCTCGCGGGCGGACGACCCCGCTTCGCCCGAGACGGCCCGGCAGATCGACGCCCTCGCCGCGGCGGTCGAGAGGCTCCGCGCCGCGGGCCTGGCGCCCGGTCTCGTGCACGCGGCGAACTCGGCGGCGATCCTCGGCACGCGGACGGCGTGGCTCGACGCGGTGCGGCCGGGGCTGGCCCTCTACGGCGTTCCTCCCGGCGCCGGGCTCGAGAGCGCCGGCCTCTTGCCGGCGATGACGATCGAGGCGCGCGTCGCGTCGGTGCGCAACGTTCCCGCCGGCACGCCGCTCGGTTACGGCGGCCGCTTCGTGACGACGCGAGACTCGACGATCGCGGTCCTGCCCATCGGCTATCATGACGGCCTTCGTCGGTGCATGTCCGGAAAGGTCTCCGTTCTGCTGCGCGGGATGCGGGCACCGGTGGTGGGAGCGATCAGCATGGATGTGAGTCTGGTCGACGCGACCGGCATCGGTGCGCGGCGCGGCGACCGGGCCGTCTGTCTCGGCCGCGACGACGGCCAGGTCGTGACGGCCTGGGAGCTGGCGCTCGCCGCGGAGACGATCCCCTACGAGATCCTCTGCGGCATCGGGCCGCGCGTCGAGCGCGTCTACCGGGAGAGCCGCGGGTGATGGTCCGGGCCCTCGAGTCGGTCGGCCGCGGGGTGATTCGATTTCTCGAGGAGCTCGGCCGATTCTTCGGAATGCTGGGACGGATCCTGTCCTGGGCTCCGCGCCCGCCCTACGACGTGGCCGAGTGGTTTCGGCAAATGGTCCGCGTCGGGGTGGACTCGGTCCCGCTCGTGCTGCTGACGACGCTGTTCACGGGCATGGTCCTCGCGCTCCAGACCTACACGGGGTTCGCCCGCTTCAACGCCCAGAGCCTCGTGGGCGCCGTCGTGGCGCTGTCGCTGACCCGCGAGCTCGCGCCGGTGCTGTCCGCCCTGATGGTCTCGGGCCGGGTCGGCAGTGCCATGGCCGCCGAGATCGGCAGCATGCGCGTGACCGAGCAGATCGACGCCCTCCAGGCCCTGGCGACCGAGCCCGTGCAGTATCTCGTCGTGCCCCGGGTGATCGCCTCGGTGCTCATGCTGCCGCTGCTCGTCGTGATGGGGGACGCGGTCGGGATGTACGGCGGCTACCTGGTGGCCGTGCAGCTCCTCGGCGCCAATCCCGTGACGTATTACGACAGCTCCTTCCAGTTCCTCGACATGGAAGACTTCACCGTCGGACTCGTCAAGGCAGCGGTCTTCGGCCTGATCCTGTCGGTCGTCGCCTGCAGCCGCGGCTACTACACGGAGGGCGGAGCGGAGGGCGTCGGCCGGTCGACGACGCAGGCGGTCGTCGTCGGCAGTCTCGCGATCCTGCTCGCCGATTTCTTCCTGACGAGGCTTCTTTTTTGAGCGCCGAGCGCTCCGTTCGCTCCCCGGCGCCCGGCGGAAAGCTGCGCACGGAGGGTCTGCGCAAGTCGTTCAAGGGCCACGTCGTGCTCGACGGCATCGACCTCGCGATCGCCCGCGGAGAGTCGCTCGTCATCGTCGGGCCGTCCGGGACGGGCAAGAGCGTGCTCTTGAAGCACCTCATCGGCCTCGTGCAGCCGGACGCGGGCCGCATCTTCGTGGACGGCCAGGATCTCTGGGCGCTCGATGCCGTCCGCCGCAACGCGGCGCGCAAGAAGTTCGGGATGTCCTTCCAGGAGGGCGCGCTCTTCGACTCGATGAGCGTCTACGACAACGTCGCCTTTCCTCTCCGGCACTCCGGGCGCTCGCCGGCGCAGGTCCGGGCGCGCGTCGAGGAGTGTCTCGAGCTCGTCCAGCTGCCCGACATCGGCGCCAAGCGGCCGTCGGAGCTCTCGGGCGGCATGCGCCGGCGCGTCGGGTTCGCGCGGGCCATCGCCCACCAGCCCGAGATTCTCCTCTTCGACGAGCCGAACACGGGTCTGGACCCCATCACCACCGATGTCATCGCCGAGGTCATCCTCGGCATCCGCCGCCAGATGGAGCCCACCATCGTGACCATCACGCACCACATCCCGAGCGCCCGTAAGATCGGCGATCGGCTGGCCCTGCTCTTC
The DNA here is from genome assembly GCA_963810205.1 of uncultured Acidobacteriota bacterium. Classification (GTDB taxonomy): domain Bacteria; phylum Acidobacteriota; class Thermoanaerobaculia; order UBA5066; family Gp7-AA6; genus DAHUXD01. Next base: position 102,105 of record CAWEMP010000004.1, read on the forward strand.
GGCGGGAAGATTCTCTTCGACGCCCCGCCCGAGGAGTTCATGAAGGCGAACGATCCGGCGGTTCGCCAGTTCGTCGAGGGGCGGGCCGAGGGCCCGCTCACCGTGGAGTCGGAGAGGGCCAGGCAACGAGCCATTTCGGAGGCGCGATGAGCAACACGGCGAAGGTCGGGGCGTTCTTCCTGGTCGTCCTCGTGCTGGCAGGCCTGCTCGTCTGGAAGATCGAGGATCTCCGGTTCGGCGGGGGCACCGGCAAGACGATCTCCGTGCAGTTCGACGACGTGGCCGGGCTGAAGGCGAAGTCCGACGTCCGCATGGCGGGCGTTCTCGTCGGCAAGGTCGCTCGCATCCGGCTCGTCGGCGGCAAGGCGGTCGTCGACATCGAGCTGACCCGGGACGTGGCCCTGCGGGAAGGCGCCTCGGCCTCGATCCAGAGTCTTGGAATGCTCGGCGACAAGTACGTCGAGCTCATCCCCGGCCCGGTGGGCGGGCCGGCGCTGCCGGAAGGCGCGACGCTCAAGGGCGACACCCCGGTCTCCTTCGACCAGATCACGCGCCTGGCGCGGGACATCGAGGTCGACATTCGCGACATCACGTCGAACCTGAAGGAGTCGCTCGGCGGGGCGCTGGGCGAGGAGCGTCTGACCGGGATCGTCGACAACGTGCTCGTTCTGTCGCAGGAGCTGCGCAAGATCCTGGAGGCCAACCGCGCCAACATCGACTCGACGACCGCCAACTTCAAGGAGTTCTCGACTCAGATGACCCAGCTCGTCGACCGGATCGACCGGCTGGTCGCGGCCAACTCCGGCAACGTCACGCAGGGCGTCGAGAACGCGAAGGACCTGACGTCGAAGCTCCATACGACGGTCGACAACATGAACGCGATCACCGGAAAGATCGCCAGCGGCCAGGGCACGGTCGGCAGCCTCGTCAACAACGACGAGACGATCAAGAACCTGAACGAGGCCCTCGTGTCCGTGAAGGAGGGCGTCGAGGACCTCACCGACGCCATGAAGAAGGTCAAGAAGCTGAACTTCGATCTCGGCCTGCGGGCCGAGTATCTGACGGCCAACGGCAAAGGCAAGGGCTACTTCTCGGTCGACCTTCAGCCGGTCGGAACCCAGCGCTTCTGGCGGCTCGAGCTGTCGAGCCAGCCCTACGGCGTCCGCCACGACACGACCACGATCACCACGATCACCTATCCGGACGGCCACACGGAGGTCGTGCGGCAGGACCAGGCCGAGTTCAAGGACACCGTCGCCTTCTCGGTGGAGGTCGGTTACCGGATCGGCCACTGGGTCGGACGGGCCGGGCTGATCGAGAACTCGGGCGGCGCCGGGATCGATTACCTGACGCTCAAGGACCGGCTGCGCCTGTCGGCCGAGGTGTGGAACTTCTCGGACGAGGACGGGTTGAACCCGCATGCGAAGTTGTCGGGTCGGTACTACTTCACGCCCTCGATCTTCATCACGGGAGGCTGGGACGACCTGCTCAACACGAAGGCGAATCGGGATTCGTTCTTCGTCGGGGCCGGGGTTCGGTGGGGCGACGACGACATGAAGTACCTGGCCGGGTCGCTTCCGAGGTAGCCCGAAGTCTCATGGCGCGTCCCGTCACGATCTTCGCCTGCCAGTCCTGCGGCGCCACCGCGCCCAAGTGGCTCGGGCCGCTGCCCGGAGTGCGGCGACTGGAACTCCTACATCGAGGAGGCCCGCGAGAGAAGGCGCCGGCCGCCGTCCGCGACCCCGGGCGCGGCCCGGTCGGTGCCGATCGCGGAGATCGATCCGCTGGAGGGCCCGCGCTGCCCGACGGGGCTCCCGGGCTTCGATCGCGTGCTCGGCGGCGGGCTCGTCCCCGGCTCGGTGGTCCTGCTCGGCGGCGAGCCCGGGATCGGCAAATCGACGCTCCTCTTCCAGGCGGGGCGCGGCGTGGCGGCCGGCGGCGGCCGCGAGGTGCTGTACGCGAGCGCGGAGGAATCCGCGGCCCAGGTCCGCCTGCGCGCCGAGCGGCTCGGGATCCGCGATGGCCGGCTCCTCGTCCTGGCCGAGACCGACGTTTCGCGCATCGTGGCCGAGGCGGAGGCGCGCCTGCCCGCGGTCGTCGTCGTCGACTCGGTGCAGGCGGTGTCGACCCCGACGCTCTCGTCGTCGCCCGGCACCGTATCCCAGGTGCGCGCCGTCGCGGCCGAGCTGACGCGATATGCCAAGTCGCGCGGCGTGCCGGTCCTTCTCGTCGGGCACGTGACCAAGGACGGCAGCCTCGCGGGACCCAAGTCCCTCGAGCATCTCGTGGACGCGGTCGTTTCGATCGAGGGGGACCGGGGCGGCTCGCGGCGCCTCCTGCGCGCGACCAAGAACCGCTTCGGTCCCGTCGACGAGATCGCTCTCTACGAGATGACGGGGGAGGGCCTGACGGAGCTGCCGGACGCCTCGGCGGTCCTGCTCGCCGAGCGGCGCTCCGGCCTTCCGGGCAGCGCGGTGACCGCGGCGCGGGAGGGGACGCGCTCGGTCCTCGTCGAGATCCAGGCGCTCGTCGGCGGCGCGTCCGCCGGCTCGCCACGGCGCGTCGCCATCGGGCTCGACGGCGGCCGGCTGGCGCTGTTGCTGGCGGTGCTCGAGGGGGCAGGCCTGCCGCTTTCGACCCGCGAGGTCTTCGTCGCCTGCACGGGAGGGATCGAGGTGACCGAGCCCGCGGCCGACCTGGCCGTGATCGCCGCGCTCGTCTCCTCGGCGCGCGCGGCGCCCCTGCCGGAGAGAAGCGTTTTCTTCGGCGAGATCGGGCTCCTCTCCGAGGTGCGCCGCGTGCCGGCGGCGGCGTCGCGCCTGAAGGAGGCCTCCGCGCTGGGCTTCCGGACCGTCTACCTCCCGGCCGGCAACGCGGGCGAGGCTGCGGCCTTCGCGGATCTGGACTGCCGTCCGGTGGACCGCGTGTCGGACTTTCTCTCCGGGCTGTCGGGAAAACGCTGACGTGAGACCGGAGGCTAGGCGCTCAGGTGCTCCGGCATCGCGTTCGTGAGCTTCCGGTAGGCATCGAGGTACTTTTCGCGGGTGGTGCGAACGACGCCTTCGGGCAGCTTCGGCGCCGGAGGCCTCTTGTCCCAGCCCGTCGACTCGAGCCAGTCCCGCACGAACTGCTTGTCGAACGACGCCTGCCCCCGGCCCGGCTGGTACAGCGCGGCGTCCCAGTAGCGCGAGGAGTCCGGCGTGAAGGCCTCGTCGATCCAGACGATCCGGCCGTCGAGCCGGCCGAACTCGAGCTTCGTGTCGGCGAGGATGAGGCCCCGCGATGCGGCGTACTCGGCCGCCCGCCCGTAGAGCGACAGCGTCAGGTCCCGCAGGCGCTCGGCTTCTCCCTCGGGCAGGCCCCGGGCCATCCTCTCGAAGGAAATGTTTTCGTCGTGGCCGGTCTCGGCCTTGGTGGCCGGAGTGAAAATCGGCTCCGCAAGGCGGTCGGACTCGCGCAGGCCCTCCGGCAGCCGGATGCCGCAGACCTGGCCCGTTTTCCGGTACTCGGCCCAGCCGGATCCGGCGAGGTAGCCGCGGGCGACGCATTCGAAGGGGATCACTTCGCACTTTCGCACGATCACGGATCGGCCCGCCAGCTGCGGCTCGTCGGCCCGGAGATCCTCGGGAAACCGGGCCACGTCGGTTTCCAGGATGTGGTTCTCCACGTCGTCGAATTTCCGGAACCAGAAATTGGACAGCTGATTCAGGATCTTCCCCTTGTCCGGTATTCCGGGGGAGAGGACCACGTCGAAGGCCGAGATGCGGTCACTCGCGACAAGTAGAAGAGAGTGGCCGAGATCGTAGAGCTCGCGGACTTTGCCCCGGCGGGAGAGGCGGGCGCTGGCCAGGTGCGTTTCGGTGATGGCCGTCATGGGCCGGTGAAGTTAGCACAGCCCGCGGCTCTGTTATCGTAGGAGGATTCATGCGAATGCGCCTGACGGATTCCCCGCCTCGCACCGCTTCGGCCGCGCGCGTCGCGTTTCTGCACGAATCCCGCGACCCGGTCGCCGGGATGCCCAGGACCGTGTCCGCGGGCCTCAAGGCGGCCGTGAAGGCGGCGGGCTTCCAGGGCAAGGAGAAGGAGGTCGCCTCGGCCGGCACGGGCGCCGGGGCCTGGACGCTGTACGGCCTCGGGCCGGCACCGGCGTCGGCCGCCCGGTGGCGGGCGACGGTTCGCAAGGCCGTCCGGGAGGCGCGCTCTCGACCTCGCCGACAGCTCGTGTTGGCGTTTGGCGCCGGGGTGTCCGAGGCCGACTTCCGGGCCCTCCTTCCGCAGATCGCTCTCGCGGACTATGCCTTCGACCGGTACAAGACCGCTCGCGCGAGGCGCCGCCCGTCCGGACAGGCGATCGTCGTGCCGCCTCCCGGCGTATCGGCGCGGTCGCTCTCGGGCTCCGCGCGCGAAGCCGAAGCGGTCGCCCAGGCGGTCGCGTGGGCGCGCGACGTCGGCAACACGCCGGGCAACGACCTGGGCCCGGCCGAGCTCGCCGCGGAGGCGAAGGCCCTGTGCGCCAGGCACCGGGTCGCCTGCCGGATCCTCGGGAGGAAGGAGATCGAAAAGGAGCGCATGGGCGGCCTGCTCGGCGTGAATGCGGGCAGCGCCCGTCCGCCGGTCTTTCTCGTCGGCGAGCACGCTCCGGCGCGGTCCCGAGGCACGGTGGTCCTCGTGGGCAAGGGCATCACGTTCGACTCCGGGGGCATTTCCCTCAAGCCCCCGCCGTCCATGGGGGAGATGAAGTACGACATGATGGGCGCGGCGACGGTGTTCGCATGCCTCGCGGCGGCGAGCGCGCTGCGGCTCCCGGTGCGGATCGTGGCGCTCGCCCCGGTGACCGAGAACATGCCGGGCGGCACCGCTCTCCGTCCCGGCGACATCCTCCGCATGCGCAACGGCCGGACCGTCGAGGTGGACAACACGGACGCCGAAGGGCGGCTCGTCCTCGCGGATGCCCTCTCGTACGCCGAGAAGTTCTCGCCGGACGTGATCCTCGACTACGCGACCTTGACCGGCGCCGTCCTGATCGCCCTCGGCCACGAGGGCGCCGGCCTGATGACCGACGACGCGGGGCTCGCCCGGGAGCTCGAGGCGGCGGGCGAGGCGACGGGCGAGCGTCTCTGGCGGCTGCCTCTGTGGGCGGAGTATCGCGACAACCTCCGGTCCGAGTGGGCCGACATGAAGAACACGGGTGGCCGCTCGGCCGGGACCATCAACGCCGGCATCTTTCTGAAGGAGTTCGTGCCGCAGGGAGTGGCCTGGGCGCACCTGGACATCGCGGGCGTGGCGCACTTCGAGAAGGACCAGAGCGGCTGGCCCCCGGGGGCCTCGGGCTTCGGGGTGGCGTTGACGATGGAGTTCCTGAAAAAGCGCTTCGGCAAGTAGGTCCCGTGTTCGGAGGGTTTGACTCGCCCGGACCCCTTTGCTACAAGTCGCCTCCGTCATGCCGCTCCGCGACTTCCCCATCGGCCCCGCCGGCGAAGCAGTCTTTCCGCGTTTCGTCGCGCGCCTGGCCGAGAAGCTCGACGACCCCTCGCTCGATCGCAACGTCGTCGTCCGGGAGGCGCTGGCCCAGCTCTACCTGGGCCGTCCGATCGACCACGACGCGCTGCTCGCGGACCCGAACGTGCCGCTGGCGACGAAGGCGCTCGTGGCCTCGTTCGACCCGCGCAACGCAACGCTCGAAGCCGAGTACTACCGCGAGCTCGACCAGGCGAAGTGGGCGCCCGTCAAGCCGCTCCTCTGGTTCTGGCAGATGTTCGACCACTCTCCCGTCGGCCGCAACATTCGACTCGGCACGCAGATGCGTTACATGCTGGCGCAACGGGTCTTCAAGAAGTGCGGCAAGAAGGTGCGCATCTTCCACGAGGTCGAGCTGTCCTTCGGCTACAACCTCTCGGTCGGCGACGGTGTCACGATCCACCGCAACGTCCTGATCGACGACCGCGGCGAGGTGGTGATCGGCAACGACGCCTCCATCTCGGACTACGCCAACATCTACTCCCACGCCCACGCCGTCGAGGACATTCAGGACGTCTCGCTCGCGAGGACGGAGATCGGCGACCGCGCCCGCGTCACGTATCACGCCGTGATCCTCTCCGGCGTGAAGGTGGGCAAGGACGCGATCGTAGGGTCCATGGGTGTCGCGTCCAAGCCCGTCGAGCCGGGAGCGATCGTCGGCGGCATCCCGGCCAAGCCCATCGCGCAGAAGAGCGTCAAGCCCTAGCGGTAGACTCTCCCGCGTGCTCCGTCGGCTGACGGTCAAGAACCTCGCGATCGTCGAGGACCTCGAGCTCGAGCTCGATCGGGGTCTGACGGTCGTCACCGGAGAAACGGGTGCCGGCAAATCGATTCTCGTCGACGCCCTGGCCCTCATCGCCGGCGGGCGAGGCTCGGCCGACCTGATCCGAAAGGGGGCGGCCCGGCTGTCCGTGTCGGCCGAGTTCGACGCCGACGCCGCGGTGCGGGCGCTCGTGGCCGAGGCGGGCCTGCCCGACTCCGAGCGGCTGCTGCTGCGCCGCGAGCTCACGCCGGACGGACGAGGGCGGGCCTTCGTCGAGGACGAGCCCGCGGCCGTGCGCACGCTCGCGCGGATCGGCGAGCGGCTGGTCGCGATCCATGGACAGAACTCGGAGCAGGAGCTGACCGACGCGGCGGCGCCCCTCGAGCTGCTGGATGCCTTTGCGAAGGACGAGGGCGAGCGGGACGCGGTCGCGGCGGCTGCGGCGCGGTGGAGCGAGGCGCGAGAGCGTCTCGCAGCGCTCGAAGCATCCCGGCGGCAGCGGGAAGAGCGGCTCGAGGTGCTCGACTTCCAGATCCGCGAGATCGAGTCCGTCGCGCCCACCGAAGCGGAGGATGCCGAGCTGCCGGCCGAGCGCGGCCGCCTGCTCCACGCCGACCGGATCCGGGGCGCGGGCGAGACCGCCCTGAACGCGCTGTCCGAGGCGGAAGGCTCGGCGGCGGACCGCCTGGGCGAGGCCGCCCGGGCGTTCGCCGAGCTCGCCGCGATCGATTCGCGGTTGGCCACGCACCGGGACGAGGCCGAGGATCTGAAGCGGCGGATCGCCGACCTCGCGGCCGCGGCCCGCGACGCGGCATCGGCGATCGAGGCGGACCCGTCGCGCCTGACCGCCGTCGAGACGCGCCTCGAACAGATGACGCGCCTCAAGCGAAAGTACGGAGCGACGGCGACCGAGATCCTCGCCCGCCTGGCCGACCTGAAGGAGGAGCGATCCGAGCTCTCGAACGTCGAGGAGGCGCTCGAGCGCCGCCGCCAGGACGCGGCCGCGGCCGAGCAGGCCTATCGGGCGGCGGCGGCGGCGTTGTCGAGCCGGCGGCGAGCGGCCTCCGGCCGTTTCTCGTCGGCCGTCGAGAAGGAGCTCCAGGGACTGGCGCTGGAGAAGGCCCGCCTTCGCGTGACGCTCGAGGACCTTCCGGCGGACGCTCCGCGGGCCAACGGTCTCGAGCGGGCGGTCTTTCTCTTCGCACCGAACCCGGGCGAGCCGGAGAAGCCGCTCGAGAAGATCGCCTCGGGCGGAGAGCTCTCGCGGCTCCAGCTGGCGATTCGGTCCGTCGGGTCGGGCAAGAAAGGCCTCGGCCGCACGCTCGTCTTCGACGAGGTCGACGCCGGGATCGGCGGACGCGTGGCCGAGGTGGTCGGGAGGAAGCTGCGGGATCTCGCGGCTCACGATCAGGTCCTCTGCGTGACGCACGTCCCCCAGATCGCCGCGCTCGCGGAGCGGCACTACCTCGCCGAGAAACGCCAGGCGGGGGGGCGGACCGTGGCCCTCGTCCGGCGGCTCGAGGGTCAGGAGCGCGTCGCCGAGATCGCCCGGATGCTCGCAGGGGAAAAGGTCCCGGAGACCGCGATCAAGCACGCGCGGACACTCCTCGAGGCGGCCCGATGACGGACGCCGGGCGCCACTCGCGGTCGGTCCTCTTTCCCGGGATCGGGAAGGAGGGTCAGGAGCGCATCGGGCGCTTCTCGATCGCTTTCGTCGGTGTGGGCGCCGTGGGCGCGGCGGCGGCGGAGGCGGCCCTGCGCGCCGGCTTCGCCCGGCTGACGATCGTGGACCGGGACGTCGTCGAGCCCTCGAACCTCGCGCGGCAGGTTCTCTTCGATGCCGAGGACGCGGCCCGGATCGCGCCGAAGGCCGAAGCGGCGGCGGCGAGGCTGGCGGAGATCGACTCCTCGGTCTCCGTGCGCGCGGTCGTGGCGGATCTCGACGCCTCCAATGCGCGGGAGCTTCTCGCCGGCCACGATGTCGTGTTCGACGGCTCGGACAACTTCGAAACGCGGCTCCTCGTCTCGGACGCGGCGCGCGCCCTGGGGCTCCCGTCGGTCTACGCCGCCTGCGTCGGAGCCGAAGGGCGGGTCGCCGTGTCGATTCCCGGCCGCACCCCCTGCCTGCGGTGCTATCTCGGCGAGCTGCCGCCGGCGGGCTCGGGCCCCACGTGCGACACGGTCGGCGTCGTCCCGACGCTGCCGCCGCTCGTCGCCTCGATCGCGATGACGGAGGTCGTGCGGCTCGCCGCGGGCGCGAGCCCGTCGCCCGGGATGCTGACGCTCTCGGTCTGGAACGGAGGCTTCGTGTCGCGGCGGTTCTTCGAGGCCGCGCGCCCGTCGCCCGCCTGTCCGGTCTGTGCGCAGGGCCGCTTCCCGGCGCTCGAGGGCGAAGGGGCGTCGGAGCTCGTCAAGCTCTGCGGCCGCCAGTCGGTGCAGGTGAGGCCGGCTGCCCGCTCCCGCCCGGACTTCGACCTGCTCGAAAGGCGGCTCTCGCCGCTCGGCCGCGTGCGACGCTCGCCGCAGCTCCTGAACGCGGACGTCGAGGACGTGAGCCTCACCGTCTTTCCCGACGGCCGTTGCGTCGTTCGTGGAACCGCGGATCCGCTGCGCGCCCGTTCGCTCTACGACCGCTACATCGGAAGCTGAGCATGCGGCGGGTCGGCCTCGAGCAACTCCTCGCGTCGGAGGCCGAGGCCGCCGGGCTCGCCTCGCTCCTGTCCGGCGGCGGCGTGGCCGCGATTCCCACGGAGACTTTCTACGGCCTCGCCGCCGACCCCCGGAGCCGGACCGGCGTCGAGCGGATCCTGGCGCTCAAGCGACGCGACGCGGCCAGGCCTCTTCTGGTGCTGTTCTCGGCGCGGCCGCAGCTGCAGGCGCTGGGAATCTCGACGCCGCCGGCGGCACTCGACCGCTTCGTCGGAATCTGGCCCGCTCCGCTGACCGTGGTGGTCGGCCTTCGCGCGCCGATCCCGGCCTCCCTCGGAGGATCGACGCTCGGCATCCGGATGCCGGCGCACGAGGCGTTGCGGAGGGTCCTGGATCGCCTGGGGCCGGTGACCGCGACCAGTGCCAACCGGTCGGGAGACGAGCCGTGCGTCGATCCCGACGAGGTCGCGCGGCTCTTCGGCGGCGAGATCGACGTTCTGATCGACGCCGGCCGGACGGCGGGCGGGCCCCCTTCGACGGTCCTCGATGCGACGTCCGACCCGCCGCGCGTGCTGCGTGCGGGAGCGTTCCTCTGGCCGCCGGAATCTCGCTGAATCCGTGCTAAATTGCGCGTTTTCATGGGAATCCTGAAGGCCTACGCCGGGAAAGCGCCGCAGCTCGGAGCTCGCGTCTACCTCGCCGAAACGGCCGCCGTCATCGGCGACGTCGTTCTCGGGGACGACGTGTCCGTCTGGTACAACTCGGTCGTCCGCGGCGACTGCCACTTCATAAGGATCGGCGCCCGCTCCAACATCCAGGACAACTGCGCGATCCACGTGACGGCCGGAACGCATCCCACGATCCTCGAAGAGGAAGTGACGCTCGGCCACGGGGCGATCGTGCACGGAGCGACGGTGCGCCGCGGCGCCCTGATCGGGATCCGCGCCACGGTCATGGACGGAGCCGACGTCGGTGAGTCCGCCTTCATCGGCGCCGGAGCGCTCGTCACGCCGCGGACGATCGTCCCGCCGCGCACGCTGTGGCTGGGCTCTCCGGCCCGGAGGGCGCGCGATCTGTCCGACGCGGAGGTCGAGGATCTGAAGCACTACCACCGCAACTACCTCGGGTACAAGGAGGAGTACTTCAAGACCGACGGGGCCTGGGCGAGGTGAGCGGGAAGCTCCGGGCGCCCAAGGGCACACACGACCTGCTGCCGCCCGAAAGCGAGAAGTTCGCCGCCGTCGAAGCCGCGGCACGCCGGGTCTTCGGCTCTTTCGGTTACGGCGAGATCCGCACGCCCACCTTCGAGTCCACCGAGCTCTTCGCGCGCTCGGTCGGCGAGACGACGGACATCGTCCACAAGGAGATGTACACGTTCCCCGACCGGAAAGGGCGGTCGCTGACGCTCCGGCCGGAGAACACGGCGGGGGTCGTCCGAGCGCTGGTGGAGAAGGGCCTCCAGGACCTGCCGCGGCCGATACGGCTCTGGTACGCGGGGCCGCAGTTCCGCTACGAGCAGCCGCAGGCCGGCCGGTATCGCGAGTTCCGCCAGATCGGCGTCGAGCTGCTCGGCGTGCCGTCGGCCGCCGGCGACGCCGAGGTCCTGATCATGCTGTTCGCGTTCCTGAGCGCGCTGGGCTTCTCCGATCTGACCGCCACGCTCAACTGCATCCCGAGCGGCGCCGCGCGCGGCGAATTCTCGAAGGCCGTGCAGGCGCACGTGCGTCCGGCCGCGGCCGCGTTCGGGCCCGAGGACCGGCGCCGGCTCGAGGAGAATCCCCTCCGTCTGTTCGACTCGAAGGACCCCGAGGTCGTGCGGATCCTCGCGGGTGCTCCGTCGACGCTCGAGTTCCTCGACGAGGATTCGCGGCGACACCACGAAGAGCTCAAGGCCCTCCTCTCGCAGGCCGGCGTGCGGTTTTCCGAGAGCGCGGCCATCGTCCGCGGCCTCGACTACTACACCCGGACGGTCTTCGAGGTCGCCTCGGAGCGCCTCGGGGCCCAGAACGCCATCCTCGGAGGCGGGCGCTACGACGGCCTCGTGGCCGGGCTCGGCGGCCCGCCGACGCCGGCCGTGGGCTTCGCGATCGGGGAGGACAGGCTGCTCTCGGCGATGACCGTGGACGCGCGGACCGCCCGCGCGCTCTTCTGGGTCGTGCCCGACTCGAAGGAGGAGTTTCGTTACGCCCTGGCCGTCTCGGCGGACCTCCGCGCGGCGCTGCCGGAAGCCGTCGTCGAGACCGACCTGACGGGCCGGGGCATCGTCAAGGGGCTGGCGCGGGCCGCGCACGTTCTGGCGGAGCCTTCCCGCTACGTCTATCCCGCGGGCGCCGTGCACGCGGTGCTGCTGGGATCGCGCGAACGGGAGGATCAGAGGGTGACGATCAAGGACCTGTCGAGCGGCGAGCAGCGGACGTTCCCCCGGGCGGAACTGGCCGAGCGTCTCGGCGCCGGGAGGGAACGATGAGGCGGGTGCGGCAACCGGCCGGGGGGCTCCGCGCTTCCGACGCGGGCCAGACGATCTTCCTGCAGGGCTGGGTCGCCCGCCGCCGCGACCTCGGCGAGCTCATCTTTCTCTCGATCCGGGACCGCAGCGGGCTCGTGCAGGTCGTATTCGACCGGGCGCGCTGCCCGGCCGGCGCGGTGGAGGCGGCCTCGCAGGCGCGCAGCGAGGACGTGGTGGCCATCGAGGGCGACGTCGTCCTGCGCGGAGAGGGCCAGCGCAACAAAGAGCTGCCGACCGGCGAGGTCGAGGTCGTCGCCAGGAGCCTGGACTTCCTGGCGCGCTCCGAGACGCCGCCCTTCGTCGTCGAGGACCGCACGAACGCGACCGAGGAGCTGCGCCTCGAGTACCGCTACCTCGATCTGCGGCGGCCGGCCATGCTGAAGAACTTCCTGCTGCGCGACGAGATCGCCTTTCGCGTGCGGAAGGTCCTGCACGACCGGGGCTTCCTCGAGGTCGAGACCCCGATGCTGACCCGCTCGACGCCCGAAGGCGCACGCGACTTCCTGGTTCCCTCGCGTGTCCACCGCGGGAAGTGGTATGCCCTTCCGCAGTCGCCCCAGCTCTTCAAGCAGATCCTGATGATGTCCGGGTTCGAGAAGTACTTCCAGATCGCCCGCTGCTTCCGGGACGAGGATCTGCGCGCCGACCGCCAGTTCGAGTTCACGCAGATCGATCTCGAGATGTCCTTCCCGACGGAGGAGGACGTTTTCGAAACGGTGGAGGCGTTCCTGGTGGAGGCGTTCGCGGCGGCCGGGATCGCGGCGGAGCGGCCCTTCCGGCGGCTGACCTTTCGGGAGGCGATGGAAACCTACGGGACCGACCGGCCCGATCTGCGCTTCGACCTTCCGCTCTGCGACCTGTCCGCGGCGGCCGCGGGCACGGGCTTCGCTCCGTTCGAGAAGGCGCTTTCGGCCAGGGGCGGGACCGTGCGGGGCCTCCGCGTGCCGGGCGGAGCGGCGTTGTCCCGCAAGAGACTCGACGAGCTGACCGAGAAGGCGCGCGAGCATGGCGCGGCGGGGCTGCTGTGGGTCAAGAAGGCCGGGAACGAAGTCTCTTCGCCCGCGAAGAAGAGCCTGACCCAGGCGCAGCTCGACGGCCTCCTGGCCGCCTCGGGGGTCGGCGAGGGCGACCTGCTCCTGATCGTCGCCGACCGGGAGAAGGCCGCGTTCGCGGCGCTCGCGGCCCTGCGAGCCGAGGCGGCGCGCGAGCTGAAGCTCGTCGACGAATCGAAGTACGTCTTCTGCTGGGTGACGGAGTTCCCGCTGCTCGGGCGGGACGACGAGACGGGCCAGTGGTTTCCGATGAACCACCCGTTCACCGGGCCTCGCGAGGAGGACCTCGACCGGCTCGAGTCGGACCCCGGCAGCGTGCGCGCCCGCGCCTACGACGTCGTCGTCAACGGTTGGGAGCTCGGCTCGGGCTCGATCCGCATCCATCGCGCGGATCTCCAGGAGCGGGTCTTCCGCGTGCTCGGCATCTCGGCGGAAGAGGGCCGCGAGCGCTTCGGTTTCCTCCTCGAGGCGCTCCGCTACGGCGCTCCGCCCCACGGAGGCATCGCCCTCGGCCTCGACCGCATCTGCGCGATCGCGGCGGGGGCCACGTCGCTGCGCGACGTGATCGCGTTCCCCAAGACCACCTCGGGCATCTGCCTGATGACCCGGGCGCCGGCCGACGTGCTGCCCGGTCAGCTCGCGGAGCTCGGCCTCGATCCGCCCCGCCGGTCGGACGGGTGAGCGCAGCGGCCTCTCCCGCGCGGATTCCCGTCGGCGACGGGGAATGCACGATCTGGGTGGGCGAGGGACTGCTCGTGGCCGCGAGGCGCTACCTCGTTTCGCCGTCGGGCCGCTTTCTTCTCGTCTCGGCGGCATCGGCGCGAGAGGCCGCCGCGGCCGTTCGGAGCTCCCTGGGCGTTGCCGCGATTCTCGATCTCGAGATCGAGGACGGCGAGGCCGACAAAACGCTGCGGACCGTCGAGCGGATCGCCGACGCGGCTCTTTCGGCTGGCCTGCGCCGGGACGACGCCTTCGTCGCGATCGGCGGCGGCGTCGCGACGGATGTCGCCGGGTTCGCGGCGGCGGTCCTGCTGCGCGGCGTGACCTGGAACGCCGTGCCGACGACGACGGCCGGCATGGCGGATGCCGCGATCGGCGGCAAGACGGCCGTCAATCACGCCCGTGGAAAGAACCTGCTGGGCGCGTTTCATCCGCCTCGCGTGGTCCTGGCCGACCCCGGGTGCCTCGCGACCCTTTCCGACCGCGACTACCGTGCCGGGCTCGTCGAGGCTTTCAAGGCGGCCTGGATCGCCGACGCGAAGCTCGCGGCGCGGGCATCGGCGGCGCTGCCTTCCATTCTCGGCCGCGCGACCGCTCCGCTCCTCGACCTGCTGGCGGGCGCGGCGCGCGTGAAGGCCGGGGTGGTCGCCTCCGACCCGCGGGACGCGGGCCGCCGCCGCATCCTCAACTTCGGCCACACGCTCGGCCATGCGCTGGAGGCGGCCGGAGGGTGGGGGGCGCTGAAGCACGGCGAAGCCGTCGCCTGGGGGATCGCCGCCGCGCTCGAAATCTCCCGCCGGCGCGCCGGCCTCTCGGACGAAGACGCGGCGGCGGTGCGCGGAGCGCTCGCGCGCCTCGGGCCGTTCCCGGAGCCCGTGCGCGACCCCGCGCGCCTGGCGCCGCTACTCGCGCTCGACAAGAAGGCCACGGCCGGCGGAACGGCGGGCGTTCTCCTGGAGTCGATCGGCCGCGCGCGCGTCGACGAGTCTGTCGGCGAGGAGGAGTGGCTCGAGGCAGCGGCTATAATGACGCTATCGTGAGCGGGCGTTCCGGTCGACGTCGGATCCGCCTCTTCGTCCTGCTGTCCGGTGCGCTGATCCTGGCCTCGCTCGTGCCGCTGGTGGTCGCCGAGGCTGTCCTCATCCGCCGGAATCGCCGTACCCTCGAGACGCTCGAGGAGAAGTACCTGACCCGTTCGTCGGCCGCGATCGCCGACCACATCGCGTCGTACTACGCTTCGGCCGGCCAGCAGCTGACCAAGGCGGCCGACGCGATCCGGCTCGCCCTGCAGCTGACCGGCAAGGACCCCTTCGGATCCGCCGACGGGGCGGAGATCCTCGGCGGCGTCCTGCAGGGCCAGAGCGCCCTGGTGGCGCTGCGCGCGGTCAATCTGGAGGGGCGCGGCAGCTTCGTGGGCCCGGACCTCCATTCCCCGGAAATGGACTTCGAGTTCCGCAAGGGCTTCGAGTCGGCCCGCGACGGGGTCCTCTATGCCGGCCAGCCCCTGGGGGTCGGCGAGCTGGGGGCCGTGGCCGTCCTGGCCGCTCCGGTCTCCGACGACAAGGGGGCGCGGATGGGCGTCGTCGAGGCGCTGGTCTCGTGGCAGCCCATCGTGCGCGAGTTCCAGGACGAGGCGCGGCGCGAGGTGCGCGCCACGCTCGTCGATCGCCGGGGACGGATCCTGTTTCCACCGGCCACGGCGGGGCCCGCGACGGTCCATCCCTCGACCCTCGTCGCCGACTTCGTCCGGTTTCCCGCGCGCCTGACGCGGTCGGAGGCGACGCCGGCCGGGAGCGTGCTCGCATCCATCGCTCCGGTCGGCGACCCGCCGTGGGGCGTCCTCGTCGAGCGCGACCGGGAGCTCGCGTTTGCGTCGGTCTCCCGCATGGTGCGGGACACGGTGGTATGGAGCGCGGCGTGCCTGGCCGGGGCCCTGCTGCTCGGTCTCATTTTCGCGCGGCGCCTCTCGAAGCCGATCGCCCAGCTCGCCGAATCCACGCGCGCCGTCACCCAGGGCGAATACGGAACCAGCGTCGAAGTCGCCGGCACCGCCGAGATTGCCGACCTCTCCGAGAACTTCAACCGCATGAGCCTGTCGATCGCCGACGCGTTCGAAAAGGTCCAGAAAGCGGCTCGGGAGAACCAGGAGCTCTTCCTGTCCTCGATCCGGGCGCTCGCCGCCGCCATCGACGCCAAGGACCCGTACACCCGCGGCCACTCCGAGCGCGTGGCGCGCTACTCCTCGGCGATCGCCAAGGAGATGGGCCTGCCGACCGACGAAGTGCGGCGGGCGCGCCTCTCGGCGCTCCTGCACGACGTCGGGAAGATCGGCGTCGACGACCGGATCATCCGAAAGCCGACCGCCCTGACCGACGAGGAGTTCGAGCTGATGAAGGCCCATCCGGTCAAAGGCGCCGCGATCATGGAGACAATCCCGCAGCTGGCCGATATCATCCCGGGGATGAAGTACCACCACGAGAAGTGGGAGGGCGGCGGCTACCCCGACGGCCTGAAGGGTGAGCAGATTCCCCTGCAGGCGCGCATCGTCGCCGTCGCCGACGCGTTCGACGCGATGACGACGACACGCCCTTACCAGAAGGCGATGGAAGTCTCCTACGTGCTCGAGCGCCTGCGCGAGATGTCGGGCAAGCGCTTCGACGGGCACGTCGTCGAAGCCCTCGCCCGGTCGCATGCGAAGGGCGGCTTGATTCCCACGGAGGCGGCGCCGGCGGCGGCCCGCGCCGGGGCGGCCCGATGAGCCGTCCGCTGCGGGCGGGCGCCGTTCTGGTCGCGGCGCTCGCGGCGACCCTGGCCGGGGGTTGCCAGACGAAGAAGGCGAAGACCTCGGCCGAGGTGCTTCTGACCGAACGGATGGGACAGGTGCTGCTGCGCGAGGGCCGTCCCGCCGAGGCCGAAAAGGCATTTCGCGAGGTTCTGAAGGACGACCCCAAGAACCCGGAGGTCCAGGACGGCCTGGGCAACTCGCTCGTGATGCAGAGCCGTTTCCAGGAGGCCCTGCCGTTCCTCGACAAGGCGGTCGACCTGGCCCCGAACAACGCGTCCTATCGCAACAACCGCGGCGTGGCGTTGATGGAGCTCGGCAGGTACAAGGAGGCGGCGGCGGACTTCGACGCCGCCGAGCAGTCGGTCAACGCCGACGATCGCGTCGCCGCGACGGTCAACCGGGGACGCCTCTACCAGAGGCAGGGGCAGTACCAGGCCGCCGAAACGGCGTTCTCGACGGCTCTCGCCCGCGATCCCCAGTCCTTCGGCGCGATGTTCGGCCGCGCCGCGGCCCGGGAGTCTTCCGGCGACCTCGAGGGGGCGGCCGAGGACTACCTGGCGGCGATCAAGCTCAACCCGCAGAGCGCCGAGGCGAACCTGCGTCTCGGGCTCTGCCTCGTCACGCTGCACAAGCCCGACCTCGGTCGGCGCTATCTGCAGCGGGCCGTCGACCTCGATCCGACCGGCGACACCGGAGCCAAGGCGCGGCTGCTGCTGGACAGCTCGAAGAACGCGACGTAGTCCGGACCGAGCGGCCGGGGTCGGCCTGATATCTTCCCCCTCCCGAATGAGCGACGAAGCCCTTCCCGCCGACAAGTCTCCGCGCCGCGGCTTCCTCTCCAGGGTGCGCCGCGGGCTCTTCATGACCCACACCGAGATCCTCGAAAAGCTCGGCACGGCCGTCAAGAAGGGCCTCGGCGTCGACGAATCGGTGCTCGAGTCGCTCGAGGAGGCGCTGCTTTCGGCCGATGTCGGGGCCGAGACGGCCGCGGCCCTGACCGAGGCCGTGCGCGCGAGGGCGAGCGGTTCGCAGCGCAAGGACCTCGAATTCGTCCGCATGCTGCTCGCGGAAGAGCTGGAGAAGCTGCTCGCCTCGGCGCCGCGCCCGGCCCGCCGGCCCGACGTCCCGCTCTTCGTGATCTTCCTCGTGGGTGTCAACGGGTCGGGCAAGACGACCACGACCGCGAAGCTCGCGGCGCGCGAAAAGGCCGGCGGCCGGAGCGTGCTCCTGGCTGCGGCCGACACCTTCCGGGCGGGCGCGATCGACCAGCTTCAGATCTGGGCGGACCGGTTGGGCCTGCCGATCGTCCGGCACCAGGAGGGCGCCGACCCGTCGGCCGTTCTCTACGACGCGCTCTCCGCGGCCCGGGCCCGCGGGGTCGGAACACTCCTCGTCGACACCGCCGGCCGGCTCCACACCCGGAAGAACCTCATGGAAGAGCTCGCCAAGATGCGCCGCATCGCGGCTCGCGAGGTCGACGGTGCGCCGCACGAGACCCTGCTCGTCCTCGACGCGACGACCGGGTCGAACGGCCTGGTCCAGGCGCGGCGCTTCGTCGAAGCGGCGGGGGCGACCGGCGTCGTCCTGACGAAGCTCGACGGGAGCGCGCGAGGCGGCATCGTGCTCGCGATCTACCGCGAGCTCAAGCTCCCGGTGGTCTTCGTGGGCGTCGGAGAGACCGTCGAGGACCTGGTGCCCTTCGACCCGGCCGACTACGCGAAGGCGCTCCTCGAGGACGATGCGGCCCATTGACTTCGCCTGGCTGGACCGAGCCCTCGCGCTCGCCGAGCGGGGCCGGTACTCGACGTCCCCCAATCCGATGGTCGGCGCGGTCGTCGTGGCCGGAGGCCGTGCCGTCGCCGAGGGGTTCCATCGACGCGCCGGCGGGGCTCACGCCGAGGTCCTCGCGCTGCGCCGCGCCGGCCGGGCCGCCCGCGGCGCCGACCTGTACCTGACGCTGGAGCCCTGCGTGCACACGGGCCGCACGGCGCCCTGCGCGCCCGTCGTGGCTGCGTCGGGCGTGCGGCGGGTGATCGTCGCGTCGAACGATCCGAATCCGAAGGTCTCCGGCCGCGGCGATCGCGGCGCTGCGCCGCGCCGGAATCGAGGTCGTGGCGGCCCCGCCGGTCTGGCGCCGGCGGGCGGTCGAGCAGAACGAGCGGTTTCGGACGTGGGTCTCGACCGGGCGCCCCTTCGTCCTCGCGAAGTGGGCGGAGACCCTGGACGGAAGGACCGCGGCGGCCTCGGGTGAGAGCCGCTGGATCACCGGAGAGGCGGCCCGGCGGCGGGCGATGCTCTGGCGCGAAGAGTACGACGCGGTGCTCGTCGGCGCCGGCACGGTGGCCTCGGACGACCCGCGTCTGACGCGACGTCTCCACCGGAACCTGTCGACCGAGCCGTGGCGCGTCGTCCTGGACGGTCGACTCCGCGTTCCGGAGACTGCGAGGGTATTTCGGGCGCCGGGTCGCCGGGTCGTCGTGACGGCGGCGCCCCTCTCGCACGAAAAGGTCCAGCGGCTCAGAGCCCGAGGCGTGGAAGTCTGGAGCCTCCCGGGCCGCTCCCGCGGGCGAGTGGACCTCCGGCGGCTCCTGTCGGAGCTCGGTTCCCGGGCCGTGACGGGCCTGATGGTCGAGGGCGGCGCCGAGACCCTCTGGGGCTTCTTCGCCGGGGGACTCGTCGACCGGGCGGCCGTGTTTCTGGCTCCGAGAGTGTTGGGAGGCCGCCTGGCCCCGGGCGGCGTCGGCGGCGAGGGCTTCGCGCTCGCCCGCACGCCACGCCTGATCGATGCCCGCGTCGAGCCGGTCGGAGGCGACCTCCTGGTGACCGGCCGGCTCGCGTAGACTCCGGCGGATGTTCACGGGCATCGTGGCCGGCGTCGGAACCGTCCGTTCGGTCGAGAATCGCCGCGGAGGGGCGCGCCTCGAGATCGCGCCGCCGGCGGGCGGCGGGCCGTTCCGTGCGGGAGAGAGCGTCGCCGTTTCGGGAGTCTGTCTCACCGCGGTACGGGCGGGTCGCCGGCTCGTCGCCGATCTGTCGGCCGAGACCCTCCGGCGCTCGACGCTGAAGGCCGCGGCTCCGGGCGACCCCGTGAACCTCGAGCGAGCGCTGAAGTGGGGCGACCGACTCTCGGGCCACTTCGTGATGGGCCACGTCGACGGCCTCTCCCGGGTGCTGTCGATCCGGCGGGCCGGGAATTCCTGGACGTTTCGCTTCTCGATTCCCTCGGGGCTCGAGCGCCTGGTCGCCGTGAAGGGCTCGGTCGCGCTCGACGGGGTGAGCCTCACGGTCGCTGCGCGACGTGGGAAGGCCTTCTCGGTCGCCGTCATCCCCGAGACTTTCCGGCGCACGACTCTCGGGCGTGTCCGGGCGGGCGACAGCGTCAACTTCGAAGCCGACGTCTTTGCGAGGTACGGCCGCCGGGGAGCTCTCCTTCGCATCCGTCGGCCCCGACGCACCGGATGATCGCCTGCGAGCCGGCGGCTTCACCTGCCGTTCGAGCCGGAGAAACCGTGCTGGCGGGTCGGCGGCTCGCCGGACGCCTGCTGCCGTACGGGTTCGAGGCCGGAGGCGGGCCGCGGTTCGACCCCGTCGAGCGGCGGTTCGTTCTCGGGTCCGCTCAGCCCTCGGTGCACGCGGGGCCTTTTCGCGAAGACGCCTGGATCCAGGCCCTGGCTCGGGTCCCGGGCGGCCCGGTCCTGGTCGGGCCATCCTCGCCCGCGGAACCCGTCTGGGGCGCGTACCGGGCGGCCGTGGCGGCGGCGCTCTCCGCCGGCCGCCCTGTCTATCTGCTCGATCCCGACCCGGCGGAGCTGCCCCCCGGCGCCCCGGGTTCGGTCGTTGCGCTCTGCTCCTGGAGGCCGGGCCGGCACGCGGCCGCCTTTCCGGGGCTCGAGGCGGCGCGGGATGCGGGTCTCGCGGCGGCGGCGGTCTTTCCGCTGCTGCCGGGATGGACGGCCGAGGACGAGGCCCTGGAGGCGCTCGCGGACGCGGCTGGACGAGGCGGGGCTTCGGCCCTCTCGGCCCTCGTGCCGCTCGGCGACGGCGAGGGGAGGCGGGCGATCGTCGAGGCGCGTGCGGGCGTGGAGCCGGAGGCCGTCGATCGTTTCTTCGAGGTGATCCACCATGGCGACTGGCCCGACCGCCTGGCCTCGCGCCTGTCGGCGGCGCGCTCCGCCGCGCAGCGCCGCGGCCTCGCGGTTCTTCCGCCGCGGCCCGCGGGCCGCGGGGTGCCTCCCGGCAACGCGGCAGCGGCCGCCCTCCTCGAGGAGCGGGCGGAGCTCGGCGATCCCGGAGAGCATCGGGCGGCGCTCCTCTATGCGGCCGTGCGGTGGATCGACGAGTCCGGGCGGGACCTCGCGGCGGTGGCGCGCGAAGGCAACTTCCCGAGGATCTTCCCCTTCGGCGGCGAGATCGGAGAGGCCGCCTCCGCGGCGCTTCTGGCGAGGCGATGACGGCCGGGCTCTACGTTCATCTCCCGTACTGCGCCACGCGGTGCGGGTATTGCGCCTTCGTGGTGTCGACCGACGGCTCGACGCGCGACGGCTATCTCGCCGCGCTCGAAACGGAGGCCGGACTCGCGGCCGGCGAGGCCCGCGGCGTTCGCTTCGATTCGATCTATCTCGGCGGCGGGACACCCTCGCTGCTGCCGGCCGCGGCGATCGCGAGGCTCCTCGATACGATCCGCCGGAGTTTCGCGGTGGAGCCGACGGCCGAGGTGACGCTCGAGGCCAACCCGGAGGACGTGGCGGCGTCGGCCGCGCGCGCCTGGATCGCCGCGGGGGTCAATCGCGTCTCGGTCGGTGTGCAGTCGTTCGCCGACGCGGAGCTCGCGGCCGTCGGGCGGCGGCACGACGCCGCCCGGGCCCTCGGCGCGCTCGACACTCTGGCGGCGCAGGGCGTCTCCCTCTCGGGCGACCTGATCCTGGGCCTGCCGGAGCAGACGCCGGCCAGCTTCCGCGGAAGCCTGGCGAGGCTCTCGCGCTCGGGTGTCGGACACGTCTCGGTCTACCTGCTCGAGGCGGAGAAGTCCAGGATCCTCGAAGACGACCGGCGGCTGCATCCCGACCGATACCCGGCCGACGACGTTCAGGCCGACATGTGGCTCGAGATGGGGGAGACGCTCGCGGAGCAGGGCTTCATCCACTACGAGATCTCGAACTGGGCGCGCCCCGGCCTCGAGGCGCGCCACAACGTGAAGTACTGGACCCGGGAGCCGACCCTCGGCCTCGGGGTCGCGGCCCACGAACTTTGGGCCGGTCGGCGGCGGGCGAACGTCTCCAGCCTGGAAGGCTACGTTGCCCGGCTGCGCGAGGGAGCCCGCCCGACGGCGCTCGACCGGGCGATCGATTCGGCCGAAGCCAGACGCGAGGAAGTGTTCCTGGGTCTGCGGCTCTCTCGGGGAGTCGAGGCGGCCACGGTCGAGGCGCAGGTCGCGGCCTCCGGCGACGAGCGCCTGTCGGGCGACTACGCGGCCTGGGTCGACTCCGGGATCCTCGCGAAGGAGGCCGGCCGGGTCCGGTTCACCGAGCGTGGGTTTCTCGTCTCGAACGAGGTGCTCTCCCGGTTCGTGTGACCTGTGCCGTCATCCCGAGCGAAGCGAGGGATCTCAGACTCGACCAGCGGTTGACCCGATCGAGCACGGGATCCCTCGGCCCTGCGGGCCCTCGGGATGACGGGCGGCGGTGCGCGCCGCCCGTCAGATGAACAGGGGCGCGAGCACCAGCGTGATCGTCGCGAGGAGCTTGATGAGCACGTGGAGCGACGGGCCGGCCGTGTCCTTGAACGGATCGCCGACCGTGTCGCCGACGACGGCCGCCTTGTGCGTGGGGGAGCCCTTGCCGCCGAACGCCCCGGTCTCGATGTACTTCTTGGCGTTGTCCCAGGCGCCGCCGCCGTTGTTCAGGAACGTGGCCATGATGATGCCGGTGATCGTGCCGACCATCAGCAGGGCGGCCACGGCCTCGGCGCCGACTCCGAACTGCTTGAAGATCAGGCCGACCACGATGGGCGTCCCGACGGCCACGAGCCCCGGAGCGATCATCTGCCGCAGGGCCCCTCGCGTCACGATGTCGACGGTGCGGCCATAGTCCGGCTTCTCGGTCCCCTTCATGATGCCGGGGTGCTCCTTGAACTGTGCCCGGACGTCCTGGATGACGACGTAGGCGGCCTTGCCGACGGCCTTGATCGCGAGGCCGGAGAAGAAGAAGACGAGCATCGCGCCGATGAGCGCGCCCACGAAAACCTCGGGCTTGGCGAGGTTGACGGACGTCAGCTCGGCGCCGTAGTTCTTGAGCTCGTCGAGATACGCCGAGAAGAGCAGGAACGCGGCCAGCGCCGCCGAGCCGATCGCGTACCCCTTGGTCAGGGCCTTCGTCGTGTTGCCGACGGCGTCGAGCCGGTCGGTCTTCTTGCGGATTTCCTCGGGCTGCTGCGACATCTCGACGATGCCGCCGGCGTTGTCGGTGATCGGGCCGAACGTGTCCATCGCGAGGATGTACGCCGCCGTCCCGAGCATGCCCATCGTGGCCACCGCGGTCCCGAAGAGGCCGCCCCCTGGCAGCGCCGAGACGCCGATCTTGTAGGAGGCCAGAATCGCCGCCGAGATCGCGATCACCGGGGCGAGCGTGCACTCGAGGCCGATCGCGATGCCGGCGATGACGTTGGTCGCGGGGCCAGTCTGGGAGGCCTCGGCGATCTCGCGCACCGGCCGGTACTTGTACTCGGTGTAGTACTGGGTGATGAAGACGAACACGATCGACGTGATGACGCCGATCATTCCGCAGATGAAGTACTTCCACCAGGCTTCGGGGTGGCTCGGGTTGTAGAGCAGCCACTTGGTCGCGACGAAGAAGCCCACGATCGCCAGAAACGACGTGATGTAGTAGCCGCGGTTCAAGGCCGCCATCGGATCGGCGTCCTCGCGCGTCTTGACGGCGAAGATGCCGACGATCGAGGCGAGCAGGCCGAACGCGCGGGCCACGAGCGGAAAGAGCATGACGCCGACCACACCCGCGGAAAAGGCCATGCCCTGCTTGTCGAGGGCCGCGGCGAGCGTGGCGCCCAGGATCATCGCGCCGATGTTCTCGGCCGCGGTCGATTCGAAGAGGTCGGCCCCGCGGCCGGCGCAGTCGCCGACGTTGTCGCCGACGAGGTCCGCGATGACGGCCGGGTTGCGCGGGTCGTCCTCGGGGATGCCGGCCTCGACCTTTCCGACGAGGTCGGCGCCGACGTCGGCCGCCTTCGTGTAGATACCGCCGCCGAGCTGCGCGAAGAGGGCCACGAACGAGGCGCCGAAGCCGTAGCCGACGATGAGGAGGGGGATCTGGGCGGGCGGAACCTGGGTGAACCGGGTAACCAGCCAGTAGAGGCCGCCGACCCCGAAGAGCGACATCGCCACGACGAAGAGGCCGGAGACCGCTCCGCCCCGGAGCGCGGTTCGCAGAGCGTCGTTCAGCGACGTCCGGGCGGCGGAAGCGGTCCGGATGTTCGTCCGGATCGAGATCCACATCCCGACGTACCCGGCGATGACCGAGCAGGCCGCGCCGAGGACGAAGGAGAGCGTCGTCCAGAAGGCCAGGCGCAAAGCCGTGGGGACGGGGTCGAAGTCGTGATGGGCGCGGACGAAGGCGTAGAGCAGGAAGATGATCACGGCCAGGACCAGCGCCAGGATTCCGATCGTCGTGTTCTGCCGCCGGAGGAAGGCCTCGGCGCCCTCCCTGATGGCGTTCGAGATGGCCTGCATGGCCGCCGTTCCGGTGTCGCGCTTGAGGACCCACTTCATCAGATATCCCGCGACGAACAGGGACCCGATGGAGAAAACGAAGATCAGGGGCAGGGCAAGCTCTTGAGACATTCGTCCAACTCCTGTGTTTTCGTGATTCGGCCGGTCGCCGGTGATCCGGCCGACCGGCGGGGGAGGATATCAGAACCCCGATGCGACGACGGCGGGGGAGACGCTCTTCGCTACTGCCCGACGGGGACGGCCTCCATCACGATGCCGATGTTCTTGGCGCCCGCGTTCCGGCAGAGGTCCATGACCTTGATGACCTCGCCGTACGTCGTGGCGTCGTCGCCGGAGAAGAAGATCGTCTTGTTCGCGCGGTTCTTCAGGATCTCCGTCAATCGCAGGGCGAGCGTCTGCGCGTTGACCTCGTCCTTGTTGAGGTAGATCTTGTTGGTTCCCGTCACCGACACGATGATCAGATCGGTCGGCGGCGGCTGGTTCTCGGTCGGCGGTGTCTTGGGCGGCACCTTCACGTCGTAGCCCATCTGGAGCAGCGGCGTGATCACCATGAAGATGATGAGGAGCACCAGCACCACGTCGACCAGCGGCGTGATGTTGATGTCGCTTTTGTACTCGCCGGCGCCTCCGGCTCCCATGGACATGCGGATGCTCTCCTTAGGCCTCGCGGGCTAGCCGCCGACGCCCTTCTGCTTTTTCTCGGCGATGAGGCCGACGTCCTGGAAGCCCGCGTCCTTGGTCATCTTGAAGACTTCCTTGACGTCGCCGTACTTCAGGCGCTGGTCCGCCTTGATGACGAGCTCGGCCGAGGGGTTGCGCTGGTAGAGCTCGTCGAGCGCATTCTGGAACTCCGCCTTCGACATCTGCTTGGGGTTGTCCATGTAGTAGCCCGGCGGGTTGGCGTAGGACACCGAGATCATCTTCTGCTTGCTCGACTCGGGCTTCTTGTCCGGGTTGTCGCCCTGCGGGATCTGGACGCTGACGCCTTTCTGGAGCATGGGCGTGACCACCATGAAGATGATCAGAAGGACGAGGCACACGTCGACGAGCGGCGTGACGTTGATGTCGCTCTGAAGCTTGTCGCGGCCTCCGCCGCCTCCCATTCCCATGGTGGGTCTCCTATGCGCTCAGCTGAGCGCCCGCGCCGCGCCGTTTGATGAAGTAGTCGATGAGCTCGTTGGAGGAGTTCGACATTTCGACCTGGAACCGCTCGATGTTGTTCATGAAGATGTTGAACATCCAGACTGCGGGGATCGCGACGAAGAGGCCGAGGGCCGTCGTGACGAGGGCCTCGGCGATGCCGGCCGAGACGGCCGCGATGCCGCCCGATCCGCTCATCGCCATTCCGCGGAACGCGTTGATGATGCCGATGACCGTGCCGAAGAGGCCGATGAACGGGGCCGTGGTGCCGATCGTCGCCAGGCCCGAGAGGCCCTTCTTCATGTCGGCGGTCGTGACCAGGACCTCGCGCTCGATCGCCCGCTCGGCGGCCTCGATCATGTCGTGGCCCTTGATGCCGGAGCCGCCGCTCTTCAGGTCGTGCGCAAACTCGTACAGGCCGGCCGAGAGGACCCGGGCGACGTGGCTGTTCTTGAACTTCTTCGAGGCGTCGATGGCCTCCTGGAGCTTGTCCTGCTTCAGGAACCCGGTGACCATCTTCGCGTAGGCCACCGACTGGTTGCGCGCCTTTCGGTAGTAGAGGAAGCGCTCGAAGGCCACGGTCAGTGAATAGATCGACATGATGATCAGGAGGACCACGACGCCCTTGGCGATCGGGGTCATCTGGTGCCACAGGTGAATGGGATCAAAACTCATAGAGGCTCCTCCTCAATTTAGCCGTCGCGCTCAACTCCACAATCCTAGTTCAACCGGAAGGTCACCGTCACGGTCAGGTAGACGCGAACCGCCCGGCCGTTCAGGGTGGCGGGCTTGTACTTCCATGCCTGCACCGCGCGAACCGCCGAAGCGTCGAGAAGGGGGTTCACCGACTTCAGCACGCGGACGTCCTCGACGTTGCCCTCGGCCGTGATGATCGCCTCGAGGATGACGACGCCCTCCATGCGGGCCTTGCGGGCCGCCTCCGGGTACTGCGGCTCCGTGCGCGAGGACAGGACGGGCGCCTTGACGTCGCCGCCGACCCGCAGGGGCTCTCCGCCGCCGCCAGCGCCGGTGCCGCCGACCACTCCTCCCATCACGCCGCCGGGAACCCCGCCCTCGACGCCGCCCTCCACGCCGCCCTCGACCCCGGAGTCCGGCGCGGCTTCCGGCTCGGACAGGGGCGCCGGCACCACGTCGGGCATGGACATGGGCTGGGACATCTCGGTCGGCTTCGTCTGGACGGGCTTCTGGGCCTCGGCGGCCTTGGGAGCAGCTTTCGGGGCCGCCGGCGGCGGCGGCGGCGGAGGAGGAGCGGCCGCGTAAAACGTCACGGGGATGGGCGGCTCGGGAACGTCGCCGACGAACCAGATCGAGGCACCGAGCGCGATCCCGATCACCAGGGCGTGGATGAGGACCGAGACCGGGAAGGACAGCGCCTTCTTCGATCCTCCCGCCTGGTGGGTCGATTCAATCAGCGAGTGTTCAAACATGGACGATCCCCCCGACCCAGTGAGACACCGGCCCTATTGTCCCGGTTCCGGTGTGGCCTGGGCGGCCTCCGCCTTCGCCTTCTCCTGCGCCGCCTTCCGCATGTCCAGCGCCTGCTGGAGGTACTTGTTCGCCGTGTCCGTGTACTCCTGCTTCTTGGCCGGATCGGTTTCCATCTTGGCCTTCTCGCGGTAGAGAAGGTTGATGTAGGAGATCGCCTCGAAATAGTCGGGCTTCATCTCGACGGCCTTGTTCAGGGCGGCCAGGCCGTCCTCGACGTACTTCGCCCGCAGCACCGGATCGACGTCCGGGAAGTTGTAGGAGCGGTCCCACGCCTGGACGCCGATCAGGTAGTAGACCTCGGGGTTGTTGCCCTCGACCGTGAGGCGCTCCTTGAGCCACTTGACGCCGTTGTCGAAGTCGCCCTTCTTGAAGTAGAGCATGGCCACCGACTGCATGGCCTTGCTGTCCTTCGGGTTCCGCTTCAGGAGCTCGTTCTGGTAGAAGTCGATTGCGTCATCGAAGCGTTCCGTGTTGAGGTACATCGAGACCAGGTATTCGAGGACCTTGGTGTCCTCGGGATAGGCCGCGACGTACTGCTTGAGATTGTCGATCGCATTCTGGGCATACTCCAGGTCCTTCGGGTGCTTGGAGCCCGGCTGATACATCCCCATGTAAGCGATGCCGATGTGCTTGTGGAGCTTGTCTTCGCCCGGATCGAGGCGCAGCGCCTCCTGGTAGGCCGAGAGCGCGCTCTGGTACTGCGCCGCCTTCAGGAACTCGTTGCCCTTCTTTGTCTCCTGCTTGGATTTCAGCTTGTTGCAGCCGGGGAAGGCGAGAACTGCGAGGAGGAGTATGGCGGTCGTGGCCGCACGTTGCCTTGCGCGTGGCATGCTTCGCTTCGCTCCTTGCCTTTCTTTTCCCACCGGGCGTGAGTCGGCCCGCCCCCGGAGGGCCGAATTCTCTTGAATTCCACCGGACAAAGCAACAGAGTTTTTTTCAGTCCGGTCGCCGCGCCGGTCCGCGTCGGTGCGCGTGGAAAGGTCGATGGCGGCGGGGTGGAGCGGCGCCGATGCTCGCGGCCTCGCGCCCATCCTCGCCCGAGGCCGGGGAATAATGTCGGCTGCAGCAGCGCTTTGCGTTCCCAGGAGGATCCGATTGAGACGTCTCGTCGCCATGGCCGTGCTCTTCGCCCTGGTTCCCGGCGCCGCCCCGGCGCCCGGCCAGCAGGCGCCCGTTTCTCCCTCGCCGGCGCCAAAATCCGCCCAGGAGAAGCCGGCCCCCGAGCGGGCGTTTCCGCCGTTCGTCGAGACGGTGGATGTGTCGGTGACGAGCGTCGAGGTCGTCGTCACCGACTCGAAGGGCAACCGCGTTCCCGGGCTGACGGCCGCGGACTTCGAGGTCAAGCAGGACGGCGTCGCCCAGAAGATCACCAACTTCTTCGCGGTGGCGGGCGGGAAGCTCCTCCTCGAGGACGGCACGGCGCTCGACCTCGGCAGTAAGGAGGAAGCGGTCGAGGTACCCCGCGAGGTCAAGGCCCGCTACATCTTCTACATCGACAACCTGAACATTCAGCCGATGAACCGCAACCGGATGTTCAAGCGGCTGAAGGAATTCGTTCCGCAGGTCATCGGGCCCAACGCCGAGGGCATGGTGGTGACGTTCAATCGTTCGTTGAAGGTGCGTCGCCAGTTCACCTCGGAGGTCAACGACCTCCTCGGAGCCATCGATCAGATCGAGCTCGAGAGCGCCGGCGGCACGACGACCAAGGGGGAGTGGCAGGACGCGCTCGACAAGATCAACAACTCGAAGACGTCGTCGGAGGCGATGGGCGCGGTGCGCATGTACGCGCAGTCGATCCGCAACGACATCGAGTTCACGATCGACGCCATCAAAGAGACGATCGACAGCATGGCCGGGCTCCAGGGGCGCAAGAGCCTCCTCTACATGTCGGAGGGCCTGCCCGCCTCGGCGGGGTACGAGCTCTTCGACGTGATCCGGGAGAAGTTTCAGGACACCGCGGCGACCATGGAACAGTTCGACTTCGACCTCAACACGAAGTACGTCAAGATCGTCCAGGCGGCCAACGCCAACGGCGTCACGATCTACACGCTCGACGCATCGGGCCTGACGACGAGCGACGTG
Source organism: uncultured Acidobacteriota bacterium (assembly GCA_963810205.1). GTDB lineage: Bacteria > Acidobacteriota > Thermoanaerobaculia > UBA5066 > Gp7-AA6 > DAHUXD01. The sequence goes on from CAWEMP010000004.1 coordinate 130,569, forward strand.
ATGTCCGCCGACGCGCGCGGGCGACAGGAGGTCCACGTCAACGAATTCCAGATGCGGCAGAACATGCAGGGCCCCATCAAGATGATGGCCGAGGAGACCGGCGGCAAGTCGACGGTGAACTCGAACGACTGGAAGGCGGGACTGGACGACATCGCCGCCGACTTCTCGAACTACTACTCGATCGGTTTCCGAAGCGCTCGCGGCGTCGCCGACCGGCCGCACAAGATCGACGTCAGCGTCAAGCAGAAGGGGCTGAACGTACGCACGCGGACGAGCTACGTCGAAAAGTCGGTCGAGACGCGCACGGCCGAGGCCGTCGTCGCGAGCCTCTCCTATCCGCGCGCCGACAACCCGCTCCACGCGAGCCTGTCGGTCGGCGAGGCCAAGCCGCACGACCGGCAGAACTACTCGCTGCCGGTGCGCATCGCCGTTCCGATCGGCAAGCTCGGCCTCGTCCCGGCGGGAGATCTCTACGAGGGACAGTTCCTCGTCTACTTCGTGGTGCGCGACGCCTCGGGAAACCAGTCCGACCTGTCGATCCAGCGCCAGGAGGTCCACATTCCCGCCAAGGAGATGGACGTCGCGCAGCGAAAGGACTTCTATTACGACGCGACGCTCCTCGTCGTCCCGGGCGGCCAGACGCTTGCGATCGGCGTGCGCGATTCGGTATCCAACCTGACGTCCTTCCTGCGCAAGCAGGTCTTCGTGTCGGTCCTGCCGAAGGAGGCCAAGCCGGCCGCCGATCCGGGCAAGCCCGGCGGGCGGTAGGGACCCGGGAGGCCGGCGGCGGGACGCAGGCGGATAATCCGGGTGTGATTCCCGTCCTCGACGCCGGGCGCATGCGGTCAGCCGACGCCGCTGCCATCCGAGGGGGCGTGGCTTCCGGCCTGCTGATGGAGAACGCCGGCGCCGCGCTCGGCGAAGCTCTCCGCCGCCGTTACCCGGACTGGAAACGCGTGACTGTCGTGTGCGGGCCGGGCAACAACGGGGGGGACGGCCTGGTCGCCGCCCGTCTCCTGGCTTGCGCGGGGGTCGAGGTCGCGCTCTTCACCCTCCGCGAGCCGGAGGACTACCGCGGTGATCCGGCCGACAACCTCGCGCGGGCGCGAGCGCTCCATCTCGATCCGGTGTGGATCTTCGGTGCCGGCGGCTTCACCGCCTTCACCCGCGCCGTGGCGGCGGGCGACGGCATCGTCGATGCCCTCTTCGGCACCGGCTTGAAGCGGCCGCTCGAAGGCCGGGCGCGGCGCGTCGCCGAGGCTCTCAACCGTTCGGGGCGTCCGGTCGTCGCGGCCGATGTCCCGTCGGGTCGTTTCGGCCGACGGGGGAGCGGTCCCCGGCGCAGCCGTGCGGGCGAGACTGACGGTCGCCTTCGGCGCGCCCAAGCCGTGCCACCTGCTGTCGCCCGCGGGCGGCTTCTGCGGGCAGATCGTCGTGGCCGACATCGGCATCTCGCGCCGAATCCTCGAGGCGCGCGCCGCGAAGTTTTTTCTCGCGGAGGCGAGCGACGTCGCCGCGGCCCTTCCGGTGCGGCCTCTCGACTCGAACAAGGGCGACTTCGGGCGCCTGGCCGTCATCGCCGGCTCGCGCGGGAAGGGCGGGGCGGCGATCCTCGCGGCCCGGGGAGCCCTGAGAGGCGGGGCGGGCCTCGTGACCGTCTTCTGCCCCGAGTCGATCGCGCCGATCGTGACCGCGTCCCTTCCCGAGGCGATGACCTTCCCTCTCCCCGAGTCCGGCGGGGCGCTTGCGGAGGCGGGTCTCCGCGATGCGGTCCGCGCACTCGCCGCCTTCGACGCCGCGGTCGTCGGCCCGGGGCTCGGGACGTCGCCGGAGGTGGTCGCATTTCTCGAGGCCCTCCTGCGGAAGACGCGGCTGCCGATCGTCCTCGACGCGGACGGTCTGAACGCCTTCGCGGGACGCCCCGGAGCCTTCGCTCGACGCCGCGGCCTGCTGGTCCTCACGCCGCACCCGGGCGAGGCGGGGCGCCTGCTCGGGAAGTCCGCGAGTCAGGTCCAGGTCGACCGGCTGGGCTCGGCGCGGGAGCTGTCCCGACGCAGCCGGGCCGTCGCGGTGTTGAAGGGCGCCCACACACTGGTCGCCGATGCGGCCGGTGTGGTCGTCGCCAACCCCACGGGGACTCCGCTGCTCGCGACGGCCGGCTCCGGCGACGTGCTGGCCGGCCTCATCGGATCGCTGCTGGCGGGCGGGCTCGCGGCGCGAGCGGCGGCGCTCGCCGGTGTCTGGCTTCACGGCGCGGCGGCCGAGGCGCTCGAGCCGGAGCTCGGCGACGCAGGGCTCCTCGCGCACGAGATCGCCGACGCCCTGCCGGGAGCTCGACGGGCGTTGCGCGCCGGACGCGGCCCGGATGGATAGCGAGGAAGTCGTCACGCGCTCGGAGGCGGAGACGGAGGCCCTCGGCGCCGCGCTGGCGGCGACGCTCCCGCCGCACGCGGTCGTCTACCTCATGGGCGAGCTCGGCGCCGGCAAGACGGTTCTCGCCCGCGGTATCGCCCGCGGCCTCGGTGCGCCGGCGCGCGAAGTGGCGTCGCCGACCTTCGCGCTCGTCCACGAGTACGCCGGAAGCGGCGGGCGGATCGTGCTCCGCCACCTCGATCTTTACCGCCTCGCCGACGACTCGCGTGAGCTCGAAGCGCTGGGGCTTCCGGAGGCACTTTCCGGGGCGCCGGCCTGCGTGGAGTGGCCGGGAGCGGCGATCCGGTCCGCGCTGCCGCCGACGATCGAGGTCCGGCTCGAGGCGCTGCCCGACGAGACCCGCCGGATCCGCGTCCTGCGGCCCTGACGATCCCGCCTAGAACGCGATGATGACCCCGCCGTTGGCGGCGCCGTTGGTCAGCCAGTTGCTCTGGGTGCAGACGTAGTAGGGGCCGCAGAGCACGGTGGTGTCGCCGAGGTAGGTGGAGTAGGCCCGGCCGTCGAGTCGCAGGGCGAAATGCGGGTCGAAGAAATACTTGACGCCGCCGCCGATGCCGGCGGTGAAGCGGGTGTCGGAAACCGTGTCGACGCCGGAGATCTTCGGCTTGAGATTCGCGGCGCCGCCGCCGATCGTGAAGTACGGCACGAGTCGGCTGTAGCCGAAGTTGAAGGTCGCGTAGCCCATGAAGTACTGGAGCGTCAGGTCTCCGATGGTGACGGGCGGAACGAAGTTCGAGTTGCTGTCGCGGATGAGTTGCGTCTTGTCGTACCCGTACTCGAACTCGAGCTCCCAGAGGCTCGTCACGTTGAACCCGATGCGGCCGCCGTAGATCGGGTCGTCGTCGATGCCGACCCGGTAGGGCGTGAACTCGACCTGCGTGTCCCCGAAGTTGCCTCCGAAGAGGTAGCCCGCGTAGGGATTGATCTCGACCGTGCCGGAGCGAATCTGCCCGCGAGCGGAGGCGGCGGCAGCGGCGAGGAGAAGGGCCAGGCAGGCGATTCGGATCTTCATGGCAGGCCTCCCTTGAGGTTGGACGCGCGTCCCGGGAACCCGGATTACTTGCGCGCCTTCAGGTTCTTGTCGAGGACCTTTTTCCAGCGCTCCTCGACGTCGGGGGAGTAGCCCACGTAGCGGTCGATGAGCGCCCGGTCGCTGCCCAGAATGAAGGTCGACGGGATCCCCATGGCGGTCAGGGGCCCCGCGTCCTCGGGCGCGGCGAAGTACACGGGCAACGAGATGTTGAACTGCTTGAGGAAGGGCCCGACGCGCTTGCGGTCGGCATCGACGTTCACGGCCACGACCACGAAGTTCCGGTCGCTGAAGACGTCGTACATCTTCTGGACGATCGGCAGCTCCTTCTTGCAGGGACCGCACCAGGTGGCCCAGACGTTCAGGAGAACGACGTTGCCCTTGAGCTCGGAGAGTCGGACGCTGCCGCCCTCGGAGCCCACGAACTCCAGGTCGGGAAACACCGGCGCCGGACCCGGTCGGCGCCTGAGCGAGGGCGCCGGAGGTCAGGCCCGCGGACACGGCCAGAGCAGCGAGAGTCGTGCGCATTCGGATCAGCGAACGGCCCCGGCTCGGCGATTATTCCGCGGCATGGACGGCCTTCAGGATAGCAGGTCCGGCCGGGCGGGGCGCATCTGGACCACGCGAAGGCGCGAGCGCGGAACCGAGGCCTGACCCCATAATGCGCCCATGACGAAGGCCCCTCCGATCCTCGCGCGGGTGTACCGGGGGCCGCGCGTGGAGTCGGCGCATCGAGGCGTGGTGGCGGTCGTCGACGAGCGCGGAGCGCTCCTCGACGGGTGCGGCGACGCCGCCGTCCCCGTGTACACGCGCTCGGCGGCGAAGCCGTTCCAGGCCATGCCCCTGCTGGAGGCGGGCGGGGAGAAGGCGTTTCGTCTCGGCGACGACGAGATCGCGCTGATGTGCGCCTCGCATGGCGGTGAGCCCCGTCACGTGCGGACGGCCGAGGCGATTCTGCGCAAGGGCGGCTTCCGGGCTTCGGATCTCGAGTGCGGCGCGCACGTGCCCATGCACGAAGCCTCGGCGCGCGAGCTGGCCGGCCGAGGAGCCTCCCCGACGGCGCTCCACAACAACTGTTCGGGCAAGCACGCCGGACTGCTGCTCGCGTGCCGCCTCCTGGGGCTGCCACCGGCGGGGTACTCCGAGCCGGGACATCCTCTCCAGAGACGCATCCGCGCGACCGTCGCGCGCTATGCGGGCATCCCGGAGTCGCAGATCGTCGTCGCCGTCGACGGCTGCAGCCTTCCGGTCTTCCGGCTCCCGCTTTCCGGGCTCGCGGCCGCCTACGCCCGACTGCTCGCCGTCCGGTTGCCGGGAGAGGAGAGCGCCGCCCGCTCGGTGCGGTCGCGTATCGTCCGAGCGATGACGAAGAGCCCGTTCATGGTCGCCGGCACGGGTCGTTTTACGACCGACTTCATCTCGGCGGGGCGCGGACGCTGGATCGGCAAGGAGGGCGCCGAGGGCGTCTACGCGGTGGGTCTCGCGCCCTCGTCGGGCCGCCGGGCCATGGGCATCGCATTCAAGATCGAGGATGGCTCCGCCAGGCCCCGGGATGCCGTGACTCTCGACATCCTGTCCCGCCTGGGCCGGTTGCCGCTGGAAGCGCGGCGGGCACTCGACGCGTACGCGCAGCCCCGCGTCCTCAACGCGCGCGGCCTCGAGGTGGGCCGCATCGAAGCCGAGACCCCGATCTCGGCCGGCCCTCCGCGGAAGGGCAGGAGGTAGGCCGTGGCTTACCGAAACCTGTCGGCCTTTCTCGAGGTGCTCGAGCGCGAGGGCGAGCTCGTGCGAATCCGCGAGCGCGTTTCGCCTCGCCTGGAGATCTCGGAGATCGCCGACCGGGCGGTCAAGTCCGGCGGACCGGCGCTCGTGTTCGAGAACGTCGAGGGGTCGTCCTACCCGGTGGCGATCAACACCTTCGCCTCGCGGCGGCGCATGCTGAAGGCCCTCGAGCTCTCCTCCTGGGAGGAGTGGGATGCCCGGCTCGACTTCTTCCTGGATCCCAAACCGCCGGAAGGCATTCTCGAGAAGCTGAAGGCGATCCCGAGGGTGACCGAGCTCGCCTCGGTCTTTCCGAAGACCGTGCGCGGCGGGCCCTGCCAGGAGATCGTGACGACCGGCGACGCGGTGGATCTCGGAACGCTACCGGTCCTGACCTGCTGGCCGCAGGATGCGGGCCCCTTCATCACGATGCCTCTCGTCGTCACCCGGGACCCCGTTTCGGGGAAGACGAACGTCGGGATGTACCGCATGCAGGTCTACGACCGGAACACGACCGGCATGCACTGGCAGAAGCACAAAGACGGCGCGAGCCAGGCTCGAGGCTATGCGCGCGAGGGCCGGCGGATGGAAGTGGCCGTCGCGATCGGTTGCGATCCGGCGACGGTCTTCTCCGCGATCGCGCCGCTGCCGCCGGGCGTCTCGGAGTTTCTCTTCGCCGGGTTCCTTCGCGGCGAGGCCGTGCCGCTGACCGCGGGCCGGACCGTGGACCTGCTCGTGCCGGCCGAGGCGGAGATCGTCCTCGAGGGGTACGTCGATCCGACCGAGCTCCGCCGCGAGGGCCCGTTCGGCGACCACACCGGCTTCTACTCGCTCGACGACGAGTTTCCGGTCTTTCACGTCACCGCGATGACGCGACGCGAACGGCCGACGTACCTGACGACCATCGTCGGGCGCCCGCCGATGGAGGATGGCTTCATGGGCGAGGCCGTCGAGCGCCTCTTCCTTCCGCTCGTGAAGAAGACGATTCCCGAGATCGTGGACATGCATCTTCCGGTCGAAGGCATCTTTCACAACCTCATGATCGTCGCCATCGACAAGCGGTACCCCGGCCACGCGCGCAAGACGATGCACGCCATCTGGGGGACCGGCCAGATGATGTTCACCAAGACGATCGTGGTCGTGGACCGCGACGTCGACGTGCACGGCGGCCGAGACCTTCTCTGGAAGGTCCTCACCGCGATCGATCCCGGGCGGGACGTCGAGATCGTGAAGGGTCCCGTCGACGAGCTCGACTTCGCCTCGCGGCTGCCCTGCTACGGCAGCAAGATGGGCATCGACGCGACGCGCAAGTGGAAGGAAGAGGGCTTCGAGCGGCGCTGGCCCGACGAGATCGTCATGAGTCCCGAGGTCCGCCGGAAGATCGACAGCCTCTGGCCCTCCCTCGGAATCGGCCCGCCGGGCAAGGGCTGAGCCTCCACCCGCAGCGGGTGTAGAATTCGACGTTCATCGATGCGAGTGCTCGTTCTCGACCCCGACGCCTCGTCCCGCGACGCCCTGCGGCAGAATTTTTCGGCTGTCGGCGCCTCGGTGCGGGTTTTCTCCGAGGCGCTCGAAGCCGAACGGGCCCTGCCCGGGCTCGACCCGGACGTCGTGGTCGTGGCCCTCGGGGAAGGTTCGGCGGGCGCGGCGTGGATCGAGAGCCTGAGGTCCGACGGCTCGGGCCGGATCGTTTACGCGCTCGTCGAGCGGTCGGATCTCGATCGCGGGATCGCGTCCGGAGCTCACGACTTCCTGTGGCGTCCGGTGTCCGCGGCCCGTGTCGCGCAACTCCACGCGGCGGCCGAGGAGCTCCGCCTGCGGGACTCCGAGGCGGAAGAGACGCGGTTGCGGCTCGTGCGCGCGGAGCTGCGGGAAGCTCTTCCCGGCCGCTCGCCGCGGTGGGCCGGCGCGATGGCGTCGATCGAGCGGGCCGCGGCCTGCAACGCCTCGGTGCTCCTGACCGGCGAGCGGGGCACCGAGAAGGACGCCGCGGCGACCGCGGTGCACCGGCTCTCGCGTCGCGGCTCCGGTCGGTTTGCGTACATCTCCGAGGGCGAATTGCTGGAGCTCGCCGTCCGCCAGACCGGGCTGGGGACCCTGTTCCTCCCCAACGTCGAATCCACGTCCACGGCGTTCCAGGAGGCGCTCGTTGCCCGTGTCGCCGATCCGGGAGCGACGCGCTTCGTCATCGGCCTCGACGAGGACCCCCGCGAGGCGCTCGAAGCCGGCCGTCTCCTGCGGCCCCTTCGCGATGCGCTCGCGGACGAGCCCGTGCACCTGCCGCCGCTGCGCGAACGGGAGGGCGACGTCGCGCTTCTCGCCCGGCGATTCCTCGAGGAGCTCGACCCGACGCTCGCGTTCGACCCCGACGCTCTCGACGTTCTTCAGGCGCACGACTGGTCGGGCAACACGAATGAGCTCCGGGAAGCCGTCCGCCGCGCGGCTCGCGTCGCCGAAGGCGTCATCGGGCCCACGGGCGTGCGCTCCGTCCTCGGCCGGCCCCTGCCGCGCACGCGACTGCGGCGCCGCAAGCCGCCGGTCGTCCGGATCGCCGTCGGGGACTCGCTCGCCGACGTCGAGCGTCGGCTGATTTCGAAGACCCTCGAGTTCGCGCGCGGAAACAAGAAGAAGACCGCCGAGCTCCTGAAGCTTTCGCTCAAGACGATCTACAACAAGATCAAGGAATACGGCCTCGAGCACTGAGCCGGCCCGGGCGGGCCGTGACTCTGGTGCCGGAGGCCGGACTCGAACCGGCACGCCCTTGCGAGCGGGGGATTTTGAGTCCCCTGCGTCTGCCATTCCGCCACTCCGGCCGGAGTGCGGATGATAGACGCAAAGCCCTGGCGGTCCCAGCCGGAGAAACAGGGGCGGTGCGAAGCGCGACCACTTCGCACCAGCCCATAGCTTGGCGAGTTCCTACGTCTTCTCGTTGCAGCCCGGCATCTTGAAGCTGCCGATGCGGGTCTGCCAGGGGGCGGTGTCGACGCCTATGATCCCGCGAGCCTGTAGTACTCGTTGACATACCAGAACGTACAGTCATCCGTTGGATCGACGTTCATCGAAGTGTAGTCGCCCCAGCGGGAGTTGATCGTCCGCTGGACGCCGGTGCCGTCGATGATGGTCCCTTCGCCGAGGGTCATCTGGCCGGGCGTGTCGCCGGCGAGCCTGCCCGTGTACCGGATTCCGGGAAAGACATCCACGCCGTTGACGACGCTGTAGCCGAGAGCCATGTTGCCCTGCGAGTCCTGGGCGATCGAGCCCATCCAACGATGGACGCCGTCTCCCGGGGCGAAGGTTCCCTGCTGTTTGAGGGAGTAGACGCCGTTCGTCCGCCGGATCTCGTACCAGCGCACGCCGGCGACACCGGGGAGCGCCTCGACCGACTGGTTCGTAACCATGGCCTCGTATCCGCCGAAGTTGCGGTAGGCGAGCCGCCAGGTCGGCCGCTGGCGGTAGGACAGGATGTCGAGGTACTGGCTCCGGGTCCGTGATCCCTGGTTGCGGCAGGCAGTCACGGCGTAGGGGAGCCTGGCGGGAGGCACGGGAAAATCGAGTCGAAGCAGGCCACCGGGAGTTGCGAGGCGAGGATGAGCGAGGCCTCTGGCTTTGGAATTCCACTTGATCGTTCAGGTCCCAGATGTTGACGGCGTCGAAGGTTGCGCCGTACCCACCGCCATCGTCCTGCGTGCCGACGATCGGGATGGATGCGTCTTCCTTGGGCTGCCGCGTGCCGTCGATGTCCGCCGGGAGCAGGCCATCGCCGACGAGCGGAAGCAGATCCGGGTCATTCCCGTCGATGAAGAAATGCACCATGCGGGCCTTCGGGTTGCCGGCGATCATCTTGTTCTTTTCCAGCGCGTAGACGCTGATGCCGTACTCGTCGACGGGTCCGAAGTCGCGCGAAGTGAGCACGTAGGATTTCTTCCAGTTGCCATACTTGGGGTAGTCGGGGAAGAAGAAGACACCGTCGAACGTGGTATTGAACGCGTAGCGGTAGTAGGCGCCAGTCGGGTCCCCGGTGATCGAGACTGCGACGCAGTTGTAGAAGGGCAGCGTCGGATCGAAGAGGCCATCCGTCGTGAACTGGCTGAGGATCCAGCGATCCTCGAGCTTGTCGTAGAGAACGATCGGGTCGCCCGAGGGGTAGTGCAGTCGGGAACCGCGAAGCCGGCCCAGAGCGATCGCCGGTATCCACCGGCCCCAGCAGCGAGTTGCCCAGCTTGTCGTACACGGCGAAGGCGAGATTGACCATCTCGACATAGTGGTTCGGGCCGACGGCGCCGACCGGATCCGGCGGGTTGACCCGGAATCCGAAGAGGTTGAAGTTGTCCTGGTTGCTCAGCCCTTCGAAGTTCTGGAGGGGAGCGGGGATGGTGAGAGCGGTTTGCGAAATTCGCATCCCGTCGGCTCCCTGAAGGGCCCCATCCCCCGAATACCCCTGGTCGGGAGCGACGAGTCCTCGCTCCGGGCGGATTTCGATCGGCTCCGCGGAAGGCGTAAGCCGGGCTTCTGCCGAGGGGCCCCCTGCTGCGTCAGGCTGTACATGGGCGGCGAAACGTCGAACGCTACGGCTTCCGAGACTGTGGGTGTCAGCGGCTTGGCAGCAGGCCTGCCCTTGCCTTCCGCCCCGGGCGCGATCAGGAGAAATACGGCGCCCATGGCTGCGGCAAACAGACGTTCTGTCGGAAAGCTCCGAATCATGTCTGACCTCCCTTCGAAAGCACGACGCATATCGCAACCCGCACGAGAATGGAAGGTGCATTTGCGTCAGGGTTCCGGCTTCCCTTCCGACCCCTCGAGACGCCTGAAGCCGCGGGCGCCGAAGCGAGATTCCGCGAGGCCGCCCCTTCAGGCTACGTGATCCACGAACCGGCGAGCACCGGGGGTGCCATCTGGTGTGCCATTTCAGACCGATGCTATTCGGTGCAAAACAGAACGAAACAGCACGAAACACAACAACGAAAAATGGGAAACGCATCGGTAGGATGCGTGTTTTCGGGGTTTCCCGCTACCGACCGGAGTAGGGTTTTGAGTCCCCTGCGTCTGCCATTCCGCCACTCCGGCTGCGGTTGGGGATGATAGCCCGAACCCGCCGATCCTCGCGTCGTAGAATCCGCGCAGCGGTCATTCGATGACGCTTGCAGCCGGCACCCGGCTCGGCCCCTACGAGATCCTCTCGCCGATCGGCGCGGGCGGGATGGGGGAGGTCTACCGAGCGCGGGACGAGCGCTTGAAGCGCGACGTCGCGATCAAGGTTCTACCAGCGTCCTTCTCGGCCGATCCGGACCGGCTCCGGCGTTTCGAGCAAGAGGCTCAGGCAGCCGGCGCACTCAATCATCCGAACATCACCGCGGTCTACGACATTGGGCTGCACGCGGGCGCGCCCTACGTCGTCCAGGAATTACTCGAGGGCGAGACGCTGCGCCTGGAGCTTTCGGGCGGCAGATTCTCCCCGCGCAAGGCGATCGAGTACGCCGTCCAGATGGCGCAGGGCCTCGCCGCCGCGCACGAGAAGGGAATCGTTCACCGGGACTTGAAGCCCGAGAACCTCTTCGTGACCAAAGACGGCCGGGTCAAGATCCTCGACTTCGGCCTTGCGAAGCTGGTTCAGATCGTTGCCTCCGGGAGCGCTTCCAAACTCCCGACGGCAACCGAGCCGGGCGTCGTGATGGGAACGCTCGGCTACATCTCGCCCGAGCAGATCAAAGGAGAGCCCGCGGACGGGAGGAGCGACATATTCGCGCTCGGCGCGGTCCTCTACGAGATGCTTGCGGGCCGGCGGGCGTTCGAAGGCGGATCGACCGGCGAGGCGATGGCCGCGATCCTGAAGGAGGACCCGCCGGATCTCTCGGCGACCGGCCGCAACGTCAGCCCCGGACTCGAGCGTCTCGTTCGCCACTGCCTCGAGAAGAGTCCGGAACGGCGGTTCCAGTCGGCACGCGATCTCGCCTACGACCTGGAGTCGCTATCCACCGCGTCCGGGGCCGCCGTGGGAGAAAGCACCGTTGCACCGCCCTCGCAGAAATGGCGAAAGCCGCTCATCGCTGCGGCCCTCCTCGGAATCGGCCTTCTCGCCGGCTGGGCCCTCCACGCGACCGGACGAATGGCCGCGACTCCTACATACAGACGCCTCACCTTCCGGCGCGGCGCGGTCGTCAGGGCGCGGTTCGCCCCCGACGGCCAGACGGTCATCTACACCGCCTCCTGGGAGGGGCAGCCGTTCGGGATTTTTGTGACGCGCGCCGGCAGCATCGAGTCGCGCGGCCTGCAACTACCCGACGCGAGGCTCCTCGCCATATCCTCGAAGGGGGAGCTCGCGATCTCCATCGGGCGCGCGTCGAACTGGGAGAGTATGGGAACGCTTGCGCGGGTGCCCCTCGAGGGAGGTGCACCGCGCGGGCTTCTCGAAAACGTTTTGGAAGCCGACTGGTCTCCCGATGGCCGTGACCTTGCTGTCGTGCACAGGGTCGGCGGCAAGTACCGGCTCGAGTTCCCCATCGGCAGAATCCTCTACGAGACCGCGCAACCGATCAGTACGATGCGCTTCTCTCCCCGGGGCGACAGGCTGGCCCTCGGAGTCGGCGAGACCGTTGCCACGGTCGATCTGTCTGGCAAAGTGATGGCGCTCTCGAAGGGGTGGGACGACATCGCTAACGTCGCCTGGCGGCCTGACGGCGGCGAGATGTGGTTCGCCGGGCGAAGGCCAGCTGAGCAAAAACACCAGGTGTACGCAGTCACGCTTTCGGGCCGCGAGCGGCTCGTACGCGGAGAGGCGAGCGGGTCTCTTTTTCTTCGACATCTCGAGAGACGGCCGGGTGCTGCTGAACACCTACTTCTACAATCAGAGTCTCATCGCGCTGACCGCCAGCGACAGCTCCGAGCGCGAGCTTTCCTGGATGGACCGGGCGAACGTCGACGCCATGTCGAGAGACGGACGATTCATCGTTTTCGACGAGTGGGGTGAGGGCGGGGGCGCGAGCAGCGCGATCTATCTGCGGGCAACCGATGGATCGCCGGCGGTTCGCCTCGGCGACGGCACCGGGATGGGGCTCTCCCCGGATGGACGCTGGGTCCTGTCACAGTCGCGCCAGCCGTCCGAGGAATTCAGGTTGCTACCGACCGGACCCGGTCAGCCCAGAACTCTCAGGCACGAGGGCATCACTTCGGTAGATTGGGTCGGCTGGGGCGGGTTTTTCCCTGACGGGAAACGAGTGTTCTTTCTCGGGCGGCCAGGAACCAGCCCGTGGCGGCTCTACGTCCAGGGTCTCGACGGCAGCAAGCCGCAGGCGATTTCTGCCGAGGGCCTGGAATTTGGACCCCTGGCCGCATCTCCCGACGGGCGTTTCATCGCCGCGGGGGGCCGGACTCGAAGATCGTCATCTACCCGGTCGACGGGGGAGCGCCCCGCCCCCTGGTTGGCGCCGAGGCCGGGGAGAGCCCGATTCTCTGGAGCCTCCGACGGCCGATCGCTCTACGTCTACAGTGGGAGGGAGGCACCGGCTCGGGTTTTCAAGGCCGACGTGACGACGGGCCAGCGGGAGCTCTGGAGGACGATTGCGCCCGCCGATCGCTCGGGCCTGATCAAAATCGACAACGTCGTCATGACCCCCGATGCGCAGAGCTGCGCCTACAGTTACACGCGTATTCTCACGAGCCTCCAAGTGGCGGAAGGGTTGCGATGAGTCTCTTTCTTTGAGCTCGCCTCACCCCCAACTTCGACCCGCTCCACAAGACCCCGAGGTTCCAGAAGCTCGTCGCTGCCGGGAAGTGATTCTCCGGCCCTCGATATGGGCGGCCGTCGGTGCCCCGTGCCCAGTCAACTTGCCGATGCCGCCAACAAGCCCTGGGGGGGTGCCATCTGGTGTGCCATTTCAAACCGATGCTATTCGGTGCAAAACAGAACGAAACAGCACCAAACACAACAACGAAAAAATGGGAAACGCATCGGCAGGACGCGTGTTTTCGGGGTTTCTTGCTACCGACCGGAGTAGGGTTTTGAGTCCCCTGCGTCTGCCATTCCGCCACTCCGGCAGGGAGTGCAAATGATAGATGCAAGGCGCTGAAAATCCAACACGTTACGCAACCCGCTCCGCTCCGCCTGAATCATTGAACTACGCCTCTTCCCGAGTCACTGTGCCGTCATTTGTGCCGTCGATGAGCCTTGCAGCCCGGTTCACGGCCGCCCGAACGTCCTCCAACGTCGGCATCAGGTAGGAATCCGTCACGAACCCGAGGTTCCAGAAGCTCGTCGCCAGCGCCCACTACTTCGGCCGATTCGGCCAGTTTTTCAACCTCTCGATATGCGAGGCGACCCGTCAGGCGCAGCGGCTCGCTGGCGGAGGTTGGACCACCCCCGGGTTCGACTTCTGTCCCACTTCTGCAGTTCGCAGGCGTGATCAGGAGAGTCGGCGCAAGCGATAAGTCGCTGGAATCGTAGTCCCTGGGGATCAGGAGAGATCCCCAAGGATCAGAGGCTTCTGGTTCGGGACCGAGTGGTCGGAGGTTCAAATCGTCTCGCCCCGACCCCTCGGACTATTGGCCTTCTGACCCCGACGACACCTGCGATGGAGATGGTTGCGACCAGATTCCTGGACTGTTCCGCTCGATGGAAGAGTGTCAACGCGCTGAAGCCATCATGCGCGATGCTGACATCGCCACGCGCCCCTGCCGCCCCTGGTCGACGGACTCATACCTCAACCCGACGCGCGAGATGACGACTCGGCGTGAGTGAGGCCCGAGAAATGAACAGGAAGAGCTTCACAATGGGGCTTGTGTCCGGAGTGATCCTGAGCTTCGTGGCGTGTATTTCCTGGAGAGTCGATACCGAGTCCACCCCCAGACCTTCTCAGACGCCGGCGAAGCCGCATCAACTCGCCGATTGCCTCCGGCCGCCCGGCTATACTGACCATCAACGACGATCGGAGATGCCATGAAACGCATCGGAGCAGCTCTCGTTCTCGCTTTTCTCATCGCGATGGTGGCCTGCGCGCATGGCGGCAAGCCGGACACCCAGACGTACCCGACGAAATTCAACGACAATGGCGCCCCGATGCAAAAACGGGTCAGTGGCTATTTCCAGCAGTCAGTGGTGTCGCCAAAGCTGAGGGACTGTTGGAGTCGCCTTCAGGGCCAAGGCGCGATCGCCATTGACTTCACTTATCGCAAGTCCGTGAATGACTCGGGAGTTCGAGAAACTCATTGTCACAAAATCGACCCTCGCCAAGGGCCAGGATGCGCTTGCTCGACGGGCATGGTGGATCCGTGCGCGCGACTCGTTCCCGGTCGATCCGAAGGAGAGCCTCGAGACGGCTGCCCGGCAGTTCGTTGTCAGGCTGGGCTTGGTCGGAGGTTCAAATCCTCTCGCCCCGACCAATCCTCTCGCGGGCCCGGCCGTGGCGGCATAGAGTCCCTTAACAGTCATCCGATGACACTCCCTGCCGGCACCCGGCTTGCCCGGCCCCTACGAGATCTTCGGGACCGCTCGGCGCGGGCGGCATGGGTGAGGTGTATCGGGCGCGCGACAAGCGGCTGGAGGGAAGGTCGCCGTCAAGGTCCTTTCGGGCGCTCGCGCGGGATACGGCGGAGCTGGCGCGGTTCAGCGCGAGGCGAAAGCGCAGGCGGCGCTCTCGCATCCGAATAGTTCTCGGCATCTTCGACGTCGGCGGGACGGCAGCTCGCGTTCGCGGTCATGGAGCTGCTCGAGGGCGAGACGCTTCGCGATCGCCTGGCGCGTCGCGCTTCCGTGGCGGGATCAGTCGCGATCGCCGTCGCGGTGGCCGAAGGGCTCGCGGCGGCGCATCGCGGGGGATCGTTCATCGGGATCTGAAGCCCGAAAACGTGTTCCTGTCTGGCCGACGGCGGCGTCAAGGTGCTCGACTTCGGTCTGGCCCGTCGCGAGGCCCCCTCGTCTTCGGTCGATCAGAGCGTTGCACCGACACTGACCCAGCACACTCAGCCTGGCACGGTGATGGGAACGGTCGGGTACATGTCTCCGGAGCAGGTTCTCGGCGAAGCGACGGACCAGCGGGCCGACGTCTTTTCGTACGGGGCCATTCTCTACGAGATGTTCGTTGGCGAACGGGCGTTTCAGGGAGTTCCAGCTGCCGAAACGCTGGCTTTGATCCTCAGGGATAGTCCCCCGGCGCTCCACCGCATGGACCCGCGTATTCCGCAGACACTCCTCCCGATCCTCGCCCGCTGTCTCGAAAAGAGGCGCGAAAACCGGTTCGACTCGATCCGCGACGTGGCCTTCTTTCTCTCTAGCTATTCGCCTTCAGCCGAAGCGGAAGCCCGGAGAGGGTCGGGCACGGAGCAGCCGGCAGGGGAGTCCGGCCACGGCCGAGTGACGAAGTTGACGTCCGAGCTCTCGCTGCGGTTCTCACGGCTCACGTTTCGGAGAGGTTTGATCCTGGCGGCGCGATTTGGGCCCGACGGTCAGACGATCTACTACGGCGCGGCGTGGGACGGTCAGCCATTCCGAACGTTCTCGACACGCGGCGAGGGCTCTGAGTCCTCTGCTCTTCCGATTCCGGACGCCAGCCTTCTTTCCGTTTCTTCGGCAGGCGAAATGGCGGTTCTGTTGGATGTCCGAGCAGCTAGTCCAGCACGCTTCGGCGGCACGCTGGCACGGGTTTCCGTCGTGGGTGGAACGCCGCGAGAGCTGGCCGAGGGCGTGAAATGGGCCGACTGGTCGCCCGACGGAAAGAGAGCTCGCCATCGTACGAAGAATCGGTTCAGGAGAGCGTCTCGAGTACCCGATCGGCAACGTGCTGCATGAAACCCGCGGATGGATTTCGGGGCCTCGAGTGGCCCCGGCGGGAGGCCAGGTCGCCTTCATCGAAAACGAACTGGGCGGATACGTCAAGTCGGCTCTGTGGACCATCGACCGGACCGGGGAACGCGAGAAGCATTTCGAGCGGATGGGCAGGGGCCTACAGTCTGGTCTGGTCACCTTCCGGCGAGGAGATCTGGTTCACAGCAAGCAAGAGCTCAGAAGCGGCCGCCTTGCGGGGCATCTCGCTTTCGGGCGCTCAGCGCCTTCTCTACAGCGCTCCCGGGTCGCTCCGTGTGCTTGACGTCTCCCACGACGGGCGCGCGCTCCTCACCACCGATAGCTTTGGTGTCGGAATCCTGGACAAAGGTGCGAGGCGAGAAACACGAGAGGAAGTCTTTCGTGGCTCTCGTCCTCATCCTTGTGCGACCTGTCGGAGGACGGATCCCTATTGCTGTTCAACGAGCGTCCGGAGTACGCGGCAGGGTCGAAACCCGGAATCTATCTTCGGAAAACGGACGGCTCACCGGCTGTCCGCCTCGGTGAAGGTGTAGCAATTGGGTTCTCTCCCGACCGTAAGTGGGTGCTGTCGATCTCCAGTCCGGTCCGTCGGCGATCGTTCTCCTGCCAGTCGGGGCGGGAGAGGCCCGGACCCTGTCGCTCGAGGGAACAATGCCGGAATCGGTGGCTTGGTCCCCGACGGGAGGCGATTGCTTGTCCAGGGGAAAGCGCCGGGAGAGGACGTGCGGCTGTACGCGCAGGATCTTCAAGGAGGGATTCCAACGGCGATCTCGCCGGAGGGTGTGCGGTTGACGACCAGCCCAGCTGTGTCTCCGGACGGACGATTTGCCATCGGCCGCGGTGCGAACGGAGCCGTCAGCATCTTTGACCTCGAGAGAGGCCAAGGGGAGGCTATCCGAGGTCTCGTCTTAGGCGAAAGGGTCGTCTGCTGGACGGCTGACGGTAGCCGGTTCGTATGTCTTCCGGCTTGGAGAATTGCCGTGCTCCGTCTTTCGGCTCGATCCGACCACAGGTCATCGCGAGCTCTGGAAGAAGCTGGTGCCACCGGATCCCGCGGGCATCTTTAGCGTCCAGACCTTGTGCATCACGCCGGACGGCAAGTCCTATGCCTACAGCTTCTGGAGCGGTTACTCGGACCTTTACCTGGTCGAAGGTCTGAAATAACACGTCGGCGCGGGAACGAACGTCCGACCGAGGAGATCTCGCGCCCCCTACCTCGTCCTGGGGCTGAAGGATCGACCCTGATGCCGACCTGCGCTGCAAGTCCGACGGCTGCCTCGACGGGCTGATAGTCCGGTCGTGGTCCATCCGTGGCGGTGCAAGCGCGGACGCGAGAACGAAACGGAATCGGACGGACGGTATCAACCACCAGGCCGACTGAAGCCCTGGGTAGTTTAGAACGGTCCCGGTCAGGCGCTTGCCCGCGTCGGCCGAAGTGAGCCCCGAGAACCCAGCCCGACCCTGAGCCCGTTACCGCGACCCCTGTTTCGCCGGCGGCGGCTTTCGGTAGTTGACGAAGAACGACCCGTAGCCCTTGCTTTCCGCCTGGGTGACGAGCATCTCGTAGAGCCTCGAGGCGCCGGCCGCCTGCAATACCTTGCCGTCTTTCGACGTCACGACCGCCATGTCGCGCCAGAGGTGGACCTCGCCCGGCACGCCCGGAACGCCGCGCGCGGAAAGCCGGAAGCTCGCGTACCCGAGGCGATTCCATTCCTCGTAGTCGAACAGTTTCGCGTCGGTCGCTTTGAGTTCCTTGACCAGCGCGGCGAGGCGATCCATCTCGGGGCCGGGCTCCACGGTCCAGCTCGGGTTGGGCCGGCCGGAATAGACCGACAGGGTGACGCGGAAGCCCACGGGCGGCAGTCCCTCCCGATTCAACGCTACTCCCTTGTCCACGACGCCGGCTTTCTGTTCGCCGCTTGTCTGCGCCCGGGCACCCGTGGCGAACGACACGAGAATCACGGCTGCGACAGCCATGATGGCGGCCATCGCATCCACGCTACGTGCGGCTCTCATGTTGAAGCTCCTTCCCCGCCGGCTCACTGGATCACCACCACGTTCTTGTCGACGCAGTAGTAGCCGCAGAAGATCGAGTAGTCGAGGCAGTAGTCAGGGCCGAACGTACTTCCGGTCGGCGGTCTCCGGGCTCGTGATCGGGTTGCCGGAGGCGTCCTTGTCGGTCGCGGGGGCAGGCCCGGGCTTGTTCGACCAGCGCCCGTTGTCGTCCAGCCGGTACCAGTGGTAGTCCGTCTCGCAGCCCCCGGTCCCGGGGGAGATGACGAGCGCCACGAGGTGCGAGCAGCCGGCGCAGCGCTTCTCCGCGCGCCGCGACGAGGCCGTCCGCCACGGCGCCGCTCCCCGTGCCGGCGCACGTCGGGGGCTCGGGCGGGAACACGCCGTGGGCCTGGCCGGGCTGGGCGAAGGTGTCGGTCATGATGTCGGTGCTGTAGTTGTAGCAGTTGTTGTGGGACTGGTGCGCGGACGAGTTCCACGGACCGGGGTTGTAGCTCGGCGCGCCGCTGGCCGTCACGATGACGCTCGCCGACGGCGGGCTGGTCTTGCCGGCGACGATCTGCACGGCGCTCACCTTCTTCCCGGTCAGGAAGACGGTGGCGTCGCCGAGGCCGAGCGTCACGCAGCCGCCGTTTCCCGCGCCCTGCGCGATCTGCGATCCGTCCATGCTCACCTTGACCGTGCTCAGGGCGGCGGTGTCGCACACGGTCACGTACTTGCCGCCGTGACACAGCGGCGAGCGGATCGTGGGCGGCGGCGGGTCCTTGACCGGCGTGACGCTGCCGTCGAGCGGCGACTTCAGCTCGCAGAGCGCCTGCACGGAGGAGTACTTCTTCGACGGGTCGATCGGCGGGTTGATCTTGAAGATCGTCGCGGTGTCGAGGGCCGCTCCGCCGCCGACCACGGCGCCGTCGGCGAGGATCTGGACGAGAGCGCCGGTCACGAGGTCCGTCAGCAGCACGGCGTCGCTGCCTCCGACGAGCGGCTGTCCGATGGTGGGTGTGACGAGGCTGTTGGGCTTCGCGCCGACGGTCTCCTTCCCGACCAGACGCTCATCTGGACCGGGTCCTTGCACAGCGAGTCCATGGCGTCGTAACCGTCGGTGACTTTCAGCGTGGGCACGCCGAAGCGCGCGATGGTGTACGGAGTCATCGCGTCCCAGGTCGTCGTCCCGTTCCTGCGGAGAGTGACCGTGGCGCCCTGCACCACGCCGTTCACGCGCACCACTTCCTGGCACTCGTAGAGCGGGGGCATCACGGCGGGCGTCGGCAGCTTTCCTCCGGTGATCACGCTCGCCGGGATCGCGGTGACCGTCACGGGGTCGCGGCTCTTCTCGCTGATCCGGTTGCCCACGATCTGGGCCGCCGCCACGACGTCGCCGCTGTGAAGCTGGGAGGGAAGCTTGATGCTTCCCCAGCCCATCCAGATCGGCACCTGGATCACCTCGGTGCCGTTCACGTAGACGGCGATCTTCGCGTCGCGGTCCGCGCCGGAGAACGCGATCGTCTGCGCGCAGTTGTAGATCGGCTTGTCGATGACCGGCGGGGACAGGCTCGGGTCCAGCACCGGGCCGCAGCCCATCAGGAGCAGAACCCCCAGGACAGCCATCGACCCGGGCACGAGTCCGCCGTGTCCGACGGCAGGAGCGCCAGCGCCTTCTCCGCGTTTTCGCGCGCGAGTTTCTTCTGTCCGTCCGCCAGATATGCGTCGGAAAGACTGTCGTGCGCATCCGCCGACTCGGGATAGGCGAGGACGTTGATCTTCATCAGCTCGACCGCGAGCTTCGTATCGCCCGCGCTCATGTGGTCGTAGCCCATGATCGAGACGACGATCTCGGGCCACAACTGTGCGGTCGTATCGCTCTGCCGGGCTTGCGAGAGTTTCCGGGTGACGCGCGCGACGCCGCCGGGCGTCTCGAGCTCTTTCAGGATCGGAGTTGACGGCAGCGCCGCCGCGGTCTCGTCGACCTGCGCACGCCCCGGCGTCCTGATCAGCGTCATGACGAACCAGTCTGCGAGGATGCCCCGCAGCTCCGGATGCCCCTGGAACATGTCCGTGCCGTGGCCTCCGGTGACGGGGATTCCCTCGCGATCCTCGAACCCCAGCCAGGGCGGCCTCGTCCCGCCGTAGTGCACGAATTTTCGGCCGGGGCCGGCGGAGATGCTGTAGGTCCATTCCATGACGTCCTGCGTGGGAGGGTATTCGTCGTCGTTCGCTACTCCGAAAAGCACTGGCAGCTGCGACGCGCTCTGGAGAAACTGCCGCCCCGCGAGGTCGGTCTGCCCGGACAGGAGCACGAGCGACTTCACCTCGCCGGGATGCCGCCGCGCCGCGCTCACGGAATTCCCGACCCCGTCGGCCCCGGCGCCGCCGACTCCGATGACGTCCCCCGCGACGCCGGGCTGCGAGACCAGGAACTGCCACGCCGCGTCGACGTCGCCGGGGCGCGCCTTGCGGGCCTCGGATCGCTCCTCCGACGTCCACTTCTCGTGCGGCACTCCGCCGCTATCGCCGAATCCGCGCCGGTCGAAGGTCAGGACGTGGATTCCGGCGGCCGCGAGGCGCGCGGCGAGATCGGACCAGGCGCTGCGGTCGCGGTTGCCCTGATGGATGAGCAGGACGCCCGGCCCGGGCTTGTCGGGCGCGAAGTAGCTCGCCCTCAGCACCACGCCGTCGGGCGCCTTCAGGTCGACGAAACGGGCGGGTGCGGCCGCCGCGGCCTGCGTGGACGGCGGCACGATGCCGTTCATGCGCAGGTACTCCACGATTTGACCGTAGTGGTCGAACGCATGGGCGACGGCGAAGGTGACCACATGCAGCCGGGTGGGCTTGGACTTCAGCCGCTCCGTGGCCTGCAGCATGTTCTCGTTTGTCAGGCTCGCCGCAGCCCTGTGGCCGAGTGCGAAGGAGTCCCGAAGGAACCTGAGGATGTCCGCCTTGGACTTGAACCTCTCGGGGCCGTTCCCGCCTTTGAAGTCTTCCGGGATCTCGTCGCCGGTGACCGCCGACCAGAGGACATAGTTGGAGGCGGCCACGTGCTTGACCTGCAATGCGAACGTGCGCACACCCTTGAAGTCGCTGCCCGGGATGTTGAGACTCTCCGGGGAGAAGTCGAACCTGTCCTCCGGCACGGTTATTGCAAATTTGCCGTTGCCTCCGGATTCTAAGACCTCCTGCGAGCGCGAGAGCTCTTGGACTCCGGAAGCGACAAACCCGAAATGAGCTTCAAGCGCCTGATGACGCCGGTGTTCCTCGTTTTGGTGAGCGTCACGTTCCTCCTGGTCGGGATTGATCGGATGCGCAAAGCCGTCGAGCCGGCGTACCAGGATACGGGGTCTTTTCTCGAAGGCGCCTTGTTCATCCAGGAGCACGGCGGCATCCCGCGCTTCGTCACGATGTGCCTGAACGGCGAGTACAAGATCGCCAATCAGCATCCCATCTATTTGTTGATCCTCTCCACCGTGGCCGCGAGGGACTTGTCGTTTTTTCCAGTGGCCAAGGCGATCACGCTGGGGATCGGTTGGCTCGTGGTGCTGGTTCTGTTTTTCATCGTCCGTGATCTCTACGGCCGGTCGACGGCATATGTGGCGACCGCGCTGATGGCCTTCAACACCGCCCTGCTCAATCGGGCGACCCACGTCACGGTCGAGCCGCTGCTGCTTCTGTTCGTGCTCCCCGCCTGGTATTTCATGGTGAAGGGCCTCGAGGACAACAGGCAGTGGGTGTGGGCGGGCCTCTTCGGCGGCCTGGCCTACATGACCAAGGCGACGGGGATATTCCTGATTCCGATCTTCGTCATCGCGACCTTCTGTGCCCTCCGATGGCGCATGTTCAAGAACAAATTTGTCTGGTTGTTCGTCGTGGCCTTCGTGCTCGTCTCGTCCCCTCTGATCTTGCGAAACGTGGGCGCGTTTGGCGAGCCTTTCCATGAGACCGTCAATTCGCGGCTGCTCTGGATGGACCAGAAGGTCGAGATGTCCGAAAGGTACGCCCTGACGCTGAAGTGGCGAGAGCTCATCTTTGCGGCGACAACTTGCCGACGATGGGTTCGTACTTGCGGAGTCACTCGCCATCGGTCATCGCCGAGAGGCTCGTTACGGTGTCAGGGGAGAGTCGAAACTATTGTTGGACGAGCTTGTCGTATTTCCGAGTGCGGCGGCCATGGCGCACAGTCGTCGCGCTGTCGCTGATCGCTCTGTTCGTGCTCGGCCTGGCCAGCGATCGGAAGAACAAAGGCAATTTGTATACGCTGGTGGCTCTGCCCATCTTCTTCCTTCCGTTCGCCTGGTACTTCCAGATCACTCCCGAACCGCGGTGGATCATCCCGCTCGTGCCGCTGATTCTCATCCACGCTTCGGTCGGCATCGTCCGGCTGTGCGAGGCCGTGGAACGGCGGCTGTCGGTCACACGCTTCAAGCTCCACGTGACCACTCACGTCCCGGCAGCTCTCTGTGCGACATTGGTCCTCGTCGGCGGCTACCTCGCGCCACCGTCCAGGTGACACCGCTGATCCATCCGGTGGAGCTCACCGACGACCAGAGGGATCTGATGCAATGGTTCGCAAAGAACGTCGGCGACGAGGACAGGGTGATCTTTCGCCCGAGCCAGCGGTGCAACGGTACGGTCAGTGTGACAATCCTTACTGGGGATGGCTCTGGTACGCGGGCTTCAATGGAACTGTGGTCATGACGCGGCCGGCCACTCCCATCCAGGTAGAAAGCCTGGCTGAGTTTCGGGACTATCTCGTGAAGCGAAGGGTGACCATGATCGTCATCCACGAGGCGAACTATGCGAGCCCGAAATTACTGGCGGACTACTTCAATTATGACGAGCGAGAAGGCCTGAAGCAGGTGAGAGCCCTCGACGGTTGGCGCCTGGTCTACAGCTACCCCGGGAAGCCGACGAAGTTTCTCAGACGGACCCGGAGTTCGTCGTCACACAGGAAGGTGTCTGGTATTTGCGAGGACGCCCGAAGAGAATGTTGAACCGAATCCTGGCGGACGGGTACGATTTGGTAAAGGAAATCGAAGGGCGAGACGTGTTTCGCCGAAAAAGCCGGTGAAGCGAGAACCGCTGCAAAGTAAGGGCCGAGCGTGAGCCCTACGTCCCTCCGGCGCTGAAAACTTCATTCCTTGGCCCCGGCGCGAGCTAATGTTGCCGCGCCCGGCTTCGAGCCCGGGGACCCCGGCGTGCGGGTCGGCCTTCGACGTGGACCCGACCCTCGCGAGTTTGCCGGGAAAGCCTGCGTCTCCTCGCCTGAGCGGGGATGTCCTGAGATGACGCAGAAAGGCGTGGGAACGACATGACCATTCCATCGCTCACCCGGGCGGCTCGCATCGGTGCTCGGCCTTTTCTCTCGTTCCACGCGCTCGCACGCGGCGCATGCGACTCCTACGCCTCCCCGACCGGTACAGGCAACGGGAGCTCCGAGTCGAGTCCTTCCGGATCTCGAGGTTCTGGTCGCTCGCGAAGCCCGGCGCGACCCTCTGCCTCCTGGACGGCACCTATAAGGGCGCCGACAGCATGATCCTCCCGCCGAAGTATCTGAAGGGCGCCCCCGGATCTCCCATCACGATTCGCGCTCTCCACGACGGGAAGGTTCTGATCGACGGCGAGGCCGGCCAGCGCCCGGTCCTGCTGGATCGCAACGACTGGCTCGTCATCGACGGGATCGACGCCTGCTGCTCGTCCGCTTCGGTGATCGAGCTCGTTCACTCCGGCAACAACGTGGTCCGGCGGGTCGTCGGCTGGGACGCCAAGGACGGCAACGGAGGCATTTTCGGCGCTCACTACGCCACCGGGCCCAACCTTTTCGAGGACGTCGCGGGCTTCGGGACGGCGCGAAAGATCTTTTCGGTGTCCCAGGGCGGCAACGACACGACGGTGCGACGCGCCTGGGGCCGGTGGGAGAAGTCCACGGCGATCGGGCCCAAGCTGACCTATTCTCTCGCGTACAACAGCTATCGCATGACGTGCGAGAACTGCCTGGGGACGTGGAGCGGGCAGGGAATGCCCGAGACGTACGTCCTTATGGACTACAAGGGAAAGCCGGCGAAGCGAGGCGGCGAGCGGAAACTACGACAACTACGGCGTGGACCAGCCCTACGGGATTTTCGGCGCCGATCGAAACGACAAGGACAAGAACGCCGATGCGAAGCTGCTCGGCAGTCTCGCCTACGCCCTCCCGAGCGACAGGTTCAAGAGCCCGCGCGCCGTCTACTTCATCAAGTTCGACTCCATCGCGCTCAAGGACGTGGCCGTTTACCTTCCTCCCGGGAGTCAATCCGCGGTGATCCCCTTCGGCCTCTACGGCCAGTCGCTGCCCGCTTTTTCGACGAAGCTCGTTGCCTCGGGACTCACCGCATTCGGCGGCGGACCCAACCTCATTCAGACCCAGTGGAAGGTCGGCAACGTGCTGACCGGTGCTTCGCCCGCCACGACCTATGCTCGCGGCGAGAGCATCTTCAGCACGTCGCGGGGCGCCAACCTCTGCTACCGCTATCAGGACGGAGTCAAGACCACCCAGCCGCTTTGGCCGTGGCCGATGAATCGGCGCATCAAGGAGCGCGACTGCCCGGTCCGGCCGCCCGGCCGTGGACGTCGACACGGACGATCGCGGAGCTCTTCGGGCCGGTCCCCGCGTCGTGCCGCGCCCCCGACCCGTCGGCGGCGCCGGGTCCGTCAGCCGTGCCGACCCCCATCCCGGAGTAAACAGGCGGTGTCGGGCCACTCTCGCGCCTGGTTCGTCGATCGCTACGGCGGTCCGGAGCGGCTCGTCCTGCGAGAGCGTCCCGATCCCATTCCTGGCGAGGGGGAGGTAAGCATCGGTCCGGACCGCCGCGATCGGTCTGAACTTTGCCGACCTCTTCGTACGGTCGGGCGACTACCCGAGGACGCCGAAGCCGCCGTTCGTTCCGGGCATGGAAATTTCGGGGACGATCGAAGCGATCGGGCCGAAGGTCGCCGCGGCTTGTCCCGGGGCAGTCCGGTCGTCGGCCTTCCGATCTTCGGCGGCCATGCCGAGAAAGTCTCCGTGGCGGCGGCGCGCGTGTTTCCCCTCCCCGAGGGCACGGACGCGGTCGAAGCCGCGGCCGTCGCAGTCACGTTTCTCACCGCCTGGTACGCGTGTCATCGCGCGCAGGTGGCGCCCGGAGACCGCGTCGTGGTCACCGCCGCGGCCGGCGGAGTCGGGACGGCCCTGCTGCAGCTTCTTCGCGAGCGGGGCGCGGCCGCGGTGGCGCTCAGTTGGGTCCGAGGCCAAGCTCCGCTTTGCCGCGAGCTCGGCGCCGCCGCGGCCGGCCTGTATGGCTCGGCGGAGGACTCATCGAGCGGACCTTCGGCGGCCGTCCGGACGTGGTGTTCGACGCCGTGGGCGGCCGGTTGTTCACAAGGCTCTGGCGGCGCATCGAGTCCGGCGGACGGTACGTCCTCTACGGCTTCGCGGCGGCCTCCGGCGCGCGCGGAGTCGCGAAATGGACGGCCGCCCGGGAGCTTCTCGGAATGGGCTTCCACTCGCCCTACGACGTGATCCAGTCCTGTCGCACTCTGATCGGCTTCAATCTCTCGCTGCTTTCGGACCGCTCCGGCGAACTTCGCCGGGGCGCCGAAGAGGTGTTCGCGACGTGGAAGGCGGGCGGGATTCGGCCCATTCTCGGAGCCGCGGTTCGATTTCGATCGTCTTCCCGACGCCCATCGCGCGCTCGCCAGCCGGACGACGACCGGAAAAGTCGTCGTGACGGTGCCCTGACATCTTCTTTCAGTGCGGCTGATACTCCATCCGGGCCCTTCACCGAGGTCGCCCATGCGCATCGACCGGTTTCAGATGGAGCGGACCCAGAGCCTCTACGAGAACGAGGTCCGCTGGAACCTTTCGGAAAGCGGTGTTCTCCCGCTGAGGGTCGAGGAGCTGTTGGAGGGCGATGCGGGCCGGGGCGAGTTCCTCGAACGGCGCTCAAGTACCCTGAAGCCAACGGTTCGAAGCTCCTGCGCGAACGGATTGCGCTCTTCTACCCCGGTGCGACCGTGGACAACGTCCTGGTGACGACGGGGACCTCGGAAGCCAACTACACGACGCTCTGGGGACTGCTCGAGAAGGGCGATCGGGCGGCGATCATGCTTCCGTCCTATCTCCAGGGTTGGGGTCTGGCCCGGGCGTACGCGGGGAAGGCCGACGCCTTTCGGCTCGTCGAAAGCGGGACGGGCTGTCGCGGCGATGGGCTCTCGATACGGACAGCCTGAAGAAGGCGGTGACACGCCGGACGCGCGTCGTGATGGTGACCAATCCCGAACAACCCGACCGGGGCGGTGCTGACGGAAAGCGAGATGGATGCGGTCGTGGATGCGGCCCGGAGGGTGGGGCCTGGATTGTTTCCGACGAGGTCTATCGCGGAGCGGAGGTCGGCGTCGACGCGCCGTCGCCCTCGCCCACTTCTGGGGCCGATACCGAAAGGTGATCGTGACGGCCGGCCTGTCGAAGGCGTTTGGTCTTCCGGGACTGCGGATCGGCTGGATCGTGGCGCCTCCCGCGCAGACGGCGCGGCTCTGGGGGTACCAGGACTACACGACCCTGACGCCCTCGATGCTCTCCGACCGGCTGGCCCGGATCGCGTTGGAGCCGAAGCGCCGGGACGAGATCCTCGCCCGAACGCGTTCGATCGTCCGGCGGCAGCTGCCCCAAGTCGAGGCCTGGGTGGGCGGACACGAAGGTGTTCTCGACCTGATTCCGCCCCGGGCCGGGGCCATCGCTCTGGTCCGGTACCGGCTGCCGATCGGCTCAGTGGCGCTTTTCGAGAGGCTGCGCAAGGAAAAGTCCGTCCTGATCACGCCCGGCGGCCATTTCGGGATCGGCAAGTACCTGCGGATCGGCTACGGCTACGACCCCGGCAAGGTCCGCGAGGGGCTGTCGAGGATCGACGAGCCTCTCGTCGACTCGGCACTCCGGCCCCGGGCAACGCGCTCGTCGAGTGTCCTAGCCCGGAGGCGGACGCCGTGGCCGTCGGATTCGTTGCAACGGCAGGGCTTCCCGCCGGTTCCTGTACTTTTCCTGGCCCTGTGATCAGGCGCACAGCCGGCCAGTAAGTTGCTGCTACAGCATAAGTTCGGGGCGCGCAAAAGAGGCGCAAAGATTGAGTTTCGTCGTGCTTTTCCCTATAATCCGCGGCTCCCGTATCAGATCTTTTACTTTCTAATTTCGAGGAGGCGCGAGTGGGATTTAAGGTGGGAGAGAAGATCGTGTACCCCAACCACGGGGTATCGGTCATCGAAAAGATCGGCGAGGGTTTCGCGACGGAGCCGGTCGCCCCGCGGAGCTTCTATCATCTCCGTCTCCTGTCCAACAATTCCCGGGTCATGGTTCCCGTCGGCAACACGAGGCTGATCGGACTGCGTCGGTTGACCCAGCGGAAGGACATCACCGGGCTGATGAAGACACTCGGCGACGGCCGTTTCTCCGCGACCGGGGACTGGAAGGGCCGCTACAAGCAGAACCTGGACAAGATGAAGTCGGGGGAGCTGCACGCGATCGCGGACGTGCTGAAGACGCTCAACTACATTTCGTCGCGCAAGACGCTGTCGTTCCGCGAGAAGAAGATGTACGAGCGGGCGAAGTACCTCATCGTCTCCGAGATCGCGGTGATCAACAACCTCGACGAGAAGGAAGTGGAGCGCCAGGTCGACAAGGCGCTCGCGCGCTCGGCGTCCAGCCGCGCGGCGTCGGTCGCCGGCGGGCACGGTGCCGGTGGCGGCCCGCGCGGCCTCTCACTGATTCGTTCCCTCCGGTCGATTTTCACGGGGCGGCGCGAGCCGCCCCGTTTCGTTTCTGAGAGAATGCGGCGATGGAAGCCGCCACGCGTTCCGCCGTGCCCCGAATCGTGGTCGCCCTGCTCGTGGGCGCCCTCGTCGGCTTTTCCGCCGGCTACTTCGCGGGCGGCGGCGGACGGCCGGGGCGCCGCGAGCGCCGGGCCGGGGCCGCGGGGGCGGCCGCGCCGCGGAGCTCACGCACGCGATCGACCGCGACCCTGAGAACCCGGCGCTGCTGATCGACCTCGGCAACCTCTACGATCGCGCGGAGTGGGAAGGCGCGATCGAGGCCTACGAGAAGGCGAGACGGAAGGCCCCGAACGACCCGAACCTGCTTTCGGACCTGGGCGCGGCGCACCGCAACGCGGGCGAGTTCGAGCTCGCGGTGGCCTACTTCAAGAAGGCGCGGGACGCGGACCCGGAGCACTGGCAGATCGCTGCTGAACTGGGTCCTCGTCGAGGCGTTCGATCGCCGGAACGCGGCCGAGGCCCAGCGGCTCTTCGACGAGCTCAAGAAGAAGCATCCCGAGATCCCGCAGCTCGACCGCATCCAGGCCCAGATCTCGAGCCTCCGCGCGGGCTGAGGACGTCGGCCCCAAAGTCGTGGCCCGGGCCGTTCTTCTCCTCTTCGCTCTCTTCGTGCTCCTGACGGTGCTCCGCGGTCTGCGGATCTTCTTCGAGGCCGTGCGTTCCTCCGGGCGGCCCCCGGCGGCTCCCGCTCCTCGGTGCCCCGCGAGGGGGAAATGGTCCGGGATCCGGTCTGCGGAACCTGGATCGATCGGCGTCTGGCTCTTCCGGCGCAGCGCGGCGGGGAGACGGTCGCCGTCTGCTCCGCGGAGTGCCGCCGGTCCCTCGAGGCGGCAGGGTGAGCCGCGACCTGTTCGACGCGGGCTCTCCCTCGCCGGCCCGGTCGGATTCCCTCGCCCTGGCGGCGTCGACGCCGCTCGCCGACCGGATGCGGCCGCGCTCGCTCGACGAGGTCGAAGGCCCCGAGGCGGTCGTCGGCGCCAACGGCTTCCTCCGGCGCGCGGTCGCGGAGGACCGGGTCCCGTCGCTGATCCTCTGGGGCCCGCCCGGCGTCGGCAAGACGACCCTGGCGCGCTTGATCGCGTCGCAGACCTCCTCGCTCTTCCTCTCCTATTCGGCGGTCGCCACGGGGGTCAAGGAGATGCGGGAGGTCCTCGAGGAAGCCCAGCGCCTGCGGGCGCGCCAGGGCAAGCGCACGATTCTCTTTCTCGACGAGATCCACCGCTTCAATCGCTCCCAGCAGGACGTCTTCCTGCCCTACGTCGAAGCCGGGGACATCGTGCTGGTGGGCGCGACGACCGAGAACCCGTCCTTCGAGCTCAACGGCGCGCTGCTGTCCCGGTGCAAGGTCGTCGTGCTCGAGCCGCTCGCGCCGGAGGCGATCGCGCGGATCGTCGAGCGCGCGCTCCGCGACATCCCGCGCGGCCTCGGCGCGCGCAATTTCCGGCTCGACGACGAGGGGCTTTCGTTCATCGCCCAGGCCTCGGGCGGCGACGCGCGGCGGGCGTTGAACCTGCTCGAAGCCGCGGCCGCGGACGCCGAGGCGTCCAAATCCACGGTCATCGAGGTGGCGAGGCTCACGGACCTTCTCCAGCGCAAGGTCCTCCTCTACGACAAGGCGGGAGAAGAGCACTACAACCTGATCTCCGCCCTCCACAAGTCGATGCGCGAGTCCGACCCGGATGCCACGGTCTACTGGCTCGTCCGCATGCTCGAGGCGGGGGAGGATCCGCTCTACGTGGCCCGGCGCATCGTGCGATTCGCCTCGGAGGACGTCGGCCTGGCGGACCCCCGGGCGCTGCGGGTCGCTCTCGACGCGAAGGAGGCCTTCGACTTCCTCGGCATGCCGGAGGGCTCCCTCGCGCTGGCCGAAGCGGCGGTCTACTGCGCGCTCGCGCCGAAGTCCAACGCGCTCTACGAAGCGGAGGGCGAGGCGAAGCGCGACGTGGCCGAGAAGCCCGCCGAGCCGGTGCCGGCGGTGATCCGCAATGCCGTCACGAAACTGATGCGCCAGGTCGGGTACGGCCGGGGCTACCGCTACGCGCACGACGAGCCCGAGGGTGTGGGAGGAATCGAGTGCCTCCCGGACAGCCTGCGCGGGCGCCGGTACTATCGCCCGCGCGCCTCGGGGGAAGAGGCCGACCTCGCCCGGCGGCTGGAGGCCGTTCTGAAGGCCCGCCAGGACAAGTGGGCCCGGGAAGCCGAAGCGAAGGAAAAGGGAAGAAGGGCAAGACCCGAGTCTGAACCGCGGCGGAGGCTCGTCCTAGCCGTCGCCCCCGCGGTAGTTCGGGGCTTCCTTGGTGATGATGACGTCGTGGGCGTGGGACTCCTTGAGCCCCGCGGCCGTGATCCGGATGAGCTTGGACTTCGTGCGGAGCTCCTCGATCGTCCTGCAGCCGGAGAGTCCCATCCCGGAGCGCACGCCGCCCGTCAGCTGCAGCACGAGAGCCTCGACGCTCCCCTTGTAGGGGACCATGCCCTCGATGCCTTCGGGCACGAGCTTGGAGAGCGAACGCGCCGTTGCGGGAACTCGCCGAGGACTCGCCTTCCATGGACTCCTGGAAGTATCGGTCGGACGATCCGGCCTTCATCGCCCCGAGCGAGCCCATCCCGCGGTAGGCCTTGAACGTCCGGCCCTGGTAGAGGATCGTCTCCCCGGGCGACTCCTCCGTCCCGGCCAGCAGCGATCCGATCATGACCAGGTGCGCGCCGGCGGCCAGGGCCTTGGTGATGTCGCCGGAGAACTTGATTCCGCCGTCGGCGATCAGCGGCACCTTGCGTGCCTCGCGTCGCCTTCGCGCATTCGCGGATGGCATGGATCTGGGGCACACCGGCCCCCGTGACGACCCGCGTCGTGCAGATCGATCCCGGCCCGATGCCGACCTTCACGGCGTCGGCACCCCGCTTGACGAGGTCCCGGGCTCCCTGCTCGGTGGCCACGTTCCCGGCGATGATCGGCGTCGAGGGGAAGCGCTTGCGGACGAGGCGGAGCGCGTCGAGGACTCCCTGGCTGTGGCCGTGCGAAGAGTCCAGGACGAGCACGTCGACCTTGGCGCCGATGAGCTCGCGCGAGCGGTCGAGGATGTCCTTCGTGACGCCGATCGCCGCGCCCACACGGAGCCGCCCGAGGGCGTCCTTGGCGGCGTTGGGGTACTTGATCGCCTTCTGGATGTCCTTGACCGTGATGAGGCCCTTGAGGTTGCCGTCGCGGTCGACGACGAGGAGCTTCTCGATGCGGTACTTGTGGAGGAGCTCCTTGGCCTGCTCGAGCGTCGTGCCGACGGGCGTCGTGATCAGGTTCTTCTTCGTCATGCGCGACGAGATCGGCTGGTCGGTGCGCGTCTCGAAGCGCAGGTCGCGGTTGGTCAGGATCCCGACGAGCTTGCCCCGATTGTCGACGACGGGCACCCCCGAGATCTTGTAGCGCGACATCACCTCGAGGGCTTCCGTGATCGTCTGCTCGGGCCGGCAGGTGACCGGGTCGACGATCATGCCCGATTCCGAGCGCTTGACCTTGTCGACCTCGGCGGCCTGGGCCTCGATCGAAAGGTTCTTGTGGATGACGCCGAGGCCGCCCTGCTGCGCCATGGCGATGGCCAGGCGCGACTCGGTCACGGTGTCCATGGCCGCCGAGATCAGCGGGATGTTGAGGCCGATCGCGCCGGTGAGGCTCGTGGAGACGTCGACCTCCCGGGGGTGGACTTCGGAATGCGCCGGAAGCAGAAGGACGTCGTCGAACGTCAGGGCCAGCGGGATTCCCTCGTCGCCCCGTCGAACTCGCGCGTGGTTTCGCCATTACGCTCCCGCCGCCCCCTGGCTTGCTCCGTGGCACTTCTTGTACTTCCGGCCCGAGCCGCACGGGCAGGGGTCGTTGCGGCCGACCTTGGGCGCCTGTCGCTGGATGGTCTCGACCTTCGCGTCCTGCCCGCCCGAGGCCGCCGCGCCATAAGAGTAGTTGACGTTCGCCGGCGCCCGGCGCGCCGGCATGGGGACGGGCGCCCGGCGCGGCGCGTCGTCGGCCGGGGCGCCCTCCGCCTCCTCGCGCGGCACGGGCTGCAGCTTGAAGAGATACTGGACGATCTGGTCCTCGATCCGCTCCTTCATGAGCGTGAAGAGCTCGAAGGACTCCTTCTTGTACTCGATCAGCGGGTCGCGCTGGCCGTAGCCGCGCAGGCCGATGCCTTCCTTGAGGTGGTCGATCGCGAGCAGGTGGTCCTTCCACTGCTGGTCGACGACCTGGAGCATCACGAACTTCTCGTGCGTCCGCATCATCTCGGCGCCGAGGATCGCCTCCTTGCGGTCGTAGGCGGCCGTCAGCGCCTTCCAGATGCTCTCCCGGATCTCCTCGCGGTTCTTTTCGACGTAGGCGACCGAGCCGGGCTTGAGGCCGAAGTACTCCTGGAGGTCGATGTCGTTGGCGGCCAGGTCCCACTCCTGCGGGCTCTTCTCCTCCTCGAGGTGCCGCCCCAGGACGTAGTCGAGGATCGTCTCGGCGAGGCCCAGCACGTGATCGCGCGCGAGCTCGCCCTTCAGGATCCCGCGGCGCATGCCGTAGATCTCTTCGCGCTGGCGGTTCATCACGTCGTCGTACTCGAGCAGGTGCTTGCGGGTCTCGAAGTTTCGGCCCTCGACCTGCTTCTGGGCGCGTTCGATCGAGCGCGAGACCATGCCGTGCTCGATCGGAACACCCTCCTCCATGCCCAGGCGGCGCATGATGTTCTGGAGGCGGTCCGATCCGAAGATCCGCATGAGGTCGTCCTCGAGCGAGAGGTAGAAGCGCGAGGAGCCGGGGTCGCCCTGGCGGCCGGACCGGCCGCGGAGCTGGTTGTCCACGCGGCGCGACTCGTGCCGCTCGGTGCCGACGATGTGGAGGCCTCCGGCCGCCAGCACCCGCTTCTTGTCCTCGGCGCAGCTCTCGTAGAGTTTCGCGAGGCGGCGGGCGCGCTCCTCGGGGTCGTCGATCGCGGCGAGCTCGTGGGTCGCGACGGCCTCGGCGTTGCCGCCGAGGACGATGTCCGTGCCGCGGCCGGCCATGTTGGTCGCGATCGTGACGGAGCCGGAGCGGCCGGCCTGGACGACGATCTCGGCTTCCTTCTCGTGGAACTTGGCGTTCAGAACGACGTGCGGGACCTTGCGCTTCTTCAGGAGCTCGGAGAGGGTCTCGGACTTCTCGATCGAGACCGTGCCCACGAGGACCGGCTGGCCCTTCTCGCGCAACGCGACGATCTCGTCGGCGACGGCGTCGTACTTCTCCCGCTCCGAGGCGTACACGACGTCCTGGTGGTCCTCGCGGATCATGGGCTGGTTGGTCGGGATGACGACGACGTCGAGCTTGTAGATCTGGTGGAACTCGGAGGCCTCGGTGTCGGCCGTGCCGGTCATGCCGGAGAGTTTTTCGTAGAGGCGGAAGTAGTTCTGCAGCGTGATCGTCGCGAGCGTCTGGTTCTCGCGCTCGATCTTGACGTTCTCCTTGGCCTCGACGGCCTGGTGGAGGCCGTCGGACCAGCGCCGGCCCGGCAGCACGCGGCCCGTGAACTCGTCGACGATGAGGACCTGGCCGTCCTTGATCATGTACTCGACGTCACGGCGGTAGAGGGCGTGGGCCCGCAGCGCCTGCTCGACCCCGTGGAGGAGGTCGATGTTCGTCAGCTCGTACATGTTGTCGATCCCGAGGAGCTTCTCGGCCTTCGCCACGCCCTCTTCCGTCAGGACGGCGGTCCGGGCCTTCTCGTCCACCAGGTAGTCGCCGGTCGTCGTCTTGTTCCCGTGCTTGTCCTTCTCTTCCTTGCCCTTGACGAGGTGGGGAATGACCCGGTTGCAGCGGTAGTAGACGTCGGTGTTCTCCTCGGACGGCCCCGAGATGATCAGCGGCGTGCGGGCCTCGTCGATCAGGATCGAGTCGACCTCGTCGACGATCGCGTAGACGTGGCCGCGCTGGACCATGTGCTCGAGCTCGAACTTCATGTTGTCGCGGAGATAGTCGAAGCCGAATTCGTTGTTCGTCCCGTAGGTGACGTCGCAGGCGTAGGCCTTCTTGCGCTCGTCGTCGAGCAGGTTGTTCTGGATGCAGCCGACCGTGAGGCCCAGGAAGCGGTAGATCTTGCCCATCCACTCCGCGTCGCGGCGGGCCAGGTAGTCGTTGACCGTCACGACGTGGACGCCCCGGCCGGTGAGCGCGTTGAGGTAGACGGGCATCGTGGCCACGAGCGTCTTGCCTTCGCCCGTCTTCATCTCGGCGATCTTGCCCTGGTGGAGCACCATGCCGCCGATGAGCTGGACGTCGAACGGTCGCATGCCGAGGGTGCGCACCGAGGCCTCCCGGGCGACCGCGAACGCTTCCTCGAGGATCTCGTCGAGGGCCGCGTTGCGGGCCGCCTTCTGGTCCTCTTCCGCGACGCCCTCGAGGGCCTTGCGCAATCCGGGCCCGGAACTCGGCCGTCTTCGCCCGGAGGGCCTCGTCCGAGAGCTTCTGGATCGGCGGCTCGAGGGCGTTGATCCGGGCGACGCGCGGCGCGAGCTTCTTGAGGTCGCGCTCGTGCTGTGTGCCGAAGACCTTGGCGAGAAAGCGGTCGATCATGTTCTGGCCGTTAACACCTGAGGGGCGGGAGTTTATTTCGTATTTCGGAGTTCCGGTAGGGGTGGGGGAGGCCGGGGGAGCGTTCCGGGTCGCGAGTCGAGGGTCAGGCGCCCACGACCGGCGACTCTCAACCCTCGATTCCGAACCGTTAGCGGGATTCGAGGATGTACTCGAGCGGGTTGACCGCCCGGTTGTCCACGTGCACTTCGTAGTGGAGGTGGGGTGCGGTCGACCGTCCGGTCGAGCCCACGAGGCCTACGCGGTCTCCGCGGCGGATCTGCTGGCCTGCGGAGACGAGCGTCTGTTGGAGGTGGCCGTAGAGGGTGATGTATCGGTCGTTGTGGACGATCTCGATCGCCCGGCCGTACTCGCCGGCCCACCCGGAGAGGACGACGGTGCCGTCGGCGGTCGCCAGCACCGGCTCGCCGCGGGACGTGGAGATGTCGATGCCCTCGTGAGCCGACGCGCCGCCCGTGAAGGGGTCGGTGCGGAGGCCGAAGGCCGAGGTCACCACGCCGTGGACCGGCCAGACCGTGGGGGTCGACGCGATCAGGGCCGAGCGGCGCGAGAACTGCGTCTCCAGCAGCGACAGCCTCGAGTCGAGCAGCGCGCTCTGGTCGCTCCAGGCCGCCGGGGCCTCGGGCGGGATTCCCGGGCCGCCGACGCCGCCGGACACGGAGTCGGCCAGGCCCGCGACGATCGCGAGCCTCCGGGTGCGCGCCTCGAACTCCGAAAGCTGTTTGGTGATGCCGTCGAGCCGCTGGTGAAGCACGGCGGCCGACGAGCGCAGCCGTACGTTCTCGGCGACGGCGAACCGATACTGCCTGTCGCGCCGTGCCGAAGCGAAGTATGCCCATCCAAACGCGATCGCCGCAACGAGGAGGGCCGCGCCGGCGGCGGCCGAGAGACCGAGGAAGCGGGACGAGATCGTCAGCTTGCGGAACCGGGCCCGCGCATGCGGCACGAATATGATCGTGTTGTACTTCACCGGTTCCCTCCTTCCGCAGTCCGCACGAGAATCTCCCGTGTACGCCCGCCGGACCGGTTCGAGAGTTCAAGCCGGAGTCGACGCTCCGGACAGTGCGTCGATCCTATGGGTGGCTTCCCCCCCTGTCAACCTGCTCGTCCGGGCAGGGGATGGAAGGCGAGATGGCCGCCGGACGAAAAGCCAGCGCTTCGGACAGGTGCGACGGCATGACGCGCTCGGTCTCCGCGAGGTCGGCGATCGTGCGGGCCACGCGAAGCGCTCGATGGACCGCGCGCGCCGAGAGATGCAGGCGCAGCACGCCCGCCTCGAGAATGCGGCGTCCGGCCGCGTCGAGCGCGGCGTGTTGCACAAGTTCCTGTGCGGAGAGGTCGGCGTTGCGGAAACCCGGCTGGCCGGGGCGCCGAATCGCCGCTCGTTCGCGGGCCCGCTCGACGCGGGCTCGAATGCGGGCCGAGGGCTCCGCGGCGCTCGCGGTCCGAAGGTCCGCCCACGCGAGAGCGTGCATCGACACGTGGAGATCGATGCGATCGAGCAGCGGACCCGAGACCTTGCGCGCGTAGCGCCCGCGCTCCCGCGGATCGCACGCGCAGGACCGACGCGGGTCGCCGGCGAACCCGCAGGGACACGGGTTGCGGGCCGCCGCGAGGAGAACGTCGCACGGAAAGACGCAGGCGCCTCCGACGCGGACGACGGCGATCGACCGCTCTTCGAGAGGCTGCCGGATCGCTTCGAGCGCGTCGCGACGGAACTCGGGAAGCTCGTCGAGGAAGAGAACGCCGCGATGGGCGAGCGACATCTCGCCGGGAGCCGGGCGGGCTCCGCCGCCGACGAGGCCCGCCGTCGAGATGCCGTGGTGGGGAGCCCGGAAGGGCGGGAACTCCAGGAGCCCCGCGCCGGCCCGCAGAACGCCGGCCACGGAGTGGATGCGTGTGACCTCGATCGCTTCGGCGCGCGACAAGGGCGCGAGGATGCCGGGCAGCCGCCGCGCGAGCATGGTCTTGCCGGCGCCGGGGGGGCCCGGTCAGCAGCAGGTGATGCCCGCCGGCCGCGGCGATCTCGGCGGCGCGTCGCGCGACGAGCTGGCCTCGCAGGTCGAGGAAGTCCGGCCCGGGCGTCTCCCCGGTTCCCGACCGGGAGGGTTGGGGAAGAGGCGGGATCGGCCGGGTGCCGAGGACGTGCTCGACGGCCGCCGTCAGGTGCGAAACGGGGATGACGTCGATGCCTTCGATCGCGCAGGCTTCGAGCGCGCTGGCGGCCGGGAGCACGATCTGCTGGAAGCCGGCGTCGCGCGCCGCGAGCGCCAGGCAGAGGGCGCCGCGCACCGCTCGCACCTGGCCGCCGAGGCCGAGCTCTCCGACGAACACGCGGCGAGTCGGGCCGGCCGGACGGGCGCCGCCGAGCCAGAGAAGGCCGAGCGCCACCGGGAGGTCGAGGGCGGCGCCGCACTTTCGAAAGTCGGCCGGGGCGAGGTTGACCGTGACGGCGCCCGTGGGGACGGGGAACCCGGCGTTGCGCAGGGCGGACCGCACGCGGTCGCGCGCTTCGCGCACCCCGGCGTCGGGAAGGCCGACGATGGTGAAGCGCGGAAACCCGTCGGAGGCATCGACCTCGATGTCGAGCACGCGGGCCTCCAGCCCGAGCGTGGCCGCCGAGTGAACGCGGGCGAGCATTGAAACCTCCTCGGGGCCGAGGAGGCCTGATCGGGGATGAGGACGAGGTGATGGTAACAGACGGCAGGAGGCAGGAGTAGCCTGCTTGCTGCTATCTGGCTACTTGCCCGTATTCGGAATCTTCAGCTTGTCGCCGGGCTTGATCAGACCGGGCCCGCCGAGCCCGTTGACCGCGAGGATCTCGGCCACGGTCGTGCCGTGCCGGAGCGCGATCTGGTAGAGCGTATCGCCGTTCTTGACCCTGTAGCTCTTGGCCGGCGAAGGTCTGGCCGGTGCCGTCTCGGAACGCGCCGTCCGGGCGACTGCGCCCTTGGCCGGT
Organism: uncultured Acidobacteriota bacterium; assembly: GCA_963810205.1. Taxonomy (GTDB): domain Bacteria; phylum Acidobacteriota; class Thermoanaerobaculia; order UBA5066; family Gp7-AA6; genus DAHUXD01. The sequence goes on from CAWEMP010000004.1 coordinate 167,977, forward strand.
TTCTTCGCGGCCGCCACGGTCTTGACGGGCACCATGATTTCCTGGCCGCGGGCCACGCGCGACCGGGTCGTCAGCGAGTTGGCGGACGCGAGAGAAGAGACGGAGACGCCGTAGCGCCGGGCGATCTTGGGGAGCGTGTCGCCCTTCCTTGCGACGTGCGTCTTGAAGGCCGGCGGCCTCGCCGTGGGAACGGCGGCGAGCGCGACGAGCATCGCCTCCCTCGTACCGCCCGGGACCTTGAGCTCGTAGCCTTCGGGCTGCTGAGGCGTCACCGGGGAGCGCAGCTCCGGATTCAGTCGTTCCAGGTCGGAGACTGGAAGCTCGGCGGCCCGGGCGACGTCCTCGAGGCTGACCGACCGATCCAGTCGCACGGTCTCGAACTCGAGAGGCGGCTCGAGGACGACGTCGAACCCGTAGTGGGACGGATTCTTGGAGATGAGAACCGAGGCCAGGAACGCCGGCACGTAGTTCTGGGTCTGCCGACGGATCGCGCCCGTGCGTGCGAGCTCCCAGAAGTCCCGCGCGCCGGTGCGGTCCATCGCCCGCATGATCTTGCCCTCACCGGCGTTGTACGCCGCCATGGCGAGGTACCAGTCCCCGAAGATCTCGTGCAGGTAGGCGAGATACCTGGCCGCGGCCCGTGTGGCCTTCTCCGGATCGCTGCGCTCGTCGACGATCCCGTTGGACTTGAGGCCGTACTGCCGGCCGGTGCGCGGCATGAACTGCCAGATTCCGTGCGCCGACTTGGGCGAGCGGGCGTGGGGCAGGAACGAGGACTCGATGAAGGCGATCATCGCGAGATCCTGCGGCAGGCCTTCCTCGGCGAACGTCTGGTGGATCATCGGGAGATACCGCCCCGAGCGCGAGAGTCCCGCCGCGATCTTGTCGTGCAGAGCATCGCTCTGGAAGGCCGCGATGACCCGGAGGACCGAGTCGTTGACCGCGATCGGCACGTCGGGGCGCACGGGCGGAAGGTCGGAGGCGACGGCCTGCCTCGCCGTCGCGATCGCCTCGGGGCTGGCCTCGGGAGCTTCGATGTCGGCCGCAAGCTCGGGGGTCACCTCGCCGTGCGAGGTCCCGGCTTCTTCGGTCGCGCCGGCGAGGGCCTCGTAGCGCTGGATCCCGTCGTACAGCTCGAACGAAAAGGACTGCACCTCCGGCGACACCGGACCGCCGCGGGCGGGACGAACCGTGGCGATGGCTCGCCCGAACTGGTAGCGCGCGCACTCGAAGTCGCCGGCCAGCGCGGCGTCGCGGCCGAGCCGGAACTCCTCGGACGCGGCCGTCATCGCCGTCTCGTCGGCGGTGGGGGCCTTCGCGGAGCTCGCCGGATCCACCCGCGTCGTCCGCGCGGTGCTGGCGCAGCCGGCCGCCACGCACGCGACGAAGACGGCAATGCCCTGACGCGCGACCCGGAGGCCAGCTCGCATGGAAAAAGGTTAAACCGCAGTCTCGAGCGAATGCAAAGTCTTTTCCGTACAGTGTGTCCCGGGAGGACAGTGGGGCGGGGACTCGCGGGATCCCTCGGGCCTGCGGCCCTCGGGATGACTTCGCAGGCGCTTGCGCGCGCGAAGTCACTTTCCGAGGATGTGGAACTTCAGCGACAGCAGGAGCCGTTCGATGTCGCTGCGCGACTGGAGCTCGATCGAGAACGACTGGGCGTTGCCGATCTCCTTGCCCTGCCGGTCCTCGAACCGCAGGCCCACGGTGACCTGGTGTCCCTGGGAGAGCTGGCGGCGAGGGACCTGGATCTCGAAGACCTTGCTGACCTCCTTGCGGTGATTGAGGCTCGAGGCGAGCAGATCGTCGACCGAGATGCCGGTCGCCGGGCGGCGCGGCTTTTCTTTCTCCGTCTCCTCGGCCCCGGAGGTCGACGTCTTTCGAAGCCGCTCGAGCTCGGCCAGGATGTCGATGTTGGACCGGACCTTGACGTGGCGCACTTCTTCGGTGACGGCCTTCTCGGGCTCCGGCTCCGCCGCCTCGGCGAAGGTGACCTCGGCGATCTCGGCTTCGGGCGCGGAGGCGGCCGGCTCGGGGGAGGCCGCCGGCGCGGCCGATTCCGGCAGCGGCGCATCGAGGGAGTCGAGGGCCTGCTCGAATTCCTGGACCGTCTCGACGTCGGTTCCGTCGAAGGAAGTCGGCGGCTGGTTGAGCTCGTAGGCCTGCGTGAGAACGGGCGGCGCTCTCTCCGAAGGTGCCCGGGTCGACGTCGAGCGCCTCCTGCAGAGTCCTCGGCCGGCGGCGGGGGCGGCGGGGGAGCGGCGGGTTTGGGCGCCGGAGGCGGCTCCGGAGGCGGCGGCCACCGGGGGGGCCGGCGCCGCAGCGGGCTTCGCCGCCGGCGGCTTGGCGGCGCCGCGGGCGCCTTCTCCTCTCCGAGCATTCGCTTCTTCAGCGATCGCAGCGTCAGGCGCGAGATCGCCTTGAGGGTCTCGAAGACGCCCTGACCGAGGACGGCGCAGGCCTCGTAGCTCTCGAAGAGCTTCTCGGGATTCAGGCTCTGTTCGAGCTCTTCGAGCGAGAGGATGTTGGCGAGGTCGCGCTTGTTGTACTGAAGGACGAGCGGGATCTCGTCGAGCTTGACGCCGATCTCGGCCAGGTTGGTCTTGAGGTTGGCGAGGGACTCGACGTTGGCCTCCTTCATGGCGCGCTGGGAGTCGGCCACGAAGACGATGCCGTCGACGCCCTTGAGCACGAGCTTGCGAGTCGTGTTGTAGAAGACCTGGCCGGGGACCGTGTAGAGCTGGACCCGGGTCTTGAACCCGCCGATCACGCCGACGTCGAGCGGCAGCAGGTCGAAGAACAGCGTCCGGTCGGTCTCGGTCTCGAGCGACACCATCTCGCCCCGGGACCCCGGCGCGGTGCGCCCGTAGATGTGGTGGAGGTTGGTGGTCTTACCGCACAGGCCGGGGCCGTAGTAAACGACCTTGGCCGCCATCTGCATCGTGGCGTAGTTGAAAAACACCATGGCTCTTGGGTCCGAGCGCGCGGCGCCGCCGGCGACGAGCGAGCTGCGGACTGACGGAAATTGTAGCACCCTGAGAGGGTTACGGGCACGCCGTTCCGGAGTCAGCGCAGCGCGGAGGCTTGCGCGAGGATCTGCCGGATCTCCGTTTCCCGTCCGCGGCCCGGTGTGCGCTCGAGGATCTCGTCGGCGAGCGCGCGATAGAGAGCGAGGGCGTCGGAGCGGTCGGCGAGCGCGGCGGCGTGCGCGCGCACCGTTCCGACGTCGCGGCGCGCCACGGCGCCCGTGAAGGCCTCCGCGAAAGGCCGCCGGCCGACGGCCTGGACCGCCAGACTGGCCAGGTTCGCGAGCGCCTCGCGGGCGGCTTCCTCGGGGATTCCGGACTCCACCCAGCCGCGCACGGCCACCGAAAGGACCGCCGCCGCGCCGCCGGCGGCGAGCGAGGCCGAGGCGTGGTACAGGGGCTTGGCGCCGGGCTCGATCGGATGCGGCTTCGCGCCGACGGCCCGGGCGATCCGCGACCCGATCCCGGCTCCCGACCGGGTCTCCCTCCACCGCGACGAAGGCCCCGTTCCAGTCCTCGTCGGGAGCCCCGGTGAAAGGCCGCACGGGATGGATCGAGGCGATCGCCGCGCCCCGGCTCGCCAGAGGCTCCAGGATGCCGCTCGAAAGCGCGCCCGAGAAATGAAGGGCGGCAGCGACACGACAGGCGCGGCGCCAGCGTGGAGGCGACACCGGCGATCGCGTCGTCCGGCACGGCCAGGATCAGCACGTCGCACGCGGCGCCCGGGTCGGCGAAGCGACGCCGAGGCCACACCCGCGAGCTCGGCCGGGAGGCTCCGCGTCGGGTCTCGCCCGATGACACGGTCGATGGTTCCGCCCGCCGCGATCCAGGATCGGGCGAAGGCCGCGCCGGCGCGGCCCGCTCCCGCGAGCACGATGGAGAGCTTCAGGACGTCGGCGGGCACGCCGGTGAGTCTAAGCTCGGTCGAGCGCGCCGTCTGCTATCATTAGCACTCTCGCTGGAAGAGTGCTAGACATGGGCTCCCTCGACACCCGAAGCCGCGCGATCCTGAAGGAGATCATTCGCGTCCACGTGGACACGGGACGCCCGGTCTCCTCGCGCACGCTCTTCAAGTCGAACCGGTTCGGCCTGTCGCCCGCTTCGATCCGCAACATCATGGCCGACCTGACGGACGGCGGGTATCTCGCCCAGCCGCACACCTCGGCCGGCCGGGTCCCGACCGACCGGGCCTACCGGGTCTACATCGACGAGCTCATGCGGCAGCGCAAGGTCGGAGACGAGGTCCGCGAGCAGGTCGACTCCGATCTGGATTCCGCGGGCGCCGACGTCAGCCGCCTCTTCACGGCGGCCTCGCGCCTGCTGTCCCAGCTGTCGGGCGAGGTCGGGTTCGTCGTCGCTCCGGACGCGCTCCACACGGTCGTCAAGAGCCTGCGTTTCCTCGGCGTCGCGCCCGGAAAGATCCTCTGCGTCCAGGTCAACGAGCCCGACGTGGTGATCTCGCGGGTGCTCGAGACCGACGTTTCCTACACGCCCGCGGAGCTCGACACCCTCTCCGAAGGGCTGACGCGCGAATACGGCGGCCTGACGCTCCACGAGGTCCGCCGGCGGCTCGCGGCCGCGCTCGCGCGGGAGCGCGCCGAGGCCGAGCGGATCCTGGGCCGCGCTTCGGTGCTGGCCCGGCGGGCGCTCGAGAAGAAGGACGGCGAGGACCGGCTCTTCTACGACGGAACCGCGCGGCTGCTCGAGAAGCCCGAATTCGCCGACGTCTTCTCGATGAAGCGGATCTTTCAGGCCTTCGACGAAAAGGCCCGGGTCCTGGACCTGGTCTCCCGGTACCTCGATTCGCCCGGCACGAGCGTCGTTCTGGGCTCCGAGGACGACCATTCGGTCGACCCCCGGCTCTCGGCCGTCTTGACCTCCTACGGCACGGGAGAGACACTGACGGGAATGTTGGGAGTCATCGGTCCCGCTCGGCGGGAGTACACCCGGGTCATCCCCGTCGTGGAGCTGCTCGGCCGGGCCGTCTCGGACCGGCTCGACCGGCGCGAGGAACACCTGAAGGAGGGTCTGCCGGAATGAGCGACCGCGACCGGGACGGGCGGCCGATCGACGAGGACACCCTCGAGGTGACCGACGCGGGCGACTCCCTCGAGGCGGCCCTCGGCGAGGAAGAGGTCAACGCTCTGGCCGCCGCCGAGGACAAGCTGCGCGGGATCCAGAAGGAGATCGAGGAGCTCAAGGACCGGCACCTGCGCAAGCTCGCCGAGTTCGAGAACCACAAGAAGCGCAGCGAGCGCGAGCGGCAGGAGTACTTCAAGATCGCGCTCGCGGGCTTCGCCCACGACTTCCTCCCGATCCTGGACAACTTCGAGCGCGCCCTCGCGCACGCGCGGCCCGAGGACCTCGAGAGCGATTTCGGGCAGGGCATCGCCATCATCCGCAAGCAGCTCGGCGAGCTGTGGAAGCGCTACGGGCTCATCCCGATCGACACGACCGGGGCGTTCGATCCGAACCTGCACGAGGCCGTCGCGACCGAGAAGACGGAATCCGTGCCGGCGAACACGATCGTCGAGGAGCTCCAGAAGGGCTACTTCCTGAACGACCGCCTCATCCGGCCGTCGTTCGTGAAGGTGGCGGTTCGCAACGCGGGCGGCGACGACGCCGATTCCTCGGGCTCCAAGACGTAGGGAAGCAGGAGGCAGCGTGGGAAAGATCCTCGGCATCGACCTCGGAACGACCAACTGCTGCGTCTCCGTGGTCGAGGGCGCGACCCCGCAGGTCCTGACGAACCGCGAGGGGAGCCGGACGACGCCGTCGATCGTCGGCTTCACGGAAGACGGCGAGCGGCTGGTCGGCCAGATCGCCAAGCGCCAGTCGATCACCAACCCGATGAACACGGTGTTCGCGGTCAAGCGGCTCGTCGGCCGCAAGTACGACGCCGAGGAGACGCAGCACGCCCGGGAAGTGCTTCCCTACGAGATCGTCCGCGCCGTCAACGGCGACGTCAAGATCCGCGCCCGTGCGCGCGAGTACAGCCCCGAGGAAATCTCGGCGTTCATTCTCTCGGAGATCAAGGAGTTTTCGGAGGAAGCGCTCGGCGAGGAGATCACCGAGGCGATCATCACCGTGCCCGCCTACTTCGACGACGCGCAGCGCCAGGCCACCCGCGACGCCGGCCGGATCGCCGGGCTCGAAGTCCTCCGCATCATCAACGAGCCCACGGCCGCGTCGCTCGCCTACGGCCTGGACCGCAAGGGCAGCGAGACCGTCGCGGTGTACGACCTCGGCGGAGGCACGTTCGACATCTCGATCCTCCAGCTCGGCGACGGGATCTACGAGGTCAAGGCCACGGCCGGCGACACGTACCTCGGCGGCGAGGACTTCGACAAGAAGATCATGGACTGGCTCCTCGACGACTTCCGGAAGGCGACGGGCATCGATCTGCGCCAGGACCGGATGGCTCTCCAGCGCCTCAAGGAGGCGGCCGAGAAGGCCAAGTGCGAGCTCTCGACGGCGACCGAGACGACGATCACGCTGCCGTTCATCTCGGCCGACGCCTCGGGCCCCAAGCACATCAACCGGACCATCACGCGCGAGCGTTTCGAGGGGCTCGTCGCCGACCTGATCGACCGGACCGCCGCGCCGTGCCTGGACGCCCTGGCGGCGGCGGGCCTGAAGCCCTCGGACGTCGACCAGGTCATCCTCGTCGGGGGGCAGACGCGGACGCCGAAGGTGCAGCGCATGGTCGCGGAGCTCTTCGGCCGCGAGCCCAACCGCGACATCAACCCCGACGAGGTCGTGGCGATCGGCGCCGCGATCCAGGGCGGGGTCCTGAAGGGCGAGATCAAGGACGTCGTGCTCCTCGACGTGACGCCTCTCTCCCTCGGCATCGAGATGCACGGCGGCGTCTTCGAGAAGCTGATCGAGCGCAACTCCACGATCCCGACCAAGAACACCAAGGTCTTCACGACCGTCGCGGACAATCAGTCGGTCGTCGAGATCCACGTCCTGCAGGGCGAGCGCGAGATCGCCAAGGACAACAAGTCGCTGGGCCGGTTCGAGCTCGTCGGAATCCCGGCGGCCCCGCGCGGCGTACCTCAGATCGAAGTGACCTTCGCGATCGACTCCAACGGCATCGTGAACACCTCGGCGCGCGACCTCGCGACCGGCAAGGCCCAGGGCATGCAGATCAACCCGGCGGGCGGCCTCTCGCAGACCGAGATCGACAAGATCATCAAGGAAGCCTCGGCCTTCGCCGAGGCGGACCACGAGAGGCGCGAGATCGCCGCGATCAAGAATCGCCTCGAAGGCATGATCGCCTCCAACGAGCGCGTGCTGGGCGAGTTCGGGAGCGCGCTCGCCGACGACGAGCGCCAGCGCATCGAAGAGACGTTGAAGCGCTCGCGGGACATCGCGGCCGGAGAGTCGCGCGAGGCGTTCAACGAGGCCATTTTCGACATGCAGGGCGTCTCGAAGGTGCTCACGCGGGTGATGCTCGCCCGGGCCGGCGCCGGGGGCGCGGCCGCGAGCTAGCCGGGAGTCGAGCGCTCCGAGTCGGCCTTCGACGGGGATACCAGAGGCGAATCCAACATCCATGCCTTCCAAACGCGACTATTACGAGGTTCTCGCCGTCGCCCGCGACGTCGACGCGGCCGAGTTGAAGTCCGCCTACCGCAAGCTCGCCCTGACCTACCATCCGGACCGCAACCCCAACAACCCGGATGCGGCCGAGAAGTTCAAGGAGGCTTCGGAGGCCTACGCCGTGCTCTCGGATCCCGAGAAGCGGGCGCGCTACGACCAGTTCGGGCACGCCGGCGCCTCGCCGGGCGCGGCAGGCTTCGGAGGCTTCCCGGGCTTCGACCCGTCGGCCTTCGGGGATTTTTCGGATCTCTTCAGCGGCATCTTCGGCTTCGCGACGGGCGCTCCGTCGGGGCCCATGGCGGGAAGCGACCTGGTATACCGCATGGAGATCCCCTTCCGGGATGCGGCGCATGGCGTGGAGGCACCGATCGCCATTTCGCGCCTCGAGCGCTGCGACGTCTGCGAGGGTTCGGGCGCGGCCACGGGCACCGGTCCGCGAATGTGTCCGAACTGTCGCGGCACCGGACGGCAGCAGGTGAGGCAGGGGTTCCTGACCATGACCCGCCCGTGCGGCAGCTGCCAGGGGGAAGGGCGGCTCATCGACAAGCCGTGCCGGGGGTGCTGCGGGCGAAGGGCGAAAGCGCGGGAAGAAAGAGCTGACGATCCGGATCCCGGGCGGCGTGGAGTCGGGCTCGCGCCTTCGCCTGACGGGCGAGGGAGACGCCGGCCCCAACGGCGGCCCGGCCGGAGATCTCTACGTCGTGCTCACCGTCGCCGAGGACGAGGTCTTCGAGCGCGAGGGCGACGACGTGATCGTTCGTCTCGATCTGCCTTTTCCGACGCTCGTGCTCGGGGGCGAGGTCACGGCCCCGACGCTCGAGGGCGAGGAGAAAGTCTCGATCGACGCCGGCACGGCCGTCGGCTCGGAAGTGCGCCTGCGCGGGAAGGGCGTGCGACGACTGGGCCGCGGCGGCCGCGGGGACCTCGTCGTGCGCGTCGGCGTGCGCATCCCCGAAAAGCCCTCGAAGGCGGAGACGGACCTGCTCCGCAAGTACGCCGAGCTGACCGGTGCGCCGGTCGGCGGCAAGGGCGTCCTGGGGAAGGCGAAGAAGATATTCTCCTAGGAGAATTGCACCGCTCCCGCTTCAGCCGCCTCCTCGTTCCGCGCAAGTCCGGCGACGACGCCGTGCTGGGCCTGCTGTCCCTGCGCGACCCGCTCGGATTCGAGCAGGACGGGCGCGACCTCGTCGCGTTCTTTCGTGAGGCCGACGCGGCGCGCAGCGCCTCCGTCCTTCTCCGCGCGCGCGGAATCCGGCACACGCTGACGACCGACATTCCGGAGGGCGATCCGCTCGAAGGCTTCCGCGCCGCGTCGCGGGCGTTCGTCGTGGGCCGGCGGCTCTGGATCGACCCGGGGGATCCGGGCGAGGCCGAGCCGCCGAAGGGGCGGATCGCGCTGCGCCTGCCGGCCTCCCGCGCGTTCGGCACGGGGGAGCATGCATCGACGCGCCTCGCCCTGCTGGCCCTGGAGGAGACGGCCCTCGAGGGCCGCTCGGTCCTGGACGTGGGAACGGGCTCGGGGGTGCTCGCGCTCGCGGCGGCCGCCCTCGGTGCCCGAATCGCCGTCGGGCTCGACACGGACGCGGAGGCGGTGTTCGTCGCGCGGGAAAACGTGCGGCGGCACGCCTTCGGCGAACGCGTGCACCTCTACGCGGGGCCGCTCGCCGCGGCGGCGGGGGCCTTCGATCTCGTGCTCGCCAACATGCTCGCCGAGGAGATCCTGCCGGAGGCGGGACGCATCCTCGCGCGCGCCGGCCGATCGGGCCGGGTCGTCCTGTCCGGGGTCACCCGGGAGCGCGAGCCGGACGTCCTCGCGAAGCTGCGAAAGGGCCGGTGGAAGCTCGCCGGGCGCCGCACGGAGGAGGAGTGGGCCTGCCTGTGCCTGGCGCGCGCTTCGTAGTCGATCGCCTCCCGGCCGCCGGCGAGACGTTCCGGCTCGGTGGCGCGGACGCGGCGCACGCCCGCGCAAGGAGGCTTTCGCCGGGTGACGCCGTCGTGCTCGTCGACGGCAGCGGCCGCGAGGCGGAGGGCTCGGTGGCGAGCGTCGGCCGGAACGCTATCGAGGTTCGCGTGGCGAGGGTTTACGACGCGCCCCCGGATCCGCTTCCGCCGATCCACCTCCTCGTCGCCGCGGTGCGCGCGGAGAGGCTGGCGTGGATCGCCGAGAAGGCGACCGAGCTCGGCGCGACGACCCTGACGCTCGTCGTCAGCGAGCGCACACAAGCCGAGCGCGCGCGCGAGTCGCTCGCGGCGCGTCTGTCGCGGGTGATCGTCGAGGCGGCCAAGCAGTCGGAGCAGGCGCGGTGGCCGCGCCTCGAGGGCCCCGTGCCCTACGCGCGCGCTCTGGCGGACGCCGCCCCGGGACACCGGTTTCTGCTCGACCCGCGCGGCGAACCGTTTCCCGCAGCGCTGGCGCCGGCGCCGACGTCGCTTCTCGTCGGGCCGGAGGGCGGGTGGGCGGAGGCCGAAGAACACGCGGCTCTCGGCGCGGGCTGGTCGACGGTATCGCTGTCGGCGGGGAAGCTCCGCGCCGAGACGGCGGCCGTCGCCGCCCTGACGCTCGCGCGGGCTGCGCTTTCGCGCGGCGCGCATTGACACGTTCCCCGGGGCGGGGAATACTCCGGGTCATCTCGCCAGAGCGGAGGTCCCATGTCCTACGAAGACGTCAAGAAAGTCTGGATGAACGGCCGCCTCGTGGACTTCGCCGATGCGAAGATCCACGCGTTCGCCCACGTCTTTCACTACGGGTCGGCCATGTTCGAGGGCGCCCGCCTCTACAAGACGAAACAGGGCTCCGCGGTCTTTCGCATGGACGAGCACATCAAACGTCTCTTCGATTCCTGCAAGGTCTACCGGATGGAGGTCCCGTACACGCCGGCGGAGATCCGGGAGGCGATCTTCGAGACGATCCGATCGAACAGCTACGACGAGTGCTACATCCGCCCGGTGATCTACCGCGGCCTCGGGGCCCTCGGGGTCAATCCGCTCAACAGCGCCGTGGACGTGATGGTCGCGGTCTGGCGGTGGGGCAAGTATCTGGGTGAGGAGGCGCTCGAACGGGGGGTCGACGTCTGCGTCTCGTCCTGGAACCGCATGGCCCCGAACACCTTCCCGGCCATGGCCAAGGCCACGGGGAACTACCTGAACTCGTCGCTCATCAAGATGGAGGCCGTCACCAACGGCTTCACCGAGGGGATCGCCCTCGACAGCGCCGGTCGCGTCTCGGAAGGCAGCGGCGAGAACATCTTCGTGGTCTACGGGGGGCGCGTCCTCACGCCGCCGCTCGCCGGGACCATCCTGCCCGGAATCACCCGCGACTCGATCATGACGATCGCCCGCGACGCCGGGTACACCGTCGTCGAGCAGCAGATCGCCCGCGAGATGCTCTACATCGCCGACGAGATCTTCTTTACAGGCACCGCCGCTGAAATCACGCCGATCCGGTCGGTCGACCACATCGTGGTCGGAGCCGGTCGGCGCGGTCCGATCACCGAGCGCGTTCAGAAGGATTTCTTCGCGCTTGTCCGGGGCGAGGCGGCGGACCGGTACGGCTGGCTGACGCCCCTGCCGGTCGAGGCTGCCGCGGGCCGATAGCGCCCTACCGCAAGTCGGCTCAGTGACTTAGGGCCTGCACTTTCGGGTAGGCAGGTCGGGTCGCCGCTGCGGGAAGCCCTTCCAAAGGGCGGCCGAGGAGCGTAATCTAGCTTCCAACCGAGGAAAAACAAACCCATGCATATCAACGATCTGCTGAAGATTGCGGTCGAGCGGAAGGCGTCCGACCTGCACCTGAAAGTGGGCGCCTTTCCCGTCATCCGTATCGACGGAACGCTCATCCCGCTCTCCGACATGCGCCGGCTGATGCAGGAAGACACGATCGCGATGGCCTTCTCGATCATGTCGGCCCGCCAGAAGGAGAAGTTCAAGAACAACTTCGAGATCGACATCGCCTACAACGTCCCGAACCTGGGCCGTTTCCGCTGCAACATCTTTCAACAGCGCGGCACCGTCGGCCTGGTGCTCCGCGTCATTCCGGCCAAGATCCTCTCGATCCGGGACCTCCTCCTGCCGCCCGTCCTCGAGAAGATCTGCCAGGAGCAGCGCGGCCTGGTGCTCTGCACCGGGACGACCGGTTCGGGCAAATCGACGACGCTCGCCGCGATGATCGACCACATCAACACGACCCGCAACGAACACGTGATGACGGTCGAGGATCCGATCGAGTTTCTGCACCGCGACAAGAAGTCGATCGTGAACCAGCGCGAGGTCGACGTCGACACCAAGGGCTTCTCGGTGGCCCTGCGCAGCGCCCTGCGCCAGGACCCGGACGTCATCCTCGTGGGCGAAATGCGCGACTACGAAACGATCGAGACGGCACTGACGGCGGCCGAGACGGGCCACCTCGTCTTCTCGACGCTCCATACCCTCGATGCGACGGAGACGATCAACCGCATCATCGCGGTCTTCCCGCCCCACCAGCAGAAGCAGATCCGGCTGCAGCTCGGCGCCGTGCTCAAGGCGGCGATCTCGCTGCGCCTGATGCCGCGGGCGGACGGTCTCGGCCGCGTGCCGGCGGCGGAGATCCTGATCCGGACCAACTACGTCCGCGAGTGCATCGAGAACAAGGAAAAAACCAAGTACATCAAGGACGCGATCCAGCAGGGAACGTCGCAGTACGGCATGCAGACCTTCGACCAGTCGCTCTACAGCCTCTACAAGTCGGGTCTCATCACGCTCGAGGAAGCTCTCAAGCGCGCGACCAACCCCAACGAGTTCAAGCTCAAGATCCAGGGAATTCAGTCGACGTCCGACATGGCGCGCGAGGAGATGGACTCGGCGCTCGAAGCGCCCAGCGACTTCAACCCCCTCCAGGAGGAGTCGCCCTTCGACTTCTCCAACCAGGCGCCCACGGGAAGAACCTAAACGGCCGGGCGACGCTCTCCCCCCCGGGAGCCTGCGTCCGCGGCGGCGGCGCGCGAGCGGGCGCTGCGTCTCCTGTCGATCCGGGCGCGAGGGCGCGCGGAGCTGGCTCGCGCCCTGCGGGAGCGGGGATTCGAATCCGGCGCGGTCGACGAAGCGCTGGACCGGCTGGCGCAGGAGGGGCTCCTCGACGATCTCGCGGCCGCGCGCTCCGCGGTCCGCACCCGCGGCGCGAGGCACGGGCGCTCGCGGATGGAGCGGGAGCTGAAGGCGCGGGGCTTCGCGAAGGAGACGATCGCGGCGGCCTTCGAGGCGGAAGGCGCGGCGGACCGCGAAGACGCGGCCCTCCGCAAGGCGTTCGAGAGGCTCTGGAGCGCCCGCGCCCACATGGCGCCGGCCGTCCGGCGGAGGCGGGTCTTCGATGCGCTGACCCGGCGCGGTTTTCCGGCGGAGAGGATTTCTGAGATCATCCGGAGCTGGTATGAAGTCGACTGAGGTCCGCGAGCGATTCCTCGGCTATTTCGAGACACACGGCCATCGCCGGGTGCCCTCCTCGTCGCTCATCCCGGCGGAAGATCCGACGCTCCTCTTCACCAACGCCGGGATGAACCAGTTCAAGGACGTCTTCACCGGCCGTGAGAAGCGGGACTACGCGCGCGCCACGACCGCGCAGAAGTGTGTCCGGGCCGGCGGCAAGCACAACGATCTCGACAACGTGGGGTACACGGGCCGTCATCACACGTTTTTCGAGATGCTCGGCAACTTCTCCTTCGGCGACTACTTCAAGGACGACGCCATCCGCTTCGCCTGGGAGCTCGTGACCGACCCCGAGACGGGCTACGGTCTCGACCCGCAACGGCTCTGGGCCACGGTCTATACGGACGACGACGAGGCCGCGCGCCTCTGGGCGCGGCACCTGCCCGCCTCGCGGGTCCTGCGCTTCGGCGAAAAGGACAACTTCTGGGCCATGGGCGAGACCGGGCCCTGCGGCCCCTGTTCCGAGCTCCACTATTACCGGGGGCCGAGCCTGTCGGGCAACACGCCGGACCTCGTCAACGGCCCGGGCGACGACACGCTGGAGATCTGGAACCTCGTCTTCATGCAGTTCGAGCGGGACGCCGCCGGAAAGATGGCTCCGCTTCCGCGACCGTCGGTCGATACGGGGGCGGGACTGGAGAGGCTGGCGGCGATCCTGCAGGGTGTCAACAACAACTTCGACACGGACCTCTTCGCGCCGATCCTTCGGCAGATCGAGACGATGTCGTCCCGGGCTTACCGCGGGGGCATGGCTCCGGAGGATGCGCCCTTTCGCGTCATCGCCGACCATGTGCGAGCCGCGACGATGCTGGTCGCCGACGGCGCGCTGCCGTCCAACGAAGGCCGCGGTTACGTCCTGCGCCGCATCCTGCGGCGCGCGATGCGCTACGGCCGCCGGCTGGGGCTCGACCGCCCCTTCCTCCACGAGCTCGCCCCGGCGGTCGTCGAGGGCTTCCGGGGCGTGTACTTCGAGCCCGACGCGGTCGCCGCGGTCGGGAAGACCGTCGCCGGCGTGCTCGCTCCCGAGGAGGAGCGCTTCGGAAAGACGCTCTCGGAGGGCGCCGACCGCGTGGGCGAAGCGATCGAGCGGCTGCGCCGCGAGGGGGCGACCGCGCTCTCGGGCGAGACCGTCTTTCGTTTCTACGACACCTACGGGATCCCCCTGGAAGTCATCGAGGAGATCGCCGGCGACGAGGGAGTCGCGGTCGACCGAGCGGGCTTCGAGGAGTCTCTCGAGCGGCAACGGGCGTCGTCCCGGGCTTCGCAGAGGTTCGACGCGGCCGATGCGTCCGTCTTCGAGCGGCTCGAGCTGCCGGATCCCCACTCGGTTTTTCGAGGCTATCCGGAGCAGGACTTCGTCCGCCTGTCGGGCGCTCGCGTCGTGGCCATCGTGAGGGAGGGGCGGGAGATCTCGCTGCTCGGGGCCGGGGAGGCGGGGGACGTCGTCACGGACAGGACGGTCTTCTATCCCGAGGGCGGAGGCCAGGTCGCCGACAGAGGGCGCTGGACCTGGGCCGGCGGCGAAGCCGACGTCTCGGACGCTCAGAAGCCGGTGCCCAACCTGATCGCACACCGCGTGGCGGTACGGCGGGGGCGCCTCGAGCTCGGCCAGGCGATCGACATGGAGGTGCCGGAGTGGACGCGGCGCCGCACCCAGGCCAACCACACGGGAACCCACCTGCTTCACGCGGCGCTGCGCAAGGTGCTCGGACCCTCGGCGCGCCAGATGGGCTCGCTCGTCGCGCCGGATCGCCTGCGGTTCGACTATGCTGCGCCCTCGCCGCCGACGCCCGCGCAGATCGCCGAGATCGAGCGACTCGTCAACGAGGAAGTCCTCCGCGACCAGCCGGTCTCCAAGGAAGTGATGCCGATGGACGAGGCCCGCCGCAAGGGTGCGGACATGTTCTTCGGCGAGAAGTACGGCGAACGGGTGCGGGTCGTGGAGGTCCCCGGTTTCTCGACCGAGCTCTGCGGAGGATGTCACGTTCCGCGGACCGGCGAGATCGGCGCCTTCAAGATCGTCTCGGACCGGGGACTCGCCCAGGGCGTGCGCCGACTGGAGGCGGTCACGTCTCTCGGAGCGGTCGATCTGCTTTCGGAGGACGAGCGGATTCTGAACGACCTCGCGGCAGCCGCCCAGGTCGCACGCGAGTCGTTGGCGGCGAAATGGGGCGAGCGCGAGGAGCGCATCAAGGCGCTCGAGCGGGAAATCGCCTCGCTCAAACTGAAGCTCGCCTCCGGCGAGGCCGGCTCCGAGGGAAGTCGAATCGAAGTCGGCGGCGTGCCGGTCGTCACCCGCGTCGTCGAGGGCCTGTCGATCCCGGAGCTCCGCAACCTCTCGGACACCCTGCGCTCGAAGGTCAAGAGCGGGGTCGTGGCCGTCGGAACGGTGGGCGAGGGAAAGACCTCGGTCATCATCGCGGTGACACCGGACCTCGTGCGCCGGCTCCCGGCCTCGCAGATCGCGTCCCGCGTCGGCAAGGCGCTCGCCGGAAGCGGCGGCGGCAAGCCCGATCTCGCGCAGGCGGGCGGGAGGAGCGCGGAGCTGCTACCGGCGGGACTCAAGGCCGCGGCCGAAGCGGTGCGGGACCTGCTCGCCGAGCCCCAGCCGGTCCCGGTGTCCTGACCGCCCCGGCGGTGATCCTGCTCACACCCTCATTGTTCCGGGAAACGGCTCAGGCGCAACGGGTTGCCACTCGGGGCCGGTCGGCTATAATTTACATTCCGAATTCATGAATATCCGAACGCTCCTCTGTCTGGGAGTGCTCGCCGGCTTCGCGTCGGCCGCGCCCGGGCAGGTCCACGTCAAGGTCCAGGACGGGCGGCACGTGATCTACAACGACGGCCCGGCCAAGATCGGCGCGAGCGAAGATTGGCTCGCCGCCCGCGTGCGCCGTGATTCGGAGTTCGACGATCTGATCCAGGCCTCGGCGAACGAGAACTCGGTCGATCCGAAACTCGTGAAGTCGGTGATGCTCGTCGAGTCCGGGTTCAACCCGGCGGCGATCTCGAAGAAAGGTGCCCGCGGGCTGATGCAGTTGATGCCCGCGACCGCCGCCGAGCACGGCGTCTCCGACGTACACGACCCGAAGCAGAACATCGCCGCCGGCACGCGCCACCTCTCGCGCCTGCTCTCGTATTACGGCGGAGACCTCGTCAAGTCGCTGGCCGCGTACAACGCGGGGGAGGCGGCCGTCGACCGCTACGACGGGGTGCCGCCCTACGACGAGACGCAGCTCTACGTGCGCAAGACCCTGGCGGCCTACTACGGGAAGTCGACGCTCGGCGGCGGCTTCGGCAAGCCGTCCTCGGAGACGTTTCGCGGGATCCCGAGCTCCGAGGGAAAGCCGGTGCGCTGGATGCGCGACGAGCGGACGAATCGCGTGATCCTGACGACGAAGGGCCGCGCCGCCCGCCGCCTCGGGTAGCCGCGCGGCGGGATCGACTGTGGAGCATGCGGCCGGCGACCTGCCCCCCGTCGATCAGGGACTGTTCCTCCTTCACCTGAATCGCGCCCGGCGCGGCGTTCGCGAAGGCCGCCTCGAGGAGGCGTGGGAGGAGCTCGACCAGGCGAGGGTCATCCGGCCGCGCGACGAGGACGTCCTCAACCTGCTGTCGCTGCTCGAGTTCAAGCGGGGCCACTACAACGAAGCGGCGAACGCGGCACGGACGCTGCTCGCGGACAACCCGAATTCGGAGGTGCTGCGCGCGAACCTCGGCCTGATCCTGTTCAAGGCCGGTTTCCTCGCGGAGGCGGAGCTGGAGCTGCGCAAGGCGATCGAGATGCGCCCCGGCCACCTCCGCAGCCATCTCTACCTCGGGCTCCTGTACCAGACACGGGGCAAGCTCGGCCTCGCCCTCGAGCATCTGCGGGTGGCGGGGGCTCGGCGTCGGGTCGTGGAGATCGAGGAGGCGCTTCGTCGCAACAGCCGCGAGGCGGGAGGACGGTCGGGCGCCTCGGACACTGCGCCCGCCGTGAAGCACCTCGTACCGGAGGCGGTCTCGGCGGCGCCGTCGGCCCGCTCCACCGTCGAGGGCCCGCTGGCCGAGCCGCCGGATTTTCGGCCCGCCTTTCCGGAAGCGCCCGACAAGCCCGCGCCCATCGCGATCGGGGCGCCCGAGGCGCGGCCGCTCTTCAAGATTCGCACCGAGGGCGGGCTCGAGGTCGCCTCGCGGGGCACGGTCTTCGTGCGCAAGGGCTGCGTGGCCTGGTACAGCGGGAAGCTCCGGTTCACGCCCCTTCCCGAGTTCCGCGGCACGTCGCTCGAGCGGATTCTCCGGGCGACGGGCGTCGGGGCTCTGCTCGTGAACGACCCGGGCCGCCGCGCGTATCGCCGCGACCTCGCCGGGCAGACGCTCTTCGTCGAAGGCTCGCGCCTGCTGGCGCTCGACCACGGCCTGACCTTCCGGATCGACGCGATTCACGACTTTCGCCGCAACCGCCGTGTCGACGTGCTGCGCGTCCAGGGACGGGGCAGCGCGATCTTCTCGGTCGGCGGACCCGTTCTCGCGCACGAGGTGTCGGCGGACTATCCGCTCTCGATCTCCTCGCGCGATCTCGTCGGCTGGTCGGGCGAGCTCGTCGCCTCCGTTCTCGACGACGACTTTCTCGAGGAGGTCATGCACGCCGACGTGTCGAGCCCGCCCAAGATTCGCTTCGAGGGCGAGGGGACGGTGCTGACCGAGCCTCCGCGCCCGCGGCGCCGCGCCTCCGACCAGGATCGGCCGGTCGACCAGAGACGCAACTAGGGCGCGGTCACGAAGCGCCGCAGGCGCTCTTCGGCCTCGTCGAGGATCGCCCGCATTTTCGCTCCGTCCTCGTGCTCGCAGTACAGGCGGACCATGGGTTCCGTGCCCGAGAGGCGATGCAGAAGCCATCCGCGTTCGCCGAAGACGTACTTGATGCCGTCCCGATCGAGGAGCGCCGTGACGGCTTCCCCGGCGACGGAGGGCGGAGGGGCGCTGCCGACGTCGGCCAGGTAGCGGCGGACGAGGTCGACCGGTAGCCGCACGTCCCGGCGGCCGTAATCGAATCGCCCGAATTCCGCGGCGAGCGCGTCGAGAGCCTGGCCGAGGGTCTGGCCGGACAGGGCGAGGCTCTCGAGGAGCAGCAGCGCGGAGAGCACGCCGTCCCGCTCGGGCAGGTGAAAGGCGAAGGCATAGCCGCCGCTTTCCTCTCCGCCGGCCGCGGCCTCCCCCCGGTTCATGAGCTCGGCCACGTACTTGAAGCCGATGCCCGTCTCGATCAGCGGAACGCCGAGGCTCTTCGCGATGCGGTCGATCTGGAACGAGGTCGAGAAGGTCTTGGCGATTCCGCCGCGGGCGCCGCGCCGCCGGAAGGCGTGGAGCAGCAGGAGCGCCAGGATCTGGTGCGGCGACACGAAGCGGCCGGAGGCGTCGAGGACGCCGAGGCGGTCGGCGTCGCCGTCCTGGGCCACCGCGAGATCGAGGGCCTGCTCCCGGACGAGCGCGGCGGCGGCGGCCAGGTTCTCGCCGATCGGCTCGGGATGCACTCCGCCGAAGAGCGGGTCGCGCGACGTGCGCAGGGGCACGACCCGGAGCCTTCCTCCGGCGAGGAGCTCCGGCAGGATCGTTCCGGCCGCTCCGTGCATCGCGTCGGCCAGGACCGCGAGGGAGGCCGACCGGATGGCGGGCAGGTCCACGAGCCGGGCCAGGCCCTCGAGGTAGCCGCTGCGCAGGTCCGCGACCTCGATCCGTCCGGCGTGGTTCGCCCCATCGAGCGGCCGATCGGCTTCCGCCGCGACGGCGGCGTAGGTTTCGGGAGGCGCGCTGCCGCCGAAGTGCGCCTTGATCTTGAACCCGTTGTAGTGCCCGGGATTGTGGCTCGCCGTGATGGCGACGCCGCCTTTCCAGCCGAGCCGACGCACGTGGAAGGACACCGCGGGCGTGGGGATCGGACGGTCGGTGAGTAGCACGCCGATTCCGGCTTCGGCGAAGACCTCCGCCGCGGCGCGCGCGAATTCCGGGGAGAAGAATCGGGGATCGTGCCCGATGACGATCCAGGTCGCGTCGCCGGGCCCGCCGCTCGAGCCGTACCATCGTGCCGTGGCGCGTGCGATGCGGCGAATCTCGCCGAAGGTGCAGGCGTCGGCGATGACGCCCCGCCACCCGTCGGTGCCGAAGGCGATCGTCAACGTGTGCCTGCGGCCGGGCCGAGGCGAAACGCCGCGAGGCGGGCCGCGTCATAGCCCTGGCGCTCCAGAAACTCGGAGGCGCGGGCCAGGCGAAAGCCTCGCTGTGCGAGGCCGTCGAGGAGGACGTCGATCCGGGCCGCGACCGGCTCCTCGCGGTCGCTGCCCAGGTGCAGCAGCACGATGCCGCCGTTCTCGGCGTGGTGGACCAGGCGGGAGAGCAGACGGTCGGCCGGCTGGTACCCCCGGGAACGGGGGTCGGTGATCCAATCGAGGCCGTCGAGGCCCGTCCGGCCTCCCGTCCAGCCGACGTGCCAGTAGCCCTGCTCGGCCGCCCAGCGGCGGATCTCGGCGTTGTGCTCGCCGAAAGGCGCGCGCCACATCGGGGCCATCGTTCGGCCCGTGGCCTCGCGATAGAGCCGGGCGGTCCGGGCCAGCTCGCCCGCGACGAATGCGTGGTCGACTCCCGGGCGGGTCACCTGGCGCCCGTCGGCGGCATAGGTCGTGAGGTGAGGATGCGTGTCCGTGTGGTTGCCGACCTCGTGCCCGTCCTCGGCGATGCGGCGCGCCACGGCGGGATAACGGCGGACGAACTCGCCCGTCACGAAAACCGTCGTCCGGATTCCGCGGCGGGCCAGGGCGTCCAGGATCTCGATCGCGCCGCGATCGGAGGAGCCGGCGTCGAAGGACACGAGCACCTCGCGGCGGTCGGACGGGCCCCGCGTCATGTCCGGAGCCGCGGCGCCGCGCGGGGAGGGGGGCGGGGGCACCGGGAACGCCGCGAGGGGCGCGGGTTCCGGCGTGGGGCGCGGGGCGGCGAGGATGGTCGGCGCGAGGGAGGCCGCCGGAGGCCGCGGGCGCAGCCGTCGGCTGTCGCGCGGGCTCGGAGGCCGGCGTCGGGGCGTAGGCCGCCTCGGCGGAGAGGGACATCGCGCCGACGCGATACGGCCCCTGCTCCCGGACGCCCTCGAAACTGAAACCGTCCGCCGATCGCGGGCACGCTCGCCACGAACCGACCGCCGGCGAAGAGGAACACGGCGCAACCTTCCGACGCCGTTCCTTCGAGTCGGGCCCCCGCCGGCGTCTCCTGGACCGACTCGAGCCTGGCCGCCGGCGCCGGCCGCCGGGGTGGAGCGATCGCGGTGGGCGCGGACAGGGAATCGAGCTCGCGCACGGTCCGCAGGGCCAGAATCACCGGCGCCGACGCCGCCAGGGCCACGATCGCCACGGCCAGCCGGCCCGACACCGGTCGGACCAGCCGCCCCTGGACCGCGCGCCACAGGGCGTGCCGGCCGGAGTCCCGGGCGCAGCGGGTCGAGCAATAGATGTGCCCCCGCATGCGCACTTCGCAGAGCCGACAGATCGGCTTGCGGCAGAAATGGCAGCTCTTGTGGGCCCGCCGGCCGGCGTGGGTCGGGCAAGGGACGTTCACATGCCTATTATGCGGGAACGGGCATCCCGTATATTTGCCGCTCCGTGAAGATCAACCTGCCCAACGCGCTGACGCTCACGCGCATCTTTCTGGTGCCGTTTCTGGTCGTCGTGCTCTTGACGAAGTTCGACGGCCGGGAGACGGTGGGCCTGCTGATCTTTCTGACCGCGGTCGCGACCGATTTCCTCGACGGGTGGCTCGCCCGCCGCCGCGGCGAGATCACGACGCTCGGAACGCTCCTCGATCCGATCGCCGACAAGTTGCTCATCTCGGCGGCTTTCATCTCCCTCGTCGAGCTCCAGCTGGCGCCGGCGTGGATGGTCGTGGTCGTCATCGGGCGCGAGTTCGCGGTGTCGGGGCTGCGCTCGATCGCGTCGGCGCGCGGGGTCGTCATCGCGGCGTCGGGATGGGGCAAGGCCAAGATGATCACCCAGATCGCCGCGGTCTCCCTCTTGATCCTCGCCCTGCGGCACGAGCACTTTCGGGCCGCCGGTCGGGTCGCTCTCTGGCTCGTCGTGGCCGTGGCCCTGGTTTCGGGCACGGAGTATTTCCTGCGGTTCTTCCGGCGGATCGTCCTCCAGGACGGCGAGCCGGTCTAACTCGCCCGCCGCGCGGCGAACCTCCAGATCGGCCGGCCCTGCTCGAGGTACTTGAGCTCGTAGTGCGTGGGAGGCGTGGCCGGCAGGCTCGCCCACTCGAGTCGCTCGAAGGCCTCCACGGTGTCCAGGAGCGGGCCGAGCTGGGCGCCATAGTCCGGGTGATCGGTCGCGATGCGCAGCGTCCCGCCGGCCTCGAGCCGCGAGGCGAGGAGCTCGAGAAAGATGCCGTCGAGGAGCCGCCGTTTCTTCTGCTTCTTCTTCGGCCAGGGGTCGGGAAAGTAGATGTGGAACGCGCGCACCGAGGCCGGCGCGAGCGCGGTCTCGACGAAGATCTTTCCGTCGGCCCGGAGGATGCGCACGTTGCCGAGTCCGGCGCGTTCGACGCGCGCGCGGCAAAGGCGGTAGTACGAGAGAGAGCGTTCGAGGCCCAGAAAATCGTGCGCGGGGCAGGCGCGCGCCGAGGCCACCAGGAAACGCGCCTTGCCGCTCCCGATCTCGACCTCGAGCGGGGCGCGGCGCGCGAACGCGGCCTCCGGGTCGAAGGCCCGGCCGAACCAGAGCTCCTCGTCCGGTGCGCCCGGCCACCGACCCGGCCGATTTGCTGTGCTACCCTGATTTTGCAGAGCCGCGATTTTCATGCCCACGATCGTCTTCGTCAACGAGGGGAAAGCGGGCACGGTCGAGAAGGGCACGACGGTCCTCCGGGCGGCCCTGGACCTGGGTGTGAAGATCAGCCACGTCTGCGGGGGCAACGGCACCTGCTCCACCTGCCGCGTGGAAGTGGTCGTGGGCGGAGAGAACCTCTCGCCCGTCAACCCGCAGGAGATCGCCTACGACATGGGCAACGGCCGCCGCCTGGGCTGCCAGGCTCGGGTGCAGGGCAACTGCGCGGTGCGGGCCCTGATGATCCCGAAGGTGGAACTGTATTGACCGGCGCGCCAGAGAGGTCGCGCCGGTCATCCCGAGCGAAGCGAGGGATCCCGGACTAGACCCGCTCCGCCACCGCCTGCGCAAACGCCTTCGTCCCGGCGGTCCCGCCCACGTCCGGGGTCTTGATCCCCGCCTCGAAGGTCGCCAGCAGCGCCTTCTCCACGCGGTCCGCGAGGTCGGGGAGCTCGAGGTGTCGGAGCATCAGGATCGAAGACATGAGCAGCGCCGTCGGGTTGGCGCGGTCCTGTCCGGCGATGTCCGGTGCGCTTCCATGGACCGCCTCGAAGATCGCGACGGCCGATCCCAGATTGGCGCCCGGCACCAGGCCCAGGCCCCCGACCAGGCCGGCGGCGAGGTCGGACACGATGTCGCCGTAGAGGTTCTCGAGCAGGAGCACGTCGTACTTTTCCGGGCGCATCACCAGGTCCATGCAGAGCGCGTCGACGATCCGGTCGTCGGCCGCGATGTCCGGGTAGTCTTCGGCGACCTTCCGGAAGCAGTCGAGGAACAGCCCGTCGGAGAGCTTCATGATGTTGGCCTTGTGGATCGCGGTGACCCTCCGGCGGCCGTGCGCGCGGGCGTAGGCGAACGCGAAGCGGGCGATGCGCGTGGAGGCGGCGGCGGTGATGATCTTGAGCGACTCGACGACCCCGGGGACGACGGTGTGCTCGAGTCCGCTGTAGAGGTCTTCGGTGTTCTCGCGCACGATGACGAGGTCCACCCCGGCGAATCGGCTGGCGATCGTCGGGACGTTCTTGACCGGCCGGAGGTTCGCGTAGAGGTCGAGCGTCTGCCGGAGCCGCACGTTGACGGACGCGAACCCCTTGCCGATCGGCGTGCCGACCGGTCCCTTGAGGGCCACGCCGCGGGCGCGGATCGAGTCGAGCGCGCGGGCCGGGAGCGGGTCGCCCTCGGCCTTCTCGGCGTCGCGACCGACGCGGACTTCCTCCCAGGAGATCGGGGCGTGCGCGGCCTCGAGGATCGAGACGACGGCGTCGGCCACCTCCGGCCCGATGCCGTCGCCGCGGATCAGGGTGACCGTGCGGTTCCGGGTCAATGCGCCTCCTTCTTCTCCGGTGGGTTGGGAAGGATCATCTTGATGCGCTTGATGGCCGTCGGCGTGGCGTCTTCGATCACGAAGTCCGCGAAGCGGCCCTTCCAGCGCTCTCCCTTCCGGGGAATGCGGCCGAAGCGCAGCATCAGGTGGCCGGCGATGGTCTCCGCCTCGTCCCGGGGCAGCGTGATCCCGAACTGCTCCTCGAGATCGTCCAGCCGCAGGCCGCCCTCGAGGACGTAGGCGCGGTCGCCGGCCGGCTCGAAGCCCGGCTTCTCTTCGTCGTATTCGTCCTGGATCTGTCCGAGCAGCTCTTCGATCGCGTTCTCGATCGTGACGAGGCCCGCAGTGCCTCCGTGCTCGTCCACGACGATCGCCATGTGCGTGTGACGGCGGCGCATCTCGCGGAAGAGGTCCTCGGCCCGCTTGAACTCCGGCACGAGAAACGGTGGATCGACGTACTTCGAGAGCTCGAAGGTCCTCTCCTCTTCGTCGGTCAGGTCGAAGAGATCCTTGGCATGGAGGATTCCCACCACGTTGTCGAGCGCGCCGCGATAGACCGGCAGCCTCGAGAGCTTGTGCTCGCGCAGCAGCGTCTTGACGTCGGCGAAGCTCGCCGTCTCGGGCAGGGCGACGATCTTGGTCCGCGGCACCATGATGTCCCGCACGGTCTTGTCGCCGAACTCGATGACCTTGTGCAGGAGCTGACGTTCGCCCCGATGGATGACGCCTTCGTCCGCGCCGAGGTTGAAGATGCTCTTGAGCTCATCCTCGGTCAGTCCCGGGCGGTGCTCCGCGACGCCGAAGAGGCGGAGGGTCGCGTTGGTCATCTTCACGCAGACCTCGGCGACCGGAGAGAGCAGCCGCATCATCCAGGACAGCGGAACGGCGACGGCCCGCGAGAAGGGCACGGGAGAGGCCGCCGCGATCGCCTTGGGCATCATCTCCGCGAACACGAAGAGGGTCAGCGTCGAGAAGACGACGGCGATGAGGATCCCGTACTTCGCGCCGAACCACCGCTCGGCGAGCGTCGTGGCCGAGGCCGAGGCGGCGCTCAGGAAGAGGTTCTGCGCGATGAGAATCACCGCCAGCAGCCGGGACGTGTTGGCCCGCAGGCTGCGGATGAGCGCTCCCCTCCGGTCGCCCTTTTCGCGCATCGCCTGGAGGTCGATGCGCCCGAGCGAGACGAGGGCCGTCTCCGAGCCGGCGAAGAAACCCGACGCCAGCGTCGAGAGACCGAAGGCCAGGGCATAGAGGGGGATCTGCGGATCCATGGGTCGCGTCCTTTCGAATCGAGCCGCGATCTTACAGGGGAAGCCGGCCCATCCGGTCGAGCGCCCAGCGCGCGGCGTCGGCCAGACCGGGCTCCTCCACCCGCGAGGCGTCCCGGAGGACCGCGGACGAACGCGGCATCCGCGCGCGCTCCCGCCGAGGCCGCCGCGTTGCGCTGGAGTCCCCGGCGCGCCGGCCGCGTGACCGCGGTCCGGGCGAAGCGTCGCTCCCAGGCGCCCCGTCCCATGGCGAGGATCTCGGCGCGGGTGGGAGGGGGAGGCGAGGCGGCCGCCGCGAGCTCGAGAGGCGCGTTCCAAGGGCAGACTTCCTGGCAGACGTCGCAGCCGAACACGTGGTCTCCGAGCGCGGCCTTCCACGTGTCGGGAATCGGGCCGCGGTGCTCGATCGTCCAGTAGGCGAGGCAGCGGCCGGCATCGAGGAGGCCGGGCTCGACGAAGGCGCCGGTGGGGCAGGCATCCAGGCACCGCGTGCAGGTTCCGCACCGCTCGGCCGCGGGCGCGTCCGCAGGAAGATCGAGGTCGAGCAGGACCTCGGCCAGCAGCAGATACGAGCCGTGCTCCGGGTCGATCAGGCAGCCGTTCTTTCCGATCCAGCCCAGACCCGCCGCCGCGGCGAATGCCCGCTCGGCGATCGGAGTCGAGTCGACGCAAACGCGGAAGCTCCAGGCGGTGCCGATCCGCTCGCGGGCCCGTCCGAGGGCGGCCAGCGCGCGCTCGCGCAGCGTGGCGTGGTAGTCGTCTCCACGGGCATACCGGGCGAATCGCGAGCCGTCGGCCGCGACCCAGGGTGCGGCGGAATGGGGCGCGGCGAGGCACAACACCGAGCGGGCGCCCGGCAGCAGCCCCTCCGGCGAGACGCGGGTTCGGCGGGTTTCTTCGAGGTAGGTCATCCCGGCGTGAAGCCCGGCGTCGATCCAGGCTTCGAAACGGCGGCGCCCCGGGGACTCCTGCGCCCGGGCGATGCCGACCCGGGCGAAGCCCGCCGCGATCGCCTCCTCGCGCAGGACGCGCGCGGCGAGAAGCCGGTCCGGCGGGGTCTCGGCGCTCAACGCGACGATGCTAGCATCCGGTCGGACGATGCCCGCCGACCGTTTCGCCACGAGAGTCTTCGGCCTCGCGGTCGTCGCGCTCCTCGCGTACGCGCTCTTCCTGCTCTTCCGGCCGTTCTACGGCCCCATCGTCTGGGCGCTGCTGATCGCGTTTCTGCTCTTCCCGGTCGTGCGGCGGGTGCGGCGCGCGGTCCGGGACCGACGCGGCCTCGCCGCGAGCCTGCTGACTCTGGGTGTCGTTCTGGGCCTCGTTCTTCCCGGGGTGTTGCTGGCGGCCGCGTTCGGCGGACAGGCCGTCGAGCTCGGGCAGCGGCTGACGCACCTGGCGAGCCAGTACCAGATCCACGGCGCGCAGGACCTGACGCAGATCCCGATCTTCGGGGAGGCCGTGAAGTGGGTCGACGATCGCGTTCCGGCCTCCGCCGCGCAGATTCAGGACTGGTTGATCCGCACGCTGCAGTCGGTTCTCCAGTTCCTGCTCTCGCATAGCGGAGATTTCGTGGTCGGGGCCTTCGGGGTTTTTGGCAGCTTGTCCCTGATGCTCTTCGTTCTGTTTTTCTTCTTCCGCGACGGGGACGCGATGGCGGCCCGCGTGATCCACCTCGTCCCGATGGACCAGAAGAAGAAGGAGCGGCTCGTTCGCCACCTCGGCGAAGTGACGCGCGCAGTGGTCTTTGGAACGCTGGTGACCGCCGTCGCTCAGGGAGTCCTCATCGGCATCGCCTTCTGGATCACGGGCCTTCCCTCCCCGGTCGTCTTCGGCAGCCTCGCGTTCATCGCTTCGTTCGTTCCCTTCGTCGGGACCGCGCTCGTGGTCGCGCCGGCCTGCCTCTACCTCCTGGCGATGGGCGTCGTCTGGAAGACGGTCTTCATGCTCGTGTGGGGGGTCGTCGTCGCCGGCAGCGCCGACAACTTCCTGCGGCCGGCCCTCGTTTCGGGCCGGGCGCAGATCGGGACCCTCACCGCGTTCTTCGGCGTGATCGGCGGGATCGCGGCATTCGGGCTCGTCGGGCTCTTCCTGGGTCCCGTGTTCCTGGCCCTCGTTCTGGCGCTGATCGAGTTCGCCGAGGAGGACCGGGCCCTCCAGGCCGCGGCGCCGGCGCCCCCGCCCGCCGTCTGAGCGCTACTTCCGGACCCAGTCGGCGACGAAGATGTTGGTTTCGTGCGGCTTCGACCCGTTACGGTTGGACGCGAACACGAGCCGCTTGCCGTCGCGCGTCAGCATGGGGAATCCGTCGAAGTCCGGGCTGTGGGTGACCTGCGTGAGGTTCGTTCCGTCTTCCCGGATGAGATAGAGCTCGAACTCCCGGCCCTTCGGGTCCCCGAGGTTGGAGGAGAAGATGATCTCGCGGCCCCCGGGCAGGAAGAAGGGCGCGAAGTTCGCGGCGCCGTTGGACGTCACGGCGTGGTCGTGGGAGCCGTCGGCGTTCATGACGCGAATCTCGAGGCCGCGCGGGGCATAGACGTGGCGCGCGAGGTTCTCGCGGAAGAGCGCGAGGCCTTCCGCGGTCTTCGGGTGGTCGGCGCGGTAGACGATCTTCTTCCCATCCTCCGAGAAGAAGGGCCCGCCGTCGTAGCCGGGCGCGTTCGTCAGCCGCCGCACGCCCGAGCCGTCCGCCTTCATGGTGTAGATCTCGAGGTCGCCGTCGCGCGCGGAGGTGAACACGATCGTCGAGCCGTCGGGGGAGATCGTGGCCTCGGCGTCGTAGGCGGGGGACGCGAAGAGGGGACGGACGCCGCTTCCGTCGGAGCGAGCGCCGTAGATGTCGTAGTCGTCCAGAGCCCAGACGTAGCCGCGGGAGCGGTCGGGCCGCGGCGGGCAGGCCGGGCCGGCGCGGAAGGTCGACGCGTAGACGATGCGCTCGCCGTCCGGGAAGAAGTACGAACAGGTCGTCTTGCCCTCGCCGTTGGAGACCCGGCGGCGCTCGGACCCGTCGGCCTTCATCGTGAAGATCTGGTCGCAGGGCAGCGTGCCCTCGTCGGACTGGAAGATGAGGCGGGCCCCGTCGGCCGACCAGTACGCCTCGGCGTTCTGGCCGGCGAAGGTCAGCTGGCGCAGGTTGGCGAGGAACGGCTCCTCGCCCGGCTGCAGAAGCGTCGCCGCCGGCGCGGCGGGCGGAACGGGCGTAGCCTCCTGCGCGAGAATGCCGAAGGCGGCGCAGGCGGCGAGGCCGAACAGGGCGGCGCGGGGAACGTGTCGGTATCGCATGCGGGCGGGGATTCTAGCCGCGATTTGCCTTATCCTCGACCGGATTCCCCATGGATTCGCCGAAAGACCTGAAACGCGTGCTCGCAGAGGAGGTCCGTGCCGCGATCGCGGAGGCCGCTCCTTCGGCCGCGTCCACCGCGTCGCGGGGGGATGCGGCGAGCGAAGGCGCGCGGGCGGCGCTTTCGCGCGCCGAGGACGTCCTGACCCCGGCGGTTCCGGACGATGCTCCCCTGGCGGTCCTCAAGCGACTGGCCATCCGCGGTCTTCGCTTTCTGTGGCGCAATCAGTCTTCCTTCAACTCGTTGTCGCTCGCCGCCGCGTCCGGTCTGGCCGACGGCCTGGATCGCCTTCGCGCCGAGTCCTCGCGCGGACTCGACGAGCTCGCCCGGCGCGCCGGCATTCAGGAATCCCGCCTGACGCTCGTCGAGTCGAGCGGCGCCGCCAGGCCGGGTCCCGCGCGACCGGCCGCGTCGGCGCTCCCGGCGATCCCCGCCGGCGTGTACGCGCTCTTCGAGGAGCGGTTTCGCGGGAGCCCGGTCGAGATCGCTCGCAGCCAGCGCTTTTACCTCGACTTCCTGAAGGGCCTGCCCGGACCCGTGCTCGACGTCGGGTGCGGCCGGGGCGAGTTTCTCGGGATGCTGAAGGCCGCCGGCATTCCGGGCAGCGGCGTCGAGTCCAACCCGGTCTCCGTCGACTCCTGCCGAAGGGCGGGCCTCGAGGTCGAGTCGGGCGACGCGCTCGAGCTCCTCGGACGACGGCCTTCCGGGAGACTCGGGGCCGTCGTGGCGTTCCAGGTGGTCGAGCACTGGCCTCCCGAAGGGATCTTCCGCTTCCTGCAGGAGGCGCGGCGCGCGCTCGCACCGGGAGGCGTCGTCATCGCCGAAACGATCAACGCCGACTCGCTGTCGGCGCTGCGCGCGTTCTACCTCGACCCGACGCATGTCCGCCCGGTCCCGGCGCAGGCGCTGCGTTTTCTCGCCGAGGCGGCCGGATTCGCGGATCTGCGCATCGAGTACCGGTCGCCTCTGCCCGCCTCCGAGCGGCTCGAGGAGAGGTCGGAGAACGAGAAGCGCCTCAACGCGCTCCTGTTCGGGCCCCAGGACTACGCGCTCATCGGCCGCGTGCCGATCCCGGCGTGAAGGCGCGGCGGGTCCTCGTCCTCGCCGTACAGACGCCCTTCGCGCGGGGCGGAGCCGAGCGCCACGTGCAGCGATTGACCGAGGAGCTCGTGCGGCGCGGCGTCGAGGCCGACCTCGTCACGCTGCCTCTGGTGGAGCGGGAGCGCTTCGATCTCGTCCGGAGCGCCGCCGCCTGGCGCAGTCTCGACTTCACCGAGGCCGGGGGAGGGCCGGTGGACGCCGTGATCGCGACGCGCTTTCCGAGCTACGCCGTTCGGCACCCCAACAAGCTCGTCTGGCTCATTCACCAGTACCGGCAGGCCTACGACCAGTTCGGCACGCCGTTCTCGGACCTGACCTCTTCGCCCGAGGATCGCCGGACGCGCGAGGTGATCGCCGAGATCGACCGGGTGGGCCTGTCGGAGGCGCGGAAGATCTTCGCGAATTCGCAGACGGTGGCCGCCCGGCTCCTGCGCTTCAACGGCATCCGATCCGAGCCGCTCTATCATCCGCCGCCGCTGGCAGGGCGATATCGGAGCGGGCCGTTCGGCGACTCGGTCCTCTGGATCGGGAGGCTGGACGCCTGGAAGCGGCCGGCCCTGCTGCTCGAAGCCCTGCCGCACGCTCCCGAGGCGCGGGCGGTCTTCCTCGGGCGCGGTCCCGAGGAAGGGCGGCTGCAGCGGCGCGCCGCCGAGCTCGGTCTCGAGGCGCGGGTCCGCTTCCTTTCCGCCGTCGACGACGAGACCCTCCTGAGCCTCTATGCGGACGCGCGGCTGGTCGCGGTGACGGCCTCCGGGGAGGATCTGGGTTACGTCCCGCTCGAGGCGCACCTCTCCGGCAAGCCGGTCCTGACGACGGAGGACGCGGGCGGGCCGCTCGAGTTCGTCCGCGACGGCGAGACCGGGCTCGTCGTGGCGCCGCGGCCCGAAGCCCTGGGCGTGGCGCTGCGCCTGGCGTGGTCGCGGCTCGACGCGCTCACGGCGATGGGAGAGGCGGGGAGGCGCCGCGCCGCCCGACTGACCTGGGACGAGCCGGTCGACAAGCTGCTCGCGGCCGCGGGGCTCGCGTGACCGGCGGCGCCGATCCATTGCGGCGCCTGGCGCAGGAGCGCGGCCGCATTCTCGGGGAGCTGGGCGTGAGGCCCGGCGACGTCCGGTGGGCGAGAGCCGAGGCCGACGTGCTCGCGAGCCTGTTGACGCCGTCGCTCCGCCTCCGGCTTCCGGGCTTCCTCGGCCGGCTCCTGCGCCGGCTCGGCCGTCTCCTGCGCTAGAGGCGGGAAGCGACGGCGCGGCTCCGGGCCGAGTAGAGGCGGGCGCGATTTCGGCCCGTGTCCTTGGCAAAGTAGAGGGCCTTGTCGGCGCGCACGAGAAGCTCGTGCCGGTCCTCGCCCGACAGGTCGTGCGTGTCGGCGACCCCGGCCGACACGGTGACGCGAAATGGCCGCTCGGCGGCAAAGGGCTCCCGCTCGACGTTGCGCCGGACGCGGTCGGCGACGGCGAGCGCCGAGCGCGCGGCGGTCTCGGGGAACACGACGGCGAATTCCTCGCCTCCGTAGCGGCAGGCGAGATCGGTCGAGCGGACGGCCGCGCGCAGAATTTCGCCGAACCTCCGAATCGCCATGTCGCCCGCCCGGTGGCCGAGCGTGTCGTTCAAGCGTTTGAAATGGTCCAGGTCGAAGAGCGCGACCGAGAGGGGCGCACCGTAGCGCCGGTGGCGCGCCCACTCTTCGCCGAAGCGCGTTTCGAAGTAACGGCGGGAGAAGAGTCCGGAGAGCTCGTCGGTCACCGCGATCTGCCAGTTGCGGGAAGCGTGGAGCGATGCGGTCAGCGGTGCGAGCAGAGCGCGGATTTCCGCCTTGCGGGCTTCGTCGATCGGACGAGAGGAGGCGAGGATGAGATAGGCGACGAGAGTGTCGCCGGAATAGAGCGGCAGGTGCAGGACCTGCGTGGGCTCCGCGCCGGGCAGCAGATGGATCGGGGCGAAGGAGCGATCGGTCTCGGTCGCGGCGAACTTGAGCTCGACGGCGCGCGAATCGACGCGCTGGCCGAGCTGTGGGTGCCGGGTGTCGCGCTCCGGACGCCTCTCGACCCCCTCCTGCGGGGCGGGAAGGGTCCAGACCTCCGTGATGCACTCATCGGAGTCGACTCGATACAGAACGAATTTCGTCAGAGGCAGGATCTCCGAGGCGGCGCGGAAGGCGTGCTGGAGGATCATCCGGGGGTCGGGGGACTCGCCGAGGAAGTGCGATTCGCGCTCGCGCGCCTGGAGGCGGCCCTCGAGCTGCCCGACGCGGCGTCGAAGCCGCCACGCCCGCTCGGCCGCATACACCGCGGCGGCGAGAAGAAGGAGCTCCGCCCAAACGGGAAACACCGAACCGAGTTTAGCCCGCCGCGGAAACCCGCCGGAAAAAGAAAGGCCCCCTCGCGGGGGCCTCGATGGATCGAGCTTGCGGGAGACTCAGTGAGCGGCGGGCGTCGTCGTGGCCGGAGCGGTCTCGGTCGACGTGGTCGTCGTCGTGGTCTCGGTCGAGGTCGTGGCCGCGGTGCCGGTCTCCTCGACGACCGCCGGGGCTTCCGCTGCCGGCGCGGCCTCGGGGGCGGCTGCCTCTTTCTTCTGGCAGCCGGTAGTGAGCGCCATCGCCGCCACGGCCGCAAAACCCAGGGTCAGAACCTTCTTCATATCCCTCATCTCCTTCTCTGTTAGCGCAGACGCTCCTTCGGAGCGCAAAAAAATCCCCGACGAAAATCAGCGCGGAATGATACCGGAACGGCGGCTGCTGTCAACTTGGAATTGCGCCTTCGACTCGCCGGGGCCGCTCGGCTATCCTCGGCGTGCGGGCGCCGGCGCTGCGCTGGTGACTGGTTCGAACGGAGGTTACAGGGTGTTCGAGGGCCTGGCCGAGAGAATGCAGGGGGTTTTCAAGGAGCTCCGGGGCGAGGGGCACCTGACCGAGTACCACCTCGAGCAGGCCCTTCGTCAGATCCGGCTCTCGCTCCTCGAGGCCGACGTGGCCCTCCCGGTCGTCAAGCGATTCACCGAAAAGGTCAAGGAGGCGGCCGTCGGGGCCAAAGTGACCCAGCAGCTGTCGCCGGCACAGGAGGTCACGCGGATCGTTCGCGACGAGCTGATGGCGCTCCTGGGCGGAGAGGCGGCGGAGCTCGACCTGACGGGAAAACCGGCGGTCATCGCTCTCGTTGGCCTTCAGGGATCGGGCAAGACGACCTCGGCCGCCAAGCTCGCGCGGCACCTGAAGACGCGCGGCCGGTATCCGCTCGTGGTCGCCGCGGACCTGGCGCGCCCGGCCGCCGTCGCTCAGCTGGTGACGCTGGGCCGTCAGATCGGCGTCCCGGTCTTCGAGCCGGGCGGCCGGACGGATCCCGTGGAGGTCGCGCGCGAAGGAGTCCGCGAGGCGCGCCAGACCGGCCGGGACACGGTCATCGTCGATACGGCCGGACGCCTCCACGTCGACGACGAGCTGATGCGCCAGATCCAGGCGGTCGCGGCCGCGGTCGAGCCGCAGGAGATTCTCTTCGTGGCCGACGCCATGACGGGGCAGGACGCCGTGCGCTCGGCCGCCGGATTCGCGGAGGCCCTTCCGTTGACGGGGATCATCCTGACCAAGACCGATGGCGACGCGCGCGGCGGAGCCGCCCTGACGGTGGTGACGACGACGGGCAAGCCCATCAAGTTCGTCGGTGTCGGCGAGAAGCCCGAGGATTTCGAGCCCTTCCACCCGGACCGCATGGCCTCGCGGATCCTGGGCCTCGGCGACATGCTGACGCTGATCGAAAAGGTCGAGGCGTCGGTCGATGCCGCCGCGGCGCAGAAGCTGGCCGCGAAGACGGCCACCGGCGATTTCACGCTGGAGGACCTTCGGGACCAGCTCGCGTCGATGAAGAAGATGGGACCCCTCGAGGGGCTGCTGGACCTGCTGCCGAAGGCGGGAGCCTTCAAGGCCCTCCGGCAGCCGGAAAGCGTCGACGAGAAGGCCCTCGTTCGGGTCACCGCCATGATCGACTCGATGACCGCCGAGGAGCGCCGGTTTCCCCAGGTCCTGAACGGGAGCCGGAAGAAGCGGATCGCAGGGGGCTCGGGCACCTCGGTGGCCGAGATCAACCGGCTGCTCAAGCAGTATCAGCAGATGCGCCGCCTGATGCGAACGGCCCGGAAGGGAGTCCGGGGCCTGGACCTGTCGAAGCTGGCCCTGCCGAGGGGTCAGTGAGCCGGTACGGCGGGACCCGCCCGGGGTTCCTGGTGTAGAATGCCCCGCTTTTGAATAGGCCAAGAAGGAACTGAACATGCTCAAGATCCGACTGCGCCGCATGGGCGCCCGCAACCGTCCTTACTACCGCATCGTCGTCTCCGACTCGCGCCGGACCGCGCGGGCCGAGGTGCTCGAAGAGCTCGGCTCGTACGACCCTGTGGTGAACCCTCCGGCCCTCTCCTTCAACCGCGAGCGTGCTCGGGTCTGGATCGGGAAGGGCGCGACCCTGTCGCCGACCGTCCAGTCGCTGTTCGAGCGGCCCGAGACGGTCCCGGCTCCAGCGGCCTGATCGCATGAAGCGCCTCGTCGAAACCGTCGTGCGCCGCCTCTCCGATCGTCCGGACGAGACGCGGGTGACCGAAACCTTCGATGGCCGCACCTCGGTCTACGACATCGACGTGCCGGAAGCGGACCGCGGGCGGCTGATCGGCCGCGAGGGCCGAACGATTCGCGCCCTGCGCGGCTTCGTCTCCGCCGCAGCCACGGCGCGCGGCAAGAAGGTCCTGATCCGCGTCCGCGACTAGCTCGCGCGGCGAGCCGCCGGGCGCGATGCCGAACCTTCCCGAAGTTCTCGTCGTCGGCCGCGTCGAGCGCCCCCATGGTCTGTCAGGCGAAGTCTCGGCGTCGGTGCGGACCGACTTCCCCGAGCGCTTCGCGCCGGGCGCCGTCGTCGTGTGGAAGCGGGGGAGCGAACAGCGTTCGCTCACGCTTTCGGGCGTGCGGCCCCACGGGAGGCGCCTCCTGCTCGCATTCCAGGGCGTCGAAAGCGTGGAGGACGCGCGCCCGCTCTCGGGCGGCGACCTCTGTGTGGCGGCCGCGGAGGCCTTTCCCGCACCGCCCGGATTCTTCTACGACCACGAGATCCGGGGCTGGACCTGCGAGGACGCGCGGGGCCGCAAGCTGGGCGATGCGGCCGGGCTCGAGGCCACTCCGGCCGGACCGCTGCTTTCGGTCGAGACTCGCCCGGGCCAGGTCGCGCTCGTTCCGTTCGTGGAGGGGATCGTCATCGCGGTCGACCGCCGCAACCGCCGTATCGTTCTCGACCCGCCGGCGGGCCTTCTGGATCTGGCCGAGAGCCGGCCCACGAAGGCCGACCTCTAGAACCGCCGAAGTCGAGGGCGTCCGTCGGCGGGACCTCGAGCCTCGAGCGCGTGAGACTATAGCGCTGCGTTTGCGCCGGCCCATGCAGATCGAGATCCTGACCATCTTCCCGGGCTACTTCGCCTCTCCCCTCCAGGAGAGCCTTCTCGGCAAGGCGATCGCCGCTGGACTCGTCGAGGTGAAGGCCACGGACCTGCGGGGCTTCGCCCAGGATCGTCACCGCAAGGTCGACGACGAGCCCTACGGCGGAGGCGCCGGGATGGTCATGATGGCGCCCGTGGTCGCCGCCGCGATCGAGGCCCGGCGCGAGCCTCCCGGGCTGCCGCGGGCATGGACCGTGCTGATGGCCCCGGAGGGCGCCCCGCTCGACCACGATCGGGCCGCCCATCTGGCGCGGCGCGAGCGACTCCTGCTCGTCTGCGGGAGGTACGAGGGCATCGACGAGCGCGTGCGCGATCTGGGGCTGTACGACGAGGAGATTTCGCTCGGGGACTTCATCCTGCCGGGCGGCGAGGCGGCGGCGCTGGCCCTGACGGAGGCCGTTTCGCGTCTCCTGCCGGGTGTCGTCGGGGCGGCGGAATCGCTCGAGAACGAGTCCTTCCTGCGCGAGCGGCTGGACTACCCCCACTACACTCGCCCCCGGGAGTTCCGCGGCCTCGAAGTGCCGGAGGTCCTGCTGTCGGGCGACCACCAACGCATCGTGGCGTTTCGGCGGGCGCGGGCCCTCGAGCGGACGCTCCGGCGCCGGCCGGACTTGCTCCTGCGGCGGCCGGAGGAGCCAGGCGAACGGGGGGACTGAGGCCGGGTTGCCCGGAGGGGCCCCCTTCGATTAGAATTCGCCGTTTCCGTAAGCTTTCGTGCTTCACTTGGGAGAGCCTTGTCATGACCGATCTTCTGCTCGAAATCGAAAAGCCGTCGCTCAAGAGCGGCGTTCCGGCCTTTTCCCCTGGCGACAGCGTCCGCGTGCACGTGAAGGTGCGCGAGGGCGAAAAGGAGCGCATCCAGCTCTTCGCGGGCGTCGTGATCGCCCGCCGGGGCGGAGGAGCGCGCGAGACCTTCACCGTCCGCAAGATCTCGGGCGGGATCGGCGTGGAGCGCATCTTCCCGCTCCACTCGCCGATCATCGACAAGATCGACGTGGAGCGCCAGGGCGCCGTGCGCCGAGCCAAGCTCTACTACCTCCGGGAGCGCAAGGGCAAGGCCGCGCGCATCGACGAGAAGCAGACCGAACAGTCCTAGGTCTTCCCTCCAGGACGTGACGCCCGACCCGCTCGCCGCACTGTTCGCGGAGCTGGGTCGCCTGCGCGATCTCACCCGCGTGGAGTCGGAGCTCGCCCGGCGCGGGTTCCGGCGGATCGCCGGCGTCGACGAGGCCGGACGGGGATCGCTCGCCGGCCCCGTCGTCGCGGCGGCAGTCTTGTTGCCGCCGGGATGCCTGCTGCCGGGCATCGACGACTCCAAGAAGCTCGACGCGGAGGCCCGCGAGCGGCTCGCTCCCGAAATCCGGCGCCGGGCTCTCGCGGTCGGCGTCGGCGTGGTCTCGGCCAGGGACATCGATTCCGGCGACATCCTCCGGGCGAGTCTGCAGGCGATGCGACTCGCGGTCCTGGCCCTCGCCGCCGCTCCCGAGATCCTGCTCGTCGACGCGGTGTCGGTTCCGGGGATTCGCATCCCCCAGATCCCCATCGTTCACGGCGACGCGCTCTCCGCGTCGATCGCCGCGGCCTCGATCGTCGCCAAGGTGCATCGCGACAGCCTGCTCGACGCACTGGCTCTCCGCCACCCGGCCTACGGGTTCGAACAGCACAAGGGCTACGGAACCCCCGAGCACTGGGAGGCCCTGCGGCGCTGCGGGCCGTGTGTCGAGCACCGCCTGACCTATCGCGGCGTCGTGCCCGAGCCGTGGGAAGCGGCGATCGGCGGGCGTGCGGCGCGCCGTCGCGGTTAGAATCAACCTCGAACAATGGCGGTCAACCGCGAACAGGTCCTCCAGTCCGCCGAGAAGCTCCTAGCCCGAGGCAAGCTCGACCAGGCGCTCAAGGAGTACCTGCGCGTCCTCGAGGAGAACCCCAAGGACATTTCGACGCTCAACAAAGTGGGGGACCTCTACGTCCGGATGAACCGTCCGGCGGACTCGATCCCCTATTTCACCCGGATCGCCGACTTCTACTCCCGGGACGGGTTCTTCCTCAAGGCGATCGCGATCTTCAAGAAGATCAACAAGATCGACCCGGCGCAGCTCGAGGTCTACGACAAGCTCGCGGACCTCTACCACAAGCAGGGCCTCGTCCAGGACGCGCGCAGCCAGTACCAGGTCCTGGCGGACCACTATCAGAAGAACAACCGGGTCTCCGACGCGATCTCCGTCTACAAGAAGATGGCCGCGATCGATCCCGCCGACATGCGGATCCAGGTTCGCCTCGCGGACCTGTACCGCGCCTCCAATCAGAAGGACCAGGCCGTCATGCAGTACGGCCTGATCGGCTCGATGCTCTTGAAGCGCGGGGCCCACGACGAAGCCGCGCAAGTCTTCCAGAAGGCACTCGAACTCTCGCCCGACGACGTCGAGTCGCAGAAGAACCTGGTGCGGTCCCTGCTCGCGCAGAACAACACCGAAGCGGCGATGGCGGTCCTCAAGGCCGCCCCGCGCACCGCCGAGAGCCTCGCGCTCTTCGCCGAGGCGCAGCTCGAGATGGGCCAGCGCGCCGAGGCGGTGCGGACCGCCGAGCAGGCCCTCCAGCTCGACGTCGACGCCGAAGCGCCGCGGGTCTTCCTCTGCAAGCTGCGCGTCCAGGAGCAGGCCTTCGACCGGGCCGCGTCCGTGATTGGCCCGGCCGTGGAAGCGGCCATCGGCCGCCGCGAGTTTGCGCGCGCGGCGGAGCTGCTCGAGCCGGTCCTCGCGGCCGACGCCGGCAACGCCGCGGCCCTCGAGAAGCTCGCCCGCGTGCACGAGGCCGAAGGCAACCGGCCGGCCCTGGCGAAGGTCCACGTCTCTCTCGGCGAAGCGGCCGAGAAGCGCCAGGACCCCGCCACGGCGCTCGAGCACTATCGCCGCGCGCAGGAAGCCAACCCCGCCAACGTCGAAGCGGCCGCGAAGTTGAAGGACATCGGCTCCGCGACGGACGTTGCGCCGCCGGCGCCCGAGCCGCCCGCCGCGAGCCCGGCCGAGGGAGCGCCCGAATACCAGGAGCTCGTGATCGACCTCGAGGATTCCGGCTCCGTCCATGCGCCGCAGCCGAAGGTGCCGTCGATCGATTTCGACTCGGCACCGGATTCGACGGGCGAGACGGAACCGGCCGGCGCCCGGCCCGGGACCTCTCGAGGCGCCTGCGCCGCTCGCGAGCGAAGGCGCCCCGATCGATGACCAGCAGATCGAGACCCTCATCGTCGAGGCCGAGGTTTTCGCCAAGTACGGGCTCGTCGACAAGGCGATCGAGCGTCTCTTTTCCCTCGTGCGCCGGCGGCCGGACCTCCTGAAAGCGCGAGAGAGGCTGGTGGAGCTGCTGGCCGAGTCGAAGAATCCGGCCCTTCCCCGCGAGGCCGACGCGCTGGCGGTGGCCTACCGGGAGTCCGGCAGTCCGGCGCTCGCGGCCCGCGTGCTCGCCCTGGCGGGCCTGGCGGCGGCCACCGAGGTCGAGCCCGCGATCGCGCCCGCGCCCGCGGCGCCCGCTGCGGCCCCCGACGTCGAGTTCGAGGAATTCGACATCGGGCATCCCGCTTCTCCGCCGGCCGGCGCGGCGCCCGCTCCGCTTCCCGACGACGGGATCGACTTCGGCGAGGGCGAAGCGCCCGGGGCCCCGCCCGCGTTCGAGCGGCTGGCCACGCCCGAGCCCGAGGCGTCGGCGGACTCGGAGTTCGTTTCGTACGAGCAGCTCGGCAATCTCCTCGAAGACGAGATGCAGCGGGCGGGCGACAGCCCCGCGGCCGAGTCCAGCGAGCTGCCGATCGTCGACGACGCCAACCTCTTCGCCGACGAGCAGAAGTTCTTCAATCTCGCCGAGGAGCTCGAGAAGGAGCTCGGCGAGGAGGCGGTGAGCGAGGAGCCCGGTGAGATCTCGACGCCGCAGGGCGAGGTGTCGCTCGAGGAGATTTTCCGGGAGTTCAAGAAAGGCGTGGAGCAGCAGCTCTCCGCCGAGGACTACGAAACGCACTACAACCTGGGCATCGCGTACAAGGAGATGGGTCTCGTCGACGAAGCCATCGGCGAGTTTCAGCTGGCGAGCAAGGATCCCGGGCGGACGGTCGAGTGCTGCAGCATGCTCGGACATTGCTTCCTCGAAAAGGGGATGCCGCAGCTCGCGATCAAGTGGTTCCGCAAGGGGCTCGAGACTCCGGCCATCGGGGAGCCGGAGACGGCCGGCATGCTCTACGATCTCGCCGCCGTCTACCAGGACACGGGTGAGACGGACATGGCCTACAAGACCTTCCAGGAGGTCTACGGTCTGAACGCGAACTACCGGGACGTCGTCCAGCGCGTCCGCGATCTCGAGGCCGTGCGGAAGACCGACTGAGTGTTTCGTGGCGGGTGACCCTCTGAACTCGCGGCCCGCCGTCACTCCCGGGGCAGCCCTTCTGCAGGTCGAGGGTCTCCGCGTCGAGCTTCCGGTGGGCGGGCAGATGCTTCCCGCCGTCGACGGCGTGCGCTTCGAGCTCTTCGAGGGCGAGTCCGTGGCGGTCGTGGGCGAGAGCGGCAGCGGGAAGACGCAGCTCGCGCGCGCCATTCTGGGCCTCTCTCCGCCGGGAGCGCGCGTGAGCGGCCGGATGGTCTACCGCGGGCGCGAGCTCGCGGGCCTCTCCGAAAAGCAGTGGCAGGCTTTGCGCGGGGCCGAGATCGGGATGGTCTTCCAGGAACCGGCGGCGGCCCTCGATCCGGTGCGGACCATCGGCGCCGAGATCGAAGAGTCGATCCGCCTCCACTCCCGCGTGACGAGGTCGCGCGCGCGGGAGCTGGCCCGGGCGGCGCTGGCGGATGTCGCCTTCCCCGATCCCGAAGGCGGACTGGGCGAGTACCCGCATCGGCTCTCGGGCGGGCTTCGGCAGCGGGCGCACCTGGCTTCCGTTCTCGCCGCCGGCCCGAAGCTCCTGCTCGCCGACGAGCCCACGGCATCCCTCGACGCCACCGTGGCCCTGGAAATCCTGGACCTGCTCGACCGCCTTCGCCGGGAGCGCGGGCTGACCGTGCTGCTCATCACGCACGACCTCGGCCTGGTCGCGCGGCACTGCGACCGCATCCTGGTCGTGTATGCGGGGCACATCGTGGAGGAAGCGTCGACCGAGGACCTTTTTCGGGCGCCCCAGCACCCCTACACGCGCGGGCTGCTGCGTTCGGTGCCGCGCCTCGCGGCGGTCGCCCGGCGGGCCGGCGAGCGTTACGAGGTGATCCCGGGAGCCCTGCCGGATCTGGCGGAGCGCCGGACATCGGGCTGCGCGTTCGCCCCGCGCTGCGCGGACCGCTTCGATCCCTGCGAGACCCGGGAGCCCGAGCTCTACGCGACCGCGACCGGGCGGGCCCGTTGCTTTCTTCACGAGGTCGGCCCGCGCGCCGCGGCGAAGCCGTGAACGAGGCGCTCCTTTCCGCCGAGGGCCTCGAGAAGCGGTTCGCGATCCGCCGCGGAGTCTTCGGGAGCGACCGCGGATCATTCCCGGCTCTGCGGGGCGTGGACTTCCGAATCGAGGCGGGGCAGACGCTCGGCCTCGTGGGCGAATCGGGCAGCGGGAAGACGACGGCCGGCCGCATCGTCGCGCGCCTGCTCGAGCCGGACGCCGGCCGGATTCTCTTCGGCGGCACGGACTGGCTCGCCCTCGAGGGACGCGAGCTCCGCCGCCGGCGCCGCGAGCTGCAGGTCGTATTCCAGGACCCGCAGTCCTCTCTGAATCCGAGGATGCGGGTGGGCGACCAGGTCGCCGAGCCCCTTCGGGTGCAGAGGCTCGCGCGGGGCAGAGCACTGGCGGCGCGCGTCGGCGCACTGCTCGCCGACGTGGGATTGTCGGCAGCGGTCGCGTCGCGGTTCCCGTCGGAGCTCTCGGGCGGCCAGCGCCAGCGCGTCGCCATCGCGCGTGCGCTCGCTACGGGGCCGCGCCTCGTCGTCTGCGACGAGCCGGTCTCCGCGCTCGACGTCTCGGTGGCGGCGCAGATCGTCAACCTGTTGATCGACTTGCGCGAGCAGTCCGGGCTTTCGTACCTCTTCATCTCTCACGACCTCGCGGTGGTCGCGCGGCTGGCGGATCGAATCTCCGTCCTCTACCTCGGCCGGATCGTCGAAGACGCGCCCGCTGCGGAGCTGACCGCCCGTCCTCTGCATCCCTACACGGCGGCCCTCGTCGCGGCGGCCCCCGATCCCGACCCGGCGGCGACGCGCCCGCGCCTCGCGGTCGCCGGCGAGCCTCCGTCCGCGGGGCAGCCGCCGCCCGGCTGTCCCTTTCACCCCCGTTGCCCCATCGCACGGGACCGCTGCCGGGAGGAGCGCCCGGCGCTGGCGCAAGTCGCTCCGGGGCGCCGCGTGGCGTGCTTTTTTCCCGGCGAACTGCCGTGATATGAGGACTTACCGAAACATTCGCCAGCCCGATGCGTAAATTGGGGTGACAAAGGAGTCATGGCATGAAGAGCTCGTTGAGGTTCCGGGGACTCGGTGCGGCCGCCGCGGCCGGCCTCCTCATCGCGACGACCGGAACGCTGCCGGCCCAGACGGAGCCCGCCGTCGTCAGCGCACAACCCGGTCAGCGAATGCCCGAGGCCGTGCCGCCGGTCGGGGCCGAGGGCCTGCCCCTCTCGCTCGATCAGGCGATCCGGATCGCGCTGGCGAACAATCAGGACCTGAACGTCTCGGTCAACGCCGCCGAGGCGTCGCAGTTCTTCCTCTTTCAGAATATGGGAATCTACGACCCGCTGTTGACCACGAACGTGTTGCGGTCCCACACGGACACGCCGACCTCTTCCAACCTGGCCGGCGCCGAGGTGCTCAAGAACGACAACTGGGACGCGGACATCGGTCTCAACCAGCTGACGCCCTGGGGCGGAACGGTCCAGTTCGGCTTGAGCGGCTCGCGCCTCCTGACGAACAATTCCTTCGCCAACGTCAACCCGGCTCTTCCCTCGGCTCTGTCGCTGGCCGTCTCGCAGCCGTTGTTGCGCAACTTCGGGCGCCTCCCCACCGAGATCAACATCGATACCGCGCGCAACACCCGCGACGCGTCGTACCAGACGTTCATCCGCAGCGTCCAGACCGTCATCAACTCGGTCGAGCAGTCCTACTGGGACCTCGTGTACGCCCGCGCCAACCTCGTCGTGAAGCTCGAGGCCCGCGACATCGCGAAGGAGCTCAACCGCATCACGAAGATCAAGATCGACGTGGGCTCGCTCGCGCCGATCGACATCGTGCAGACCGAGGTCGGGATCGCGACCGCCGAGCAGGACATCATCAACGCCGAGGCGGTCGTCGGCCTCGCCGAGGATCAGCTACGCCGCGACCTGAACTATGAGGCCGAGACACCGACGACCAACCGCATCGTTCCGACAGACCAGCTGAGCGTCGAGCGGCAGCCCTTCGATCTCGCGGAGGGCGTGCGGACCGCGCTCTCCCACCGGCCCGAGATCGTGGCGCAGAACTACGCCGTCGCCTCGGACGTCCTGCGCTACGAGTACTGGAGAAACCAGACCATGCCGCAGCTCGACCTCGTGGCCGGCTACGGGAAGAACGGACTGTCCGGCACCTTCTTCGACACCTCCGTCAATCCTCCCGTCGTGACGGGCCGCGGAAACTGGTGGGACTCGGCGGATCAGCTCTTTTCCGAGAACTTCAAGAACTGGCGCGTCGGCCTCGTCTTTTCCTACCCGATCCTGAACCGCGCGGCGAAGGGAGCGCGGGGCGTGGCCCAGTACAACCTCGAGACGTCGAAGGCCACTCTCACGGTCCTCGAACAGGACATCGTGCTCAACGTCCGCAACGCCCACCGCGCCATCGTGACCGGAAGCCGGCAGATCGACGCCGCGGCCAAGGGCCAGGAGCTCGCCGAGCGCAACCTCGACGCCGCCCGCAAGAAATACGACAACGGGATGACGACGTCCTTCGAGGTCTCGCAGATTCAGGCCCAGCTCTCCGACGCGCAGTCGAAGTACCTCAACGCGCTGGCGCTCTATCGGAAGGCCGTGTCGGCCTACCATCAGGCGATCGCCGACATTCTCGACTGGAAGAACGTGAAGATCGACGGGCTCCCCGACATGGCTGCGCCCCAGACCGTCGAGGAGCGGGCCGCGTTCGTGCAGAAGGCTCTCGGCTTCGGGTCGACCGCGGGCGCGCCGTAACGGGATGAGCGAAGCCGCGCCGGCGGCTCCCTCGGGCAACGACGGCTCCGACTCCGCCCTCGGGCGCCTCGTCGGGGTCTTCGTGTCCCCGGTCCGCACGTTCGCTGCGATCGCGCGCAAGCCGACGTGGCTGCTGCCGGTGGCGATCTCGGCCGGGCTCTCGCTCCCGGTCTCCGAGCTCATCCTCTCCAAGACGGACTGGAGGGCGGTCGTGACCTCCCAGATGGCCAAAGCGGAGCGCCACCTCTCCGAGGCGCAGGTCGATCAGGCCGTCGAGCAGGCGCAGCGAATTTCCTGGCTGTGGGACGTCATCGCGGTGGCCGCGCCGATCGTCGTGCTGTTCATCATCGCCGCCGTGCTGTGGGGCGCCTGCAACGCGTTCGGATGGGAGGTCAAGTTCCGGCAGTCGCTCGGCATCACGTCGCATGCGTTCCTGCCCGGCGTGCTGACCGCGCTCGGCCTGAT
Source organism: uncultured Acidobacteriota bacterium (assembly GCA_963810205.1). Classification (GTDB taxonomy): domain Bacteria; phylum Acidobacteriota; class Thermoanaerobaculia; order UBA5066; family Gp7-AA6; genus DAHUXD01. The sequence goes on from CAWEMP010000004.1 coordinate 211,026, forward strand.
GGCGGCCCTCTGGAATCGGACGACTGTCGATCCCCAGAAGATCGGCGACGTGCTCCCGACCAACCTCGGCCACTTCGCCGCCGGCCGGGTCGACTCCGTGACCCATGGGCTCCTGGCCTCGATCGACCTCTTCTCGTTCTGGACCATGGCGCTGCTCGTCCTGGGGCTTTCGGCGGCCGCCAGGGCCTCGCGGGGGCGGGTGGCTGCCCTGGTCGTGACCCTGTGGGCGCTCTACGTCCTCGGGAAGGCGGGCGCGACGGCCCTGATGGGTTGAGGGGCCGTCATCGAAACAGGACGCCCGGAAATCCGTATAGACACACCAGAGAGGGGCCCTGCCTGATGCTGATCGACATTCGGGACATCACGAAGGTCTACGAGATGGGGGAGGAGAAGGTCCATGCCCTCTCGGGCGTCTCGCTCGGCGTCGAGCGCGGCGAGTACGTCGCGATCATGGGCCCCTCCGGCTCGGGCAAGTCGACGCTGATGAACCTGATCGGCTGCCTCGACACGCCGAGCTCGGGCTCCTACGTCCTGAACGGCAAGGAAGTCGCGCGCATGACCGACGACGAGCTCGCCGCGATCCGCAACCAGGAGATCGGCTTCGTGTTCCAGACCTTCAACCTCCTGCCACGCACGTCCGCCATCCAGCAGGTCGAGCTGCCCCTCGTCTACGCCGGGCTGCCGCGCAAGGAGCGCCGCGAGCGGGCGATCAAGGCCCTGAAGGCCGTCGGCCTCGGCGACCGCATGAACCACACGCCGAACGAAATGTCGGGCGGCCAGCGTCAGCGCGTTGCCGTGGCGCGGGCCCTCATCAACGATCCGTCGATCCTCCTGGCCGACGAGCCCACGGGCAACCTCGATTCGCAGACGGGTGCCGAGATCATGGCCCTCTTCGACGAGTTGAACGCCCGAGGAAACACGATCGTCGTCGTGACGCACGAAGAAGACATCGCGGCCCACGCGCGGCGGATCGTGCGACTCAAGGACGGCAAGGTCCGCGACGACCAGGTCAACGACCGCAAGCGCTCCGCCCTGCGAAGCGGCGCGCCCGCGGCCGTCTAGGCCCCCCGCTCGCCCGGAACCAGGCGCCGGCCCCGATACTTCACGCCGGCGGATTCCATGCTGTTAGGCTCCGCACGTGGCGACGGGCAACGTCGAAAGGCAGGCGGCCGGGGTACTGCGCGAGCTCGAGCGCCACGGGCTGCTGCTCGAGACCGACGCGAAGCTGCCGAGCCTCGTCGCCCTCGTCGCGGGCGGACCGGTGAAGGGCTCGTGGTGGGGGCATCCGCTGGGCCACACGATCTTCGCGACGGGCGAGTCGCTGTTCGCGCACCGCGACGTGCTTCTCGTCAAGCTCGTCTCGGGCAAGGCCACGTGGGTCCATCGGCGGCTCTGGCCGGCGCTGCTCGGGGTGGCTCGGGCGCGCGAGCCCTGGCAGATGGAGGACCTTTCGGCGGAGGCGCGCGATCTCCTCGCGTCCATCGACCGCGACGGAGAGGCGCGCGCCGCGGGAGCGGTGGCGCTGGGGCTCGAGACGCGCCTTCTCGCGCGCGGCGAACAGGCGCATACGGCGAGCGGTCGCCACGCGAAGGTCCTCGAGTCCTGGGACCGGTGGGCCGCGCGGATGCGTCCCTCCGTCTCGCCGCTGGCGCCGGAGGCCGGCCGGCAGGAGCTCGAGCGAGTCCTCGAGGCGCTCAACGCGCGCCACGGGGGGCGCGGCCGGCTGCCGTGGCAGCGGCCGGCGGGCCGCCGCGGGGCGCCGGGTTAGAATCCGCGCTCCCATGGCCGAAACGGGCAAGTTTCTCTTCCGCAAGGTCGAGAAGGCGATCGAGGCGATCGACCGGATGGCGGATGCCTCGTCCACGATCATGCAGACGGCCACGACCGTCATCGAGCAGTTCTCCGAAGTGCTCGGCGTGCGCGGCGGCCGCCTCTACGTCCGCCGCGACGGCGGGTACGAGCTCGTCCGCACTTTCGGGAACGTCCCGGCCGTTCCGCCCGGCCTCTTCATCCCGGAGGACTACGTTCCGATCGAACGCGTCGTCGACGAGGGCGTGCTGGTCATGGACCTTTCGGCACCCGGCGTCGACGCGGAACTCGAGCGGCGGCTCGGCGCCGAGCGCTTCGCCGCGATCGCCGTGGGCGACGACGAGTACATCCTGTCCTTCACGGTCGACCCCGCGGCTCCCGAAGACGACCTTCTGTCGTCGCTCGGCATCCTGCGGCTGGCGGTCGACCAGAAGCTGCGGCAGGACCGCTACGTCTCGGCCCTCCAGGAGGCGCGCCGGATTCAGATGTCGATTTTGCCGAAGCGCGCGCTCCGGCGCGGGTCGATCGAGGTCGCGGGCTTCACGACGCCGGCGGAGCTCGTCGGCGGCGACTACTTCGACTTCATCAACGTCTCCGAACGCCTTCTCGGGGTGGCGATCGCCGATGCCTCGGGGCACGGGCTTCCCGCAGCTCTCCAGGTGCGCGACGTCTACACGGGCCTCCGCATGGCGGTGGAGCGCGACTTCAAGATCGTGCGCACGGTCGAGAGGTTGAACCGCATCATCCACGAGTCGCGCCTGACGACGCGCTTCGTGTCGCTCTTCTACGGCGAGATCGAGGACGACGGCGCACTGATGTACGTCAACGCGGGCCATCCGCACCCGCTCCACTTTCACGGCATGAGCGTGACGCCGCTCATCCAGACCGGGCTCGTCCTCGGCCCGACCGCCAACGCCACCTACAGCCGCGGATACCGGCGCATCGAACCGGGCGACGCCCTGCTGATGTACACCGACGGGATGGTCGAGGCGCACGACGACAAGGGCGAGGAATACGGTCCCGGCCGGCTGACGCGGGCCTTTCTGGAGCTGCGCGAGCGGCCGTGCGACGAGATCGCGCGGGAGTTGATCAAGCGGGTCAACGAGTGGTCGGGCGGCGGAGAGCCCGAGGACGACCGCACCGTGGTCGTGCTGAAGCGCCACTTCGGGCCGGCCCCGGGCGGCGACGGCCGCCCGACCTCGGGAACCTACCCGGTGCCGAAGGTCTCGACGTAGGACGGAGAGGCCTCACCGGCCGCGCCGAGCAGGCGCGACCAGAACGTCGGGCGGCGCCAGGAGTCGAGGTCTCGACGCAGCGTCACTTCAGGCCCTCGACCAGGTACAGCTCGTCGGAACGCCTCTGATATCCCCAGAAGTACGACTTCCCGTCCGCCGACAGATGGATGGGCACTGCCAGTGATCAGTCCGACCGGGTCGGCCGAAATGCGGAACTCCTTCCAGCTCTCGCGCCGCCCCGTGACGGAGTCGACTCGCGAAATCGTCCGCCGCGCTCCGTCCGGCCTGACGACGTAGAGGAAACGGCCGTCCGGCGCTCCAGCGGATCGGGGACTCGCCCGGCTCGACTCCGGCGACCGGGCGCGGCTGGCCCCCGTCGAGAGGCAACAGGACGAGGCGCCCGTCCTCGCCGACTCGCGGCAGGAAGCGACCATCCGGAGAAATGCGGGCGCGCCTGAAGAAGGCCGAGCCCTCGGCCGGCGCGATCGGCCGGGCCGCGCCGCCTCCGACGTCCAGCGCGTAGTAGGAGAGCTTGCGGTCCGGCGCGCTGCCCGAGCAGGAGGATCCGCTTTCCGTCCGGGAACCACTGCCGCGTGTTGCACCAGAATTCCCTCGGTCGACAGGGCCTTCGGCTCGCCGGCCCCGGTCGGGAGCAGCACCAGGCGCGGAGGGCTGGTGTACAGGCGGGCGATGACCCACTGGCCGTCGGGAGAGAGCGAAAGCGCCGAAACCCTCGCCGAGGCGCACCGGAGGCGAGCCATCCATCCGACGCAGGTACACGCTCCCTTTCGTGCCGCCTCCCTCGCCCCACTCCTGGAAGAGAAGTGTCTTTCCGTCGTCCGAGAGGTCGATCGGGAAGGAGAAGTCGAGCCAGGAGAAGTCGCGCTCCGCCGGTTCGCCGGGCGGCACGCCCGAGATGAACGCGCGCCAGGATCGGTGTCGTGAGCAGAACCCTTCCCGTCCGCGCGAAACGTCCAGAGATCGCGCTCGAACCCGGCGTCTCGGCGAGCGGGCGCAGCCGGCCCGAGAGCGTCACGGCCCAGAGACTCTGCCGGGCGCCCGTCCGCGACGCCGAGAACCAGATCTCCCGCGCGTCCGGCGACCAGGCGAGCGACCGACGTCGAACCAGTCCCTGAGAGGGCTCGGGCCGGGCCCGACGGATCGACGACCATGACGGACCCGAGCGTCTCCGTCGAGGACCGGATGGTCGCACGAATGCGATCCGATCTCCGTCGCGGAGAGATCCGTGGCGATTCGACCCGGTCCGAGGACTCGTAGAGCACCTTGCCGATCGGATACTCCAGCCGCAGCCTTGCCGTTGACCGTGTGCGACGACCGCGAGGCTCGCGCCGTCGGGGGCCCAGTCGGCCTCTGCGACGTCGTTGAGAATGTCTCGCGGGCGAGCCGCCCGGCGAGCGGCACGCGCGCGAGCGTCGCCGCACCGCTCGGAGGCGTGGCCGCCGTCGGGAGGAGCCGACACGGCCAGCTCGCCCGAGCGCGAGACGGCGAGAAGAGCAAGAGGCTCGGAAGATTGAACGGAGTCCACTCGGGACTGCCGGGCCGCAGCGAATAGATTCGCGGGGGCTCGCCCGTCCCAGGAGGCCTCGAAGACGACGGTCTGCCCGTCCGGGGCGAAGCGGGCGTTGTCGATCTGGCCGCGGCGGAAAGTGAGCTGCTGGTAACGTCGGCGGTCGCGGCACCGCGAGACGCGCGACATCCAGAACGCGCCGCCGCCGAGGCCGGCGAGCAGCGCGAGCACGCGCGATCGCCGGCCAGCCGGAGCCTCCGGACGGCGGGCGCAGCCGCGCGGCGGCCGCCGCCACCGATCCGGAGGTTCCCGACAGCGCCTCGAGGTCGAAGGCGATGTCGCTGGCGGACTGGAACCGGCGCTCGGGGTTCTTCTCGAGGCAGTGGCGGACGATGCGCTCGAGGCCCGGGCTGATGTTCTTGTTCGTGACGGAAAGATCGGGCGGGTCCTCCCTCAGGATCGCGGAGATGGTCTCCGCCGCCGAGTCGCCCTGGAACGCGCGCTTGCCCGAGAGCATCTCGTAGAGGACGGCCCCGAACGCGAAGATGTCGCTCCTGGCGTCGGCCGGCTTTCCCTTGACCTGCTCGGGCGACATGTAGCCGAGCGTGCCCAGGACGACGCCGGGCTCGGTGCCGCGGGTCTCGGTCGGGAGGTTCGTCCCGCTCGAGCTGGCGCCCTCCGCCTGCGTCAGCTTGGCCAGGCCGAAGTCGAGGATCTTGACGCGGCCGTCCTTCGTGACGAAGAGGTTCTCGGGCTTCAGGTCCCGGTGGACGATGCCCTTGTCGTGCGCGGCGGCGAGACCCTGCGCGATCTGCATCGCGTAGTCGATCGCCTTGCGCGGCGAGAAGCGTCCGCCAGCGAGCTCCATGCCGAAGCGTCTCGCCCTCGAGCAGCTCCTGGACGACGTAGGGCGCGCCGTCGTGCTGGCCGATGTCGTAGACGATCGTGATGTTGGGGTGATTCAGGACGCCGGCGGCCCGGGCCTCCTGCTCGAAGCGCTTGCAGCCGATCGGCGTCGCTCGAGAACGAGGCGGGGAGGACCTTGATCGCGACGTCTCGGCCGAGCCTCGGGTCCTTCGCCCGGTAGACCTCTCCCATCCCGCCCGCGCCGATCGGCGCGAGGATCTCGTAGGGACCGAGGCGGGCGCCCGCCGCGAGCGGCATTGGGCCGGGATTGTACAGGCGTCAGGCTTTGTGGCGGCTCCGGAAGAACTCGGCCGTCTGCTTCAGGCCGTCTTCGAGGCGCGTCCAGGGCGGCAGGCCGAAGTCCTTGCGCACGAGCGAGCCGTCGAGGACGCTGCGCATCTGCTCGCCGGCCGGAGCCGGCGACGTGCGGGGGAGTCGCGGTGTAGCCGTACTCCTTTGCGAGAAGAGCGAAGAGCCGGTTGACCGAGGTCTCGATTCCGGTGCCGAGGTTCCAGACGCCGCTCTTGTCGCTTCCGGCCGCGGCCGCAGCCGCCCGGACGAGGTCGCCGACGTACACGTAGTCGCGCGTCTGTTCGCCGTCGCCGTTGATCTTGAGAGGCCGGCTGCCGAGCATCGCCTCGGAGAAGATCGCGACGACGCCCGCCTCGCCCGTGCCGTCCTGCCAGGGCCCGTAGACGTTGGCGTAGCGGAAGACCTGCGTCTGGAAGCCGTGCACGACACGGTAGTAGTGCATGTACTTCTCGATCGAGAGCTTGGCGCAGCCGTAGGGTGAGATGGGGTCGGTCGGATGCGACTCGGGCGCGGGCCGGCCGCCCTGGGGCTCGCCGTAGATCGCGCCACCGGTCGAGGAGAAGAGCACGCGCCGCACACCGGCCCGCCGCATCGCCTCGAAGAGCATGAGGCCGCCGATGACGTTGGCGCGTGCGTCGCCGACGGGGTCGGCGACGCTGTGGCGCAGGTCGATCTGCGCGGCGTGGTGGGAGACGAACTCGATCTTCTCTTCGCGCAGGAGGGGCTCGAGGTCGACGGACGCGATGTCCGCCTGGACGAACCGCGCGGCGTCGGGCAGGCGCTCACGCCGGCCGGAGGAGAGGTCATCGACGATCACGACCCGGTGGCCGTCCTGCAGGTGCCGCTTCGCCATGTGCGAGCCGATGAACCCGGCGCCGCCGGTCACGAGGATGTTCATAGAATGGGTCTGTCCTTTCGAATGCCCGAATGATAGCGGACGCTCGCCCCGATCCCCGCCTCGCGCATCGACCCGCGCGCTCTCGGGCTGCGCGTGCCGGCGCGCGGGTTCTTCCGCCGCGACACCACGCGCGTCGCCCGGGATCTTGTCGGCGCCTGGATCGCTCGGCGCTGGCGCGGGCGCTGGTACGGCGGGCGCATCGTCGAGACCGAGGCGTATCTCGGGGCCGGGCGACCGTGCCGCCCACTCCTGGGGCGGGCGGCGCACGGCGCGGGTCGAGCCCATGTACGCCGACGGGGGGCACCTCTACGTCTTCCTCGTCTACGGCATGCACCATTGCGCCAACGTCGTCACGCAGCGCGAGGGCGTTCGCCGAGGCCGTTCTGCTGCGGGCGGCCGAGCCTCCCGACGGCGCCCCGCCGCGCCTCCTCGCCGGCCCCGGAAAGCTCTGCGCGGGCCTGGGGATCACGACTCGATCGAGCGGCCTCGACCTCGTCGGCGGCAAAATCCGGATCCTCGTCCCTGCCCGCCGTCCCCGTCGCCGCCTCGCCGTCTCACCCCGCATCGGCATCGACTACGCGGGCGACGCGAAGCACTGGCCGCTACGCTTCTACGACACCGACTCAGCTTCCGTGTCGCGTTGACCCCCCCTCACCCCGACCCTCTCCCCTCAGACGGGGGAGAGGGGAGTTCGTTAACGGCACTCTCCCTTAAGCTCGCGGCGCGGAAAGTCTCCCGAGCGAAGCGAGGGAGGAGGTCCGCGCCGCGGGAGCGAAGCGCGGCGAGGAGGTCAGGCTCGCGGTCGAGCCCACAGGCGAGCCGCGAGCCGGTGCGCCGCAGGCGCAGACCTTCTCGCAAGCGAAGCGACGTTCAGTGCGGCAGCAGCGGCAGCTGCCCGCCCGGGCCCGGCTCCGAGGTCGCGACGACGGCGTTCTTGCCGCCGTGCTTGGCGCGGTACAGCGCGGCGTCGGCCTTCTCGACCAGAGCCTTCTTTTCCGCGGCGTCCTCGGGGTAGGTGGCGAGGCCGATCGAAACCGTCGCCCGGAGGATCTCGCGCGAGTCGGGCATCCGGAACAGCCGCTCGTCCACGCGCCGCCGCACACGCTCGGCGACCAGGACGGCCTCGCTGACCGGCGTCTCCGGGAGCACCAGCGCGAACTCGTCGCCGCCGTAGCGGGCGAGCAGGTCCATGTCGCCGCGAACCTCGCTGCGGATCTCGCCGACGATGCCCTGCAGCACGGCGTCGCCCACGGGATGGCCGTACCGGTCGTTGATCGCCTTGAAGTCGTCGATGTCGAGCATCACGACCGTCAGCGGCCGGCCCAGTCGCTCGGCGCGGCCGAGCTCGCGCTGCAGGACCTCCTGGAAGTGCCGGTGGTTGTAGGCGCCGGTCAGCGAGTCGCGGATGGACTGCTCGCGGGCCTCGCCGTAGGACCGCGCGTTCTCGATCGCCGCCACGGCCTGGTTGGCGAAGATCTCGAGCGAGCGAATCGTCTCGAGCGTCGGAGTCTCGCCGCTGCGCGGGTCGTCGACCGAGAGGCATCCGAGAAGACGATCCTCGGCGTAGAGCGGGATCCAGAGCAGCTCGCCCGGGTGCCAGCCGTCATCGCCGGCCGCGACGACCCGCCGGGAATCGGGACCGGCGGTGGAGGGCGGCCGGGCCGACCGGTCGCGCACGTGGAACGACTTGGAGACCCGGTTCTTCTCGGTCCAGTGGCGCGTGATCTCCTCGGCCGGCGCGTCGCGCTGCCGGATCTCGGGCCAGCGGTCGTCCAGGCCGAAGTGAGCTCGCGGTGAGAAGACGTTTCGCTCGCGGTCGTACAGCGAGAGTACGACCTGCTGGAAGCCGAGACCCTTGGCGACGGCCGACGCGATCGACGGGAACAGGTCGTCGAGCGTCCGGTTCTTCTTCAGATCGTTGGAGATCTCGAGGATCTGGTTGAGGGTCTCGGCACGTTCGCGGTTGCGCTCCGAGAGCTCCTCGATCTGAGCGCGGATCGCCCGGTCCTGGAGCACGAGGGCAATGTGATCGGCGATGGCGCGCAGCGAGCCGACGGTCTCGGGAGCGTGGAGCACCGGATCGGCTCCTTCGAGGACGAGCAGCCCGGAATGCAGCTCGAAGGTCGAGAGCCGGACCCGGACCTGGTAGGGCGTTCCCGGCGACAGGCGGATCTCCCGCGCCTCGCCGACCGACAGCTCCTCGGGCGCGCTCCCGCGCTCGACGCGCCGCTCGTCGAGCCGACTCCTCCGCGCCCAGGCGAGGATCTCGCGGCGGGTCGCGACCGCCTTCTCGGAGACGTGCACCACGAGGTCTTCGTCCTCGCCGCCGGGCCATTCGATGACGGCCATGGCTTCGACGGGCAGCAGTCGCGCCACGGCGGCGAAGACGCGCTCGTAGCGGTCGACCCGCGCGCTCACGCCGAAGGTCGTCGAGATCTCCCGCATGACGTCGAGCTCGCGGTTCTGCCGCGAGACCTCGGCCACGCGCCGTTCCATGGTCGAGAGGTTGCGAACGACGAAGGACGCGAGCACGACGGGAAAGAAGGCAAGGAGCGTCCCGGCCACCCCGTAGGGCTCGTATACGAGAACCTCGAGGATCACGATGGGCGCCAGGAGCAGCAGCGCGGCGAGCTGGAAGAGCGCGATCTCGAGCAGGCGCTCCCGCGAGGCCATGCCGCCGAGCTCCAGGTACGCGAAGACGAGCGCCGTGTTCACGAAGAAGAAGACCAGCAGGACCCCCGTGGCCAGCGCCGCGATCGTGACCCAGCCCCCCTGGGCCGCGTGGAGCGCGCGGCAGAAGAGCGCCGCCGCGGCGTAGGCGAGCGAGAGCTGGGCGACGTCGAACGCGTTCGAGAGGTTCAGGCGCCGGGGCCGGGCGAGCAGCTTGGAGAGGGCGTCCGCGACGACGCACACCAGCATCGCGGCGCCGGGGGAGTCGAGCAGGAGGATGGCGGGCACCAGGGCGGCGGCTTCGAGCCCGACGTAGTTCTCGGCGTAACGGACGCGCAGGCGGAATGCGAGCACCGAGAGGCCGGTGAAGAAGAGCAGCTCCGGCCAGCGCTCCCAGGGGACCGTGGGAACGAGGGCCGCGAGAATCGCCCCGGCTCCCGCGCAGACCGCGACCTGAAGCGTCCGGAAGCTGCCGCCCCTGGCCGGACGTGCGGCGTCGCGCGTCACGCGCCCTTCCCCTTCCAGCGGATGACGCCGTCCCGGAGGAGCTTCTGGAAGATCACGAGGACCTCGAGCTCCTTGATCGGCGAGATCTTCATGATCGACTTGACGTCCCACTGGCCGTTGATCCGCGACAGGACGAAGCCCTCGTGCGGCGAGAACGAGCGCTTCGTCAGCGATGCCAGCGCGACCGCCAGCTCCGGGACCTTCTCTCCGGAAACCCCGTCCTTGTCGAGGGCGGCCTTGATCGCTCGCTCGGCCTCGCGGAGGGCCTCGGTCGTGCGGCCGTCGCTCTGGTCGAGCTCATGGGCGGCCTTGAACAGGCGGTAGGCGGCGTGGGGGTCGTCCTTGAGCTGCGCCCGCCCGCGCTGGAGGAAGTGGTCGACCTCGCTCGCGCCCGGCGGGAGCGAGGGGGCCGCGGGCCGCTGCGGGCGCTTCTCGGACAGGCGCATCGTCCCGGTCCGCAGGCCCTCCGAGATGAGCTTGGAGACGACGAACTCCGCGTTGTGGGTCTGGAGCGCGATCTCCTCGATCGAGCGCTGGCCGTCGATGTAGGGGACGATCAGCTTCTCGCGGTCCCCGACGGAGTCCATGTCGAGCGGCCGCACGATGTCCGGGACGACGCTCGAGTCGGGGACCCGCTGGCGAATGAGCTGCCACTCGTCGTAGCGGCGCATCCCTTCCATGATGATCCCCGTCACGTCGAGCGAGAGCGGCACCATCTTCTGGTCCGGCATCTCGCCGTCGACGAACTCGAAACTGCCCTCGGTCCAGAGGAAGACGTCGTAGATCGACTCCTCGGCCTTCTTGCGCATCAGGCGGAGCAGGTCGGCCTCGGCGATGGCGTTGATCATGACGAGGATCTTGCCGAGAAGGATCTGCGACTCTTCCTGGACCTCCATGGCCATCTTGAGCTCTTCCTCGGTGATGAAGCCGTTGGAGACGAGGAAATGCCCCAGATATTCGCGCTGGTCGGAGGAGGACGTCGACGCGATGCGGCCGTCCTGAAAATAGATGCGTTTCTCCACACCGTGCCCGTCGATCAGGAGGGTGCCGGTCTTCGAGCCGAGGGAGAGCCATTGAAACAGCTCTCCCAGCTGCATCGTCTTGAGATTGCCGGTGATTCCCAACAGTGCGTCTCGAGTCAGCTATTTTAGCGCAAGAGACTGGGAGTCAGTAATTTGGGAGCCAGCGGAGGGGAGCGTGTCGCACGCGGCCGGCCGTATGGGTGCGGTCTCCGGCCGCCTGTCTACTCCATCGGCGGGTTGTACGACGCCAGGCCCGTCACGGCCTCGCCGATGATCAGCGTGTGGATGTCGTGGGTGCCCTCGTACGTGTAGACGCTCTCGATGTTCGCGAGGTGGCGGAAGACCGGGTACTCGTTGACGACCCCGTTGGCGCCCAGGGTCTCGCGCGACAGCTTGGCGCACTCGCGGGCGACCCAGACGTTGTTGCGCTTGGCCATCGAGACGTGGTGGGGCTTCATCGTCTTCGCGTCCTTCATCTGGCCCAGACGCCAGGCGAGGAGCTGCCCCTTGGTGATTTCCGTGATCATCCACGCCAGCCGCTCCTGGACGAGCTGGTGGGCGGCGATCGGGCGGTCCTTCCACTGCTTGCGGCTCTTCGCGTAGTCGAGGGCGCAGTTGTACGTGGCCATGGCGCTGCCGAGCGCGCCCCAGGCGATGCCGTAACGCGCCTGCGTCAGGCAGGACAGGGGCCCCTTGAGCCCCTCGACGCCCGGGAGGATGTTTTCGGCGGGAATCCGGCAGTCCTCGAACGCGAGCTGCGAGGTGACCGATGCGCGCAGCGACATCTTCCCCTTGTGCTCGAAGGTCGAGAATCCCTTGGTCCCCTTCTCCACGAGAAACCCGCGCACGACGCCGTCGAGCTTCGCCCAGACGACGGCGACGTCGGCGATCGAACCGCTGGTGATCCAGGCTTTGGCGCCGTTCAGGACGTACGAGCCGCCGTCCTTCCGGGCGGTCGTCCGCATACCCCCGGGGTTGGAGCCGAAGTCCGGCTCGGTGAGCCCGAAGCAGCCGAGCGCCTCGGCCTTCGCGAGCTTCGGAATCCACTTGTCCTTCTGTTCCTTGGACCCGAAGGCGTAGATCGGGTACATCACGAGACCCGACTGGACCGAGACGAAGGAGCGCAGCCCCGAGTCGCCGCGCTCGAGCTCCTGCATGATCAGGCCGTAGGAGACGTTGTCCAGGCCCGGCAGCCCGTACTCGGCGATGGTGGATCCGAAGAGGTGCATCGCGGCCATCTCCGGGACGAGCTCCCGCGGGAAGCGCCCTTCCCAGGCGGCCTCCTCGATGATCGGGAGGACCTTGTCGTCGACCCAGGAGCCCACGGTGTCCCGGACCAGGCGCTGGTCCTCGGTCAAGAGGCCGTCGATGTCGAGGTAGTCGGCGTGCGAAGCCAAGTTGAGCCCTCCCGCAAAGGCCGGCATCCTATCCCGGCAGGCCCCCCGCGGGGAAGCGACGTCGGTCATGCGGGCCCGGGCCGGGTTACACTTTTCGACCCATGAGCGCGTTCCTCGGAGGCTCCGCGTATGCGATGGTCCGCGACGTCGCCGACGGCTACATCATCGCCACCGAGCTGACGTTCCGGAAGTTCCAGATCGGCGACTTCCAGGCCTTCGGCGTCGAGGCGGACAAGCTGCTGCGCGAGATTCGCGGGAATGTGCCCGCGACCGGCGACGTCGAGGCGACGCAGAAGCGGCACCGCCGGATGCAGCGGCTCCAGCAGGCCGTCACGATGGCCAACAACGTCCGTCAGCGGCTGCGTTGACCCCGGCGCCGCCGGCGCCCCGTGTCCGGGAGACGCTCCTCGCCGCGCTTCTCCTCCTGGCTCTGACCGTCCTGATGACGTGGCCCCAGGCGGCGCACATGGGCGACGCCCTCTCGGATTTCGGCGACGCGAAGCTGAACGCCCGGATCCTGCAGTGGGACTTCGCCCAGACGCTCCGGGGACCGGGGCGGCTCTTCCAGCTCGACTTCTTCCATCCCGCCCGGTACGTGCTCGCCTTCTCGGAGAACCTCTACGGCGTGGCCCTCTTCGGCTTTCCGGTCCTCGCCGCCGGAGGATCGGCAGTCCTCAACTACAACGTCCTCCTGCTTCTCGGGATGTTCCTGTCCGCGCTCGGGGCCTGGGCGCTCGCGCGCCACGTCACGTCGGACCCGATCGCGGCGGTCGCTGCGGGGATGGTCTACGCGTTCCTGCCGTGGCGGATCGAGCAGATCCCGCACCTGCAGCACCAGTGGGGCGGGTTTCTCTGCCTGATCCTCCTCTTTCTCCTCCGTTACCTGGAGTCGGGGCGCCGGCGCGATCTCGTTCTCTTCGGCGCGGCCTTCGCATGGAACGCGCTCGCGAACGTCCACTTCGCGCTTTTCTCCGGATTCCTCGTCGCGGTGACGCTCGCGTGGTTCGCTCTTCGACGCGCGCCGGAGCGCCGGCCCCGGATCGGCCGCGCGATCGCGGCTGCGGCGATCGGGTCTCTCCCGTTCCTTCCGTTTGCGGCGGGCTATGCGAAGGCCTCGAAGCTCCACGGGCTCCGGCGCTACACGAGCGAGCTGGAGACCTATTCGGGGCGCTGGACCGACTTCCTGTCCGCGGCCTCCAACAACCATTTCTGGGGCCCGCGGACGGAGCGCTGGGCCGCGGCCGAGGGACACTTCTTCCCGGGCGTGCTCGCGGTCGTGCTCGCAGGAATCGCGATCGCGGCGCTCTGGCGCCGCAGGAGCGGGAGCGCCGCTCTCCCGGAGACGGCACGGACGCCCGGCCGGCGGGCCGCTCTCGCGGTGCGAGCCGCGGACGTCCTGATCGCGGCCCTGGCGGCTCTCTACATCGGGGCGAAGCTCGTGCCGAACCTCGAGCTCGGCCCGCTGCGCCTGGGCGACCCCGGTCGAGTCCTCGTCTTTCTGGCGATCGCGGTCGTGGCGCGGCTCTCCGCGGCCTTTCCCGGCCGGCGGTTTCGCGACCTCGGCGGCTTCCTGCGCTCCCTCGGCCTGGACCCGCGCGCGGCGCTGCTGCTCGCCATCGCTGCCTGCGGCATCCTCGTCGCGCTGGGGTATCACACCCCCTTCTACCGGTTCCTCTTCCAGTCCTTCGGCCCGGTCTTCCGGGTGATCCGCGCCCCGGCGCGCGGCATCGTCCTCTTCGATCTCGCGCTGGCGGTCCTCGCGGCCTGGGGGCTCTCGATCCTGGTGCGCGGGCGCTCGACGCGCGAACGCGCCGCCCTGACCGCCGTGGCCATGGCGATCCTCGTCTTCGAGTACCGGGCGTTTCCGCTGCCGCTCTTCCCGACGCCGGGAGCTCCGGCGCCGGTCTATGCCTGGATCCGCGAGACGCGGTTTCCGGGTGCGGTCGTCGAGTGGCCGCTCGGATTGACCTACGACTTCGAATACGTGCTCCGTCAGGCGGCGCACCAAAAGCCTCTCGTCAACGGCTACTCCGGGTTCTTTCCCCGGGCGTACGTGGAGCTGGAGACCGCCCTGAAGCGCCGGCCGATTCCGCGGGAGGTCTGGGGCATGCTGCCGGGAGTCGAGGCGGGCCTGCTCGTCTACCACGCCCACGAAGGGCGCGGCTATCGGGCGGTGGACTACGCCTACGCGGTCCGGCGCGCGGCCGCCGCCGGCACGGTCGAGCTTCTCGGCAGCTTTCCGCACGGCGACGAGGGGCTCGACTTCGTGTACCGGCCGGCGTCGGCTCCCGCTTGGAGCGCCCCGCTCGGCCCCGCGGGCACTCCGCCTCCCGAGGCGGCGCGCCTCTTCGAGTCCGCCATCGCCGCTCTCGAGAAATCGCAGGTCCGCGCCGCTCCGCCGTTCGGGGTCATCCACTTTCCGGAGGAGGGACAGCGCGTGGCGCCGGGTTTCTGGGTCTTCGGCTGGGCGCTCGACGATTCGGGGATCGCGGCGGTCCGCGTCGGAACGGAGCTCGGCGATTCCGGCGCCGGGCAGGTCGGCGCGACCTGGCCCGGGCTCGCGGACGTCTTTCCCGACTACCGGGAGCCGGGCAACGGAGCATACGGGGTCCCGCTGCCGGACGTCGCTCCGGGTCCCCACACCCTGCGGATCACGCTCGTGGCGCGCGACGGGGGAGAGACCGTCCTCGAGCGGCCGATCGTCGTCATCCCGGCGCGGGTTTCTCCCACACCGCGAGGTCCTGGTAGCCCACGAAGCTCCGGGGCTCGTGGACCCGAAGGCGGAAAGCTCCGCTCCAGGCCTTCTCGAGGTACTGGCGGGAGTGAAACGTCGATCGCTCGTTGAAAGTCGTGGCGCCGTGATCGGCCGCCAGGAATCCGCTCCGGGCGAGGCTCGCGAGCTCCTCCGCGGTCAGCCCCGGACAACCGGCGGCGTAGTCCGGGGGAAGCGTCGTCGCCACGAGGAGGCCGCGCGGCCTCAGGACCCGCCGGATCTCCGCGAGCCACGCGAACTGTTCTTCCTCCGAGAAATGCGTGAAGACGGAAACCGCCACGACGACGTCGAAGGCGGCGTCCGGGAAATCGAGCGGGGGCCGCGCGCGGATCACCGAGAACCGGCCCGCGAGGCGGCGGCGCGCCCATGCGATCTGCCGGGCGTCCACGTCGACGCCGCAGTACGTGCCGACGGCACCGGAGTCGAGGAGGTAGCGGGCGATGCGACCGCAGCCGCAGCCGAAGTCGAGCCAGTCGCCCGGCGGCCGGCCGGGCTCCGCGCGCCGCACGGCGTCTCGAACCGCCCGCGCTCCTTCCCGGCCCACGAGAGCGAATTCGGCGCGCGACCCGATGCCGACGCGGGCGCGCAGGCCCGGGGGCGGCATCGGGCCGCCGAACGCGCGGGGGAGAAACACGGAGGCCGCGTCCTTCGGGAGATCGCGCAGGCGATGGGGGGCTTCGCGCGCGGCGCGCCGCAGGTAATGCCGGACGCGCAGCGGCAGCACGGCGCGGGCGAGCGACGACAAAGAGGGCCCGGGCACGGCCGGATTCTACGAGAGCCCGCCGGAATGCCCGTATAATCCGCGCCCTCATGGAAGCGACCGCCATCTCGAAAATCGGCTCGAAGGCCGGCGCCCCCGCCGTCGTGAAGGGCTGGCTCTACAACAAGCGCTCCTCCGGGAAGCTCCAGTTCCTGATCGTGCGGGACGGGACCGGCTACCTCCAGGTGGTCGTCCCGAAGGCCGAGGTCCCCGCCGAGGTCTGGGAGGCTGCGGAGCGCGCGACGCAGGAGTGCTCGCTCGAGGTCGAAGGCGTGGTGCGGGAGGAGAAGCGCGCTCCCGGCGGCTACGAGATGTCCGGCACCCGTGTCGCCATTCTCGGCGCCTCGCCCGACTACCCGATCTCGCCCAAGGAGCACGGCGTCGACTTCCTGATGAACCTGCGCCACCTGTGGATGCGCTCCTCGCAGCAGCATGCGGTCCTCCGCGTGCGCTCGGAGATGGAGCAGGCGATCGCCGACTTCTTCTACGAGCGCGAGTACGTCCGCATCGACTCGCCGATCCTGACGGGCTCCTCGGTCGAGGGGACCTCGACGCTCTTCGAGACGGACTACTTCGGCGACAAGGCGTACCTCTCGCAGTCCGGCCAGCTCTACCTCGAGCCGGCGGCCGCGGCCTTCGGCAAGGTTTACTGCTTCGGCCCCACCTTCCGCGCCGAGAAGTCGAAGACGCGGCGGCACCTGACCGAGTTCTGGATGGTGGAGCCCGAGGTGGCGTTCCTGGAGTTCGAGGGCCTCTGCGAGCTCGCCGAGGATTTCATCGTCTATCTCGTCGGCTCGGGCGCTCGAGCGCTGCCGGGAGGACCTGAAGCGCCTCGAGCGGGACCGGGCGAAGCTCGAGAAGATCCAGAAGCCCTTTCCGCGCATCACCTACCGCGACGGAATCGCGGCCCTCCAGGCCAGGGGCTTCCCGGTCACGTTTGGCGACGATCTCGGCGCCGACGAGGAGACGGCCCTCTGCGCCGACTCCGAGAAGCCGCTCATCGTGTCCCGCTTCCCGGTCGCCATCAAGTCGTTCTACATGCAGCCCGATCCGCAGGACCCGGAGGTCGTGCTCGGCCTCGACATGCTCGCCCCCGAAGGCTACGGCGAGATCATCGGCGGCTCGCAGCGCATCCACGACCTCGCTCTGCTCGAGAGGCGGCTCGAAGAGCACAAGCTGCCGCGCGAGGCCTACGAGTGGTACCTCGACGTGCGCCGCTACGGCACGTTCCCGCACGCGGGCTTCGGGATGGGCCTGGAGCGCCTGGTGGCCTGGGTGTGCGGCATCCATCACCTGCGTGAGGCGATTCCGTATCCGCGCACGTTGAAGCGGATCTATCCTTAGGCCGGGCTCCGGCCCGCCCCAATGAGCTCGAAGTCCCTGCCCCCGGTCGGCGTCGTCTCGCTCGGCTGCCCGAAGAACCTCGTCGACACGGAGGTGATGCTCGGGCACCTGCAGCGGGCGGGCCATGCCATCGTGCCGGACGACGAGGCGCGGGTCGTTCTCGTCAACACCTGCGGCTTCATCGACCGGGCGAAGGAAGAGTCCGTGGAGGCGATCCTCGAGCAGGTCGAGCGCAAGAAGAAGGGCGAGGTCGACCGCGTGATCGTCGCCGGGTGCATGGTCCAGAAGTACGGGCGCGAGCTCTCGGCCGAAATCCCGGAAGTCGACGCGTTCGTCGGGCTCGACGAGCTCGAGAACGCACCGGCGGCGGCCGCGGGGCTCCCGGCGCTTCCGCGCTTCACGGACAAGCCGCTGGCGACCCGGCTCTACGACGAGCTGGCCCCGCGCGTCCTGTCTCGCCGGAGGGGCTACGCGTATCTCAAGGTCGGCGAGGGCTGCGACAACCCTTGCACGTTCTGCACGATCCCGCAGATGCGGGGACTGCAGAGGAGCCGGACCGTCGAGTCGCTGGTCGCCGAGGCGAGGACGCTCGAGGCGCAGGGCGTCTCGGAGCTCGTTCTCATCTCGCAGGACACGACTCGCTACGGCGAAGACCTCGGAATGGGGCGGCGAGGCCTCGCGCGGCTCGTCGAGGCCCTGGCCGCCGCAACGGGCTTCCCCTGGATTCGCTTCCTGTACGCCTATCCGAAGACGCTCGACGACTCGGTTCTCGACCTCATGGCGGTGGAGTCGCGATTCCTGCCGTACGTCGACATCCCGCTCCAGCACGTCGCGCGGCCGATCCTGTCGGCGATGCGCCGCGGCGGCGACGCGGCGTCCTACCGCCGCATGATCGAGCGGATGCGGGAGCGCGCGCCGGGGATCGCCATCCGCACGACCTTCATCCTCGGCTTTCCCGGAGAGGGGGAGGCGGAATTCTCCGAGCTCTGCCGGTTCGTCCGCGACGCGGAGTTCGACAACCTCGGAGCGTTCACCTACTCCCCGGAGCCGGGCTCGGGGTCCGAACCGCTCGGCGACCCCGTTCCGGCGGGGGAGAAGGAACGCCGGAGGGACTTCCTGCTGTCGCTCCAGCAGCCGATCGCCCGCGCCAAGCTGCGTTCCCTGCGGGGGCGCGAGGTCGAGGCCCTCGTCGAGGGGCCCTCCGAGGAGCACGCCTACCTGCTCGAAGGTCGGCTGCGCTCCCAGGCCCCCGAGATCGACGGGCGTCTCCTCATCACGGACGCCGGAGGCCGGACGCTCTTCCCGGGCGACATCGTTCGCGTCAGGATCGAGAAGACCTTCGACTACGACGTGACGGGTGCCGTCGTCGAATGAAGTCGACCGTCGGCCGTTGACTTCCTCGATGCAGGTCATCCGCGACCCTCTCCGCCAGACGGACCTCCCGCGCGGCGGCGTGGGCACGATCGGCAACTTCGACGGAGTGCACCTCGGCCATCGGAAGATCCTGGAGACCGTCGTCGCGCGCGCGCGCGAGGTCGGCCGTCCGTCCTTCGCGATCACCTTCGAGCCGCACCCCATGGTCGTCCTCCGACCCGATCGTGCGCCCCGTCGGATCCAGACGCTGCGCCAGAAGGAAGAGACGATCGAAGCCATCGGCATCGACGCGTTGCTCGTGATCCCGTTCACGCGCGACTTTTCCCTGACGGAGCCCGAGGACTTCGTGCGCACCCTGCTCGCCCGACGCCTCGGCGCCTCGGAGCTGTACATCGGCGCCCACTTCGCCTTCGGACGCGGCAAGCGGGGGGACCTGGCCCTGCTGTCGAGACTGGGCGCCGAGTGCGGTTTCGCGGCCTCGGCGGTCCCGGAGGTGATGCATGAGGGTGAGCCCGTGTCCTCGACGCGCATCCGCCGGGCACTCGAGCGCGGCGCCATCCCCGAGGCCAACGCGATGCTCGGTCGCGGCTACGAGCTCGACGGACTCGTCGCCCGGGGAGACCGGGTCGGCCACCAGATCGGCGTGCCGACGATCAACCTCGAGCCCGAGAACGAGCTCTCTCCCGCCGACGGCGTCTACGTGACCGAAATCGAGATCCGCTCCTTCGGCCGCCGGTTCCCGAGCGTGACCAACATCGGGCGCCGCCCGACGCTGTACGAGGAGTACCGGACGACGATCGAGACCTTCGTCCTCGACTTCTCCTCCGACGTCTACGGCGAGAGGGTCCGCCTGTTCTTTCTCGACCGCCTGCGCGAGGAGCGCAAGTTCCCGTCGATGATGGAGCTCAAGGCGCAGATCCAGCTCGACATCGCGTCGACACGGGACTACTTCGCGAAGCTAGGCCGGACGTCGCCCCAGTAGCCGGACGCCCGTCAGGAGCAGGAGCGCGGCGCCGAAGGTGGCCACGATCGTCGCGCCCGTCGGGAGGTCCAGGAGGAACGAGAAGCCCACGCCCGCTGCGGAGACGACTGCGCCCATCGTCCATCCGATGGCGAGACGGGGGCCGAGGCGGTCGGCGAAGAGCATGGCCGTGACGGAGGGCACGATCAGGTAGCAGAACACCAGGAGCACGCCCGCGATCGGGACCGACGACGTGACGACGACGCCGAAGGAGACGTAGAACAGGAAGTCCCAGAAACGGACGTTGAGGCCCTGTCGGACGGCCTCGGGCTCGTTCATGGAGATCAGGAGGAACCGCTTCCGAGCGAAGAAGTGGAAGAGGCCGATGACCGCATAGAGGAAGGCCGTGTGCCGCAGCTCCGGCCACGAGACCGAGAGGATGTTGCCCACGAGCATGTCCTTGAGGTGCTCGGTTTCCCGGGTCGACTTGGACATCACGAGGATCGAGGCCGCCGCGGCCACGGCATACACGATGCCGATCACCGCCTCCTGCGGTACGCGCGTTCGGCTGTGGGGCCGGACGAACGCGAAGATGGCCGCGCCGACGAGCGTGAAGGTGAGGGCGAAGAGATGCCCGAGCTCCGAGTGGACGTCGAAACCGCCGAAAAACGCGACGGTCGTGCCAAGCGCCGCAATCTGGGCGAGCGACAGGTCGACGAAGATGACCCCTCGCTCCACCACGTGGACTCCCAGATACGAGTGGATACCAGTCAGGATCAGCCCGGCGACGAAGGCCGGGAGCAGAATCTCGAGAACCGTCACTGGGCGACTTCCTTCCTGGACGCGAGCGCGTCGGCGATCAGTTTCACGTCGTAGTCGAAGAGGGCGAAGTAGTCTTTCGCATCGGGCACGCCGCCGACGGACGGAATGAAGACGAGGAGCTTGGCTCCGGTCTTCTCGGCGATCTGGGCTGCGGTCTTGCGGTCGAAGTATGGCTCCATGAGGATGACCGGGACGTGCTTGGCCCGCATCATGTCGATCAGTTCGACCGTGTGCGACGGCGAGGGGGGCACGCCCGGCTTGGGCTCGACGTATCCCGCGGCACGGAGCTTGAAGTGCTTGAGGAAGTTCGGCCAGGAGTTGTGGTACGTGACGACCTCGGTTCCGGCGAAGGGGCCGAGCGCCGCCTCCCAGCGTTTCTCGCCCTCGGTCAACCTGGCCTCGAATGCCGCGAGGTTGGCCGAATAGTCGGCTGCACCGGCGGGATCGAGCTGTGTCAGGCGCGCCGCGACGGACCGGGCGATGACGCGCCCATTGTCGGGATCGAGCCAGTAGTGCGGGTTGCCGAACGGATGAACGTCGCCCATGGCCCGAGTCACCGTTCCCGTGGGGCGCTCCAGGATGTCGCAGCCGGCCGACGCGTCGAGGTAGCCCGGGCCGCCGGGACGGATCTTGTCGTTGCGGCTCTGATCGATGAGCGGCGGAAGGTAGCCGATCTCGAGCTCCAGGCCCGCGACGATGAGGAGGTCCGCCTTCGAGAGCTTGAGGATGAAGGACGGCTTGGGCTCGACGAAGTGCGGGTCCTGGTATCCCTTGGCGAGGGCGAAGACCTCCACGCGATTGCCACCGACGGCCTCGGCGATCGACGCGAAGTCCTGGAGGCTCGTGACGATCTTCACCGTCGCGAGGGCCGGCGAGGCGGCCAGGGTCAGGAGCGTGGCGAGAGCGACGGCGATGCGTTTCATGCGGTACCTCAAAAAGGATGGGCGCCGTGGGCGCCGATGGCGAACTGGATCTGCAGGAAGCCCTCGTTGGCCTTGATGCCAGGAGCGTACTCGCGGTAGCGGTACTCGGCGCGGAGCATCGAGAACTCGCTCGGCATGAACGTGAACGTCGCCGCGACGCCCTTGTCGCGCTGGGTCGCGTCGGTCGCGCGGTCCGAGAACTCGTAGCGCGCTCCCGTGAACCACCGGCGTCCGAGCTGATAGTCCCCGCCCACGAAGAAGCCCTGGGCGTTCTGCTTGCCGTCGGGCTGCTCGCGCTGGCTCCAGAAGTACTCGCTGCGCAGGATGAAGGAGCGGTACGGCTTTCCCTGGAGCGGCTTCCAGCGGTAGACGAGGTGGACGTTCTGGAGCTGGGTGATGTTGCTGGCGGAAGTTCCGTTGTGGCCGTACGCGTACGAGACGCCCATTTCGAGGTTGTGGTCGTCGCCGAAGTCGCGGTAGCGCGCGGTACTGGCCGTTGTAGGTCAGGTCGCCCTTGGACGGCGCGGCGAAGAGGGGCTCGGAGCTTCCGTCGACGACCTGGGCGTAGAACTCCGAGAACGTGTCCCCCGGAAGCTCGATGACCTTCGAGAGCGAGATGCCCTCGCCGGCCCACGTGTCCGGGGAAAGCAGGAGGTCGTCGAACGGCAGGGGCTCGTCCACCCACGGCAGGACGTGAAGGTGCATCGTGTTGACCTTGCCG
Source organism: uncultured Acidobacteriota bacterium (assembly GCA_963810205.1). Lineage (GTDB taxonomy): Bacteria > Acidobacteriota > Thermoanaerobaculia > UBA5066 > Gp7-AA6 > DAHUXD01. Next base: position 232,988 of record CAWEMP010000004.1, read on the forward strand.
AACTGCATCTTGAACTTGCCCGGCCTTCGCCTGCATCTGCCAGGGCAGCGACAGGAAGGTGACGTAGCCCTCCTCGACTTCGACGCCGTCGTTATTGAACGAGAGGAACAGGTCGGCCCGCGCGTACGGATCGACGACCGCCTGGAACGAAATCTCGGACTCTTCGACCTGGAACGCGGGGGAGGGCTGGACGGGGTTGTGGCCGACGGACGCGAGGAAGTTCCCGATGACGGCGATGGCGGGATTGAAGAACGTCGGGTTGACGGCGGGGGCGGCCGCGGCCGGGGCCGGCTCGGGCGCCGGCGTCGGCTCGGGGACCGGGGTGGCGGTGGGCGTCGGTGTCGGCGATGGTGTCGGCGACGGCGAAGGCGCGTCCTGCGCCGACGCTGCGCCCGCGGCGAGAAACGCCGCGGAAAGGACCAGAACAATCGGGACTCTCAAAGTCTCCTCCCTGCCAGCACGGAACCGGGGCCGCGGAATTGCGGCCCCGCGCTCTACGCGCGGGCAGGAGGCGAGCGGCCGGAGAGGTCGAGGCCCGGGCGGCGGGAAACGGCGACCGTCTCGAGCGAGCGCGGGGCGTGCGCGCCGGACGGGTCGACGGGGAGCGCATGGGCGGCAGGCGTGACGACGGCGGACCCGTGCGAGAGGCACACGGGGCAGGCATGGGGAGCATCTTCCGGATGAGCGCTCGACAGACCGCGGTGCGCCGCGAAGCCTCCGGCCCCGAGCGGCTCGGGGTGAAGGCCGAAGGCGCCGAGCATGGCGAGGGCCGCGGCCGCCACCAGGGCGGCCCGGACCACGGGTGCGGCTCTCAATCGACGCAGCATTCTGTCTGCACCTCAAGGGGGCGTGCGACCATTCTATTCCTCGTTGAGCGAAGCCCGGTGCGTAGAATGCCGGCGTGTCTGGCCCCCCCATCGCCGCCATCCCCCGGTCCGCCGCCTCGGCGGGCGCGGACGCCCTGCGCCGGAGGATGCACTGGCTCCTGGGCCTGACGTTCGTCCACGTCTTCGGGGAAGGGGGCCTCGCTCTCGTCGAAGCGGTCCGCACCGGAAGCCTGGCGCTGCTCGCCTTCGGCCTGGAGAGCGTCATCGAAGGGGGCGCGGCTCTCCTCGCCGTCCGGCACCTGCGCCACCTCGCCGACGAGGAGGAGGATCACGAGCGGCGCGACCAGATGCTCGCGCGCTGGATCGGCGTTTCCTTTCTTCTCCTCGCGGCCTACACCTTCTCGCGCGGGCTCTTCGAGCTCGTGGCCGGCAGCCGCGTGGAGCCGAGCGTGCTCGGGCTGCTGCTGACCATCTTCGCCACGTTCGGAATGCCGGTCGTCGGGCTATTTCAAGTGGAAGACGAGCCGCAGCCTCGGCAGCAAGGGACTCGCCGCGGAGGCGAAGGAGTCGATCGCCTGCTCGATCGACTCGGGTCTGACGATGCTGGCCATGATCGCCGGGCTGCTCTCGGCGCCGCACTGGGTCGATCCGGCGCTTTCGCTCCTGATGGTCCCGTGGTTTCTGCGCGAGGGCCTCGCGCACGTCCGAGGCCGAGTTCACGCCCACGTGCACTGAGAGCGGGCGGAGAGGCGCTTTGGTAGAATGCTCGTCGCCCCTCCGGAATCCCGGGACGGGTTCGCTGCATATTTTCTCTCGAAGGAGCATTTGCCGATGTCGAATCCCAACGTTTCCCAGGTCTCCGACGCGAGCTTCGACGGGGACATCCTGAAGAGCCTGGTGCCCGTTCTGGTCGATTTCTGGGCGCCCTGGTGCGGTCCCTGCCGTTCCGTTGCCCCGATCGTGGACGACCTGGCGACACAGTACGCCGGGAAGATCAAGGTGGCCAAGATCAACGTCGACGAGTCGACCGAGGTGGCCATGCGCTACCAGATCACCTCGATCCCGACGTTCATCCTCTTCAAGAACGGCGAGGTCGCCGACCGGGCGCTCGGCGCGCTTCCCAAGAGCGAATTCGTGAAGCTGATCGATCGAAATCTGTAAGGCCGGAAGTTCCCGGCGAACTCGAAAAAGGGCCCTCGCGGGCCCTTTTCTCTTGGGCGCCCTGTCCCGCCCTCCTCGGGCCCGGCATCCGGAACGCGTCCGCGTGGAACAAGGCCGCGGCGGCACCGGTTAAAGTGGAGCGTCATGAAGAAGTGGTTGCTCTGGTCCGCCGCCGCGCTGGCCGTGGCCGCGGGCGCCTTCCTTCTGCTCGGCAGCCGGCGCAAGTCGGAGCCGAAGTACCGCACCGCGAAAGTCGAGCGGGGCAGCGTCACGCAGACGGTCGCCGCCACCGGCACGCTCTCGGCCGTGACGACCGTCAAGGTCGGGAGCGTGGTCTCGGGCAACGTCGCCGCGCTTCACGCCGACTTCAACAAGCAGGTCAAGAAGGGGGACCTTCTCGCCGAGCTCGACCCGGCGCCCTTCCAGGATCGCCTGGCGCAGGTCCGCGCGGCCCTGGAGAAGGCGAACGTCGACCTTCGCAACTCCGAGATCTCGCTTCGGCGCCAGAAGGCCCTTTGGAGCGAAAAGCTCGCCGCGCAGGCGGACCTCGACCAGGCGCAGGCCAACTACGACTCCGCCGCGGCCGCCGTGAACCAGGCGAAGGCGTCGCTGGCGCAGGCGGAGACGGACCTGCGCAACAGCCGGATCACGGCGCCGATCGACGGCGTCGTCGTGGACCGCCAGTACGACGTCGGTCAGCCGGTCGCTGCGTCGTTCACGGCACCCACGATCTTCACGATCGCCCAGGACCTGACCAAGATGCAGGTCTCGGCCGACGTCTCGGAATCCGACATCGGCATGTGCAAGGTCGGACAGCCGGTCCGGTTCACGGTCGACGCTTATCCCGAAGAGACGTTTCGCGGCAAGATCGCGCAGATCCGCTTGAACGCGACCGTCAACCAGAACGTCGTCACGTATCCCGTGATCATCGAGGTCGACAATGCCGACCTGGCCCTTCGGCCGAGCATGACGGCCAACGTGTCGATCGACGTCGCCACGGTGCGCGACGTGCTGCGGGTGCCGAACGCGGCGCTGCGATTCAAGCCCGAGGACGCGCCCTCCGCGGCCGCCGGCGGAGGAGCCTCGATCGAAGAGCGCGCGGCCCGCGGCTCGGGCACGGGGCCCGCGGGAGCGGCCCGTCAGTTCGACCGGGCGTCCGGCCAGGGAAAGCCCCGCACTCCGGGGCAGACCGTGTACACCCTCGCGCCCGGGGAGGTCGAGGCGCTGCGGCCGGTCCAGATTCGCCCCGGGATCACCGACGGGCGCTACACGCAGGTGTCCTCGGGCGAACTCAAGGAAGGGCAGACCGTGATCGTGGGGCTCGTCACGACGAAGGCCGACGCCAGCCGGAGTCCCGTGGGCGCCGCGGGGCCGGGAGGGCCGGGCGGCGGCCGGAGATTCTGAGGTTGGCCGGGACGGACGTCATCCGCATCGAGAGCCTCGTCAAGGTCTACCAGATGGGCGAGGTCGAAGTGCGGGCACTCGACGGCGTGACGCTCTCGATCCAGCCGGGGGAGTTCGTCGCCGTGATGGGACCCTCGGGATCGGGAAAGAGCACGTTCATGAACATCGTCGGCTGCCTCGACCGCTCGACCGCCGGCCGGTACTTCCTCGACGGCGTCGACGTCTCGGGCCTCGATCGGGACGAGCGGGCCGAGATTCGCAACGGGAAGATCGGGTTCGTCTTCCAGTCTTTCAACCTGCTGCCGCGAACCTCGGCCCTCGACAACGTCGAATTGCCGCTGATCTATTCGGTCGACGGCCACGCGGCGAAGGATCGCGAGGCGCGGGCGCGCCGCTGCCTGGCCTCGGTGGGCCTGGCGGGCCGCGAGGACCATCATCCCAGCCAGCTCTCGGGCGGGCAGCAGCAGCGCGTCGCGATCGCCCGGGCGCTGATCAACGATCCGAAGCTGCTGCTCGCCGACGAGCCGACGGGCAATCTCGACTCCAAGACCTCGGAGGAGGTCATGGGCGTCTTCCAGAAACTCAACGAAGACGGAAAGACGGTCGTTCTGATCACCCACGAGCCCGACATCGCGGAGTACGCGCGGCGGGTCGTCGTGTTCCGCGACGGGCGCATCGTCGAAGACCGCCCGGTGACCGACCGGCGCGCTGCGTCGCGAGCGCACTGACGCCGCCATGCTGAAATTCCTGACGATCCTGAAGGTGGGCCTCAAGGCGATCGCCCGCAACAAGATGCGCTCGATTCTCACGGCCCTCGGGATCATCATCGGCGTCGCCTGCGTGATCGCCATGATCGCGGTCGGCCAGGGCTCCCAGGCCGCGATCCAGGCCCAGATTTCCTCGCTGGGGACCAACTTCCTCATGATCTTCCCGGGCGTCGCGACGCAGTCGGGGGCCCGGATCTTCACGGGACAGTCGACGATCACCGAGGACGACGCGGATGCGGTGCGCGCCGAGTGCCCCGCCGTCGCGTACGTGACGCCGATGTCTCGCTCGGCCGCCCAGATCGTCTCGGGGAGCCTGAACTGGGGCACGACCGTACAGGGTGTCGGAGTCGAGTGGCCATTCGTGCGCTCCTGGAACGTCGAGCGCGGCGTTTTCCTCAGCGACTCGGACATCCGGGCGGCCGCGAAAGTCTGCGTCCTGGGGTCGACGGTCGCCAACGCGCTCTTCGAGGGCCAGGATCCGGTCGGCCAGACGGTGCGCATCAAGAACTTCCCGTTTCGCGTCATCGGCGTGCTCGAGACCAAGGGCGGCAACTCGATGGGCCAGGATCAGGACGACGTCGTCATCGCTCCCTATACGACGGTGATGCGCCTCCTGAAGAGAACGAAGAAGATCGACATGTTCATGGCCTCCGCCGTCTCTCGGGGATCCGTGGAGGAGGCGCAGAGGCAAATCGAGGCGCTCCTGCGCCAGCGCCATCGGCTCGGGCCGGGCCAGGACTCCGACTTCATGATCCGATCGCAGCAGGAGATCGCGCAGACGGCCGACGAGACCTCGAAGACCCTCTCCACGTTGCTCGCGTCGGCCGCCTCGATCTCGCTGCTGGTCGGCGGGATCGGGATCATGAACATCATGCTCGTTTCGGTCACCGAGCGGACGCGTGAGATCGGGATTCGGATGGCGATCGGCGCCAAGGCACGCGACGTCCTGACGCAGTTTCTGATCGAAGCGCTGGCCCTTTCGATCGCCGGCGGCGCGATCGGCGTCGCCCTCGGTGTGGCCGCCTCGAAGGTCCTCGCCTGGAACGCCGGGTGGCCCATCCAGCTCTCCGGCAGCGCGATCGCGCTCGCCTTCGCCTTTTCGGCCGCCATCGGCGTTTTCTTCGGGTTCTATCCGGCGAGGAAGGCGTCGCGGCTGGATCCGATCGAGGCGCTGAGGTACGAGTAGTCAGGGTCGAGGGTCAAGGGTAAGAGTCAAGAGTCGAGGGCTCAGCCCGACTCAACCCTCAACTCTGAACTCTCGCGGTCGGCGCTACAATTCCTCGGTGAAGCTTCCCTTCGAGCGGCTCTGGCGGCGCCTCGACCCACGGGCGAGTCTCGCCGCCCGGCTCCTGCTGGCGTCGTTCGTCGCCTTCCTGCTGCCGGCGAGTGTCTTCGTCTTCCTCGTCCAGAAGCGGCTCTCGGCCCTGCAGGCGGCGTCGGGCGAGCAGGTGGCGGCCGTGCGGGTCACGGAAGCCTCGATCCGCATGTCTCAGGACGCGATCTTCCGCGCCGAGTGGATCGAGCGGCGGGCCCAGGTTTCCGAAGAGGCCGCCTGGGCGATCGCGGCGGCCGCCCGGCAGGCGCTGTCCGGGGGCCTGCCTTCGTACGGTGCCGCGAGCTCCCCGGGTCCCGATGAGCACGGACACGTCTGGGCGGCGATTCCGGAAGACGAGTCGGTGGCTTTCATCTCTACTCGGAGCCCCGATCCGGCCGCGGCGAGGCGCGACCTCGCCCGGACGCGCTCGCTCGCGCCCCTGATGGCGGAGCTGCGCCGGAGGCGCCCGTCCCTGCGCGCGGTCAGCCTGTGGACGGCCTCCGGTGTCGCGCGGCTTTCGCCCTGGATCGACCTCCACCGGGCCAATCAGGAATCCGGGGGAGAGCTCGAGCGCTTCGTCTTCAACCGTGTCGCGAAATTTCCCGAGGCCCCGCCGGCCGCGCCCGAAAGGGCGGTGTGGTCCGATTCTCACGCCGGACCGGCCACGGAGGGCGTCGATCCGCGCTTCCCGAGCCTATTCGTGCCGGTTCGCGACGTGTCCGGCCGCCTTCTCGCGGGTGTCGCGTTCGAAGTCGACGCCCGCCGGCACATCGCCGAGGCGATGGAGAACTGGCAGGCCTCCGGAGATTTCTGGTTTGCGACCGATTCGGACGGGCACGCGGTCTACATGACGCCGCGCGCGGCCGCGGTGCTCGGCTGGAGCGGCGTGGGCGGGACACCGCTCGCGTCGGCACCCTCGCCGGACCTGAAGGAGCTCGCCGCCCGGGGGCGCCGGGCGACCCGCTCGAGCGAGGAATACCTGGTCGATGGCAAGCGCATCCGGATCGCCTCGGCCCGCGTCGGCCCGACGGGCTGGATCTTCTACGAAGGTCTCTCACGGGAAGCCCTCGATACGATTCGGGGAGAGGCGGCGGCGGCCTTCCCGCCGTCGTCGCTCTCGATGCTGCGGCGCGACGCGTTGCTGCTCTTCGCCCTGCTCCTGCCGGCGGCCTTCGCCGTCATCGGTATCGTGTCGCGCCGCGTCTCCGCGCCGGTGTCGCAGCTGGTGCGCGCGGCCGAGGACATCGGCCGCGGGCGCGCGGTCCGGGTCGGAGGCGGCGACAAGTCGGACGAGCTCGGCCGCCTGGCCGCCGCGATCGACACGATGGGCAATCGGGTCGCGCGCCGCGTCGAGACGCTGCGCCGGCTTCACCAGTTCTCGCGCTCGGCCTACCGGATGACGGACGTTTCGGAGGTGCTGGCGCGGTCGGCCCAGGCGATCGCGGCCTTCACCAACGCCGAGCGCGTCTGGTTCTACCTCTACGATCGCAATACCCATCGGCTGGAGGCGGCCGTGCCGGCCTTCAATCTCACCGAGGAGGTCGCCGCGCGCCTGAAGGTCTCGGTCGACGCCCGCTCGATCGAAGGCATGGTCTTCCGAACCGGCGAGCCGTACTGCACGAACGACTCGCGGCACGATCCGTACGCCCACCCGGAGCTCGGGCGGCTGGTCGGCGCCTCCAACGCAGTGTTCGCGCCGCTGAAGACGGAGGACGAGACCCTTGGCGTCGCCGTCGCGATCAACCGCGCGGAGGGCTTCGGCCAGGAGGAGATCGACGCCGTGACGTCTTTCGCCGATCTCGCGTCCCTGCTGTTGCGCAACGCCCGCCTCTACACGGCGCTCGCGGGCACGGTCGACGAGCTGCGCCGGGCGAGCCGCCTCAAGGATCACTTCCTGCAGAACGTGAACCACGAGCTCCGCACGCCGCTGACGGCAATCGTCGGGTGGACCGACCTGCTCGAGGAAGAGGACGTCGACGAGGCGACCCGCCGGCGCGGCGTTCGCCAGATCCGCCAGTCGGCGCGCGTCCTGCTCGCCCTGATCGACGACCTGCTCGACCTCGCCCGCCTCGACCGCGGGGCCCTGACGCTGGAGTTGAAGCCCGTTTTCCTCTCGGAGGTCGTGCAGCGCTCGATCGACACGGTCCGGATGATGGCCGAGGCGCGCGGCGTCGTGCTCATGGCGGCGCCGATGCCCGAGCCGATGGCACCCGTGCGCGGCGACGCCCTGCGCCTGCAGCAGGTCCTCTGGAATCTGCTGGCCAACGCGATCCAGTTCACTCGCCAGCACGGGCGCGTCGTCGTCCGCGTGGAGCGGGAGCCCGAGCGTTTTCTGGTCAGCGTCGAGGACGATGGGATCGGGATCCCCGACGCCGAGCTGCCCCACGTCTTCGAACGGTTCCGGCAGGTGGACGGTTCGGCGACGCGCGGCCACGCGGGGATGGGGATCGGCCTGGCTCTCGCGCGCTCGCTGGTCGAGCTCCATGGCGGGACCATCTGGGCCTCGAGCGTGGTGGGTCAGGGAAGCCGGTTCACGTTCGCGGTGCCCATCCGCGGCGCGGAGCGGCGGGCGACGGACTCGGGGGCCGTGGCGGCGCTGCCCGGGACCCCGGGAACCGTCGGGTAGCGGCTACGCCGAAGCGGCGGGCAGGCCCGTGCCCTTGAGAAGGTCCTTGACGATCTTCGCCGTCTCTTCCTTCCCGGGCACGCAGAGGTTCGGGTCTTTTTCCTTGCCGTTGGCGAGCGCCGCGGCGTACCCCTCGCAGTCGTAACCGCACGCGGTGCAGTCGGTCTGCGCCATGGCGGCGTAGAGCTTCAGGGCGAGATTCCCGTCCTTGGCCATCTCCATGCGCTTGCCCAGGGGGATGGTCTCGTCGTGGAAGGCCGGGGCTTCCTTCTTCGGCTTGGGCGCCGCGACGACCTCGTCCGCTTCGCGGCCGGTCTCGATCCACTGGCCGTACGAAAGGCAGTTGGGACAGACGAAGGCGTAGTCCCAGCCCTGCGGCATGAACACGGCGGGGGTCCGGTAGACGGAGAGAGCCGTGAAGTCCTGCGGGCAGGTTGGCGATTCGCGTTCCTGGGCGTCGCGCACCATCGTCTTCAGGTGCGGCCGCGAAAATTCGATCTGCTTGGGCTTCTGGGCGAAGCGGTGCATCTCCTTGCCGCGGGGACAGACCATGACGACCTGCGGCTTGTAGACGCGATCGACGAAGAACGTCCGCATCGGCACGTCGTGCGCAGGACAGACCGACGGGGCGTCCTTCCAGAAGGAGGCGACGAGCGCGGATTTTTCCGGCAGCGACAGTCTCACGGCCCGGATTATAAACGGCGTCAGAAGCCCGCGAAGGGGTTGAGGCGTTTCTCCTCGGCGATGGTCGTGCCCGGCCCATGCCCGCAGACGACCGGCGTTCCTCCGTCGAGCGCGAAGAGACGGCCGCGGATCGATTCCAGGATCTTGTCCTGGTCGCCCCCCCAGAGGTCCGTCCGGCCGATGGAGCGCCGGAAGAGCGTGTCGCCGGAGAAGAGCGTCGGCGTGTCGCCTTCGAGTAGGAAGCACGTCGAGCCCGGCGTGTGACCCGGCGTGTGGATCGCGCGAAGCCGGTGCGGGCCAAATCGCACGATCTCGCCGTCCGCGAGGGGCGCGTCGGGCGGCAGCGGTTCTTCGGCGCGAAAGCCGAAGAAGGCCGCCTGCTCCGGCAGAGCGTCGTAGAGCGGGCGGTCGTCGGGGTGGAGTCGAATGGGCGCCCCGGTGGCCTCCTTGACCGCGCGCGACGCCGTGATGTGGTCGAGGTGCGCGTGCGTGTGGAGGAGGGCGACCGGCGTGAGCTGCATGGACTCGAGGACGCGCAGGATCCGCTCGGGCTCGTCGCCGGGGTCGATGACGACGGCCTCGCGCGAGACCGGGTCGGCGAGTATGGTGCAGTTGCACTGGAGCGGGCCCACCGGGAATGTCTCGACGATCGGCCGGGCCGTCACGGGTGGACGGCCACGACGGTGTCGACGTCGTGCCGCTCCTTCCTCGAGACGTTCGCCCAGATCGTTTCGGGCGACGCGAGATTGAGCTGCACGTCCCACTCCTGGGTGTCCGGGCGCCGGTACTCGGAGGCGAAGAGCTTGCGGCGGCTCTTCGGCGTGAAGATCTCCCAGCGGATGTAGCCGAAGTCCGCGGTGTCGCCGTGCAGATAGAAGGCGGGGATCCTCTCGCCGGGCTCGATCGGCGAGTCGCGGACGGTTGTCGGGGAGAAGCCGTTGGCGGCCAGGCGCTCCTCGAGCTCTCGCGCCACGATCCGGCCCTTCCAGCGCAGGCTGTGGCGTCCCCGGGCCACGCCGCGGCCGAGCACCAGATCGTCGAGCGCGGCCGAAAGCTCCGGTTCCATCGCAGACCGGATCTTAGCGCCCCGCAGGGGAGCAGATAGACTCGCGCGCCTTGAACCTTCCGTCGCAGATCGTCCGGTTCTCGCTGGCCTTGTGGGTCGGCGGCACGCTCCTCGTCGTTCTTGCCGCTCCGGTCGTCTTCGCGAAGATCGCGTCGCGGGACCTGGCGGGCGCAGTATTCGGCGAGATCCTGCGGCGCTTCGAAATCGTCAAGCAGGTGCTGTCCCTCGCCCTGGTGATCGGGGTCTTCGTGGAGCTCGAACGGGGGCTCGTCCTGCACGGCCGCGCGGCGGCGGGTGCGGTCGCGATCTTCGTCGCGATCGCCACCAACGTCTATCTGGCGATGGTGCTGCGCCCCCGGATGGACTACTTCCGGATGAAAGTCGGCTCCTTCGACGCTGCGGCTCCGCACGACCCGTTCCGGGCGCGCTTCGACCGGCTCCACCGGCGCTCGACGCGGGTCGTCGTCCTCGGGTGGCTCGCGGCGGCCCTCGGCCTCGCGCTCTGGGACTAGTCCCGCGTGCGGGTCAGACCCGGAGCTTCGCGATGACGTCGATTTCGACGGCGGCGCCCCTGGGGAGCTCGGAGACCGCCACCGTCGAGCGCGCAGGACGATGGTTACCGAAGCGGCGGGCATAGACGCCGTTCATCGCCGCGAAGTCGGACATTCGGAGCAGGTACACGGTCGCCTTGACGACGTCGGCGAGCGAGGCGCCGCCTTCCCGGAGAACGGCCTCGAGGTTGTCGAAGACTCGCTCGACGCCCGCCTCGAAACCGCCAGTCGCGAGCTCGCCGGTCGCGGGATCGAGCGGGACCTGCCCGGATGCGAACAGGAAGCCGCCGTCGACGACCGCCTGGGAATACGGGCCGATCGCCTTGGGAGCACCCTCGGTGGCTATGGTTTTCATCCTCGGCCTCCGTTCCGCGCTAAACTAGCTGGAACCGCGGAAAAAGACGATGTCCGTCGAGCGAATCCAGCTTCTTCACGAAGACTACATTCGCCTGACCGAGAGGTTCAAGGCACTGTGGACGTTCCACCAGTTTTTGCGTGGCGTCCAGAAGACCTTCTTCGCCTCCGAACCGAGCTACGCGCTGGACTTCTCGAAGCTCTACGACGACGTGCGGACGGTCGCCGGAGCCATCGATACGACGTCCCCGGAGAAGGTCGCTCCCCGGATCCGCGAGCTCTCCGAACGGCTCGACGCCTTCGCGCGCAAGCTTCGGGAGGCGGATCGGCACATCTCGCCCTCCTACGTGCGGCGGTTCTTCGAAAAGGTGCAGCCGCAGGACGAGAAGATCGCCTTCCATCTTCTCCGGTTCTACTTCTCGCAGCCCGACGTCGACGAGGACGTCGTCGACAAGGTGGACTTCCTGGCGACCGTCGTGGCCGCCGGCCCGGGCGGCGATCGGTCGGCGAACCGTCCCCGCCCCGACGCCCGGAAGTTCTTCGAGTCTGTGACGGCGACGTCGGTCTGGCCCCGGATCGACGCCGAGACGGCGCCGACGATCGCGCGGGCCTTCGACGAGCTCGCGTCCGAGATGGCGCGCGCCCAGGAGTTCGAGGACCTCGTCACCGCGAAGCTCCTGCACAACGTGCGCACGCTGAAGCGCCGGGTCGGGGGCGGCCTGGCCCATCCCGACGTGCTCGCCGCCGTGGCGACGTGCAACCTGCGGACGCGCTCGGTCTTCCATCGGCTCTACGAGCGCGAGGAGCAGCGCCTCGACGAAGCGACGGACCGGATCGGCGACCTCGAGAAGGAGCTGGCCCGCGGGGGCCTCGAGGTCCCGACGGCCGACGAGTTTCGCAAGTTCCACGAGTCCCGGCAGCGGTATGAACGCCAGACGCGCGAGTCGAACCTGAAGGCCATGCAGGTGGTCGAGCTCAAGGAGGCCATCGGCCACGTGCTCGGGCGATTCGAGCTTTCCGGGCTGGCGGCCGAAGACATCGACGAAGTCCTGGACCTCGTCGAGGAGGTCGAATCCGACGCGGTCGACGACGACTTCTGGAAGCCGTACGTCGACCGGCTGCTCGGCGCCGTGGAGCTGTACGACGATGGCACGGGCGCGCTGCGCACGGACCTCGCCGGCCTCGAGCACCTGCGTCTGGAGCCGTGGGAGCTCAAGGCCGGCGCGCCACGCCGTCGCCGCGGGCGGGAGGCCGCCGACCGACCGGGATCGGATTCTCCTTCGCGCGGTCGCTCTGCGCCTGAAGGCGGAGGAGGAGACCGAAACGCTGCGCGCGGCGGCGGGGAGCGAGCCTCCGCCGGAGACGCTGCGCGCGGCCCGGGCGACCCTCGGGCGGGTGCCCATGCTCGATGCGGCGCTCTCGAGCGTCGTCGACGAGGCCGAGGCGGTCAGCTCCTCGGAGGAGATCCGCGCGTGGACCCGCACCCGCTTCCGGCTGCTGCGCGCCACGGCCGATCTCTGGCTGGCTCAGGATTCGCCCCGCGGCGAGCGCCGGGACCCGCGCTCCTGACCGGCGCCGACCCCCGTATACTCCGCTCCGATGAGCGATTCGGAGGAGCCGTCGGCGACGGAACCGGCCTCGCAGAGCGACCTCGTCCACAACCGGCGCGAGAACCTCCGGCGGCTCGAGGAGCTGGGCGTCCCGGTCGCGCCCGTTCACTTCCCGATCACGGCGACGGTTTCCGAGATCGTCGACCGGTACCGCGGCGTCCCGGGAGACGAGCTCGAGGCGGGCCGGTTCTCCGTGGCGCACCGCGGGCCGGGTGCTCGCCCTGCGCACGGCGGGCAAGGCCGGGTTCCTGGATCTTTCGGACGGGCGCGCGCGCGTCCAGGTCTATCTCCGGCGCGACGCCGTCGGCGACGCGGCCTTCGAGCTCTATCGGGCGCTCGATCTCGGCGACTGGCTGGGCGTCGAGGGCGAGGTCTTCCGCACGCGCACCGGTGAGCTCTCGGTCAAGGCCCGGACGCTGACGTTCCTCGCGAAGTGCTTCCGCCCGCTTCCCGAGAAGTGGCACGGGCTGAAGGACGTCGAGCGGCGGTACCGCCAGCGGTACCTCGACCTCGCCGTCAATCCGGACTCGCGCGAGGTCTTCGAACGGCGCGCCGCGATCGTGCGGTACCTGCGGCGATTCCTCGACGAGCGCGGGTTCCTCGAGGTCGAGACCCCGATGATGCAGCCGATCGCCGGCGGCGCGACCGCGCGGCCGTTCGCCACGCACCACAACGCCCTCGACCTCGATCTGTTCCTGAGAATCGCTCCCGAGCTGTACCTGAAGCGGCTCATCGTGGGCGGGATCCCCCGGGTGTACGAGATCAACCGGAACTTCCGCAACGAGGGCATCTCCACCCAGCACAATCCCGAGTTCACGATGCTCGAGTTCTACCAGGCGTATGCGCGAGGCGAAGATCTCATGCGGCTGTCGGAAGACATGCTCTCGGGCCTCGCCCGCGAGGTGACCGGGGGAACGACGACGCCGTGGGGCGAGTCCGCGATCGACTGGGCGCCGCCCTTCCGCCGCCTGACCATGCGCGACGCCGTCGTCGAGTTCACGCGCGACGACCCGCGAGGTGCCGTGCGCCGCGAGGACCTCGCCGACGAGGGTCGGCTGCTGGCCGCCGCCGAACGCTTCGGCGTGGAGAAGCCCGAACGCTTCCGGGCGAGGAAGGGGAAGCTTCTCGCCGAGGTCTTCGAAGCGGTCGGCGAGGCGCGGCTCGTGCAGCCGACGTTTCTCCACGAGTTCCCGACGGAGATCTCGCCGCTCGCGCGGCCGATGCCGGAGGATCCCGATTGGGCGGATCGGTTCGAGCTCTACGCGGGCGGGATGGAGATCGCCAACGGCTTTTCGGAGCTGAACGACCCGGCCGAGCAGGCCGCGCGCTTCGCGCGGCAGATGCAGGATCGCGCGCAGGGCGACCTCGAGGCCGCGCCGTACGACGAGGACTACGTCGAGGCCCTCGAGCACGGAATGCCACCGACGGCGGGCGAGGGGCTGGGGATCGACCGCCTCGCGATGCTCCTCACCGACCGCCACTCGATCCGCGACGTGATCCTCTTCCCGCTGCTCCGGCCGCGATCCTGACCGTGCGTTTCGAAACGTCCGTCGCGCTCCGCTACCTGGCCGCGTCCCGGAAGCGGGCGCACGTGGCCCTGATCGCGACGATCTCGATCGTGGGCCTCGCGGTCGGCGTCGCCGCGCTGATCGTGTCGCTGGCGCTCCTCTCCGGCTTCCAGGACCGCATCCGGCGCCAGATGATGGAGCGGACCGCCCACCTGACCGTGTTGCCGTCGCGCGGAGCCCTGCTGCCCGACCCCGAGGCGGCCCGTCGCGCGCTCGAAGCCGTTCCCGGCGTCGCGGGCGTCACTGCCGCGATCGAGGGGCGGGGATGGGCCTCGGACCTCGATGGCTCGGCGACCTACCCGGTGCGTTTCCGCAGCGGCCCGGCGGAGAGACTCCGCGAGGGAGACCTGCCCGGGGCCGTGATCACGCGGACGCTCGCCGCGCGGCTGCATCTGGCCGCCGGCGAGCGGATGCGCATGACCTCCTCGCGCACCCGACTCTCGCCCGTCGGCCCGATCCCCGTCTCGGTCGTCCTCGCGGTCTCCGACGTGCGCGCGTCCGGCGCCCTGGAGAAGGCCGCCGAGGTCGAGGTGTCGCAGGAGACCGCGCGACTGCTGACGGGCGTCGCGACGGGCGCCTTCTCGTACGAGGCGCGCCTGTCCGACCCGACGCGCGCCGACGCCGCCGCGCAGGCGGTTCGGGCGGCGCTCCCGGCCGGATACCGCGTCGAGACCTGGCGGGACCGCAACGCGCCGCTCGCCTTCGCTCTGCGTCTGGAGAAGGCCGTCATCTTCGTGACCGTGGGGCTCGTCATCGTGGTCGCGGCGCTGAACATCGTGGCCAGCATCGCGCTGACCGTCGTCGAGAAGAAGCGGGACCTCGGCGTGTTGACTTCGATGGGCGCGGCGCCCGGAGCTCTCCTGCGGATCTACCTGACGCTCGGGGCCGTGATCGGCGTGTTCGGCACGGCCGCCGGCGTCGCTCATCGGCGTGGGCGTGTCGGTCGCGGCCGATCGGTTGCGCCTCGTCCCGCTCCCGTCCGACGTGTACATGCTCTCTCACGTGCCCTTCGCCATCCACCCGGGGGAGGTCGCCGCCTGCTCGGCCTTCGCGATCGCCACGGCGCTCGCGGCCGCGGTTCTCCCGGCGCGGGCGGCCGCGCGGCTCGCGCCGGGCGAGGCGATCCGGCTGTCGCGATAGCCATGCTCGCCATCAAGGCCGAGAATCTCTCGAGGACCTACACCGGCGAGGGCGCGCCGGTCACGGTCTTCTCCGGGCTCTCGTTCGAGCTGCGGGCCGGGACCTTCGCCGCGGTCATGGGGCCGTCCGGCGTCGGGAAGTCGACGCTGCTGCACCTGGTGGGCGGGATCGACCGGCCGGACTCGGGGCGGGTCGAGGTCTTCGGCCAGTCGATCGAGGAGCTGTCGCCGCGGGAGCGCGCCCGGTTCCGCAACGAAAAGGTGGGCTTCGTCTTCCAGTTTCACCACCTGCTGCCGGAATTCACCGCCGAGGAGAACGTGGCGCTTCCTCACCGGATCGCCGGAGTTCCGGAAGCGGAGGCGCGTCGCAAGGCGGCCGAGCTTCTCGCGCGCGTGGGCCTCGGCGACCGCCGCGACCACGGCGCGCGCGCCCTGTCCGGCGGCGAGCAGCAGCGCGTCGCGATCGCCCGCGCGCTCGCGCGCGGCCCCGGGCTCCTCCTGGCCGACGAGCCGACGGGCAATCTCGACGCGGCCTCGGCACAGGCCGTGTTCGGCCTCCTGCGGGAGCTCCACGCCGAGCGGGGAATGACGACCGTTCTCGTGACCCACAATCCGGATCTGGCGAATCGCTGTGATAGACTTTTCACGATGTCCCGGGAAGGAATTTCTCCGTCGCCCGGTTTGCCAGAGCGAGGCTGAGTCCGGAGACTTCGCTCCATGGCTTTCGACCACAACTCTCCCACGGCGACAGGCTCCTTCCATGTTTGAGAAGTACAACGAAAAAGCGCGCCGCGCGCTCTTCTTCGCCCGGTACGAGGCATCCAAGCTCGGCTCCAAGGTGATCGAGTCCGAGCACCTGCTGCTCGGGATCCTCCGGGAAGGCGAGGACGTCATCAAGGAGATCTTCGCCCGGTTCAACGTCAAGCCGGAGGACGTCCGGCGGGAGATCGAGGGGGACCGGATCTTCGTCGAGAGGATCTCCTCGACCGCGGAGCTGCCCCTGTCCGAGGAGTCCAAGAAGATCCTCGCCTACGCCTCGCACGAGGCGGAATCGATGATGCATCCCTACGTGGGAACGGAGCACCTCCTGATCGGGCTGCTCCGGGTCGACGGCTGCGTGGCGGGGCGCCTGCTCGCGGCCCGGGGCTTCAACCTCTACGGGGTGCGCGAGGAGACGATCTCGCTCATCAAGGAGCGCGAGGTCTCCAAGCAGAAGAAGGAGCTCCCGTTCCTGGCCGAGTACAGCCGGGACCTGACGCAGCTCGCCGGCACCGGGACGTTCGACCCCCTGATCGGGCGGGACAAGGAGGTCGAGCGGATCATCCAGATCCTCTCGCGCCGGACCAAGAACAATCCGATCCTGCTGGGCGAGCCGGGCGTGGGGAAGACCGCGATCGTCGAAGGCCTCGCGACACGGATCGTCGAGGGCGCGGTCCCGATGTTCCTGTCGTCCAAGAAGATTCTCGCGCTCGACCTGTCGCTCATCGTCGCCGGGACGAAGTACCGCGGCCAGTTCGAGGAGCGGCTGAAGGGGATCATCCGGGAGCTGCGCGAGAACCCCGACCTGATCATCTTCATCGACGAGATCCACTCCCTGATCGGGGCGGGCTCGGCCGAAGGCTCGCTCGACGCGGCGAACATCCTGAAGCCCGCGCTCTCCCGCGGCGAGGTCTCCTGCATCGGCGCGACGACCCTGAAGGAGTACCGGAAGTACATCGAGAAGGACCGGAGCCTCCTGCGCCGCTTCCAGGCGATCCACGTCACCGCGCCCTCGGAGAACGAGACCTTCGAGATCCTCGAGGGAGTCAAGGACCGCTACGAGCAGTTCCACAAGGTGCGGTACTCGGCCGAGGCGATCAAGACCGCGGTCTACCAGTCCAACCGCTACATCACCGACCGGTTCTTCCCGGACAAGGCGATCGACATCCTGGACGAGGCCGGGGCGAAGGTGAAGCTGAAGCGAGTGGCCGACACGCAGAACCTGCGCAAGCTCGAGCTCGAGATCCGCCAGATCGTCAAGGAGATGAAGAAGGCGATCTCGGACAAGGATTTCGAGAAGGCCGTGTTCCTCCGCGAGCGCGAGATCGAGCTCAAGGAGGAGATCGAGCGGGCCAAGGCGCAGTCGGCGGAGAAGAGCGATGCGACCCAGGAGGTCACGCGCCGCGACATCGAGGAGATCATCTCGTCCTGGACGGGCATCCCGGTCGCCTCGCTCGAGATGGAGGAGGCCGAGAAGCTCCTCCACATGGAGGACGCGCTGCGCCGGCGGATCGTCGGCCAGGAGGCGGCGATCATCGGCGTGTCCAAGGCGATCCGCCGCTCGCGCCTCGGCGTCAACAACCCCAACCGGCCGATGGGCTCCTTCATCTTCCTCGGGCCCTCGGGCGTCGGGAAGACCGAGGTGGCGCGGCGGCTGGCGGAGTTCCTGTTCGAGAACCCGAAGTCGCTCGTGCGCTTCGACATGTCGGAGTACATGGAGAAGCACGCGGTCTCGAAGCTGATCGGCTCGCCTCCCGGCTACGTCGGCCACGAGGAGGGCGGCCAGCTCACCGAGCGGATCCGCCGCAACCCGTACAGCGTGATCCTCTTCGACGAGATCGAGAAGGCGCACCCGGACATCGCCAACCTGCTGCTCCAGATCCTGGAGGACGGCATCCTCACGGACGCCTACGGCAACGTGGTGGACTTCAAGAACACCCTCATCATCATGACCTCGAACATCGGGACGAAGCACCTCGTCAACCGCACGCGGGTCGGGATTCGGCGGCAGCCGCGAGACCCAGAGCAACAAGGAGATCGAGGACCTCGTCCTCAAGGAGCTGCGGCGCGACTTTTCGCCGGAGTTCATCAACCGCATCGACGACATCATCGTGTTCCATCCGCTCGGGCGGCCGGACCTGGCGAAGATCTGCCGGCTCCTGATCGACGACGTGAACACCACGATCGCATCGAAGGGCGCCGTGATCGACATCGACGACGCCGCGATCGAGTGGCTGCTCGCCCAGAGCGGCGACGACCCGAACATGGGCGCGCGGCCGCTGCGCCGCGCCATCCAGAAGCACGTCGAGGACCCGGTGTCGGAGCTGCTGATCGCCGCCCGCGAAGAGCGGATCGACGCGATCGAGGTTCGCGTCGGGCCCGAGGGGCTGCGCGTGACGGCGAGCGAAGACGAGCCGATCACTCAGGGGCGCTGAGCGCTTGCGTCGGAGACCTGGCACGGCCGCGGTTCTCGCCGCGGCGGCGGTGAGTTTTGGGGCCGCGTCGGCCCAGGAAACGGCGCCGCCACCGACTGCGGTCCCGACGCCGCCCCCCGCCGAAGCACCGGCGGTGCCCGCCGCCCCCTCGACCGCCGTCGCCGGGGAGCCGATCCTCGGCATCCGCGTCGTCGGGTTCCAGACCGTTTCGCCCGACACGATCGCCCACTACCTCGGGATCAAGGTCGGTGAACCCTACGACCCGGAGAAGATTCGGGCGAACTTCCACGCCCTCTGGGACGTGGGCCTGCTCGAGAACGTCCGGATCGAGGCCGAGCGCGATCCGGCCGGCGTCACCCTCGTCGTCACGATCGAGGAGCGGCCGATCATCAAGGACGTCGAGTTCACGGGCAACAAGAAGCTCACGACCACGCAGATCCGGGACGTCCTGAAGGAGGGCAAGGCGGAGGTCAAGGCCGGGGCACCGCTGTCGCTGCGGGACATCGCCCGGGCGCGCGCGACGATCGCCGACGCCTATCTGGCGCAGGGCTTCCGCAGCGCGACGGTCGACTATCGGATCGAGGACCTTTCGAAGACCGAAAAGAAGGTCATCTTCCTCATCGACGAGGGCGACAAGGTCAAGATCGAGTCGATCACCTTCACCGGCAACGAGCACGTCTCGGCCCAGACGCTGCGCAACGCCATGCACAAGACCAAGGTCGCCGTCTTCTGGCGCATCCTCTCGGACAACACCGTCTACAGCCAGGCCAACTACGAGGCGGACGTCGAGAGCCTCAAGGGCGTCTACCAGGCCCGGGGCTACAAGGACGTCGTCGTCAAGGACCCGACGCTCGACGTCTACGTCGTCAATCCCGACGCCAAGCCCGACAAGCTCAAACGCCGGGTCCGGATCACGATCCCGATCGTGGAGGGAGACCTCTTTTACACCAACGAGATCCGGATCGTCGCGGTGCAGCCGAACGGCCAGCCGACGGAGTCCGGCCAGCCGCAGGTGTTCTCCTCGCAGGAGCTGCTGAAGCCTTTCTGGGAGCTGAAGCCGGGGACGGTCCTGAACCGCGATCGCATCGTCGAAGGGCTCATGCAGGTCGAGACGATGTACAAGTCGCGCGGGTACATCTACTCGTACATGAACCCGGTCTTCAAGGAGGTCGGCGATCACCGGGTCGACATCGAGATCGCCGTGCTCGAGGGCGACAAGTTCTACCTCGGCCGGCTCGAGGTCCAGGGCAACACGCAGACGCGAGACAAGGTGATCCGGCGCGAGTTCGCCCTCGACGAGGGCGACGTCATGGACATGGATGCCGTCAAGAAGAGCGTCACCAAGATCCAGCAGCTCGGCTACTTCAAGATGACGGAGGAGCCCCAGTTCGCGGTCGATCAGCAGCAGAAGAAAGTCGACATCACGATCAAGGGCCAGGAGACCTCGCGCAACGAGATCCAGTTCGGCGCCGGCTACTCGGGCTTCGACGGGTTCTTCGGCCAGTTCTCCTTCCAGACGCGCAACTTCCTGGGCCGCGGCGAGATCATCGGCGCCTCCGCCCAGCTCGGCAAGGTCTCCAATTTCTTCGACCTGTCGTACACGATTCCGTGGTTCATGGACAAGAACCAGTCCGTGGGCGCGGCGCTCTTCCGGCGCAACGTCAACTACCTCTCGCAGGAGGAGCGGAGGACGGGAGGCTCGCTCTTCTACGGCAAGGGCCTCTCCCTGTTCGACTCGGTCTCGCTGCTCTACGCGTACGAAGACATCACCGCGAACTTCCCGGTGCGGAGCGCCCCGACGCCCCCCGGCCAGCCGCCCCCGCCGCAGAAGTTCACGGAAACGACCGGCACGACCTCGTCCTTCACGCCCGGGTACCGGTACGACAGCCGGAACGACCCGTTCGACCCGACGCGCGGACTGCGGCTGTCGGCGTCGGTGCAGCTCGCGCCGTCGTTTCTGGGAGGGACGAGCTCGTTCATCAAGGCGATCGGCGGCGGCACCATCTACGTCCCGGTGCGCATTCCGCGCAACGCCCTGCTCGCATTCAACCTCGAGGTCGGCTACGTCGCCGCCCTGAACCAGATCGAGATCCCGATCTTCGAGCGGTTTCAGCTCGGGGGAGAACAGAGCCTGCGGGGCTTCCAGCAGGGAGCCGTCGTGCCGGTCAATCCCACGACCTACGAGGTCTTCACCGACCCGCTGGGACGCATCCTCGGCGGCAACAAGTTCTTCGTGCTCAACGTCGAGTACCAGTTCATCCAGATCGGCCCGGCCAAGCTCCTGGCCTTCTTCGACGTGGGCCAGAACTACTTCGACACGCAGAGTTTCGGGATCGGCAACGTGCGGGCGGCCGCCGGAGCGGAGCTGCGGATTTTCCTGCCGATCTTCCAGGCGCCCCTGCGGTTCATCTACGCCTTCAATCTCAACCCGATCCAGCCGGTCGATCAGTTCGGCTTCCCGATCAGTTACCTGGCCGAGAAGCCCTCCGGCTTCACCTTCTCGATCGGGCGGACGTTTTAGGCGGCGCTCGACGCGCCGGAGGGGGAGAGGCGGTCGGCGGGGGCGCGAGCGAGGCGATTGCGTAGCCGGGGGGCCTGGCTCCCGGTGACGTGTTTAGGCGGAATGGGGGTCTTTCGGCCCCTGTTGTGCAAGCCGTGGTTTTTGCTACACTTCCGCGCTTTCGCGAAGCACTGTGAAGAAGGAGAGGGAATGAAACGCTTTGTCTTGACGGTGGCGGCCGCGTTCGTAGCGGCGGTCGCCGGTGCTCAGGGGTCACCGGGCGCGGTCACGCCGGGCGGCGCGCCGATGAAGATCGGCGTGATCAACGTCGAGCGTCTCGTGCAGGAATCGGCGCTCGGCAAGGAGGCGTTCAGCCGCGTCAAGAAGCTGAACGATCAGAAGAAGGACGAAGGTGAAAAGCTCCAGAAGGAGCTTCGGGACATGGAGCAGAAGCTCGCGGACCAGGGCGCGGCTCTGGCCGAGGACAAGCGGGACGCCCTCCAGAAGTCCTACCAGGAGAAGGCGATCGCCTTCAAGCGATTTCAGGACGACGCGAACCGCGAGCTCGAGGCGTCGCAGAAGAAGGAGCTCTCCGAGCTCGAACGGCGCGTCTTCCCGGTGATCAACCAGGTCGGCAAGGAGCGGGGCTTCACGCTCATCTTCAACAAGTTCCAGTCGGGCCTCGTCTACGCCGAGGACGCCGTGGACATCACCGACGATGTCCTCAAGGTCTTCAACACCACCGTCGCCGTCCCCGCGGCGGCCAAGCCCGCGGACACAGCGGCCGGAGCCAAGCCCGCCGGCCCGAAGCCGGCCCCCGCGCCGGCACCGACCAAGAAGCCGTAGCGCGGGCGGGAACGGAGGCGCCGTGGCCCGCTCGAAGAACCCGAACCGGGGAAAGGGCAGGCCGCGGCGTCGCGGCTCGGCGCGCGAGGCGTTTTCGCTCGCCGAGGTGGCCCGGGCCGTCGGAGGACGCGCGCGCGGCTCGGCCCGATCCCTGACCGGGGTCGCTCCGCTGGATTCGGCCGGACCCTCGGACCTGTCCTGGGTCGCCGACGAGCGGCGGGCCTCCGAGGCCGCCGCCAGCCGCGCCGGCGCTCTCCTCGTGACTGACGCGAAGCTGGCCGGCGGGAAGCCCTGCGTCGTCGTCGATCGCCCGCAGCTCGCGCTCGGCCGCTGGCTCGAGGTGTTCCGGCCGGCGCCGAAGCCCAGGGCGGGAATCGCCCCCGGGGCCTTCGTCGACCGCTCGGCGACGCTCGGAGCGGGCGTCGCGGTCGCCGCCGGGGCCACGATCTGCGCCGGGGCCCGCGTCGGCGCCCGGACGACGGTCGCCGCGGGCGGCTTCGTCGGCGAGGGGGCGGTCGTCGGCGCGGACTGCGTGCTCCATCCCAACGCCGTGGTCCTCGCCGGTTGCCGCATCGGCGCTCGCTGCGTGCTCCAGGCGGGAGCGGTCGTGGGCTCGGACGGCTTCGGATACGTGTGGGACGGCTCGGCGCATCGCAAGATTCCGCAGGTGGGGACCGTGCGCATCGAGGACGACGTGGAGATCGGGGCCAACTCGGCGATCGACCGCGCCACGCTCGGCGAGACGGTGATCGGACGGGGGACCAAGATCGACAACCTGGTGCAGATCGGACACAACGTGACCGTCGGCGAGCACTCGATCCTCTGCGGTCAGGCGGGGATCGGCGGCTCTTCGACGCTCGGCCGGGGCGTGACGCTGGCGGGCCAGGTCGGCGTTTCCGACCACGTCCGCATCGGCGACGGCGCGACGCTGACGGGCCAGGCGGGTATCGCACGGCAGGGCCGAGTCGAGGCGGGCGCGGTACTCTCGGGGATGCCGGCGCTCCCGCACCGCGAGTTTCTACGGCGGGCGGCGCTCCTCGGCCGGCTCGAGCGGGCGCTCGAGCGGCTGGCCGAGGTCGAGAAGAAGCTCGGATAGGAGGGGACGTGGAGATCCGCATCGGCGAAATCCTGAAGATCCTGCCGCACCGTTACCCGTTCCTGCTCGTCGACCGGATCCTCGAGGTCGAGCAGGGGAAGCGCGTCGTCGGCATCAAGAACGTCACCTTCAACGAGGAGTTCTTCCAGGGGCACTTCCCGGGCAACCCGGTCATGCCGGGCGTGCTCGTCCTCGAGGCCATGGCGCAGGTCGCCGCCTTCGTGTTGCTCGGCGTCGTTCCCGACAAGGAGCGCAAGCTCCTCTACCTGTCGGGGGTCGACCGGTGCAAGTTCCGCCGGCCCGTCGTTCCGGGCGATCAGCTGCGGATCGAGGCGGAGATCGTGTCCCTGAAGACGAAGGTCTGCAAATGCCGCGCGACCGCGACCGTCGACGGCGCGGTGTGCGCGGAAGCGGAGCTGCTCTCGGTGCTGGTGGACCGCCCGTGACGACCGCGATCCATCCCACGGCGGTCGTGGCCGACGGGGCGGTCCTGGGGGAGGGCGTCGAGATCGGTCCGTACGCGGTCATCGGAGACGAGGTGACTCTCGGAGCGCGCACCACGGTCGGGGCGCACGCCTCGATCCAGGGCCCGGCGATCCTGGGGGAGGACAACCGGGTCTTCGCCGCATGCGGCCCTCGGCTTCGAGCCCCAGGACCTGAAGTACCGGGGCGAGAGGACGCGCCTCGTCGTCGGATCGCGCAACGTCTTCCGGGAGTTCACGACCGTTCACCGCGGGACCGCGAGCGGTCACGCCGAGACGGTCATCGGCGACGACAACTACTTCATGAACTACACCCACGTCGGGCACGACAACCGGATCGGCTCGCGGGTCGTGATGGCGAACTCCGCCGTGCTCGCGGGGCACGTCGAGGTCGGCAACCACGCGATCATCGGCGCCTTCAACGCGATCCACCAGTTCTGCCGCGTCGGCGCCTACGCGTTCCTCGGGGCGTACACGGGCTGCCGGCAGGACGTCCTGCCGTTCTGCCGCACCGACGGGCTCGACGCGAGGACGTACGGCCTGAACACGATCGGCCTGAAGCGCAACGGCTTCTCCGACGAGCGGATCGAGGCGCTCCAGAAGGCCTACCGATTCCTCGTCAAGTCGAAGCTCAACACGAGCCAGGCCCTCGAGAGGATCGCCGCGGAGCTGTCCGGCGAGCCCGACGTCGAGGAGCTCGTCCGCTTCATCAAGTCGAGCGAGCGGGGCTTCATCAAGTGACGTCCGCCGCCCCGGTGCGGCTCGCCGTCGTCGGCGTTGGCCACCTCGGCCGCCACCACGCGCGCGTGGCCGCGGAGCTTCCCGGCATCGCGCTCGTCGGGATCCACGACCATCACGAGGGCCGTGCCGAGGAGGTGGCGCGCGCGGGCGGCCTGCGCGTCCTGTCGGGCCCCGAAGAGGTCGCCGAGGCGGCGGAGGCCGTCGTCGTCGCCACGCCGACGAGCTCCCACGGCGAGCTCGGCCGGTTCTTCCTGGAGCGCGGCCTCGACGTCCTGGTGGAGAAGCCCCTGGCCCAGGCCGTGGCCGAGGCCTCCGAGCTGGTGGACCTGGCGCGGCGTAAGTCGCGGGTCCTCGCGGTGGGCCACGTCGAGCGCTACAACCCGGCGGTCGAGGCCGCTGCTCGCGACGGGGCGCCGCCGGTCTTCATCGAGGGCCACCGCCTCGGGATCTTCGCCGCCCGGAGCCTCGACGTGGACGTCGTGCTCGACCTCATGATCCACGACCTGCAGATCGTCGCGGACCTCGTGCGGAGGCCCGTGCGGGAGATTCGCGCCGTCGGCATGCCCGTGGTGACGCCGCGGATCGACATCGCCAACGCGCGGATCGAGTTCGAGGGCGGGTGCGTGGCGACGCTGACGGCGTCGCGGGTGTCCTCGGAGCGCCTGCGCAAGCTGCGCGTCTTCGCCCCGCCGCTCTACTGCTCGGTCGACATGCACGCCCGGACCGTCCGGGCCCGGAGCCTCGACCGGGCCTCGGGGCGGCCCGAGATCGTCTCGGTCGACGTCCCGGTCGGCGCGGGCGACCCGCTCGCGCGGGAGCTCGCGGACTTCGCCGGGGCCGTGCGGGAGCGCAGGGACGCGATCGTCTCGGGAGAGGTCGGTCGGGACGCGCTCATCCTGGCGCATCGGGTGCTCGACGCGATCGAGGTGCACCGCGCCGGCTTCGAAGGGACCCCGGCTTGACGGAGCGCGCCCGCATCGGCCTCATCGGCGGCAGCGGCGTCTACGACCTCTCGGCGATCGAGGGCCTGCGCGAGGAGAAGCTCGACACGCCCTTCGGCCCGCCCTCCGACGCCTACTTCACGGGGACGCTCGCGGGGGTCCCGGTCGCGTTCCTGTCGCGGCACGGCCGCGGGCACCGGTTGTCGCCGACGGAGATCAACTATCGCGCCAACGTCTGCGGATTCAAGATGCTCGGCTGCGACGCGCTCCTCTCGGCCTCGGCCTGCGGCAGCCTGCGGGAAGAGCACGCGCCGCGGCACGCCGTGATTCCCGACCAGTTCATCGATCGCACGCGGCATCGCGCCGACACGTTCTTCGGCGAGGGGATCGTGGCGCACGCGGGGCTCGCCGATCCGGTCTGTCCGTCGCTGTCCGCGGCCCTGGAGGAGGGCGCGCGCCGGGGCGGGCTCACCGTCCAGCGCGGCGGGACCTACGTCTGCATGGAGGGGCCGCAGTTCTCGACGCGCGCCGAGTCGCATCTCTATCGCTCCTGGGGCGCCGACGTCATCGGCATGACGAACCTGACCGAGGCGCGCCTCGCCCGCGAGGCGGAGATCTGCTACGCGAGCCTCGCGCTCGTGACCGACTACGACTGCTGGCGCGAGGCGGACGGAGGACGTGTCGGTCGAGACGATCCTCGCGGTGCTGGCGGAGAACGCGGCGGCCGCGCGGCGGTCGCTGGCCGAGGCCGTCGCGCGCGTCGATCCGGCCCGCGCCTGCGGCTGCCGCGACGCGATGCGCTTCGCGATCATCACCGACCGGGCCGCCATCCCGGCGGCGGCCAGGGAACGGCTTCGACCGATCGTCGGGAGATACCTGTGAGGAAAGACGGCCGCATCGTCGTGACCGGCTCGGTCGCCTTCGACTACCTGATGACCTTTCCCGGGAAGATTCACCGAGCACCTGATCCCGGACCGCATGTCGCGCCTGTCGGTCTCGTTCCTCGTCGACGAGATGCGCCGCGTCCCCGGCGGCTGCGGTCCCAACATCGCCTACGGCCTCTCGCTGCTGGGCGAGCGGCCCGTCCTGTTCGCGACGGCCGGCGGCGACGCCGCCGAATACCGCGACCGCCTCGGCGCAGGAGGGCGTGGACGTCTCCGGCCTGCGCCTGGACGAGCGATCTCTTCACCGCGTCCTTCTTCGTCTCGACCGACCAGGACCAGAACCAGCTCGCGTCCTTCTACACGGGCGCGATGGCCCGGGCGCGGGAGCTCTCGCTCGGAGTCGCTCGACCCGGCGTCGATCGCGCTTCGTCGTGATCTCGCCCAACGACCCGCCGGCGATGGCCGCGTACGCCGAGGCCTGCCGCCGGCACGCGATCCCGTTCCTCTACGATCCCGAGCCAGCAGGTCACGCGGCTCTCGGGGGAGGAGATGGCGGAGGGGTTCCGGGGCGCGGCGATCCTGATCGTGAACGATTACGAGTTCGGCATCCTGACCCACAAGACGGGCTTGACGCGCGAGGAGCTGCTCGAGCGCGTCCCGATCGTCATCGTGACGCACGGCCCCGACGGCTCCACGATCCACGTCGCGGACGGGGCGGGGAGGCGCGCGGCGCACGCCATCCCGCCGGCCCGGATCGAAGGGGAGGCCGTGGACCCGACCGGCGTCGGAGACATGTATCGGGCGGGCCTCCTGCGGGGCCTGCGGATCGGCGCGCCCTGGCCGGTCGGCCGGCCGGATCGGCAGCGTCAGCGCGGTCTTCGGCCTGGAGGCCCTGGGGCCGCAGCCGCCCCGCTATACGCCGGCGGAGTTCCTCGAGAGGTATCGCCGCAACTTCGGGGACGCTCCCGAGCTCGCGCGCCTGTTCTCCTGACGGGCCCGGCCGGGTTACAATTCCTGTCCTTTCAACGAGGGTAGTCCTTGAGCATGCGCGTGCCGCGCCGCGTGGCGACGTCTTTCTCGCCGAAGCAGTACGAGGGAAGCCTCGATGCCTCCGGCCTGCGGCTTTCGGTCGTCTGCGCGCGCTGGAACCCGACGGTGACCGACGCGATGCTCGCCGCCGCTCTCGACACGCTGCGCCGGCGCGGCGCGAAGGCCGAGGACGTCCCGTCGCCCGCGTGCCCGGCGCGTTCGAGGTCCCGGCCGGAGCCCGCGCGCTCCTCGACGCCGGCAAGCCTCACGCCCTCATCGCCCTCGCGGCGATCGTTCGCGGGGAGACGACCCACCACGAGGTCCTCGGCGCACGCCGTGGCCTCCGCCCTCGCCTCGCTCTCCGTCGAGACGGGAGTGCCGATCGGATTCGGGATCCTGACCTGCGACACGATGGAGCAGGCGCGCGGAGCCGCACCGGACAAGGGCGTCGAAGCGGCCGAGGCGGCCATCGAGATGGCCAACCTGCGCCGCCACCTCGAAGGCGAAGTAGATGGGCGCACGGCGCAAGGCGCGGGAGCTCGCGCTCCAGATGCTCTACGAGCACGACGTCTCGGGGACGGAGCCCCAGGAGATGTTCCGCCGCTCCGACGACCTGAAGAAGGCCTCCGACGGCATCCAGGACTTCACGCGGCGGCTCGTCTCGGGAACGCTCCTTCACCGCGACGACCTCGACGCGCTCATCTCGCGTCAGGCGGACCACTGGCGGCTGGCGCGCATGCCGGTCGTCGACCGCAACATCCTGCGGCTCGCGCTGTTCGAGCTCCTCCACGAGCCGGAGACGCCGCGCCCCGTCGTGATCGACGAGGCGCTCGAGATCGCCAAGCGCTTCTCGACGCCCAAGTCCTCGCAGTTCATCAACGGGATCCTCGACGGCGTTCTGAAGGGGCGCCGCGGCGAGGTCCCGTCGACGTGAGGCGCGCCCCGGCCCTCTTCCTGATCGCGGCGCACTCGCGTCGGCGGCGCGGCCGCTCGGGCCGACGAGCTCGCCGTCTACCGGGCGGCCGGGCCGGACGCGAGGCTCTTCGACCAGTACGACAACGACGGCTACTCCCTGGCGGTCTCGCCGCGCGGCGACGGCAGCCTCGAGCTGACGCGTCCGCGTCTCCGACGGCCCTCTCTCGAGCCGCGCCCCGTTCCCGAGCGGAGCTCCCCGCGAGGCCGGCCTCACGCCCTCGCCGGAGCGCGACGCCTTCGCGCGGACGCTCGCCGGCGACGCCACGTCGCAGGCCGAGGCCGTCGAGCGGATCCTCTCGGGGATGGCGTCCTTCCTGCGCTACGACCCGGACCGGCAGCGGCGGCAGGACCCGGCGCTCGGTCTTCGCGTCGCGGCGCGCCCACTGCGTGGGCTTCTCGGAGCTCGCGGTCGATCTGCTGCGCCGGGTCGGGATCTCGGCGCGGACGGTCCAGGGCATTCTGCGGACGAAGCCGGGAAGCGACGGCTACGATGCGCGGATCGGCGGCGTCTATCACCGCTGGATCGAGGTCTACTATCCGGACCGCGGCTTCGTGTTCTCGGATCCCGTCCTCGTCGATCAACGCCGTCGACGCGCGGTACGTGCCGTTCGGGCGGCGCGCGTTCGAGCGGCCGCGAGACCTGACGCTGACCGGCGTCGAGGCGTCGGGCCGCCTCGACTTCCCGGTCCGGCGCCTGCCCGAGACCACTCTCCGCGTGCGGCCCGTCGGCGGCTCCCGGTAGACGGCGCGCCCGCGAGCGCTTCGGGTATATTGCCCGCTCCGATGACGGAGAAGTACGCGCCCGGCGAGATCGAGGGCGAAGTGGCAGCGCCGCTGGGCCGACGCGCGCGTGGCCTACGTCGACACGTCCGTCCCCGGCGACGAGTTCTACATGCTCAACATGTACCCGTACCCGTCGGGCAGCCGTCTGCACGTCGGGCACGGGCGCAACTACATCCTGGGCGACGCGCTCTACCGGCGAGAGCGGATGGCGGGGCGCAAGGCCCTGAACCCGATGGGCTGGGACGCGTTCGGCCTGCCGGCCGAGAATGCGGCGATCCAGAGCGGCGTCCACCCCCGCGAGTACACGCTCGCCAACATCGGGCGCATGAAGGAGCAGCTCTACGCCTCGGGCTGCCTCTACGACTGGTCCAAGGAGCTCGCCTCCTGCGAGCCGGCGTACTACCGCTGGAACCAGTGGCTCTTCCTGCGGATGTGGGAGCGGGGCCTGGCGTACCGCAAGACCGCGCCCGTGAACTGGTGCCCGGGCTGCCGCACCGTGCTCGCCAACGAGCAGGTCGTCGACGGGCGCTGCGAGCGCTCCGACGACCTCGTCGAGATCCGCGACCTGACCCAGTGGTTCTTCCGGGTCACCGACTACGCCGAGCGCCTGCTCGACGGCCTCGACCGGCTGCCGCACTGGCCCGAGCGCGTCAAGACGATGCAGCGCAACTGGATCGGGCGCTCCGAGGGCGCGGAGATCCTGTTCCGCGTCGACGGCCTGGCCGAGCCGCGTCAAGGTCTTCACGACGCGGCCGGACACGCTCTACGGCGCGACGTTCCTGGCGCTCGCGCCCGAGCACGCGGCCGTCGAGCGGCTGGCCGCGCGCTCCGCCCGCGAAGGCCGAGATCGAGGCGTTCGTCGAGCGCGTTCGGCGCGAGTCGCGCCTCGAGCGCGAGGCCGAGGGCGCGCGAGAAGGAGGGTCTCGACACCGGCGTCCATCGCCATCAACCCGGCCACGGGCGAGCCGATCCCGGTCTGGCTCGCCAACTTCGTCCTCCCCGACTACGGCACCGGCGCGATCATGGGCGTCCCGGCCCACGACCAGCGCGACTTCGAGTTCGCGCGCCGCTACGGCCTGCCGATCCGTCCGGTCTACCGGACGGAGGACGAGGAGAGATCGACCCCGGCGGCGATGACCGAGGCGCGTCCCCACGGCGGCGTCCTCGTGCCGGCTCCGGCAGCTGGGACGGAACGCCCAACGGCCCGGAGGCCGTCCGGGTGGCGATCGCCTGGCTCGAAGAGAAGGGCTTCGGCAAGGGCAAGGTCGGCTATCGCCTGCGGGACTGGCTGATCTCCCGCCAGCGGTACTGGGGCACGCCGATTCCCGCGATCCACTGCCCGGCCTGCGGCGTCGTGCCGGTGCCGGACGCGGATCTGCCGGTGCTGCTGCCCGAGGACGTGGAGTTCCGCGGGGACCGAGGGCAACCCGCTCGAGAAGTCCGAGGCCTTCGTGCACGACGCGCTGCCCGAAGTGCGGCGGACCGGCGCGGCGCGAGACCGACACGATGGACACCTTCGTCGACTCGTCCTGGTACTACCTGCGGTTCCTGAACCCCGACGACGCCGCCCGGATGGTCGACACCGCGCGCGTCGACCGCTGGCTCCCGGTCGACCAGTACATCGGCGGGATCGAGCACGCGATCCTGCACCTGCTCTACGCGCGCTTCGTCTGCCGGGTCCTGAAGGACATGGGCCTCGTTCACGTCGAGGAGCCCTTCGAGCGTCTCTTCAACCAGGGCATGATCACGCGCCTGAACCCCGCGACCGGCAAGATCGAGAAGATGTCGAAGTCGCGCGGCAACACGGTCTCGCCGGACGAGCTGATCGCGCGCTACGGCGCCGACACCGTGCGTCTCTACACGCTCTTCATCGGCCCGCCCGAGAAGGAATCGGAGTGGTCCGACGAGGGGGTCGCGGGCGCCTTCCGCTTCCTGAATCGCGTCCACGATCTTTGCGGCCGAGTCGAAGAGCTCTCGGGCGACGGCCCGGCCGGGCCGCGCGACACCCCGCTCACGCGCCTGACCCACCGGACGATCGACCGCGTGACCCGCGATGCGGCCGCATTCCACTTCCACACGGCCGTCGCCGCGCTCATGGAGTTCCAGCGCGGCCTCGGGGAGGCGCTCGAGGCCGGGTCCGAGACGCCGGAGGCGCTGCGGGAGGCGACCCGGACGCTGGTGAAGCTGCTGCACCCGATCGCGCCCCACCTGACCGAGGAGTGGTGGCAGCGGTTCGGGGAGAAGGGGTTCCTCGTCGAGGCCTCGTGGCCGGTCGCCGATCCGAATCTCGCGACGACGCTGGCCGTGACCCTCGTGGTCCAGGTCAACGGCAAGGTGCGCGGGAAGCTCGAGGTCGCGCGGGGAGCCACGGAGTCCGAGGCGATGGAGCGGGTCCGCGAGGATCCGCGGATTCGATCCTGGGTCGATGGAAAGGAGATCGCGCGCACGGTGTTCGTGCCGGACCGGCTGCTGAACCTGGTGGTCCGTTGAATCGGAAGGGCCTGGCGGCGATGTCCGCGGGCCTCCTTCTCGCCGCCGGTTGCGGGTACACGCTGGTGGGCAAGGGGTCGTCGCTCCCGGAGAGCATCCGGGTCGTGGAGTTCACGACGCTCGAGAACATGACCCAGCGGGTCGGTCTCGAGCAGCGGCTCTCCGGCGAGATCGCGCGGGAGCTCGCCTCGCGCGGGCGGTTCCAGGTCCAGGCCGCGGCCGAGGGAGCCGACGCGGTGCTGTCCGGGGCCGTCGTCGGGTTCAACCTGTTTCCGGTGTCCTTCGACTCCCAGGGACGCGCGACCGACTACCAGGTCCAGATCACGGCGCGCGCCTCGCTGAAGACCCTGCCCGACGAGAAGGTGCTCTGGGAGAACCCGGCCTTCACCTTCCGCGACAACTACCAGTTCAACGCGACCGCCGCGACGTACGTGGACCGGGAAAACGACGCGATCGACCGGGTCGCCGACCGGTTCGCACAGAGCCTGGTGACGAGCATGCTGGAGGGGTTTTAGCCGTCGCGACCGTCGCTACGCGCTCCGCTACGGGTCTGCGCCGTTAGCGCACCGGCCTGCGGCTCGCGGACGGCGCTCGACCGCAGGCCTGACCCTTCGCTTCGCGCTTCGCTCCCGCGGCGCGGACCTCCTCCCTCCCTTCGGTCGGGAGACTTTCCGCGCCGCGAACTTGAGGGAGACGGCCGCTGACGAAACCCCCTCTCCACCCGGAGGGGGAGAGGGTCGGGGTGAGGGGGGCGGCGACTACTTCGCCGAGGTCGAGGCCTTGCGGGCGAGGCGGCTCTTGTAGCGGGCGGCGGCGTTGCGGTGGATGACCCCCTTGGAGAGGGCCCGGTCGATCGCCGAGTGCGTGGCCGGCAGGGCCTCGGCCTTCTTCTTGGAATCGGTCGCGCCATACCTCTTGACGACGCCCCGCAGCCTGGATACGCGGGCCTTGTTGCGGGCGCGCTTCTTGGCGTTGGTGCGGATGCGTTTTTCTGCGGACTTGATGTTGGCCATGACGCTTCTGTTCGCTCCTGTCTGGTCGTGAATTCCGGAGGGGGGAGACTATCGCAATCCGACGCGAGCGACCACCGGGACGCGAGCTTACTTCGCGTCCACCCCGATGGACTTGAGCTTCGCCTTGGCCAGACGCGCCTCCTCGGAGGTCGGGAACTCGTGGATCACGTACTGGAGCTGGACGACGGCCTCCGGTTTCTGGCCGAGCTCGAGCAGGGCGTAGCCCTTCTTCAGCAGCGCCGCGGCGGCCTTGTCGCTCGACGGCCACTGCTTGAGGAGCTCGGTGAAATCGGTGATCGCCTCCGGAAACTTCTTCTGGGCGAAGTGGGACTCGCCGATCCAGTACTGGGCGTTGTCGGAGAGGTCGGTGGAGGGATAGCTGGCGAGGTAGTCCTGGAAGCCCTGAATGGCCAGGGCATACCGGCCCTTCGAGTAGTCGCCGTACGCGGTGTCGTAGAGCTCGGCGGGCGAGGGGCCCGCCGGTACGGGGCGGACGGTGGCCGGCGAGGATCCCGGCATGGCGCCCGGCGGGGTCCGGGGCCGGCGCGCCGGTCCCGCCGGCGTTGCGCAGGCGCAGCAGCTCGCTCTGTGTCTCGGCGATCTGTTGCGAGAGCTGCGAGAGACGGCGGTTGGTGTCCTCGAGCTTGGCTTCGAGCTGCTCCATCTTGGTCGTGAGCTCGCTCAGCCGGATCGCCGTGTCGGCATTGGACTTCAGGAGCTGGGTCGTCTGCGCGGCGACGTTCTGGTTGAGCTTTTCGACCTCTTCCTTGCTCGAGGACTTCTTTTCGAGGGTCTGGATCTGCTTCTGGATGTCGCCCATCTGGCGGTGCAGGCCCTCGATGTCGTCGGAGGAAACGCAGGCGGCGCCCGAGAGCGACGCCGCCGCGAGCAGGCCGTAAAGCCCGAAACGCCGGGGACCCGTCAAGCTACTTGGCCGTGATGACGAGGTGCGCCCGGCGGTTCTGCTGCCAGCAGGTCTCGTTCGACTCCGAGCAGAACGGACGCTCTTCGCCGTAGGACACGGTCTTGATCCGCGAACCGTCGATGCCGAGGGACACGAGGTACTCCTTGGCGGCGTTGGCACGGCGGTCGCCGAGGGCGAGGTTGTAGTTGCCGGTGCCGCGCTCGTCGCAGTAGCCCTCGATCAGGATCTGGACCGTGGGGTACTTCTTGAGCCACTCGGCGTCCGAGGCGAGCGCCGTCCGCGCGTCCTCGCGCAGGTCGGACTGGTCGTAGTCGAAGTAGGCGTCGGTCAGGTAGCCCTTCTTGTTGAGCTCCTCGAGCGGCAGCTTGATCACGTCGGAGGTCACGTCGCGGCTCGTCGTCGACGAGGGCGGAGGAGCGACCTGCGTGTCCGTCGGCTTCGCCGTGACCGGGGGCCGCGCGTCCTGGGTGGTCGTCGGAGCCTTCTTCTTGCAGCCGGAGGAAACCACGAGCGCCACCGTGGCGAGGAGAGCGAGTGTGGTGAGGTTCCTGAGCTTCTTCGTCATTCGGTACTCCTTAGTCGGTGAAAGCGGAGCTCGCAAGCTGCGGTGGCACCGCCCGGAAGGCCAGTGTAGCAAAGACCTTCGCGAAACCCCAGTCCGAATCGACTTCCGAATTACGGGATCCACCAGGGTTGAGAGTGATTCCCTCCGCGCGTGAGCTGTCGCTTGTTCTGGCCGTTGGCGTCCATGGTGTAGATCTGAGTCGATCCGTTTCGCCGCGACGCGTAGACGATCTTCTCGCCGTCGGGCGACCACGATGGGTGCCCGTTGGAGCCCTCGGAGGTGACCTGGATCGTCTGGCCGGTGGCGAAATCCATGACGCAGATGTTGAAGTCGCCTTCGTTTCGGCACGCAAACGCGATTCGGGCGCCGTCGGGCGACCAGGCGCCCTCGTCGTTCCAGTTCCCGGCGAGCGTCACCCGCCGCGAGCCCGTGCCCTTCGGGGTCCATGACGTAGATCTGAGGCGTTCCCGTCAGATCGGACGTGTAGAGCAGCTGGCGACCGGTGGGCGACCAGGCCGGCGAAGCCTCGAGGGCCCGGCTCGTCGTCAACCGGCGGGCCTGGCCTCCCGCGACCCCGATCGTGTAGATGTCGGCGTTGCCCTTCGCCGAGCCGGCAAACGCGATCTGCGAGGCGTCCGGGGAGAGCGAGGGCGAGGCGTTCAGCTCGACGCCGGTCTGGATCTCCCGCTTGTCGCCCCCGTCGAGGGACATCGTCCAGATCTGGGGGTAGAGGCGGACGTAGGACGTGTAGGCGATCCGGCCGTTGGCGCCGTTGGGGTTGATCGCGATCGATTTGTGCGACGTCAGCTGGCGCACGCCCCGGCCGTCGAAGTCCATCGCCGAGACTTCCTTGGAGGGCCCCTGCTCGGTCACGAAGAGGATGGTCGAGAGGAAGAGGCCCGGTTTCCCGGTGAAGTACCGGACGATGTCGTTGGCGATCGTGTGGGCGATGCGCTCGACGTACGAGGCTCCGCCCGAGTACCGGCGACCCATGATGAGCTTGCGGGACTTCAGGTCCCAGACCCGCGCCTCGATCGAAACCTTGTCGCCCGCGATCTCGCCCCGCGTGTCGATGAGGGCCTCGGCGCCGGTACCGAGCCAGCGGTCGGCCGCGTCGGGAGTCGAGGGGTCGCGGTAACCGGCGGGGTAGAGAGCGGGCTCGGCCACCGCGAAGGCGCCCGCGTACTCGAGGTCCGAGCGGAGCGTGGCCGTGAAGGGCTCGACGACCTTGTCCTGGAGCCCCGCGGTCCCCGGCGCGTAGAGGGGGGGGACCGCGACCGTGAGGCGGCGTCCCTCTCCGCCCTTGATCGTGATCTGGATGTCGTCGGCGGGCGCGGGCGTCGGCGCGGGCGCCTGCGCGGCCAGAGGCGCGGCGGCCAGGGCCAGGGTCGCCGCGAGGGCGAAGCGTCGGAACATCGGTGTCTCCTGGGTCATTCGAAAACGACCTGAATGCCGAGATGGGGGCCCGGGTACTCGGCGGGCAGCGGCGGCAGCGGGGAGGACGCGATGACGGCGCGCAGAGCCGCCCGGTCCACGAACGGGAGGCCGCTCGAGATCACCAGCCGCGGGTCCGTGATGGTGCCGTCCCGCTCGATCTGGAAGTGGACGACGGGGTTGGTTTGCACGATTTGAGCCGGTTTGAACCAGTTGAGGCTCATGATTCCGACCATCCGCTCGATGTAGATCGGGTACTTGAAGTCCGCCTGGTCGATCTTGAAGCCGCCGATGCCGGCCGAGCCTCCCGCGCCGCGGCGCGGCGCCCGCCGAAGCGCCCGGAGTCTCGTCCTCGGCCGTCGGGAGGCTGACGGCGGGGGTCGCGGCGCGCCCGGGGCGGCTCACGGGCGGCGGGGTGGGCTTCTTCTTGTCCTCTTTCGCCGGGAGCAGGAGCGCCTTCTTCGACGGCTTCGGTGCTTCCTCGACGGGCTTTTCGATCTTCGGCTTTTCCGCCGCGGGAGGCGCCGGGGCGACCGGGACCGGCGGCGCCTGGACCCGGGGCGCCTGGAGCGATCCGGAGCGCAGGAGGCGGATCGCAACCGCACGGGGAGGCGCGACGCGCATGGGTTTGGCGATGAAGGACGCGAGCAGGCCGCCGAGCACCGCCCCGTGGAGAATGACGGCGAGCGCCGCGGCCGGCGCCCAGGGCATGCGTTCTTCCTGCCGCGCGGCGAGGATGCTGCCGACCGCGTCCATCAGCGTCGCCGAGCGCGGCGCGGGGTCACTTCTTCGCGGCTCCCGACGTGTCCGTTACGAGGCCCAGGCTCTCGATGCCCATCCGGTTCAGCAGGTCGAGGGTCTCGATCACCGTGCCGTACGACAGACCGCGGTCGGCCTTGAGGAGCACGGCCTTCTCGCGCCGGCCGCGAAGAATGGCCCGCAAGCGGTCGCGCAGGAGCCCGCGGGCGACCGGGGTCTCGTTGATGTAGAACATGCCGTCGCGCGAGATCGACAGGACGATGGGGTCCTCGGGGTTGGACTGCAGATTCGTCGTCGCCGTCTTCGGCAGGGCCACCGAGATGCCCTGGTGAAGCATGGGGGCGGTGACCATGAAGATGATCAGGAGCACGAGCATCACGTCCACGAGCGGCGTGACGTTGATGTCCGCGAGGTGGTCGAACTCGTCCCCGGACTGGCGCTGAAAAGCCATGTTCTACAAAGACACCGGCGCCTAGGTAAAGTTCCTCTCCGCGAGATTGATGAACTCCAGGGAGAAGTCCTCCATTCCGGCGCGCTGCTCGCGGACCTTGCCCATGAAGTAGTTGTAGAAAATCATGGCCGGGATCGCGGCCGCCAGCCCGGCGGCCGTGTTCACGAGAGCCTCCGAGATTCCGGGCGCGACCGCGGCGATCGAGGTCGAGCCCGTCATCCCGATCGCCCGGAACGACTGCATGATGCCCCACACCGTGCCGAAGAGGCCGATGAACGGGCACGCCGAGGCGGTCGTGGCGAGGATGGTCATCCATTTGGTCAGACGCGAGAGCTCCACGCCGATCGCGCGCTCGAGGGCGCGCTCGATGCCGGAGATGTTCTTGATGACGAGCTTGCCCTGCGCGCCGCCGCCGGTCGCGGGCGAGTCGTCGGCGCGGTTGGCCTTGACCTGGGCGTCGAGCTCGGCGTAACCGGCCTTGAAGAGGGTCGTCAGGGGGGTGTCGGCCAGCTCCCCGGCGAAGGTGTTGACCTCGGAAAACCGCTTGGATTTGCGGAAAAAGGCCACGAATTTCTCCGACTGCCGGGACACCCGGCGGAGCCGGATGAATTTGGCGAAAATGATGGCCCAGGAAACGAACGAAAACAGCAGCAGGATGCCCAGAACGACCTTGGCGGTGGTTCCGGTTTCCCAGAAGAAGGAGAGGATCGAGGTCTGTCCGGGGAGATTTTCGCTCGAGACGGGCTGAAAGACGGTCGCCATCATCGGTTTTGACCGTAACATAGGGACAAGAGAGGGTCAAAGGGAATGGAGCCGCGAAGTCGGGACGTTGTGGCGTCCGTGAGACTGCTCTCGAGCCGTCTGCTCGCCATCGTGCTCGGGATGCTCGCGGTCGCGGTGCCTGCGACATCGACCGACATCTTTCCCGTCAAGGACCTGTCCCCGGGCATGAAGGGGTACACCCTCTCCGATCTCGGCGACGGTCGCGGCGTCCAACGGTTCGACG
The DNA here is from genome assembly GCA_963810205.1 of uncultured Acidobacteriota bacterium. GTDB lineage: Bacteria > Acidobacteriota > Thermoanaerobaculia > UBA5066 > Gp7-AA6 > DAHUXD01. Next base: position 270,174 of record CAWEMP010000004.1, read on the forward strand.
TCGAGATCGTCGGGGTCCTCCAGAGTTACGCCCCCAAACAGGATCTGGTGCTCGCACGCGTGCTCTCCGAAGCCATCGAAAAGACCGGGATCATCGCGGGGATGAGCGGGAGTCCCGTCTACGTCGACGGCCGCCTCGTCGGGGCGCTCGCCTACGGCTGGCCGTTTTCGCGCGAGCCGATCTGCGGGATCACGCCGATCCAGAGCATGCTCGACATCCGCAAGGCGCCCGCCGCGCCGCCCGTGCCGATCGGCGGGGCCGCGCCCGCGGCGCAGTTCCTGTCGACCTTCAGCAACCGCGACTTCGCCGACGGAGTCGCCGCGCTGCTCTCGCCGCTGCGGGGCGATGCGGTGAGCTCGGGCCCGGTTCCGCTTCCGCTGCCGGTGTCCTTCTCCGGCGGGAACCCGGCCGGGGGGTTCTTCGGGCGGGTGGCGGAGGCCGCGGGCTGGATGGTCGCGCCTTCGGGCGCGTCGGCTCCGGCCGCCGCCGCGGGAGCCGCTACGGATGCGTCGAGCCGCCTCGAGCCGGGTTCCGCGGTCGCCGCCGTGCTGCTGTCCGGCGACATGGTCCTTTCGGCGACCGGCACGGTGACGTGGGTGGACGGGAACTCGATCCTGGCGTTCGGTCACCCGTTTCTTTCGATGGGTCCGGTCGACATGCCCATGGCGCGCGCCGAGGTCCTGACGGTGCTGCCGTCGCTCTATCGCTCGTTCAAGTTCTCGACGACGGGCCCGGTCCTGGGCTCGGTGTCGCAGGACCGCTCGACGGGAATTCTGGGCAGCTTCGGCAAGCCGCCGACGATGGTGCCGGTGACGATCCGGATGACCTCGGAGGACGTTCCGACGCAGACGTTCAAGTTCGAGGTCGTGCACAACGCGATGCTGACGCCGATCCTCGTGGCGCTGGCGACGGACAACGTGCTGACCACGCTGGAGAAGCGGGCCGGCGAACGAACGATCGTGTGGAAGTCGGCGATCGCCACCGACGACCGCACGGTCCGCTGGGACTCGGTGTTCTCGGGCCTGACGGCCCGCGAGGAAGCCGTCGGATCGCTGGCGCTCCTGACGAACTACCTGATGGCCAACGAGTTTCACGATCTCTCGATCCGGGGCGTGGAGATCGAGATCGTACACTCCGATCGACTCCAGAGCGCCCGGATCGTGCACGTCGAAGCGCAGAAGGAGCGGGTGCGGCCGGGGGACACGGTGCCGATCTGGATCGATCTCGAGGATTTCCGCGGCGGTCCCCGCCGCGTGGTGATGACCGCGCGCGTCCCCGAAGACGCGCCGCCGGGCCCCCTGACGGTGTTCGTGGGCGACGGCAACGCAGCCACGGCCTACGACCTCGCGCTCTATCCGCCGGATCCGCACTCGCTCGACCAGGTCCTCGATTTCATTTCGAGGATGCGTCCGGCCAACACCCTCAACCTGCTCGCCTATCGCGCGGCGCCGGGAGCCGTCGTCAACGGCGAGCCGCTCGCGGCGCTTCCGCCGACGCGCGCCGCCCTGCTCAAGGACCGCGGGCCGGGCGACGGGACGCCGGACCTCGGCTACCTGCGGCTCCAGGCCGAATCGGTCGAGCAGCCGGTCCCCGTGACGGGCTCGGCGCGGCTCAACCTCGAAGTGCTCCCGAGGGTTTGGTGAGGCCGGGCCGGCCCCGGTTCCTCGCGCCGGCGCTCGCGGCGGTGCTCGGCGGCTGCCTGGCGGCCGCGCCGCTGCTCGCGCGGCGACGGTCAAGATCTGGGTCTGCGATACCTCGGCGGATTTCTCGCTCGGCGAGGCGCGGGGCATCTCGGTGACCGCCGACGGAGCGCTCGTGGCGGGACGCCCGCTTTCCAAGGTCGAAGGGGTTTCGGAGGCGGTGCTCTTCGGCGCCGCGGCGGGCAAGGCCGGGGAGCTGTACGTCGGCACGGGGGACGCCGGCCGAATTCTCCGCGTCTCCTCCTCGGGCGCGGTCGAGACCTGGGCGACGCTGCCCGAGCAGGAGGTCACGGCGCTCGCGATCGGCCCGGACGGCGCGGTGTACGCGGGCGGCTCGCCCGGCGGCAAGGTCTACCGTGTCGAGAACGGGAAGGCCGCGCTCTACTACGAAACGAAGGCCCAGTACGTCTGGGCGCTCGCGTTCTCGGGCCAGGTCCTCTACGTGGCGACGGGCCTTCCCGGAGAGATCCACCGCGTGCGCGGGTCGGGGCAGGGCGAGCGCGCCCACGCGACGCCGGATGCGCACGTGCGCTCCCTCTTCGCCGATCGCGAGGGTCGCGTGTGGGCCGGAACGTCGGGGTCGGGCCTGGTTCTCCGCATCGACAAGGCGGGCCGCGTGTCCACGCTCTACGATTCGAGCAAGCCCGAGATCACGGCCATCACGGCGGATGCCAGCGGCCGAATCTGGGCGGCGGCCGGGGCGGCGGACATGTCCGCCTCGAGCAGCGAACCGATTTCCGTGCCCGTCGTCGCCACCGCGGCGAAGCCGACCCGAGCCGGATCGCCGACGGAGGACGAGGACCGCTCCAAGCCCGAGGTCACGGTGAGCGTCTCGACGCCGCGCCTGGCGCCGGCGCGAGGCTCTTCGCGGGGCGGCTACTCCTCCGAGATCATTCTCTTCGAGGAGGGCGAGCCGCCGCGACCGGTGTGGACCGGGGCGGAGGAGGTGGTCTTCGACCTCGCCCGGGACGACGCCGGCTCGGGGGTCGTCGCGGCGACCGGGCCGAGGGGCAAGCTCTACGCGATTGCGCCGGACGCGACCGCCCTGGTCCGCACCTTCGACGAGAAGCAGGTCACGTTCCTCGCCGGCACCGACGTGGGGCTGAACGCCTCGACGGCGCTGTACCGCCGCCGCCCCGGCAGTGCGACCGGCGAGTACGTCTCGGCCGTCAAGGACACCGGACGGACGAGCCGGTTCGGAGCGTTTCGCTGGGAGGGCGAGCCCGTCGCGGGGGCGAGGGTCGAATTCGCGTTTCGCTCCGGCGAATCCGCGACTCCCGACGGAACCTGGAGCGAGTGGTCGACCTTCGAGGAGGGCGCCCGGTCGGTCCCGATCGCGGCCCCGGACGGCCGGTTCCTCCAGTGGAAAGTGCGGATGGAATCGGACGGCGCGCGGACGCCGCGCATCCGGCGCACGGAAGCCGCCTACCGCAACCGCAACGCCGCGCCGCTCGTGGAGAGCGTGCTCGCGCTGGAGCCCGCGGAGATCCTCGCCCGGTCGGGATCGAGCGGGACCAACGTCTTCGAGTCCTCCGCGCCCGACGAAAAGGGCATCTTCACGAGCCTCGAGGAACCGAAGTCCGAAGGCTCGCCGCGCAAGCTCTTCCGCAAGGGCTATCGCACCATCCAGTGGAAGGCGTCCGATCCGGATGGCGACCCGGTGACCTACGAGGTCGAGTTTCGCCCGGCGGGGGGCTCGAAGTGGCTGTTGCTCCGCAAGGATGTCCGCGACTCGTCCTATTCGTTCGACTCGACGTCCCTGCCCGACGGCGACTACGTGTTTCGCGTGACGGCTTCCGACGCCGAATCGAACCCGGGCGACGCGAAGTCGACCGAGCGCGAGTCCTCCCCGGTTCGACTGGACAACACGCCCCCCGTCCTACGCGAGATCTCGCGCTCGGCCGGCGTGCTCGAGGTCGAAGCGACCGACGCGGGCTCGCCTCTGACCGAGGCCGAGTACAGCGTCGACGCCCGGAAGTGGACGCGCGTGGAGGCCCGGGACGGGCTCTCGGACTCGCCCCGCGAGTCCTACGTCATCCGGCTGCCGGCGGATGTTCGCGGCGGCTACCTGCTCGTGCGCGTCACCGACTCCTCGCGCAACGTGGCGACCGAGTCCTACACGGCACCGTAGGGTCTCCGGCACACGGTTTCGGGTCCCGGCGGCGACTCCGTCATAATCTGACGCGATGAGGCGGGCCTGGCGGCTGGCAATGCTCGTGGCTCTGGCAGCCTGCCGCGCCCGCCCCGAGTCGTCCGTCCCGCCGTCCGCGACGCCGGGTCCGATGGTCGTCGGAGCCGCGGCGCTGGACGAATCCGGAGAGGGCCCGGCGCGGGATGGAGGAACGCTCCAGCGGCGCCTCGTGGGGGAGCCGACGACCCTGAACGCCGTCCTCCAGTCGAGCGCCCCCGAGGCGGCCGTTCTCGCGTACGTGCAGCGGAACCTGTTCGATTTCGACGCGCGCCTCGATCTCCAGCCGAGCCTCGCCGAGCGGATGGACGTTTCCGCGGACGGTCTCGAGTACGTGATCACGCTGCGGCCCGAACCCGTCTGGGAAGACGGGAAGCCCGTGACGGCGCGGGACGCCGTCTTCACGATCCGGAAGATCGTCGACCCGAACGTTCCGGCGCCGGTCTTCAAGGTGCTCTTCGAAGGCCTCGACGCGGTCGAGGAGCTCGATCCACGTCGGTTTCGCGTCCGATTTCGCGAGCCCTATGCGTTTCGCGCGATGGCCTTCGTCTTTCCGCCGCTTCCCGAGCATCGGTTCTCCGGTCAGAAGTTCCTCGAGGCCAGGGACAACCGCGCCCCGCTCTCGAACGGGCCCTACCGGTTCGTGTCGTGGAAGCCCGGAGAATCGGTCGTGCTCGAGGCGAACCCGCGAGCCTGGGGAACGCGAGGTCACTTCGAGCGGGTCGTCTTCCGCATCCTGCCCGACAACACGACGGCATACCGCGCCCTGACCTCGGGCGGCCTCGACGAGGACCAGCTCGACGCGACCTTGAAGGCGCGCTCGCAGGCCGACCCGGCCTTCGCGGCCTGCTGCCGGCTGGTCGAGTTCTACAACCTCGACTGGAGCTACGTGGCGCTCAACAACCGCTCGGCCTTCTTCTCCGACGCCCGCGTGCGCCGCGCGCTCACGATGCTCTCGGACCGGGCGTCGATCGCCAGAACCCTCTACCGCGGCTCGGCCCGGGTCATATCGGGGCCGTGGGCACCGGATTCCCCGGCCTACGACGCGGCGCTGCCTCCGCTCGCGTTCGATCCGGCGGCCGCGAAGGCCCTGCTCGCCGAGGCCGGCTGGCGGGATTCGAACGGGAATGGAACGGTCGACCGGGACGGGCGGGAGTTCGAATTCGAGCTCCTCGTCTCCGCGGGCTCGGAGATCGGCCGACAGGTCGACGAGATGCTCGCCGCCGAGCTGGCTCGCGCGGGGGTGACCGCCCGCGTCCGGGCGATGGAGTGGGCCGCTTTCGTCGAGAAGGTGGATGCCGGGGACTTCGAAGCGGCATCGCTCGCCTGGTCCGCCGTCGATCCCAATCCGGATCCGTACCCGTACTGGCACTCCTCCCAGTGCCCGCCCGCCGGCTTGAACAACGCCTGCTACCGCAGCGCCGAAGCGGACCGCTTGATGGTCGAAGCGCGGCGCGAGCTCGACCCGGCGCGGCGCGACGCCCTGTTCCACCGGCTGCACGCGATCTTCCGCGAAGATGCTCCGGCGATCTTCCTCGTCAATTCGACGCAGAAGTTCGGGTTCGAGCGGAGCATCCGGGGACTGACGACCTCGCCGCTCGGCCTCTTCGGGATCTGGCCCGGCCCGCTCTCCTGGTGGGCGGCGCCCGGAGCGGCGGCGGCCCGGAAGCCCGCGGCGTGACCCGCTACGTCCTGCGACGCCTGCTGCTGGCGATCCCGACCCTGTTCGGGATCGCCGTCATCGTCTTCCTTCTCGTGCACCTGGCTCCCGGCAGTCCGGTCACCGGGAGCGACACTTCGTTGCGCCGGACGACGGGACGGGCCGCCGAGGAGATGCGCCGCCTCTACGGTCTCGACCGGCCGCTTCCGGAGCGATTCGGCGCCTGGCTCTCGCGGGCGGCTCGCTTCGACATGGGGGAGAGCTTCGTGGACCACCGCCCCGTCTCCATCCGGATCCGCGAGGCGCTGCCCCACACGCTGCTGTTGAACGGGCTCGCGCTCGTCCTCGCCCTGTCGATCGCGATCCCGCTCGGGGTGGTCGCCGGCGCCCACCCCGAGGGCGCGTTCGACCGAATGTCGGGGGCGGCCCTCTTCGCGCTCTACTCCATGCCCACCTTCTGGGCGGCGCTGCTCCTCCAGACGCTCTTCGCGGTCCGCCTGCGGTGGCTGCCCCTCTACGGCGTGGCCTCGGACGCGGCGCCCCCGGGCCTCGCGGGCCTGCCGGACCGGCTCGCGCACGTCGCGCTTCCGGCGACCTGCCTCGCTTACGGAACGCTCGCCTTCGTGGCGCGATTGGTGCGCTCCGGCGTCGCGGAGGCCCGCGAGAGCGACTACGTACTGGCCTCGCGGGCGCGCGGAGCCTCGCCGCGGCGGGCCATCTGGGCCCACGCGTTCCGCAACGCCATGCTCCCGCTGATCACGCTCTTCGGCCTCCTGCTCCCGGCCCTGCTTTCGGGAAGCGTGATCGTGGAGAAGATCTTCGCCTGGCCGGGTCTGGGGCGGCTCTACTTCGACTCGATTCTCTCCCGCGACTACCCCGTGATCCTCGCGTTGTCGCTGCTGTCGGCGGTGGCGACGCTCGCCGCCACGCTCGCCTCCGACGTGGCGAGCGCGGCGGCCGACCCGCGCGTGCGCGACGGAGCGGCGCCGTGACTCCCGCCCCCGGCTTCGCCGGTTCCCGCGGCCGAGGCGCCCTCCCGTGGAGCGGCCGCGTGGCGCTCGGCGTGGTGGTCGTCCTGTGGATCGTCGCGGCCTGCTCGCCGCTTCTGTCGGAGCGCGCCGGCGCCATCCGCCTCGAGGATCGGCTGAGGCCGCCCTCGACCGAGCACCCCTTCGGGACGGACGACCTGGGGCGAGACCTGCTGGCTCGGGTCGTGGTCGCGACGCCGATCTCGCTGGGGATCGGCCTCGTCGCGGCAGCCGTCGCCCTCGGCGTGGGATTTGCGGTGGGGGCGACGGCCGGGTGGGCCGGCGGACTCGTCGACCTCGCGCTCTCGCGCCTGATCGAGGTCGTCCTCTGCTTCCCGGTGCTCTTTCTCCTGCTGGCCCTGGCGGCGTTTCTTCCTCCGTCGCCGCTGACCCTGATCCTCGCGATCGGACTGACGGCCTGGCCCGGCGACGCGCGTTATGCGCGGGCCGAGGTCATGAAGATCCGGCAGCTCGACTACGCTCGGGCGGCGCGTGCCGCCGGAGCGTCGACTCCCCGGATTCTGGCGCGCCACCTGCTGCCCAACGCGCTCCCGCCTCTGATCGTCTCGGCGGCGTTCGGGATCGGCTGGGCCATCCTCGCCGAGGCGGCGCTGTCGTTTCTGGGCGTCGGCCTGCCGTCTCCGGCCGTGTCCTGGGGCGGGATCCTGTCGGCGGCACCCGCGTACATCGACGAGGCCTGGTGGATCGCGCTCTTCCCGGGCCTCGCCCTCTTTCTCACGGTGTCCGCCTATAATCTGCTGGCTGAAGGACTTCGCGTCGCGACGACGGAGAGAGGCAGGCACGCATGACGGACCGAATCGCCGTCTACCCGGGCTCCTTCGATCCTCTCACCAACGGCCATCTCGACATCCTCGCGAGGGCGCGGCGGCTCGCGGATCGCGTGATCGTGGCGATCCTGGAGCAGGACCAGAAGACGCCCCTCTTCTCGGTCGACGAGCGCATCGGGATGATCCGCGAGATCGTCGGCGGCGACACCTCGGTCGCGGTCGCGTCCTTCACGGGGCTCCTCGTCGATTTCGCGGGCCGCACGGGCGCGACGATCATCGTCCGCGGGCTGCGCGCCGTGTCGGACTACGAGTACGAGCTGCAGATGGCGCTGATGAACCGGCGCCTGGCTCCCTCGATCGAGACCGTGTTCCTGATGGCCAAGGAGGAGTACTCGTACGTGTCGAGCCGACTCGTCAAGGAGCTCGCCCGACTCGGGGGCGACGTGACGGGGCTGGTGCCGAACATCGTGCGCCAGCGCCTGGCGGACCGCTTCTGAGCGGCGGCGCCCGCGCGTCTCGCATGGTCGAATCGGCCGTGCGCGTGCGCTACTCGGAAACCGACCAGATGGGGATCGTGTACCACGCGCACTACCTCGTCTGGTTCGAGATCGGCCGCACCGAATGGTGCCGCGCCGCGGGAATCCCCTACGCGGAGATGGAGCGGCAGGGGCTCTTCATCCCGGTCACGCGCGTCGAGGCGACCTTCCGGCGGCGTTCGAGCTACGACGACGCCGTCCGGGTCGAGACGCGAATGGCGGAGCTCTCGGGCCGGGGCTGCGCCTTCTCCTACGAGATCCGGGACGCGGCGGGCGAGCTCCTGGCCGACGGCGCCACCCGTCACGTCTTCACGGATCCTTCGGGCCGACCGACCCGGTCGCCGGGGATCATTCTGGCCGCCCTCGAACGCTTCCGCGGCGGGGCCTGACGCGGATCTCGGTCGCCCCGCCGGCTCACGGGACGGGCCGGGCGATCAGGCGTCCTCGCATCACCGTGATCGCGAGGCCCGCGAAGATCAGGGCCGCCGCGATCGCGGTCTTTCTGGTGAAGGCCTCCCCGAGGACCAGGATCGCGAGCGCCGTGGTCACCACGGGCTGCAGGAACACGTAAAACGCGACGTGCGACGCGTGCGTGCGCGCGAGGGCCCACGAGTTCAGCAGGTAGGGGATCGCGGTGCAGAAGACGATCACCGCGCCCACGCACGCCCACGCGACGGCCGGCACGCGCGACGGCGAAAACCGGGAGAGCTGCGGGAGGGCGGCCAGCACGATCAGGATCGCTCCGTAGCGGAAGACCGCGGCGGTGAACGTCGCCACGTGGTAGTGCGCCAGGATGGGGCGCGAGAGAACCAGGTAGAGCGAGTACGACGTGCAGTTGAGGAGCAACAGCAGCACTCCCCGGAAGGAGTCGCTTCCCCAGTCGAAGTGCTGGGCGTTCAGGAGAGCGAGCGCGCCGGCGCCGGCGAGCGCGATCCCCGCCGCGGCCCGCGCGCTCATCCCCTCGCGGTGGAGGGCCACGGCGGCAGCCAGCGTGAACACCGGGATGGTGGCGGTCAGGATCGACGTGTTGATCGCCGTGGTCATGGACAACCCCAGAATGAAGAGGATCTGGTTGAACGAAACGCCGAGCAGACCGTAGAGGAGGATCCGCTTCCGGTCGGGGCGGCGGATCGGCTCCCGTGTGCGGGAGAGACGGACGGCATCGAGCAGGATCACGGCGCCCACGACCCGGAACGCGGCGAACGCGAACGGCGGAATCGATGCGAGCGCGAGCTTCCCGAAGATCGGGAAGAGCGCGAATCCCACCTGCGCCCCGGTCAGCGCGGCGTGGATCCGCCAGGGGGGCGTGGGGGCGCGCTGGCTCACGCGAAGGGCAGCCCGACGACGACGGAACCCGCGTCCAGGCGGCCGGAGGCCGGCAGCTCGGCCCCGTCGGGCACATCGCGAAAGGCGTATCCGAGACCGATCGGGCCAAGGCGCGGGGAGACGACGGCGCTCGTCACCCGGGCGAGCTCGAGCTGCGGCTTCTCGGGATCGGGGAAGGTCGTGCCCTCGGCGAGGGCGGCCGCGGCGCCGGCGGGGAACCGGAACCCGACGAGGCGGCGGTTGGCTCGGCCGTACGTCCTCATGCGCGCGACGATCTCCTGGCCGACGTAGCAACCCTTGTTCGCGGAGATGGCGGCGCCGAGGCCGGCTTCGTCCGGCAGATGCGAGAGATCGGCATCGCGTTGAAGGCGGGGACGCCCGGCTTCCACGCGAAGGGCCTCGGCCGACTCCGCGGAGACCGGGATCGAGCCGGCTTCTTTCAGGATCCGCAGAAGCTCCGCTCGGGCCGTGTGAGGGGCGAGGATCTCCCCGGCCAGATCCCACTCCGGCGGCAGGCGCACCGTGGCGGCTGGCAGCGCCAGCGCGCCGGCCTGCGGCCCGTACAGCGCGATGCGGACATAGTCGGCGGTGGCATCGCGCACGGACGCTTTCTGAAACACGGCGTACTTCGCGAGGTGCGCGAGCGCGCCGGCCACGGCATCCGCCGGAAGCAACAGGAGCAGGCGGTCTTCCTCGGCGACGAGTCGCCCGAAGTAGAGGAGCTTGCCCTTGGGCGTCAGGCCCGCGGCCAGGCGCGACGCTCCCGGCGCGAGGCCCCGCACGTCCTGCGTGAGCTGGCCCTGGAGGAAAGCCTCGCGGTCGGCGCCTTCGACCGCGAGGGCTCCCGAGCGGACGCGATGGCCGAGGCTCTGCCGCGCGGCGGCGTAGTCCTCGGGCAGACCGGAGCGCGGCGCTACCTGGGGAGGATCTGGGCACGAATGCGGACCTTGGGCGAATCGGCGGCGTCGATGGTCCGCATCCGGGTGGAGACGCGATACTCGTCGCTCTCGAAGCCGTCGATCGTCACGTTGCGGTCGCCCGACTTCACGATCTGGCCGCCCTTGTCCAGCACCTCGACGAAGAGCTTGATTCGGAGCTTCTCCGGGCCGCGGTTGTCGACGTCGAACTCCCACCAGAGCCACGAGCTGTCCTTGGGGTCCGAGGCGCGCGCCTTCTCGATGTCTTCGGCGTCCGGGTAGTTGCGGACGACGACGCTGCGGATCGTGCACTTGCGGGACGTGAAGTCGAGGGTCGCCTCGCGGTTGCGGGGGAAGGGAATCGTCTTCTCGAACTGGCCGTCCTCGGCGGCGAGGGAGGCGGCTGCGAGCAGGGCGGCTGCGGCGATCGTCCGGCGCAACATGCAAACCTCCTTCCGGGGGCGGGAGAGCGTATCATTGCCCCCCATGGCGCCGGCCGAGGACTCGCCTGAGCTGCACGTGATCGACATCTTCATGATGTCGCTCAGGTGCGGTAACTGCGACACGTATCAGACGATCGTGAAGTTCCGAAAGCTGCCGGAGAAGAACGTCTACACCTACGAGTGCGAGAACGAGATCTGCGACCCGAATGTGACGCGAACGATCGTCGAAGTGCCGAGGCATCTCGACAACTCCACGCGTCGGGCCGAGGAACTGCCCTACTACGAAAAAGAGCAGCCCCCGGAGGAGCCCGCCGACTGATCGCGGGCCTGTCCCGAAATCGCTTAGAATGGGGCCTTCGTGAGCCTTCAACCGGCCACGCAGGGGACGGCGGGGATCGCACCCGACCTCCTGCAGCGCCTGCGGAAACGCCTCGCCGATTCGCCCGCCCTGGGGTGGCTGTCCCCGAGCCTCGACGAGCTCGGCCTGGACACCTGCGTCCTGTCGTTGCCCGTGCGCGAGCAGGTCACCAACGGCTCCGGCACGGTGCACGGAGGCGTCCTCGCCATGCTGGCGGACACGGCCGTGGCCTTCGCTCTGGCCACGAATTTCGACGGCAAGATGGGGTTCGCCACCGCGGACATGACGATTCATTTTCTGCGCCGGGCGCGGGGCGACGTCCGGGCCCGGGCGCGGATCATCAAGAAAGGACAGCGCGTCAACGTGGGGGAGGTGGAGATCGTCGACGGAGCCGGCCGGGAAGTCGCCCGGGCCCTCGCGACCTTTCTCCTGACCACCTCCTCCTTCGAGTACGCGCCGGAAAGGAAGCAAGGAAAACCATGATGGACGAAACCGTACCGTTCCCCGCGGCCGAAGCCGTGGAGGCGGAGAGAAAACCTTCGCGCCGCCGCCGGGGCGGCGCGCGCCGGCACAAACCGTTCCCCGCCCCGGCCGACGAGCCGGCCGCGGCGCCGCCGGCGCCGATCGCGCCCGCCGCGCCGTCGCCGATGAGCGTCAGCTCCGGCCCCCCGGCCCGGGCGAGCGTCGACCAGCGCCTGTCGCTCTTCATCGACTTCGAGAACATCGCCCTCGGCGTGCGGGATGCGCAATACAAAAAGTTCGACATCCACCTCGTGCTCCAGCGACTCATCGAGAAGGGGCGGATCGTGTTCAAGAAGGCCTATGCCGACTGGACGCGCTACTCGGAGTACAAGCGGGAGTTCCACGAGGCGGCGATCGAGCTGATCGACATCCCCCAGCGCAACTACTCGGCGAAGAACTCCGCCGACATCCGGATGGTCGTCGACGCGATGGACCTGGTCGCCTCGAAGGGCCACATCACGACCTTCGTGATCTGCTCGGGCGACTCGGACTTTTCGCCGCTGGTCTCGAAGCTCAAGGAGAACGACAAGAGCGTGATCGGCGTCGGCGTCAAGAATTCGACGTCGAACCTGCTCATCTCCAACTGCGACGAGTTCATCTTCTACGAAGACCTGGTCCGCGAGACCCGGGCCCTGCCTTCGATCGACAACCTGCCCAAGAAGAAGCAGGAGGCCTTCCGCCTGGTCATCGACTCGATCCAGGCCTTGCGCCGCGAGAACTACGACGTGATCTGGGGCTCGATGATCAAGCAGACGATGCAGCGCAAGCAGCCGTACTTCAACGAGTCCTACTACGGCTACAAGTCGTTCTCCGAGCTCCTCGAGGACGCCGAGCGCCACGGCATCATCTCGATGAAGAAGGACGCCAAGAGCGGGGGATACGTCGTTTCCGCGTAGGCGGAGGAGCCGCCGGTGACGGGAGGCTCCAGGGCGCGTCGACGCGTCCGGAGGTACGCCGGCCGATCCGAGTCCGCGGCTCGGCTCGCGATGCCTTCCGCAGCCTGCACGAGGCGCAGGCGTCGGGCCAGCTTCTCGGCGAGCACCCGGACGTTCGCCTGGTCCCGGAGGAGCGAGACGTGCTCACCGGGGACGTCGATGACCTCGATGTCGATTCCGGACACATCTCCCCAGCCCAGGTAGGGATCGTCGAAGCTCGTGACACCGAGACCGGTGGCCCGGAACAGAGTCACCGGCTCCGGGTATGGCTTCGGAAGGTAGGCCGCCGCTGCTCGACGATTGGCGGCGTGGGTCTCCCTTACGGGTTCCGGAAGAGGGTGACGGAGAGAGGTGTAAGTCGATTCGAATAGGCCGGCGAGCTTCCGCCGACTCCACCGAAGGGCCGATGTGGCCTTCCGGAGGAGGTACCGGCGCCTGCGACTGGACTCGAGGCGACGCACGGCCGCCGCGTGGAATCGCAGGCGCCGCCACACGAACGCGAGGTTCGCCGCGAGCGGGGAGGTCCTCGACGCGGAGCGCTTCCACGGCCTGGCATAGGTATCGAAAAGCGCCAGGAACGCCACTCGCTGGCCCGCCGCCTCGAGCTGGCGGGCCATTTCGAAGGCGATGACGCCCCCGAACGACCAGCCTCCCAAATAGTAGGGACCCTCCGGCTGAATCCCGCGAATCTCCCCGACGTAGCAGGCGGCCATGTCTTCGACGCGTTCGTGCGGAGGAAGCCGCCCGTCCAGGCCCTGGGGCACGAGTCCATAGATGGGCTGATCCGGCCCGAGTTCGTGCGTGAAGCTCCGATATTCCAGAGCGTTGCTGCCCTGCGCGTGTACGCAGAAGAACGGCGGACGCGAGCCGCCCGGTTGGATCGCCAGCAGGGACGATCCGGTGGTAGGCGCTTTCGCATCCGAGAGTCGTGCGGCCATTTCCGCGACCGTTTGGGCCTGGAAGATCGCCGAAAGGGGCAGAGACCGGCCGACCGCCTTCTCGACCTGGGCCAGGAGGCGCACCGCGAGCAGCGAGTGCCCGCCGAGATCGAAAAAGTTGTCGTGGACCCCGACGGGCCGGACCTGGAGGGTCTTCTCCCAGATGGCCACGAGCCGGGACTCGAGGACCGTGCGGGGGGCGACGGAATCGCGCCCGGGAATCGTTCGTTCCAACCCCGGCGCAGGCAAGGCCGCGCGGTCCACCTTGCCGCTCGTCGTGAGGGGGAAGGCGTCGAGCCACACGTAGGCAGACGGGAGCATGAAATCCGGCAGCCTCCCCTCGAGAAAGGCGCGCAGGTCCGCGTCCGTCGAGTCTCGGTTGGAGCCGCGGACGAGATACGCGATCAGCCGCTCGTCTCCGGACGAGCCCTCCCGCAGCACGACCGCGGCCTTTCCGACCGAAGGATGCCGGGTCAGCGTTTCTTCGATCTCCGCGAGCTCGATGCGGTGCCCCCGAATCTTGACCCGCGACCCCTTCCTCCCGAGGAATTCGATCGCGCCGTCGGGGAGCCGGTACCCCAGATCGCCCGTCCGGTAGATGCGACGCGCGCCGCCCTCCGGATCCGGGAGAAAAGCGGCCTGCGTCGCCTCGGGGTTGGCCCAGTATCCGACGGCGAGGTGGGGGCTGCGGATGCCGATCTCCCCGCGGAGCTCCGTAGCCCGTCCTTCCGCATCCAGAAGCAGGATCTCGGTGTTGTCGACCGCGTAGCCGACGGGCACCGAGCTGCGGGGGAGCTCCGTCCGCTGATCCAGAAAATACTGGAGGGCGACGGTCGATTCGGTCGGGCCGAGCCCGTTCACGAAGAGACAATCGCCCGCGAAGTGACGCCGGTAGCACTCGACGTCTCCCCGGCGAACCTCCTCGCCGCCGAGCACGACGAGGCGGACCGTCGCCATCCGGTGTCCCTCGCTCAAGCAGCCGGCGAATTCCCGGAACACCGTCGGGACGGCGTGAAAGATGGTGATGCCCTCCTCCCTCAACCATGCGGCCAGGCCGGTCACGCCCCGCGCCTTGACGTTCCAGAGGCACAGCGTCGCGCCGTTCAGGAGAGCCCCGAAGATGTCCATCACGGCGGCGTCGAAGCTGTAGGAAGCCAGCAGGCTCAGGCGATCGCCCTCGTGGATGTGGAGCTGGTTCGTGTAGGCGCGAATGAAGTGAAGCACGTTGCGGTGGTTTTGAACGACCCCCTTGGGCCGTCCGGTCGAGCCCGAGGTGTACAGGATGTAGGCCGGCGTATCCGGCGCGATCCGCGTCGAGGGGCCGGGACCCCGGGTCCGCCGGCCCAACCGGTCGAGGTTCGCCACCGGGCATTTGCCGTCGCCGAGCGAGCGCGCGAGGGAGAGGTTCCGGTCGTCCGTGAGGATGACCGCGGCCTCGGAATCCCGGAGCATGTAGTTGAGTCGTTCCACGGGATAGGAGGGATCCAGCGGGACGTAGGTTTCTCCCGCCTGCAGCGCCCCGAGGATCGCGGCGATCATCGGCGCGTCCTGATCGAACAACAGCGCGATCCGCCTCGGCGGAGTGCCGGGGAGGCCTCCGAGGGCCCGGGCGACCCGGTCGGCCTCGCCGGCCAGCCGTTCGTACGTCCACTGGTGAGTGGCACTCTTGACGGCGAGCCGGCGAGGGCACCGCCGCGCCTGTCGCTCGAATCGCTCCGCGATGGACTGCTCGATCTCTTCGGGCGGGAAGGCGGTGAAGGGATTGCTCGGCTGAACTCTGGCGACTCCGGCCGTCGCCGTTCGCCGGTCCGCGTCCGTCAGGATCGGAAGGCGGGATAGCCGGCGATCCGGATCGGAGACGATGCCCTCGAGCAGGGTCCGCAGCTGCCCCAGCATCCACCGGACGGTCGAAGGCTCGAAGAGCTCGGTGTTGTACTCGAAGGAGGCCCAGATCTTGTCGCCGCGGTCCTCGAAGTACGCCGTGAGGTCGAACTTGGAGGTCTCGACGGCCGCCGGCACCGGAGTCACCGGGGCGCCCCCCAGCCGGGCCGGAACGGGAGGGACGTTCTGGAGAGTCATCATCACCTGAAAGAGCGGTGTGTGACTCGAGGGTTCGCTCCGGGTTCAATTCCTCGACCAGCTTCTCGAAGGGCAGGTCCTGATGCGCGTAGGCGTCCAGACATACGCGCCGGACCCTGGCCAGGAGCTCGCGGAACGTCGGGTCGCCCGAAAGGTCGGCGCGCAGGACGAGCGTGTTGATGAAGAGCCCGATGAGGGGCTCGAACTCGAGCCGACTCCGGTTGGCGATGGGCGAGCCGACGACGAGATCCGTCTGGTCCGTGTGCCGGTGGAGGATCACGAAAAACGCCGCGAGCAGCGTCATGAAGGGCGTGACGCCCTCGCGGCGCGAGAGCTCCTTGACCCGGGCCGTCAGATCGGACGGGAAGAGCTCCGCCTCGGAGGCGCCGGCGTACGTCTGGCGCCCGGGCCGCGGTCGGTCCGTCCGCAGTTCGAGGACCGGAAGGCGCTCCCGCGAGCGCCGCCTTCCAGAAACGCGCGTGCTCCTCGAAAACGGCTTTCCTGGCTCCGTTGGCGCTGCCACTCGGCGAAGTCCGCGTACTGGAGGGGCAGGTCCGGCAGTGGCGAGGGTCGCGACTGGGACGAACGCGTCGTAGAGCACGCCGAGCTCCCGAGTCAGCACGGCGACCGACCAGCCGTCGGCGACGATGTGGTGCATGTTGAGCAGAAGCAGGTGATCGCGGCTGCCGATGCGCCACAGGTGCGCCCGGAACAGGGCTCCCCGGCCGAGGTCGAAGGGCCGCCGGCTCTCCTCGCGTCGCCTGCTTCAGGGCGCGTGCTTCGCGCTCCGGCTCGGGAAGGGACGACAGATCGACGAACGGCAGCCTCAGCCGCGCTTCGGGGAAGATGACCTGCACCAGCTCGCCGTTTCGACTCGAGAAGGTCGTCCGGAGGATCTCGTGCCGCCGAACGATCTCGTTCAAGGCCTTCTCGAGGATCGCCGGATCCAGTCCTCCGGCCACGCGCCACAGGACGGGCAGGCTGTACGCGCTGTTCGGCGTCGAACTGGTCGACCAACCACAGCCCGTGCTGGCCGAACGACACCGGAAAGACGAAGACGCCGTCCGCCGGCACGGCGGCCGGCGGGTTCTCGGGACCAGGGACGGCGCGGGGGACGGTGACGGGTGACTCACGCGGTCGGGCTGCCTAGGCCGGGCTCCCGGCCTCCCCGTCATCCCGAAACAGGCTCGCCCGGCTCACACGGTGCGCCTCGCGCGAAGCCGGGATGATCGGAGCGCGCTCGGCGGCCGCTCGCCCGGCTCCCTCCTTCGCGACCGCCTCCATCCAGGTCCAGGATCGTGCGGTGCTGAAAGAGTTGCCGGGGCGTGAGATCGAATCCCGCCTGATTCGCTCGCGTCGTGATTTGGAAGATCATGAGCGAATCGCCGCCGAGCTCGAAGACGTCGTCGCGGATGCCGACGCGATCGAGGCGCAGGACCTCGCGCCCAGATCGCACGCGAGCGTTCTCTCTTCCTCGGTGCGCGGCGCGAGCGAAGGTCTCCTCGGCGAGAAGATGAAGACCCTGCGGGCGGCGGCAGCGCGCGATAGTCGACCTTGCCGCTTCCGGTCTGGGGGCAGCGCGTCGAGGATCTCGATCGCGGCGGGCATCATGGCCGCGGGCAGGGATTTGCTTCAGGAGTGCGCGAATCTCGGGCACGAGCCGCTGCGCGAGTCCGAACCGCGCCGGGTTGTTCGCATACTCGCTCCAGGGCTTCGGCCGGCCCACTTCGCGGGACAAGCCGCCGGCAGAGCATCGCTCGGCCGAAGCGTCGAGCTTGCGGAACAGGACGTCGCCCGAGCCGTTTCGTCCCGAGTCCGACCAGATCCAGTCGAGCCCGTAGCGGAGGCGATCGGCCAGTTCGCGCAAGAACTCGAGGTCGACGCCCGCAACGCCGGGGAGCGCTCGGCGCAGCTCGCCGACCGTTGCCGGACCGCCCTCGGCCTTCGAGCAGCTCCAGGGTCTTCGCCTCGGCCACGAGCCGCGCGAGCGGGAACCTTTCGGACGAGGACTGACGCGGCCGCCGAGGAAAGGCGCCGTTCGAGCGCCGGCAGCGTCGACTCGTTGTCTTCCCAGTCCTGCACGCAGACCGGCTCGGGCGCGCACGCTGCGGCGTCGAAGTGAAGGATGGCGTCGAAGTAGGCGTCGGCGTGGAGTCGAGAGACCTCGCTCGAGAAGCGACCGCGGGAGCCACGCACCTCGATACGATCCAGCGCGCGGGAAGCGGTGCTTCAGCGCGCGGAAGAGGTCCGGATCGACGAGCAACCGGTTCCCCCGGGACACGGCGTGGCGGATCCGCTCGCGCAGTTGCGCGGATGGAGAGCGTGTCGGGAGCATTCTCGAGCTGAGCCGCCGCGTGGAACGCGTCCCACATCGGGGCAGGCTCGGGATGTCTCCGATGAAGACGTGGCCGCCCGGACGCGACCGAGCGCACCGCGCCGTCGAGGACGCGGAGCAGGGTCTCGACGCTCGGGAGGTATTCGACGACGGAGTTGAAGACGACCACGTCGAAGGACGCTGGCTCGATCCCGTCGAAGTCGTCCGCCATCCGGCACTGGAGATCGAAGCGTTCCGCAGGAATTCCTCGCGCCGCGAGACGCGCCCTCAGACTCTCGAGGGCTTCGGCCGGAAAGGTCCGTGCCCGTGCAGTGCGTGTCGTCGCCGACGCCAGCCTCTCGAAAAGAAGCCCAGTGCCGCATCCGATCTCGAGGATCCGCCGGGCGCCCAGGATCGGATCTCCCGCGCAATCGGCGTGAGCCAGGCGTCCAGCTCTTCCGCGACGTTGCTCGATGCCGTCCAGTCATAGAGGTTCAGGGAAGGATCAATCTCCTCCGTCTTCCGGGCGTCGGTTTCGCCGATGGCCCACCCGTACTGGGCCTGCCACTGGGCGCTCATCTCGACCTGGAACGCGCCTCGCGCTCGCCGCGCCGCCTTCGCCGCTCCGGGGAACGACGTACGCCGACGAGCCTTCGTTCTCCCGGAACGTCCTCGCGGACGATCGCAGCGGCCTCGCGCACGGCCGGATGGCTCGAGAGCGCCGACTCGACCTCGCCGAGCTCGATCCGATGGCCGCGGAGCTTGACCTGACGATCGCGAGCGGCCGGCGAGCTCGATGTTCCCGTCGCGACGGAAGCGTCCGACATCGCCAGTCCTATAGAGACGGCCGCCCGAGGAAAACGGATCGGCGATGAAGCGGCTTCGGTCAGCTCCGGCAGGTTCCAGTAGCCGCGAGCCAGACCGCGATTCCTCCGATGTACAGCTCGCCTCGAACGCCGATCGGGACCGGCCGGAGGTCCTCGTCGAGGATGTAGACGCGGGTTTCGCGATCGGCGGCCCGATACCCGGCGCCGTTCCATCCGCGACGATGGGGCCGATGGTGCAGTCGTCGTCTCGGTCGGGCCATAGCCGTTCCACAGCTTGCCGCCCCGAGCGATCAGGGAATCGGCCAGCTCGCGCGAGAGAGGCTCACCCGCGGAGAGCATCTTCAGGTTCGATTGACCCCTCCAGCCCGAGTCGATGAGGATCCGCCAGGTCGTCGGCGTCGCCTGAAGTAGCGTCGCCTGTGAGCGGAAGAGCTCTTCGGAGAGCCGTGCGCCGTCTCCCGCGACGTCAGATCCCGCCAGGGCCACCCTCGCCCCGACCGTCAGAGGAAGGAGCAGCTCGATTGGAGCGATGTCGAAGGACACGGTCGTGACGGCGAGAACGGTGTCCGAAGCCTCGACACCCAGAACGTCCCGCATCGACTCGATCAAATTGACGAACGACAGGTGAGGCATCGCCACGCCCTTCGGCCGCCCGGTGGATCCCGATGTGTAGATGACGTAGGACAGGTTGTGCGGAGTCGTTCGCGTGACGGGTCGTTCGGCGCTCTGCCTCGCGATCGTCTCGCGTTCGGAGCGCAAAGAAACGACTCGTGTGCCCGCGGGCGCGCCCGAAAACCCGTCGTCGGTCAGCAGCAGCGGCGCCCCCGCGTCCTCGAGAATCATCGCGAGGCGCTCCGGCGGATGCGTGGGATCCAGGGGCACGTATGCGCCGCCGGCCTTCAGCACCGCGAGCAGCGCCACCGGCAAATCGAGGGAACGTTCCAGGCAAAGCCCGACGAGCACATCGGGTCCGACGCCGAGACCCACGAGATGGTTCGCCAGCTGGTTCGCCCGAGCGTTCACCTCTTCGTAGGACAGCCGCTGGTCGCGGAAGCAAAACGCGACCGAGGCGGGGGTCTTCGCCGCCTGCGCCTCGAACATCTCGTGCGCGAGCGCGAACCGCGACGACGGCCGGTCGGTGCGGTTCCACTCGATGAGCACGCGATCGCGCTCCGCGTCGCTCCAGAGCGGGATGGCCGCGAGAGGCCTCGCCGCGTCTTCGACGATTCCCTGGAGCAGCCTTTCGAGGTACCCCAGCCAGCGGTCCACGGTTTCCGCGTCGAAGAGATCGGTGTTGTAGTCGCAGTCGAGCGTCAGCCCCTCGTCCGTCTCGACCACGTTCAGGAAGAGATCGCTGTTGGCGAAGGCTTTCGGGTTGGTGTCGACGCGGACCTCGAGGCCGTCCCAGGATGCCCCGGCTCCGACCCGCTCGAGGTTGAACAGGGCCTCGACCAGCGGCATCCGGCTCGGGTCGCGCGGGATCGCCAACTTCTGGATGAGGCGGCCGTACGTCGAGTCCCGATGATCGTAGGCGTCCAGGACCTTCTGGCGAACGGTCCTCAGGTATTCGCGCGCCTCGATCGGCCGATGTGCCCGCGACCGGATGGGAAGGAAGTGGACGCAATGCCCGACCAGGCTCTCGGCGCCGTCCGCAGCCTGGCCCGCGGAAGGGACCCCGACGATCAGGTCGTCCAGTCCGCTCAATCGATGCAGGAGCGCGGCGAAGGAGGCGAAGAGCGTCGTGAAGAGCGTGCAACCCTCCTTCGCGCCAGCCTGCCGGATCTGCCGTGCGACTTCGCGGCAAACCGTCCGGCGAGCGGTCGCGCCCGCGTAGGTCCTGAGAGCCGGGCGCGGACGGTCGGTGGGCAGGTCGAGCACGGAGGGAGGCGAGGCGAGCTCGGCCATCCACCACGCGTCGGCGCGTTCGCCTTCCGGCCCGTCGCGGCGGGCGCTTTCGCGGGCGGCGAAGTCCCCAAAGCGAGACGCCGGCGGCAGCCAGCTCGGCACACGACTCCGGTGCGCGGAATACAACGTGGCGAGCTCGTCGAGCAGCACGTTGGTCGACCAGCCGTCGGCCGCGAGGTGATGGATTGTGAGCACGAGAATGTGGCGTTCGGCCTCGACACGCAGGATGCGAGCGCGGGCGAGCGGCCCCCGCTCAAGGTCGAAGGGAGTGCGGGCCTCTTCGTCCAGGGCGCGCCGGACGTCGGCGTCGGCCGCGGAATCGACGACCGCCACCGGAATCGTCCCGCCGTCGCTCACGCGCTGGAGCTCGCCGAGGACGTCGAAGGTCGTCCTCAAGGCTTGGTGGCGGGCGGGGAGCTCCTCGAGGGCCTGACGCAGCGCCGCGACGTCGAGCGCTCCCCGAAGCTCGACCGAGACCCCCTCGTTGAAGGCGCAGGAGGCCTCGGGTCCCATCTGGCACGCGAGCCAGATCTCCTTCTGGGAGTCGGTCAGCGGAAAGATCGCCGGTGAGTCGCTTGCGGGCGACGCAGCCAGCAGCAGCGGCGGCACGGGCTCGCCTTCCGGCTCGCGTCCTGCCGACGGCAACAGACCCCCGGACCGCATCTCGGCGGCGCTCGACTCGAAGGCCCGGGCGACGAAGTCGAGGTCCTCCTCGGTGTGTGCTTCCGTCACGAAGCAGGGGAAGCCCTCCCAGATGTGTACGCCGTGATCGCGCAGATGGTAGAAGAGCAAACTCGCCAGTCTCTGGTCGCTGGGGAACCCGAAGAACAGGATCGAGCCGAAGTTCTCGACCTTGCTCGGAACCCGGTACCTTTCGAAGCAGCCGTTGATCCGCTCGGCCAGTCGCCTGGCCTTCGCGTTGAGCCCTTCCTGGAGCGCCGGTCCGGCCTCTTTCAGGCGATGGAGCACGGCACGGGCCGCCGCCATGGCGAGCGGGTGCCGGACGAAGGTGCCCGCGAAGAAAGTCACCCCGGTCTCGGGGAACGAGGCGTCGCCGAACCGCCACGTCCCGCCATCCAGGGCATCCATGAAGGCCCGTTTGCCCGCGACGACACCGAGGGGGAGCCCTCCACCGAGGACCTTCCCGTACGTGGCGATGTCCGCGGCGATGCCGAACAGGGCCTGCGCGCCTCCGGGATGCACGCGGAAGCCCGTGATCACCTCGTCGAAGATCAGGGCCGTCCCGGCTTTCTCGGTCATCCTGCGCAGCTCTCGGAGGAATTCCCGAGGCTGGAGGTCCGGGTGGCGGCTCTGGACGGGCTCGACAAGCACGGCGGCGAGCTCGCCCATCCGGGACTCCAGAATCCGGAGCGATTCGTCGGTCCCGTAGTCGAGGACGAGGACATCCTGGACGTGGGAGGAGGGAATGCCCGGCGCGATGGGAAGGGACTTGTGCCCTCCCGCGGTTCGGACGCCCCTCACGAGGACCTCGTCGAACGTGCCGTGGTAGGCGCCGGAGAACAGCGCCACGGTGTCCCGGCCCGTGACGGTGCGCGCGAGACGCATCGCCGCCATGACGGCCTCGGAGCCCGTGTTGCAGAAGGTCACGCGCTCCATCCCGGTGAACTCGCTGATCAGGCGGGCGACCTCGCCCGCCAGCGGCGACTGCGGCCCGATCTCGACGCCCTTGCGCAGCTGCTCGGCGACGGCCTCGGTCACGAACGACGGCGAGTGCCCGAACAGGTTCAGGCCGAAGCCCATGAGCATGTCGATGTACTCGTTGCCGTCCACGTCCCAAGACGCGCGAGCCCGACGATCGCGGTGGCGACGATCGGGTAGACGATCTCCTTCCAGTCGAGGCGGAACCCGGCAACGACGCGCGGATCGGCGAAGTGGGAGCGGTGCTCCTCCGCGAGGCGCTTGGACTTCGCGGTCCGGCGCGAGTACCGTTCGATGAAGCCGGACAGGTACCGTCGTTGATCCGCCGTGAGCGTGCCGTCGGAGCTCTTGTCGATCGGCTTGTAGGGGCCGAAGGGCTTGAAGCCGGGCTTCTCGCCCGGAGCCGCAGCCGGGGTGGGCGCCGCCGGGACGTCGCGTTGCGGCGTCGGCGCCGGGAGCGGCGGCGCGGCTACCGAGAGGAGATCGACCGGGGCCTCGTTGCGAAGCATCGCGAGTTGCTGCGTCATGACGCGCAGCTGCTCCGTCACGAGGCGTTCGAGCAAGCCCGCTGAGGCGGGCGCCGGCCCGACCGCGGACGCGGAGGGCGTCGCGCGCGGCTCGGTCGCCGCCGGCGGGGGCGGCGGCGCCACCGGCGCGACGTCCGGCGGCAGCCGGGCGTCGAGGTGGCTCGCGAGCAGGTCGGGCGTCGACGCCTCTCCCATCAGCTCCCGAAAGGCGATCCGGATCCCGAACTCCTTGTACAGGTGCTGGCTCGCCTGCGTCAGCAGGAGGGAGTCGAAACCGATCTCGAGGAAAGTCGCGGACGGCGACATCTGCTCGGGCGGCAGGCCGGAGAGATCGGCAAAGACGTGCTGGACTCTCGACAGGAGTCGCGGATGGCGCGAGGCGGCGGCGGCGAGGTTCTCGTTCATCGTCTTCACCTCTGTTTTCCCCGGGGGGGCGTCGGTCCCGCGAGACGGCGTCGGCGAAGGCTCGATCTCGCGACCTTCGTCGGCACTGGCGTTGGAGGGAGCGGAATCTCGGCGGTCGTCGATCCAGTGACGGGTCCGCTCGAAGGGATACGTGGGAAGGGAGACGCGCCGCAGGCCCCGTCCCGCCTGCAGTGCCATCCAGTCGATGTCGAGTCCGGCCATCCACAGCTGGCCGACCGAACGGAGAAGGCACGCGCGGTCGGACTCCCGGTCTTCCGGGTGGCTCAGGGAGGAGAGCACGAGCGTGCCGGGGCGTCTTCGCGGGGTGACGTCGCGCGTTGAGGGACAGGGCCTGGCCGGGGCCGACCTCGAGCAGCGCCCGGTTCTCCTCCGACAGGAGCTCCCCGACCGCCCGTGCGAAGCGGACGGGCCGGCGCATGTGCGCGCTCCAGTACGCCGGGTCGACGGCTTCCTCGTTGCGAATCCACGTCCCGGTCACGCTCGACGCGAAGGGGATCGAGGGCGGACGGAGACGAACCCTTCGGACGAGGTCCTCGAAGGGCGCGAGGACCGGATCCATCATCTCCGAATGGAATGCATGGGAGGTCTGGAGGCGCCGGTGAACGATGCCTCGTCCGACAGCTCGATCTCGAGCGCCTCGATGACTTCCGGAGCGCCCGACAGGACACAGAGAGACGGCGTGTTCACGGCGGCGAGCGAGAGGCCGGGGCGCGCCAGGGGAGCCAGTTGCTCTTCCTCGATTCGGACCGCGAGCATCGACCCGCCCGGGAGGGCTTCGATCAGACGTCCGCGGGCCGCGACGAGCGACAGCGCGTCTTCGAGCGAGAAGACGCCGGCCAGGGTGGCCGCGACGAACTCGCCCAGGCTGTGCCCCAGCATCGGCGACCGGGCGGACGCCCCAGCTCTCCCAGAGTCGAGCGAGCGCGTACTCGACGACGAAAAGGGCGGGCTGGGCCATTCCGGTGCGGTGGATCGGACTCTTCTCGGGGGCCTCCCCCTCCTTCGGCGCCGTGAGGAGCAGGCCGAGCAGTTTCGTCCCGAGCTCGGGGCCGAGCAGTCCGCAGCACCGGTCGACCTCTTCCCGGAAGCGCCCCTCGCTTTCGTAGATCTCCCGGGCCATCCCGGGGCTCTGGGATCCCTGGCCGGGGAAGAAGAAAGGCCACCGAATCGGCGCGGCGGTCGCCGCCGTCCACGGCCTCCCGCCGCAACACGCGCCGCCAGGCCCGCGGCGGCATCCGCGCTGCTGGCGCAGACGACGGCGCGGCGGTGGGCGAATTGCTTCCGGCCGGTCTGCAGGGTGAACGCGACGTTCCCGAGATCGGTCTCGGGATTCTCGGCGAGATGGCGGGCGAGGTTCGCGCGCCGCGGCGTCGAGCGCGGTCGGAGTCCTGGCCGAGAGCACCAGCAGCTCGCAGGGACGGGCCGCCGGGGCCGCCGGGGCCGGGGCCTCCTCCAGCACGAGATGCGCGTTCGTGCCTCCGACGCCGAAGGCGCTGACGCCCGCCCGGCGCGGGCCGGACGAGCGCTTCCAGTCGGACAGGCGGGTGTTGACGAAGAAGGGGGAGTCCGCGAAATCGATCGCCGGGTTGGGGCTCTCGAAGTGGAGGCTCGGCGGAATCAGGCCGGTCCGAACGGCGAGCGCGGCCTTGATCAGGCCCGTGACCCCGGAGGCGATGTCCAGGTGGCCGACGTTCGGCTTGACCGATCCGATCGCGCAGAAGCCCTTCGCCGCCGTGGCGGAGCGAAAGGCCCGGGTCAGGCCGGCGATCTCGATCGGGTCTCCGAGAGGAGTTCCGGTCCCGTGCGTCTCGACGTAGCCGATCGACTCCGCATCGACGTCCGCGACGGCCTGGGCGGTCGCGATCACTTCCGCCTGTCCCTCGACGCTCGGGGCCATGTACCCGACCTTGGCCGAGCCGTCGTTGTTCAGGGCGAAGCCGCGGATCACGGCGACGATCGAGTCGCCGTCCGCGAGAGCGTCGGAGAGCCGCTTCAGGACCACCACCGCGACTCCGGAGCCGAAAACCGTTCCGTCGGCGGCGGCGTCGAACGCCCGGCATCGGCCGTCTCGAGACCCCATCGCGCCTTCCTGGTAGAGATAGCCCCTCTTTTGCGGAAAGGTGATGGAGACGCCGCCCGCCAGGGCGGCGTCGCAGTCGTGCTGCAGCAGCGCACGACACGCGAGAGAGACCGCCACGAGCGAAGTCGAGCATCCCGTCTGGACGTCGAGGCTCGGGCCCTTGAGATTCAGCTTGTAGGAGACGCGCGTCGCGAGGAAGTTGTAGTCGTTTCCGAGCACGGAGGGGTATCCCCCGATCTGGTAGGACTCGGTGAGCTCCTTCCAGAACGCCGCGTCTCGGCGCGCGCGCGGCGAGCAGGTACGTGTTCATGCTCATCCCGCCGAAGACCCCGATGCCGCCGGCGAACGTGTCCGGATTGCAGCCCGCGTCCTCGAGGGCCCGGAAGCAGGTCTCCAGAAAGAGTCGGTGCTGCGGGTCCGTCAGCGCCGCCTCGCGGGGCGTGAATCCGAAGAAGGGCGCGTCGAAGAGGTCGACGTCCTCGAGCACGCCGCGCGCCTTCACGTACAGGGGATCGGCCAGCCGAGAGGCGTCGATTCCCGACGCGAGCAGCTCTTCGTCGCTGAGAGCGGAGATGGACTCTCTCCCGGCCTTCAGGTTTTCCCAGAACTGCGCGACGGACGCGGCGCCGGGGAATCGGCCCGCCATCCCGACGATCGCGATCGCCTCGGGGGGTTTCCCGTCCCGCGCGGCGGTCATGGCGAGGTCTCCGCGGGCTGCTCGGAGAGCCGGCGTCTGTCGCGGACGCGGTCCCGCAACGCGCGCAGGGAATCTTCGGGCCCCGGTCCGCCACCGAGAGCGCGCGCGAGGGACCGCACCGTCGGATGCTCGAAGAGCGTCGTGATGGGCAGAGAGGTCGCGAAAGACTTCTGGAGCTTGGCGTGGGCCTCGATCAGCAGCAACGAGCTGCCGCCGAGGTCGAAGAAATTCTGGTCGCAATCGATCGCGTCGAGGTCGAGGACGGACCGCCACACCCGCGCGATCGACTCTTCGGCGGCGGAGCGCGGGAGCGATTCCGCGTCGATCGCGGACCGGCCAGGCTCGGGAAGGCCGCGGCGGTCGACCTTTCCGTTGGTCGTGAGAGGCAGCGAAGGCGAGCCGAACGAATGCGGCGGGGACCATGTAGTCCGGAAGCGATTGCTGGAGGAACGTGCGGAGGTCGCCGTCGTCGCAGGGCCCGCCCTCCTGTCGGAGGACGACGTAGGCCACGAGCCGGCGCACGCCTCCCGCGTTCTCGCGCGCCTCCACGACGTTCTGCGAGACGGCCGGATGGCGCTGGAGCGCGGCTTCGACCTCGGCGAGCTCGACCCGAAAGCCCTGGACCTTGATCTGCTGGTCCTGCCGGCCCAGGAACTCGAGGGTGCCGTCCGGGCCCAGGCGGGCCAGATCGCCCGTCCGGTACAGGCGAGACTCCGGAGCGGCGTCGAACGGGCTCTCCACGAAGCTCTCCGCGGTCAGCTCGGGGCGATTCCAGTAGCCGCGCGCGAGGCCGTCGCCGCCGATGTACAGCTCGCCGACCTCGCCGGGCGGCACCCAGCGCCGCTCCGGGTCGAGGAGATAGATCTGCGTGTTGGCGATCGGCCGGCCGATCGGGACGCTGGACGCGTCGGCGGCGAGGTCACGGATCGCGTGGCAGGCGGCGAAGGTCGTGCTCTCCGTCGGGCCGTAGCCGTTGATGAGCGCGCAACCGGGAAGCGCCTCGAGCGCCCGCCGCACGTGAGAGGGGGACAGCGAATCGCCGCCGGCCAGGAGCTGCCGCAGGGACGCGAGGTCCGTCAACCGCTCGTCGACGGCGAGGTGGAAGAGGCCGGCCGTCAGCCAGAGGGTCGTCACGCCGTGGCGTCGGATCGCCTCCGCGAGATCGTCCAGCCCGGGCGTCTGGGCCGAAAGCACGACGAGCCGGCCGCCGTTGAGGAGCGCGCCCCAGATCTCGAAGGTCGACGCGTCGAAGGAGGTCGGCGCGGCCTGCAGGAACACCTCGTCCGGGCCGAAGCGGGCGTAGTCCGTGCCGCGCACCAGGCGGACGACGCCCCGATGCACGACCGCGACGCCCTTGGGCTCACCGGTCGAGCCGGACGTGTAGAGGACGTGGGCCAGGTCGAGCGCCGAGCCGGATCGGGTCGGGTCCAGGTCGCCACGCCGCGCGATCGCATCCGCATCGGAGTCGAGACACACGAGCGGGATCCAGGTGGCGGGCAGGGCGTCGGCGAGCGATCCCCGGCTGATCAGCACGGAAGGCGCGGCATCCTCGAGCAGGAGGGACACTCGCTTCAAGGGGAGGGTGGGATCCATCGGAACGTATGCGCCCCCCGCCTTGAGCACGGCGAGCATTGCGACGATCATCTCGACCGATCGCTCGAGGTGGAGTCCGACGCGCGTCTCCGGCCGCACTCCGAGGCCGATCAGGTGATGGGCGAGCTGGTTCGCCCGCCGATTCAGCGCGTCGTACGTCAGCGTCGATTCCCCGTCCGCCGACACGAGCGCGATCGCATCCGGAAATCGGCGCGCGATCTGCTCGAAGAGCGCCGGGATCGTCTCGTCTCTCGGATAGTCGGTTCGGGTCTCGTTCCACGCGGCCAGGAAACGCTCCTGTGCGGGGGTCAACCGGGACCACGCGTCGCGAGGGGTGGATGGAGTCATCCGAGCTGCAGCTCCTTCGTCCCGAAGAGGGCTTCGGCGCAGATTCCCAGGGCCCGGCACTGCTGGACGAGCGCACGCGACTCCACGATGGGCCGGGACTGTTCGGTGTACTGGATCGAGGTCAGGTAAGTCAGCCAGGGCTCCGACCCCATGGCATACACGTACACCGCCCGGGGCCGCAGGCGCCGGACGAGGTCCATCCCTCGCGCGCAATCGGAGGCATCGAGCCGCCTCGACTGGTCCATGCGGCGCGCCAGCGGCGCCGTGACGAGCGGTCCGTAGAGCCAGCTCATGGGTGCGCCGTCGCACTCCATGCCGACGAATGCGACGTCGAGGTCGCCCACGACGTCCGCGAGGTGGTCATAGAGCCTCGGCTCGAAAGCGTTCGAATCGGCGCAGAAGAGAAAGGACCGGCCGAGGGCGCGGACGAGGTAGGTCGTCTTGCTGCGGATGTTCAGATCTCCGTGCTCGCCGAGAAAGGGGATGCTCGTGATCGAGCCGTCGGGGGTCTCGACGAAGCCGAGCTCGTCGATCTCGCAGACGCCCGTGAAGCCCGAGTTTTCCAGCACCAGCTTGAGGGAGGGATCGGCCAGGCCGCCGCCGTTGTTCCGCGGAACGACGACGTGCCGGATCTTGTGCCGGATCTGGAGGAGTGTCTCCAGCATGCAGTGGTCCTGGTGGGCGTGTGTGATCAACACGTAGTCGATGCGCGCCGGCAGGTCCGCGAAGCTGAAGCGCGGCAGCCCGTGGCCGTGGTCGTACCCGATGATCGGGTCGGTCAGGATCGCCGTGTCGCGGGTCTCGATCAGGACGCAGGCGTGCCCGAAGTAGCGGACACGGACTCCGGAGTCTCCCGGGGGTTCCGGCGG
The DNA here is from genome assembly GCA_963810205.1 of uncultured Acidobacteriota bacterium. Classification (GTDB taxonomy): domain Bacteria; phylum Acidobacteriota; class Thermoanaerobaculia; order UBA5066; family Gp7-AA6; genus DAHUXD01. Next base: position 298,837 of record CAWEMP010000004.1, read on the forward strand.
CCGGGGCGGCCGGTCCGTGAACAGGCTCTCGAATCGCTCGTCCGCGGAGCCGGAGATATGGAGGGCTTCCTTCGCGAATGCGAGCGGCTGCGGCTCGTCGCGCATGCGGAAGACGCGGTCGAGGCCTTCGTCGCGATAAGGCAGGGAGAGCGAGAGACGTCCATCGTCCGCGAGGCGGGGCGTGCTGAAGACGAACGGCCTATCGTCGCGGTTCACGACGGAGAGATGAAGACTCTGCGCCGACTCGTCGTAGTAGCGGCTCCGGTACAGGAGGGACTCCAGGAAACGGATCGCCGGCTGGTTGTGCACGTCGTAGGTCAGCTCCACGAACCCCTTGAGGGCCTCGGGCACGCGGGGATAGAGCGGCTGGAGAGACGAGCCGTCCGCCCCGGCCGACAGGATCCGGGACAGGTCGCGCACCCCGTCGGCGAACTCGAGCAGCGGCGCGCTCCGGCGGCGCGTTTGCTCCAGGAGCCGCGCCACGGAAGGGACCAGCGTCTCCTCGAAGCCCAGAAAGGGACCACCCGCCATCTCCGGGTTCTTCAGCGCCGCGACGTGGACCTGCGGGTTCGCGACGAAGGACTCCATCAAGCGCAGATGGAGATTGCCGACGTACATCGGCGCGGTCACCGGAGACACGAGGTAGGGCCAGGCGTACCACTGGTTGTAGAGCGGCTCGGCCACCGCGTTTTGCCGCAGGTAAACGCCGGCGCTCATGACGGGAACGACTCCCGTGCGGTGGCGCCAGTGATCCCGGACCGCACGGAATCCGCGAAGTGAGGAGTGCGGCGGGCGGACTCCTCCCCGGGAGGTACCCGTCGCTGTCGTTCGCCGTTCATGGATTAGCTCGGAAGGGGGGCGTGACCCAGGGCGGCGCGGAAAAATGGGCGAGGCTTCTCCAGGGAGGTACCCGCCATCGCGCGTTCTTTGGTCATGATGGTGAGGCCCGATGATACCAAAACGGAGTTCGCCCGCATAGGCGGCAACGCGAGCGCCGGAGGCCCGGTCCCCGAGGCGACCGGAGACCGCCGATGGCCTTGTCCTGCAGGCGTTTGCGCGAGGGGCTCAGGCGGGAGGCGGCCAGGTCCGGTGCACCAGGTTGGGCGCTTCGCGTTCGACGGCCAGCGCGGCGGCCCAGCCCGGTCCGGCGTCCACGTCGAGGAGCTCCCAGTGTCCGGCCGTTTCGGAGTGCCGGGTCAGGCCGGCCTTGCCGCGATCGAGCGTCACGTCGAACGAATCGAGCGGCGTGGACAGGCCTCCTCCCCGCGCCTTCACGTAGGCCTCCTTGCGGGTCCAGCAGCGCAGGAAAGCGTCCGGCCTCTCCGTCTCGGGAAATGCGCGCAGCGCTCCGATCTCGGAAGGCGTGAAGAAATGCTCGGCGATCACCAGCGCCTCGGGGATGTCCCGTATCTTCTCGAGGTCCACTCCCACCGGCGAAACCGCGACGGCCAGCACCCCGCGATCCTCGCAATGGGAGAGGTTGAAGTGGAGGTCGGCGCGGTCCGCGAGGAACGGCTTGCCTGCGGGGCCGACGTGAAGCACGATCCGATCCGGCTCCGCGCCGGTGTAGCGGGCCAGGAGCATCCGGAGGGACGCCCTCCCGAGGGCGAAGCGGCGCCGATCCCGCGGGAAGTGAAAGCGGTCGGCCCGTGCTCGCTCCTCGGCGGAGAGGACTCGCAGGGCCCGCTCGACGCCGGGCGGATCGGATTCCAGAGACAGCCACCAGACGTGGACGTCGGAATCCGGAGGCGCGATCACTGGATTCCTGGGGGCGTGGTCGGGTGGCGGCAGGGGTCGAGCCGGATCGGCATCAGACTTCGACCCAGGGCAGGTCCTCGACGGTGGGGAATCGCTCCTTCGTCCCAGACCACCTTGGGATGGCTGAAACACTCCCTGGCCGCGACCTCGGGAACGAGCCGATCGCCGAGGCCGTTCCTGACGAAGAAGGCGTTGTAGCCGTAACGGTTGACGCCGACCAGCCGATAGCCCTTGCGCCGCCCCAGCTTGACGAACGCGCTCAGGGACGCGCCGGCATAGTTCGGCAGACCCCGCGTCTTGGGATAGGCGGCCGCCGAAAAATCATTGGAGTACGGCACCGTCCAGGCGCGCTCCGGACCGAGGATGTCCTGGTATTCCACGACCACCACCCGGGGAGTGACGGCCTCCAGAGCTTCCCAGATCCAGTACTCGACGCCGTCGAGATCGAGCGACAGCAGGTCGATCTCGCCCCGGAACCCGTTGTCGGTCAGCAGCGCATTCACTCCCGCGCGAGTCACCCAGCCGCAGACGAATAGGGGAGGGAAGGCGTAGGTCTGTTTTGCGCGGGCGTAGTACCGTCGGCCGGTCTCGACGAGTCGTTCGTTGCCGTCCACGAGCAAGCCGTGCCAGCCGTCATTCAGGATCAGGTTCGCCGTGTTGCACTCGATGCCGTCGCCGGCGCAGATCTCCACACACAGCTTCCTTGAGACCCCGAGAACAGAGAAGAGAAAGAGGAGGAGCCCGTCTTCGTCGGCCTGGGAGTAGGCCTGGAAGCCGACGCTGTCCATCCGAGGCAGTGGCGCGCCCCTCGTCGACGAGCCGGCGATAGGTCAACTGCAGCTGCAGCTGCGTGGCGGCATCCGGCGGAATTCCGCGAATGGCACGTAGCGCCGGCTCCTGGAGAAATCCGCGAACGCGGTTGGCAAATCTTCTGATGAACGGTGACATTCGATTCTCCCAACGGCTGGATGGCCGAACATTCCGGTCGGCCGCGCGGTCTGCCGACGCCGCGGCCGAGGATCGTCCTGGACCTGGAACCCGCTCTCGCCTCTATGGCTTTCAAAGATCGTGCACTGGGGAGCTCCTTCGAAGCGGGCGGCCGCGTGTCGCTCGGCGGCGCAGGACGATCCTGTCGGCGGTACCGGCCGGACCCGAGATCGAGACGGCGACCTCCAGTCCGACGAAGTCGGCGGCGCCGGACAGGTCCCCGACAAGATGCGGAACCCGCGCAGCGAGCTTTCGGGGCCGGGATGAATAGCGTTCGAGAGAGCGTAGGTTCCCCGACCCGAAGCGTAGGCGGGGGAGAGGTAGAGATAGGACAGAAAGCCGCTCGCGTTGACGCCGGCCTGGACCAGGTAGTCGGGCTCCAGCGATTCCAGCAGTAGATAGGTCGTGGCTTCGGCGCTCCGGCGTTGTCCTCGACCGCCCGCCATGTCCGATCGCGCTTCGGCACCCAGGGTGCGAACGGGATGAAGTCGACGGACAGGGCGGCGCCCGCGGGCGAGGCCGCCAGTGCGGCGGCGAGCTCGCGCACCCGGCGCCCTCCGTCAGGGACCGTGAGGTAACCCGCCCCGGCCCCGCCATGTCCCGGATCGGTGAGGGTCACGCCGGCCGCCACGATGTTGCCCGAGCGGTCGGTCTCGACGAACAACTCGCGCAGCGCCGGTCGGGAAGGCGTTCCGGCGATCGTCGTTGCGATCTTGCCCTGCCATCGGCCGGTCAGGTCGAGAGTCCACGGCTCGGGTGTCGTCGCTGGCGGAGAGGCCACGACGGCGCCCGAAGTCGAAGTGCGCGAGCCCCAGATCAGGACGCCGGTGATCACGGCCAGCGCGAGGCCCGCGAGCACCAGGAGGTACTGGCGCGGGCGCCGTTGGAAAGGAAGGGCGCCGCGGGAGTCGGCGGCGGGCCCCCGGGTCCGACCGGGTCGCCGGCCCGCAGCCGATCGAGGCGCTTCCTGCACTTCAGACAGTGCGCCGCCGGAATCTGCGTGAACCCGCAGTGGGGACACGTCACCCACGCCATGAGCCATGCATGGTAGCAGGGAGGCGCCAGGATTCCGTACGGCGGGGTGCAAGAAAGCGTCCGTTCCGGTCGGTCAGATCTCGCGGAAGAAGAACCGATCCAGCACGGACATGCGCTCCTGGATCCCACTACGCAGCAGGGACTACAGGCACTCCTGACGCCGCCGACATCTGCGCCTGCACCGAAAAACTGGCAAGGACCTTACCTTAGAGGTAAGCGGACTGTTCCGATTGATCCCTGGAACAAAGAATACCAATACCAGTGCCCGGGAACACAGAATCCCGATGGTTTCGATCTCTATTCGTTCGGTCCTACTGGTAAGCTCGGGGGAAGTAGGAAGGATTGCCCCTATCTCATCGACAGATTCATAAAAGCAGTCGGCGGAACGATTCATGCTGATAAAGCAACCGGAAATACGTCGTAAGATGCGAAAGAATCGGGGATTTACTCTCCTCGAGATGATCATCGTCTGTGTCATTGTGATCATCGTTGCGACAGGGGTTACGGCGTTCTGGGAGGCTTCCTCAGCCGGAGCGCGCTCCGTTCGACCGCTGCCCAGGTTGCTGCTCTCGGTGTCGAGGCAAGGATGTTAGCCTTGACATCGGGACACGAAGTCGTCCTGCGAGTCGATGCTTCGAATGGGGAAGCGTATCTGCTGGAGGCAGAACCGCAGGAAGGAACGTCAGGCGATACGCAGGAACCGCAACTGACACCGCTTGGCGACAGGCATCGTATACGGTTGCCTGAAAGCATCGAGATCATGTCAATGACTATCGATGGCGATTCTGTCGGTGAAGGCGATATTCCATTCTATTCGACCGGTGGCGCCAAAGCCGCTGAAATAGAGTTGGGTCTCAACGACGGTGGATCCGAAGTGAAACGTATCTCCATCAACAAAGTCACCGGAAGGACGAAGATCAGTGACACGGCAGTAGGGAACAATGCGAATACCACACCGTATATCCACACACAGGCATGTGTCTGTGGGTGCGTTTTACGCGTTGATGGAAGCGCTTGTTGCGACCGTGTTGATTATCATCGGACTCGCCGGAGCGATGTCGGCTATTTCCGCAGGCATTCACGCGCAAACAGCAGCAAAGTTCTACCAGATGGCGGCATGCTTGCTGAGCAGAAGATGATAGATCTTGAAAATGACCCGGAACTCGAAGCAGGGCAAAATCACGGCAACTTCGGCAATACCTACGCCGGTTTCACCTGGGAGAGCGAAGTCGTTACCATCGAAGACACCGACGACGGTCCCAAAGGGCTGTACAAAGTGACGGTGATGGTTACTCAGGACACTGAACCTGAATACGGGCGCAAGGCAACACTTGTGACTTATCTTCTTCCGGCAGGGGAAGACATAATGCAGCAGTATATATACCGTGGCCACGAGAGCAGAAGGGCGGCCGAGAGGTTCTACAGGTTTTACGCTGCTGGAATTGATGATTGCCATCAGCACGGTGATCCTTGCAGCAGCTATCGCCAGCGCATTCGGCACTGGTCTGCGTGTCTGGGAACGAGTACAGCGCCAGATCCGATGCTCATCAGGAAAACAGCGCTGTGAACGAGTTGTTGGCATCCGACCTCCGCAGTACCTGGCTGAGCACAGACGGAACGATGGGTTCATTCGAACTCCCCGAAGGAAATCGGAATGGTTCCGCTGGAGCGTTCTCATTCACGTCGTTGTTGCCTGATAAAGAGAATCCACAGGTCAGCTATCTTTCCACTGTGTAGTATCGGTTCGATTCTTCTACCGGTTCGCTCTGGCGGACGGTTATAATGGTAACGCCGGATGCGACGTCTGAGACCGGTACATCAACAATCGGTGCATCGGCTTTCAGCCAACAGGACGCAGAAGAGGAACTGGTAGCGGAGCATGTACCGGCCGCAGCACCGTACGCTGCTGGGACGGAGAAGCGTGGCAGAATACCTGGACGACGGCGTCCAAGAATATCGACAACCGGAACGTCGCTATTGGGTGGATCGACGCCAACGACGCCGGTCGCAACCGACCTGGGTGGACCCGAGCCAACGACATCGACAGATCCGGCGCAAGAGCAAACGCCCGCTGAAACGCAGTCGCTCCGGAAGCAGTCGAGGTTGTCGTGCGGTTCGAAGCAACAAGAATCTCAGCCGGAACACCACCGTGAAGTCCGTAGTCCTGATTCCAATGGGGCACATGAAGTGACGATATTCCGTGCTTTCCGATCGAATAAGAGCGGTGCGGCGCTTATCCTGGCGATATTCGCCACGGTCGTCCTGACCATTCTTGCCGTCGGATTGACCCACGTCGTGCACGCCGAGGTGATGGCATCCATGCAGGGATACGGATACGCGCTCGTGCCCGTTCTCTTGCCAAAGCCGGATTCACGTTAGCGTGCTCGATGCTTATGTATGACGACGATCAGAAAGTGGATTCGTTTCAGGATAAATGGTCGCTGCTCTCGCAGGATGCTCCCATCGAATTGAACGACGGGACCTGTATCGCAACCATCATCGATGCCAGCTCGTTAATCAACATTAACACTGCAAATCTGGACTTGCTCACGGCTGTTACTGGTGATACAGGGGTCGCACAGGCTATAATGGACTGGCGTACGCAGTATGGCCCG
>CAWEMP010000005.1:0-14730 GCA_963810205.1 uncultured Acidobacteriota bacterium
GCCGCGCGGGGCGCCGACGTCGTGATCGAGTCCACGGGAAAGCTGCTGACCCGCGCCGAGCTCGAGAAGCACCTCGCCGCCGGCGCGAAGAAGGTGGTCCTGACGGTGCCGGCCAAGGACGAGATCGACGCGATGATCGTCATCGGCGTCAACGACGCCAGCCTCGAACCGCGGCACCGGATCGTCTCGAACGCCTCCTGCACGACCAACTGCCTCGCCCCGATCGCGAAGATCCTCGACGAGGCCTTCGGGATCGAAGAGGGGTTCATGACGACGGTGCACGCGTACACCAACGATCAGCGGCTCGCCGACGTCGCACACAAGGACCTGCGGCGCAGCCGCGCCGCGGCCGAGAACATCATCCCGACGACCACGGGCGCGGCCCGCGCCGTCGGAAAGGTCCTCCCGAACCTCAAGGGCCGTCTCGACGGCATGGCGATCCGCGTGCCCGTGCCGGACGGCTCGGTCGTCGACCTGACCTGCCGGGTGCGTCGCGAGGTCTCCGTCGCCGACGTCAACGGCGCCGTCCGCGCCGCGGCACAGGGCCCGCTGGCGCGCATCGTCGAGTACAGCGAGGTGCCGCTCGTCTCCTCCGACATCATCGGCAACCCCCACTCGTCCATCTTCGACGCGCTCTCGACGCAGGCCGCCTCCGACGGGTATCTGAAGGTCGTGGCGTGGTACGACAACGAGTGGGGCTACTCCAACCGGGTCGTCGACCTCGTCGAACGGCTCGCCGCGCTCGGGACGTAGCCCCGTGCTCCTCGCGGCTCTCTTCGCCGCCCTCGCCGCGGCCGGACCGGCCGGCGAGCTCCCGCGCGGGCAGATCGTCGAGAAGATCGTCGCGGCGAAGGCGCCGTCGCAGAGCTACGCGCTCTATCTCCCCTCGGCGTACACGCCCGAGAAGATCTGGCCCGTCCTCTACATCCTCGACCCGCGCGGCCGCGCGCTCTTCCCGATCGAGCTCTTCCGGCCCGCCGCCGAAGAGTTCGGCTGGATCCTGGTGTCGTCCTACAACTCGGCGAGCGACACGAAGGAGGATCTCAACGCTCCGGCGATGACGGCGATCTGGAACGACGCGGTCGGCCGGTTCGCGATCGACGGGCGGCGCGTCTACGCCGCCGGGTTCTCCGGAACCGGACGCGCCGCCGTCGGCATGGCCTACGCCCTGCCGGGGCGCATCGCCGGCGTGATCGGCGCCGGCGCGGGGTTCGAGGACGCCCAGGCGCCCGTCAAGACGCTTCCGTTCGCCTACTTCGGGACGGTCGGCGACCGCGACATGAACTACTACGAGATGCGCTCGCTCGAGGAGAAGCTCGAGAGCGCGAAGGCGCCCCACCGGATCGCGTACTTCGAGGGCCCGCATGCCTGGATGCCGCCGGAGCTCGCCCGCGAGTCGGTCGCCTGGATGGAGCTGCAGGCGATGAAGGCCGGCACGCGGCCGAAGGACCCCGGCGAAGATCGCCGCCCTGCAGTTGGAGGCCCGGACCCGCGCGTCCGCGCTCGAGGCCCAGGGCCGGCAGGCGGAAGCGTGGGCGGCTTATTCGCATGCCGCCGAGGACTTCCGGGGCCTCGCCGACGTCGCCGCCGTCGAGGAGGACGAGAAGAAGGCGGAGGCCCTCGGCCGGATTCCGGAGGTCAGGACGGCGCTCAAGGAGGCGCGCCGGCGCGACGCGCGCGACGAGGCCACGCTCCGCACGGTCAACACGAAGCTGCGCAAAGCCCTCGCCCAGCCCGATCCCCCGCTGCCGACGCTCCTCGCGGCGGAGCTCGGAATCCCGGCCCTGCGCAAGAAGGCCGCCACCGACACGCCCGAGGAGCGCCTGTCCGCCGAGCGCATCCTCGCCAACCTGCGCGCGGCGACGTCCTTCTACCTGCCGGAAGAGATGCTCGATCGGCGCGACCCCACGCGCGCCCGGGCGCTCCTGTCGGTCGCCGCGGAGATCGACCCCGACAATCCTCTCGTCTACTACAACCTCGCGTGCTACGCCGCCCGGGCGGGCGATGCCGCACGGGCGATCGCGGACCTCGAGCGCGCCGTCGCGAAGGGGTTCGCGCGCTTCGATCTGATCGACGAAGACTCGGATTTCGCTCCGATCCGCGGCAACCCCGCCTTCCAGAAGTGGCTCGCCGCCGCGCGCACGACCGCCCCGGCGCCCGGGACCTAGCAGGTTGCTGAGAGAGGGCGTGGGATGACGTTACGAGCGCCGCGGGGTCAGATGCAAGGAAGCGCGACGACGGCGATGCCTTGCATCGTCGAGGAGCGAGACGACGCAGATGGCCCCGCGCCGCCGTAACCCGGAGGGTGGACGGCACTTTGCCGGCGCCCGCCGGCCGCTCTGTCGACTGAAAAGCCCTGCGAGCGGGCGCCGGATGCAAAGGGCCGGACACGACGCCCGCGTCCATCTTTCAGCAGCCTGCTAGCCCTCCGCTCCGGCCACGCGGATGAGCCGGCGCACCCGCGTCCGGCGCCGGATTCTCCAGACCACCAGCGCCGCGATTCCCCAGGGCAGCGCGGCAGCGAGGGCGTAGAGCATCACCGCGGAGGACCGCGCGAGCAGGGGCAGCGCCTCCCGCAGGGCCTTCGTCAGCGGGGACACGGCGTTGTCCCGGAAGAAGGCCGCGGGCTCGAAGAGGTCGAGCGTGATCGTCGACAACGCCACCTGATGGTCGAAGTACCGCCGTTCGCCCTCGAGGCGCTCCGCCTCCTCGACCAGGCGCGAGAGCTCGCGCTCGGCCTCGACGAGGTCGGACAGGCTCCCCGTCCGCGTCCGGAGGATCTCGCGCAATCGCGCCTGAGCGTCGCGCTTCACGGACAGGCGGACCTCCAGGTCCGCGTAGGCCCGGGTGACGTCCTGGGTTTCGACGGTCGCCGACTGCACCTGGCCGAGCGCCTTGAGCTCGGCAAAAGCCGCGTCGAAGGACCGCGCCTCGACGCGCAGCGTCAGGGTCCCGCGCCGGCGGTCACCCGGTTCGCGGGTCGCGCGCGCGTCCGCCAGGTACCCGCCGTGCGCGGCCGCCACGGCGACCGCCCGGTCCGCGGCCACGGCGTACGCCTCGACCTCGATGGCGAGGGTGCCGGTCCGGATGAGCTTGCGCTCGGCGTACACGGCCTCGAGCACGCCGGCGTTGGGCTCAGCGTTCGCAGCCGGCGAACCGGTGCCCGAGCCGACGCCGGTGCTCGCGAGTTGCAGGCCCGACGACAGGCCCCGGGCCAGCGGAAAGTCCCGCGAGCGCTGGCGCGGGGAGAGTGTGAAAACGGCGGCGACGGCGACGACGACGACCGCCGCGGGAACGAGAATGTGAACGCGCCTCATCCCGATCTCCTTCGCGATGTGGGAACCCGCCGGGGGGAAAAGGTTCCCCCGCCTCCCGCGCGCATATGATCGCGGCAGCGAGCGGAGGACCATGGACTCACCTTCACGAGAGCGCCCGCGCGCCGTCACGATCGTCGGCTGGATCTGGCTCGTCGCTGCGTCGCTGCGGTTCCTCAACGGGCTTCTCGGCCTGATCGTCTGGAAGGTCGGCGGGCTCGATCGCGGGCTTCCGTTCCTGGCCTTTCGCAGCCCGTCCTTGCAGTTCCAGGTGCTGGGGCTCGAGGCGATGATGCGCCACGCCACGGAGATTCTCGTGGCTCAGGTTCTCGTCGCCGGCGCCCTCGCGTACGCCGCGGTCGGGCTGCTGCGCCTGAAGGCGTGGGCGAGAACGGCCATCGAGGCGGCGTCGTGGCTCGGCATCCCGCTCGCGGCGGCCGTGGGCGCCTTCGTCTACGCGAGCACGGCCCACATGGCGTCGGAAACGCCGGAGGCGGCCGCGCAGATCCGGATGGCGGGCGCCGGAGCGGGAATCTTCGTCGCGCTTCTCGGGGCGGCGTTCTTCGGCGGAACGATCTACTTCCTTCGCCGGCCGGCCACTCGCCGCGCCTTCGAGCCGCCGTCCGCCTTCGAGCCGTCATGAGCCCGTCGCGGGCGGACTTCGCCGCCGCCGAATCCGGCGGCGTCCTCCGCGCGGCCGTGGAGCGCCTGGCGGAGGGTTTCGAGGGGCTGCCGCCCTCGGGTGCGGGTGTCCCCGGCGGTGCGGAGATCGCCCGCGTCCTCGAGGAGGCCGCGACGCGTCTCCAGAACAACTACCCGTACTTTCATCCGCTCTACGCGGGCCAGATGCTGAAGCCCCCGCACCCCGTGGCGCGACTGGCCTACGCGCTGGCAATGTGGCTCAACCCGAACAACCACGCGCTCGACGGCGGACGCGAGAGCTCGAAGATGGAGAAGGAGGCCGTCGCCGCGATCGCGGGCATGTTCGGCTGGAAGGAGCATCTCGGCCACCTGTGCGGCGGCGGAACGATGGCGAACCTGGAGGCGCTCTGGGTCGCCCGGCAGCTTCGGCCCGGCGCCACCGTCGTCGCCTCGTCGCAGGCGCACTACACCCACGGCCGCATCGGCGCCGTGCTCGGTCTTCCCTTCGAAACGATCCCCTCCGACCGCCGCGGCCGCATGGACGCCGGCGCCCTCGCCCGCCGGCTGGAGCGGGGCGGCGTCGGGACCGTCGTCGCGACTATCGGCACGACCGCCACGGGCTCGATCGATCCGCTGCCGGAGATCCTGGAGCTGCGCGACCGGCACGGATTCCGCCTTCATGCCGACGCGGCCTACGGAGGCTACTTCGGGCTCGCCGAGAACCTGGACGGCCGGGCAAGGCGGACGTACGACCGCCTGGGCGAGGCGGACTCGATCGTGATCGACCCGCACAAGCACGGGCTCCAGCCGTATGGCTGCGGCTGCGTGCTCTTTCGGGATCCGGACGTCGGCCGCTTCTACAAGCACGACTCGCCGTATACGTACTTCAGCTCGGAGGAGCTGCACCTGGGCGAAATCAGCCTCGAGTGCTCGCGCGCGGGCGCAGCCGCGGTCGCCCTGTGGGCGACCCAGCGGCTCCTGCCGCTCGAAGCCGGAGGCGACTTCGCGGCCGGCCTCTCCGACTGCCGGGCCGCCGCACTCGCGCTCCAACAGGCGCTGTCTTCCGACGCTCGCTTCCTTCCGGCGTTTCCGCCGGAGCTCGACATCGTCGTCTGGATCCCGCGGGCACCGAGCGCAACCGCCGCGTCGAAGCGCTCGCGCCGGATCTTCGAGGAAGCCGCGAGACGCAACCTCCACCTCGCGCTCGCCGAGCTGCCGGCCGACTTCTTCGACCTGGACGCGGCCGGCATCGCCCGGGACGGCGATCGGTTGACGTGCCTGCGGTCGGTGCTCATGAAGCCCGAGCACCGGGCATGGGTCGGGCGCATCGTCGAGATCCTCGGCGCCGCGACGGACGCCTCGGTCTGAGCCTCGCCGAACGCTACGGGCTCCGGTAGCGCTCCCGCATCGCCGCCAGCCGGCCCTGGATCACCGGGACCCGCTCGAGCGCGGCCGGCGTCTGCGCGATCGCTTTCTCGATGTTCGAGAGCACGCGGGGGTTCTTCTGATCGCGCCGCAGGTCGCCGACGAAGGGCGCGAGCTTCGCCCACACGAAGATGGCTTCCCCGCCCGATTCGAAGAACAGCTCCGGGTGCAGGACGCCCTGCGCGACGAACGAGCAGGCCATGTCCCAGTAGCCGGTGACCATCCGGAAATGCGTGTTTTCGGGCCCGTTGGTGTTCGTCACCAGGCGCACGTCGTCGTAGGACTGCGGAAAGAAGCTCGTGCGGAACCATTCGCGCGCCGCCCGGAGCTTCTCCTCGCGCCGCAGCTCGTAGAGCCGCAGCACGAGCGTGGCGTCCTCGTAGGTCGGCGGAATGAGCGCAGGCATCGAGCCCGAGAGCCTATCGCAGCCGGGGCTGCGCCCGAACTCAGTTCACCTGGGGCCGGCCGTCGCGAAACGCCTGGGCGTAGTCCCGGGCGAACTGATGGAAGGTCCGAGCCTTCTTCCCCGTCACGCGCGGCACCGCGTCGGAGACGGCCCCGCCGTACCCCTCGCGGATCGACGCGAAGAGGACGAGCATGTCGTCGGCGAGCCAGCGCGGGACGCCGTCGGCGAGCATCTGTTTGCGCGCGTACTCGGGAGGCACGTGCACGTAGGCCACCTTGCGGTCGATCGCCTGTCCGATCGCGTCGGCCATGGCGTCGAAGGAGAGCGCCTCGGGGCCCGTCAGGTCGTAGATCTTGCGGTCGTGGCCGGGCTGCGTGAGCGTGCACACGGCCACCGAAGCGACGTCCCGGGCGTCGACGATCGACACCTCGCCGGCGCCGCACGGAAGCGAGAAACTGCCGCTCGAAGCGACCGAGGCCGCGAAGCGCAGCGTCTGCTGCATGTAGAGGTTCGGGCGCAGCATGGTGAAGCCGAGACCCGACGCCTCGATCTGCTTCTCCGTGGTCCAGTGCCAGCGCCCGATCTGCGTCGCGGCGTCCGGACCGCCGGCGACCGAGACCTTCACGACGTGGCGCACGCCCGCCCGATTGCACGCCTGCACGAGGTTGCCCTGGAGCGTGACCTGTTCCGGATCGGCGGGCGAGGCGAGGAACACGCGGTCGACGCCCGAGAGCGCGGGGTCGAGCGACTCGGGCCGCGCGAGATCGCCGACGACGATCTGCACGCCGGGGAGTCGGATGTGCGACGCCCGCACCGGGTCGCGCACCAGAGCCCGCGCGGGAACATCCGCCGCCGAAAGCTGTCGGACGACCTCCTGCCCGACCTTACCCGTGGCGCCGACGACGAGAATCACGGTCTGGCCCTCCGGCGAGGTGCGATGTCGGAGCATCGTACACCCCTCGCTCTAGGGAGTGAGCAGCACCTTCCCCGTGGTCGTCCGGCCCTCGAGGGCGCGGTGGGCGTCGGCCGCGCGAGCGAGCGGAAACTCGTGTTCGATCCGCAATTTGAGCCGGCCGTCCCGGACCCAGCCGAGCACGTCGCCCGCGCGCTCGAGAAGCTCCGACCGCGCCGCGATGTGGACGAAGAGGCTCGGGCGCGTCAGATAGAGCGAGCCGCGCTGCGCGAGCACCTGGGGATCGAACGGCCCGACCGGCCCGCTCGACTGGCCGAAGAGGACCAGCATCCCGCGCGGCGCGAGGCTCGCGAGACTCTTCTCGAAGGTGGTGCGGCCGACCGAGTCGTAGACGACCTGGACTCCGCGGCCCCCCGTGAGGCGCCTCGCCTCGGCCTCGAAGTCCTGCCTCGTATAGTCGATCGTCGCCTCGGCACCCGCCTCCCGCGAGAGCGCCGCCTTCTCCGGCGTCGAGACCGTCGTGAAGACGCGCGCGCCGCGCATCCTGGCGATCTGCGTCAGGAGCAGGCCTACGCCGCCGGCGCCCGCGTGCACGAGACAGGTGTCGCCCGGCTCGAGCGGATACGTCGAGCAGGCCAGATAGTGCGCGGTCATGCCCTGGAGCATGGCGGCCCCCGCCTGACGCGTCGTCACGCCGTCGGGAACGCGGACGAGGCGCTCGGCCGGCACGGCCGCCTTCTCCGCATAGCCGCCGAACACGCCGGTCCAGGCGACGCGATCGCCGGGGCGCACGTCGGTCACGTCGGGCGCGACCGAGAGGACGGTCCCCGCGCCCTCCTGACCCAGCGTGAGCGGCATCGCGGCCTTGTAGAGACCGGTCCGGTGATAGACGTCGATGAAGTTGACGCCGGAGGCCTCGACCCGCACCAGCGCTTGGCCGGCGGCCGGCTCGGGGTCCGGGACCTCCTCGTAGCGAAGGGCCTCGGGACCGCCGGGCGCGTGGACGCGGACGGCCTTCACGACGTCGGGGCCGCCGCCGGCTGTGAGGTCGTGCCGGCCGGCGCATCCGGAAACGCCACGACCTTTTTCTTGATGGGCTTCACGGTCTTCAGGTAGTCGTAAATTGCGCCGAGGTCCTCGCGCGTCATCCCGGCGAACCGGGGCCAGGCCATGACCGTGTTCTTGCCGGGCGGCGCGATCGGGGCGTTCTCGCCGTCGAGGTGCTCGAGCGACTTGAAGCGGTCGATGAACTCCTCGCGGGAGGCCTGGCCCATGTAGTTGTCCGGGTCCGGCGTGAGGTTGGCCGACACGACGCGGCCCCACGGCCCGGGCATCAGCCAGCCGCCCGCGAGCTCCTGGCCGGGGATCCGGCGGCCCTTCGAGTCGATCGGGGTGTGGCAATTGGCGCAGCCCGCGATCGTGACGAGATACCTGCCGTAGGCCACGGTGTCCTTCGGATCGGGCGGGAGCACGGGCGCATCGAGAGGCTGCGGCGCGAACTTGACGAGGAAGTTCACGGGGAAGTCGAGCCGGCGGGGCGCGACCGCATGGTCGACCGGACCGAGGGTCCGGATGTAGGCGACGATCGACTTCGCGTCCTCGTCGCTCATCACCCGGTACTCCTGGTACGGCATCATCGGAAAGAGCGCCTCGCCCTTGCGGTTCACGCCCTCGCGAATCGCCCGCAGGACCTCCCCATCCGACCAGGCGCCGAGCCCGTTCGCCGGGTCCGAGGAGATGTTCTGGGCCTGAACGAGGCCCGGCACGCCGAGACGCTGGTCGAACGGAAAGCCGCCCTGGCCTTCGCTTCCCGGCTTGGTCGGAATGGCGAACCGGTCGAATCGGGCGTCCGAATGGCAGCCGAGGCAGTGGGTGACGTTCTCCACCAGGTACCGGCCTCGCGCCAGGCGCTCGGGCGTGGCCTCCACCTTCTCGGTCGACGGCGGCCGCATCGCCGGCTTCTTGAGAGCGAGGAAGGCGAAGAGCCCCCCGACGCCGAGAGCCACGACGACGGCGGCCCACCCCAGAATCTTCCCGATCATCCGCATGTTTCCTATCCCTCCTGCCGCCGCCTCAGGCCAGCTTCTTCTTCGCGTCGGCGACTTCGTCGAGCGACTGCGTGACGATGCCGAGAATCAGATACCAGCCGACCACCGAGAGCACGATCCACTTGACCCAGGGCGGGCGGATCGCGGTGTCCCAGAGGCCGTGGAGCACGACCGCGATCGCCCACCGCCGGATCACGATCGGCGCGAAGAGCATGCCGACCTCGAACGGCTTGTCTTTCTTGACCCGCCAGATGGCCGAGCCCACCATCGCCGTCCAGATCACGTGGCCGCCCGGCGCGAGCACGCCGCGGAACGTGATCATCGAGAACGTCTCGTCGAGCGTCTTCGCGACGTTGACCGCGAAGCCCGCCGACTCGAACCCCGCGAATCCGGCGCCGATCGCCGCCCCGAAGAGCAGGCCGTTCAGCTGCCAGCGGTACCGGACCTTGCCGACGACGATGAGGAGCACCAGCGCCTTGCCCGTCTCCTCGATGACGCCCGTCAGCATCGCCGGCAGGATCTGGCCGGCGCCGGAGCCCGGCAGCACCTCCGCCAGCACCGAGGTGAGGATCAGCGAGAGCGCGCCGCCGAGCAGCAGGAGCTTGCCGATCTGGTAGACGGACACGTTCTTCGGCGTGTTGAGCTCGAAGAAAAGGATGACGACCGCGAGCGGCACCACGAACGAGCCGATGACGATCAGGCCCGGGATGAAGTTGGGGTTGTGAAACTCCGACCAGCCGACCCGCAGGAGGATGTAGGTCGCGATCGCGCCGAAGAGCACGCGCCAGAACACCCGCGGGATCGGCCAGCCGTCGGCGATCGCCGCCAGCGTCGGTGTCGTCGAGGCCGTGCCGACGGCGAAGGTCTCCTCCATGTCCTCGGCGTTCGTGGGCCGGGAGAGGCCTCCCACGAGGATCTGGCGCACCGGCATGCGCGAGATCGTCGGCAGCTCCGCCAGGTCCGAGAGCTTCTTGCCGAGCCGGTGCAGAACCTCGCCGCCCGAAAGCTTCGCGCCGGAGGCCGCGGCCTTCGGCAGCGGAGGCGACGTTTCGTCCTTCGCCGCCGCCGGCCAGGGGGCGTCCGCCAGCTCGGCGAGCTCTCCGGCGGGGGCCCAGTCCGTCTGCGACTTCGTCCATACGAGCGTGGTGCGGCGCAGCTTGCCCTCGGCGATCATGCCCAGGAGGGCATCCTTCTCGACGGGCCCGCGCCGCTCTTCCCCGACCGCGTAGAACCAACGATCGGCCATACGCCGCCACCTCCGGCGGCGTAATCAGACCATAATCGGGTCGATGACGGCAGAGCAGACGCGGGAGGCGCTCGAACGTTTCTACGCGGCGCTCGCCCGGCGCGACGCGGGCACGATGGCCGCGATGTACGCGCCGGACGCCGCCTTCAGCGATCCGGTCTTCCTCCTGCGCGGAGCGGCGATCGGGAAAATGTGGGAGACGCTCCTCGGCCGCGCCCGCGAATTTTCGGCGACCTGGGAGATCCGGCAGGCGGAGCCCGACCGCGGCGAGGTCTCCTGGACCGCCCGGTATCTCTTCGCCGGCCGGCGGCCCGTCGTCAACGTCATCGCCTCGGAGGTGCGCTTCCGGAGCGGACAGATCGTCGAGCAGACCGACCGGTTCGACTTCCACCGCTGGGCCGCACAGGCGCTCGGCACGCCCGGACGCCTCCTCGGCGGCTTCGAGTGGTTCCGCCGCTCGGTCGCCCGCAAGGCGCGGCGAGGGCTGGGGCTGCTCTGAGGCGTCGTCCCGAGCGCTCCGCGCGGTCATCCCGAGCGAAGCGAGGGATCCCGAACTTCACCAGCAGGAATGGCAACCGAGTCCGGGATCCCTCGGCTCGCACCTCGGGATGACCGGCGATGGCGCTTCGCGCTTCGCCGGTCAGTTGATCGGTTCGTCGTCGGAGGCCTCGGCCGCGGGCGTCGGGGAGGCATGGTGGTGGACCATGCGCCACTCGCCGTTCACGCGGCCGAAGAGATTGGTCGCCTGCATCCGGGCGGCGTCGTCTTCGCCGTCGGCGCCGAACGGCACGATCACCTCGACGCAGGTCACCCACGCCAGGTCTCCGGCCACCGCGATCCGAACGTCCTCGCACCCCACGGACCACGGCCGGGAGTTGGAGAAGATGTTTTCCCAGGAGCGCGAGATTTCCTCCCAGCCATCCAGGCGGTGCCAGCCGGGGTGGACGCAGCTCGCCGAAGGCTCCTGCAGCCACACCTGCGCCATGTGGGCGAGATCACGCGCCTCGAGGGCCCGGTAGAAGGCGAGGTTGGCGGCGGCGACCGCTGTTGCCTCGGGCGTCACCCTCGTACCATATACCGAGCATGGCCCGCGACACGGACATCGGAGGACCCGGCGGCGACCGGTTTCCCGCGACGCGGCACTCGGCCGTTCTCGCGGCGCAGAGCGCCGACCTCATCGAGCGCGAGCGCGGTCTCGCGATCCTCGTCGAGACGTACTGGCGGCCGACGTACAAGTATCTGCGCATCCGATTTCGCGAATCCAACGAGGACGCCAAGGACCTGACGCAGGGCTTCTTCACGCGCGCCCTCGAAAAAGATTTCTTCGCCGGCTACGATCCGGAGAAGGGCTCCTTCCGCACGTACCTCCGCACCTGCCTCGACCGCTTCGTGGCCAACGAAAAGAAAGCGGCCGGTCGGGCCAAGCGCTCGCCGGGAACGCCGCTCATCCCGCTCGACTTCGACGGCGCCGAGGGGGAGCTCGCGCATCAGGAGCCGCCGGACCCCGCGACGATGGAGCAGTACTTCCACGCCGAGTGGGTGCGAGGCCTCTTCGCGCTGTCGGTCGAGAAGCTCCGCGAGGAGTGCATGCTTCGCGGCAAGGACCTCCCGTACCGGCTCTTCGAGCGCTACGAGCTCGACCGCGATCCGGACGAGAAGCTCACCTACGAGCGGCTCGCCGAGGAATTCCAGATCCCCGCGACGCAGGTCACCAACTTCCTCGCCCTCGCGCGCCGCGAGTTCCGGCGGATCGTGCTCGAGAAGCTGCGCGAGATCACGGCCACCGACCGCGAGTTCCGGGAAGAGGCGCGCAGTCTCCTCGGCGTTTCCGGATGAGGTGGCTCTCCGACCGCACCGTCGAGCACCTGAAGCGCGTCGCCGAGTGGCCGGACCTCGCCGAGACGAAATACCGGCTCCTCGAGGAGCTCGGCCGCGGCGGGATGGGGACCGTCTTCCTCGCCGAGGACCGCGTGCTCGGTCGCCGGGTCGCCCTGAAGGTCGTCGGCACCGGCGCGTCGGATCCGGGAGCCGCGGCCCGGATGCTGCGCGAGGCGCGGGTCATCGCGAGGCTCGAGCACCCGGGGATCGTCCCCGTCCACGACGCCGGGACGCTTCCCGACGGCCGCATGTTCTACGCGATGAAGCGCGTCGACGGCCGGCGCCTGGACGAGATCGCGGCCGGCGCCCCGCTGCCCGAAAGGCTCCGCATCTTCCAGAAGGTCTGCGAGGCGGTCGCCTTCGCGCACGCTCACGGCGTGCTGCACCGGGACCTCAAGCCCGAGAACGTCATGGTCGGACGGTTCGGCGAGGTGCTCGTCATGGACTGGGGCGTCGCCAAGGTCCTCGAAGACGCGTCCGAGGCTCCGGCACTCGCGCCGCGTGCGGCACCACCCGAATCGACCGCCGAGGGCACCGTCGTCGGCACCCCCGCTTACATGGCTCCGGAACAGGCCGCCGGACGCGGCGAAGCGGTGGGCCCCGCGGCCGACGTCTACGCGCTCGGCGGCCTCCTCTACACTCTCCTGACGGGCCGGCCGCCGTTCGACGGCGAGACCGCCCGCCGCCGGGCCCGCGGCGACGTCAGTCTCGACCCCGCGCCGGCTGGCGGCTCCGTCCCGAAGGCCCTCGAGGCGATCGCCGCCCGCGCCATGGCGATCGAGCCGGGAGCCCGCTACGCCTCCGCCGAAGAGCTGGCCGCCGAAGTCGCGCGCTACCTCGACGGCGCCCGCGTGCTCGCCCACCGCGAGGGCCCGGGCGAAAAGGCCGCCCGCGTCTTCGCCCGCTATCGCACGCCGATTCTGCTGATCGCCGCCTATCTGCTGGTGCGCTCGCTCTTTGCGCTCTACCTCCGAAGCCGTTAAAGAGAATCTCGGTCGCGTTGAATAGATGGGAGGAGGGACGATGACCAAGCCGCTCTTCGGGCTCATTCTCGGAGGAATCCTCGGGATTTTCGACGGGCTCACGGCCTACTTCACGCCCGCGGTTCGCGACCAGCTCCTGGCGCATCGTCCTCGGCTCGACGTTCAAGGGCCTGATCGCCGGGGTCTCGATCGGGTACTTCTCCAAGAAGGTCGACAACCTGGGGCTCGGGATCGTCTTCGGGCTGGGGATCGGCCTGCTGCTGGCCTGGATCGTCGCGGCGTTCCCGGACGAGAACGGCAAGCACTACTACTTCGAGATCATGCTGCCCGGCGCGATCGTCGGCGCCATCGTCGGCTACGCGACGCAGAAGTACCGATCGCGGCTCTCGACCGCATAGCGCCCGACTGTCGCCTCTCGACTCTCGACTCGATAACCGTAGTCAGCGACTACCAGGGAGGACCTGTGCCCCGACCCATCCACTTCGAGATCCCCGCCGACGATCCGGATCGCGCCACCGCCTTCTACCGAGACGTCTTCGGCTGGAAGTTCCAGAAATGGGAAGGCCCGATGCCGTACTGGCTCATCACGACCGGGCAACGGCGAGCCCGGCATCGACGGCGGCCTGATGCCCCGGCAGCAGCCCGGCGCCTCGACCGTCAACACGATCGGCGTCGCGTCGCTCGATGCGTCGTTGAAGGCGATCGAGTCGAAGGGCGGAAAGACCGTCGTGCCGAAGATGCCCGTTCCCGGGATCGGCTGGCTCGCGTATTGCGTCGACACGGAGGGCAACACCTTCGGGGCTGTCGGGGTCAGGCCTGGAATCTGTACTCCGGCGAACGAGGGAACACCCCTGCGCCGTTCAGACCGGGGCTCAGTACAGAATCAAGGCCTGACCCCAACGAGGGTCGCGATCTTCTCCAGATCGACGTTGCCTCCCGACACGATGGCGACGACGCACGCACCGACAGGCAGCGAGGCCTTCCGCGCGACGAGAGCTGCGACCGCGGCTGCCCCGAGCCCTCGACGTAGAGCTTCGCGCGCGTGAGCAGGAGGCGCATCCCTTCGCGGATCTCGCTCTCGGAAACGGCGACGATCTGGTCGACCGCCTCGCGCGCGATCTCGAGCGGCAGCGCCCCGACGAACGGGGGCGTCATCCCGTCGGCGAGCGTGTCCGGGCGCGTCACCGTCAGGGGCTTTCCCGCGGCGAGCGCGGGCGCCAGTCCGGGCCCGGCTTCGAGCTCCACGGCAATGACGCGAGCGCGGCGGGCGCAACTGCTTCACCGCGGAGGCCACGCCGCCCAGCAGCCCGCCGCCGCCGACGGGCACCACGACGGCGTCGAGCTCCTCCTCGCCCTCCACGATCTCGAGGCCCGTCGTTCCCGCTCCCGCCAGGACGACCGGATCGTCGAAGGGGTGGATGAACGTGAGGCCGCGGGCCTGCTGCACCTCGTGGAGGCGGTCGAAGAGCGTCGCGCGGTCGGGGTGGAGGACGATCTCGGCGCCGTAGCCGCGCACCGCCTCGATCTTCGACCGGGGGGCCGCGGTCGGCATCACGACGACCGCCGAGCAGCCGGCGACGCTCGCGGCCCAGGCCACCGCCGCCGCATGGTTGCCCGCCGAAACCGTGACGAGGCCGCGCGCGCGATCTTCGCCGGAGAGGGACAGCACCTTGTTCAGCGCGCCCCGCGCCTTGAAGGAGCCGGTCTTCTGAAGCTCTCGCACTTGAGGGAGAGCCGCACGCCCGCCCGCTCCCCGATCTGCGCCGCCGATAGCAGCGGCGTCCGGTGCACCTTGCCGCGCAGCCGCTCCTCCGCCGCGCGGATCTCCTCGAGCGCGATCACGCGCCCGATCTTAGCCCGGCGCGGAGCGTTCCT
>CAWEMP010000006.1:0-15332 GCA_963810205.1 uncultured Acidobacteriota bacterium
CCGGATCGGTTGACGGGGAGGGAACGACGACCCTAGAATGGTCCCATCCCTCCGGAGGCTGAATGTCGAAAAAAACCGGGAACGGCGATGTGCTTCGCTGCTCCTTCTGCAACAAGAGCCAGCGGGACGTCAAGAAGCTCATCGCGGGCCCGACGGTCTACATCTGCGACGAGTGCGTCGACATCTGCCTCGACATCATCGCGGAGGACCGGGTCCTCGAGACCCAGGCCCCCGAGACCAAGCTCCCCAAGCCGAAGGAGATCAAGGCGTTCCTCGACGGCTACGTGATCGGCCAGGAGCAGGCGAAGAAGAAGCTCGCGGTCGCTGTCTACAACCACTACAAGCGGATCGACTACCTCGAGAAGAACCGCAAGCTCGACGTCGAGCTCCAGAAGTCGAACATCCTCCTGATCGGCCCGACCGGCACCGGCAAGACGCTGCTGGCCCAGACCCTGGCCAAGCTGCTCTCGGTGCCGTTCACGATCGTCGACGCGACGACCCTGACCGAGGCGGGCTACGTCGGCGAGGACGTCGAGAACATCATCCTCAAGCTCTACCAGGCGGCCGGCAACGACAAGGAGAAGACCGAGCGCGGCATCGTCTACATCGACGAGGTCGACAAGATCGCGCGCAAGGGCGAGAACCCGTCGATCACCCGCGACGTCTCGGGCGAGGGCGTGCAGCAGGCGCTGCTCAAGATCCTCGAGGGCACGGTCGCCAACGTGCCGCCCCAGGGCGGCCGCAAGCACCCGCACCAGGAGTTCATCCAGATCGACACGACGAACATCCTCTTCCTCTGCGGCGGCGCCTTCGTCGGCCTCGAGGACATCATCAGCCGGCGCATGACCGAGAAGACGATGGGCTTCGGCGCCCAGATCGCCACCAAGAAGGAGAAGCGGTCGAGCGCCCTGCTCGAGAAGGTCCACCCCGAGGACCTCATCAAGTACGGCATGATCCCCGAGTTCGTCGGCCGGCTGCCGGTCGTGGCCACGCTCTCGGAGCTCGATCAGGCCGCGCTGGTCGAGATCCTGCAGGGAGCCCAAGAACTCGCTCGTCAAGCAGTACCAGACGATGCTCGAGTTCGAGAACGTCCAGCTCCGGTTCTCCGACGACGCCATCGAGGCGATCGCCGAGGAGGCCCTGGCCCGCAACGTCGGCGCCCGCGGCCTCAAGATCATCATCGAGGACCTGATGCTCGACGTGATGTACCAGATCCCCTCGGACGACGACATCGAGGAGTGCGTCATCACCCGGGACGTCGTCAAGCACCACACCAACCCGATCACCATCCTGCGCAAGGCGGGATGAAGCGCCCGCCCGCCGCCGGATTCGCCCCGCGCCTCAGACCGGGAACCCAAAGGACACTCGACCGATGAAAACAGCCGAACCCACCAACCGGGCGTTGGAAAGCCTGCCGCTCGTCCCGCTGCGGGACATGGTGGTCTTCCCCCACATGATGCAGCCCTTCGTCGTGGGCCGCGAGTCCTCGATCCGCGCCCTCGAGGCGGCCCTCGCGACGCCCGGTCAAGCGGCTCTTCCTCGCCGCGCAGCGGGACCCGCAGCTCGACGAGCCGTCGCCCGAGGACATCTACGAGGTCGGCGTCGTCGCGACCGTCGCGCAGTCCCTCAAGCTCCCCAACGGCCACATCAAGGTGATGGTCGAGGGCGTGCGCCGCGGGCCGGATCATGGCCTTCGAGCGCCGCGGCACGTACCTCTCGGTCGCCGTCGAGGTCCTCCCGGTCCAGCCGGCCGACCCCGAGAGCCTCAAGGACTACATGGGCAAGGTGCTCGCGCTCTTCGAGCAGTACGCGAAGCTCTCGCACCACCTCGCCTTCGAGGGCCTCGCGGCGTCGCTGAAGATCGACGACCCCGAGCGTTTCGCCGACACGCTGTCGGCCCACCTCGCGGTCGCGACCGCCGAGAAGCAGGCGCTGCTCGAGGCCGAGTCTCCCTACGAGCGTCTCCAGAAGCTCCAGGACCTGCTGGAGGTCGAGATCGACAAGGTCAACATCGACCGCCGGATCAACAACAAGGTCAAGAAGCAGATGGAGAAGGCCCAGAAGGAGTACTACCTCAACGAGAAGATCAAGGCGATCCACCAGGAGCTCGGCCGCAAGGACGACCGGACCGACGAGGTCGAGGAGCTCAAGAAGAAGATCGAGACCTCCGGCATGCCCAAGGAAGTCCGCGAGAAGGCCGAGCAGGAGCTGCGGCGCCTCGAGGCCATGCCGCCGGTCTCCGCCGAGGCCACGGTCTCGCGCAACTACATCGAGTGGCTCGTGGGCGTGCCCTGGAAGAAGGCCTCGCGCGAGTCCAAGGACCTGACCCGCGCCGAGAAGATCCTGAACGACGACCACTTCGGCCTCGAGAAGGTCAAGGAGCGGATCCTCGAGTTCCTGGCCGTCCGCCAGCTCGTCCAGAAGACGAAGGGCTCGATCATCTGCTTCGTCGGGCCTCCGGGCGTCGGCAAGACCTCGCTCGCCAAGTCGATCGCGCGGTCGCTCAACCGCCAGTTCGTGCGCCTCTCGCTCGGCGGCGTGCGCGACGAGGCCGAGATCCGCGGCCACCGGCGGACCTACATCGGCGCCTTCCCCGGCCAGATCATCCAGATGATGAAGAAGGCCGGCACGGTCAACCCGGTCTTCCTGCTCGACGAAGTCGACAAGATGTCGTCGGACTTCCGCGGCGACCCGGCCTCGGCGCTGCTCGAGGTGCTCGACCCGGAGCAGAACCACTCCTTCGTGGACCACTACCTCGACGTCGAGTACGACCTCTCGAAGGTCATGTTCATCGCCACGGCCAACATCGCGGACCCGATCCCGCCGGCCCTGAAGGACCGGATGGAGCTGATCCCCCTCTCGGGCTACACGCCCAACGAGAAGGTCGCGATCGCCCGCCAGTTCCTGGTGCCCAAGCAGCGCGAGGCCAACGGCCTGAAGGACGAGCAGATCGAGCTCACCGACGAGACGATCCTCGCGATCATCGAGAGCTACACGCGCGAGGCCGGCGTGCGCAACCTCGAGCGCGAGATCGGCGGCGTCTGCCGCAAGGTCGCCCGCCAGATCGTCCAGAAGAAGGTCGAGACTCCCGTGGCGATCACGCCGGAGAACCTCAAGGAGTTCCTCGGCAAGCCCCGGTTCCGCAACCGCCGCAAGGGCGAGGTCTCGGAGGTCGGCATCGCGACGGGCCTGGCCTGGACCGAGGCCGGCGGCGAGATCCTGATGACCGAGACGAGCCTCCTGAAGGGCAAGGGCAACCTGACCATCACGGGCTCGCTCGGCGACGTGATGCAGGAGTCGGCCCGCGCCGCGGTCTCCTACGTCCGCAGCCGCGCCGAGATGTACGACGCCGACCCCAACTTCCACGAGAAGTTCGACATCCACATCCACGTGCCGGAAGGGGCGATCCCCAAGGACGGCCCCTCGGCCGGCATCACGATGGCGGTTTCGCTCTTTTCGGCCGTCACCAAGATGCCGGTCCTCAAGGACGTCGCGATGACGGGGGAGATCACGCTCCGGGGCAAGGTCCTCCCGGTCGGCGGGATCAAGGACAAGCTCCTGGCGGCCTACCGGGCCGGCATCAGGACGATCGTCCTCTCCGCCGAGAACGACAAGGACCTGGACGACCTGCCGGAAGAGATCCGCAGCGAAATGGAGTTCCACCTCGTCACACGATGGACGAGGTCATCAAGATCGCGATGGAGGCCCCGCCGCCTGGCATCCTCGATCGAGCCCGAGGTCAAGCCCGCCGAGGGGGGCATCGTCGCGAACTGAGGTTGGGTCGCACGAAAGGGTCTTTTTGATCTAGAATCGCCGCCTCGGGGCCCGAAACCGGGCTCGCCCGGCTCCGAGGCCCCCCGAACCCGCTCCCGTAGACTTCACGGCGGTATCCGCCGACCGCAACACACCAAGAGGACAGACAGATGGCCAGACGAAAAGGCACCAACGACTCCGACGTCGAGACGCTCGAAGCGCCTCCGGAAGGGCTGCCCGACACGACCGGCGAAGAGGTCGCCGTCGAGCCCGGCGACACCCTCGACATCCGGGCGCTCCACGAGATCAAGATTCCGCAGCTGCTGAAGATCGCCAAGGACCTCGAGGTCGAGAACGCGACCGGGATGCGCAAGCAGGACCTCATCTTCAAGATCCTGCAGGCGCAGACCGAGAAGAAGGGCCTGATCTTCTCCGAGGGCGTTCTCGAGTGCCTGCCCGACGGCTTCGGCTTCCTGCGCGCCCCCGAGTACAACTACCTGCCCGGGCCCGACGACATCTACGTGTCGCCCTCGCAGATCCGCAAGTTCGACCTGCGCACCGGCGACACGGTCTCCGGGCAGATCCGCCCGCCGAAGGAAGGGGAGCGCTACTTCGCCCTGATCAAGGTCGAGGCGGTCAACTTCGAGCACCCCGACGTCGCGCGCGAAAAGATCTTCTTCGACAACCTGACCCCCCTCTACCCGCAGGGCCGGATCCGGCTCGAGACGCCCAACATGACGTCCCGCGTGCTCGATCTCGTCGCGCCCGTCGGCAAGGGCCAGCGCGGGCTGATCGTCGCGGCGCCGCGCACCGGCAAGACCATGGTCCTGCAGTCGCTCGCCAACTCGATCTCGACGAACCACCCCGAGATCACGCTCATCGTGCTCCTGATCGACGAGCGGCCCGAGGAGGTCACCGACATGCAGCGCTCGGTCAAGGGCGAGGTCATCTCCTCGACCTTCGACGAGCCGGCGGCGCGCCACGTCCAGGTCGCCGAGATGGTCATCGAGAAGGCCAAGCGCCTCGTCGAGCACAAGCGCGACGTCGTGATCCTGCTCGACTCGATCACGCGCCTCGCCCGCGCCTACAACGCGATCGTGCCGCCGTCGGGCAAGGTCCTGTCGGGCGGCGTCGACTCCAACGCCCTGCAGCGGCCCAAGCGCTTCTTCGGCGCCGCGCGCAACGTCGAGGAGGGCGGCTCGCTCACGATCATGGCGACCGCGCTCATCGACACCGGCTCCCGCATGGACGACGTCATCTTCGAGGAGTTCAAGGGCACGGGCAACATGGAAGTCCACCTCGACCGCAAGCTCGTCGACAAGCGCGTCTTCCCGGCGATCGACATCAACAAGTCGGGCACGCGCAAGGAAGAGCTCCTGATGGACAAGCAGGAGCTGAACCGCGTCTGGGTGCTCCGCAAGGTCCTGAACCCGCTCTCGACCGTCGAGGCCATGGAGCTCCTGACCGAGAAGCTCGACAAGACCAAGACCAACGCGGAGTTCCTGAGCCTGATGCAGCAGGGGTGACCGCGCAGCCGTCGCGCGGCGATCGGCGGTCGCGGTCATCCCGAGGGGCGCAGCCCCGAGGGATCCCGAACTCGACGAGCCAGAACGTGCTCCGCATCTCCGTCGTCGACTTCCTGAACGCCCGGCCGCTGACGTGGGGCCTGCTCCACGATCCGCCGCCGGGCGTCTCCGTCTCCCGGGACCTCCCTTCCGTCTGCGCGGCGAAGCTCGCCTCGGGGGAGGCGGACGTCGGCCTGATCCCCTCGATCGAGTACCAGCGGATCCCCGGGCTGAAGGTCGTGCCGGGTCTCGGCATCGCCGCCTCCTCCGAGGTGCGGTCGGTCCTGCTCGTCTCGGACGTCTCGCGCGAGAAGATCGGCTCGGTCGCTCTCGACCCGGCGTCCCGGACCTCCGCGGCGCTGACGCGCATCCTCCTGAAGCGCGTGCTACGGCCTGACGCCCGACGTACCGCGCCGGAGGCGAGAGTCGGCCGATGCCCGGCTCATCATCGGCGACCCGGCCCTGAAGACCCGCTTGAACGGCCACGTCGTGCTGGATCTCGCGGCCGAGTGGCGGGCCTTCTCCGGCCACCCGTTCGTCTTCGCCTTCTGGGCGGTCCGCGAGAGCGCGGCGACGCCCGAGGTCTCGGCCATGCTCCGGCGCTCGTACGACGCTCGCCCGCTCGAGCTTCGCCGGCCATGGTCGCGGCGGAGTCGGCCGCCTCGGGCCTGTCATCCGCGGTCGTCGAGGATTACCTGCGCCACGCCCTCCACTTCGAGCTGGACGCGGGCGATCTCGAGGGACTGTCGCTCTACTACCGACTGGCCGCGGAAGAGGGACTCATTCCGGAAGCCCGGCCCGCTCCGCTTCCTCTGAGTGCGGCGCGCTAAGATAGCCGGCATGAGCGCGCGCTCGACCGACGGCATTCTCGACCGGACCCTCGCGGGCGACCGTCTGTCCGCCGCCGACGCGGTGACGCTGCTCGAGGAGGGGAACCTCCTCGCCCTCGGCGCCGCGGCGAACGAGATCCGCAACCGCAAGAACGATCCCTCGGTCGCGACCTACATCGTCGACCGCAACATCAACTACACCAACGTCTGCGTCTACCGGTGCCAGTTCTGCGCGTTCTACCGGCCCTCGGCCGACCACCCCGAGGCCTACGTCCTCTCGCACGAGCAGATCGGCGAGAAGATCCAGGAGACGATCGACCTCGGGGGGACCGGCGTTCTGCTCCAGGGCGGCGTCCACGCGGACCTGCCGTTCTCGTTCTACGAGGACATGTTCCGGTACATCCGGATCGACCTTTCCGACGATCCACCTCCACGCGCTCTCGGCGCCCGAGGTCTACTTCCTGCAGAAGATCACGAAGTGGCCGATGCGCGACGTCATCGCGAGGCTGAAGGACGCCGGTCTCCAGTCGATCCCGGGCGGCGGCGCCGAGATCCTCGAGGACTCGGTCCGAAAGCGCATCTGGTCGCTCACGAAGGCCCCGACGGAGAAGTGGGTCGACGTCCACGAGACGGCCCACGGCCTCGGCATGCGCACGACGGCCACGATGATGTTCGGCGTGGGGGAGACCTACGGCGCAGCGCGTCGAGCACATGGAGGTCGTCCGCGACCTCCAGGACCGCACCGGCGGCTTCACGGCCTGGATCCCCTGGACGTTCCAGAAGGAGAACACGGAGCTCGACGGCAAGGTCGACGAGGCCGGCGGCTTCGAGTACCTGAAGACGCTCGCCGTCTCGCGCCTCTTCCTCGACAACATCCGGCACGTCCAGGGCTCCTGGGTCACGCAGGGCGCCAAGATCGGCCAGGTGTCGCTGTCGTTCGGCGGCGACGACCTCGGCTCGATCATGATCGAGGAGAACGTCGTCTACGCCGCCGGCGCGCGCAACCGGATGACCCAGGACGAGATGCGCCGCATCATCTCCGACGCGGGCTACACGCCCGTCCAGCGGCGCACGCTCTACGACGGGTGCCCGGAACCGTGCTGCACGGGGCCGATACCCGCAGCCCAGGGCCCGCGGGGGGTTGCCGGTGCTCGGCGCCGACCTGGACGCGGGTCTCGCGTCCGCCTGACCGGTCCTACCGCGAGGACGAGGCCGGCGCGGTCCGGATCTGCGCCTGCCGTTCCCGCTCCCAGCAGGAGCCGGCCAGGAGCCCCAGCACGAAGAGGAGCACGCCGCCGATCGTGCGGATCATGACCCGCGTGCGGCGGTGCTTCCAGGGCGGCTCCGTGCGGAACTGGACGCGCTCGGCGGCCTTCGACATGCGCTCGGCCTGCCAGGCCCGCAGGTCGAGGAGCAGGTCGCGGGCGGACTGGTAGCGGTCGGCGGGATCCTTCTCGAGCGACCGGAAGACGAAGGCCTTGAGCGCTTCGGGGATCTTCTCGGCTTCGGCGTGCTTCCTCGGGATCGTCCCGGAGCACCGCGCCCAGGGTCTCGACCGGCGTCTCGCGCGCGAAGGCGCGGCGGCCGGTCAACATCTCGTAGAAGGTCGCCCCGAGCGAGAAAATGTCGGTTCGCGCGTCGATGGGCTTGCCCCGGACCTGCTCGGGCGACATGTAGCCCGCCGTCCCGACCAGAAACTGCGAGCTCGTCTGGGCGCTCCGCCCGCCCGAGATGCCGGGCGTGCGCGCCGGCTGCTCGATGCGGGCGATGCCGAAGTCGAGGATCTTGGCCCGCCCTTCGTGGGTCAGGAAGATGTTGTCGGGCTTGATGTCGCGGTGGATGATCCCGCGCGCGTGCGCGGCGGCGAGGCCGTCGGCGATCTGGGCGGCGATGTCCACCGCCTTCTCGGGGGCGATCGGGCCGCCGCGGAGCCTCTCCGCCAGAGACTCGCCCTGCAGCAGCTCCGTGACCGCCCACGGGATCGCCCGGAACGAGCCGGTGTCGTGGATCGCCATGATGTTGGGGTGATTGAGGGCGGCGACCGCGCGCGTCTCCCGATCGAAGCGCGCGAGGCTGTCGGCGTCGTGCGCGGCCGCGTCGGGGAGCATCTTGAGCGCGACCTCGCGGCTCAGGCGATTGTCGCGCGCCCGGTAGACCTCTCCCATGCCCCCCCGCGCCAGCGGCGCGAGGATCTCGTAGGGCCCGATCTGTTCGCCGGTCTCCAGGGACATCGGCCTAAGGATAACCGGCTCTCGGCTACACTTGCAGTCGAATGGAGATCTGGCTGCTGCGGCACGCGTCCGCGGAAGACCGCGCCGACTCGGGGCGCGACTCCGACCGGACCCTCACCGAGGACGGCCACAAGCGGGCGCGCGAGGTCGCGCGGGGGCTCGCGGAGCTCGAGCCGGGGATCGAGCTCGTGCTGACGTCGCCCTACGCGCGGGCGCGGCAGACGGCGGAGCCGGTCGTTCGGGCGCTGCGCCTGGCCGACAGGCTTCGGGAGACGCAGGCGCTGGAGCCGTCGAGCGACCCCGAAGAGATCCTCGAAGAGGTCCGGGCCGAGAAGGTCGAGGCGATCCTCCTCGTCGGCCACGAGCCGCACCTCGGAGCGCTCCTGGGGCGCCTCGTGGCCGGCCGGCCGGGCCTGGAGATCCCGATGCGCAAGGCCGCGGCCGCGCGCCTTTCGTGGTCCGGCTCGGGCCCGGCGACGCTGCGCGCGCTCCTGCCCTCGAAGGTCCTCGCCCGCCTCGGGTCGACGAAGGGCTAGCCGGGTCCGGCGCTCGGCGGTCCGGGCCAAGGGGCCTCGCGGCGGGCCGGATCCGCTATGATCCGCATCCGCTTCGTCATCGTTCGAACGACTCTGGGAGGAGGAACGGTATGGGCAAGCTCGGGCTCGGGTGTCTCGCGATCCTCGTCATCCTCGTCGTGATCCTCGGCATTTCGTTCGCCGGGACCTACAACAAGCTGGTGACCCTGGGCCAGGACGTCGACAAGTCGTGGTCCGAGGTCGAGAACCAGTACCAGCGCCGCGCGGACCTCATTCCGAACCTCGTCTCGACCGTCCAGGGCGCGGCGAACTTCGAGAAGGAGACGCTGACCGCCGTCACCGAGGCGCGGGCCTCCGTCGGACGCGCCACCATCACGCCCGGCAAGGCGCCGGCGGACCCCGAGACGCTCGCCCGCTTCCAGCAGGCGCAGGACCAGCTCGGCTCCGCGCTGCAGCGCCTCCTCGTCGTGTCGGAGCGCTATCCGGAGCTGAAGGCGAACCAGAACTTCCGCGACCTGCAGGCGCAGCTCGAGGGGACGGAGAACCGCATCACCGTGGCCCGCGGCCGCTTCAACGAGTCGGCCCAGATGTACAACACGGTCCTGAAGAAGTTCCCGACGAACCTCATGGCCGGCTTCCTGGGCTTCAAGGAGAAGCCGTACTTCAAGGCCATCACGCCGGGCGCGGAGCAGGCGCCGAAGGTCCAGTTCAACTTCAACAACCCGGCGCCGACGGCGGCGCCGGCGCAGTAGGGAATCGGTAGCGAAGCCGTAAGCAGGTGGCAGTCTCAGGCCGGCGGGCGCGGCGGGCGATGGCTCTGGCGGCGCTGGCCGTCCTCGTCGCCGGGGTCGCGCTCGCCGACCGCTACGACGAGCAGATCCCGGAGAAGCCGCAGCGATACGTCACCGACCGCGCCGGCGTCTTCGGGCCGGGAGAGGCCGAGGCGCTGAACGCGAGGCTCGAGCAGTTCGAGCGCGACACGTCCAACCAGATCCTCGTCTGGGTCGACCAGAAGCTCCCCGAGGGCTTCACGCTCGAGGACTTCACGGTCCGGGCCGGCGCAGAAGTGGGGCGCGGGGCAGAAGCAGGAGGACAACGGCGCGATCCTCTTCGTCTTCACCGGCGACCGGAAGGTCCGGATCGAGACCGGGTACGGCCTCGAGGGCGCCCTGCCCGACGCGACGGCCAGGCGGATCATCGACGAAGAGATCGTCCCGCGCTTTCGCGAGGGCGACTATCCCGGCGGGATCGATGCCGGCGCGAACGCGATGATGGCCGCGGTCAAGGGCGAGTACCGCGGGACCGGCCGGACCGTGGACGAGGGGCGGCGGCGGATCCGGACCCAGGGCTCCGGGTGCCTCGTCATGGCGATCATCATCTTCTTCCTCTTCGTCCTGCCGATGATCCTGCGGAGCAAGCGGGCATTCCGCACGCACGGCGGCCGCGGCTGGTGGTCGGGGGGCGGCGGCTGGGGCGGAGGGGGCTGGTCGGGCGGCGGCTTCGGCGGCGGAGGAGGCTGGTCCGGGGCGGCGGCGGCGGGGGCTTCTCGGGCGGCGGCGGGTCCTTCGGCGGCGGCGGCGCGTCGGGGAGCTGGTAGAGATGGCGAGCTACTTTTCCGAGTTCGATTCGGACCGGATCGTCCAGGCGATCGCCTCGGCCGAAGGCGAGGACGTCGGCCGAGATTCGCGTCCACGTGACCAGACGCAAACCGAAGGACCTCGAGGAGCGGGCCCTGCGGCGCTTCCACCTGCTCGGCATGACGAAGACCGCCGAGCGAAACGGGGTGCTCATCTACATCGCGCCGCGGGCGCACCGGTTCCGGGTGCTCGGCGACGTCGCGATCCACGAGAAGGCCGGTCCCGAGTTCTGGACCGGGGTCGCCAGCGCGATGGAGGAGCACTTCCGCAAGGGAGAGTTCACGGACGGCGTTCTCGACGCCATCGGCCGCGTGGCCGAGGCCCTGGCCCGCCACTTCCCCCGAAAGGCCGACGACCACGACGAGCTCCCGAACACGATCGACGAGGAGTGAGTTTTTTCGCGGCTAAGTCGTTGATCCCGTGAGGGGTTGACATTGGCCCGGAAACCTTTATCATTCGCGGGCTTTATGTACGCCATCGTCCGCACAGGCGGGAAACAGCTGAAGGTCGCCGCCGGCGACGTCGTCCGGATCGAGAAGCCGGCCGGCGACAAGATCTCCAAGGGGGAGAAGCTCGCGCTTTCCGGCTCGAGCGTCATTCTCGTTTCGGGCGACTCCGGCGTGCGGATCGGGACCGAAGCCCTCAAGGGCGTGACGGTCCAGGCCAAGGTCCTCGGCACCGTTCGCACCCGCAAGGTCCTCGTCTTCAAGAAGAAGCGGACCAAGCAGTACCGGCGCACGAAGGGTCATCGTCAGACGATGATCGAAGTTCGCATCGAAGCGATCGAAGGGTAAGCAGGTAGTTCCATGGCACACAAGAAAGGTCAGGGCTCTTCCCGCAACGGCCGCGACTCGAACTCCCAGCGCCTCGGCGTGAAGGCGTTCGGCGGTCAGAACGTTCCGGGCGGGACCATTCTCGTGCGTCAGCGCGGCACCAAGTTCTTCCCCGGCGTCAACGTCGGGCGCGGCAAGGACGACACGCTCTTCGCGAAGATCTCGGGCATCGTGCGGTTCCACGACAAGGGCCGCCTCGGACGCCACATCTCGATCGAGCCGGTTCAGTAACACTCCGCAAGTCCCGCGGGCTTCGAGTCGCATACGAAAAGCGACAGCCCGCAAGGAGCTTGCGCGCTTCGACGGGGTCAGGCCTTCGTTTTTCGGAGCTCCGGCTCCCGCGGCGCTACAATCCCGGCCCGTCGGAGCTCCAAAGAAATCGAATGCCTGACCCCGACCACCGCTGATGTTCATCGACACGGCCGAGATTTACGTCAAGGGCGGCGACGGCGGCAACGGCTGCGTCGCCTTCCGCCGTGAGAAGTTCGTGGCCAAGGGCGGGCCCAGCGGCGGCGACGGCGGCCACGGCGGCTCGGTCTGGGCTGTCGCCGACCCCGCCTACAACACGCTCTACCACCTGCGCCACCAGAACCAGTACCGCGCGGAGCGCGGCGAGCACGGCATGGGGTCCAACCGTCACGGCAAGAGCGGGGCGGACGTCGAGGTCCGGCTGCCGCTCGGCTCCGTCGTGACAGACCAGGACAGCGGCGAGCGTGTGGCGGACCTGGTCACGGCCGGGGAGCGCGTCCTGCTGGTCAAAGGCGGCAACGGCGGCTGGGGCAACCAGCACTTCGCGACCCCCACCCGGCAGGCCCCGCGCTTCGCCAAGCCGGGCCTGCCCGGCGAGGAGCGCAACCTCGCCATCGAGCTGAAGCTGCTCGCCGACGTCGCGATCATCGGTTTCCCCAACGCGGGCAAGTCGACGCTCATCTCGGCGATCTCGGCCGCGAAGCCGAAGATCGCCGACTATCCGTTCACGACGCTCGTGCCGCACCTGGGGGTCGTGACGTCGCACGACGCCCGCACGCTCGTCGTCGCGGACATCCCGGGCCTGATCGAGGGCGCGCACCGCGGCGCCGGGCTCGGGCTGCAGTTCCTCAAGCACGTCGAGCGCTGCCGGCTGCTCTGCCATCTCGTCGACGCATCGGCGGCGGGAGACGCCGAGGCGGACGTCGCGACGATCGAGCGAGAGCTCGCGCAGTTCTCGGCCGACGTGGCCCGGCGCCCGCGCATGCTCGTCGCTTCCAAGGTCGACGCCGTGTCCGATCCCGACCGCGTGCCGTCGATCCGCCGGGCCGCGGAGCGGCGCGGCCTGCCGTTCTTCGAGATCTCGGCCGCCACGCACGCCGGCCTGCCGGAGCTCGTGGCGCACCTCTTCCACGAGGTGTCCGTGCCGAGCCGACGAGCCGAAAGTCGACGCTGCGCCGGATCCCGCGGCGCCGTAGACTTCGTCGCGTCATGCGCATCGGCGTTTTCGGCGGCACCTTCGATCCGGTCCACAACGGCCACGTCCTTCCGGTCGAGGCCGCCGCGATGAAGTTCCAGCTCCGCCGCGTCCTCTACGTTCCGGCGCGTCCTCTCGCCGCACAAGCACGATCGACGCCGACGGACCCGCGGCACCGCGTCGCCATGCTGGCGCTCGCGATCCAGGGGCGGCCGGACTGGACGATCGACCTCGAGGAGCTCGACCGCCAGCCGCCCTCCTACACGATCGACACGCGTCGCCGCGATCCAGGCGCGCCACCCGGACGACGAGCTCTGGCTGCTGATGGGCACGGACCTGCTCGCGGGCTTCGCGCGGTGGAGGCAGCCCGAGGAGATCCTGAAGATCGTCCGGATCGCGGCCTTTCACCGCGAGCCCTTCGTCGGGGACCGGCTGGAGATTCCGAAAGTTGCGGGTCTCGCCGATCGCCTGTCGGTTTTCGATGCCGGATCGGTTAAAATCTCCGCGACGGAGATCCGGAACGACCTCGCGGCCGGCAAGGGCCTCGGGGGCCGGGTTCCGGGGCCGGTCGCGGAGTACATTACGAAGCACGGTCTCTACAAGCCGGGGATGCTCGAACGTTGAAACCCGGCTTTTCGGCCCAGGACAAGGTCCGGGAAGGTCTCACCGCGGCGCTCGACCGCAAAGCCGCCGCCGTCCTCGTCTTCAACCTCACGGAGCTCACGACGATGGCGGACTACTTCGTCCTCTCGACGGCGAGCTCGGACCGCCAGGCCCGCGCCATCGCCGACGCCATCGCCGAGAAGCTCGGCCCGGCGAGCTCGGTCGAAGGCTTCGCCACCGCCCACTGGATCCTGCTCGACTACGGCGACGTGGTGTTTCACGTCTTCCAGGAGGAGGCGCGCAGGTTCTACGCGCTCGAGCGGCTCTGGGGCGACGCGCCCAACGAGACCGGTGTGTTTGGCGCCGTCTCCGCGCCGCTGCTCGAGAATCGGCGCCCCGTCTAGCCGCACCCCTCCATGGCGGACAAGAGATCGCCGTCCCTCCGGTCGCACTTTCGCACCCGGAACCGGGCGCTCGCGCGGGAGATCGAGGCGATCGAGCGGGCGGCCGACCTTCCGTCCACGATCCTGATCCTCGGCGAGAGCGGCACCGGCAAGGACCGCCTCGCCCGCGCCATCCACGACGTCTCCCAGCGCTCGGGGAGCCCGTTCGTGCGCGTCGATGCGGCCAACCTCTCCGACGAGCTCTTCGAGAGCGAGCTCTTCGGCCACGAGCGCGGCGCGTTCACCGGCGCGATCTCCGCCAAGAAGGGCCTTCTCGAGGTGGCGGAGGGCGGCACGGTCTATCTCGACGAGGTCTCCTCGCTCTCGCCGGCCGCGCAGGCGAAGTTCCTGCGCGTCCTGCAGGAGAAGAACTTCCGGCGACTCGCGGGCGTGACCACGCATCCGTTCCGCGCCCGCCTGATCGTCTCGTCGCGGCGGGACCTCGCGTCGCTCGTCGAGCAGGGCGCCTTTCGCGACGACTTCTTCTATCGGATCGACGTCGTGTCGATCCGTCTGCCGCGGCTGGCGGAGCGGCGCGAGGACATCCTGCCGCTCGCCCGCGAGTTCGCCCTGCGCGCCGCGCGCGCCTACGATCGGCCGGCGCCGCCGCTTCACGAAGGACGCCGAGGCGACGCTCGCTCGCCACTCCTGGCCGGGGAACGTCCGGGAGCTGCTGCACGTCGTCGAGAAGGCCGTGCTCACCGCGGAATCCGCCGAGATCGGCCCGCCCGATCTTCCGACCGGCGCGCTCGGGGCGCCGGAGTCGCTCATGGCCGCCGCCGTCGAGCAGCGCTGGACCCTGCGCGAGCTCACGGACGCCTACATCGACGAGACGCTGCGGCGGGCCGGCGGGAATCGGTCGCTCGCGGCCAAGCGGCTCGGGGTCTCCCGCAAGTTCCTCTGGGAGAGAGGGAAGAAACAGGCGGTGGAAGCGCCCGTTAAGTGACGGATTTCGCTCGACTTCGGGACGAAATCGGTTATCATCGCGGATTCAAAAATTACGCCCCTTCGGACAGGGAGAGGGGGCCCGAGAAAAGGAGAGCCAGGAATGCCCTCGACAGCGGCCAAGGCCGTCCGGATGAGCAAGAAGGACATGGAGAAGTTCCGGCGGCTGCTCGAAGAGAAGAAAACGAGCCTTTCGTCGGACCTCGCCAAGACCCGCAGCGCCGAGGAGGAGACCAGCGACGAGGCGACCCAGGACATCGCCGACAAGGCGGTCTCGTCCTACACCCGGGAGTTCCTCTACTCGCTGACCGACGGCGAGCGCTCGACTCTCCTCCAGATCGACGACGCCATCGGCCGGATCGACGACGGCTCCTACGGCCTCTGCATCAACTGCGGCCAGCCGATGGCCGAGAAGCGTCTCACGGCGGTTCCCTGGGCCCCGTACTGCGTCGACTGCCAGGAGCTCGCCGAGAAGGGGATGCTCCCCAACTAAGCCCGCAAAGTTCCTTTGC
>CAWEMP010000007.1:0-12270 GCA_963810205.1 uncultured Acidobacteriota bacterium
TTGCCGATCGGCCGACCTCCGGCGGAACGCTGCACGTCCCCATCGCCGGGGTGCTGCGGAGCATCGACCCCAGCCTCGCCGAGACCGTCGAGCAGGGCGAGGTTCTGCCCAACATTTTCGAACCGCTGATGTGGCCCCTTGAGGGATCCCGGATCGTTCCCTGGCTGGCCGCCGAGACGTCGATGGAAGACGGGGGGCGGCGCTTCCGGGCCCGCCTCCGAGCGGGGGTGCGGTTTCACGACGGGCGGCGGCTGACGGCTCGAGATGTCCGCTACTCATTCGAGCGGCTCCTGCTCAACGAAAAGAGCGGCAGCCGGTTTCTCCTGTCCCCCATCCAGGGAGCCAAACGGCTGATCGAGGGCAGAGCAACCGATCTCGAAGGGTTTCACATCGTATCTCCGACCGAGTTCTACGCGGACCTCGAGAAGCCGGTCTCGTTCTTCCCGGCCGTGGTTTCGTTCGCGGCGACCGCGATCGTTCCCGAGGGCACGGGCGAGGTCGGGTCGAGCTGGAAAGACGGAGCCGTCGGAACCGGGCCGTTCCGGGTCGTCGCCTTCGAGCCCGGACGGCGCCTGGAGCTCGAGCGCAACCAGCATTACTGGCGCGAGGGCTATCCGCGCAGCGAGGGCGCCGTTTTCCGGTTCGGCGTCTCGCCCGAAGAAACCCGCGACGACTTTCTTGCCGGTCGACTGTCGCTTGCGATGGACCTTCTTCCCGCCGACGCCGAGGCGCTTCGGCACGATCCGCGCTTCGCTGCGGGATACCGCGAAAGTCCGCGCCTGACGACCTACTTCGTCGTCTTCAACGGACACCGCGGTCCGTTGCGCAGTCTGGATCTGCGGCGGGCGCTCACGAAGGCCGTCGATGTCCCGGGGCTCGTCCGCCGGACTCTGGGCCGTCTGGCGATCCCTGCGCAGGGCCTGATCCCGCCGGGCCTTCTCGGCCATTCCGCGGCCGGGCCGGGAACGGACCCCGGGAGAGCGGCCGCGGCCTCTTCCGATAGTTCCGTCGTGGAGACCCAGTCGCGCGAGATGGTCGAGCTCTCGGCCGCGATCCATCCGGTCTTCCTCGGCGAGTTTTCCGGCCTTCCTTCGCCAGCTCAACGAGGCGTTTCGAGAGATCGGGTTCCTCGTACGCCCCGCCAACCGGACGATGGCCGAGTATCTCGCGTTCGAGAAGAAGCCGGACGTCGACCTCTTCGTGGGCCGTTGGAACGCCGACTATCCCGATGCGGACACGTTCGTGCACGGCGTCCTGCATTCCGAGTCCGGCTTTCTCGGCCGCTACGTCGGCCGGCCGGACGTCGACGAGCTAGCCGATCAGGGACGCACCGAGATCGACCCGCGGGTCCGGCATTCCATCTACCGGCGCGTCGAGGACCTCATCGCGCGGGAGGCCCTTCTTCTGCCCCTGTTCCACGATCAGGTCTACTGCTTCGCGCGGCCCGACATCGAGGGGCTGGATGCCCTCGGGGCAAACCCCGTCGTGCGCTACGACGCGCTGCGGGTCCGCCGCTAGCGGAGACTGGATGATCGGCTCGAAGCTCGCCAATCGTTACGAGATCCTCGGGGAGCTCGGCCGCGGCGGCATGGGTGTCGTGTACCGTGCCCGGGATCCGCTCCTGAACCGCGAGGTCGCGGTCAAGCTCATCTCTTCGAGCGACCTGACGACCGAGATCGAGGATCGCTTCCAGCGCGAAGCCCAGGTCGTCGCCCAGATGGACCACCCGGCGATCGTACCGATCCACGATCTCGGCCGGGATCAGGGCTCGCTCTTCTTCGTCATGCCGCTCGTCTCGGGGACGACCCTGCTCCGCCTCGTCCGCGACCAGTCCCTGCGCCTCGGCGAGGTCGTCGACGTCGGCATCCAGGTCGCGGAGGCCCTCGACTACAGCCACTCGCGTGGCGTCGTCCACCGCGACATCAAGCCCGCCAACATCATGGTCACGCGCGAGGAAGGCGGCTCGGGAGTCCGCGTCCGCGTGATGGACTTCGGGCTCGCCCACGCGACGACCGAGTCCCGGCTGACCAAGACGGGCACGCTCGTCGGGACCGTCGCCTACCTCTCGCCCGAGCAGGTGGCTTCCCGGGCCTTCGACGGCCGCTCCGACATCTACTCGCTCGGCGTCGTCCTCTACGAGTGCCTCGTGGGCGAGCCGCCCTTCACGGGCGAGGTCCAGTCCATCCTCTACCGCATCGTCCACGAGGTCCCGCAGCCGCCGCGCGCGCTCGGGGCCGAAATCCGCGAGGAGCTCCAGGACGTCATCCTGCGCTGCCTCGAGAAGGACCCGGGCAAACGGCCCCAGAAGGCGAGCCAGGTCGCCGACGCCCTCAAGCGCCACCGGTCGAGCCTCGCCAGCGACGAGTTCGGCAAGTCGGTCGTCCTCTCAGCGAGCCGCGTCATCCAGCGCCCCGCGACCTCCGTCTTCGTCGGCCGGGAGAAGGAGTTCGCCGAGCTGCAGCGCCGCCTGAACGCCGCGATCGCCGGCGAAGGCCAGTTCGCCGTCGTGGCCGGGGAGCCCGGGATCGGCAAGACGCGCCTGCTCGAGGAGCTGAAGAACCTCGCCGTGGTCCGGAGGATCCGCGTCCTCTACGGACGCTTCGTCGAGCAGGACCGCTCCTTCTCCTACCAGGGTTTCTGCGAGCTGATCGAGGACTACTTTCAGTCCCGCGACCCGGGCGGCTCCTCCGAGCGGCCCGACTTCGCGGATCTGGCTGCCGACCTGATCGCCCTCTTCCCCCAGCTCTCCGAGATCGGGGAGCTGCGCTCGGCCGTCAGCGGGGGCTCCCGCATCGCGGCCCCGGCCGAAGAAAAGAAGGCCGAGGACCGGATCCAGGTCTTCGAGCTCATCGCCCGGACGCTGACGCGGATTGCCGGCGGCAAGCCTCTGGTCCTCATCCTCGACAACCTGCACGCCGCGGAGGTCTCGATCGAGGCCCTGCAGTACATCGTCCGGCGCCTGCGTCCCACGCCGACGTTGATCGTCGGCAGCTACCGGCAGACGGAGACCGACAAGCGGCATCCGCTGATCCGCATGCTCGAGTCCTTCGCCGACGACCCGCGCTTCGTTTCGATCACGCTCCCGCCCTTCTCGCCCTCCGAGCACCGCTCGCTGGTCGAGTCGCTCGTCGGGGCCCCGA
Organism: uncultured Acidobacteriota bacterium; assembly: GCA_963810205.1. GTDB lineage: Bacteria > Acidobacteriota > Thermoanaerobaculia > UBA5066 > Gp7-AA6 > DAHUXD01. The sequence goes on from CAWEMP010000007.1 coordinate 3,141, forward strand.
AAGTCTCCGACGAGCTCGCCCGCAGGCTCCGGGACGCAACGGAGGGCAATCCCTTCTTCACCCGGGAGCTCGTCCGCTCCCTCGTCGAGTCGGGAGGGATCGCGAAGGACGACACCGGGGCATGGAGCTTCTCGAGGGAGGCCGAGATCTCGGCCGACGCGCTTCCGGCGACCATCCAGCAGGCGGTCGAGAAGCGCATCGAGCGGCTCCCGCAGGAGCTCCGCGACCTCCTCTCGGTCGCCTCCGTGCTCGGCAGGACCTTCGACTCGAAGGACCTCGAGACGCTGGCGGAGGACGCGAAGGACCTCGACGACGACATCGACCGGCTCGTCCGCGAGGGCATGCTCGAGGAAGAGCGCGAGTCGCGGGGCGACCTTCTCGCCTTCTCGAGCGGAATCGTTCGCGACGTCCTGTACGGCGCGCTCTCCCGGCGCAAGCGCCGTTCGCTCCACCGCAAGTACGCCGAGCTCGTCGAGAAGCGCAACGCCGGACGGCTCGAGCGCGTCTACCCGGAGCTCGTCCACCATTTCTCGCAGGCGGACGTCCCCGAGAAGACCGTCGAATACGCGTTGAAGCTGGCGCGGAAGTCGCTCGACGCCTTCAGCGCCGAGGACGCGGTCCGCGTCGCCCGGACCGCGCTCGATTACCTGGAAGACGCCGAGAACGCCGAGGACCGCCAGCGCGAGGGCGAGGCGCGGCTGCTCCTCGCCGAGGGCCATCGCCTGGCCGGCGCCATGGAGGCGGCGCTTCGGGAGGGGGAAGCCGCCATCCGGGTCTTCGAGGCGGAGAGGCAGCCGGCCCGGGCCGCCGCCGCCGTCCTGCTCGTGGCGGAAACCGCCTGGCAGGCCCGCCGCATCGACGATGCGCGCCAGTGGGCCGAGCGCGGAATCGAGACCGCGCGCGGCAGCGGCGATTCCGAGCACCTGGCGCGGCTCCTGTCGCTCGCCTCCACCCTCGCCAACCTTCGCGGCGAGTACGCGAAGGCGGCGGCCTACCAGGCCGAAATCGAGAGGCTGGCTCCCCGAGAGAAGGCGACCGAGGAAGAGCTCCCGCGCGGAGGAACGCTCGTCGTCGCGGTCGCCAACCCGATCGCGGCGACCGAGCCCGGCCTCTACGAAACCAACGAAGAGCAGGAGGCACTCGCCAACGTCTACGAACGGCTGGTGACGACGGACCCCCAGGGCAACCTCGCTCCGGCGCTCTGCGAGAAGTGGACCTTCGAGGACAACGGGCTCGCGGTCCGCCTCCACCTGCGCCCCGGGGTCGTCTTCTCGGACGGCACGCCTCTGACCGCGGCGGCCGTCAAGGCGTCGCTCGAGCGCTCGATCCGGCTCTCGCGGGATCAGATGCCCGCGGCCTTCGCCGCCATTCGCGGCGTCGCCGGGCACGTCGCCGGAACGGCGGAAGGTGTCGAGGGCATTTCCGCTCCCTCCGACCGGGAGATCGTGATTCGCCTCGCGGACCCCCTCCCGATCTTCCCGTCGCTCCTGACCGATCCGCGCACCGCCATCGTCGCGCCCGCGTCGGGAGGGGCGCCGCTCGGCACGGGACCGTTCCAGGTGGCTCTCCACCAACCGGATCGAGTCGTTCTCGAGCGCAACCCGCGCTACGCGAAGGAGCCGGCGCGCGTGGACCGGATCGAGTTCCGGGCGTCACTCGCGGCTTCCGCGATCGCGGATGGCCTCCGCGAAGGCTCGCTCGACATCGCGCGCGACCTGCTCCCGCAGGATCTCGAGTCGATCCTCCGCGAGCCGCGCTTTCGCGCCGGCCTCGTCGAGACGCCGAAGAAGAACACGTACTTCGCCGTCTTCCACACGGGAAGCGCCGTGGGGTCGAACGCGGCCCTCCGGACCGCTCTCGCCGGCGCCGTCCGCACCCAGGACCTCGTCTGGGGCGCCCTCGGCCGCTTCGCCCTGCCCGCCACGGGCCTGATCCCGCCCGGGATCCTCGGGCACGACGCCGGTCGCCGCCAGAAGCACTTCTCGCGCGAACAGGCCGTCGAGCGGATTCGCTCCGCGTCGCTGCCCTCCCCCGTCCGGCTGCGGGTGGGCATTCACCCGATCCTCCTCAACCAGTACGCCGCGCTGACGGAGACCCTCTTCCGCCTCTGGGGGGATCTCGGCGTCGAGGTCGAGATCGCCACGAAGACGATGCCCGAGTTCCTCGAGTCGTGGCATGCGAACACGGGCATCGACGTCATGCTCGGCCGGTGGATCGCCGACTACGACGACCCGGACAACTTCACGTTCACTCTCTTTCACTCGGAAAACGGGGCGGCGCGCGCCTACTTCTCGTCGCCCGAGACCGACCGCATCCTCGAGGAGGCCCGCGGCGAGGCGCGGCCGGACGCCCGCGAGGCGCTCTACCGGAAGTTCGAGCACGCTCTCCTCGACCCGGCGATCCTCGTGCCGCTCTTCCACGACGTGGACTACCGGATCGCCGGACCCCGGGTCCGCGGCCTCCAGCTCCGCAGCACCGCTCCTTACGTGAACTACGCCGAGCTGGGAAAGGCGGAGGCGGAGGCGGATCGGCCGGCCGGCAGTCCCGCGGGCGGCGGGATCGTCCACGTGCCGATCGCCGGCGTCGTCCGGAGCCTCGATCCGGCCCTCTGCGAGACCCTGGAGCACAGCGAGGTCTCGCCCAGCCTCTTCGAAACACTCACGCGGGCGCTCGACGGCACCCGGATCGTGCCCTCGCTCGCCTCGGAGGTGCTCACGGAGAGCGACGGCAAGCGGTACCGCTTCCGGCTGCGTCCGGGCGTGCGGTTCCACGACGGCCGGCGGCTGACGGCGCGCGACGTGCGCTCGTCCTGGGAGCGGCTCCTCATGACGCCGACCGTGAACCGGTGGCTGCTCTCGCCCATCCGGGGCGCCCGGCGGCTCATCGCCGGCGAAACCACCGACCTCGAGGGCTTCCACATCCTCTCGCCGAGCGAGTTCTTCATCGACCTCGAGAAGCCCGTCGCCTTCTTCCCGGCCGTCATCTCCTACGCGCCGACCGCGATCCTCCCGGAGGGCACCGGCGCGGTGGGCGCGACCGCGGATAAGGGGGCCGAGGGGGCCGTCGGCACCGGCCCCTTCCGCATCGTCAGCTTCGATCCCGGCCGGAGGCTCGAGCTCGAGCGCAACCCGAACTACTGGCGCGAGGGGTACCCGCGCTGCGACGGAATCGTTTTTCGCTTCGGCGTCTCTCCCGAGGAGATCCGCAGCGAGTTCCTCGCCGGGAGGTTCTCGCTCGCCTTCGATCTGCTCCCCGCCGACGCCGAGGCGTTCCGGCACGATCCCCGGTTCGCCTCCCGCTACCGGGAGAATCCGCGCCTGACGACCTACTACGTGACCTTCAACTCCCGCCGCGGCCCGCTGACCGACGTGGAACTGCGCCGCGTCCTCGTGCGCGCCGTCGACGTCGCCGCGTTCGCCCGCCGCGCGATCGGAAGGCTCGCCATTCCCGCCCACGGCATCATCCCCCCGGGGCTTCTCGGCTACTCGGCGTCGAGCCCGGCCTCCGGCCCCGTCTCGGGGGCCTCCGGCGTCATCGGACAGCTCCGTCGAGGCGACGGTCTCGCGGGAGACGATCGAGCTGACGGCCGGCGTCCACCCCGTCTTCTTCGGCGAGTTCTCGGCCTATTTCCGGGAGCTCACCGAGGCCTTTCGCGAGATCGGGTTCCGCATCAAGCCGATCAACAAGACGATGGCCGAGTACATCGAGGCGCAGCGCACGGGAGAAGGAGACCTCAACATCGGGCGCTGGAACGCCGACTATCCCGACGCGGACAACTTCGTGCACACGCTCCTGCACTCCGACTCGGGCTTCCTCGGCCGGTTCGTCACAATCCGGAGCTCGACGCGCTCGCCGAGCGCGGACGAGCCGAGACCGATCCGCGCGTCCGGCACTCGATCTATCGGCGCGTCGAGGAGCTGATCGCGCGGGAAGCCCTGCTGCTTCCGCTCTTCCACGACCAGACCTATTGCTTCGCGGGGCCGGAGATCGAAGGACTGACCTCCGTCAGCCAGGGCAATCCGATCGTCGACTACGAGAACCTGTCGGTTCGCCGGTAGGCGAGCGGCTACGTCGGTGCCGCGGACCTTCAGCGATCCCTGCTCGACCCAGTGGGCGAGCACGCGGCGGATGCGGTAGGAGTCGGCGGCGACGACGTCCTCGAAGTCCTCGGGCGTGCCGCCCTGGCTCGCCCGCTCCCAGAGTGCCTGCAGGAGGCTGCCGTCCTTCTCCCCCGGGCTCGGCGTGGGCGCCTGCCCGGTGGACACGAGAAACACGGTGTCCGGCACCAGGGCCGAAGCCTCCTGCAGCTCGTCGTAGCGCCGCATCGCTTCGAGCGTGAGCGGCAGGATGGCGCGGGGTTTCGCTCCCGCGGCCGCCGGCGGAGCGCCCTTGACGAAGGCGAACTGGCCGGGCGTCGGGCGCTCGAGGAGCTGGTAGAACGCGTCCTCGCCCGAGAGCTTCCCGCGCCGGATCTCTTCGAGCTTCCCGTCGCGCAGCGTCAGCGTCGAGAACACGGGCCCTCCCTTCGGCCCGCGCAGCGTCAACGTGCCCGAGGCCGAGGAGTCGGCGAGACTCTGCAGCAGAGCGGGCAGGCCGAAGACCTCGAGGTCCCCCTGGAGGCTCGGGGCCGGCGCGTCGGATGCCGGCGCGGCGCCCGTGGCCGCGGCCGCGCGCGGTCCTTCCGCGGGGGCCGCCGGCTTGTCCCACGCGGCCATCGCCCGCGATGCCGCCCGGGCCGCCTCCTTGTCCGGAAACCGCGCGACGACGTCCTCCAACGCCCGACGCACCGTCGGTGTCGGCGTGCCCGAGAGCGCCTCGACCAGGCGCACCAGGTTCTGGTCGTTCTGGCGGAGCGTCAACCCGAGAACCTTGAACGGCAGGTTGGCCTTGACCATCTCGAGCAGCTGATCCATGGTCTCGGCGTCGTCCGCGAGGCTCTGCGAGGACAGCTCCGAGAGCCGCGCCATGGTGTCGCCGAGCTGCGCCTGCTTCTTGCCGGCGTGCTCGATGAGCGTGCGGCGCGCCGGCCGCGAGGGCAACCGCGCGAGCGTCGACGCGACCCGGTCGAGCAAGCGCCCGCAGGTCCTTGGCCTCGTAGATGGCCTTTTCGGGCGGCTTGACGAGCATGGCCTCGATGTCGTTCATCATCTGGGCGAGGCCGACCTCGGTCTTCTCGTCCTTGAGCTGTCCCAGCGCGGCGGCGGCTTCCTTGATGACCAGCAGCGGCAGACCGAGCTGGCAATGCTGCAGGACCACGTCGATCTCGGCGTCGATCGGCGGCGCGTCGGCCCCGCGCGGGATCCGCCGGAGCAGGTAGAGGAGATTGCGCCGGAAGAACCACTCCTCCTCGCCGACCTGCGGGCCGAGCGAGCGCGTCAGCCGCTCGAAGGCCTCCTGCCGCGCCGGAGCGCCGTGGACCTCGAGCAGCAGGAGCATCAGCCGGCGGCGGTCGCGCTTGGGCTCGCCGGGCAGCGTCTCCATGAGGCCTTCGACCTGGAGGCCCGTGAAGAACTGGAGGACCTTGCGAAGCTGCGCCTGGTCGCTCGTCTGCTCGGCGAACTTCTTCAGCTTCTCCCAGTCGAGCGAGTCGCCGAGCTTGCGCCGCGCGATCTCGGCGCTGCCCGCGTCGACCTTCCTCTCCGACACGAGCCGCTCGGCGAGCTCCAGCATCTGGACGGCCGCCGGCAGCGAGCTCTCGTTGAAGCGGTCGACGCCCGCCCTGACCAGCTCGTGGTAGCGGCGGGACGCCTCGAGGGGATCGTCGGCCCCGGTGATGATGCGGCGCATCGCGCCGATCGCCCCGGCCTCGTAGGCCGGGACTCCGCCGGCGGCATCCCCCGCGGGCACGACCCAGCCGGGGACCGTCTGCGCGAGTGCGCGGAAGACGTCGCCCGTCCCGGTTTCGAGCCCGAGGGACTTGAGCCGCGCGAGCGTCTGCTCGAGCTCCTCCCGGGACTGCGAGCTCCGCGCGGCGAAGGCCAGCGCCTCGGCCGCCGCGGGCGGTTCGAGCGCGGCGTCACCGGCGCCGGCCGGACCTCCCATGGCCAGTCCCCCCTGGGCTTCGAGCCGTTCGAGGAGCAGACCGACGCGCTTGAGACCCTGGAGCGCTTCGCCGGCCGCGGCGGCGCCCTCGCCGGCCGCCGCGGGAGCGCCCCGGCGCGCGGCCGCCGGACGCCATGGGCGCGGACTCGGACACGGCCTGCCGGTGGATCTGCTGGACCGGGGAGACGGTCGCCGTCGTCGTGGTCGACTCCCCCAGCCGGCTCAGGTTCTCGCTCAGGATCTCCCGATCCTCTTCCGGGCAGAGCGCGACGACCACCGGCTTCAACTGCCCGAGGTAGGCGTTCATCGGCTCCTGCGCGACGAGCTTGAACTCGCTCAGCATGTGGATCTTCTTCAGGGCATGGAAGAGGTAGTCGGATACCGGAACGCCGGCGCCGGCGCCGCCCCGGTACTGGCCCGCGGTCCAGGCGCGGATCGTCGGGATGACCGCCTGCGGGGGGTATTTCATGAGAGCGGAGACCGAGTCCGCCACGACGAGGGGCGGAACGCTGTCGGAGAGGTATTGCTGCAGCTCGAGGAGCGCTTCCTGGAGCTCGGCGTTCGGCGGCTGCCCGGACATGAAGTTTCTCGACATAGGGTAACCCAAAGACGCCTCCATAACTCCGGAATCGCGCGGCCGTATGACACTCCGGGTGCAGACACTTCCCTCGCCGCCTCCGCCGCGCTCGCTCTTCTGGCTCCTCCAGCTGGGAGGCTGGGCCCTCTTCGGCGCGGGGATGTTCGCGGCCGGGGTCTCGCACTGGCCCGTCCTCTACGCCGCCGTCGTTAAGACGAGCCTGACCGTTTTCGGTTTCGCCGCGAGTCTCCTGCTTCGCGCGGCGTACCGGGAGCTCGCCCGGCGCGGCGCGCCGCTGCCCGCGACCGTCGCGGCGGCGATCCCGCTCTCCTACGGCGCGGCGGGCCTCTGGATGGCGCCGCACAACCTGGTCGTCGCCTCGTACCTGGCCTCGGCGCGCGCGGGCGGAATCCGGCTGGCGACGGAGGGTTTCCCCGACTTTTCCAATACGATCTATCTTCTTCGTGCTCCTGTGCTGGAGCGCGCTCTACTTCGGCATCGCGGCCTACCGGGACCTCGCCGCCGAGCGCGAGCGGGTGCAGCGCGCGGAGGCCCGGGCCCATGCGGCGCGGCTCGAGGCTCTGCGCCTCCAGCTCAACCCGCACTTCCTCTTCAACGCCCTGAACGCGATCTCGACGCTCATCGCCGAGAACCGGCCGTCGGAGGCCAATCGGATGCTCTTCCGCCTCGCCGACTTCCTTCGTTCGACGCTCGAGAGAACCGACACCGCCGAAGTGCCGCTGTCCGACGAGATCGACTTCGCCTGCCAGTACCTCGAGATCGAGGAGATCCGCTTCGGCGAGAGGCTGAGGGTGGACATCGCGGTCGATCCCTCGGTGGAGTCCGCCCTCGTGCCGCCGCTGATCCTGCAGCCGCTGGTGGAGAACGCGGTGCGCCACTCGGTGCTGCCGCGCTCGGACGGGGGCGCGATCGCGATCGTCGCCGCCCGCGACGAGGACTGGCTCACGCTCGGCGTCCACGACGAGGGTCCCGGCGCGGGCTCGCGCCTCGAGCGGCGCACCGGCATCGGCCTCGCCAACACCCGCCAGCGGCTCGAGGAGCTCTACGGGTCGCGGGCCGAGCTGACGCTCGATGCGAGCGCCCGCGGCGGCTTGGCGGTCTCGATTCGCCTGCCTATCGCCTCGCGCCGGAGGCGGCGTGATGCTGTCGGCCGTCGTCGTCGACGACGAGCCCCTGGGCCGCCGCGGGATCGTGTCGCGCCTGGCGAAATCGGATCGCGTCCGCGTCGTGGCGGAATGCGGCGACGGCCGGGAGGCCGTGGAGGCGGTGCGCCGGTGGAAGCCGGACATCCTGTTCCTCGACGTCCAGATGCCGGGCCTCGACGGATTCGGCGTCGTCGACGCGCTGGCTCCCGAAGCCCGGCCGCACGTCGTCTTCGTCACCGCCCACGACCGGCACGCGGTCGAGGCCTTCCGCGTCCGTGCGCTCGACTACCTCGTCAAGCCGATCGACGACGCCCGTTTTGCCGACGCGCTCGGGCGAGCCGTCGAGGCGGCCGAGGCCCCGTCCGCGGCCGGGGCGACCTCGCCGCCGGAGGTCCCGCGTCGCTGCTTCCGCGTTCGGGCGAAGGGCCGGCTCACCCTCCTGCGCCATTCGGAGGTCGACTGGATCGAGGCCGAAGGCGACTACCTCTGCCTCCACGCGGGCGGGCGCGAGATGCTCGTCCGCGAGACGATGGCTTCCGCCGAGCGGCGCCTCGACTCCCGGTTTCTGCGCATCCACCGCTTGGCGATCGTCAACGTCGACCGGGTTCGCGAGCTCGTCTCCTGCGAGAACGGCGACTTTCGCGTCTTCCTCGAGGGCGGAAAGGAGCTGCGCCCTCTCTCGCACCCGCCGGCACGCCGTCGAGCGCCTGACGCGCCGCTCATAGCAGGCTGGTTCCGCCCCCCGGCGCGCGCACGCCCCGGCTCGTCGCAAAGCCTTCGCCGCCGGGCGAAGTCCGCCGTAATCTCGCGCCGTGGCCAGAGACTTTTCCCGGCGGGAGGCGATTCTCATGATGTCCGCCGCCGCCGCGGGTGTGGCATCCGGGCGGCCGAACCCGCTTCGTCGCCGCGCCGGCGCCCGATCCCTTCCTCCGGGGAGCTCCTGCCGGTCGTCGGGCTCGGCACCTGGCAGAGCTTCGACGTCCCGCCCTCGGGCCCGGCCTTCGACGCGGTCGAGGCCGTCCTCGCCCGCTTCGATGCCCTGGGCGGCCGGCTGGTCGACACCTCCCCGATGTACGGCCGCTCGGAGGCCGTGCTCGGCGGGCTCACCGAGAAGCTCCGGCTCGGCAACCTCTTCATCGCCACCAAGGTCTGGACGAGCGGCCGGCCGCAGGGCGTCGCTCAGATCGACGAGTCGCGGCGGCTGCTTCACCGCTCGACGCTCGATCTCGTCCAGGTTCACAACCTGCTCGACGCCGACACGCAGATCGAGACCCTCCGGCGGCAGAAGGCCGAAGGCCGCATCCGCTACGTCGGCGTCAGCCACTACACGCCGGGCGCCTACGGC
>CAWEMP010000008.1:0-28412 GCA_963810205.1 uncultured Acidobacteriota bacterium
GCACGCGGCGGTGCGGTCGGAGTCCGCGACGACGACTTCCTCGAGGTCCTGGGTGTGCCCCCCCGCCTCGCCCGCTCCCAGAGTGCCTGCAGGAGGCTCCCGTCCTTCTCCCCGGACTCGGCGTCGGCGCCTGCCCGGTGGAACGAGAAACACGGTGTCTAGCACCGAGGCCGAGGCCTCCTGGAGCTCGTCGTAGCGCCGCATCGCTTCGAGCGTGAGCGGCAGGATGGCGAGGGGTTTCGCCCCGGCCGCCGGCGGAGCGCCCTTGACGAAGGCGAACTCGGCCGGTGTCGGCCGCTCGAGGAGCTGGTAGAACGCATCCTCGCCCGAGAGCTTCCCGCGCCGGATCTCTTCGAGCTTCCCGTCGCGCAGCGTCAGCGTCGAGGACACCGGCCGCCCTCGGCCCGCGCAGCGTCAACGTGCCCGAGGCCGATAAGTCGGCGAGGCTCTGCAGCAGGCGCCGGCAGCCCGAAGACCTCGAGGTCCCCCTGGAGGCTCGGGGCCGGCGCGTCGGATGCCGGTGCGGCGCCCGTGGCCGCGGCCGCGCGCGGTCCTTCCGCGGGGGCCGCCGGCTGTCCCACGCCGCCATCGCCCGCGATGCCGCCCGGGCCGCCTCCTTGTCCGGGAACCGCGCGACGACGTCCTCCAAAGCCCGCCGCACCGTCGGTGTCGGCGTGCCCGAGAGCGCCTCGACCAGGCGCACCAGGTTCTGGTCGTTCTGGCGGAGCGTCAACCCGAGAACTTTGAACGGCAGGTTCGCCTTGATCATCTCGAGCAGCTGATCCACGGTCTCGGCGTCGTCCGCGAGGCTCTGGGAGGACAGCTCCGAGAGCCGCGCCATGGTGTCGCCGAGCTGCACCTGCTTCTTGCCGGCGTGCTCGATGAGCGTGCGGCGCGCCGGCCGCGAGGGCAACCGCGCGAGCGTCGACGCGACCCGGTCGAGCAGGGCCCGCAGGTCCTTGGCCTCGTAGATGGCCTTTTCGGGCGGCTTGACGAGCATGGCCTCGATGTCGTTCATCATCTGGGCGAGGCCGACCTCGGTCTTCTCGTCCTTGAGCTGTCCCAGCGCGGCGGCGGCTTCCTTGATGACCAGCAGCGGCAGACCGAGCTGGCAATGTTGCAGGACCACGTCGATCTCGGCGTCGATCGGCGGGGCGTCGGCCCCGCGCGGGATCCGCCGGAGCAGGTAGAGAAGGTTGCGCCGGAAGAACCACTCCTCCTCGCCGACCTGCGGGCCGAGCGAGCGCGTCAGCCGCTCGAAGGCCTCCTGCCGCGCCGGAGCGCCGTGGACCTCGAGCAGCAGGAGCATCAGCCGGCGGCGGTCGCGCTTGGGCTCGCCGGGCAGCGTCTCCATGAGGCCTTCGACCTGGAGGCTCGTGAAGAACTGGAGGACCTTGCGGAGCTGCGCCTGGTCGCTCGTCTGCTCGGCGAACTTCTTCAGCTTCTCCCAGTCGAGCGAGTCGCCGAGCTTGCGCCGCGCGATCTCGGCGCTTCCCGCGTCGACCTTCTTCTCCGACACGAGCCGCTCGGCGAGCTCCAGCATCTGGACGGCCGCCGGCAGCGAGCTCTCGTTGAAGCGGTCGACGCCCGCCTTGACCAGCTCGTGGTAGCGGCGGGACGCTTCGAGGGGATCGTCGGCCCCGGTGATGATGCGGCGCATCGCGCCGATCGCCCCGGCCTCGTAGCCGGGGACTCCGGCGGCGGCATCCCCCGCGGGCACGACCCAGCCGGGGACCGTCTGCGCGAGTGCCCGGAAGACGTCGCCCGTCCCGGTTTCGAGACCGAGGGACTTGAGCCGCGCGAGCGTCTGCTCGAGCTCCTCCCGGGACTGGGAGCTCCGCGCGGCGAAGGCCAGCGCCTCGGCCGCCGCGGGCCGGTTCAGCGCGGCGGCACCGGCGCCCGCCGGACCTCCCATGGCCAATCCCCCCTGGGCTTCGAGCCGTTCGAGGAGCAGACCGACGCGCTTGAGGCCCTGGAGCGCTTCGCCGGCCGCGGCGGCGCCCCCGCCGGCCTCCGCCGGAGCGCCCCGGCGCGCGGCCGCGGAGGCCATGGGCGCGGACTCGGACACGGCCTGCCGGTGGATCTGCTGGACCGGGGAAACGGTCGCCGTCGTCGTGGTCGACTCCCCCAGCCGGCTGAGGTTCTCGCTCAGGATCTCCCGATCCTCTTCCGGGCAGAGCGCGACGACCACCGGCTTCAACTGCCCGAGGTAGGCGTTCATCGGCTCCTGCGCGACGAGCTTGAACTCGCTCAGCATGTGGATCTTCTTCAGGGCATGGAAGAGATAGTCGGATACCGGAACGCCGGCGCCGGCGCCGCCCCGGTACTGGCCCGCGGTCCAGGCGCGGATCGTCGGAATCACCGCCTGCGGGGGGTATTTCATGAGAACGGAGACCGAGTCCGCCACGACGAGGGGCGGAACGCTGTCGGAGAGGTATTGCTGCAGCTCGAGGAGCGCTTCCTGGAGCTCGGCGTTCGGCGGCTGCCCGGACATGAAGTTTCTCCGCATAGGGTAACCCAAAGACGCCTCCAGAACTCCGGAATCGCGCGGCCGTATGACACTCCGGGTGCAGACACTTCCCTCCCCGGCTCCGGCGCGCTCGCTCTTCTGGCTCCTCCAGCTGGGAGGCTGGGCCCTCTTCGGCGCGGGGATGTTCGCGGCCGGGGTTTCGCACTGGCCCGTCCTCTACGCTGCCGTCGTCAAGACGAGCCTGACCGTCTTCGGTTTCGCCGCGAGTCTCCTGCTCCGCGCGGCGTACCGGGAGCTCGGCCGCCGCGGCGCGCCGCTGCCCGCGACCGTCGCGGCGGCGATCCCGCTCTCCTACGGCGCGGCCGGCCTCTGGATGGCGCCGCACAACCTGGTCGTCGCCTCGTACCTGGCCTCGGCGCGCGCGGGCGGAACCCGGCTGGCGACGGCGGGTTTCCCCGACTTTTCCAACACGATCTACTTCTTCTTCGTGCTCCTGTGCTGGAGCGCGCTCTACTTCGGCATCGCGGCCTACCGGGACCTCGCCGCCGAGCGCGAGCGGGTGCAGCGCGCGGAGGCCCGGGCCCACGCGGCGCGGCTCGAGGCTCTGCGCCTCCAGCTCAACCCGCACTTCCTCTTCAACGCCCTGAACGCGATCTCGACGCTCATCGCCGAGAACCGGCCGTCGGAGGCCAATCGGATGCTCTCCCGCCTCGCCGACTTCCTTCGTTCGACGCTCGAGAGAACCGACACCGCCGAAGTGCCGCTGTCCGACGAGATCGACTTCGCCTGCCAGTACCTCGAGATCGAGGAGATCCGCTTCGGCGAGAGGCTGCGGGTGGACATCGCGGTCGATCCCTCGGTGGAGTCCGCCCTCGTGCCGCCGCTGATCCTGCAGCCGCTCGTCGAGAACGCGGTGCGCCACTCGGTCCTGCCGCGCTCGGACGGGGGCGCGATCGCGATCGTCGCCGCCCGCGACGAGGACTGGCTCACGCTCGGCGTCCACGACGAGGGTCCCGGCGCGGGCTCGCGCCTCGAGCGGCGCACCGGCATCGGCCTCGCCAACACCCGCCAGCGGCTCGAGGAGCTCTACGGCTCGCGGGCCGAGCTGACGCTCGATGCGAGCGCCCGCGGCGGCCTGGCGGTCTCGATTCGCCTGCCCTATCGCCTCGCGCCGGAGGCGGCGTGATGCTGTCGGCCGTCGTCGTCGACGACGAGCCCCTGGGCCGCCGCGGGATCGTGTCGCGCCTGGCGAAATCGGATCGCGTCCGCGTCGTGGCGGAATGCGGCGACGGCCGGGAGGCCGTCGAGGCGGTGCGCCGGTGGAAGCCGGACATCCTGTTCCTCGACGTCCAGATGCCGGGCCTCGACGGATTCGGCGTCGTCGACGCGCTGGCTCCCGAAGCCCGGCCGCACGTCGTCTTCGTCACCGCCCACGACCGGCACGCGGTCGAGGCCTTCCGCGTCCGTGCGCTCGACTACCTCGTCAAGCCGATCGACGACGCCCGTTTCGCCGACGCGCTCGGGCGAGCCGTCGAGGCGGCCGAGGCCCCGTCCGCGGCCGGGGCGACCTCGCCGCCGGAGGTCCCGAGCCGCTGCTTCCGCGTTCGGGCGAAGGGCCGGCTCACCCTCCTGCGCCATTCGGAGGTCGACTGGATCGAGGCCGAAGGCGACTACCTCTGCCTCCACGCGGGCGGGCGCGAGATGCTCGTCCGCGAGACGATGGCTTCCGCCGAGCGGCGCCTCGACTCCCGGTTTCTGCGCATCCACCGCTCGGCGATCGTCAACGTCGACCGGGTTCGCGAGCTCGTCTCCTGCGAGAACGGCGACTTCCGAGTTTTCCTCGAGGGCGGAAAGGAGCTGCGCCTCTCTCGCACCCGCCGGCACGCCGTCGAGCGCCTGACGCGCCGCTCATAGCAGGCTGGTTCCGCCCCCCGGCGCGCGCACGCCCCGGCTCGTCGCAAAGCCTTCGCCGCCGGGCGAAGTCCGCCGTAATCTCGCGCCGTGGCCAGAGACTTTTCCCGGCGGGAGGCGATTCTCATGATGTCCGCCGCCGCCGCGGGTGTGGCATCCGGGCGGCCCGAACCCGCTTCGTCGCCGCGCCGGCGCCCGATCCCTTCCTCCGGAGAGCTCCTGCCGGTCGTCGGGCTCGGCACCTGGCAGAGCTTCGACGTGCCCGTCCGCGGGCCCCGCATTCGACGCGGTCGAGGCCGTCCTCGCCCGCTTCGATGCCCTGGGCGGCCGGCTGGTCGACACCTCCCCGATGTACGGCCGCTCGGAGGCCGTGCTCGGCGGGCTCACCGAGAAGCTCCGGCTCGGCAACCTCTTCATCGCCACCAAGGTCTGGACGAGCGGCCGGCCGCAGGGCATCGCCCAGATCGACGAGTCGCGGCGGCTGCTTCACCGCTCGACGCTCGATCTCGTCCAGGTTCACAACCTGCTCGACGCCGACACGCAGCTCGAGACCCTCCGGCGGCAGAAGGCCGAAGGCCGCATCCGCTACGTCGGCGTCAGCCACTACACGCCGGGCGCCTACGGCGAGATCGCCCGCCTCCTGTCGACCGAGCGGATCGACTTTCTCCAGATCAACTACTCCGTGCTCGAACGCGAGGCCGAGGAGCGCCTTCTGCCGCTCGCCGCCGACCGGGGCGTGGCCGTCATCGCCAACCGGCCGTTCGCCGGAGGCGACGCCTTCCGGCGGACGGGAGGCCGCCCGCTGCCGGCCTGGGCCGCGGAGATCGACTGCGTCTCGTGGGGCGAGCTCTTCCTCAAGTGGATCCTCGCCCACCCCGCGGTCACGTGCGTGATCCCTGCGACCGACAAGCTGCGACACCTCGAAGACAACATGCGCGCGGGCCTCGGCCGGCTGCCCGACGCGGGAGAGCGCCGTCGCATCGAGGCCCTGGTGTCGGCGACATGAGCGCGAGGCCGCGGCGCGCGCAGGCGATCCGGACGGCCCTCGCGTTCGCGCACCTCTTCTGCATCCTCGCGGCCTACTACGCCCTTCGGCCCGTGCGCGACGAGATGGGCGTGCGTACAGGCGCCGGGAGGATGCCGTGGCTCTTCACGGCGACCTTCGTGGCCACGCTCCTGGCGACGCCCGCCTTCGGGGCGCTTGCGGCGCGGGCGCCGCGCCGGCGGCTCGCACCGGCGGTCGATCTCTTCTTCGCCTCGAACCTCGTCCTCTTCTTCTTCGCGTTCCAGAAGCCGGCGATCGCCCCGGCGATGGCGCCGGTCTTCTTCGTCTGGCTGACCGTCTTCAGCCTCTCGGCCGTGTCGGTCTCGTGGAGCCTCGCGGGCGACCTCTTCGACCGGAGGAGGCGCCGCGCCTCTTCGGCCTGGTCGCGGCGGGAGGAAGCGCGGGTGCCCTCGCGGGGCCCGCGGCGGCCGCGCTTCTCGCGCCGCGGATCGGGACCGAAGCGCTCCTCCTGTTTGCCGCCGGCCTTCTCGTGCTGGCGGCCTTCGCCTCGGGAGCCCTCGCCTCCGGACCCGGAGAGACCCGCGCCCGGCCCGCGGCGCTCGGCGGCGGCGCGCTCGACGGCGTCGGCCAGACGGCACGCTCGGGGTTCCTGCGGACGGTGGCGGCGGCGGTCCTCTGCACCACCGTCGTTTCCACGCTCCTCTACGTCTTCCAGGCCGACCTCGTCGGTGCGGCGATCACGGACTCGAAGCTGCGGACGGCACTTTTCGCAAGGCTCGACCTGGCGGTCAACGGTCTGGCGCTGGCGCTCCAGCTCTTCGTCACGGCCGCCGTCGTCCGCCGGCTCGGCGCCGCCGGTGCGCTCGCCCTCGTGGCCGCGCTCGTCACTGCGGGGGTCGCCGGACTCGCGCTCGTCCCCGGACTCACGGCCCTGCTCGCCCTCCAGGTCTTCCACCGAGCGGCGCACTTCGCGTTCTGGCGTCCCACGCGGGAGATGCTCTTCGTGGCCCTGCCCCCGGAGGTTCGCTACAAGGCGAAGAACTTCATCGACACCGTCGTCTTCCGCGGCGGCGACGCCGCGAGCGCCTGGGCTATCGGCGCGGTCCGCTCGGCGGGAGGCGGGCTCTCGGCCGCCGCCTGGCTGACCGTGCCGGTGGGGATCGCATGGGTGGCCGCGAGCCTGCGGATGGGGCGGCCCTGGGACCGCGAATCCCGCGCGACGCGGGAACCCGGCGAACGGGCCCTGGCGGGGCGCTCGCGAGGGGCCGCCTGAGGCGACGCCGAGGCTCGGGGCTGCGCCCCGGTCCGCTCCCCAGAATCTCCGAAACCTTTCCCGGAGAGCGTCGTACTCCTCCTGCAGTGGAGCTAAAAAAACAGCACTTGCTAAATTTTTAGCACTACAATCGGGACTCGAAGGCGAGGAGGCCGAAACGAAGATGACAGCCAAACGGACGCTCTCCAACCTCTCCCGGCGCGAACGACAGATCATGGACGTCCTCTACCGGGACGGCCAGGCGACGGCGAGCGAGGTCCTGGCGGCCCTCCCCGACCCTCCGAGCTACTCGGCCGTGCGGGCCATGCTGCGGATCCTCGAGAACAAGGGCCACGCCCGCCACGTCGCCGAGGGCACCCGATACGTCTACCTCCCGACCCTCGCCCGCGACCGGGCCGGACGCCCCGCGCTCGCCGGCGTGCTCGAGACCTTCTTCGACGGCTCGACCGAGAAGGCGGTCGCCGCGCTCCTCGACCTCTCCCGCTCCGACCTCTCGCCGGAGCAGCTCGACCGGCTCTCCCAGCTCATCGACCAGGCTCGGATGGAGGGACGCTGACATGAGATTCCTGCTCGACTCCGCGATCCGCTTCGGCTTCGACCTCGCCGTGAAGGCGACGTTCGTCTTCCTGGTGACCGGCGCCGTCCTCCTGCTGATGCGACGCTCGAGCGCCGCCACGCGCCACCGTGTCGGCACGTTCGGGCTCGCCGCGGCCCTGCTGCTTCCCCTCCTCTCGGCCGCGCTGCCGCAGGTCACCGTCCCGATCCTGCCCGACGTTCGCCCGGCGGCGCCCCGGCGGGCGGCCGCGACGCCGGCCGTCGAGCGCGCCCGCGCCGCGGGGGTCCCGGCATCCCCCGAGATCTTGCGCCAGCTCGCGCTGGCCGTTCCCGAGAAGACCGTGCTCGCGCCGGAGCAGGACACCCTGGTCCCGGCCTCGGCGCCGATCGCTCCGCCGGTTCCGGCGCCCGCCCGCAAGCCGAAGCCCGCGCCCTGGCTCGAGCTCGGCCTGGCCCTCTGGACCGCCGGCGCGCTCGCGGTGGGCGCGCGTCTCTTCGTCGGCTGGTCCCGCGTGCGCCGCATCGGCCGGGAAGCGAGGCCCATTCACGACCTCGAATGGATCGAGGAGCGCGACGCGGCGGCGCGCCGGCTCGCGCTGTCGCGCAACGTCGAGATCGTCGAGAGCGCGGCCGTTCCGGTCGCGATGACCTCCGGGCTCCTGCGCCCGCTCCTGCTGATCGGCCGCGCCGCGCGCCAGTGGGCGGTGGAACGCCGGCGGGTCGTCCTCCTGCACGAGCTCGCGCACGTCAAGCGCTCCGACTGGCCGGCCCTGATCGTCGCCGAGCTCGCCCTGGCCGCGTACTGGTTCCACCCGCTCGCGTGGTGGCTGAACCGCCGGGTGCGGCGCGACGCCGAGACGGCCTGCGACGATCTCGTGATCGCTTCGGGCACGAAGCCCTCGGTCTACGCCGGCCACCTGCTCGGCATCTTCCGCTCGCTCGGCTCCCCCGCCCACCCGACGCCGGCGCTGGCGATCGTGCGCCCGCACCACTTCGAAGAGCGCCTGCGGACGATCCTCGACCCGCGCGCCACCCACGGCGGCGAGTCTCGGGGGCAGGCCTTTCTCGGCGCGGTGGTGCTGGCGGGGGCCGCGGCGGCCGTCGGTTTGATCTCGCCGTGGGCGGAGTGCTCCTGCGGGTCGACCCGGACGAAGACCGCCTCGGTTTCGTCGACCTCCTTCGTTTCGTCCTCGCACCGGTCGACGTCGACGCGCACGACCTCCTCCGCTTCCACGGCCAAAAAGCCCTGCAACCAGACGACCGGCAGCCGGCTGAAGCCGGCAGTCGCCCCGGCGCCGAAGGCCGACCCGCAGCCGGCGCCCGACGCCGAGGCTGCCCCCGAAGCCTCCGAAGTCCCCGAGGCCGAGCCCGAGTCGGGCCAGGCCGTCCCCGCGATCTGGACGCCTTCGCCGTCGCAGCCCGCCGCGGCGCCGGAAGGGTTCGTCCAGGCCTCGAAGCACAAGAGCTGGAAGAAGCCGAAGGACGGCGGGGACTGGTACAGCCGCGGCATGGATCTCCACCACGACGAGGACTACGAGGGCGCGATCGAGGCCTTCCAGAAGGCGATCGCCGACGGCTACAACGAGGACGCCGCGAGCTACAACATCGCCTGCGGGTACTCCCTCCTCGGCAAGCCCGACCAGGCCTTCGAGTGGCTGAAGAAGGCGATGGATGAGGGCTTCGACGTCGGGGCGTACCTCGGCGACGACGATCTCGACAACCTCCACTCCGATCCGCGCTGGCCGCAGCTCAAGAAGGAAGCGCGGGAGGCCGAGGGAAGCAAGTCGAAGAACGAGACCCGCGCGGCCGCGACCCGCTATCAGCGGATCGTGGCGAAGAACCCGAAGAGCGGAGAGGCGTTCTTCGACGTCGGCCTCGAGCTCCTTCGCTCGGATCAGTACGACCTCGGCGTGCAGGCCTACCAGGCCGCGATCGATCGCGGCTACCGGGTCGGAACGGCCTATTACAACCAGGCCTGTGGATACGCCATGGCCGGCGACAAGGACCGCGCCTTCGCATCGCTCCAGAAGGCCCTCGACGCGGGCTTCGATCAGCCGGACACGCTGGCCCACGACGACGACCTCGACAATCTCCACGGCGACCCGCGCTTTGCCGAGATCAAGAAGCAGGCGCGCGAGCTCGAGCTTCCGAGCTACAACCGCGGGTGGTGGCACGCGGGCTCGCGCAGCGAGCGCGCCAAGTGGCGCGAAGCCGCCGAACGCTTCCAGCGGTACGCCGAGAAGCACCCGCAGACCGGCCGCGCCTGGTACAACCTGGGCTTTGCCGAGCTCGCGGGCGACCGCCCCGAGGCCGCGATCGAGCCGTTCCAGAAGGCCCTCGCTCTCGGCTACCGCAAGCCGGAGACCATGTACAACCTGGCCTGCGGCTACGCGCGCATGGACCAGAAGGACCCGGCGTTCGAGTGGCTCTACAAGGCCCTGGACGCAGGATTCGACGAGACGGGCACGCTCCGCAGCGACGACGACCTCGACAACCTCCGCGGCGACCCGCGCTACCGCAAGGCCATCGGGATCGCCCGCGCCAACGAACGGGCCCAGGACGACGAGAACTAGCGACCCGTCTTCGTGACGCGTCCTCTCTCGACGCGGCCGGCCGCTCCGCCGCGCGGGTAGGCTGCGGCGAGCGTCTCGGCGAGCTTGCGCAGCGTCGCGCCCCACGGCGAGCCGCGCCTCCAGACGAGCGCGATCGTCCGGTGCGGCGCGGGCTCCGCGAATCGCCGGACGGCGAGCCCCGCGCGGCCGGCCTCGGTCGAAACGGCGAGCAGCGGCAGGAGCGTCACGCCGAGCCCCCGCGCCACCATCTGCGTCGAGCGTCGGCAGGCTCGTCGCCCGAACCTCGAGCTCCCTCGCCTGCGCCCGCGAGCAGACCTCGAGCGCCTGGTCCCGGAAGCAGTGCCCGTCGTCGAGCAGCAGGACCCTCCGGCCCCTCAGGTCGCCGAGGCTCGCCGGGCCCCTTCGCGCGACCAGGGCGTCCCCGGGCGGAGCCGCCAGGACGAAGGGATCGGTCGCCACGACCTCCTGCTCGAAGTCCCCGACCTCGGCCTCGAGCGCCAGGAGCGCCGCGTCGAGGTCGCCCGAGGCGAGCTGGGCCGTCAGCACGGCCGTCTTGTCCTCGACCCACACGATCGTGAGAAGCGGGTACTTCGCATGGAGAACCGGCGTGACGCTCGGCAGCAGGTAGGGCGAGATCGTCGGGATCACGCCGACGCGGATCATGCCTGCGAGGGGGTCGGAGAGGCGCCGCGCGGAGTCGAGCAGGTCGTCGGCACCGACGAGCAGACGGCGCGCGCGGTCGAGGATCTCGCGGCCCGCGGACGTGACGAGCACGCGCCGGCGATCGCGCTCGAAGAGCGCCACGCCGAGGGCCTTTTCGAGCGCCGCCACCTGGGCGGAGAGCGAGGGCTGCGCGACGTGACAGAGCTCGGCGGCCTTCCGGAACGAGAGCGTGTCGGCAACGGCGATGGCGTACTGGAGCTGTCGGAGCGTGAACGGGTGCGGGGCCTCGCGCATGATAGTTCTAAACTATCACAGCCAGTGAAACAAAGTCTTGGACTATCAAAGCCGCAACCGGCATCCTCGCGGCTCGGGATGGCGGTGGGCGCCTTCCCCGTTCGATCAAGGAGCACCGATCCCATGCTGACCGTTGGAGACAGGTTCCCCGAGTTTCGCCTCCAGGCCGTCGTGAGCCTCGAGAAGGGCCAGGAGTTCCGGGAGATCACCCACGCGAGCCACCCCGGACAGTGGAAGGTCGTCTTCCTCTGGCCGATGGATTTCACCTTCATCTGCCCGACCGAGATCGCCGAGTTCGGCAAGCGCAACGCGGACTTCCGCGACCGCGACGCCCAGGTTCTCGGGGCTTCGACCGACACCCACTTCGTGCACCTGGCCTGGAGGAACAACCACCCGGACTTGAAGCACCTCCCCTACCCGATGCTCGCCGACACGAAGCGCGAGCTGTCCGAGGCTCTCGGCGTCCTTCACAAGACCGACGGCGTCGCCCTGCGCGCGACCTTCATCGTCGACCCGGAGGGCATCATCCGGCACGTCAGCGTCAACGACCTGTCGGTCGGCCGCAACGTCGACGAGGTGCTGCGGGTCCTGGACGCCCTGCAGACCGACGAGCTCTGCCCGTGCAACTGGAAGAAGGGCGAGGCCACGCTGGAGGTCGCATGACGCCCGGCGGCGTCGAGGCCGTGCGGGAGGCTCTCCCCGAGCTCGCGCGCGACATCAAGCTGAACCTCCAGGCGGTGCTCGCCGAGGGCAGCCTCTCGGCCGAGCAGCGCTGGGGCGTCGCGGTCGCGTCGGCGGCCGCGGCGCGCCACGCCGGCCTGCGAGACGCCGTCGTGGCGGACGCGCGTCGGGCGGTCCCGGAGGCCGTCGTCGAGGACGGCCTCGCCGCGGCGGCGCTGATGGCGATGAACAACGTCTACTACCGGTTCCGTCACGTCGTCGGAAAGCCCGTCTACGCGGAGAAGCCTGCGCGCCTGCGCATGAACCGCATGGCCCGGCCCGCCACCAACCGCACCGATTTCGAGCTCTTCAGCCTCGCGGTCTCCGCGATCAACGGCTGCGAGGCCTGCGTGCGCGCGCACGAAAAGGTCGCCGTCGACGGCCATCTCACGGAGGACCAGGTCCACGACGCCGTCCGGATCGCCGCGACGATCCATGCGGCCGCCGTGGCCCTCGAGATCGCCGCGGCGCCTTCCCCCGAGCGCGAGACCGAGGAAGTCGCCCTCGTCTGAGTCCCGGGCGGATAACATGCCGGGCCGGAACTCATGGCCGACTGGACCCGCAGACGCTTCATCGCTTCCGGCGCGGCGGCGGCGCTCGCCGCGCAGACCGCGCGGGCAGCCGTGGCGGGCGGCGAGGATCGGATTCGCGCCCGGGTCTTTCCGCCGGGCGCGGCCCGCCTCCTGCCCGGACCGCTCCTCGACGCGGCCGAGGTCAACCGTCGATATCTCGCGAGTCTGGACACCGACCGGCTCCTTCACACATTCCGGCTGACCGCGGGCCTGCCCACGACGGCCGAGCCGCTCGGCGGCTGGGAAGCTCCGGAGAACGAGCTCCGCGGCCACTTCACGGGCCACTACCTCTCGGCCTGCGCCCTCGTCGCGGCGGGCACGGGCGATGCGGCGCTCTCGGCGAGCGGCCGCCGCACGGTCGCGGGTCTCGCCGACTGTCAGAAGGCGCTCGGCACCGGCTATCTCTCGGCTTTCCCGGAGGAGTTTTTCGACCGCCTCCGCGCCGGGGAGAACGTGTGGGCCCCGTTCTACACGCTCCACAAGATCATGGCGGGCCTCTACGACCAGTACACGCTTGGCGGCAACGGCCAGGCGCTCGAGGTCCTCGGCGGAATGGCCGAGTGGACCTGCCGCTGGGCGAGCCGGCTCGACGACGCCGCCATGGCGCGGATCCTCGACCGCGAGTACGGAGGAATGAACGAGCTTCTCTACTCCCTGGCCGCGTCGACGGGCGAGGCGAGCTACCGCGAGCTCGCCCATCGGTTCGACCACGACCGGATCTTCATCCCTCTCGCCGCCGGCCGCGACGAGCTGCGCGGCCTGCACGTCAACACGCAGATTCCCAAGATCATCGGTGCGGCCTGCCGCTACGAGACGACCGGCGACCCGCAGGCGCATGCCGTCGCGTCGTACTTCTGGACCGAGGTCACCTCCCGCCGCTCCTACGCCACCGGAGGAACGAGCAACGAAGAGGAGTGGCGCACCGACCCGGGGAGGCTCGCCACGGAGCTCGGCGGATACACGCAGGAGTGCTGCTGCACGTACAACATGCTGAAGTTGACGCGCCACGTCTTCGGCTGGACCGCCGACCCGGCCTGTGCCGACTACGCCGAGCGCGCGCTCTTCAACGGAATCCTCGGCACGCAGCATCCTTCCGACGGCGCCAAGCTCTACTACGTCCCGCTCGGCTCGGGGTACTGGAAGTACTTCGGGACGCCGCTCGCCGACTTCTGGTGCTGCACGGGCACGGGCGCGGAGTCCTTCGCGAAGCTCGCGGAGAACGCGTACTTCCACGACGCGGACGGCCTCTGGGTCAACCTGTTCGTCGCCTCGGAGCTGTCCTGGCGCGCCCAGGGGCTCGTCCTGACGCAGGACACGCGGTTCCCGACAGAGCCCGGCACGCGCCTGAAGCTGCGCCTGCGCGAGCCGAGGCGGTTCGCGCTGCGGCTGCGGGTGCCGGGCTGGGCCGGGAGCGGCGCGGCCCGCGTGAACGGACGGGCCTACCCGGGCCCGGTCGTCTCCGGCTACCTCGTGCTCGACCGGACCTGGAACGACGGCGACCGCGTGGAGTGGACGCTGCCCATGACGCTTCACGCGGAGCCCATGCCGGACGACCCGACGCTCGCGGCCCTGATGTGGGGCCCGGTCGTCCTCGCCGGCCGCCTCGGCCGCGAGGGCCTCACGGCGGCGACGCTGCGCGCCGAGCCGACGAAGCCCCGGACGGTCCCCGAGTTCGCGCTCCCGCCGGTCGCGGCGCCGGAGCTCGCCCTCCGCGTGGACCGGCTCGGCGCCGGCATCCGTCGCGCCCCTGGCGACACCCTCCGCTTCGAGGCCCCGACCCGCGGCGGCGGCACGGTGGAGCTCGTCCCCTTGAACGCGCTCTACGACGAGCGCTACGCGGTCTACTGGCGCTTCGCAGCGCGTGAGCCGGGCGCTACTCGCGGCGGGGTCAGGTCTTGAATCTGTACTGTCGAGCCGGACGAGCGACGGTGCGAAGACCTGACCCCAGGGCGGAAACGGCGACGGGTCGATGCCCGGGACGATCCTGAGCGCGTTCTTGTAGTAGATCTTCTTGAGGACCTCGTCCGGCAGCGCCAGGCCGTACATCTTCCAGAACGCGTGGCGCTTGCGGTAGTAGTCGAAGTACTCGTCGTCGGTCTCGAGCACCCGGAAGTAGACCAGGTACTCGTCCGCGGCCCAGCTGTCCTTCCCGAAGAGGACGCGGTCCTGGTACTTGACGAACCAGTCGTGCGCGAAGCGCGGCTGCCGGCCGAGCTCGGCCAGGACCGCCCCGATCTCCGTGTAGACGTTCGGCAGCCGGTCGAAGAGCTTCCCGAGGCGCGCGAGGTCGCCGCCGAGCCACCCGAGGTGCGCGTCGATGTACTTCGTCTTCGGGTGCTTCTCGAACATGTGGTGCTGCTCGCTCAGGAGCTGCTCGAAGGGCGGGAACTTGTCCGGCGGCCGGGCGCGCTGCGGGAACTGCTTCAGCTCGAGCCACCGCTCGTTGAACTTGTCCTGGGGCTCGAAGAACGGATGCGGCTCGGCGGTGTGGATGAGAACGGGGATGCCGAGCTCGCCGGCCTTGTCCCACACCGGGTCGATGCGCGGGTCGTCGACCGGGACCCTCTTTCCCGAGCCGTCCATCACCGTCATTCCGAGGTTCTTGTAGATCTTCAGGCCCCGGGCGCCGGACGCGTAGTCGCGCGCGAGCTGGGCCGCGGCCCGCTCGCCCCAGCCCGGCTCCGAGATGCCGGTGAAATCGACGTTCGCGAAGACGACGAATCGACCGGGATAGCGGCCGGCCAGGTTTGCGAGTCCCTTCACGAACTCGGCGCCCTGCCCTCCGGAGAGATTCACCATCACCTTCATGCCGATCCGGTCCATGTCGGCGACGAGCTTGGCCGCCTCCCCGGCCGACATGTCCCGATCCTGGTGGTTGTGGACGTCGATGAAGGGGTACTTCGCTTTCGACGGGTGGTGCTCCGGGACGACGAGCGTCGACTTCGGCTCGTACTCCTCGATCGACATCGTCTGGGCCTGCGCCCCGGCGGCGCCCAGGGCGGCGAGGGCGGCCGCCAGGGAGGCGGTGGCCAGGCTGCGCGAGAGCTTCATGGATGAGACCTCACGAGCACGGGCCGGCGGAAGCGCCGGCGCCGCAGTTCCGCCCACCGGATCCGGAGGCGGTCGAGATACAGGTAGACGACGGGGGTCGTGTAGAGCGTCAGCATCTGGGAAAAGATCAGCCCGCCCACGATCGCGATGCCGAGCGGGCGCCGCAGCTCCGCTCCCGTGCCGAGCCCGATGGCGAGGGGCAGCCCGCCGAGGAGCGCCGCCATCGTCGTCATCGTGATCGGGCGGAACCGCAGGAGGCAGGCTTCGAAGATCGCCGCTTCCGGGCCCTGGCCCTCCCGGCGCTCCGCCTCGATGGCGAAGTCGATCATCAGGATCGCGTTCTTCTTGACGATGCCGATGAGGAGGATGATCCCGATCAGAGCGATCACCGAGAGCTCCGTCTGGAAGAGAAGCAGGGCGAGCAGGGCGCCCACGCCCGGCCGACGGCAGCGTCGAGAGGATCGTGATCGGGTGGATCAGGCTCTCGTAGAGGATCCCGAGCACGATGTAGACGGCCAGGAGCGCGAAGAGAATCAGGAGCGGCTGGTTGGCGAGCGAGGCCTGAAAGGCCTGCGCCGTGCCCTGGAAGCTGCCGCGGATCGAGGCGGGCAGGCCCGCCTCGGCCTCGGCGGCCTGGATCTCGTCGACCGCCTCGCCGAGCGCGCGCCCCGGCGCGAGAGCGAAGGAAATCGTGACCGACGGGAAGAGCCCCTGGTGGTTGACCTGGAGCGGCGCCGTGGACGGCTCGTAGCGGGCGAAGGCGGACAGCGGCACGAGCGAGCCGTCGGAGGACCGGACGCGGACGGCGTCGAGTCCCTCCGGGCCCTGCAGGAACTTCGGGTCCATCTCGAGGATCACGTGGTACTGGTTGAGCGGGGTGTAGATCGTCGAGACCTGGCGCTGGCCGAACGCGTCGTAGAGCGTGTCGTCGATCGCCTTCGGCGTGATCCCCAGCCGCGATGCCGTCGCGCGGTCGATCGCGAGCGACGCCTCGAGGCCCTTGATCTGGAGGTCGCTGTTGACGTCGACGATGCTCGGCACCCGGCGCAGCCGCTCCATCACGCGCGGCGCCCAGTCCTGCAGCTCGCGCACGTCGTCGCCCCGGAGCGTGTACTGATACTGCGACGCCGCCGCTCGCCCGCCGATGCGCAGGTCCTGGTTCGCCTGGAGGTAGAGGGTCGCCCCGGGAACCTGCGCGAGCTTCGGGCGCAGGCGTCCGATGATCTCGTCGGCCGACGCGTCGCGCTGCCCGCGCGGCTTCAGGTTGGCGAACATCCGCCCCGTGTTCGACGTCGAATCCCCGCCGGCATACGCCTGCACGTACTCGACTCCCGGGTCCTGCATGACGATGTCCACGAACTGGCGGCACCCGCCGGTCCATCGCCTGGTAGGAGGTGTTCTGGTCGGCCTGGATCGAGCCGTTCAGCCGCCCGGTGTCCTGCTGCGGGAAGAAGCCCTTGGGCACCGTCACGTAGAGGAGGACGGTGGCCGCCATCGTGGCGAGCGTGACCGCGAGCGTCAGCGGCTGGCGCCGCAGAACCGC
Organism: uncultured Acidobacteriota bacterium; assembly: GCA_963810205.1. Lineage (GTDB taxonomy): Bacteria > Acidobacteriota > Thermoanaerobaculia > UBA5066 > Gp7-AA6 > DAHUXD01. The sequence goes on from CAWEMP010000008.1 coordinate 16,632, forward strand.
CGACAGGGAGCGGCGGTAGAGACCGAGGAGGGCGCCGAAGGCCCGCTCGCTCCAGCGCGCGAGACGGCCCGGCGTCTCGCTTCCGGGCGCGCGGAGCAGGAAGGCGCACATCATCGGCGTCGTCGTCAGCGAGATCGCCATGGAGATCAGGATGGCGACCGACAGCGTCACGGCAAACTCCCGGAACAGCCGTCCCACGATGCCGCCCATGAGGAGGATCGGAATGAAGACGGCGATCAGGGAGACGCTGATCGAGAACACCGTGAAGGCGATCTCGCGCGCGCCCTCGGTGCGCGGCCTCGCAGGGGCGAGGCGCCGTTCTCGAGGTGCCGGGTGATGTTCTCGATCACGACGATCGCGTCGTCGACGACGAAGCCCGTGGCGATGGTCATGGCCATCAGGGAGAGGTTGTCGATGCTGTAGCCGAGCAGGTACATCGCGCCGAAGGTCCCGACGAGCGACACGGGGACCGCCACGCTCGGGATGAGGGTCACCCGCACGCTCCGCAGGAACACGAAGACGACGAGGACGACCAGCAGAATCGAGATCAGCAGGGTCACCTGGACGTCGCGCACGGAGGCCCGGATCGTGGTCGACCGGTCGAGCACGCCCGCGAACCGGATGGTCGGCGGGATCTCCGCCTGGAGCTGCGGAAGGAGGTCCTTGATCCGGTCGACCGTCTCGATGATGTTGGCGCCGGGCTGGCGGAAGATGATGAGCAGCACGGCCGGCTTGCCGTTGGCGATGCCCGTCGTCCGCACGTCCTCGACGGAGTCGACCACGTCGGCGACGTCCGCGAGGCGCAGCGCCCCGCCGCTGCGGTAGGAGAGGACCAGGGGCCGGTACTCCGCGGCCGTGCGGAGCTGGTCCGTCGCCCCGATCGCCCAGGCCCGCTCCCCCGCGCCGATCTGCCCCTTGGGCCGGTTGACGTTGGAGGAGGCGAGGAAGCCGCGCACGTCCTCGAGCGAGAGGCCGGCGTTGTGGAGCGCCGTCGGGTTGACCTCGACGCGCACGGCCGGCAGCGCGCCGCCGCCGACGTAGACCCGGCCGACGCCCTCGACCTGCGCGATCTTCTGCTGCAGCACCGAGGAGGCGATGTCGTAGACCTCGCTCTTCGGCAGGACGTCGGAGACCAGCGCGATCAGCAGGATCGGCGAGTCCGCGGGATTGACCTTCCGATAGCTCGGGTTGGACGGGCAGGTTCGCCGGCAGCTGGCCGCGGGCCGCGTTGATCGCGGCCTGGACGTCGCGGCCGGCGGCGTCGACGTTCCGGTTCAGGTCGAACTGCAGGACGATCGACGTCGACCCGAGGGAGCTCGTCGAGGTCATCTCCGTGACGCCGGCGATGCGGCCGAACTGGCGCTCGAGCGGCGTGGCGACCGAGGAAGCCATGGTCTCGGGGCTCGCGCCCGGCAGTCCCGCGGAGACCTGGATCGTCGGGAACTCCACCTGCGGCAGCGAGGAGACCGGGAGGGAGAAGTACGCGATCCCGCCGGCCAGGGCCACGGCGACCGTCAGGAGGGTCGTTGCGATCGGCCTCCGGATGAAGGCGGTCGAAACGCTCACCGGCCCTCCGAGGAGGCCGGTGCTCGAGCGGGGATGCCGCGGGGCGCCGGCTTGCGGGCGACGCGGCGCGCCAGGCGGTCGAAGGCGAGGTAGATCACGGGCGTCGTGTAGAGCGTCAGGACCTGCGAGAAGATGAGGCCGCCCACGATCGCGACTCCCAGCGGCCGCCGCAGCTCGGCTCCCGTGCCTCCCCCGACGGCCAGGGGAATGCCGGCGAGCAGGGCCGCGAACGTCGTCATCAGGATCGGCCGCAGCCGCAGGAGGCAGGCCTGGGTGATGGCCTCGCGCGGCGGCTTGCCTTCCAGCCGCTCGGCGTCGAGCGCGAAGTCGATCATCATGATCGCGTTCTTCTCGACGATGCCGATCAGGAGGATGATCCCGATCAGCGCGATCACGTTGAAGTCCATCCGGCAGATCATCAGCGACAGGAGCGCGCCGACGCCGGCCGAGGGAAGCGTCGAGAGAATCGTCACCGGGTGGATGTAGCTCTCGTAGAGCACCCCGAGCAGGATGTAGACCGTCACGATCGCGGCGAGGATCAGGAGCGGCGTGTTCACGAGAGAGGCCCGGAAGGCGCGGGCCGTCCCCTGGAACCCGGCCTGGATGCCGGCCGGCATGCCGACCTCGGCCTTCGCGCGGTCGATCGCCCGCACGGCCTCTCCGAGCGACACGCCGGGCGCGAGATTGAACGAGAGCGTGACGACCGGGAACTGGCCCTGGTGGTTGATCGCGAGCGGGGCGCGGGACTGCTCGATGCGGGTGAATGCGGAGAGCGGGACGACCGAGCCGGAAGCTCCCCGCACGTAGACGTGCGCCAGGTCCTCCGGCGTCTTCTGGAAGCCCGGGTCGGCCTCGAGGACCACGCGATACTGGTTCAGCTGCGTGAACATGGTCGAGATCTGGCGCTGTCCGAACGCGTCGTAGAGCGCGTCGTCGACCGTCTGCGGAGTCAGGCCCAGCCGCGACATCGTCGCCCGGTCGAGCACGAGCGTGACGCGCAGGCCCCGGTTCTGCTGGTCGCTCGCCACGTCGGCCAGCGCCGGCACCTTCTGCAGCCGCTCGATCAGCTTCGGCGCCCACTCCTCGAGGACGCGGGCCTCCGGGTGCTCGAGGCTGTACTGGTACTGCGTGCGGCTGACGCGGTCCTCGACCGTCAGCTCCTGCGCCGGCTGCATGTACAGAGTGATCCCCGGCACCGCGGCGAGCTTCGGCTGGAGGCGGCGGATGAGCGCGCGGACGCGCACGTCGCGCTCCCCGAGCGGCTTGAGGTTGATCTGGAACCGCCCGCTGTTGAGCGTGGCGTTCGTGCCGTCCACGCCGATGAAGGAGGACAGGCTCTCGACGGCCGGGTCGGCCAGGATCACGCGGGCGAGCGCCCGCTGCCTCTCGGCCATCGTCGAGAAGGACACGGACTGCTCCGCCTCGGAGATGCCGAGGAGGACGCCGGTGTCCTGGACCGGGAAGAAGCCCTTCGGGATGAAGACGTAGAGGGCGACCGTCACCACGAGCGTTGCGACGGCCACGGCGAGGGTCGCGGGCTGATGCTCGAGGACCTTCTCGAGGGTCCGCTTGTAGAACGCCTGGACGCGTTCGAAGGCCCTCTCGGCCCCCCGCTCGAAGCGCGACTGCGAAGACGCCGGCCGGTGCCGCAGGAGCTTCGCGCACATCATCGGAGTCAGCGTGAGGGAGACGGCCGCCGAGACGAGGATCGTCACCGAGAGGGTCACCGCGAACTCGCGGAAGAGCCGGCCCACGACGTCCCCCATGAAGAGGAGCGGGATCAGCACGGCGATGAGAGAGACCGTCAGGGACAGGATCGTGAAGCCGATCTGCTTGGCCCCCTTCAAGGCGGCCTCGAGCGGCTTCATCCCCTCCTCGACGTAGCGCATGATGTTCTCGATCATCACGATGGCGTCGTCGACGACGAAGCCCGTGGCGATCGTCAGCGCCATGAGCGTCAGGTTGTTGAGGCTGTACCCCAGCAGGTACATGGCCCCGAAGGTCCCCACGAGCGACAGGGGCACCGCGACGCTCGGGATGACGGTCGCGGCGAGGTTGCGCAGGAAGAGGAACATGACCATGACGACCAGGGCGATCGTCAGCATCAGCTCGAGCTGCACGTCGCGCACCGAGGCGCGGATCGTCGTCGTCCGGTCGGTCAGCATCGTGACCTTCACCGCCGAGGGCAGCGAGGCCTGGAGCTGCGGCAGGAGGGCCTTGACGCGGTCGGCGACGGAGATGATGTTCGCGCCCGGCTGGCGCTGGATGTTCAGGATGACGGCCGGGACCTGGTTCATCCACGCCGCCTGGCGGACGTTCTCCGTCGAGTCGACGACGTCGGCCACGTCCTGGAGCCGGACCGGCGCGCCGTTTCGGTACGCGACGACGAGCGGCCGGTAGTCCTCGCTCGCGAGGAGCTGGTCGTTGGCGCCGATGGTGTATGCGTGGCTCGGCCCGTCGAAGCTCCCTTTGGCCTGGTTGACGTTGGAGGCGGCGATCGCGGTCCGCACGTCCTCGAGCGTCAGGCCGTACGCCGAGAGCGCCGTCGGGTTCGCGCGGATGCGCACGGCGGGCTTCTGACCGCCCGAGAGCGACACGAGGCCCACGCCCGGCAGTTGCGACATCTTCTGCGCCAGGCGCGTGTCGGCGAGGTCGTGGACCTTCGAGAGGGGCAGCGTGTCGGAGGTCAGCGCGAGCGTCAGGATCGGCGCGTCCGCCGGGTTGACCTTGCTGTAGACGGGAGGATTGGGAAGGTCCCTCGGCAGGTAGGTGCCGGCGGAATTGATCGCGGCCTGGACCTGCTGCTCAGCGACGTCGATGTCGAGATCGAGCGCGAACTGGAGCGTGACGACCGAGGCGCCGTCGGCGGACGTGGAGGTCATCTGGTTCAGGCCCGGGACCTGGCCGAACTGCCGTTCGAGGGGCGCCGTGACCGAGGAGGCCATGACCTCGGGCCCCGCGCCCGGATAGAACGTCACGACCTGGATCATCGGGTAGTCCACCTGCGGGAGCGCCGAGACGGGAAGCTGCCGGTACGCGACCACTCCCGCCAGAAGCAGGCCGCACATGAGGAGCGAGGTCGCGACGGGACGGAGAATGAACGGGCGAGACGGGCTCAAGAGGGCCTCGGCGACGCGCTCCGCTCTCCGGCCTTCCGGGCGACGACCTTCGACCCGTTCTGCAGCTTGTCCACGCCGTCGACGACGACCACGTCCCCGGCCGACACGCCGCGGGTCACGACGGCCGAGTCGCCGCTCGACCGGGCGATCTCGACGGGGCGCAGCGCGACCGTGCCGCCGGCGTCGACGACGTAGACGACCGGCCCGCCCGTCGTCCGCTGGATGGCCGCCGACGGCACGATGACGACGTCGCGGAGCGTCTCGAGCAGGAGCCGCACGTTGACGAACTGGTTCGGGAAGAGGAGGCCCCGGGCATTGTCGAAGACGGCCTTCAGGCGGACCGTGCCCGTCGACGGGTCGATCTGGTTGTCGACGGTCAGAAGCTTGCCCGTCTCGAGCCGGTTCTTCAGATCCCGGTCCCACGCCTCGACCGGCAGCGCCGCATCGCCGCGGAGCTTCTGCAGCACGGCCTGGAGGCTGTCCTCCGGAAGCGTGAAGAGCACCCCGACCGGATCGAGCTGAGTCAGCACGACGATCCCGCCGGCATCCGAGGCGTGAACCATGTTGCCGGGGTCGACCAGGCGCAGTCCCGTGCGGCCCGAGACCGGGGCGGTGATGCGCGCGTACGTCAGGTTCAGCTTCGCGCCGTCGATCGCGCCCTGGTCGCCCTGGACCGCCGCCTCGGCCTCGGCGACCGCCGCCGTCTGAGCGTCGACCTGCTGCTGAGGCACGAGCCCCTGGGTCACGAGGTTGCGCAGGCGTTGTTCGTCGAGCTTCGCGTTGGTGAGGACGGCCTGGTCCTTGCCGAGTTGGCCCTGCGCCTGGGTGAGCTGGACCTCGAAGGGCCGGGGGTCGATCTCGGCGAGAAGGTCCCCGGCCTTCACGAGCTGTCCCTCCCGGAACGCGACTCGCAGGAGCTGCCCGTCGACGCGGGACCGCACCGTGACCGTCGAGAGGGGCGTGACCGTTCCGAGACCCGTCAGGTAGACGGGAAAGCTCCCGGTCTTCGCCTCGTCGACGACGACCGGCACCGGCGGAGCGGACTTGCCCCGGGCGCCGGCCGCGCCTTCTCCAGGCTTGCCCGAGCGCGAGACGGCGATCGCCACCGCGATCACGAGGAGGATCCCGGCACCGATCCAGACGCCCCGGCGGCGCGGACGGTCGGTCGACGCGTCGCCGGCGGTCCCGACCCGCTCTTCCGGAGCGTCGAGCGGACTCTGCTCCGGGTTGTGCGACATCCCGTCCTCCTCCTGGAGTCCAACCGTCCCGGCGACCCGCGCGTTCCCCAAAAACGAGTCGAATGGCCCGAACCGCTTCGATGCAAGGGGACTGCCGGCGGGACTCCATTACAGCCGAAGAACGGCCTCCGTGCCACCTCGGGAGGGGTCGGGAACGGGACCGAAGCGAAACCGGCGTGCCGGCGGACTACTCCTCGATCGACCCGCCGATCTCCCGCAGGTGGCGCCGGAACGTGTATCCGGGGTCGCGCGCTCGCTCGCGCAGATAGGCGTCGAAACGAAACTGGGCCCGGAGCGTCTCCCCCGCCCGCACCCTCTCCGCCTGGCGCCGTTCGCGGCCGAGGATCTCCCGGGCCGCCGCGAGGATCCCGGGCGCCGAAGCGAGCGGCGCGAACACGACGCCGTCCTCGTCGGCGAAGACCGCGCAGTCGCGATCGACGGCGACCTCCCCGAACCGCGCCGTGGAGAGCGCGTCTGCCGGGCGCGGCCCGAGACGCACGGGACCGGAGGGGCAGCGGCCATAGCTGAAGACCGGCAGGCCGATCACCGAGAGCTCCGGCGTGTCGCGGTGGCAGCCCCAGACGACCGCGCCCGCGAGTCCGCCGGCCCTGGCCTCGAGCACGGTCAGGTCCCCGATGCACCCTTCGTCCGTCCGGCCCGCGTTGTCGACGACGAGGAGGTCGCCCGGCGAAGCCGCCGCGATCGCCTCCAGGAAAACGTCGACGCTTCCCGAGTGCCGAGCCGGAGCGGCGCGGCCGGCGGCCTTCATCCCCGGGACGACCGGGCGGATCCCCTCCGGGGCGAATCGCAACGGAAGCGACAGCCGCAGGCACGCATCCGCAACGAGGGGCGTCGAGAGCTCGGCGAACGCCGCGGCGAGCTCAGCGCTTTCCACGACTCGCCCTGCGGCCGCCGAGGATCGCCTCGATCTGGCGGGAGTGATTGATGTCGTGACCCGCCACCAGCGCGAGGATCTTCCGCACGGTCAGCCTTCCGAACTGGGTGTGCGCGCCCCAGCGCCGCAGGTCGGTCCGCCGAAGGCGCGCGATGAGCTCGAGGTTCGCCCGGCGGACGGCGCGAAACGTCTCGAGGGCGCCCCTCGGATCGACCGACCGATACCGCCTCGCCCAGACCTCCTGGTCCATCCCCACGAGACGGACGCCGTTCTCTCCCAGGATCATCCGCAGCCGGCAGCCCCAGAGGATCTCCACCTCCGACAGGTGCGCCAGGATCTCGCCGGCGGCCCATTTCCCCGGCCGCGGCCGGGCCATGAGCCGCCGCCTCGAGACACCGCGGATCCGCCGCGCGAGGGCGGCCGGCGTTCTCTTCAGGATGCGCCGCGGGTCGCTCCCGTCGGCGTAAGAAAGGATCCTCGACACGTACTCGTCGAACGTTTCCGCCATCGCGCCTCCTCAGCTCCGCATTTCTGCCGTTGCATTCTCCGGTCGGCTCCTTGTCCGGGTCAGCCCTGAATAACTGACAGTTGGGGTCTGACCCCGACTTTCTGACGGTTGGGGTCAGCCCTGATGTTCTGACGGTTGACGCGCAAAGTGGCTCTCCCGCACGACCTCGGCCACTTCCATGTCGTAGTAGCGATACCACAGCCGGCGGCCTTTCTCCTGCGCGGCGCGGTGCACGGGGTCCTCGCGCCACTGCCGGAGCGTCTCCAGGTCCTTCCACCACACGATCGTGAGGCGCTCGCCGTCCTCCGCGGTGAAGCTCTTCACATCGACGAATCCGGGCGCCTTGCGCGCCATCTCGGCGAGCGCCTGGTCCGTCGCCACGTACTCCTCCCCCGCCTGTTCGGTCAGCCGCGACCGGAACAGCACGACGATCACGCCGCCTCCGCGAAGAGACCGCGCGTCTCGATCGATGCGAGGTTGCGCCGATGGAAGAACGTCTCGAAGTCCGTGGCTGGCGGGCCCGCCGGCAGGCAGTCTTCGATGCCGATCCCGGACACCGGCCGCCCGTGTGCGCGCGCCTCGACCACGCGGGAGCGCAGGTTGGCGAGATACCCGCGCGCCGACCGGAGCGCGTCGGCATCGGTGAGCGGCCCGTGGGAGCGCAGCACCCGGCGCCGGCCCCGGTCGAGCGCCCGCGTCAGCGCCCGGTCGATGGCCTCGGGAGCCGAGTAGTGGACGTACGCCATCCGCCCGACCGCCGTGTCGCCCACGTGGAGGAGGTCGAGCTCCGGGACGTCCACGTTGAGCGTGCCGGCCGTGTGGCCCGGGTTCTCGAAGATGTCGAGCGCAAAGCGGCCCCAGGACAGCCCCAGCCTGCCCGCGAGCAGGAACGTCGGCGCGCGGAAGTGGGCCGCCTCCTCGGGAGAGCGGAACTCCTCGGTCCAGAACGTGGCGAGCGAGTTCTCGTGGGCGACGACCTTCGCCTCGGGAAAGAGGTTCCAGGCCGCCATGTGGTCGCTGAAGTAGTGGGTGCTGACGAGAAGCTCCACGCGCTTGCCCATCTCCCCGACGAGGGCCTCTTTCATGGCCGCCGCATCCTCGGCCGAGCCGAGCCCCTCGACGAGCATGGCCCGGCCGCCGTCGAACAGCGCGAGCGAGCCCGAGTCGTATTTGTCGCCCCGGAAGAGCACCGCATCCCGGTCGATCGCCTCGATCTTCATGGACTGCCCCCGGATCCCAGACTAGCCCCCGTGGATCCATTCAGAAAGCGAATTGTTCTCATGAGTCTCATGCGGTATCCTAATGGCATGGACGGCGCGCCCCCCGGCCTCGAGCTCCGGCACCTGCAGCTGCTCCTCGCGGTCGCGGAGGAGGGGACGCTCACCGCCGCGGCCCGGCAGCTTCACCTCTCGCAGTCGGCGCTCTCCCACCAGCTCGCCGACGCCGAGAAGGCCGTCGGCGCCTCGCTCTTCCAGCGGGGCCACAAGCGGATGACGGCGACTCCCGCGGGCATGCGGTTGATCGAGGCGGCGCGAAAGGTGGCCGAGGAGATGGCCGCGGCCGCGCGGGACATCGCGGCGCGGGCTCCGGATTCGGCGGGGCTCCTGCGCCTGGCGACCGAGTGCTACACCTGTTATCACTGGCTGCCCGAGCCCCTCATTTCATTCCAGGCGACCCACCCCGGCGTCGACGTGCGCATCGTGCTCGAAGCCACGCGCCGCCCGATCCCCGCGCTTCTCTCGGGCGACCTCGACGTCGCGATCGTCAGCGATCCCGTCCGGAGCCGCCGGATCGACGTCCACCCCCTCTTCGACGACGAGCTCGTGGCCGTGATGAGCCCGCGCCATCCCCTGGCGAAACGGCCCCACGTCGAGGCCGGCGACTTCGCGGGCGAGACGCTCCTCACCCTCTCCGTTCCGCGCGAGGAGCTCGACGTCTATCGCTACGTGCTGCGCCCGGCCGGCGTCGAGCCCCGCCGCTGGTCGCCGATCGAGCTGACGGAGGCCCTCATCGAGATGGCGCGCGCCGGGCTCGGCGTCGGCGTTCTCGCGCGCTGGGCCGTCGCGCCCCAGGTCCGCTCGGGCGCGCTCGCCGCCCGCCGAATCACCCGCAAGGGCCTCCAGCGGCACTGGAGCGCCGCTACCCTCAAGCGGCGCCGGCCTCTCCCCTTCGTCGCAGACTTCGTCCGGGCGATCCAATCCTCGTCGCGCCGCCGCCTGCGCGTCGGCGCCGCGTAGCCGCGCTCCTACTCCGCGACCCCCCTGGCGCGGAGGATGTTCCACACCTTCTCGGGCGTGATCGGAATGTCGATGTGCTTGACGCCGAGGTGCTGGAGCGCGTCGACGACCGCGTTGACGATCGCCGGCGGCGCCCCGACCGTGGCGGACTCCCCGACGCCCTTGGCGCCGAAGGGATGGTGGGGCGACGGCGTGACCGTCTTGCCCGTCTCCCACTTCGGCGTCTCCATCGACGTCGGCACGAGGTAGTCCATGAAGCTGCCGGCCTGGTTGTTGCCGTTGGCGTCGTAGGTGATCTCCTCCATGAGGGCCGGCGCCATGCCCATCGAGAGCCCGCCGTGGATCTGGCCGTCGACGATCATGGGGTTGATGATGTTGCCGCAGTCGTCGATCGCGACGAAGCGGCGGATCTTGACCTCGCCCGTGCCGCGGTCGATGTCGACGACGCAGATGTAGCTGCCGAACGGGAAGGTCAGGTTCGGCGGATCGTAGTAGTCCACGGCCTCCAGGCCCGCCTCCATCCCCTGCGGATGGTTCGTGTAGGCGGCGAAGGCGATGTCCTGGATCGTCTTCGACTTCTGCGGCGCCCCCTTGACCGAGAACTTGCCCACTTCCCACACGAGGTCCTCCTCGGCGACCTCGAGCAGATGCGCCGCGATCTTGCGGGCCTTGTCGCGGACCTTCCGCGCCGCCATCGCGCCCGCGGCGCCGGCCGTCGGCGTCGAGCGGCTGGCGTACGTGCCGAGACCGTAGGGCGCGGTGTCCGTGTCGCCCTCTTCGACCTCGACGTGCGCGGCGGGGATGCCGAGCTCCTCGGCGATGATCTGGGCGTAGGTCGTCTCGTGGCCCTGGCCCTGCGACTTCGTGCCGAAGCGCGCCATGGCCTTGCCGGTCGGGTGGATCCGAAGCTCGCAGGAGTCGAACATCTTGATGCCCAGGATGTCGAAGTGCTTGGACGGGCCGGCGCCGACGATCTCGGTGAAGCTCGAGATGCCGATGCCCATGAGCTCGCCCTTCTTGCGCTTTTCGGCCTGCTCCTTGCGCAGCCCCGCGTAGTCGATCATGTCCATCGCCTTCTTCAGGGCCGCCGGGTAGTTGCCGCTGTCGTACTCCCAGCCGAGGGCGGAGTGGTACGGGAACTTGTCGGGCGGGATGAAGTTCTTCATGCGGAGCGCCGCCGGGTCCATCTTCAGCTCCTGCGCCAGCATGTCGACCATGCGCTCGATGGCGTGCACGGCCTCGGTGACCCGGAAAGAGCAGCGGTAGGCAACGCCGCCCGGCGGCTTGTTCGTGTAGACCCCGTCGACCTCGCAGAAGGCATTCTTGATGTCGTAGGAGCCCGTGCAGATCGAGAAGAGGCCGGCGGGGAACTTGGACGGGTTCGCCGCGGCGTCAGCGTAGCCGTGGTCGGCGACCGTCTTGATCTTGAGCGCCGTCATCGTGCCGTCCTTCTTCGCCGAGAGCTCGGCCTCCATGTGGTAGTCGCGGGCGAAGGAGTCGGCCTGCAGGTTCTCCATCCGGTCCTCGACCCACTTGACGGGCTTGCCGATGACGACCGACGCCGCGACCGCGATGACGTAGCCGGGATAGACCGGCACCTTGCCGCCGAAGCCGCCGCCGATGTCAGGCGAGACGATCCGGATCTTCTGCTCCGAGAGGCCGACGTGCCCGGCGACGAGCGCGAAGACCGTGCGGATCGCGTGCGGCGCCTGGGTCGTCATCTAGACGGTGAGCTTGCCGGTCACGGGATGGAAGTCGGCGACGCAGCCGCAGGTCTCGATCGAGGCGACGTGGATGCGCGGGATGTAGATCTTCTCCCGGACGACGACGTCCGAGGCCTTCGACGCGGCATCGGTCTTCGCCCGGTCACCGGCCTCCCAGTGCCAGATGTGGTTGTCCTTCTTGCCAGGCTTGTCGGTCCGCAGCACCGGCGCGCCCGGTTCATCGCCTCGAACGGGTCCATGACGACCGGCAGCGGCTCGTATTCGACCTCGACCGCCGCGACGCCGTCGGCCGCCGTGTAGCGGTCGGTCGCGATGACGGCCGCGACCTCCTGCGCCTGGTACATGACTCGGTCGGTCGGGAGCACCATCTGGGTGTCCGACATCAGCGTCGGCATCCAGTGGAGCTTGTACTTCTCGAGCGTCTCGCCCGTGATCACGGCGAGCACGCCGGCACCTTGAGGGCCTTCGAGGAATCGATCTTCAGGATCTTCGCG
>CAWEMP010000009.1:0-9236 GCA_963810205.1 uncultured Acidobacteriota bacterium
GCTCCACGATCGGGAGCTCCGGGGGCTCGGGGTATAGAATCCCGCCGTCTGATCCGATGACACTTTCGGCCGGTAAACGGCTCGGCCCTTACGAGATCCTGTCCGCGCTCGGCGCGGGGGGATGGGCGAAGTCTACCGGGCGCGCGACACGCGGCTCGATCGCGACGTCGCGATCAAGGTCCTGCCGGAGAGGCTGTCCGGCGACCCGGAGGCGTTCGCCCGGTTCGAGCGCGAGGCCAAGTCCGTTGCGGCCCTCTCGCATCCGAACATCCTCGCGCTGCACGATTTCGGATCGGCGGGCGGAACGGCTTACGCGGTCACGGAGCTTCTCGAGGGAGACACTCTCCGCGTGCGCATTTCGCGCGAGCGCCTGTCCTGGCGCCGGGGCGCGGAGATGGCCGCGGCGATTGCCGATGGGCTCTCCGCCGCTCACGGACGAGGGATCGTCCACCGGGACCTGAAGCCCGAAAACGTCTTCGTGACCTCGCAAGGCCTGGTCAAGATCCTGGATTTCGGCCTGGCACGGTCCACTTCGATCCTCTCCGGTCCGCAGGCGACGTCCGCACCGACCGAGGCCGGGGCGACGCAGCCCGGCTCCATCCTCGGAACGGTCGGTTACATGTCGCCCGAACAGGTGCGCGGCACTTCGGCCGACGCCCGGAGCGACGTGTTCTCGCTCGGCGTCGTGCTCTACGAGATGCTCACGGGCGAGCGTGCCTTCGGCCGGGCCACTCCCGGCGAGTCCATGGCCGCCATCTTGCGAGACCAGCCGCCGGAGCCGTCGCGCGCCGTGCCGGATCTTCCGCAGGCCCTCGATCGCGTCGTGACGCGCTGTCTCGAGAAGAACCCGGACGAGCGCTTCCAGACGGCGGCGGACCTCGCGTTCGCGCTGCGGGAGTCGATTTCCGGGGCGGCGAGCTCGGCCCGCAGCGGGATCGCTGCTCCGGCACCGCCGGGCCCGCGAAGGCGTTGGGTTCCGGCCGCCGCGGTCGGGCTGGCTCTCCTGGCGGCGCTCTTTGCGTTCGACGTGGGAGGCTTGCGGTCGAAGCTCGCGAAGCCAGCCGCTCCGGGCGCGAAGTCCATCGCCGTGCTGCCGCTCGACAACCTCTCCGGCGAAGAGAAGGACTACTTTGCCGATGGCATGACGGAAGAGCTGATCACGCGGCTGGCAAAGCTCGGCGGACTCCGCGTCACATCCCGGACCTCCGTCGCCGGGTACAAGGGAGAGCACAAGAAGAAGATTCCGGAGATCGCGCGGGAGCTCGGCGTCGACGTCATCGTCGAGGGCTCGGTCGTTCAGATCGGAGACCGGGTCAAGGTCACCGCGCAGCTCATCGACGGACAGTCCGACCGGCACATCTGGGCGGATTCTTACGAGCGGGACGCCAAGGACGTCCTCTCGCTCCAGAGCGAGGTTGCCCAGGCGATCGCCAAGCAGGTTGGCGTCGAGCTCGCGCCCGAAGCCGGAGCGGGCAGGGCTGGACCGACCCGCCCCGTCCTGCCAGCAGCCTACGACGCGTACGTGCGCGGGCGTCACGCCCTGGGAAAGGGCAAGGGTCCGGATCTGCGCGACGGCATACGGCTTTTTCAGGAATCGATCGACGCAGACCCCACGTACGCTCCGGCATACGCGGGCATGTCCGATTGCTATGGACAGCTCGGATACAAAAGTCTCCTGTCGCCCGATGACTCCTTTCCGCGGGCCAAGGCAGCGGCACTCAAGGCGCTTGAGCTCGATCCGAACCTCGCCGAGGGTCATGCCTCGCTGGGCTTCGCGCTGATGTACTACGACTGGAAGTTCGCGGAGGCCGAGCGCGAGTATCGCCGATCGATCGATCTGAACCCGAGCTCCGCGCAGGCCCATCGCTGGCTCGCGTACGTAGAGATGGCGACCGAGCGCGCCGACGAGGCGGCCGCGGAGATCGCCATCGCGAGAAAGCTCGACCCACTCTCGGTGGCCATTAACACCGACCAGGCCTACATGTTGTACTACTTCGGGAAGACCGAGGAGGCGCTCAAGTGGGTCCGGACGGCACTCGAGATGGATCCTAATTTCGAGACGGCCCATTTCTGGCTCGTGCGGATCTACACGTCTCAGGGGCGCTACGCCGATGCAGAGGCGGAGCTCGGTAAGATCGGTAGCCTCCGCGTCTGGACGCCCGCAATGGCGGCGGCGGGGTTTCTCTACGGAATGGAGGGAAAACGCGAGGCCGCCCAGGGAATCCTCTTGGAGTTCGACGAGCTGAAGAAGCAGGGCAAGTACGCCTCGAGCTATGGCGTGGCCGTCGTCCATGCCGGACTCAGGGACGTAGAGCAGACTCTCCACTCTCTCGACGAGGCCTTCAATGAGCGCTCCCACTGGCTCGTCTGGCTGAAGCGCGATCCCCGCTGGGACGGAGTCCGACAGGAGCCGCGCTTCAAAGACCTCGTTCGACGGGTCGGCTTGCCCTCCTAGGACGAGGGCGACCGCTTCCAAGCCCTTGCGACATCCTCGTCCTACCGGGAGAGATCGCGAGGCGGCGCGGAAGGCCCAGTCGCCGAATCTGGTGGCAAGGCCGTTTCGAAATGCGGACTGCCAAAGGGCATCTCTCCGCGTCGAGCGCCGCTCGGATCCCGCGCCCGCCGAATGAAGAAGGCGCTCCTCGGGGCTGCCGCTGCCCTGGTCGCGGTCCTTCTCTACGCCGCGCTCTCGGTGTGGCTCACCTTTCCGACGGTGTCCGGTACGATTCGCGTCTCCGGCCAGGCCGCTGCGATCCGCATCGAGACGGACTCCCGCGGCGTGCCCACGATCCGCGCGCAGTCGATTCCTGACGCGCTGTTCGGCCTCGGCTACGCCCACGCGCGCGACCGGCTCTGGCAGATGGAGTTTCAGCGTCGGGTCGGCTCGGGCCGGCTCGCGGAGATTCTGGGCGAAGGCCTCGTCCCGGCGGATCGACTCCTTCGGACGATCGGATTTCGCCGCGCGGCCGAGGCCACCGCGGAGCGATTGTCGGAGAGCGCGCGCCGGCTGCTCGAAGCCTACGCCTCCGGGGTCAACGCGTTTCTCGCGGCGGATTCCGCCCGGCCGATCGAGTTCCGCATCCTGCGCGTCGTCCCCGAGCCGTGGACGCCGGTGGACAGTCTCGTCTGGGCGAAGATGATGGCCTGGGACCTGGCGGGCAACGCGCGCGAAGAAATCCGCCGAGCGAGTTTCATCGAGGCTGTGGGCGCCGACAGGGCGGCGCAGCTGCTTCCGCTCGCCGGCTCGACGCCAGCGATCCTGTCCGAAGGCGAGTGGCCGTCTCGCTCGCCGAGCTCGCCACCCGTGCCCCGGCGTTCGGCCTCGACGGTCCCGTGGGGCGCGCTCGGCCAGGCGTTCGAGTCGGTCGCGGCGCTCGGCCTCGCGGCCGGCGAGGACCTCGGGAGCAACTCCTGGGTCATCGCGGGCTCGCGCACGGCGAGCGGCAAGCCCATCCTGGCCAACGATCCGCACCTGGGGCTCCGGACGCCCTCGGTCTGGTACCTCGCGTCGATCGACGCTCCGGGACTGCGCGCGACGGGTGCGACGCTTCCGGGCGTGCCGGGCGTGATCATCGGCCGAAACGACCGGATCGCCTGGGGTCTGACCTCGCTCGAGCCGGACGTGCAGGACCTTTTCGTCGAAACGGTCGATCGCGCGGACCCGTCGCGCTATCGCCATCGCGGGGAGTGGAGGCGATTCGACGAGCGCCGCGAGACGATCCGCGTGCGAGGAGGCGGAGACGTCGTGCTGACCGTGCGGGCCTCGGTCCACGGGCCGATCGTCACCGACGTGCTGACGGGCGCGGCGCGCCTGGGCGCCGCCGTGTCCCTCGCTTGGACGGGTCTGGAAGCGGACGACCGGACGTCCGAGGCGTTCTTCGCCATCGATACGGCGCGCGATTGGAAGGAGTTCCTGGCGGCCACCCGGCTCCTGCGGGCGCCGGCGCAGAACCTCGTTTACGCCGACGTCGAAGGCCGGATCGGCTACGCGGTCGGCGGGGCCGCGCCCGTACGGCCGCGCGCCGACGGCCTGACTCCCGTATCCGGCGAGGGCGAGGACGACTGGGCGGGCGTTGTCCCGGCCGAGCAGATGCCGTTCGCCGTCGATCCGCCGCGCGGGTTCATCGTCACCGCGAACAACCGCGTGTTCGCCGGAGACCTGTATCCCTTCGGACTCACGTGGGCGGAGCCGTACCGGGCCGCCCGGATCACCGAGATGATAGAGGCCAAACCGCGGCTGACGGCCGGCGACGTCTCCGCCATGCAGCTCGACCGCGTCTCGCTGCAGGCGCGCGAGCTGCTGCCGTTCCTTCTCGACACCGCACCCGCCGACGCCGCCTCGCGCGAGGCCCTCGGGCGGCTCGCGCGGTGGAACGGGGAAATGGCTCCCGACTCCATTCCGGCGGCCATCTACGCCGCGTGGTTCGTCGAGCTCGCGAAGATGCCGGAGGACGAGCTCGGGGTCGTCCCGCGCGGCCGGACGCGCGGACGGTTCCTGATCGACGCTTTCCGCCGCGACTCATCCTGGTGCGACGACGTGCGCACGCCTCGGGTCGAGACGTGCGGGCAGTTCCGGGCGGCGAGCCTGATGCGGGCCCTGGCCGCGCTCGAGAGCCGCCTCGGGCGCAGCGCGGCCGGATGGCGGTGGGAACGGCTTCATCGCGCCGTCTTCCCGCACGACGTGTTTAGCCAGGTCCGCTTCCTTCGACGATTCTTCGATCTCGAGGTCGGTCAGGGCGGCGACGGAACCACGCCCAACGTCGGCGCCTTCGCCCAGGACGGATCCTTCGAGATGGACGACGGCCCGAGTTACCGCCAGATCGTGGACTTCGCCGACCCGTCGCGCAGCCTGTACGTCCACACCACGGGACAGTCGGGCAACGTGTTCGCTCGCCACTATCGGGACTTCCTGCCCGAGTGGCGCGCCGGACGCTACTTCGAGATCGGGACGGAGCCGGCCGCGGACGTCCTCACCCTGCAGTCGCCCTGACGGCTCGCAGCGCGCCGGTCCAGACCTTCCCGTCGGTGCGGTAGCGGTCGCCTCCGCCGTTGCGGCCTTCGCCGGCGGCGCCCGTTGCGCGGATCTCGACCCGCGCGAGCCGGCCCGCGCGTCCGAGGTCCTCGAAGAGCGTGCGCCGCTCGGCGTCGACGTCGGGATCGATGTGATGCATCAGCTCGCCCGTGAAGCGCGAGACCCCGACCGAGCGGTCGAAGGTCGCCGCCCCGATCCACTCCGAGGCGCCGGTCTGCCACAGGCGGACGTGATGCCGCCTGCGCGGGCTTCGGCCCTCCATCCTCTCGAAAGCGAGGTCCTGTGGCCGTCCGAAGAGGAAATGCGTGCTGACGGGCGCCGAAGGGTACGGGCGGTCGAGGACGACGCTCGCTGCGTCCCGCCAGCCGGAGGCGAGCGTGATCCGGTCGGCGGGCCGCCAGCCCGCCGCGGCCATCGCCGCGACGACCTGCGTGCGCGAGCCCGTGAACCCGACGTTGAGCGGGTCGCCGGGGATACCTTCGGCCGTCCCCGTGCAGCCGGCCGGCGCCGTCAGGCGGGCGATTCTCCGGTAGCCGCGCCAGGACAGGGGGAGGACGACATAGGCGAGGCTGGCGTACGCCGGCAGGAGGAGCAGCGCGGTCGCGGCCAGGCGCGTCGCGCGGGTGACGGGGCTCATCGGGAGTGCATCCTGCCGGGGAGGCCATGAACGGAAGATGAATGCGGGCGTCAGAGACCGGGCCAGAACGGCCGGTGCGCGGCGACGGCGGCTTCGAGGACTTTCGTGGCCGCGGGGAAACCTCCCCGGGCTCGTCGCCGACGAGGGCGTCGCCGAGGAGGGTGCCCAGGCAGGCGGCCGCCGACGCAGCGATCGCCTCCAGGTTGTAGCCGCCTTCGAGCGCGAGCGCCACGCGCCCGCCGGCGAGGCCCTGGAGGCGGGCGGTGAGCCGGGCGTACCCGCCCGGGGACACACGCATGTCGCCGAGCGGATCTCCGGCCGCCGCGTCGAAGCCCGCGGAGACCAGGACGAAGTCCGGCGCGAAGAGACGCGCGATCGGCAGGAGTACGCGGTCGAAGGCGGCGAGGTGCTCGGCGTCGCCCATGCCGCCGCCCCACGGCACGTTGACGGTGTAGCCGCGGCCGGGTCCGCCGCCGACCTCCGCGAGGGCACCCGAGCCCGGGTAGAACGGGGACTGGTGCGTCGAGAAGTAGAGGACCGTGGGGTCCTCCCAGAAGGTGTGCTGCGTGCCGTTGCCGTGGTGGAGGTCCCAGTCGACGATGAGGACCCGCTCGGCCGCCCCGGAGAACTGGAGCGCGCGCGCCGCGATCGCGACGTTGTTGAAGAGGCAGAATCCCATGGCACGGCCCGCCTCCGCGTGATGGCCGGGCGGACGGACGAGCGCCAGGCCGTTCGAGAGCCGTCCGCCGGCGATGCCCGCCGCGAGATCGATGAGGCCCCCCGCGGCCAGGCGCGCCGCGCGCGCGGAGTCGCGGCTCGTGTAGGTGTCCGGATCGAGCTGTAGGTGCTCGGTCTCGGCGGTCCGGGCGATGCGTGCGAGGTGGACCGGCGAGTGAACGCGCAGGAGCTCGTCGTTCGTCGCCTCGCGCGCGTGCACGCGGACGGAGCGCGCGGCGAGGCCTTCGGACTCGAGGCGCCGACGGATGGCTACGAGGCGGCCCGGGTTCTCGGGATGATCGTAAGGCGCCCGATGCAGGAGGAACGCCTCGTCGTCGAGAAGGCCGGTCGTCATCGGCCGCGCATCCACAGGAGGGCGGCGAGGAACAGCAGCCCGTAGAGAAGGACCAGGATCACCGCGACGCCGGGTCCCCTGCGGCCGCGGCCTTCAGGCATCGAGGGCGGCGGTCAGCGCGGCCGGATCGGAGACCGGCGCTCGGCAGGCGAAGTTCTCGCACACCCAGGCCCGCGCCGGGCCTTCGCCGCCGCGGCCCTCCGAGAGCGGCGCGAGCTCCGGCAGGCCCGAGCCGGCGTGGGCGAGCACGCGATTGAGCTTCGGGCTCGCGAACGCGGCGGCGCGGAGCGCCTCGAAGTCGCCGCGCCCGGGCGAGCCCGCGAGCACGACCTCGCGGGCCGTGTCGGTGCGGAAGTCGAGGGCGCAGAGCAACCGCGGGAACGCGGGCGCGGCTTTTTCGACGAGGCCGGCGAAGGCCGCAAGGACCTCTTCGGCGCGCCGCCGGTAGGCGTCGTCTCCGGTGAAGGCGGCCAGACGCAGGAGGTTCATGGCCGCGACGGAGTTGGAGGACGGGGTCGCTCCGTCGTAGGACTCGGCGGGACGGACGATCAGCCCGTCGTGAGGCGCGGCGGCGAGGTAGTAGGCGGCCCCGGCGCCCGCGAAATCCGTCTCGAGGACGGCCTGGAGCCGGACGGCCTCCCGGAAGTAACGCGGCTCGAACGTCGCTTCGTAGAGATCGAGGAGGGCCTCGATGAAAAAGGCATAGTCGGTCGAAAAGCCCGGGATGTCCGCGCGCCCGGCCTTCTCGCGGTGGAGGAGCTTTCCGTCCCGCACTGCGTTTCGCAGGATCCGGTCCGCCGCTTCACGCGCGGCGGTCTCGTAGCGCGGCTCGGACAGCACGCGGCTGGCCAGGGCGAAGGCCGAGATCGCGAGCGCGGTCCAGTCGGTGAGGAGCTTGTCGTCGGTGCCCGGCCGCACCCGGCCCCCGCGGACGGCGTAGAGGCGCGAGCGCGCCTCACCGAGGATCCGCGCGACCTCTTCTTCGGGCCGCCCGAACTCGGCCGAGAGCTCCGCGACCGTCCGGACGACCGACAGCACCGTCTCTCCGCCCTCGAAGTTGCCGGCCGGGGTGACGCCGAAGCGCGCCGCGACGATCGGGGCCGCTTCCTCGCCGACGGCCTCCGCGAGCGACTTCGGGTTCCAGACGTAGAAGGTCCCTTCCTCGCCTCCCGAGTCGGCATCCTGCGCCGCGAAGAAGCCGCCGCCTTCCGGCTTCATCTCGGCGAGCAGATAGTCGAGCGTCTCGCGGGCGACGCGCGCGTAGTCGGCGACGCCGAACGCCCGGTGCGCGAGGACGTACACGCGGGCGAGCATCGCGTTGTCGTAGAGCATTTTCTCGAAGTGGGGCACGAGCCATCGCGCGTCGACCGAGTAGCGGTGAAAGCCCCCGCCCACCTGGTCGTACATGCCGCCGGCGGCCATCCGGTCGAGCGTCTTGTCGACCATCGCGCGGTACTCCGGGTCCCCGGTCCGCAGCCACCGCCGGATCAGCAGCTCCAGGCGCATCGAGGGCGGGAACTTCGGCGCGCCGCCGAAGCCGCCTTCGACGGGGTCGAACTGACGGGACAACGCGTCCGTGGCGGCATCGAGAACGTCCGCGGGCAGCGTGCCGGCAGTCCGGCCCCGCGCGGCCGCTGCTCCGGCCTCCAGGTGCGCGAGCATCTCGCCCGCCGAGGTCTCGAGCTCGTCGCGCCGCGCCTTCCAGGCGTCCGCGATGGCGCCGAGGATCTGGACGAAGCCGGGCCGTCCCCAGCGGGAGGTCCGGCGGGAAGTACGTTCCGCCGTAGAAAGGCCTGCCGTCCGGCGTGAGAAAGACGCAGAGCGGCCAGCCGCCGCTGCCGGTCATCGATCTGCACCGCGCTCATGTAGATCTTGTCGACGTCGGGGCGCTCCTCGCGGTCGACCTTGATGCAGACGAAGTCGCTCGTTCAAGGCGTCGGCGACGTCGGTCGTTCTCGAAGCGACTCGCGCTCCATGACGTGGCACCAGTGGCAGGTCGAGTAGCCGATCGAGAGGAAGATCGGCTTGTTCTCGCGCGCGGGCCCGCGCGAACGCCTCCTCGCCCCAGGGATACCAGTCCACGGGGTTGTCGCGCGTGCTGGAGGAGGTAGGGGCTCGATTCGGCGCGAGGCGGTTGGGCATGGGGTCAGGCCTTGATTCTGTACTCTATGCCGAAGCCTCCAGAGCGTAACGCTCGAACTCCGGCCCGGCGACCCGCGAGTACAGAATCAAGGCCTGACCCCGTTTCAGGAGATCCGCAGCCCCTTCCGCGGCTCCGCGGTGATGGTGATCTCGTCGTCGCGGTCGCGGATCGTCACGAGGTCGCCGGGGTTGAGCTCGTCGAGATGGCGCAAGAGGTCCCGCGTCGACATCGGATGGTCGTCGGAGAAGACCTCGACCAGGTAGCGCGGCAGGCGGATGTGGACCTTCTGGTCCCAGTCGTCCCGGACGTCGATGAGGATGGAGTCGCCCTCGGTCCGCACCTCGATCGTCGA
>CAWEMP010000010.1:0-66047 GCA_963810205.1 uncultured Acidobacteriota bacterium
CGTGCGCATCGAGGGCGGCGGGGAAGACCCGCTCGACAACACGATCCTCAAGGCCTCGGCCGAGCTGCTGCGCGCCCACGCCACGGAGACCGACCCCCGCCTGCCGGCCGAGCAGCTCGGCAAGCTCATCGAGTCGCTGCGCGTCGTCAACGAGCTGACGGTCGAGCTGCTCCGCGACATCTCGGTCGACGAGCTCCTCGGATTCCTCATGGACAAGGTCTTCGAGACGCTCCACCCGGACCGGGGGCTCGTCCTCCTGCGCTCGCGCGCGACCGGCGAGCTCGCGCCGGCCGTGGTGCGCGTGGCCGAGGGCATCTCGGCCGAGGACATCCGGCTGTCGAAGACCCTCGTGGCCGCGGTCGTCGAGAAGCGCAACGGCCTCCTCCTCATGGACACGACCACGGGTTCGGGCGTCTCCCTCGCCGACTCGATCCGGCTGTCCGGGATCAAGTCCGTCCTGGCGGCTCCGCTCGAGAACGCGGGAGAAGTGGTCGGCCTGATCTACGTGGACTGCCGCGTGGGTCACCGCTCCTTCGAGGAGGCGGACCTTCGCCTGCTGACCTCGCTCGCCAACGTCGCCGCGGCCAAGATCCAGAACGCGCGGCTCATGGAGGAGAACGCCGAGAAGCGGCAGATGGACCGCGAGTTCGCGCTCGCGCGCGAGATCCAGCAGCGCCTCCTGCCCGAGGACCCGCCGCCCCTGCCCGGCTACGAGCTCCACGGCTCCAACGTCGCGTCGCGGCAGGTCTCGGGCGACTACTTCGACTTCCGGCCGCGCCCCGACGGGAAGATCTACGCGACGATCGCCGACGTCTGCGGCAAGGGCGTCGGGCCGGCGCTGCTGATGGCCTCGCTCCAGGCGTCCTTCCACGCCTGGGCCGACGAAGGCGTGCCCGTCGCGGAGATGACGGGCCGGCTCTCCGAGGCGATCTCCCGGCGCACCGGTCCCGACCGCTTCATCACGTTCTTCCTTCTCATCCTCGAGCCCTCGACCGGCGAGATCGAGTACACCAACGCCGGCCACAACCCGGGCCTGCTGCTCCACACCGACGGCACGACCGAGGAGCTCGGCTCGCACGGCCTGCCCCTTGCGCTCTTCCCGGGAAAGCCCTACGGCTCCTCGAAGTTCACCCTTCAGCCCGGGGACCTCCTCTGCCTCTACACGGACGGCGTGACCGAGGCCAACAACCCGGCAGGAGACGAGTTCGGAATGCCGAGGCTGAAGGAATTCATCGCGGCCCAGGTCGGGAAGACTCCGACCGACGTCGAGGCCGGCCTCGCCCGTGTCCTCGAAGCGCACGCGCAGGGCGAGCCCTTCGCGGACGACCGCACGCTGGTGATGGTGCGGAGGCTGCCCTGAGTGACGGCCCGCGAGTCCCGCGGGCTTCGAGTCGCTGCGCGGAAAGCAACAGCCCGCAAGCAGCTGGCGCGCTTCGAGGGGCGGATGTCCGCTTCGAGCCTACTCGCGGATCTCGAGCCGCTTGATGATCTCGTGGAGCGTCGTCGGCTTGATCTTCAGCAGCTCCGCCGCCCGTTTCTGGACTCCCCCGGTTCGGCGCAGGGCGGTGCGGATGAGGCGCTTCTCGTACTCCTCGACCATCTGCTTGTAGGTGGCGCCGTTCTCCGGCAGCCGGATCGGGAGCTCGCCCCGATCGGGCGACAGGACGGTCTCCGGCAGGAGGGCGAGGCCGATCTTCCCGCCCGGCGGGCACAGGACCACCGCGCGCTCGATGGCGTTCTCGAGCTCGCGGACGTTGCCCGGCCAGTCGTGGTCGAGCAGCGCCCGGTACGCCTCCGGATCCAGACCGCCGATCGGCTTGGAGTTCTCCGAGGCGTAGACCCGCGTGAAGTGCTCGGCCAGGAGCGCGATGTCCTCCCGCCGCTCGCGCAGCGGAGGGATCGAGATCGTGATGACGCAGAGACGATAGTAGAGGTCGTCCCGGAACCGGCCCTCGACGACCATCTTTTTCAAGTCGACGTTCGTCGCGGCGATGACTCGGGTGTCGACCTTCTGCGTGTCGACCGAGCCGACCCGCATGAACTCCTTCTCCTGGAGGACGCGCAGAAGCTTGGCCTGCGTCTCCATGGAGATCGTTCCGATCTCGTCGAAGAAGATGGAGCCGCCGTCGGCCACCTCGAAGAGGCCCTTCTTGTTGGCGATCGCGCCCGTGAAGGCGCCCTTGACGTGGCCGAAGAGGTTCGACTCGAGCAGGTCCGTCGGCATCGATCCCGAGTTGACGGTCACGAACGGCGCGCCGGAGCGCGGCGAGTGCGTGTGGATCGCGCGGGCGACGAGCTCCTTGCCCGTGCCGCTCTCGCCCTCGACGAGGATCGTGGAGCGCGAGGGCCCCGCCAGGCGCACGAGCTCGAAGACCTTGCGCATGCTTTCGGACTTCCCGACGATCCGGCCGAGGCCGTAGCGCAGCGACAGCTCCTCGCGCAGACGCCGGTTCTCCTCCGTCAGCCGCCGGGCTTCGGAGCCCTTGCGCAGCGTGAGGAGGACCTCTTCGTTCTGGAACGGCTTGGGGATGTAGTGGAACGCCCCCTGGCGCATCGCCTCGATGGCGCCCTCGATCGAGGAGTACGCCGTGACGATGACGACCACGGCGTCCGGGTCCCGCCGGCGGACGTCGCGCAGCACGTCGAGGCCGGGCCGGTCCGGGAGCATCAGGTCGAGGAGGACGACGTCGTAGGGCTCGGCTTCGAAGAGAGCGACCGCCTCGCCGGCCGTCGCCGCGGCGGTGACCTGGTAGCCTTCCTTCGTCAGCAGGGTCCCGAGGACGTCGCGGATCACCTCCTCGTCGTCCACGACGAGGACCCTCATGAGGGCGATCCCTCCGGCACGCGCGGCAGATCCACTCGGGCCTCGGCGCCCCCGCCGTCGCGCGCGGTGAGCGCGATCTCGCCCCCGTGCCGGCGCACGATGTCTCGCGAGATCGCCAGCCCGAGGCCCGTTCCGCCGGACTTCTTGGTCGTGTAGAACGGCTGGAAGATCCGTTCGGGGGGCACCGCGACGCCCGGGCCGCGGTCGGCCACCGTCACGCGGATCGTCTCGCCTCGGGACTCGAGCCGGCACGTCACCGTGCCGCCCTCGGGCGAGGCGTCGCGGGCGTTGGTCAGGAGATTGACGAAGACCTGCTCGAGCTCGCGGGGATCGCCGATCACGAGCGACGGCGGCCCGTCGGCGTCGATCTCGAGCTCGAGGGAGCGGCCGGCGAACGCGGTCTCGACGGACTCGGCCGCGTTGGCGAGCACCGCCCGCAGGTCCGTCTTCTGCGGCGTGCGCTGGCGCGGCCGCGCGAACTCGAGGAGGTTGTTGACGAGATGAGCCGCCCGGAACGTCTGCCGCTCCATCTTCTTCAGGATCGAGTAGCGGGGGTCGCCGGGCGAGGTTTCCGAGAGGAGCATCTGGGCGTAGGACGACAGGCCGGCGATCGGCGTGTTGACTTCGTGGGCGACGCCCGCCGCGAGCACGCCGAGCGAGGCGAGCCTCTCGCGCTCGGCCAGCGCCCGCTCCGCGCGGATGCGGTCGGTCATGTCTTCGACGACGAGCACGCGCCGATCCGGGGAGTCGCGGAACGCCGAGACGGAAAGCTGCAGGTCCCGCTCGTCGCCGTCGGAGGTCTTCAGGCGGGTTTCGAGGCGCCATTCGTCGCCGTTTTCCGGCGGCGCGCCGAGGGCGACGCCGGGCAGGACGTCGGCCAGCGGCAGGCCGCGCAGCTCGTCTTCGCTCCGGCCGGTCAGCAGCGCGAAGGCCGGGTTCGCGGTGTGGATGCGCTCGTCCGAGTCGAGCACCGCGATGCCCGAGGACGACGACCGGATGACGCTCTCCTGGTATTCCTGGAGCGTCCGGATCTCCTCGAGACGCTCGGCGAGCGCTCCGTACAGGCGCGCGTTCTCGTAGGCCAGGCTCGCCTGCGCGAGCACGGCCGTCATGAGCGCCTCGTCCTCGGAGGAGAGCGGGGTGCGTCCGTCCTTGTAGCCGACGCCGAGCGCGCCGACGAGATTGCCGCCGCAGCGCATCGCGAAGAATGCCCGGTAGCCGAGGGCATGGAGACGCAGGAGCGCCGCCGGTGGCGCCGCACCGAAAGCGGTGCCGCGCAGGCGGAGCCGGTCCTCGGTGCCGAGGGCCTCGGCGAGGGCGGCGGCGTCGGGATCGCGGCCGGGGCCCTCGAAGAGGAACAGCGAACACGGCACGACGCGCAGCGCTTCCTCGACGCGCTTGACGATGGCCTGCACGACTTCTTCGCGCGGTCGGGGCACCGCGAAGTCGCGGGCGATGTCGAGCAGCGCGCGGCGCGCGCGGTAGGTGTCGTGGTACTGGATCCGCTCGAGCACGTCCGTGATGCGCTTCTTGACGGGCACGAGCAGCGACGCCAGCACGAGCCCCGAGGCGAACGCGATGACGTTCTTGCCGGCGGAGGCCATGTCGCCGAGCGTGCGGTCGAGGAGCGAGTTCAGGAGAACGAACGTCATGCCGCCGAGGAGAACCGCGCCCGTCGTCCCGATCGCCTCGCGCACGAAGATCTCGACGTCCCAGAGGCGCCACTTGAGGATGGCGTAGGCGAAGGCCAGCGGGATGAAGACGAGCGGCACGACGGCCAGGCTCGACAGGAGGGGCGATTCGAGGCCGAAGGCCCGGGGGAGCACGGAGAGGATCAGGAAGGGCGCCAGGCCCACGGTCACGCCCAGGCCGATCCAGCGCACCTGCTTGTCGGCCTCGGCATCCGCCCGGTGGCGGCGCACGAACTCGGCCACGCGGGCGAGGACGGCCGCGCCGTAGACCGCGAGGTAGAGGAACCAGAACCGGGTCGCGCCCTCGAGCATGGCGGCGGAGAAGGGCGTCGGCCGGGCGCTCAGGAGCGCGATCTCCGCCAGCACGTACGCCGCGGCCGGCAGATAGAGCACCGGGATCACGCGCCGCTGGCGAATCGGGCGCGGGAAGACGAGGAAGAAGTGCAGCAGGAGGGCCGGGAGGAACGCGCGATAGACGTCCTCCGCGACCCAGGCCATCTTCCAGAGCGTGTCGTGCGGGCCCGCGGGCGTCAGCACGTACACGCCGAAGGAGGCGAGGCACAGGCCCCAGAACACGGCCGCCACGCCGGTGCGCTCGCGGGCGATGGTGAAGAGGCCGATGACGAGGTACAGGAACCCGACGAACGCGAGGAAAAGGTACGTGACGTCGAAGCGCACCGAGGGCTCGCCGAGCGAGACGCCGCGAACCTCGCCGGCGGTGATCACCACCAGGCGGTGCGGAAGGGGCTTGCGCGCGAGCGTGCGCTCCGGGTGGGGCAGCGAGCCGGCGGTCTGGCCGTCGGCGAGGATGATCCGATCTCCGGGCTTCAGTCCCGCGCGGGCGGCGGCGCTCTCCGGCTCGACGGAACGGAGCAGAAGGGCTTCGCCATCGCGGTCGAACGTGAACCCGGCGTTGGTGAAGCTGTCCACCTTGCGGGCGAACGAGACGAAGGCGATGCCGACCGTCACGAGCGTGACGACGGCCATGGCGGCGAGCAGGACTCGTTTCGCCACTCGATTCACGCTCTTCGATTCAGCAATCCGAATGCCACCCGGCGGGCGTTCGGACGCGTTCTCTAAGTCATTGATATCAATGACCTCCACGCCACGCCAAGGATTCGATCCCATTCCGAGATCAAGAATTTGAATATAGTCCAAAAAAAATTTGGATGCCGGATCGGAACCCCCGGAAGGGCGAATCGACTCCCGAAATCCTCCGCTTGCGCCCGGGATGACGATCGGAAGCTTCCGCTCCGATCGTCAGAACGCGACGGCGACGCCGCCGAGGAGACGGTTCGCGGTCGCCTTCTCTTCCTGGGGCTCGGCGACGGCCGTGCCCTTCGCCTGCTCGAAGGCGACGAGCAGCTTCCAGTCGGCGCCGAAGGGCGTCAGGCCGATGATCGAGAGGTCCTGCGCGACCGAGAGAGCGAGCTTGTCGGAATCGTTGGCCAGCATAGCGGCGGGCGTCTGGAGGTCTTGCCGGAGGCTGCGCACCAGGACCGCGATGCCGGTCCGCGTCGGGAGAACCTGGATCGCGGCGCGGGCGGAATAGAAGTGGCCGCTGTTGGACGTGATGCCGTAGGAGACGCTCGACTGCGGCGACACCTCGCCGTCGATCGAGCCGTAGCGCACCGAAAGGCTGCCGGCGAGCGTGTCGGTGAGGCGCTTCTCGAGAGTGGCCCTGTACTGCCGCACGGAATTCCCGTCGAGCAGGTAGACGCTGTCGAAGTCCGTCAGGAAGTCGCCTTCGAAGAAGGCCCGCACCAGCTCGCCCATGCGCTGCTGCGAGACCTCCAACTGCAGCATCGAGTCGGCGCCGGCGCGCTGCGAGACGCCCACGGCGTAGGACTGCGTGGCGGCCGGCTCGAGGCTGTCCTCGATCGAGCCCACGCGCGGCATGACCGTCGGGTTCGCGGTCGACCCGGCGACGCGATAGAGGCCGCGGACGTAGAGGGTGGCGGGGCCGAAGTCGTAGCTGGCGCTCGCCGTCGGTGCGATTCCGTAGGCCGACGTGCCGCTGCCCATGTAGCGGGCGACGACACCGCCCTGGAGCTGGATCTGATCGGTGACCTTCACGGAGGTGCCCGCCGCGAGGTCCGCATCCGGCGCCGACTGGTAGAAGGCTCCGTCGACACCCACGCCGGATGGGCCCACGGTCGCTTCGCGGTGTCGGTAGGTCATCGCAACCGACACGCCCGGCGCGTCCGTCGCCGCGCGGCTGTACTGGCCGTTGACCTCCCAGGTGCGCGAGGCGAGCGGGAAGATCGTCGTGCCGAGCGCGGTCGCGCGGTAGAGGTTGGTTTCCTCGATGTAGCGCGCAGCGACCGATTCGACGCGGCCTTCCTCGGCGCCGCGGCTCCAGGAGACGGCGTGGGACTGGAGGCTCGCCGGGCTCTCGCCGAACGACAGCGTGTTGCGTCGCGTGGAGAGCCGGACCTTCTCGGCCGCCGACGGCGCGACGTCGAGCGCGAGGCCCGCGGCGTTGCCGGTCGTCTCGCCTTCCTCGACCTCGCCGCCGAGCGCGGCGTAGTCGCCGCTGATGCCGTACTGCCATCCGTTCGGAAGCCCGCCGTGCAGGCCCACCGCGGCGCGCGACAGAGCGCTGGTCGACGCCGCCGTGACGTCGGTCATGGTCTGAACTTCGCCCGCGACCAGGCGCGAAATCGGGATGCGTGGCGCGGGAGCGGCCGCGGCGGCCTTCTCCGGGTTTTCCGGAGGCGCTTCGATTCCGAGCTCGCGCAGCACGTCGGTCGGGAGCCGTTCGCGCAGGTCCCACATCGTCGCGGGGGCGAGCGGCGCGGCGACGTCGCCGGCCTTCTTCGTCAGTGCGATCGAGACCGCGGACACCTGCTCGGCGGCGGCCTGGTGCCAGAGCCTCTGCATCGCGGGCTCGAATCCGCGCTTGTACGCGATCAGGTCGTACACGCCGACGGGAGCCGAGGCGAGGACGAACGTGCCGTCGTCGGCGGTGCGCATGCGCGTCAGCGACGAGTCGCCGAGGTTGTACGCGATGACGAGCACGCCGGCGACCGGCGCCTGTTGGTGACGCACGACACCAGAGATCGGTGGAGAGGGCGGACCCGCGAGCGCCACTCGAGCCGCGCCGGAGAGGAGCAGCACCGAGAACGCGAGCGAGACTTGGCGCCGTGTCATATGCCGGGCCCGAAGGTCCAATTCGGGAGTATAGATTTCCTGCGTGTCAATTGCCACCGTGTTGGCGACTCCTCAGCGAGGCCAACGGCCGCGAGGAAGCCCCTATTCCTCAGGAGTTTCCGGAGCCGCGGCGCGGCCGCGGGCCGGTCCCGGAAAGGCGCCGCCTCGTCCCGGAAATCGGCAGTCTCGGCCCCCGTTCAGCGGGGCCCGCCTCCGCGACGGAAGAGACCCATCAGGACGTGGCCGGCGATCGAGGGATTCTCCTTGAGCCGCCGGACGGAGTAGGCGTACCAGGCCTCCCCGTACGGGACGTAGACGCGCAGGCGGTGGCCGTCCGCGACGAGCCGGCGGCGCAGAGTCCCGGCCACGCCGAGGAGCATCTGGAATTCGTATTCGTGCCGCGCGAGGCCTCGCCTCCGGATCGAAGCGAGCGCCCGCTCGACGAGGACCGGGTCGTGGGTCGCGATGCCGACGTAGCCCTTCGCGTCGAAGAGGAGATCGACGAGCTCCATGTAGGCCTGGCGGATCCGCTCCCGGTCCTGATAGGCGATCTGCGGCGGCTCGACGTAGATGCCCTTGCAGACGCGCACGTTGCCCCCGACCTTCGACACCCGCCGCGCGTCGCCGGGGCTGCGATGGAGGTAGGCCTGGAGCACGATGCCGACCTGTTCGTACTTTTCCCGGAACTCGAAGAAGATCCGCAGGGTCTCCTCCGTGACCGAAGAGTCCTCCATGTCGATGCGGACGAAGTTGCCGTGCGCGCGCGCGGCCTCGACGATGCGCGCGAACTGCGCGCGGCAGAACGCCGGATCGAGCTTCAGGCCGAGGGCGGTGAGCTTGACCGAGACGTTGGAGTCGAGCCGCCGAGCGGCGATCTCGGCGAGCGCCTTCTGGTAGTCGACCACCGTCTGCTCGGTCTCCTCGCGCCGCGTGACGTCCTCGCCGAGAACGTCGAGGGTCGCCATGCAGCCCTCGGCATTCAGGCGCGCGACGAGCGCCAGGGCCTCGTCGAGCGACTCGCCGGCGACGTAGCGCGAGGCGATCCGCCGCACGATCGGCTTCGGAACGAGCGGAAGGGTCCGGACGATCGCCGCGTTCAGGGCCTTCATCCCGCCCTCGGCGCGTCGGCGCGGGAGGCGCGCGCGAAACACCACACGTCGATGCGCCGCGCGCCGGCCCGGGCGAGTCGCCGCGCGCATTCCCGCGCCGTCGCTCCCGAAGTCGCGACGTCGTCGACCAGGAGAACGCTCGCGGCGGGGCGCGCCGCGGCCCGGAACGCGAGGCGCACGTTCGACGCGCGCTCCGACAGGGGGAGGCGGCTCTGGACTTCGGTCTCGCGCGACTTCACGAGGCGCCGGCGGGCGAAGGGGATGCGGAGCCGCCGCGACAGCGCGGAGGCGAGAACCTCGGCCGGGTGGTATCCGCGGGCGCGCCGGGAGCGCGAGGTCGCCGGCACGCAGACGATCTCGGCGGCCTCCGGCTCCGGAAGCCGGCCGAGCATGACGTCGGCGAGGCGAGACCCGAGATAGTCGGCGCCGCGGAACTTGAAGGCGAGGAGGATCTCGCGGGCCGAGCCCCGGTAGGGCACCGCGGCGCGAAGCGTCCCGAACTCGGGAGGATCGAGGAGGCACCGGCCGCAGACCGCCGGCCCCATCGAGCCCGGCAGCGACTCGTCACAGCGCGCGCACCGCCCGGCCTCGCGCTCCGGGAGGGCCTCCCAGCAGGCCACGCACACGCCTCCCTCGAAAAACCGGTCCACCGGGAGCTCCCGGCACGCGAGGCAGTCCGACGGCAGGACGAACCGCGCCGCGGCCCTTGCGACTTCGATCACGACGTCCGACCTCAGCGTTTCCGCACTCCGGTCCGTAGAACGAGCGGCGGGATTGTAGCCTTATCCCGCCCGCCGCATTCGCATAGAGTGCGGCCACGAGGGGAGGAGCCATTGAAGATCATTCGGACGGCGCTCGCCGCGTGCGTCGCCGCGGCCGCACTGGGACGGCCCGCGGCCGCCCAGGTATTCGCGGTCGGGGGATCGGCCGGCATCGTGAACGACGTCTCGAGCGACGTCGAGTTCTCCGGGTTCAAGTGGGGCGAGGCGACGGGGTGGTTCGAGTACAAGTTCGAGGAGAGCGCCGTCCTGCGCCTGACCTACGGCTCGATGTGGACGCAGCAGTCCAGGTCGGGCGCCACGGTCGCCACGCCCGACGGGAGCCTGACGCTGCCCGAGCTCGACGAGCGCGTGGGTTACGGGATCGTCAGCGTGTCGTATCTCCTCTGGGAGGGTTTCTTCACCTCGGGACTCTTCGCCGGCATCGGCGGCTACGGAATTCGGCCCGACGCGGTGCCCGAGGTCGCGCAGCCCTACGCCGACAGAGACGAGACGGTTTTCGGCTGGCACGCCGGCGCCGACGGTGAGTTTCGGGTCTGGAAGAACGTCTCGCTTGTGATCCGGCTCACGTACCACAACATCTCGGCGCACCCGCACCGACAGTTCGTGAACGCGGACGGGGGAGTGGTCGCGAGATTCTGAGCGCGGCGGCCGGCGGATCGGGCCGCCTACTTCGGCTCTTTGTTCTCGAGCATGTCGGGGATCAGCGGCAGCAGCGTCGATTCCTTCTTGGCCGAGAGCGAGATCTGCGCCTGGATGCGCGTCACGCCTTTGATCGACAGGATCCGGCGCTGGAGGAAGTCGGCGAGCCCGGCCGGGTCGGCGGCCTTCACCTTCAGCCGATAGGCGAAATCGCCCGCCAGATAGTGGCATTCCTGCACGCCGAGGAGCTTCTCGAGCTCGTCGACGAAGCCCTTTTCGAACCTGGGGTGCTCCAGCGCGACGTCGACGTAGGCCGTCAGAGGCAGACCCATCTTTTCGTGATCGAGGAGCGCGACGAAGCCCTTGATCATCCCGTGGCGCTCCATCTTCTTGATGCGCTCGTTGACCGAGGGCGTCGTCAGCCCCACGGCTCCCGCGATCCGCGCCTGGGACAACTTCCCGTTGCGCTGGAGCATGTCGAGAATCCTCAGGTCGATTTCGTCGATGCTCATGGAGCGAAAACGCTCTTTTCTGTGCCTTATAAGATTAGATACTTGGAAGCTTAAGACTAATAATATTAGCCTCCGTTTGGCTGTCAATGGCCTAATTGATTAGGGGCGTCGCTATAATGCCCGCCAGGGCATGGCCAAACGCGACTATTACGAGGTCCTGGGCGTGCCCAAGGGGGCTTCGGAAGCCGAGATTAAGAAGGCCTATCGCCGCCTGGCCCGGAAGCTCCACCCGGACGTCAATCCCGGCGACAAAGCCGCCCAGAAGCGCTTCCAGGAGGTCCAGGAGGCCTACGAGGTCCTCAAGGACGACGACAAGCGCCGGGCCTACGACCGGTTCGGCCACGCCGGCCCCGGGGCGGGATTTGACCCCCGGTCAGGTGGGCCGGGGTTTCCCGGCGGGTTTCCCGCAGGTGCCGGGGCGGCCGGGGGCCCTTTCGAGGGCATCCACTTCGAGACCGGCGACCTCGGGGACCTCTTCGGCAACCTCTTCGGCGGTCGCCGCCCGTCCGGGCCGCAGCCCGGCGAGGACATGCCGGGGACAGATCGAAGTGCCGTTTCGCGACGCGGTCCTCGGAGGCACGGCGACGCTGGCGCTGCGCCGCGAGAAGGCCTGCCCGACCTGCGGAGGCACGGGCCGGACCGGGCAAGACGGTGTGCTGCGACCGTGTCGCGGCGAAGGCGTCGTCGCCGAGTCCGAGCGCGTGCGCGATCAAGATCCCCGAAGGCACCGAGGACGGCGGGACGATCCGCGTTCCGGGGAAGGGCGCGTCCGGGAACTCAGCGGCGGGCCGGTCGGCGACCTGTACGTGACCGTGCGCGTGACGCCGCATCCGTACTTCGAGCGCCACGGCAACGACATCCACGGCATCGTGCCGATCACGGTCAAGGAGGCGTACGCGGGCGCCGAGATCGGCGTGCCCACGATCCACGGCACCGTGACCGCGAAGATCCCGCCCGGAACGCAGGGGCGGCAGCGCTTTCGCCTGCGCGGCAAGGGCGTCAAGGACCCGCGCTCGGGCGGAGCGGGCGACCACATCTACAGCGTGCGCGTGATGATTCCGAAGACGCAGAGCCAGGCCGGCATGGATGCGGCGACTCTGCTGGATTCGCTCTACGAGGGAGACGTGCGGGCGGAACTGCCGAAAGGACTCTGACTCTCGACTCTTACCGTCCCTCCGCCATCCTCCCCGACAGCGTCATGCACGTGCTCGAGGCCCGCGCGACCAGGCTGCCGGTCTCGTCGACGACGTCGCACTCGGCCATGCCCACGGTCTTGCCGCGCTTGACGACTCGGCCGGTCGCGGTCAGGCGCGCCTTCCAGACGGGCTTGAAGAAATTGATCTTGAGCTCCAGGGTCGTGAAGCTCTCGCCTTCCGAAAGCGTCGACGCATAGGCGATCCCCATCGCCGCGTCGGCGATGTCGCAGAAGATCCCGCCGTGGAGCGTGCCCATCGGGTTGGCGTGCTGCGGCCCGGCCTCCATCTCGAAGACCGCACGCCCGGGCTCCACCGCGATGATGCGGAAGCCGAGCAGCTGACCGACGGGCGGCGGCGGCACGTCGCCGCGGATCATTCCGCGGACGCGCTCGAGCAGCGTCGCCACGCCGTCACTTCGAGTCGACGGCCGCGAGGATCTCCTCGGCGTGCCCGTCCGGCTTGACCTTCGGCCAGACGGCCGCGATTTTGCCCTTCTCGTCGATCAGGTACGTCACGCGGTTGGTCCCCATGTACTTGCGGCCGTACATGCTCTTCTGTCCCCAGACGCCGTAGGCGTTCACGATCGCCTTTTCGGTGTCCGCGAGCAGGGTGAAGGGGAGCGAAAACTTCTCGGCGAACTTCTTGTGCGACCTGGCGTCGTCGACCGAGACTCCGAGAACCGCCACCTTGCGGCGCTTCAGTTGCGACCAGGCGTCGCGGAAGGAGCAGGCTTCCTTCGTGCAGCCCGGCGTGTCGTCCTTCGGGTAGAAGTACAGGACGACTTTCTGTCCCTTGAAGTCTCGAAGGGAAACGGTCTTCCCGTCCTGATCCGTCGTCTCGAACGACGGGGCCTTGTCACCCACCGCGAGCAACGCCATCGCGAACCTCCGGCCGGGTCGATTCTAGCGGAGGTCGGCGCGTGCGTTCGGAGGAAGGGCGCCCGGCGTTCGAAGCCCGGGAAGCGGGGTTAGTTGCGCTGACCCATCCCGACGACGAGCGAGAGCGCCTTGTCGTACGTCATGGCGTCGTCCAGCGCGATCGAACGCACCGGAGCCCAATCCGAACCCTCGAGGCGGGTGAATTGGAGCGCATTCCCCTCGCGCCAGTGCATCGTCGGGCGGTAGCCCGATCCGACGGTCGTGCTCACGGCGCCGTCCTCTCCGCCGGCTCCCGTGACCTTCTTGACCTTCATCGGGATCGGTCCCTCGGAGGCCACGCCGAGGATCGGAATGTGACGGCGCTTCCAGTCGGTGCTCGCCGGATCCGAGGGCTTGCCCTGGTTGGCGGGGTAGATGATGCGGACCACCTTGTGCTTCTGGGCGTGCAGGTCGGTGAACGACGCGAGGACCGCTCCCCCGAGACCGTCGGCCTGCAGGCTCGGGAAGAGGTAGCTTCCCGAGGGAATGTCGCCATACGGCGTCTCGCCGCCGCCTCCGAGAAGCGCCGGCAGGTCGTAGACGGCCAGGCTGGCCGGATCGAATCCGTTCTCGTCGAGGAAGAGGCTCGCGTACCGGGCCTGTCCGTACTGCGCGTCTTCCCACCAGATGACGGAGAGGATCGAGCTCGTCGTCGTCACCACCTTGTCGTGATCGTCCAGATGCGACACGGACTGGTGGGTGAGGAGCATCCGCGGGTTGTACGCGCCCGAGATGCCATGACTCGGCAGGAGCCCGGAGTTCAGCCAGGTTCCGCCGTGGAGCACGCCGATCCGGACCTGCGTGTACGGGGACATGTCTTCGGTCCAGAGGACGAGCAGGGTCTGAGTCTGTTCGTCGAACGCGAGCTGGAGATTGCGCTTGTAGCCGCTCGAGTCCGTCCCCGGAATCAGCGCGGTCGCAATCGAGCCGTCCTGGCTGCGCGAAGCCCAGTCGATGACGTAATCCGTGGGGGCCGCATCGGCAACGCCGAGGTCCACGGCGCGGCCGGCGCGCACGACGTGGAGCGTTCCATCGGCTGCCAGCAGGGAGTGCTCCTCGGCGGCAGAGCCGACGGCCGGCAGCGCGGCGAGGGCCAGCGCCGCCAGGAAGAAGCCGAGGAATGCGCGGCGCTTCATCATGCCCTCAGGTTGATCATCCCCATCAGGCTGATCTGGTGGAGATAGTCCTTGAGCGCCGGGAAACTCGGGTAGTAGTCGGCCAGGGCCTCGTAGTGGTCGTCGGCCTGCTGTGTGCGGCCCAATTCGCTGTAGGTCTCCGCCAGCAGGTAGTGCGCGTTCTTGACGACGTCGTTGCGGCCGAACTCGGTTCCCAGGCCCAGGGCTCGCGTGCCCCAGTCCTCGGCCTCCTCGACTCGCCCGAGCTTGAGCGTCGCGAAGCACAGGTCCAGGCACGGGTAGTCCATGGCCTGGCGAGAGCCGAGGCTCTCGAGAAGCGACAGGGAGCGATGGACGAGCGGCAAACCGACCGGAACCCGATCGAGGGCGATGTGACAGTAGCCGAGGTTGTCGGCGACGACGGCGGCTTCGCAGGACTGAGCGTTGCCCTTCTGCTCGTAGCCGTCGAGTGCTTCCTGGAAGAGCGACAACGCCTGCGAAAAGTGGCTCTCGTGGAGCTCCAGATTCGCCAGCAGATTGAGCGAGGCCGACGTCCACTCTTCGAGCCCGAGCTCGCGGCTCTTGGCCAGCGCTCCCTGAGCATAGAAGGCGGCCTTGGCGTACTCTCCGCGCACCTCGTGGGCGTGCGCCGAGGCGTAACCCGCGAGGACGGCGTTCTGGCTGCCCGGGCTGCGCAGCACGATCTCCTTCAAGCGAGACAGATCGAAGTCCTGCCGGTCCATCTCGAGCAGCGTCGTGGCCCGGTTGCAGGTGAAGAGGTCCTCGAGGTCCCGGTCCTTCCAGGAGCGGGCCAGGGCGAGCCCATCCTCGTAGAGCGTCAGGGCGCGCTCATAGTCTCCACTCCAGACTGCATCTTTGGCGGTCTTGCGGAGAAACTCGAGATGCTTGCGGCGCTCGCTCATGGCATCTGGCCGGGGCCTAGATCCGTCCATTCTTGGGCTCTGAGCTCCCTAACTCAAGGCTTTTCTTTTCCTTCGCCGTCCGAGGGCCGTCCCGCTTCCTGCTCCGGAAGCGACTCGGCCTGTTCCTGGAGTTGCTTGAATCGCACGAAGTCGCGCACCTCGATGCGAGCCACTTCCGAGAGGGCCCGGAATTCCGTCATGAGGTCGCGCTCCTGCCGCTCCGCCTCGGATTCGGTCTCTTCGAAAAACTCCCCCATCTTCAGATCGAACACCTGAAGAATCTTGAAGAGCGTGTCGAGGCCGACCTTGTACTCGCCCTGCTCCATGCGCGAGAGATCCGACTGGGCGATGCCGATCTTTTCGGAGAGCTCGGTCTGCGTGAGACGGCGGCCCTTGCGGAGCTCTCGAATCCGCGAGCCAACCAGCGCGACCTTACGAGGCGAATGTGTAGACATGTCTTGTCCTGGAAATGCTATTAAACCATAGGTGGCCCCCCTATAATGGGCCCCTCTCGAATGAGCTCAAGGAACAGCCGGGGCCTCGCTTCCAACGTATTCCTGCTCAAGGAGATGGTCGTTCGGGATCTCCGGTCGCGGTTTGCCGGATCGGGCCTCGGCCTTCTCTGGGCATTCGCGAACCCCGTGCTGTGGATGCTGCTCTACACCGCGGTCTTTTCCCTCGTTCTTCGGGTGCCGGTCGAGGGCGCATACGCGAGCTTCCCGGAGTTCCTCATGGCCGGGCTGCTGCCCTGGATGGCGATCCAGGAAGGGATCTCGCGGTCCGCCTCCGTTCTGATCGACAACGCGGCGCTGGTCAAGAAGACCGTCTTCCCGCTCGAGACCCTCGTGCTCTCGGTGGTCGTCGCGGCGGTGGTCAACGAGCTCATCGCGCTCTCCGTGTTCGGGGTGTACGTGGCGCTGCTCGGACATCTGCGGGTCGCGTGGCTCGCGCTGCTCGTCCCGGCCCTCCTCCTGCAGGTGCTCCTGACCTTCGGCCTGGGCTGCATCGCCGCCACGCTGACCACGATCGTGCGCGACACGAGTCATGCGGTCTCCATCGTCTTGACGGTCGGCTTCTACGCCACGCCCATCGTCTATCCGCTCTCCCTGGTGCCCGCGCGCTTCCGCCCCTGGATCGAGGCCAACCCCGTCTTCCACCTGGTCGAACTGTACCGGCGGGCCTTCACTCTCCACACGGCGCCCGAGGCGGTCTCGCTGGCCTATTTGACCGTTTTTTCCCTGGTCGCGGCGGCAGCCGGTGTCGCCGTTTTCGTGCGCGCCCGGCCGCACTTTGCAGACCTGCTGTAGGCGAATCCGCGAATAAAGCAGCACAGGACGGGGTTGGGAGGGCGTCGGAACCGTCCCCTTGGGGCGACCTGCAATCCCGACGAATAGCTGAGGAGGTCTCGTAATGAAGGCTCTGCTTCTTTTGGCCGTGTTGGCCTCGGCTGCCTGCTCGTCCGGCAGCCCGAAACCGACGGCCCCGCCGCCGGCATCCTCCAAGCCGACGCCGGCCCCCGCGGCAGAGGCGCCCGCTGCGGTGCCGACCGCTCCCGTTTCGATGGCACGCACCGACCCGAATGTCGTCGAGGAAACGGACACCTATGTCATCACTCGCCTGCCGAAGGCCGAGTACATCAAGGTGGACGACCGGCGCATCAAGCATCCGCTCCTCGGATTCTCGGTCGAGTTTTTCAAAGAGGATGACGACTACTACTACGTCATCCGGCAGAAGCGCCTGCCGGATGAGGAGGCGCTCAAGCAGCAGGGGGCGCCCAAGCCCGTGGATCCGAGAAAGCCGCGGCAGGAGCCGCCGCCCGTTCCGGTCCCTCTGTCCGACTTCGACGACCTCTTTCCGGCTCGGGTCGCCGGCCGGGTGAAGCTCGAACCCGTTGCGCAGACGGGGCTGCCGCCGGGCGGAATGTGGCGTGCTTCCTTCGTCGTCGCCGACATGAACGGCGACGGCCGGCTCGACATCGTGGCCCCGGCCCCGCGCATCGGAGACGGAACCCCTCACGTCTGGCTCGGCGATGGAAAGGGACGTTTCGCGGAATGGCCACTCACCTTTTCGGAGGACGGAAAGCCGGCGCAGCTCACGGTCGCCTACGGCGGCGTGGCCGCCGGCGACATCGACGGCGACGGGAAGATGGATTTCGCCTGCGCGACACACGGGTCGGGCGTGGTCGCCCTGTTCGGGGACGGAAACGGCGGCTTCCGCATCGTTCGCAAGGGGCTGCCGGCCCAGGACTTCTCGGCCCAGGCCGTCGTCCTGCTCGACGCGGACGGCGACGGCAAGCTGGACATCGTGGCCTCGAGGGACCGCGAGAAGGAACGCAAGGAGGGAGAACAGGTCGAGACGGCCCAGGTGCGCGTCTACCTCTACCGGGGCGCGGAGGGGTGGAAGTTCAAGGAGGAAGGCCTCGTCGGCGGCTTCTACTCGAACACCCTGTCGGCCTGGGATTACGACTCGGACGGGCGCAAGGACGTGCTGACCGGCAGCCACTACGTCGGGGCCCTGACGCTCCTCTGGAAGAACGTGGGCGACGGGACGTTCTCGCCGATACCGTTCAACGCCGTCGAGATCTACGCGTATCACTTCGCGACGGCGCCCGGAACGTTCGGCAAGGACCGCGTCCCGGCCTTTGCGGACGCCTTTCTCATGAACACCCGGGAACCGGAAAACGCGAGGGCGACCGGCATCACGATCTATGCGCTGGAGAACGGGCGCTGGACGAGAAACCGGGTCTGGCGCGAAAAGAGCGGGAAGACTCAGCAATACGCGCTTGCGATGGGTGATCTCGACGGCGACGGGCTCGACGACGTTCTCTTCGCGGATACCGTCCAGAACCGCCTTCGGGTTCTCTTCCAGCAGGCGAGCGGGGAGTTCCTCGAGATGGCCGAGAAGGAAGAGCCCACCCTCGATTCCCCGGGCCAGTGCATTCGCCTGGCGGACCTCGACGGCGACGGTCGCCTCGATGTCGTTGTCTCAAAAACGGTTACCAGCATGACCCCCAACGCCAAGGGTGGGTGGAGCGTCTACCTGAATCGCAGGTAAGAGTCCTGTTTTCACCATCTTGTGTGCATTCTTATGACCCCGGAGCATAAATTCCTCGTTTTTGTCTTGACAGGAGAGGAACCGGGGGCGATCATGCCTCTCAGACTCCGGGGCCGGTGCGGCCTCGAAAAAGGAAAAAAACCTCTGGAGCGTAGGATTTAAAAATCTAAGCGGTGGGAGGTGATGGGATCGTTTCGAACGTGAGGGTAATGGCTAATCGTGTGTCTTCGAATTGCAACTGTAACGAGGAGATCTCCATAATGAAGAAAACCCTTCTGATCGGCCTGGCGATCGTCGCGGTGTTCGCGCTCGCGAGCACGGCTGGCGCCGTCACGTGCACGATCGATCAGCACCCGGCGGCGACGCTGCTGGTGCCATGGTTCCAGGTCAGCGTCGACGCCGACGGCAACGTCGTCGGGACCGGTCCTGGTTCGCGCGACACGCTCGTGACGATCGGAAACGCCTCCTCGGCGCCGATGATCGCGCACGTCAACGTGTTCAACGAGCACTCGGAGCTGGTTCTCGACTTCAACATCGCTCTGACGGGCTTCGACGTCCAGTCCTTCGCGATGTCGTCGATCCTCACGGGCACGCTCCCGCAGACCGGCTGGTTCAACTCTAGCGGCGTGCTCCAGGATGCCTGCCAGCGCAACCCGAACTCGCGGACCTATTCGCAGTCCCCGTCCGGAATCGGCTTCATCCGGTTCCGGCCGCCTTCCGCCGGTACGTCGGACCCGAACGACAACGTTCTGGCCACGACGCTCTATCCGATCCCGGCTTGGACCAAGTCGAGCGCCTTCTACATGCAGGTTCTTGACTCGCTCGACGACACGTTCGACACGAACACGTGCCCGAACTTCGACGGCGTCGACGGCGTTCTCGCCGGCCTCGAGCACGGTTACCTCGTGATCGACCACGCCAACTACTGCAACCTCTCGAACCCGTCGCAGTCGGCCTACTACAGCAACGATGCGATCGGCAACGAGAACAACATGTTCGGCGACATCGTGTTCACCTCGGGCACCGGCCTTCCGACCTATGCGATGTCGACGGTCAACCTCGAGTCGGATATCTCGTTCGGCGCTCAGCAGGCGAACGCCGCCCGGTACCGGACCTTCTACGCGCGTTACTGGCTGCCCTCGACCGAGACGGTCAACAACCCGCTCAACTGCCAGGGAATCGACCCCGTCACCAACATCTGCCTCGCGGCGGCTTGGGACACGGGCTTCGGCGACCTGCGCGAGCCCCTGGGCCTGAACTACGCGGCCCGGTGGTTCGACACGAGCTCGCCCTTCATCACGTCGAACTTCCGCGTGTGGCGCGCCGGATTCGGTCTTCTGACCGACCTCCTCGGCCCCGTCACCTCCTCGGGTCCCAAGTGCGTGGACCAGGAGCCGGTCGTGACGCTGTCGTTCTACGACGAGGACGAGAACACGGTGACCCAGGGCGTGTGCCCGTCGCCGTGCTCGAGCCCGACGTTCAACTTCCCGCTCGAGACGCAGCAGACCAACATCGCCGACTTCTCTCACCCGACCGCTCCGGCGGGCTGGGTGGCGATGAATTTCGTCAACCAGGGTGGTGGCGGAACGGGGATGGATCAGGCCTGGGTGGACTACTCGTTCGAAGGCTCCGCGGCGTTCCTCTCGATCCTCGTGCCGGGCACGCAGCTCGACCTGAACAGCTGCAACCCGAACACGGTCGTGGATCCGGGCGCCCCGAGCGCGATCGACCCGGCCATCCTTCTCAACGATCCGTTCGTTTCGCTCATCCCGACGGGCACGGGCCCATAGTCGTCTCTTACATGGTGGGCGGGACATCGGTCCCGCCCACCGTTTTCTTTTTTCGGTGGTGCGCAGAGGTCTGATTTCAGGTTCCTTTTCAAAATGGTGGTGAAGGAAGATGAAATCGGATCCCATGGCACTTTCTTCTAGTCGCCCCGGCGACATCTCGCGGAGGGTTCCACGCTCATGAGTCAGTTCCGTCGTCGTGTGCTCGCCATCGGGCTCCTGGTGTTCGCCGCCGGGGCGGCATCCGCGCTCGCGCAGCTGCCCTCGATCACGTTCTCGATCTCTCCCTACAGCCACAACATGTCGATCGGAGAGTGCGTCTACTCGGGCACGTTCTGCGTCCACGCGCAACAGTGGGGCGCCTACGCCGTCGACACGACCAAGTCCAGCTGGACCGTATCGGGCGGGATGGTCTCGCCCGTCACGAACAAGAACCCGGGCTTCCAGCCTGCGGCCCTCACGAAATGCGACGGCGACTTTCACCAGTCGGCTCAGTCGGTGGCGGCGAGCATCGGGTCGCCCAAGTGGGTCGTCTCGACGATCGGCTCGCTGGGCACGCACTTCAACTGCGGGAACGTCGCCGGCCCGTACAAGGTCCAGGTCTACGAGCTCAGCTACACGAACGGACTGCGCTATTCGGGCCAGGCCTTCGTCGACTCCCTCGGCGACGGCGACGTGATCATCGGAGACACGGCCTACATCGAGCAGGGCAACGGGAAGTGGGTCCCGGTCGACCTCAACAGCTGCTCGGCGCAGGGCTGTACGGTCGGCTCGCAGATCAACACCCTCCCGGCGCACACGCCGCAGGAGGACATCGGCGGATTCACGTACCACCTCACCTCCAACCCCGATCAGACCCTGAACCTCGTGCGCGCCGGCGCGCCGACGAATGCGCCTCCGGTGGCCAGCGCGACGATGACGAACCTGTCCGCCGCCTCGCGCCAGGGCGCCGAGAAGACGAAGAACTACTTCGGCGACGTCTGGCAGATCCAGGACGGCTCGGTGGCCTTCCCGCCCGTGGACGGCATCCAGTGGGACATCAACGTCCTCAACGGATTGCCGGCGAACTATTTCGCGGATCCGGCGTGGAGCGGTCCTCCGGCCGGGCTTTCGAACATCAACCCGGCGTACTGGCCGTGCGACCCCTCACTCTCCGGAGGCGGCAATCTGTCGACGGGCACGGGCTGTTACGCGAGCATCGGGAGTCCCCTGGCCGCTGGCAACTACTACCTCGGGCTCAGGACGCACAACACCTGCGCGACGTGCGGAGACAGCAACACGTTCATTTCTCCGGCGAAGAACGTCCTGCCTCCCCAGATCTCGATCGTGGGCTTCGACGGCCAGACCCTGCGGGTCCTGTCCGGCGGCAGCGCCGACGCGAGCGGATCGCAGGGCAACGTCACCCAGGCGTCGTTCGCCTGGACGTTCACCCCGGGCGGCGCCGCCACCGGCTTGAATCCGCTGGTTCCGACGAACGCAACGAGTTTCTCGCTGACGGTGACCTACCCGGGCGGCTACAAGGTGACCGTGGGGCCCAAACCCGTCAGCCAGGTCGACCTCGTTCCGAGCTTCTCGCTCGCGCCGAACCCGGTGCTCATCAACTCGCCGCTGACGCTCACCAACCAGATGCAGAAGGGCTCGACGACGACGCTCAACAGCGTCAGCTACGCGATCACGCCGGGCGGCGTGCCCGGCACGCTGGCCGACACCTTCAAGTTCCCGAACGGAACGGCGCAGGCGGCCGCTCCGGCCAGCGCCGGCTCCTACACGATCACGCTCACTTACAACTTCTCCGGCCCGCATGGAGCCGGACAGACGCTTTCCGTGTCGCTGCCGTTCTCGGCCACGACGTTTGCGCCCAGTCCGATTCTGGGGGTCTACCTGGACCAGGCAAAGACGAAGCCCGCGTCCTACTTCAACGCCTTCCAGCTCACGACCGGGACGGGCTACTACCTGTTCGATGAGGAGACGCTGCCGGGGGGTGTGACGCATCCGGGATCGCAGTTCTTCAAGAGCACCAACAACAACCCGTCGACCTCGGGCGACACCTCGATCGGGACCTCGCCCGGAGCGGGGCCGGTGCAATTCACGCCGTCAGCGTGCAGCTCGAGCTGCTACATCAAGGTGGTCGTCTCCGGTTCCGTCAAGGCCTATGCCTACTCGGCTTCGTCGGGCGGGGGTGGCGGCGGAGGCGGAGGAGGCGGCGGCGGGGGAGGCGGCGGCGGCACGCCGGTCGTTGATCTCACTTGCGGCACGCCCGTCGGGCTGACCGTGTCGTGCACGGCTACGGCCAGCAACTTCACCGGGACGGTCGCTTACTCCTGGACCTGGGGCGACTCGACCGGCACGGGTGGTGGCGGCACGGGCGGCGGAGGGACCGGTGGCGGCGGGACCGGTGGCGGAGGCACGGGCGGCGGCGGCTGCCCCGTGGGAGTCGGCTGCCTCACCGCAGGCGGCGGTCTCGTCACCAAGGCGACGGCCGCGGATGCCCAGTCGCACACGTACGCGGCTCCCGGCAGCTACAGCGTGACGGTGGTGGCCTCGGCCGGAGGGACCTCGAGGTCGACCTCGAAGCAGGTCCAGGTCGGACCGCCCAAGCCGTCCACGGCCTACACCATCAGCGGCGACGCCACCCAGAATCCGCTCGACGGCACGTGGAAAATCGATGCGGGAGGGACCCTCACGCTCACCGCGAGCGAGCCCGATCCGGCGGTGACCTTTTCCTGGGACTTCGCGGACGGGACGGTCCTTTCCGGCCGCACCGTTTCGCACGCCTACAAGTCCGTGGGCACGAAACTCATCTCCCTGACGGCGACCGCTCCGGCCAACGGCACGGTCACCGCCGGGACCGCGACGGGCCAGATCTCCGTCAACGTCCTGCCGCCCGACTTCCAGGCCATCATGATTCCTGGAGCCGGCTCGATCATCTCCGACGCGGGCGACTGGGCGACGGACATCTCGATCACCAACCCGGGCACGACGTCGACGACCGTCACGCTCTACTTTGCGTCCTTCGCCGACGAGATCCCGACGGATCTATCGACCCTTCCCTTCGACTCGTTGAAGAGCTTCCGCCTCGACGCGGGCCAGTCCTGGTCCGGCGTCGACGTCGTCGGCGATCCGGCGGTCCTCGACCGCCGCGGGGCGGGCAAAGGCATTCTGTTCGCCCGTTTCGCGGGCGGCAACGAGGTCCCGATCGTGACCACCCGCGTGTACTTCACCGCCGAGGGCTCTTCCTACGGAACGGCGCTGCCGTCCTTCGTGACGGGCCCGTACGGCCAGACGAGCGCGCAAACCCCGGGCACGGGTGGCACGGGTGGTGGTGGCGGCGGCACGGGCGGTGGCGGCGGCACGGGCGGCGGCGGCTGTCCCGTGGGGGTCGGCTGTCTCACGGCCGGCGGGACCACGGCGAAGAGCGCAGAGGCCGCGGCGGGGCAGACGCTCATCGGGCTGCGCAACGACTCCCTTTACCGCTTCAATGTCTCGCTCTTCAACGCTTCGAGCGACGGAGGTTTGTTCCACCTCGATGCCTTCACGGAGGACGGCGAGCAAGTCGCCAGCCGCGACTTCGGCGTCCCGCCGTACAGCCAGGCCGGCGTAAACGACACGGACATCATTCCGAATATCGACCCCGAGAAGCGCTACATCATCCGGGCGACTTCGACGACGGGAGCGCTCCAGGCCTATGCCTCGGTGCTCGACCGGCGCAACAACGACCTCGTCCAGGTTTCCGACGACACGCCTCGACTCGAT
This sequence comes from uncultured Acidobacteriota bacterium, assembly GCA_963810205.1. Classification (GTDB taxonomy): domain Bacteria; phylum Acidobacteriota; class Thermoanaerobaculia; order UBA5066; family Gp7-AA6; genus DAHUXD01. Next base: position 23,456 of record CAWEMP010000010.1, read on the forward strand.
GTGGCCGCGGGCACGGACGTCCACTACTACATCTCGGGTGTCGGCCGCATCGAGACCCCCGAAACCAACACGCACTGGCGGACGGACCTGCGCTTCTTCAACCCGTCGTCGCTGCCGAGAAACCTGACCCTCGAGTACCACTACACTCCGACCGGCAGCACGGACGAGAAGATCGTGCTGTCCTCGCTTCAGGTCGGCGCCGGGCAGGGCGTCACGATCGACGACGTCGTCGGCAACTATCTCGACGATGCGACTCCGGAAGACCTGAAGACCGGCACAGTCCTCGGCCTCCTCAAGGTTTCTTACGCGGCTCCGCCGGACGTGGCCTCGGCCCCGCTCATCATCGGCGGGCGGATTTACGCCGACCTCGAGACGGGCACGGCGGGCATGCAGCTCTCGGTCTACACTTCGGATGTAAGCGTGGCGCCCGGAAGCAACGCCCTTCTGGTCATGCCGGGAGCGCAGACGAACCTCCGCTTCCGCACCAACGTCGGCATCTTCACGCAGGGCGATCTCCCGACGCAGGTCAAGATCACGGCCCTCCGACAGGACGGCACGGTGGCCTCGACGGCGAACTTCACGCTGAACGACCCGGGACATATCGGCGCGTTCGCCCAGATTCCCATCGTCTCGGAAGTGTTCTCGGGCATCGACGGCAACCCGATGACGATCAAGGTGGAGGCCGTCTCGGGGAGCCCGGTCGGCGCCTACATCGTCACCGTCGACCAGATCAGCTCGGACACGGTCTTCATCCAGGGCAAGCGCGTCAACTGAAGGCCGGCGTCTCTCTCGGATTCGGAAAAGGGCCCCGCCGGGGCCCTTTTTCCTTGCGCCGCGTCGATCCGAGGCCCGCGGCCGGGATCCGAGGGCCGGGACTAGAATGGTCGGGACGACATGAGCGAGATCGCGGCATCGGGCGCCCTCCGGGGTTCGCCCGCCGGCTCGAAATCTCGATGAACGCCACGCCGAACGCCGCGCCGACGAGGGAGTGATGGACGAAGCGCTCGCCGTCCGTGCCGACGCGATCTCCAAGACCTACAAGGTCTACGACTCGGCTTCGGACCGCCTGGCCGAAGTGCTGTTGAGGCGGCCGCGGCACCGGGAGTTCCACGCGCTCTCCAACGTCTCCTTCGACCTGCCCCGCGGCGGCGCCCTGGGCCTGATCGGAGAGAACGGTGCCGGCAAGTCGACGCTTCTCAAGATCGTCGCGGGCACCACCCGCGCCACCTCCGGAAGCGTGGAGCACCGCGGAACGGTCGCCTCGATCCTGGAGCTCGGCATGGGATTCCATCCGGAATTCACCGGACGCGAGAACGCCCGGATGAACGCGGCGCTCCTCGGGTTGGGCGGCGCGGAGATCCGCAAGCGCCTGCCCGAGATCCGCGATTTCGCCGAGCTCGGCGACTTCTTCGACCGGCCGGTGCGAACCTACTCCTCGGGGATGGCGCTGCGGCTGGCCTTCGCCGTCGCGACGCACGCCGATGCCGAGGTCCTGATCGTGGACGAGGCTCTGGCCGTGGGCGACGGATACTTCCAGAAGAAGTCGATCGACCGGATCACCGAGTTTCACCGCCGCGGCGGAACGCTCCTCTTCTGCTCGCACGCGCTCTACTACATCGCGCTCCTCTGCGACGAGGCCATCTGGCTGAAGAACGGCCAGGTCGCCGCCTCCGGAGCGGCGCTCCCGGTCGTCCGACGGTACGAGGCCTTCCTCCAGGAGAAGGAGCGGGGCCTCGTACACGACGCGCCTCTCGAAGTCGCCGCGTCCGCGGCCGACGGCCGCAAGCCCGCCCGGCTGACCGAGGTCCTCGTCCACGACGGCTCGGGCCTGGCCCGGACCGAGTTCGCGTCGGGCGAGACCCTGGTGATCGACGTCGAGTTCGAGACGGTCGACCCGTCTCTGGCGTTTCACGTGCGCGTCGGTGTCGACCGAGAGGACGGCGTACAGACTTTCGCGGTGGACACGCGCCACGAGCCCTGGGCGCCGATGACGGGACAGAACCGGCATCGCATCCGCCTCGCCGTGCCGGATCTGCCCGTGGCCCAGGGAGACTTTCGCGTCTACGTCTATCTCGGCGACGAGAAAGCCCTTCACCTGCACGACCTGCGGATCCTCAAGCCCGGTTTCTCCGTCGTGCCCTCCGACTACGTCGTCGGTCTGCTTCGTCCGCGACACCTCTGGACTCGGACTCCGGTGCGCGGAGTCCACGCCGGCCAGCGCGCTGCGGCCTCGTCTTGACGCGCGGGCTCGCCTTCCTCTCGCCCTCCGGGCCTCTCGATTACGGATCGCGGCTGGCGCGGCTGCGCTGGGCGGGAGCCGCCGGCGCCGACCGCGTGGCCGACTGGAAGGGCAGCGAGAACGCCCGGGCCGCGGTCGACGCGATCGACGCCTGGACGGTCGTCCGCGATGCCGCCGCCCTTCCGCTGTCGCCGGCGGCGGGGGAAGTCATCCACACTCTGCGGGAGCTCGAGGCCGCGCCGCGCGGTGCCCGACAGGCCGGTCCGCCGGTGGCCGTGGCCTTTCGCGTCGTCGGATTTGCCTCCCGGAACAGCCGAAACCGTTGAAAGATATATTCTCAGGTTACTCGATTCTCCCCGCAGCCGGCGCCTGGCGGCCTTCGTGATCGGCGACCCGTCCGAGCGGGAGCGCCCCGAGGTGACGAGCCGGCTTCCCGAAGCCCCGGCCCGGATCCTGGACGCCGGGTGCGGATCCGGGGGGCTCGCCCTGGCCCGGGCCCGCCGGCCCGGCTGGAACGTCACCGGGATCGAAAAGGACCCCCGTCAGGCGGCCCGGGCGCGGGACCGCTGCGACGCCGTGATCGAGGGCGACCTGGCCGAGGTGCTTCCGCGCCTGTCGGCCGCCGGCGAGCGCTTCGACGCGATCGTTTTCGCCGACGTGCTGGAGCACCTCGAAGATCCCGTCGCGGCCCTTGCACAGGCGCGACGCCTCGCGAGCCCGGATGGAGTCCTCGTGGCGAGCGTGCCGAACGTCGGCCACGTCTCCGTCGTCCGTGACCTTCTCCTCGGTCGGCACGATCCGGTGCCGGCGGGGCTCTGCGACGTCGGCCACCTGCGCTGGTTTACGCGGTCCTCGTTCGCGGAGATGATCGCGGAGGCGGGCTGGAGCCTCGAGTCGCTCGACGGTGAGGCAGGCGCCCCCGCGCCGGATCGGGAGCCGTTCCTCGAGCTCGTTACAGAGTGGCCGGACGCCGACCGGGAGAGCCTCGGCACGTACCAATGGATCGCGAAGGCACGCGCGCGATGAGGATCGCCTACCTGCTCGAATCGACGGGCCTCTTCGGCGGCGTGAAGGTCGCCCTCCAGCAGGCCGAGGCGCTCGCCCGGCGCGGACACCGCGCGGCGGTCGTTTCCCCGGAGCCGGCGCCCGACTGGTTTCCGCTCGTCCGGGCCCACTTCGAGCGGAGCTCGTTTCGCGAGTCGCGGGAGCTCGCCGCGGCGGACGTCCGCGTCGCGACCTTCTACCGCACCGTTCCGCCGGCGCTCGAGGGCGCGCGAGGGCCTGTGTTCCATCTGTCGCAGGGCTACGAGGGGGACATCGCTCACTATCGCGACGAGGGACGCGCCGACGAGATCGCCGACGTCTACCGCCTCCCGACGGAGAAGCTCGCCGTGTCCGCGTCCCTCGCGCGCCGCCTGGAGGAGTTCGGCTTCGGACCGGTGACCGACGTGGGGCAGGCGTTCAACCGGTCGGAGTTCGCGCCCGGACCGGAACGCCCGGCCTCGGATCCGCCGGTCGTGATCGTGGTCGGCCCTCTCGAGGCCGAGTTCAAGGGCGTCGAAGTCGTCCTGCGGGGCCTCGCGGAGTTTCGGCGGCGGGGCGGCCGCTTCTGGCTGCGCCGCGTCTCCTACGCGCCGCCCGGCCCGCGCGAGCGCGAGTTCGATCTGGCGGGCGAGTATCACGCGAAGCTTCCCCCCGAGCGCATGCTGTTCGCCTACCGTTCGAGCGATGTCTTCGTCGGCGGTTCGCGCGTCGAGGAAGGATTCGGCCTGCCGAGCCTCGAGGCGCTCGCCTGCGGCATTCCGGCACTGCTCTCCGACGTGCCGGGGCAGCGCGAGATCGGCGGCGACGCCGCCCGGTATTTCCGCGACGGCGACCCGGAGAGCCTGGCCGACGCGCTGCCGGCGCTCTTTCGTCCGGAGGCGCGCGCGGCCGCCCGGGTCGCGGGGCCCGCGGAAGCGGCGCGGTACGACTCGGCCTTCGTGGCCGAGAAGCTGGAGCGCGCCTTTCGCCGGGCGCTCGGGCAGGTGCCCACGATCGAGGGTCTCGGCTAGAATAGCCACGGGGGCGCCTGCCTCCGTACAACGACGATGAGCCAACCCGAGTACCAGGTCAGCGGAACGACGACGGCCGACGCCGAGCCGGAGGTCGTGTCGCCGTACGTCCACGACCGCGGCCGGGCCCTGTACAACCCGTTGACGGGAGCGGAGTTGCCCAAGGACTCCGAGGGTTTCCGGGCCCTGTCCCGGATCGAGCAGGGCCTCACGGCCGGCATCGACGCCTCGGTCCTGGCGCACCTGCGCGCCGAGCGGTTCCTGATCGAGGATGCGTTCGCCGAATCCCGGCGCACGCACCTCCTGTACGTTTCGCTCGAGACCTGCACGTCCTGCAACCATCGCTGTCCCTTCTGCCCGGTCTCGGTCGCCCCGAGGGACAAAGAGGTGATGTCCCAGGAGCTCTTCGAACGGATCGTCGACGAGGTCGCCGCATTCGGCGACAACGCGGTCGTCGTCTCGCTCTCGAACTACAACGAGCCCACGTTCGACCCCCTCTTCGAGGATCGGGTGCGATACCTCTTCCGGCGCGGGCTTCCCGTCAGCCTGCTGACCAACGCCTCCGGGTTCACGCCGGAGCGCGCGGAGCTCTTCGAGAGCCTCGGGCGCTTCCGTTACATCGGCGTGAACCTTCCGACCCTCCGGCCCGAGCGGTACGAGAAGCTGCACGGCACCCGCGATCTGGCGCGAGTCGTCGCGAACATGGACGCGATGCACGCCCGGGAGCTTTCGGAGGAGACGGCGATCGTCGTGCTCGGCGAGGAAGACGAGGAGCATCTGCGCGACGTCGCCGAGATCCGGGCGCACTTCGAGCCGAAGGGCTGGGTCGTCAAGCAGTTCAAGATCCGCAGCCGCCCCGACAGCGGCACGTACGTCATCGAGCCACCGCCCCTGAAGAAGCTGCGCGGCTGCGAGCTCGTCGGGTCGCGTCCGTTCGAGCACCTCCACATCACGGGCGCCGGCGCGGCCGTGCTCTGCTGCCAGGACTACTACGAGAAGCTCACCGTGGGCGACCTGAAGACGCAGAGCGTGGCGGAGATCCTGGGCGGCGACACGATGGCGCGCCTGCGCCGCTGGACCTACGGCGTCGAGGAGGCCCCGGAGGACTTCCTCTGCCGGCGCTGCGAGTTCGCGATTCCCGGCTGACGAGGCCGCGGTGACCACGGCCACCGGCACCGCGCTCCGGGACCTCGAGAGCCGATTGCGGGAGTTGCAGCGCGCCTACTACGAGGCCCCGGCCCGGGACGAGGCCGTCATCCTCGAGTACTTCGCGACGCTGGCACGGGCGCGCGCGCTCGCGCAGACGGATGCCGCACCCGCCGCTCCGCGGCTGCACCTGGGGTGCGGCGACCACCGGCTCGATGGCTGGTGGAACCTCGATGTCTCGCCCTCGGGGGCGGTCGACGTCCTGGTCGACTGCACGCGCGGACTGCCGTTTGCCGACGGCGCCGCGGCCTTCGTCCACTGCGAGGATCTCCTCGAACACGTCGAGCGGCCGGCGGGGATCGCCCTGCTGCGGGAGTGCTTCCGAGTCCTCCGATCCGGCGGCGTGCTGCGGATCCTGACCCCGGACCTCTCCGCGATCGTCGAGAAGGTCTACCGCGGGGGCGACCGTCGGAGCCTCGCGTGGTGCGCGCGCGAGCTCGGGGCGTCCGGGCCCTGCCAGGCGCTCAACATGCACATGCGCATGAACGGCGAGCACCAGTTTCTGTACGACGAAGCGGAGCTGGCCGGCGCCCTCGCGGAGATCGGTTTCTCGGTCGCCGGCGTCCGCTGGAACGTGTCCGAGCACCCGGAGCTCTCCTACCTCGACTTGCGCGACTTCGGCCTCAACCTCTTCCTCGAGGCCACGCGGCCCTGACGGGGTCGTGGGCGAGACGGACGTGACCGGCATGCGGCGGGAAGGCGCGCTGATCCTCGGGAACGCGGCGTGACGGCCCGCCTGACGGCGATCGTCGTCAACCACCGCAGCGCCGCCGAGGCCGCCGGTTGCGTCGCGTCGCTCCGGGAGGCCTTCCGGCGCGAGGCGATCGCCGGCGAGATCGTCCTCGTCGACTGCGCGTCGGGGCCGGAGGAAGTCCGCGCGCTCGAAGGGCTGCCCGCGGACACCCGCGTCTTCCTCGAAGAGAACCGGGGCTACTCGGGCGGCGTCAATGCGGGCTTGGCGCGAGCGAAGTCGGATCGGCTGGTCCTCGCGAACGCCGACGTCGTCTTCGGCGCCGGGGCGCTGACGGAGCTTCTCTCCGCGATCGAGGAACCGGGCGTGGGCGCCGCGGCGCCGCTCTGCCTCTGGGACGCCGGCGGGCAGCTCCGCCTTCCCGCCGAGTCGGGCCCGACGCTCCTCGGCGAGCTCGGCTGGCGCTCGTTCCCGGCCTACGCCCGCCGCACGCTCCGGCTCTGGACGGAAGGCGGCGACGCGCGCCATCTCGTCGGAGCCGTGCTCGCCGCGCGCCGCGACGTCTTCGACCGGGTCGGCCGGTTCGACGAGAGGTTCCTGTTCGAGTACGAGGAGTCCGAGTGGGAGGACCGCGTGCGGGCCGCCGGCCTGGCCCTGCGCTTTGCTCCGCGCGCGCGGGTGCGTCACCTCTTCGCTCGGAGCTCTTCCCGCAATCCCGAGACCGAGCGCCGCCGTTCGGTCTCGCGCCGCCTCTACCGCGAGCGCCGCTGGGGCCGCGCGAGCCGCTGGCTCATCGAACGGCGAGCCGCCCGCGCCCCGCGCGCGAGCGGGATGCGGACAGTCGCGGAACCCGCCGTCGCCGCCCGGGCGGGCGCGTGGGTGGCCGTCTCGACGAACCCGTCTCTCGTCCCCTTCGCCGGGGCGCCGCTCGCCGGGGATTTCCGCCTTCCCGAGGACGTGCTCGAGTCGCTGGCGCCGGGGCCCGTCTATCTCCGAGCGTTTCGGGAAGCCGACGGCCGGCCGCTCGAGACCGTCGTCTGGGAGAAGCCGTGAGCGCCTTCGAGATCCGCGATGCCTCCGAGGCCGACGCGCCCGGAATCCGGCGCCTCTTCGAAAAGGTCTTCGGTTCGCCGCTGTCGGAAGAGGAGTGGCGCTGGAAGTTCGCCCGGGATCCCGACGGGTGGTACGGCGTGGTCGGGGTCGCGGCCGGCCGGATCGTCGGCCACTACGCCGGCTGGGGCGCGGGGTTCATCCTCGACGGCGAGCCGCGCCTGCTCTACTCGGTCGGCGACGTCGCGACGGATCCGGCGGTGCGGGGACTCGGCGGACGGCGGGGGGTCTACCGCGCGATGGTCGAGGCCTTCTACGAGACCGTCCGCCGCCACGGCGTTCCCATCTGCTACGGGTTCCCCAATCCGCGGGCGCTGACGATCTCCCAGAAAATCGCCGGCACGCGAACGTTGTTTCCCGTGCGTGTCGTTCGGACGCCGCTCGCGGCGTTCCCGGCGCCGCCGCCCGATGCCGGCTGCGGGGACTTCGTCGACGAGTCCTTCGATCCCCTCTGGGAGGCCGCCCGGCGAGCGGCCGCGCACGCCCCCATCCGCGACCGCGCCCGCGTCAACTGGCGGTTCCACGCCCGGCCCACGCGCCACTACCGCATGGTCTGGCGCAAGCAGGCCGGACACATGCTGAGCTGGGCCGCGCTTTCGGCCGTTGCCGACGGCACCTCCACGGTCGTCGACTACGTCGGGCGCGAGCCGGACGGACGCGACCTGCCGCCCCTCTTTGCGGCCGCCGCGGCCGAAGCGCGCTCGCTCGGCGCGGAGAGCCTGGCGTTCTGGGAAACGCCGGGCGGCCCGGGCCGCGCTCCGATCGCGGCGCTCGCCGGCGAGCGCATGGACGCGGGCTTCCCGATGGACGCGCGCATTTTCGACGAAGGCGCGGCGCTCCGCTTCGCCGCTCGTGTGGCCTTCGTGCCCTCGCTCTACGATCTGGTCTGAGCCGGAAGCGGATAAACTGGCGTCACTTGCATGCCGCGTGAAGACTCCCTGATTCCCTACCAGGCGACGGAGCTGACCGGGGCGAGGATTCTCGTCCTCGCCGCGCACCCGGACGACGAGTCCTTTGGCGCCGGGGGCGTCCTGGCGTGGAACGCCGGGAAGGCCGAGGCGATCCGCGTCTGGATCGCAACCGACGGAACCGGGCAGGAAGGCGTTCGCTCCGGAGAGCTCTCGCGAGTACGGCGCGCGCCGGCGGGAGGAGGCGGTGCAGGCGGCGGCGGCGCTGGGTCTCGAGGAGCCGCGCTTCGCGGGTCTGCCGGACCGGAGTCTCTCGGACCAGCGCGGCGTTCTCGAGACCGCGATTCGCGAGGAGCTCCTCGACTTCCGGCCCGACCTCGTCCTCTGCCCGTCCCCGGCCGAGATCCATCCGGATCACCGCGCCGTCGCCCGGGCGCTGTTCGAGGAGGTCGCCGCCTCGCGGGCCGGGGACGCCGATCACGAGCGGTTCCGGTTCGTCCGGATCGCGTTCTACGAGCTCTCGCACCCGATCCTGCCCAACACCCTCGTCGACATCGCGGCGGTCGCCGACAAGAAGGACGCGGCGCTGGCCGCCTACCTCTCCCAGCAGGCCGTGCGCGACTACGCCGGAGCCATCCGGGGCCTGAACGCCTATCGCCGCCTCACGCTCTCCGGGCGCGGCCCGGTGGAGGCATTCCGCGTTCTCACCTACGCGGAAGCCTCCACGACCTCGCTCGAGGAGCTGCGCCGCGCGATCGGGCCCTCGCTCGTCACCGACGCCGGGCGCGGTCCGGCGCCGGTGTCCATCGTGATCCGGACGCGCAATCGTCCGGCCCTCCTGCGCGAAGCGCTCGAGAGCCTGCGGGCCCAGACGGCGCGTCCGACGCAGGTCGTCGTCGTCAACGACGGGGGAGCCTCGCCGCGAGAGGTCACGGACGGATTCCGCGAGGCCTTCGACCTCCAGCTGGAGGAGCCGAGGCAGCGCCGCGGCCGGTCCGCGGCGGCCAACCGCGGGGTCGCCCTCGCGAACCAGGAGCTGGTGGCCTTTCTCGACGACGACGACCGCTGTTTTCCCGACCACGTCGAGCGCCTCGCCGCGGCGCAGCGCCAGGGGCCCGAACCGGCCGTCTACTCGGACGCCGTGACGGTCGTCTACGGCCAGGGCGAAACGGGCTGGGAGCCGCGCGTGCGGACGCTCCAGTACTCGCTCGACTTCGACCCGGACTACCTCCTGCTCGCCAACTACATCCCGATCCATACTCTGCTGCTGCCCCGCGAGCTCTTCACGAAGGTCGGGGGCTTCGACGAGGGCCTCGACTACTCGGAGGATTGGGACTTCCTGATTCGCCTGGCGGCGGAGACGCCCTTCCGGCACCTGCGCGCGGTGACCTGCGAATACCGGGTGTTCGAAGCTTCCTCCAACGACCCGACGCACGTGGCGGCCGGGGCGGGTGCGTTCCAGGACGCGCGGCGCAAGATCTTCGAACGATACGCCGCGCGGCGCACCGATGCGGGCCTGGCGCGGGTGCTGGACCGGATGCGCTCGCAGGTCGCCTTCTGGTACGACCGGGACGGCATTTCGCAGGGAGAGCTTCGGTACCTGCGGGAGAGCCATCGGCGGCTCTCCGAGTCCCTCGGCCGCGCCGAGCGGGAACGCCAGAGCGACCGGGCGAGACTGACCGCCGAAAACGAGCTCCTCCACGCGCGCCTGGCCGAGGTCTTCGCCAAGAACGAGGAGTACGACGGGCTGGTGGTCGCGTCCCATGTCGAGATCGAGCGCCTCAACAGCCTGCTCAACCAGATCTACGTCTCCCGGACATGGAAACTGCATCTCTTCCTGGACCGGCTCCGAGGGAGGCGGTGAAGGCGGAGGCCCGAGTGATCGCCGTTCTCGCCCCGGAGCCCATCCGCCCCCGCATGGCCGGCATGGGAATCCGGGCGCTGGAGCTGGCGCGGGCACTCCGCGCCGCCGGATTCGAAGCGCGCCTCCTGGTCGAAAACGACGTCGGCGAGGCGCGCGAGGTGGCCGGCGGGGTCGCGGTCGTCGCGGCGGCGCCGGGCAGGCTGGCGGAGGCCGCGCGCGGGGCTTCCGCGGCCGTCGTGTCGGGTCATGCCGCCAACTCCTGGTTTCACGAGATCCCGGAGCTGCCCTGCGTCGTGGATCTCTACGACCCCTTCCCGATCGAGAACCTCCACTACGCGAGGTCGCTCGGCGAGGCGACGGCGCGCCACGACCATGCGACGCTGGAGCTGTCGCTTTCGCGCGGCGACTTTTTCCTCTGCGCCTCCAACGAGCAGCGTCTCTTCTACGCCGGGGCGCTCTTCACGGCGGGGCGCATCGGCGCGACCAATTTCCCGGAGGACCCGGCGCTCGCGCGCCTGCTCGCGGTCGTACCCTTCGGCGTGCCCGCGGGGGCGGCCTCGGGTGACGGGGAGGCCGGGCGAAACGCCGTCGGCGCTGCGGGGTCGGGGCCCGTAGTCCTCTTCGGCGGCGTATACGACTGGTACGACCCGGCGCTCCTGCTCGAGGCGTGGCCCGAGGTGCTCCGGCGCGAGCCGGCGGCGCGCCTGCTCTTCTTCGAGAGCCCCAATGCCGCGACGACGCCCCAGCGAGTCTTCGCGCAGGCCCGCGATCGCGCGCGTGCGATCGACGCGGGCGGCCGCTCGATCCTCTTCTCCCCATGGCTGCCGTACTCCCGCCGCGCCGACCTCTACGCGGCCTGCGACCTGCTCGTGTCGATCTCGTCGGCCGGGCTCGAGGCCGAGCTCGCGTACCGGACGCGCCTGCTCGACGCCGCCTGGGGGGGAGTTCCCTCGGTGACGGTGGGCGGAGGCTCCCTCGCCCGCGAGCTCGCCGAAGCGGGCGCCGCGATCGAGTGTGCCCGCGACGCCGAGGCCCTGGCGGCCGCCATCGAAGCGCTGCTGGCCGACGAGCCGCGCCGCGGCGCGATGTCCGATGCGGCACGAGCCTTCGCCCGCGGGCGCACGTGGGCCAGCGTCGCGAAGCCCCTGGCGACCTGGTTGCGCCAGGCCCGGGTCGACCCCGGCCGGCGCGCGCTGCCGCCCTCGCGGCCGGCCCGGTCGCGGCTGTCGAGGCTCTTCAAGTAGTCTTCGCCGGTCGTGCCGACACCGGAAGTCTCGATCGTCGTCGTCCATCACCGCGGGCTCGAGCACCTGCTCGAATGCCTGGCGGCTCTCGACGCCGCCGCGCGCGAGGGGCTGACGGCCGAGGTCCTTCTGGTCGACAACGCCTCCGGGACGCCGCAGGACGAAGTCCTCCGGCGGCACCCCGCGGTCCGGCGGATCCCCTCGGCGCACAACGTGGGGTTCGCCGCAGGGTGTCGCCTGGGCGTGGAGGCCTCGCGGTCGCCCGTCGTCCTCTTCGTCAACGACGACGCGGCCGTCCTGCCGGACGCGCCGCGGCTCCTCGTCGCGGCGCTCTCGGCGGCGGAGGAGGACGTCTCCGCGGTCGGCGGACGGCTGACGGACCGGACGGGCCGGCGCAACGATTTCTCCGACGGCTTCCTCACGTTCGACGGGCACGCCTTCGCCGCCCACGTCGGACGCCCGGTCGAGGCGCTCCCTCCCGCCTCCCCGGGCGAGGAGCGGCTTTTCGCCTCCGGAGGGCTGATGGCGGTCCGGCGTGCGGACTTTCTCTCCGCGGGCGGCGGCTTCGACGACGACTATTTTGCGTACCTCGAGGACGTCGACTTCGGCTGGCGGCAGTGGATCGGGGGTCGGCGCATCCTGGCCGAGCCCCGGGCATCGGCGCGTCACCGCGGCGGCGCGACCGGCGAGGCTCTCGGCGTCTTCTCGCGGGGATTTCTCTTCGAGAAGAACGCGTTCGCCACGGCCTACAAGAACTTCGACCGGGAGCACTTCCGGGACCTCATGCCGTCGGTGCTCATGGCGTTTCTGACACGGATTGCCCAGATGCTCGCGGCGAGGAATCCGGGCGCGGCGGAATTGAAGCGCGACCCCTACGCGTCTCCCGGCGGGCGGCCGTCGGCGATGCGCTCGCTCCTGGGAATCTCGGAGGACTTCGCGGCGCGCGTGGGCCTCGACGACCCTCTGACGGTCGCGCAGCTGCGGGCGCTCGCGTGGATCCACCGCCACCATGCGGCCCTCGCCGAGAAGCGGCGCCGCGTGCAGTCCTCGCGCCGGCGGTCCGATGCCGAGATCTTCGCGAAGTTTCCGCTGCGGATCGTGCCGACCTACCCGGGGGACGAGCGATTCGAGTCGGATTTCTTCGCGCCGTTTCTCGAGAACGCCCCGGATCTCGTGCGGACGACGCTCGAGGAGATCTTCGAGGGCGGCGCTTGATCTTTTCGGTCGTCATCCCGACCTACCGGCGGCCGGAGACGCTCTTTCCCGTGCTCGAAGCGCTGGCCCGGCAGACGGCGCCGCCGGAGTTCGAGGTCGTCGTCGTGGACGACGGCTCGGGCGACGAGACGCCCCGGCTCCTCGCCGAGTACCGCCCGACCTATCCCTTCCGGTTCTTCTCCCAGGAGAACGGCGGGCCCGCCTCCGCGCGCAACCGCGGCGTGCGCGAGGCGCTGGGCCGCGTGATCCTCTTTCTCGGCGACGACACGGTGCCCGAGCCGGCCCTGCTCGCGGTCCACGGGGAGGCGCACGGGGAGAAGCGGCCCTATCCGGTCGCGGTCCTCGGTTACACGACCTGGCCGCGGGACCTCCGCGTCTCGCCGTTTCTCCACCACATCAACGAATACGGCCTCCAGTTCGGCTACGGCCTGATCCGCGACCCCGAGCAGGTGCCGTTCAACTTCTTCTACACCTCGAACGTCTCGCTGCCGCGCGAGCTGCTGCTCGAGGCGGGTCTCTTCGACACGAGCTTTCCCCACGCGGCGTGGGAGGACATCGAGGTCGCCTACCGGCTGATGCAGCGCGGGATGCGCATGCTCTACCGACCGAAGGCCGTGGCGCGCCACTACCACGACATCACGTTCGCTTCGTTCCGGCGGAGGCAGGAGAAGGCGGGAGAAGCGGCGGCGATCTTCTATCGCAAGCATCCCGAGCTCGGCGACTTCCTCGCCGTGCCGCAGGCGAAGCTCCTCCCGCGGCGGCGCCGCCTCGCCGAGAGGCTTCTCCCGCCGTGGGCGGCGCTGGCGGAGAGGGGGTCGCTGCCCGGCACCCGGCGCGCGCTCGACCGCGTTCTCCGCGACGATTACCTGCGCGGCTTGAAGCGCGGCCTCGAAGCGGTCGGAGACCTCCACGCCGGGTGACGTTCTGACCTTCGTTGAGGTCAGCCAGCGGGGTTCGGCGAGCGGGTGTCCTCTGCAAGCCTCATTGTTTTCTTCAACTTGTGTGGGTGGATTTGATCATGCGCGTGGCTCCAATTTTGCTCTAATGACAATCGGAGGATCGTCATGAAAGCGCTCACGCGGCTCGCGGTCGTCGTTGCGGCCCTGTCGCTCGTCAGCCCCATGGTCATGGCCCAGGGTCATCGAGGCCCTTCGGGCGGCGGTGGATCGCGGGGCGGGAGTTACGGCGGTCCGCGCGGCGGTTACTCGGGACCTCGCGGCGCTTATTCCGGACCGCGCGGCGGAACATACGTCGGCCCGCGGGGAGGCTACGGCGGCTACCACGGTGGCGGCGGCTACACGGCGGTATCACGGCGGCTATCGCGGCTACGGCTACTACGGCCGGGGCTACGGCTATGGTTGGGGCTGGGGCGGCTGGTGGGGTTTCTCGCCGTGGTGGGGATGGGGCGGTTATTACTCCGGCTATCCCTACGGCTGGGGCTACGGGTATCCGTACTACGGCGGAGTCCCCGGAGGCTACGTCTCGATCAACACCTCGCCCGGGGCGTGGACGGCCGTCAAGACGGACGTCTCTCCCGAAGAGGCGCGCGTTTTCCTGGACGGCCGCTACATCGGCCTCGCCGACGATTTCGACGGATTTCCCGACATGCTGTATCTCGATGCCAGGGGCCGCTATCAGCTCGAGTTCCGCCTGGAGGGCTTCGAGTCGCAGACAGTCGACGTGGATGCGCAGCCGGGCGGCTTCGTCAAGCTCGACAACAAGCTGAAGAAGATCCCGGGCGCCAAGCAGTACGGCTCCTACGACACTCCCGTTCCCGAGGGTGGCGTCCAGCGGTTTTTCGGCAAGTCGAAGGGCGCTTCGGGCTCCGTGAGCCTGGAGTCGCCGGACGCAGGCGCCGACACCTGGCGCGTGCAGGAATCGGAGTCCGCGCCGCCGGCGCCCCCGGCGGGTACGGGACCGGCTCCCGCGCCGGCTCCGGAACCCCCGGTCGCCGCGCCCCAGGCTCCGGCGACCCGCGGCCGGATCGTTTTCCGCATCCAGCCGGGCGACGCCGCGGTCTACCTCGACGACCGGTTCGCCGGTACGGGCGAGGAGCTGTCGACGCTGGCCCGCGGGCTCCAGGTCGCCCCGGGACCTCACCGCATCGTCGTCTCGAGGCCCGGTTTTGCCTCCGACGCCAGCCTGGTGGACGTGGGGCCGGGGTCGACCGAGAGAGTGGAGATCAGCCTCGAACGGCCGTGAACCCGGGCTGCAAAGACGACTTGTGCCCGAATCGGCGGTTCGGCATATACTGAGAGCACTCGAAGGAATCGATTAGGGGAGCGGAGGGCTTGGCGGCGTCTGCCATCCTAGTTTGCCACACCTTCCGTCAGTCTGATAGCTCCCAGGTCCGCACTCTTCCCGAATCCTTCCGAGCCCGCTGGGCCGGAGGCTCCCCGTCGTTCCTTCGAGTTTTTCTTTTACCTCCGGGTGCTTCGCTCCCAGAGTCCCAGCAGCGCCTTCTCGTAGTGCAATCGCCGGTTGCCCTTGCGATTGTCCGCGCGGCGGGTCGGCGGCTTCGAGCGCGGCGTCCCGCAACGCCTCTGGCCCGATCCGTCGGCCGATCTCGGCCAGTTTGCCCGCGACCGAGCGGTGACGAATGGCCTGCGACTGCGGGGCCTCGACGGCGAGCGCGGCGTCCGCGAGGATCTCCGCGAGGATCCCGGCCTCGCCCTTCGCCAGTGAGGCAACGGCCTCGCCCAGGACGAGGAGCGCGGCGGGCCGGTCCGCCAGGAGCCCTTCCTCGAGCGCGGAGACGATCGCCTGTCGCTGCGCCCGCCCCTCGGACAGCCGCGTCGCGAGGTCCGGCTCGCCCGCCTCTCCGGCGAAGCAGGACGAGGTCCCGCGCGTCCTCCTCGGAGAACCCTCGGCTGATCCACGCCTTCGCCTGCTCCTCGGAGCCCCGGGCGGGAATGGCGGCGGCGGTGCAGCGCGATCGAATGGTCGGGAGAAGCAACTCGGGACGGCTCGTCGCCAGGATCCAGCGAAAGTGCTCGCCGGGCTCCTCGAGCGACTTGAGCAGGGCGTTGGCGCCCTCGACTCCCAGCTCGCCGGCGCGCAGAATACGCGCGACGCGGCGCGCGCTCTCGTAAGGACGGCCGGCCCCGAACGCCAGCGCCTCCCGAACGCGATCCACCTTGATCTGGACGCCCTCGGGCTCGACGGAGAAGAAGTCCGGGTGGATTCCCGCCAGGACGCGGCGACAGCTTCCGCACTCGGCGGCCGGGTCGTTGCCGGGGCACAGCAGCCTCGCGGCGATGCGGCGCGATTCTTCCTCGAGGCGAGCTTCCGAAGGCCCCGTCAGCAGCAACGCGCCGGGGAAGCGCTCCGGATCCGCGGCGAGCTTCTCGAGGATCTCGGGGGTGGCGAGCGTCATGCCAGGCCGAACCTCTCCGAGAGGATCCGCCAGGTTCGTGCGAAGACCGCCTCCACGCCGGCCTCCACGGGAACCAGAGCGACCCGGCGGGGCTCGCGCCGCGCGATCGCGAGAAACGCGGCACGCACTTTCTCGTGGAGGACGAGGTCCTCGCCTTCGAAGCGCCCGGGGGAAGCGGCGTCGCGCCGCCGCGCGCGCGAGAGACCCTCCGCGGGGTCGCAGTCGTAGACGAGCGTCAGGTCGGGCATGACGCCGTCCCGCACGCGCTCGTCGACCTGCGCGATCCATGCGGCGTCGAGTCCGCGGCCGGCGGCCTGGTAGGCCTCCGTCGAGTCGGTGAAGCGGTCGCACAGCAGGAAGTGACCGGCGGCCAGAGCCGGGCGGATCACTTCGCGCAGGTGCTGCCGCCGCGCCGCTTCGATGAGAAGCCACTCCGCCATCGGGTCGAGCGCGGTGTGACTCGGGTCGACCAGGACCGAGCGGATCTTCTCGCCGATCGGGGTGCCGCCGGGCTCCCGGGTCGTCGTCACGACGCGCCCGGCCGCGCGGAGCTTCTCCGCTGCGAGCGACAGCTGCGTCGACTTTCCGCAGCCCTCGACGCCCTCGAACGTGACGAATGGCACGGGCCGAAGAATACCCGCAGCGGGCATTTTCGGCCCGGGATTGCCATTAACATGGTGACCTTTCTGATGCTTCCGTCGGTGTAAAGGGGGGAGAGGAGTGCCGGTCGAGGGTCGCTCCACGGGCGCATCCCGGCCCATGTGGTTCCTGGCCGTCGGATTCGTCGGCCTGGCGATCGCCATCGCGTCGATCGCCGACATGTTTTCCGCCCGCCCCTACGACGGAATCGTCCCGCTGCCCTACGGGCGGGAGGGCATCGAGGTCCGGATGGTCCTGCCCGGCAGCCCGGCCGAGAAGGCCGGAATCCAGGCCGGGGAGTGCGTCCAGGGCATCGGCAAGCGCATCGTCAAGAGCAGCTCCGACGCGTCGGCGGAGCTGCGGCGCCACCGCATCGGGGAGAAGGTCGACTACCTCGTCCGCAACGGGCCATGCCCCGGAAGTCCGGAGGCCGCGGGACCGGCGGCCGGCAGGGAGCTGCGCACGGTGCGGCTCGAGCTCTCCTCGGAGAGGCTCGGCGGGCGAACCTACCTCTATGCGGTGGTCGTCGGCTTCCTGTTCTTCCTCATCGGCCTCTTCGTCTTCGTGCGCGTGCCCGAGGAGCGCTCCGCGCGGATCTTCTTCCTGCTCTGCGTCCTCTTCCTGCTCTTCTTCGTCTGCCGCCTGCGCCCGGCCTCTTACTGGTGGATCGACATCTTCATCCAGAGCACGGGGACGGTCAGCCTCTTCCTCCTGCCGGCCGTGTTCCTGCACTTCTTCCTGATCTTTCCGCGGGCCAAGCGGCTCCATTTCGCCCGGCCCGACGAATGGACGGGCGAGCCTCCGGCGCGGTGGAAGGTGAGCCTCCAGGACTTCCTCTCGACGAGCCCGGCGCTGCTCTACCTGCTGTACGCGGTCCCGCCCTTCGTCTTCCTCTACGACGTGATGCGCCAGGTGCGGGGCGAGAAGGTCACCGTGCTCTCGGGCGCGCCGCTGTCGTCGTGGATCCTGCTCGGCGACTACCTCGTGCTCGGACTGGTGGCGCTGGCGCATTCGGCCTTCACCCTCGAGGATCAGCGCGAGCGGCGCCAGGCCTTCCACGTTTTCGTGGGGACCATCCTCGGGACGGTCCCCTTCGTGCTCTTCTTCATCGTCCTGCCGTCGGCCTTCGGCATCGACGAGTACGCCTTCTACGGGATCATCCCGATGATCCTGATACCGCTGACCTTCGCGTACGCGATCGTCCGATTCCAGATGCTCAACGTGCGGGTCATCGTGCGCCGCACGTTCCTCTACGCCGCGACGACGGCGGTCCTGCTGGGGCTCTACGCCCTGGTCGTCGCCCTGGCGAACCTGGTCTTCTCGTCCTCGCGCCTGTCGGCCTCGCCGCTCTTCAACTTCGGGTTCTTCCTCGTCGGCATCTCGCTCTTCGAGGTCATGCGGCGCCGCCTCCAGGCGCCGCTCGACAAGCTCTTCTTCCGCGAGAAGTTCGACTACCAGACGGCGCTCCTGGAGATGAGCGAGGCGATCACGGGAGAGCTCGACCTGGGCCGAATCGCCGACTACCTGACCTCGAGCGTGGCCGCCACGATGCGCCTGGAGAAGGCCTCCATCTGGTTGCGGGACCGGGACGGCTGGCTCGAGCGGCGGGGCAAGCGGGAGGACCGGCTCTCGCCGTCGGCGGCGGTCCGCCGCGTGCTGCGCCAGGAGGGCAAGCCCTCGGACCTCGAGGAGATCTCGCTGCACTTCGCCGACGGGGAGAGCGAGGAGTTCCGCGAGCGTCTCGCGGCGGAAGGCTTCCGGCTGCTCGTCCCGCTCGTCTACCGCGAGCGTCTCATGGGCGTCGTCGCGCTCAAGGAGAAGCTGTCCGGGGAGCGGTTCGACCGCGACGACCTGTCGCTGCTCTCGACACTGGCCAACCAGTCGGCGCTGGCGATCGAGACCGCCCTGCTGCACGACGAGATGACACGCCAGGCGGAGTTGAAGCGCGACCTCGAGATCGCCCGCGACATCCAGATCAGCCTCCTGCCGCGCCAGGTCCCCGTGGTCCCCGGGTTTGCGTTCCTCGGCGGATCGATTCCGGCCCGCGTGGTCGGCGGTGACTTCTACGACTTCATCCCGTTCGAGGACCGGCGGCTGGGAATCGTCATCGGCGACGTGTCGGGCAAGTCCGTTCCGGCGTCGCTCCTCATGGTCGCCTCCAAGGAGATCGTGTACTCCCGGGCGCTGACCACCTCGGACCCGGGCCTCCTCTTTCAGGAATCCAACCGCCGAATCTACGCGATCAAGCGGCGCATGTTCGTGTCGCTCGGGTACTTTCTCCTCGACGCCGACGCGATGACCCTGCGCTATGCGATCGGGGGCCAGCCTCTCCCGATCCTGCTCCGGCCCGGGAACGGCGGACCGTGCCTCCTCGAGCCTCCCGAGCACCGGCTGCCGCTCGGAGCGTTCCGCGAGGTCCCGTACGACACCCGGGAGCTGTTCCTCAAGAAGGGGGACCTGCTCTTCTTCTACACGGACGGTTTCACGGAGGCCATGGACTCGGACATGAACCCCTACGGGGAGGAGCGGCTGATGGCCTCGGTCGAGGCCCGCAAGGGGGGGACCCTCGACGAGGTCGCCAACGGGGTCCTGGCCGACATCCGCGACTTCGTCGGAGGAGCCGAGCAATACGACGACATGACTTTCCTGTTTCTGAGGGTGGAGTAGGCCTTTTGGGGGCTTTATTGGGCGATTCTGGGACAAAACCCGGCCATCTCCCATACGTATGAACGGGTTAGAAGGGGTTCTCCAATGAAGAAACGGCGTTGGCTTCTGGTCGGTTCCGCGGGTGTGTTGATCCTGGCGGCCGGAGTCTCGGCCGCCCTCTTCATGTCGCACCGGCGGGACGTGACCACGACCTCCGAGGCGGCCTGGGAGGCCTACCAGGAGGGCGTGGCCAACGAGAACCGCTTCTACTTCAAGGAAGCGCGCCTGGCGTACGCCCGGGCCCTCGAGCTCGACCCGAGCTTCGCCATGGCGATGCTCGGCCTCGCCCGCCAGTCCAAGGAGCAATCCCAGGGCGCCGCGCTGCTGAAGCGGGCCGCCCGGGAGAAGGGGCGCCTGACCGAGCGCGAGCGGCTGCACGTCGACATGGCCCTGGCGATGACCGAAAAGCGGCACGAGGACGCCGTGACGATCGCGCGCGAGATCCATCAGAAGTACCCGACCGATACGCGCTCGGCGCAGCTTCTCGCCGGCAACGAGCTCGGCAAGGGCAACTCCGACCGCGGAATCAAGATCTTCGAAGAGCTGCTCTCGGTCGACCCGAACAACGCCGACGCCTACAACCAGATCGGCTACTACTACGGCTACCGAGGCGACTACGAGAAGGCGATGGAGAACCTCAAGCGGTACCAGTTCATCGCCGCCGACAACGCCAACCCGTTCGACTCTCTCGGCGAGGTCCAGGCGTACTCGGGCCACTACAACGAGGCGATCGAGAACCTCAACCGCGCCCTGGCGATCAAGCCCGACTTCGTCGAATCCGTCGCGCATCTCGCCGTCTGCCAGGAGGGCCTGGGCGACTACGCGAAGGCGATCGAGCTGTACGAGAAGGCCGCGTCGATGACGGAATCGGAGGACATGCAGCGCGGCTACCTGATCCGCGCGATGCGAGACGCCTACTACGCCGGCGACGCGAAGGAAACCCTCCGGCTCGCGGCCAGGGCGAAGGCCGTGAAGGACGAGAGCAAGTACGCCGAGCTCGACGCGTTCTACATGGACGCTGTCGCCGCCCTGGTGGAGGGCCGGCCGGCCGAGACGCTCAAGATCGTCGAGAGCCTCGTGCCCCGGCGTGAGGCCCTGCTCGCGAAAGAGAAGCTCCCGCCCGGCTGGAAGCCGCACTTCCCGCACGCCAACACCCTCACGGCCCTGGCGCTCGAAGCCCTGGGCAAGGACGCGGAGGCCCTGGAGTACTGGAAGAAGAACGCGAATCCGCCGACTCCCTACGAGAACTTCGAGCAGCGGCGGTCGATCTACGAGGCGCGCGCCCGGGTGGCGCTCGCGCTGGCGCGCAAGGGCGAGCTCGACGAGGCCGAGAAGCTGATCGCCGAGAACCGCAAGTGGAACGCGAACTGGGCGCCGACACGCCAGGCCGAGGCGACGGTGGCGGAGCTTCGTCGCGAGAAGGTGCTCGCCGCCGCGAAGTAGCGGCCGCCAGGCCATGGAGAAGTCCCGCCACTTCGAGACGCAGCACCGGCTTCTGCTTCTCGAGACCCTTTACGACGCCGGGCTGTCGCTCGGCGCGCTCCCGGACGAGGAGGCCCTGGTCGAGGACGTCCTGTCCCGCGTCGTCGGCGTGCTCGACGCGTCGCGGGGGTATCTGGCGACTTTCGCCGACGGCGGCGCCCGGCGCGCCGAGGCGCGCGTCGGCTTCCCCAAGCGGCCCGCGGAGGCCGTCGTGGCGCAGGACGAGTTCCTCCGGGACGTGCTCCAGGCCGAAACGGCCCTCAGCCGGGAGAAGTTCAAGCTCCTCGGCCGGCCCGTTCTGACGGCCGTGGGCGCCCGCATCTTCGGGGGCGGCCGCGCGCTCGGCGTCCTCGTCCTCGCCGACAAGGAGGTCCGCCGCGGCGGCCAGGCGGCCTTCGACGAGGAGGACGGCCGCTTCCTCGTCTCGCTCGCCGGCCTCTGCGGCATGGCGATCGAAAATCGCCGGCACCTCGAGCGTCTGACGCGCGAGCGCGAGCGCCTGGAAGAGGAAAACCGCCGCCTGCTCGACGAGACCGGGCGTTCCGCGGCCGGGCGCCTCTTCGTGGGCGACTCCCCGGCCGCCCGGCGCGTCCTCGACCTCGTTTCTCGCGTGGCGAGCTCGAAGATCTCGGTTCTCCTCACGGGCGAGAGCGGCACCGGCAAAGAGCTCGTCGCTCGGATGATCCACGCTCGAAGCGACCGGGCCGAGAAGCCCTTCGTCGCCATCAACTGCGCGGCGCTGCCGGAGACGCTGCTCGAGTCCGAGCTCTTCGGCATCGAGCGCGGTGTCGCCACCGGCGTCGAGGCCCGGGCCGGCAAGTTCGAAACGGCTCAGGGCGGAACGATCTTCCTCGACGAGATCGGCGACATGCCCCCGGCGCTCCAGGCCAAGCTCCTGCGCGTGCTCCAGGAGCGCGAGATCGAGCGCGTCGGCGGCCGCCGCCGGGTGCCGATCGACGTGCGGGTGCTGGCTGCGACGCACGCCCGGCTTCCCGAGCGCATCGCCCGGGGCGAGTTCCGCGAAGACCTGTACTACCGGCTGCGCGTCGTGGAGATCGGGCTGCCGCCCCTGCGGGAGCGGCGCGAGGACATCCCCCGGCTCGTGCGCCACTTCCTGGAGCGCTTCGCGGCGCGCGAAGGCCGGGACGTGCCCGCCCTCGACCGCGACGCCTATGCGGCGATCCTCGGGCACGACTTCCCGGGCAACATCCGGGAACTCGAGAACCTGCTCGAGGGAGCCGCCGCGCTCTCCCAGGGGAGCACCATCCGGCGCGAGGACCTCCAGTGGCTCCCTCAGCCGGGGCTGCGCCTGGCGGAGGCGCCGACGCCGCTTTCGGGAGAAGAGGAGATCCCGGATCTCCGGGCCCTCGAGGATCGCCACATCCAGCGGGTGCTGCGACTGGCGGGCGGAAACAAGAGCCGGGCCGCTCGGCTCCTCGGCATCAGCCGGCGCACGCTCTACCGAAAACGGCAGGTGGGACATTAGGATACTGTATCTAATTGTCCCATTTAGTAGTATAAGACCCGTTTTTACAACAGCTTAGCTTCACAGTATCTTGCCCCGTCATACGGGTCTGTGACATTGTGATACGCTACTGTCGTGTTTGGCCCATCGACTCGACATCTATATAAATCGTTTACACCCATCGCTTTACGAGTCAATGGCACCCTGCGTCTCGGGTGGCAGGGCTCTTGCGCTGTACGAGGGACGCAGTGATGAGAAAAGCCCTCGCGATCGGATTGGAAGCCCTGGAGGTGCCCAACCTCCTGTGGGGCCTGCTGGCGGGCGAGATCTCCCTCGTGCTGCTCGCCGCCGCGTCCGATAAACTGCCGGCAGTCTTGATCCGGTCACTGCAACTGTTCCTCCGGTTCTAGGAGTCTCGAGCGTCCCATGTCGCACGGGGGATCAGCTCCGCCCGGGCTCGCGAGCGCCGGCTCCCGCGAAGTCTCCATGACGATCCCGGTCGCCCCGGAGATGGAGATCGTCGCGACCGCGCAGGCCGCGGCGCTGGGCGAGTACATCGCCATGTCCCGCGATAAGATCGACGAGGTCCGGCTCGCGCTCGTCGAAGCGTGCATCAATGCGTTCGAACACGCCGACTGCCGTGACGAGCAGCTCCACCTGACGTTCCGCCTGGGACAGGAGCCGATGGGGAGAGAGTGGCTGGAAGTGGAGGTCATGGACAAGGGCCGGGGGTTCGACCAGGCGCGGGTGGAGGAACCGACCATGGAGAAGACCTTCGCCAGCCATCGCAAGCGCGGCTGGGGCCTCCAGATCATCAAGAGCCTCATGGACGACGTCGACATCACGTCCGGCGAGTGGGGAACGCGGATCCGAATGAGGAAATACAAGTGAGCGAGACTTGCAAGGTGTCGTCGGAGCGGCGGGGCGACGTGGCGATCCTCTGGACGGACGGCTACATCAACAACCAGGGCGGCGAGGAGATCGCGCGGGAGGCCTACGCGCACCTGGACCAGGGCGTGCGCGCTCTCGTCCTCAACCTCGAGAAGACGAGAATCGTGAACTCGATCGGCATCTCGATCCTCATCGAGGTCCTCGAGAAGGTGATGGACAAGAAGGGCGCGCTGGCCTTCTGCGGGCTCACCCCGACGATCGACAAGACGTTCCGGATCATGGGACTGGCGCAGTACGCCGAGATCTACCCGACGCAGGAAGACGCCGTTCGGAGCGTCAGCCAGCCGGCCTGAGGAGGCCGCACCCATGACCGCCCCGGTTCCCACGACCCCCGCCGAGCGCCTCGAGGAGCTCTGGAAGCGGATCGGGGGAGTGCTCGAGGGCGATTCTCCGATTCACTCGCGCATCGCCGAGGCGGCGGTGCTCGCGACCGGCGCCCGGGACGCCACGCTCTACGTGCGCGACCGGGACGCCTGGGTCCGCACGGGCGAGCGGCTCGCCGGCGGCGTCGAGCCGGGGGAGATCCCGGAGCCGCTGCCGGCGGGGGTGTTCACGCGCGAGGGGCACCTCTGGCTCCCGCTCGCCGCGGAGGGGGAAATCCACGGCCTCCTGCGCCTCGCGGATGCGCCCGGCGGGGAGTCCCCCGAGCACATGGCGCTCCTCGCGTTCCTCTTCGGCTCCCTCGTCGGCGCCCACCGGCTGGCGCGCCAGGTGCGGGACGCGGAGTTCGAGCTCAAGGCGCGGCTGCTGGAGCTCGAGTCCCTCTACGACCTCGGGCTCTCGCTCGGCGGCCAGCTCGATCTGTCGGCGCTCGCCGACGAAGTCCTGTTCCGATCCATCTCGCTCACGGACGCCGGCAAGGGCGGCCTCGTTCTCTTCGACGACGCCGACCACATCCTCCTCGAGCGCAACGTCGGGGGCGAGATTCTCGTCTCGCCGGAGTGCGTCTCCTGGACGCTGCCCGAGGGCGGCCTGATCAACAACGAGTCGCCGACCGACGCCATGCGGGACGGCAGCTGCAGCAAGTTCCTGGCCGTCCCGATCTCGGTGCCGGGGCGGCGCCTGGGCGTTCTCGCCGTGGCGGACAAGGAGTCGCGCGACGGCCGCGTGCTCGACTTCACGCCGACCGACGCGCGCCTGCTTTCGCTCTTCGCCAACCAGGCGGCCGCCGCGATCGAGACGGCGCGTCTCCACAAGGAGGCGATCGAGAAGGAACGCATCGAGCGCGAGCTCGAGCTCGCCGCGGCGATCCAGCGCCAGATCCTGCCACGCGACCTGCCGCGGGTCGCGGGCCTCGAGCTGGCGGCTCGCAACCGCCCGACCCGCCAGGTCGGCGGCGACTACTTCGACTGGTTCCCGCTCTCGGGTGGACGGCTCGCGTTCCTGGTGGCCGACGTTTCGGGCAAGGGCGTTCCGGCCGCGCTCCTCGTGTCGACCGTGCACGCGGCCGTGCACCTGCAGATCGACGACGCGAAAACGGTCGCGGACCTGATCGGGAGGATCGACCGCCACCTCCAGCGCTACGCCGCCACGCGCAAGTTCCTGACGGTCTTCTTCGGACTGATCGAGCCGGACTCGGGCGTGCTCCGCTACGTCTCGGCGGGCCACAACCCCGCGCTTCTGCGACGCGCGTCGGGCGGGATCGAGCAGTTGAAGGCCACGGGAGTGCCCCTCGGCATGTTTCCCAACGCATCGTGGACCGAGGAGTCCGTGATGGTCGGGCGCGGCGACCTGCTCTGCGTCTACACCGACGGCGTGTCGGAGGCTCTGGACGCCGCCGACGAGGAATTCGGGCTCGACCGGCTGACGGCGCTCGTCGCGGCGGGGACGGGCCCGGAAGAACTGACGGCCACGGTGTTCGACGCGGTCGAGGCGTTCGCGGCCGACGTGCCCCAGTACGACGACCAGACGCTTCTGGTCGTCCGGCGGCTCTAGTCGCGCGGCGAGCCTCGGTTAAGATTCCGGAGTGATTTCGCTTCTCGCGAGTTTCGTTTTCCTCGCCGCCCGTGCGGCTTTCGTTCCGGCCGCCCCGCTCCTCTTCGAGAACGGCGTCGTCTATACGTCGGCGGACGCCCGACCCGCCCGAGTCTCGATTCTCGTCGAGGGGGGCAAGGTCCTCTTCGTCGGCGACCCGGCCCGGGCCCGCGCGATGGCCGGCGCGGCGCGAACCGTCGACCTCTCGGGAAGGTTCGTCTTTCCGGGCTGGGCCGACTCGCACCTGCACCTGCTCGGCGTCGGGAAAGCGCGCTCCATCGCCGACCTGCGGGGCCTCCCGGATGCCCGGGCCGCCGCGCGCCGGATGAGCGAGTCCGCGAAGAGCCTCCCCCCGGAGCGTGGGTCGAAGGGCGAGGCTGGGACCAGAATCTCTGGCCGGGCCGCGAGTTTCCCGACGCGCGAACGCTCGACGACGTGTTTCCGAGCCGCCCGGCCGTCGCCCGGCGCGTGGACGGCCATGCCCTCTGGGTCAACACGGCGGCGCTCCGGGCGGCGGGAATCGATGCGGCGACGAAAGATCCGGACGGCGGCCGCATCCTGCGCCGGAGCGATGGATCGCCGTCCGGGGTTCTCGTCGACAATGCCATGGATCTCGTCGGCCGGGCGATGCCCGCGCCGTCCGCCGACGACCTCGACCGGTGGCTCCTCGCGGGCGCCGATGCCTGTGCCCGCGCCGGCCTGACCGAAATCCAGGATGCCTCCGGTTACGACGCCGCCGCGATCGCCTCCCTCGAGCGTCTGGCGTCTTCGGGAAAGCTTCCCATCCGCGTCTATGCGACGGTTTCGCCCGAGCCGGACGCGTTGCCGGGGTTTCTGGCCCGGGGCGCCCGCATCGGCGCAGGTGCGGATCTCCTCACGGTGCGCGCGATCAAGGCCTACGCGGACGGCGCGCTCGGGAGCCGCGGCGCGGCGCTGCTGACCGACTACACCGACGAGCAGGGGAAGACGGGCCTGCTCGTCACGTCTCCGGAACGCCTGGCCGAGATCGCCCGCCAGGCGCGAAGCCAGCGGCTGGCAGCTCTGGATCCACGCCATCGGGGACCGCGGGAACCGCATCGCGCTCGACGCCTTCGAGGCGGCCGCCGACGCGATGCCGCAGGCGCCCGCCGGCGCCGGGCGTCCGCGGATCGAGCACGCGCAGGTGATCGCCCCCGACGACTTCCCCCGATTTGCGCGACTTGCCGTCATCGCGTCGGTGCAGCCCACCCATGCGACCTCCGACATGCCGTGGGCCGAGGCCCGGGTCGGTCCGTCGCGAATCGCCGGAGCGTACGCCTGGCGGCGTTTGAAGGATGCCGGGGCGCGGCTGGCGGGCGGCAGCGACGCCCCGGTGGAATCCGAGAACCCGCTTCTCGGGTTCTACTCGGCAGTGACCAGGCAGAGTCTCGACGGCCGGCCCGCGGGAGGGTGGCGCCCTTCGGAGAAGCTGACCCGGCCCGAGGCCCTCGCCCTCTTCACCTCCGACGCGGCCTTCGCCGCCTTCGAGGAATCCTGGCGCGGGCGGATCGAACCCGGATACGCCGCCGACCTGACGGTCCTCTCGCGCGATCCGCTCGCCGTGCCGGCGGCCGAGATCCCGGGCATTTCCGCCGTCATGACGGTGGTCGGCGGCCGCGTCGTCCACGGTCCGGCGGCCCCGTGAGGGGAGCGGGCTCCGGGGCGACGGCGGTACTCTTGCTCTGCCTGGGGCTCGGCTGCGATCCGCAGGGGAAGGGAGCGCCGCACGTGCAGGCCACGCCCACGGACGGGGACGGCGCGAGGCGCGCGCGCATGGTCGATACGCAGATCGTCTCGCGCGGCGTGCGCGATCCCCGCGTGCTCGACGCCATGCGAAAGGTGCCGCGGCATCTCTTCGTGGCACCCGAGGAGCGCGCGCACGCCTACGAGGACCACCCGCTGCCGATCGGGGGCAGCCAGACGATCTCGCAGCCCTACATCGTCGCGCTGATGACGGAGCTCCTCGGGCTGCCTCCCCGCGCGCGGGTGCTCGAGATCGGGACCGGCTCGGGCTACCAGAGCGCCGTGCTGTCCCTGATCGCCGGCGAGGTGTACTCGATCGAGATCCTCCCGGACCTCGCGCAGGCCGCCTCCTCGAAGTTGAAGGAGCTCGGCTACGAAAACGTCACGGTCCGCGCGGGCGACGGCTACCGGGGCTGGCCCGAGCACGCCCCCTTCGACGGAATCATCGTGACCGCGGCTCCCGAGAAGATCCCGGAGCCGCTCGTCGACCAGCTCGCCGTGGGCGGGCGGATGGTCATCCCGGTCGGCGGCTTCTTCCAGGAGCTCAAGGTCTTCACCCGGGAAAAGGACGGCCGCGTCACGGAGAAGGACATCATCCCGGTGCGGTTCGTCCCGATGACCGGGGAGATCGAGAAGGACAAGGAAAATCAGTAAGCCGTAAGCAGTAAGCAGTAAGCGGGGGTTTGAGCCCCGCTCTCGCTGAAGACGACTGCTTACTGCTTACTGCCGACTGCTTACTGGTCTTACTGTCCCGCCCCCTGGATCACGCCCTCGGCCAGGATGATCTCCACGCGGCGGTTCTTCGCGCGGCCCTCGGGTGTCGCGTTGTCGGCGACCGGGATCCGAGAGGCGTAGCCCTCGGCGGTCATGCGCCGGGCGGCCACGCCCTGGCTCTGAAGAAACGCCATCACCGAGTTCGCGCGGTCCCGGGCGAGCGGAACGTTGATCGCGTCGCCGCCGGTCGAGTCCGTGTGACCCTCGATGCGGAGGTTGATGTTGGGGAAGAGGGACACGATTCCGGCGAGCTTGCCGAGCGCGACCTGCGTGTTCTGCTTGAGCGTCGCCTTGTTCGTGTCGAAGAGGATGTCCGGGCAGATTGACGACGACACCGCGCGCGGACTGGCTGATCTGGGCGACCTCGGACAGCGCCCCGGTCAGGCGCCCCGCGAGGTCGTTGCGCTCGGCGCGCAGCCGCGCGTTCTCCGCCTCGGTCTGGCCGACGCGGGTTTCGAGCTGCTGCTTCTGGGCCTCGAGCGCGGCGGCGGCCGCGGAGACCTCGGCCGTCGTCTTCTCGGCCTGCGCCTGGGCGGCGCTCGCCTGCTAGGCGAGGGACTCGGCCTTGCTGCCGGGCGGCATCGGCGTCGCGACGCGCGGCGTCGGCGGCCTCGGCCGACAGCCCGGCGGCGGCCGCGCGCTCCTGCGCGACGGCGGCCTCCTGCTGCGCGACCTGCGCCTGCTGCTGGAGCAGCGTCATCTGCTGCTGCGCCGCCGCGGCCTGCTGCTGCGCCTGGGCCAGCTGCTGCTGGGCGGCGGCCGCCTGCTCCCGCGCCGCCACGGCCTGCTCGCGGGCGGCGAGGGTCTGTTGCTGGGCGTCCGCGGCCTGCTTCTGCGCCAGGGTCCGCTGCTGCTCGAGCGACTGCATCTCGGCGGCGCGGCGGGCCGCGGCGGCCGCGGCGGCCTCGTCGGCGAGCTTCTGCTGCGTCGTGCGGATCGCGGCGGAGGACTGGGAGAGGCTCCGGCGCGCGTAGTCGAGGCCGAGCTTGTCCTTGCCGGCCTTGTAGGAGTTGGTCGCCTGCGCGAGGGTGATGGAGGCGTCCCGCACGGCGTCCGGCGCGTACTTCTCGGCCCCCATCTGCTGCGCCTGCTGGAGGACGTTCTGGGCCTGGATGAGGTCGAGCGACTCGGTCCCGGAGTAGACCATGCTGCCGATCGTCGGGATTGCCGAGGCGGGGCGCCGGCGCGAAGGCCGACAGCGTGACGGGCGTGCTCTTGAACTTCTTGGGGGGAGGCGCCACCGACGTGAACACCACCAGCTCGGAGGGCTTCAGGACCGCGGGGTAGGGCTCGGCGGTGATCATGAGGCCGAATTCCTTCTGCCCCGTGCGGTACTCCGCGTCGCCGCTCTGCTTGCGGACGATCAGCTCGCCGAGGTTCTCGATCGCGCCGTCGCGGGCCACGGCCCAGACCACGTAGGAGGTGACGTCGCCCGCGAACAGGATGGCCGGCGGCAGTTTCTTGTACGAGATCTCGACCCGGGCCTGTCCATTCTTGAAGGCGACCTCCGCCTCCGCCTGAGCGGGAGCCACGCGGCTCGTCGCGACGAAGTCCAGGTCGACGCTCTTCGCCTCGGGGAACTGGACGGCCGCGAGTTGAACGTCCACGGCCGCGAGCGGTGCCGCGACCAGGGCGAAGGCGAAAACGGCAGAGAGACGCAGGGCAAAGACGTGGGTCTTCACGGTTCCTCCTGATCGACGGAAACCGGGCGGTTGCGGCGCCCGACGGGGCCGAGAATATACTCACGCCCACGTGCCCCGGTCAATGAGCGTCTCGAGCGCCCCGCTGGCCGGGGACGTCCGCATCCCGCGATGAGCGAAGCCCTGTTCTGGCACCGCCTCCAGTTCGCGTTCACGATCGTTTACCACTATCTGTTCCCCGTCCTGACCATGGGCCTGGCCTTTCTCATCGTCGTGATGAAGGCCCTCGGCCTGCGTCGAGGCGGGGAGAGGTGGAACGACGCAGCCCGGTTCTGGATTCGGATCTTCGGCCTCAACTTCGCCTTCGGCGTCGTCACCGGGATCCCGATGGAGTTCCAGTTCGGAACCAACTGGGCGCGCTTCTCGCGCTACGCCGGCAACGTCGTGGGCCACACGCTGGCGATGGAAGGGCTCTTCGCCTTCTTCCTGGAGTCCGCCTTTCTCTCGCTGCTGGTCTTCGGAGAGAAGCGGCTGGGGCGGCGGGGCCACTTCGCCGCGGCCGTGGCGCTTTTCGCCGGAAGCTGGCTCTCGGGATACTTCATCACGGCGACGAACGCGTTCATGCAGCACCCGGCGGGCTTCCGGCTGGGACCCGACGGCACCCTGCGGCTGGAGAGCCTCCGCGAGTTCGTCCTGAGCCCCTGGGCGATCGCGCAGTACGCGCACAACATGGTCTCGACGGTGGTGACGGCGTCCTTCGTCGTCTCGGCGCTGGGGGCCTTCTATCTCCTGCAGAGCCGGCACCGCGAGCACGCGCGGCTCTTCCTCAAGCTCGGCGTGACGGCCGGGCTCGTCTCCAGCCTGCTCGTCATCTATCCGACCGGGGACCGTCAGGCCAAGCTCGTGGCCCGCCACCAGCCGGTGGCGCTCGCCGCGATGGAGGGCCGCTTCGAGAGCGGACCTCGGGCCGGCATCAACCTGATCGGACAGCCCAACATGGCCGATCGCCGACTCGACAATGCCGTGGAGGTGCCGGGGGTGCTTTCGGTCCTGGCGTTCGGGCATTTCTACAGCGACGTGCGGGGCCTCGACGCGTTTCCCGAGCGGGACTGGCCGGACAACATTCCGCTGCTGTACTACGCGTTCCACGTGATGGCGGGGCTCGGGACGATCCTCGTGGCGATCATGCTCGCGGCCGCCGTTCTCGCCTGGATCGGCCGGCTCGAAACGAGCCGTCGCATGCTCTGGGTCCTCATGATGGCGTTTCCGTTCCCCTACATCGCGGTCATCGCCGGCTGGATGACGGCGGAGCTCGGGCGGCAGCCGTGGCTCGTGTACGGGCTGTTCCGGACGGCCGAGGGCGCGAGCGCGAACGTGCACTCGGGCACGGTCCTCTTCACCCTCATCGGCTTCTGCGGCCTCTATGCCGTGCTCTCCGTGCTGTACCTGTTCCTCGTCGCCGGGCGAGATCGCGCGCGGAGCCGGAGGCAGGGCATGTTTGAGATCTGGTACGCGATCACGGTCTTCATGCTGACCGCGTACGTCGTGCTGGACGGGTTCGACTTCGGCGCCGGGACGCTGCACCTTCTGGTCGCGAAGAACGACGCCGAGAGGCGCCAGGTCCTCGGCGCGATCGGCCCGTTCTGGGACGCCAACGAGGTCTGGCTGCTCGCCGCCGGGGGAGCGCTGTTCGTCGCCTTTCCGCGGGTCCTGTCGGCCGGGATCTCGGGCTTCTACTTCGCGATCTTCCTCGTGCTCTGGTGCCTGATCCTCCGGGGGATCGCGATCGAGCTGCGAAGCCACGTGGCCGACCGGGTGTGGCGCGGAACGTTCGACCTCTTCTTCTGCGTGGCGAGCCTGCTGCTCCCGGTCTTCTTCGGAGCCGCCCTCGGCAACCTCCTGCGCGGGCTTCCTCTCTCGGCGGACGGGTGGTTCGAGCTCGCGCTCTTCACCGACTTCACGGCGAGGGAGCCCGTCGGCATCCTCGACTGGTACACGGTGTCGATCGGGGTCTTCGCGCTCGTGGCCCTGACGGCCCACGGGGCGGTGTTTCTCGGGTGGAAGACGGACGGCGCGGTCCAGGACCGCAGCCGTCGGGCCGCGCGGCGGCTGTACGCCGCAGTCGCGCTGCTGTGGCCCCTCGTGACCGTCGCGACGGCGAAAGTCAACCCGGCCTTCATCTCGGCGCTGCTGGCGCGGCCCTTGGTCTGGGTGCTCGGGGCGATCGGTCTCGCGGGCCTCGTGGCGGTCTTCGCAGCGCTTGCGCGGGGCCGGGCGGCCGCGGCCTTCCTCGGCTCCTGCGCTTTCCTGGCTGGCCTCTCGACCGCGACGGCCGCCTGCGTGTTCCCGGTGATGCTCCGCGCGGGCGGAGACGGCGCGCTCTCCGTGACGGCCTACGGCGGCGGCGGAGATCCGGCGGGTCTCGCGACGGCGCTCAAGTGGTTCGCCGTGGGCTTCCCGCTCGCCATCCTCTACTTCGTCGTCGTCTGGCGGCTTCATCACGGCCCGGTGAGCGCCGGCCCGGAGGAAGAGAGCGGCCACGCGTGACGCGCCCTGTCCGGTTGCGAGCGCTCGTCCGCCGCCGATAGACTGCGGCCACCTCGAGCACCGACTTGCGAGCGTCCCGACTCTTCACCGCCGCCCTGGCGGCCGCGATCCTGGCCGGCGCCGGCGGGTGTTCGTACCTCCAGTGGCGCCGCGAAAAGAAGGAGCAACGCGCCGAGCTAAAGAAGAGCCCCGGCAACCTGCTCCTCGAAAAGGAGTACGCGCCCCAGGATTGCTACGGCCTGACGGGACGGGTCGCGGTTCCCGCCGGTACCGGGCCGGTCCTCGCCGCGGCGTTCGAGCACCGGCGGAGGCCACGAGCTCGTCGGCTCGCGCGAGGTCATACAGCTCAACGGCTACTTCGGGATTCTCCTGCCGACGGGCACCTACGACCTGGTCTTCTTCGCGGACCTCAACGGAGACGGTTTCTACGAGCAGGACGAGGTCGTGGGCCGGACCCCGGATGGGAACCCGGTCGAGGTCGACGCGGCGCACTCGCCCGACGGCCTCTTCGTCGCGGCGCCCGAGGTGGCGCTCGACCTTGGCCATCCCTCGATGTTTCCGGTGACGCTGCGCGTAAAGCTCGTGCCGCGGCCGTTCGTGGTCGAATCGGTGGACGATCCGATCTTCGCGCCGGAGATGGGCGAGCTGGGCGTGTACCAGCCCAACAAGTTCCTGGCGCGCACGCAGAGCTGGTTCTTCTCGCTCGGCGAGCCCGACTTCTCCAAGGTCCAGGTGATGCTCGTGCACGGCATCGACGGCACGCCGCGAGACTTCCGCGAGCTGATCGCCAGCCTCGACCGGTCGCGCTACCAGATCTGGCTCTTCTACTACCCGTCGGGGCTGCGCCTCGACCAGGTCGGGATCGTGCTCGCGGCCGGCGTCGAGCGGGTGGCGCAGGAGCCGAAGATGAAGGACTTGCGGTTCGCTCTCGTCGCGCACAGCATGGGGGGGCTGGTCGGCCGCCGCGCGGTCAACGAGCTCTGCCGATCGGGCCGGCCGGAGTACCTCAAGGTCTACGCGTCGTTCGACACGCCCTACGGCGGCGTCGAATCGGCGGCCGGGGCCGTCAAGCGGGGGACGGAGCTCGTCCCGTCCTGGATCGACGTCGCAGCCGGGAGCCCGTTCCTGACGCGGCTCCACGAAAAACCGCTGCCGAAGGATCTGCCCTTCCACCTCTTCTTCGGCTGGGGCCTGCCGGCGACCACGGACCGAGCCCCGCCGGCGACGGGACCATCGCGCTCGCGAGCCAGCTCGATCCGCGCGCGCAGGCCGTGGCGACGGGGATGAGCGGGTACGGCGACACCCACGTCGGGATCCTGTCGGACCCGGAAGCCCTGAAGGAACTGGCCCGCGTGCTGGAAGCCACGACCGGCGCGTCGAGCGCCCGCTGACCCCGTCAGCTAAGATCCCCGACGCATGAGCTCCGGACACCCGGTCCCCTCGCGGGCCGCGCTGCGCGAGGCCATCCTCGGCCTTGCGGTCTTCCTTGCTCTCGCGTCGGCGCCGCTTTCGGGCCAGATCTCGCTCTCGACGGCGCCCTCGGCGCCTACGCCCGGCTCCGAGGAGGCCACGGCCGACCCCTGGGGCCGCGAAACGCCCCGAGGCTGCCTGCTCGGCTTCCTGCGGGCGAGCCAGCAGGGGAGCCTGAAGAACGCCGCCGCCTATCTCCAGATCCCGCGCTCCCTCGAGGCCGAGCGCGAGACGATCGCGCACGAGCTCCAGATCGTCTTCGACCACCGCTTCGTGACGATGAACTTCGAGAAGCTCTCCCGCTCGGCGCGCGGGACGATGGAGGACGGCCTCGACCCCGACACCGAGCGGGTCGGCGAGCTCCGCGGCGACGCGGGCCTCGTCGACGTGCTCGCCGTGCGCGTGCCGAGCCGGGATTCCGGCGCCGTCTGGCTGATTTCCTGGCCGACGGTCAAGGAGTGCCGCCGGCTCTTCGGTGTCCTGTCGCTGCCCGACATCGACCATCACGTGCCGTCGTTTTTCGCGCAGAAGCGGCTGGGGGGCATGGCGCTCTGGCAGCTGATCGCCGTCGTCGTCCTGCTGCCGGTCCTCTTCGCCGTCGCCTGGGTCGGCGTCGGAGCGATCGGCGGCCTGCTGCGGGTCCTGCGCCTCCGCGCGGCGCGCCCGACCGGCCAGTGGGTCGCGTCGGCCCGAAGCCCCGCGACCTTCCTCCTCGCGCTGCTCCTGCATCGGATCGCCATGACGGTGCTGGGGATGCCGGCGCTGTACCGGCTGTACTACGACCGCGTCCTCCTGCTCCTCGCACTGGCCGGCCTCCTGTGGCTGCTGTCGCGTCTGATCGACGACCTGAGCCGCCGCGTGATCTCCCGGGTCGCGCCGGCCGGGACCGGCGCGCAGCACTCGACCCTGACGCTGGCCCGGCGCTCGCTGAAGCTCTGCGCCTTCGTCGTCGTCGTTCTGGTGGGCCTGGCCCTCCTCGGCGTGAACCTGACGGCGACCCTCGCCGGCCTCGGCATCGGCGGTCTCGCCCTGGCGTTCGCCGCGCAGAAGACGCTCGGCAACCTCTTCGGCGGGGTGGCGGTCCTCGCCGAGAACGCCCTCAAGGTCGGTGACGTGTGCCGCATTGCCGGACAGCAGGGCGAGGTCGAGGACGTCACGCTGTGGTCGACGCGCATTCGGACCGAAGAGCGGACCGTCGTCAGCATTCCCAACGGCGTCGTCATGGAATCGACGATCGAGAATCTCTCCCGTCGCGACAAGTTCTGGTTCCACCCCGTCGTGGGCCTCGTGTACGGGACGACGGCCGCCCAGATGCGGCGCGTGCTCGAGGGCGTGCGCCAGCTGCTGGCCGCCGACCCGCGCGTGGAGAACGAGACCGCGCGCGTGCGATTCCTGCGCCTGGCCGAGTCGTCGCTCGACGTCGAGGTCTTCGCCTACGTCCGCGTCGGCACCCGGCCCGAGTTTCTGGCCGTACAGGAGGAGCTGCTGCTGTCCGTCCTCGCCATCGTCGAGGAGGCCGGGACCTCGGTCGCGTTCCCGTCCCGGACCGTCTACCTCGCCGGCGGGGGAGCGGCGCCGCTCGCGTGAGACGTCGACGCCGGGTCCTCCTCGCCGCGCTCCTCGCCGCGGCGCCCGCGGTCCGCGCGCTCGGCGCCGGGGTCGACGCGGAGCTCGTGGCGGGGTCGGGGTTCGGGGAATCGTTCCGCGCGGTCGTCGCTCCCCGGCCGCTCGTGCTCGAGGAGCCGGCGGTGGAGGTGGCCCCGCCGCCGAAGAAGCCCCAGTGGGTCTGGATCGGGGCCGGCGCCGCCCTCGCCATCGCCGGGTCCGCGCTCAACGCCTTCCAGGAGGAGCCGCACTTCCCGTTCCACGTCACGCACGAGGGCTGGTTCGGCGAGAACACCTACGCGGGAGGCGCGGACAAGGCGTCGCACTTCGTCTCGTACTACGGCGTGACGCGGGTCATGAACGAGTTCAACAAGGCGTTTCGCGCTTCGTACGACGAAGCGGCCCTGCTCGCCGCCGGCACGGCGTTTCTCGCGGGCGCCGCGACCGAGATCGGCGACGGCACCAACAAGTACGGGTTCTCCTGGGAGGACCTCGCCGCCGACACGCTCGGCGCGGCGACCGGCCTCGCCATCCTGCACTTCCGGCTGGACGACCTGATCGGCTTCCGCTTCGGCATCGTGCCCGCGCCCACCGCCACGGTCGGCGGCCTCGGCAAGGACTACTCCGCCGAGATCTACACCGGCGACCTCAAGATCGCCGGCCTCGGGCAACGGGCGAGGTTCAACCCCGGCCCGGCGCGCTTCCTGCTGTTTTCGATCACCTACGGGACGAAGGGCTACCCGTACGCCGACCCGGTCGTTCGGCAGCGACAGATCGGAATGGAGATCGGAATCAACTTCGGCGAGGTCATGCAGGCCCTCCACGTGCCGAAGGACAAGTGGTGGGGGGTCGTGCTCTATACGTTCTTCGACATCGTCCGGATCCCGTACACGGCCGTGGGCTACCGCTACGACCTCAACAACAAGAAGTGGTACGGGCCCGACACCGGGAACAGCTTCCCGAATCCCGGGTACTAGCTCGGCGCCAGCCGCGGGGCGCCCGGGGTCAGACCTGCATTTCGCGGCTCCGAAGCCTTCCTCCGCGGGCTCGCGAAATGCACGTCAGACCCCTAGGGCTCGCTGACGCTGAACGTGAAGGTCTCGCCGGCGAGCTCGTCGAGGAGCTTGGCGACGAGGCCGGTCCAGCCGGTCTGGTGCGAGGCGCCGAGGCCCTTTCCCGTGTCGCCGTGGAAGTACTCGTGGAAGAGGACGAGGTCCTTCCAGTGGGGATCGTTGCGGTAGATCTCGATGCCGTCGAACACGGGGCGGCCGCCGTCCTTCCCGGGCAGGAAGATGGTGGCCAGCCGCCGGGATAGCTCCTCGAACACCTGCAGCAGCGTCATCATGCGGCCCGAGCCCGTGGGGCACTCGACCTGGAAGTCGTCCCCGAGATACTGGTGGTACCGGCGGAGCGATTCGAGGACGAGGTAGTTGATCGGGAACCAGATCGGGCCGCGCCAGTTGGAGTTGCCGCCGAACATGCCCGTCGTCGACTCGCCGGGATCGTAGGCCATCCGGTGCTCGACGCCCCCGGTGTTGGCGGAGTACGGGTGGTCGCGGTGGTAGAGGGAAACCGACCGGATCCCGTGGGGCGACAGGAACTCCTTCTCGTCGAGCATGAACCGGAGCACGCGGCGGAGCTGCTCCGGCGTGACGAGCGAGAAGAGGACCCGCGCGCTTCCGCCGCGCCGGGTCATCGAGGCGCAGGAGCCGATGAGGTCCGGCCGGTTCGCCGCGAACCACTGCATGCGTCGCTTGAAGCCGGGAAACCGGTCGAGCAGCTTCGTGTCGCCGGTGACGACGGCCGAGAGCGGGATCAGCCCGACGGCCGAGCGGATCCGGATGGGCTCGTGCGAACCGTCGGGCCGCCGGATCGCGTCGTAGAAGAAGCCGTCCTCGTCGTCCCAGAGGTTGAATCCATCCTCGCCCATGTGGTGCATCGCGTGGGCGATGTAAACGAAGTGCTCCCAGAACTTGCTGGCCACGTCCTCGTACGCCGGATCGTCCACGGCGAGCTCGAGGGCCATGCCGAGCATGTTCAGGCAGTACATCGCCATCCAGCTCGTGCCGTCCGCCTGGCCGAGGATCCAGCCCGGCGGAAGCGACGTGTTGCGGTCGAAGAGGCCGATGTTGTCGAGGCCGAGGAACCCGCCCTGGAAGATGTTGTTGCCGAGCTCGTCCTTGC
This sequence comes from uncultured Acidobacteriota bacterium, assembly GCA_963810205.1. GTDB lineage: Bacteria > Acidobacteriota > Thermoanaerobaculia > UBA5066 > Gp7-AA6 > DAHUXD01. The sequence goes on from CAWEMP010000010.1 coordinate 60,561, forward strand.
GGTTGACCCACCAGTCGAAGTTCAGGAGCAGCTTGTGGAAGACGCGCTCGAGAAAGACGCGGTCCCTCTTCCCGGTCTTCTGCATCTCGATCTGGAAGACGCGCAGGGCCGCCCAGGCGTGCACCGGGGGGTTCACGTCGCCGAAGGCCCACTCGTAGGCCGGGATCTGCCCGTTCGGGTGCATGTACCACTCGCGCAGCATCAGGATGAGCTGATCCTTGGCGAACTGCGGGTCCACGAGCGCGAGCACGACGCAGTGGAAGGCGAGGTCCCACGCCGCGAACCACGGGAACTCCCAGGTGTCCGGCATCGAGAGGATGTCGGCGGCGTAGACGTGCTTCCAGTCCCGGTTGCGGCCGCTGCCGGCGCTCGGGCGGAGGCGGCGGCTCCGCCGGATCCCCGAGAAGCCACCGACGCACGTCGTAGGCGTAGTACTGCCTGGACCAGATCATCCCGGCGAGGCCCTGGCGCGTCGACAAGGCGCTCGTCGGCCGAGAGCTTGCCGGGGATCGTGGCGGCGTAGAACTCGTCGGCCTCGGCCCGGGCGCGGTCGATCGTCCGATCGAAGTCGGTCGCGAGCGAGTCCGACGGGCCGGGGGCGTCCTCCGTCAGCCGCAGCCGGATCCGAGACTGGCCGCCCGACGGGATCGCGACGCGGGTCCACGCCGCCGCCTTGGTGCCGCGGCGCGCTGGATTGACGGCCTCGCGCCGGCCGCCCACGAGGTACGCGTGGAAGGCGTCCTTCACGAAGGGGGTCGCGTTCGGCGCGCCGAAGAGGCGCTCGGTGTTGGAGTCGTTCTCCGTGAAGAGGAGCTCCGCATCCGCCGAGCACTGCAGATGCCGCCGCCCGTACTCCGGCTCCTCGAGCACGATCCTCCCGGGGCTCGCGTCGACGGCGAGGCTCGGCCGCGGCGAGCCGTCCCAGGACCAGGTGTTGCGGAACCAGATCGTCGGGAGCAGGTCGAGCGTCGCGGCCTCGGGGCCGCGGTTGTGGGCCGTGATCTCGACCAGCACGTCCTCGGGCGACGCCTTGGCGTACTCGACGAAGACGTCGAAGTAGCGGCCCTCCGCGAAGATCCCCGTGTCGATGAGCTCGTACTCGGGCGCGGCCGCGCCCCGCCGCCGGTTTTCCTCGAGCAGGTGCGCGTAGGGGAACTCGGCGTGCGGGTACTTGTAGAGCCCCTTCAGGTACGAGTGCGTGGGCGTGGCGTCGAGGTAAAACCAGCACTCCTTGACGTCTTCGCCGTGGTTGCCCTCGGAGTTCGTCAGGCCGAAGAAGCGCTCCTTGAGGATCGGGTCCTTCCCGTTCCAGAGCGCCAGGGCGAAGCAGATCTTCTGGTGCCGGTCGGAGATCCCGAGGATCCCGTCCTCGTTCCAGCGGTAGGCGCGGGAGCGCGCGTGGTCGTGCGGAAAGTAGTCCCAGGCCGTCCCATTCGCGCTGTAGTCCTCGCGCACCGTCCCCCAGGCGCGCGCCGAGAGATACGGGCCCCAGCGGTTCCAGTGGGCGGACCGCCGATCGTTCTCGGCGATCCGCCGGCCCTCGGCCGTCTCGGCCGGTTTCACGGGCCGGCGCTCGGGTCGCGCCAGCCTTCGACGGCGGTCGTGAGTTCTTCGGCCTCCTTCGGCCCCCAGCGAGCCGGGCGCATACGGATGAACGGGCGTGGCGTCGTCGAGCACGCCCTGGACCACCGCCCACGCGGCCTCGACCGCGTCCTCCCGCACGAAGAGCGTCGGGTCGCCCTTCATGGCGTCGGTCAGCAGGCGCTCGTAGGCCTCCACCTCGTCGCCAGCCGCATTGCGGACCGCGGCGAGCTCGGTCGGCATCGAGACCATTTCGGCGCCCGGCTTCTTGACGCGCGCGCCGATCGAGATCGAGATCTGGGGCCCGAGCCGAAACCGGAAGTAGTTGCTCTCCTCCGGGGAGAGGCGCCCGAGCGGCGGCTTCTTCAGGTCCACCAGCACCTCGGTCGCCGTCAGCGGCAGGCACTTGCCGGCGCGGATGAAGAAGGGCACGCCCGCCCACCGCCAGGAGTCGACCTCGAGCCGGACGGCGGCGTAGGTCTCGACGGTCGATCCCGGCTTGACCCCGGGCTCCTTCGCGTATCCGGTGAACTGGCCGCGCACGACGTTCTCGGGCTTGAACGGCTTGATGGCGCGGAAGACCTTGACCTGCTCGTCGCGGATGCGGTCCGCGTCGACCGAGATCGGCGGCTCCATCGCTAGGTATCCGACGACCTGAAGGAGGTGGTTCTCGATCACGTCGCGGATCGCGCCGGTCTCGTCGTAGAACTTGCCGCGGCCCTGGATGCCGAACTGCTCGGCCATGGTGATCTGGACGCAGTCGACGTAGTTGCGGTTCCAGATCGGCTCCAGGAACGTGTTGGCGAACCGGAAGAAGAGGAGGTTCTCGACGGCCTCCTTGCCGAGGTAGTGGTCGATACGGAAGACCGACTCTTCCGGGAAGACCGAGTGGAGCGTCGCGTTCAGCGCGTGCGCCGTGGCGAGGTTGTGGCCGAACGGCTTCTCGATCACGACGCGCGCGCCGTCGGCGCAGCCGGACTTGCCGAGCTTCTCGATGACGGCGCCGAAGAGGCTGGGCGGGATCGCCAGGTAGTGGGTCGGGTGCTTCGCCGCGCCGAGCGCCGCTCGCAGCTTCGCGAAGGTCGCCGGGTCGGCGTAGTCCCCGTCGATGTACTGGAGGAGCGCGACGAGCTTGTCCCAGGCCGCCGGGTCGACGCCGCCGCCGTACTCCTTGAGGCTCGCCTGTGCGCGGTCGCGCAGCTGCTCGATGGTCCAGCCGGACTTCGCGACGCCGATTACCGGCACCGACAGGTTTCCGTGCTTCACCATGCTCTGGAGCGAAGGAAAGATCTTCTTGTAGGCGAGATCGCCGGTGGCGCCGAAGAAGACGAGCGCGTCGGAGGCGACCGGGGCGCCTCAGCGGACGCCATAGGAGTTCTCCTTCCCGTGCCAGAGGGCGATGCCTCCGAGGAGGCCTTCGAGATTCGAGACGGTCTTGACCCCGGCGGGCAGGTCGAACGCGATCTTGCCGGCGTTGCCGCCGCCGATGTAGAGGCGGTCGTAGTTGAAGAGCTCCGAGAGCGACGCGATCGCCTTCTTGACGCGCTTGTTCCACTTCTTCTTGCCGGCCTTCTTCAGGGCGGCGTTGCCCAGCTCCTCCTCGTAGGTTTTCGCTCTCCAGCCGGCGTGATGCGCGAGCTGCATGTTCGGCACCAGGCGCCCGTCGATGAATAGCGACGAGCCGAAGCCGGTCCCGAGCGTGATGACGAGCTCGACACCCTCGCCCTTGACCGCGCCGAGGCCCTGGACATCCGCGTCGTTGGCCGCGCGCACGGGCTTGCGGAGCTCCCGGGTCAGCAGGCGATCGAGGTCGACCCCGATCCAGGCCGGGTGGAGGTTGGCGGCGGTCCGGGTGACGCCCCGGCGGACCACGCCCGGGAACCCGACGGAGGCCCGGTCGAAGGCGCCCTGGCGGCCGGCCAGGCCGAGGATCGCCTTGATCACGGCGCGCGGCGTGGCGGGCCGGGGCGTATCGACGCGGAGACGCTCGGTCACGGGCTTTCCGGCCGGGTCGACGACCATCGTCTTGATTCCGGTGCCCCCGATGTCGATGCAGAGGGTCCGGGGCCCCGCGCCCATGCTACTGGCCCGCCTTCTTCTCGACGTGCCCGCCGAACTCGTAGCGCATCGCCGACATCAGCTTGCTGGCGAATTCGGCCTCGCCGCGCGAGGCGAAGCGCTCGTAGAGCGACGCGGTCAGGACCTCCGCCGGCACGCCCTCGTCGATGGCCGCGAGGATCGTCCAGCGCCCCTCGCCCGAGTCCGAGACCCGGCCGGAGAAGTTCGCGAGGTCCGGGAGACTTCAGGAGCGCGATGGCCGTGAGATCGAGCAGCCACGACGCGATGACGCTGCCGCGCCGCCAGACCTCGGCGACGTCGGGCAGGTTCAGGTCGTACTGGTAGTGCTCGGGGTTGCGCAGCGGCGTCGTCTCGGCGTCCACGTCGCGCTTTCCCTTGCCGACGTTGGCGTGCTTGAGGATGTTCAGGCCCTCGGCGTAGGCCGCCATGATCCCGTACTCGATGCCGTTGTGGACCATCTTGACGAAGTGGCCGGCTCCCGACGGGCCGCAGTGGAGGTAGCCGTCTTCCGCGGTGCCGCCGGCCTTCTCGCGGCCGGGCGTGCGGTCGATGTTTCCGCGCCCCGGAGCGAGCGTCTTGAAGATCGGGTCGAGCCGGCGGACCGCGTCGGCGTCGCCGCCGATCATCATGCAGTACCCGCGCTCGAGGCCCCAGACGCCTCCCGAGGTGCCGACGTCGACGTAGTGGATGCCCTTCGGGCGCAGGTCGTTCTGCCGGCGGATGTCGTCGATGTAGTAGGAGTTGCCGCCGTCGATCAGGACGTCGTCCTTCTGGAGCTTTCCGGCGAGCTGGCCGATCGAGGCGTCGACGACCGCGGCCGGCACCATGAGCCACACCGCGCGCGGAGGCTTCAGCTTCGCGACGAAGTCGTCGAGCGACCCGGCTCCCGCGGCGCCCTCGCCCGCGAGCTCCTTCACGCTCGCCGCGTTCATGTCCCACACCACGCACTCGTGGCCGGCCTTCATGAGGCGGCGCACCATGTTGGCGCCCATCCGGCCGAGGCCGATCATTCCCAGTTGCATCTCTACCTCCCCCGAACGTGTTCGGAGTTTCTATCACGCATGGGCCGTCTCGCCCCGAGCCCTGGCCGTGGAATGGGCCGCTGTACGAGTGTCAATCCGCGAACGCCAGACCCGACAGCCCGAATCTCTCCGGCCGGATCTTCACGGACCTGCGATAGGCTTTCTCGCCGACATATAAGGAGGACACCGATGATTCGAGTCATGAGGATTCTGGCCGGCTTCGCCGTTTGCGCCATGAGCGCCTCGGCGCTCCTGGCCCAGGCTGCGCAAGCCCCGGTGAAGGTCAACCCCTCGGCGGTCGTCAAGAAGGCGGGCACTCCACCCCCGGCCAACGCGACCAAGGGCACCTCGATCGGGAAGGGCAGGGTGAACACGACCAACTCGCCGGGCGACACGGACTCGGTGTGGGCCGAGAAGATCGACATCGACGGAGACGGCAACGTCGACGACACCCAGGCTCTGTGGGACGACGAGGACAAGGTCCTCTACTATTCGAAGGACGGAACCTTCACCTGCATGAACGGAGGCACGGGCTCGGGCGGAATGATCGTCGCCGTGTACGCCGAGGGCAACGTGTACAAGAAGCCGGCCAACTCGGGCTGGTGGGTGGCCGAGGTCGACAAGGACGAGTGCAAGTCGCAGGCGTCCGGCCTCGTGGGCTGCAAGTTCGACAGCACGGGCGCGAACACGGCCTGCGGCGTGGCGGTAATCGACAACAAGACCGACGACATCGTCATCGCCGCGGCCAAGTACTAACGCCGAGAACGGATCGATTCGAGGCCTCCACGCCGTTCGGCGCGGAGGC